>CAVVBH010000033.1:0-123142 GCA_963746365.1 Ilumatobacteraceae bacterium | reverse complement strand
CCTGATGGGCATCTCGATGTAGCGATAGCTGGCTTCGGTGATCGGCAGGGTAAACGCCATCGCGACCACCCACTGCGTCGTGGTCATGCCCACGCCGGCGTGGCCGCGGATGATCTGGTAGATCGGCCAGTGGTAGAGGTACATGCCGTAGCTACGCGTACCGACCCAGTTGAAGACCGGGTTCCCCAACAGCCTGCCCATCATCGCCCGTTGGTGCGTGACGGCGGCGATCACCATCAGGGTGGCGAGGCCGGTGAGGAAGAACCCGCCGCGGAACAGCCACGGGTTGAAGCGAATGCCGGTGGAGCGGCCATCGCCTGACAGCGTGAGCTTCCACATCAGGTACCCGAGGGCGATGAGGCCGGCGAGTGCCAGCAGGTCGAGTTGCCGCGATTTGTTGCGCGCTGCACCTCGCATCAGCGCCATCGGCCGCCACACCATGGCGAACGCCGCGCCCATCATCAGACCGCCGGCTCGACTGAAGGATCCGAGGTACAGCATGTCGTTGACGCTGACGCAACGACCGAACAGCTTCCAATAGCCGTTCATCGCCTCGGGTGAGCACGTCGTCGCCACGTCGCCGTTGGCGAACAGCAACCCGACCATGAACGCGATCCACGCGCTGATGCCGAACAGCCACAGCGCGACGCGAGGCAGACGATGGCGACCGAGCGCCAGGATGCCGAGCATCACCAGCGGCCAGATCAGATAGAACTGCTCCTCGACGCCCAGCGACCACAGGTGACGAAAGGGCACGAACGCCTCGTTCGACGTGTAGCCCTGACCGACGAAGATCTGATACCAGTTGCTGACGTAGAAGAGCCCGCCGAGGAAGTCGCCGCGCGTGCGGCCTTGCGGCTGGCGGTTGAACAGCGCCATGTACACGGCCACTGCACCCATCATCGTGAGCACCGCCGGCACCAAGCGGCGGAATCGGCGCAGCCAGAACTGGCCAAGCCTGATGCGACCGTTGCGCTCGTGCTCGCCGATCAGCAGCAGCGTGATGAGGTAGCCACTGATGACGAAAAAGACCTCGACGCCCAGGAAGCCGCCACTGAGCCAGTCGTGATTGGCGTGATACAGCATGACGGCCACGACCGCAAGGGCACGCATGCCATCGAGTCCGGGCAGGTATGGGACGCGGCTCAACTGCCGCTTGGGCGCGACGAACGAGCTGGAGACGCGAGATACCGTCCGTGTGCTCATCGGGTGACAAGTATCGCTGATGAGACAGTACCGAACGTGGTCACTCCGTGTTTCGCGCGCCCGTGTGCTGGGCAGACGATGCTCGAAGCGCTGGCTTCTGCGTGTCAGGCTTTCGGGAAAAGGAGGGTCGATGTCACAGCCAACGGGATGGTTCCCCGATCCGTATGGACGGTTCCAGCAGCGGTACTTCGACGGCTCGAAGTGGACTGCCCACGTGATCACCGACGGGGCGCAGAGCGTCGATCCACTCGGAACCACGGTCTCGGTGCCGTTCGCGACGCCTGCGAGCGCGTTGTCTTCCGAAGGACCCGCGTCGGCGTCCGCATCGGCATCGGGATCGGCATCGATCACAGCGTTCCTCGACAGCCTCGGGCCCGATGCACGCGAGCGACCGGCGGTGCGTCTGTCGATCGCGTTGGCAGGTGTGGGTGGTGCGGCGGCAGCGGCGGGCATCGCCTTGTCGATCATCGGCGACTCTGTCGACGACAAAGCTCGCACCATCCCCGCTGCCGTGCTCATCGTCGTGCTTGCGTACGCGGTGCGGTTCGGGGTGAAGTCGCAGCCCGAGCTTCGTTCCGCGGCCGTCGGTGCTGCATTCGTCGGGATTCCCGGCGTCGCGGCCGCGCTCACCTCCGGAGGCGACGGCGGCGGCACCTTGATACTGACAGCTGTTCTGTTGATCGCCGCGTGGGCGCTACCCGGCCTGCGCGGGCGGCCGCTGATGCTGGGGACAGGCGCAGTCGCGATCGTGCTCTGGTTGACGACCTTCGGCGGGGATTCGTCGAGCGACTCCGACCTGTTCGACCTCGGGCTGGCCGACTTCATCGGTGGGCAAACCTGGATCTACGTCATCGTCGGGATCGCGTTTCTCGCGATGGTGTGGTGGCTCGACGAACACGGCCACCACGGCGTCGGCACGAGTCTCGTGGTCGCCGCCCTCCTGTCCGCCGCGCTCGCGGTCCTGAAGGTCGTTCAGGACCTCGGCTCGACGGGCGGTGCCCTGTTGCTCACGTTCGCCGGTGTCGTCGTTGCCGTGGTCGGTGATCACGGACAGCGCCGGGCGACCACATGGTTCGGTGTCGCCGTCGCGGCAATCGGCACGGTTACGTTCTTCACCTCCGTGTTCGAGCCGAGCAGCACCACCGGACAGGCAACGACCCTGATCCTTTCTGGGCTGGTGCTGGTCGTTGCACCGACGATCGTGAACGCCGTGCGAGCATCACGCACGTCGCAAACGGACGCCTGAACTTCCGTTCTCACCTAGTGGCGGAAGTGTCGCTCGCCCGTGAACACCATCGCGATGCCATGCTCGTCGGCGGCGGCAATCACTTCGTCGTCGCGGACGCTGCCACCCGGCTGGATCACCGCTCGAATTCCGGCAGCCGCGGTCGCATCGAGACCGTCTCGGAACGGGAAGAACGCATCGCTCGCGCACACACCGCCGTCCGCCCTCCCGGCTGATCGCTCGGCCGCGATGCGTGCGGAGTCGAGACGGTTCTGCTGCCCTGCTCCGATTCCGAAAGCCTGGCGGTCCTTGGCGTAGACGATCGCGTTGCTGCTGACCGCCGCGCAGACCTGCCACGCGAACTGCAGGTCGGCCCATTGCGCGTCGCTGGGCTCGGCCTTGGTGACGACTCGCCACGTCGACCGATCGAGGTTGACCGAATCGACCTCTTGTACCAGCAGACCGCCGTCGATCGAGCGGATGTCGAGCGGCGTGCCGTAGGGCGGCGGCCCGGTGAGCACCCGCAGATTCTTCTTCTGGGTCAGGATGGCCAACGCGTCGTCGTCGAACGATGGCGCGACGATCACTTCGGTGAACACCGCCGCGAGCGCGTCGGCCAACGCCTCGGGCACCGCGCGATTCAGCGCGACGATGCCGCCGAACGCGCTGACGGGATCACAGGCATTCGCCTTGACGTACGCGTCGGTGATGTCGTCGGTCACCGCGACGCCGCACGGGTTGGCATGCTTGACGATCACGCATGCCGGCTCGTCGAAGTGCTGAACGAGTCGCCACGCCGCCTCGGTGTCGAACAGGTTGAGGTAGCTCATCTCCTTGCCGCCGTGTTGCACAGCGTCGTCCCACCAACTGCGACGGCCTTCGACGCGATAGCGCGCGCCGGACTGATGCGGGTTCTCGCCGTACCGCAAAGACTGCGCCTTGGTCATCGACAGATGCATGTTGCCCGGCAGCACCTCGTCGTCGAACCACGTCGCGATCTGCGCGTCGTAGGCGGCGATCTGTGCGAACGCGTCGCGCGCCAGGCGACGTTTCGTCTCCTTGCTGATCTCGCCGTCGGTGCGCAGTTCGTCGAGCACCACGGTGTAGTCGGCCGGGTCGACGACGACTGCTACGAATTGGTGGTTCTTTGCTGCAGCCCGCACCATGGCCGGGCCACCGATATCGATCAACTCGATGCTGGGGTTGGAGGCGAAGGGGTAGAGGTTGCAGACCAACAGGTCGATTGGCTCGATGCCGTGCTCGGTCATGTCGGCGTGGTGTTCAGCCTTCGTCGGATCCGCCAGCAGACCGCCGTGAATCGTGGGATGAAGGGTGACGACTCGATGGTCGAGGATGGCGGGTACACCGGTGAGGTCGGCGAGATCCGTGACGGGTACGCCGCTCGCTGAGATCGCCTTCGCAGTGCCTCCACTGCTGACGACGTGCCATCCGAGTTGATGGAGAGCTTCGGCGAACTCGACGATGCCGGCCTTGTCGTAGACGGAGAGCAGAGCGGTGGGCATACCCCGACAGTACGCGACGATGGGTATTCCTCGATTGGAGGCTTTACAAGGTGTACGGTGCGCGAAGGGCTGAGTTCGTATCTATCTGGAGGCAGATGTGGATCTGAGTAAGTTCAAGACATCCGATTGGTTGAAGATCGGCGGAGCCCTTGGCTTCTTGATCTTCGGATTCTTCGAATGGGTGACTGTCGACGGACCCGCTGGGTTCGGCTCGGGCGGCCTCGGTGGCAACGTTTTCGACTTCTTCTGGACCGGCACGCTGCCGTGGATCCTCGTCATGGCGACGGGTGTCATCACGTTCCTGCTCGCGACTGGGACCATGAAGCCAGGCAGTTTGCCGTGGCCGCTCATCATGTTGTTCGCGACCGGACTGGCAGCTCTGCTGTTGCTCATCCGTTTCATCTTCAACCCACTCGAGAACTCCGACATCGCCGAGGCCGCCGGCTTCAGCTTTGGGCGTGGAATCGGCATGATCCTGTCGGTGGTCTCCGGTCTCGTCGCATTCGCCGGCGCGTTCATGGGCTTCAAGGAGTCCGGTGGAGACTTCAACGATCTCAAGGACATGAACAAGCTCAAGGGTGCGTTCCAAGGCAGCGGCGAAGCTTCACCGCCTCCGCCCCCGCCGCCCGGTATGACGCCTCCTCCTCCCCCACCCCCGCCGGCCTGACCCAACCCGAGTTCGTACCAAAGAGCCCCGCCCAGCCGGCGGGGCTCTTTCGCGCTCTCCTACTGCGCGGCGCCGCGGAACGCCACGACTTGCATGACGTGGTTTCCGCTCTGTGGGGCAGTCGCGCTGTACGGTCCAACGGTCGTGACGATTCGATCTTCGGCGATGTCCATATCGGGGATCGTGATGATGCGACTCGTGAAGCCGGTACCAGGTCCGCTGAAGCTTCCGGTCGTCGTGCCGGCCCCGAAGATCAACGCCTTTGCGGCGGTCGTGGTGACAGTTCCGCTGTTGGCCGTGGCGGCGCTTCCGGCGGACGAGGCCGTCCCATTGACCGGGTTCGTGGAGTCGATTCCGCTGTACTCCAGGATGCGCAGGTCGACGTAGCTGGCCGCTCGGTCAAAGGTGGCTGTGACGGCATTGCTGCCGGCCACGATGTTCTTTGCGTAGTAGATCGCCTGACTGATGCCGGTGCCTCTCGTGGTAGGTGCCGCGAGCTGATACACGTTTCCTCTGTCATCCGTGACGGCGGTGATGTTCGACACGGTGTCGTTCCATCCAACGACGACGACGTTGAAGTTCCCCGCTGTTTGCGCTGTCGTGTAACCGGCCGACACGGTGCTCAGGGCAACTTGTGGGGTCGCGCTGTTGACTTGCACGAAGGTGATCGGCCCCGCCGGTACCGGGGCCACCGTGTAGGTGGCGGTGTACGACTGTGCGGAGCTTGGAACCACGATCGTGTGAAGTTGTGCGCCGCCATCCGACCAGGAGGAGAAGTTGTACGTGTTGCCGCCACTGGTTGTGTTGCGAGCGTCGATGGTGTGGTTGAAACCGATCAACGTGTCGTAGACGAATGGCGCGGTCTTGGCAATACCGTCCAGATACAGAGTCAGTCCGGTGGGGGCAGTGCCAAACGTCAGGTTGACCTTGGATGGCCACACGGTCACGGACTTGGTGTCGGTCAGGCCGTTCGAGTCGGTCACCGTCAGCGTGATGCGGTATCGGGTGTTACCACTGAAATCGTGGCCGGTGGTCGGGATCGTGAAGCTTCCGCTCTTCACGCCGGTCACGGGAGTGCCCGGGTGCACGTGCCCTTCGTGGAGGAAGTCGACGTTCCAGGTGAACGCGCTCGCCGGCAGGGTTCCGTCTTCAGTGTCGGTGGCGTTTCCTGAATAGGAAATGACATTGCCGGCGACGAAGAAACTGCCATCGAGCGGCGAAGCGATTGTCGCTACCGGGCGATTGCCGACGCTGATCGTGATCGGAGTGGACTGCGAGGTGTTGACACCGTCCGACACTGACAGTCGGGCGGTGTAGATACCGGGCTGACTGTACGTGTGCCCGGGATTCGCGGCTGTCGAGGTGGTGTTGTCGCCGAAGGTCCAGGAGTATGAGAGCGGTTGACCTTCGGGATCTGACGAACCGGCGCTGGAGAAGGCGACGGCGAGCGGAGCAGCGCCGGACGTCGGCGTTGCAGAGGCTGCGACGATCGGTGCTTGATTGGATTGGACATAGCTGATTCGGCGCAACTTGCTGACACCGAAGGTGCCACTGATATCGGAGTACCCGAGATCGAGGTAATAGAGATTTTGGTCCGGGCCTTCGATGAGGTACACGATGTCGCCGTACGGGCCATCCACCGCTCCGCTCGCCGGTTCGAAGTTGAAGACGCCGGTGAGGTTGCCGCCGCCGTCGAAGGTCATATTGCGAATCCAGTTCTGGGTGTAATCGCCGAAGAAGTAGCTGCCTTCATAGCTCGCCGGAAATGCGGTGCCGTGGTAGACGAAGCCGCTGACCACAGCCGAGTCGCGGCCATTGTGGGGCCACGCGTACAACGGGGTGGTACAGGGTGCAGAGCAGTACCCTTCGTAGTCGGGCCAGCCGTAGTTGGCGCCGCGGGCGCCGAGGTTCACTTCTTCCTTCGCGGTCGAATAGTCGTTCCCTCCGACGTCGCCGATGTACATCCGGCCGGTCGGGGCGTCGTAGAAGGCGCGGAACGGATTGCGCAGGCCGTATGCCCAGATGGAGTCCCAGTGCGGGCCGGCACCGTCGTAGAAGGGGTTGTCGGTGGGAATCGTGCCATCCAGGTTGATTCGGTGGATCTTCCCGCGCGGGCTATTGAGGTTCTGGGCAACGCCGGCGTCGAAGTGTTCGCCAGTCGTGAAGTACAACTTGCCGTCGTTGCCGAACATGATGGCGCCACCGTGATGTTCGGCGTTGGCATTTACCGGGTCCTCGTAGAGAACAACCTCACTGCCCGCCACGGTGCCCGTGTTGGTCGCATTGGCCGTGAACCGCGATAGACGGTCGTGGTTCGGTGAGCCAAGGGTGTAGAAGACGTAATAGAAATGATTCGTTGCAAAGTTCGGATCAAAGTTGAAATCGTAGATGCCTTGTTGGACGCCGGCCGAGCCAATGTTCGTGATCTGCAGGAAAGACGTCGCGCTGGGCGTCGTATATGGCGCAGGGACAATTCGGATCCTGCCGGCCAGCTCTGCGACCAAGAGTCGCCCGTCGGGAAGGAACTTCATCGCAGTCGGAAGGTTGAAGCCGGTAGCCAGAACCTCGTTCTGGAAGTAGTTGGTGTTGGCCACGTTGACCGTCACCGGCGACGAACTGGTGACGTTGCCGGCGGCATCGCGCGCTCGAGCGATGAGGGTGTGAGCGCCGTTCGTCACGGTGCGGGTGTCCCAGTTGAACGCGTACGGATTCGTCAAATCTTCCGCGCCCGCATTGACACCGTCGACGACGAACTGCACCCCAACCACACCGACGTTGTCGGCCGCCGCGGCCGTCACCGTCACGATGCCGTTGACCTGAGCGCCACTTGCGGGTGAGCTGATCGAGACCGTAGGCGGTGTCGGGTCGGGCGATCCGCCAGAACCGAGCG
Source organism: Ilumatobacteraceae bacterium (assembly GCA_963746365.1). GTDB lineage: Bacteria > Actinomycetota > Acidimicrobiia > Acidimicrobiales > Ilumatobacteraceae > JAENVT01. The sequence continues at coordinate 115,631 of CAVVBH010000033.1, read as the reverse complement.
CAGTGTTCATGTCGGTCTGATTTTCTGAGGCGGTCAGGGCCCGGTTGTACAGACGGACGTTGTCGATCCGTCCGTTGAAGTAGAAGCCACCACTGGGACGTCGGCCGATGTTGACGTTCGCACTGGAGTTCTGCTGCGTGGAGGTCACGGTGCCGAGGAGTGCACCATTGTCCAGTTGACCATTCAAGTAGACATTGAGCGTGCCCGCGGCAGCATTGTAAATACCAGTGATGTGGTACCAGGTGTTGAGCTGCAGCGTGGTCGCTCCGTAGCGAAACATCGTCCCACCGGAGGCGTTCGTCAACTTGAAACCGATGGTGCGGGGGCCCATATCGATGGTGGTGTCCAGCTGGTAGCCGAGCTCGCCGGCGCCCCGTTTGGAGACGATCGGAGCGTCATCACCGGGGAACGCCGAGGAGAAGACCCACGCGCTGATTGTCATGCTGCCGGTGAACTGCATGCCGGCCGGGTTTCCGAGGTCGACGTAATCGTTGACGCCATCAACGTTCACGGCGTTCCCGTAGCGACCGGCTGCCCAGGTCGGGCCATTGGTCAATGTCCCGTTCAACCCGTGCCCGGAAGCGTCAGCTGCGGACGTGCCCGACACTTCGTCGAGTGCGTACCCGGCCGCCAATCCACTGGGAACTGCAGGGTTGTTGACAGTCACGCTGATCGGAGGCGTGGTGGTGAGATTGCCTGCCGCATCACGCGCCCTGGCTGCCAAGGTGTGCGAGCCATTGACAGCACTGGTCGTGTCCCATGTGATGTCGTAAGGAGCCGTCGTGTCCTCGCTCGACAGATTCACCCCGTCCATCAGGAATTGGACACCGACGACGCCAACGTCGTCCGAGGCATTGGCCGAGACCGCGACCTGCCCTTGAACCGTTGCTCCAGCGCTCGGCGCGGTGAGTGTGACGCTCGGCGGCGTGTTGTCTGGCGGAGGAGTCATGGTCGTCGCGCTGGCACCGACCGATTGACCCGAGTTGTTGCCCGCCGAGTCGTACGCGCTGACGGTGTAGTTGTACGTCGTGGCACCGGTCAGTCCCGTGTCCTGATACAGGGTGGTGCCCGGCGTACCGACCTGTGTGCCGTTCCGGAAGACCTTGTAGCCGGCGACCGCTGCGTTGTCCGACGACGGGTTCCACGCCAAGTTGATCTGCGAGGTGGAGACGGCGGTCGCCGTGAGCCCGGTCGGGGTCGAGGGTGGAGTCGTATCCGACGTTCCTGGATCCGCTCTGAAGGCCACCATGTGCATGACCCACCCGTTGCTGTTCTGCGTGGCCGTTGCGTTGTACGAGCCGACAGTTGTGACCGTCTTGTCTTCGGTTCGGTTGCCGTAGCTGGTGGAGCGTGTGGTGAACCCACTTCCAGGTTGATTGACGTTGTTGATGGAAGCTCCGCCACCGAAGATCAAATCATTCGCATTCGTCGTCGTTGCCGAACCGCTGTTCATGGCGCTACTGGAACCGATCGCCGACGCAGTTACATCGAACGGGTTGGTCTTGCTGATTCCCGAATATTCATGGATGTAGATGATCCCGAAGGCGTTGATTGATGTGCCGAAGGTGGCTTGTACGGTGTTGGTTCCAGCCACGATGTTCTTGGCATAGAACACTTGGGAGCTCCAGGTGTTGTTGTTCCATCTTGTAGCCGGAGCGACGCTCGTGTAGGTGTTTCCCCTGGTGTCCGACAGTGCGACCGTGCCAGTGTTGTTCCATACGGCATACACGACGATGAGATTTCCCGCGGTGTTGGCGCTGTTGAACGCCAAGTTGTTCGTGGTGCCGGAGTTCACCTCGTTCGCCCTCGCTTGCACGAACGCCGGTGTCGCGGCGCCGGCCGTCGTGACCGGGAACACGCTCAAGGGCGTGCCCGACAGCAGGAGGGCCGCGCCAAGGCACGCCGCGAGTTTGTACAGGGGGTGACGTAGCCCGTCCGCTTTGGCCATTCGGGCAAGGTAAGAGGAACACTCCCGCATGTCAACCGTGGGAGCGGAATTAGGCACAAGGCACTGCCGCGCCGGCACATTTCGTCACGGTCAGTGCTTCAACTGACGCTCTTGGTGCGACCGCTCCCGAAGCGGGTCAGGCGCCGACGATCTCGGCCATCAGATCGCCGGCCTCGGTCGGGTTCAGCCCGACGTGCACGCCCGCGGCACGAAGCGCGTCCATCTTTCCCTGAGCAGTGCCCTTGCCGCCGCTGACGATCGCACCGGCGTGGCCCATCTTCTTCCCGGCGGGAGCGGTAACACCTGCGATGTAGGCGCTCATCGGTTTCGTGACCGACGACTCGATGAAGGCGGCTGCCTCTTCCTCCGCCGAGCCACCGATCTCGCCGATCATGATGATGGCGTGCGTCTCGGGGTCGGCCTGGAACTCGCTGAGGCAGTCGATGAAGTTGGTGCCGGGCACAGGGTCGCCACCGATGCCGACGCACGTCGAGACGCCGATGCCGCGCTGCTTCAGTTCGTAGAGCGCCTGATATGTCAGCGTCCCCGATCGCGACACGATGCCGACATTCGGTCCATCCGCCGAAGGCAGTTGCGCGATCTCGCCGGCAGTGATCCCGATGTTGCATTTGCCGGGGCTGATGATGCCGGGACAGTTCGGGCCGAGCAGACGGGTGTTGGGATAGTCGCGCACCAGCGTGTTGAAGACCTTCGCCTCGTCCTGCGCGGGTATTCCTTCGGTGATGCACACGACGAAGCCGATGCCGGCGGCAGCAGCCTCGAGGATCGCTGCTGGCGCGGCCTTCGGCGGGACGGCGATGAACGATGCCGTCGCTCCGGTCGCAGCGACGGCCTCGGCGACGCTGTCGTACACCGGGACGCCCTCCACGTCCTGGCCGCCCTTGCCGGGAGTCACGCCGGCGACGATCTGTGTGCCGTATGCCTTGTTGCGCAGACCGTGGTACTTTCCCTGGCCGCCGGTGAGGCCTTGCACCAGCACTTTGGTATCTGCGTTGACGAAGATGGCCATGTCAGTTGCTCCTGTTCGCGAGCGCCACGGCGGCGCGAGCAGCGTCGAGCATCGTGGGTTCGGATCTGAGCTTCGACTCGGGGATGCCGGCGGTAGCCAGGATCTCGCGGCCTTCCTCGGCATTGGTGCCGTCGAGTCGGATCACGATCGGTGCCCGAAGCTCGACGCGACCAAGGGCTTCGACAATCCCGTTGGCGACTTCTTCACCGCGGGTGATGCCGCCGAAGATGTTGATGAAGATGCTCTTCACCTTCTGATCGAAGTTGATCACTTCGAGCGCAGCAGCCATGACGTCGGCGTTGGCACCACCGCCGATGTCGAGGAAGTTGGCCGCGGTTCCCCCGACCTGATTGACGACGTCGAGGGTGCTCATCGCCAGCCCGGCACCGTTGGCGATGATGCCGACCGTGCCGTCCAGTCCGATGTATTGCAGGTCGTGCTCGCGCGCCATCTTCTCGCGTTCGTCGAGCTCTTCGGTGGCCCGGTACTCGTCCCACTCGGGATGGCGGAAGGCGGCATTGTTGTCGAGGCTGACCTTTGCGTCGAGTGCGTGTACGCCGCCGTCGGGCCGCAAGATCAGCGGGTTGATCTCGGCGAGGTCGCAGTCGCCTTCGGTGAAGCAGCGGTACAGCTTGACGAGGATCTCGGCGGCACCGTCGACCGCAGTCGGGTTGAGACGCGCATCGACACACGCCTGTCGTGCCTCGGCCGGCGAGAGCCCGTCGACGGGGTTGATGTGGCGCATGACGATGGCGTCGGGATTGGAGACCGCAACCGACTCGATCTCGACGCCGCCTTCGGACGAGAGCATCAGCAGGTGCTTCTTCGCGCCACGGTCGAGCGTGAACGACGCGTAGTACTCCTCGGCGATGTCGCTCGCGCGCTCGACCCAGACGCGCTTCACGACATGACCCTTGATGTCCATGCCCAAGATGTTGGATGCGTGCAGTCGTGCCTCTGCAGCGTCGTTTGCCAACTTGATGCCGCCGGCCTTGCCCCGGCCGCCGACCTGCACCTGCGCCTTGATGACGACGGGATAGCCGGCTGCGTCCGCCTGCACGACAGCTTCGTCGACCGTCGTCGCAACACCACCAGGCGACACCGGAATGTCGTAGCGGGCAAAGTACTGCTTGCCCTGATACTCGAATAGGTCCACCTAGTTCTCCTTGCTGTCCAAAGCCGCTTCCAACCACGCACTGATGCCCCTCAACGAACTGCCTGGCCCGAAGATCTCGGCGACTCCCTGCGCCGCGCAGCTCACGGGCGTCGGCGTCGGGGATGACGCCCCCACCGAAGATGAGCACCTCGTCGAGGCCACGATCACGCAGTTCCTGCATGACACGTGGGAACAAGGTGAGGTGTGCGCCACTGAGCAGTGAGAGCCCAACCGCGTCGGCATCTTCCTGCAACGTGGTCTCGGCGATCTGCTCGGGAGTCTGGTGCAGGCCGGTGTAGATGACCTCGAAGCCATGGTCGCGTAGCGCCCTCGTGATGGTCTTCGCCCCGCGGTCGTGACCATCGAGACCGGGCTTCGCAACCACGACGCGATAGGGACGCTTCACGAATCACGAACCATACGACCACATCGGCGGTTGGCTCCAATCGCTTCACGCAGGCACACTGTGGTCGTGCGACGACCGCAACTCCGTTCTCCGCTGGCTCGAGCGGTCGTTCCCGTGCTCGGCGGAATCGGGTTCTTCGCGGTGCTCGCTCTGGCCCTTTGGGGCATCGCCCATCTTGTCTCGCACAACGGCTCTGGCGCGACGACCAACCTCGCCAGCAACGTGTTCAGCCCAGGACCCGTACAGCGCTACGCGGCGATCATCGACGAGGACGGTCCGGTGTTGTTCCCCGACCTGTTGGGCACCGACGGCGACAAGACGATCATCCTCGACCACGCCAGCGACGACCCGATGATCGATTGGCGCATCTACCTCGGCCACCCCGCCGATCGGCCCATCAGTTGCAAGGTCACCCAGGTGCGGCACACCGATCAGTTCACCGATTGCGAAGGCAGAGCGATCGCGGTCGACGGTCTCGCGCTGCCGCCAAAGGGCGTCAAGCCGGTCGTCAGCGCCGACGGCATCCTGACCCTGGACCTCATCCCCGACTAGGTTCGGCAGCGATCGGCAGATAGGGGCGCGGGTGGCCTTTTGATCGACGCGGGCGGCGAAGTGGTCCTGTGCGGACCATTTCGACGCCCGCGTGGGCTTCCGACGATTGCGTTTGTGCGGACACACCGCCCGAGGAGCATCCGAGACTTCATGTCGACCTCATCGTCGACGACGCCGCGGAACAAGCCGCCGAGATCGAGCGACTCGTCAGCCTCGGTGCCACCCGTGTGCAGTGGGACTCGTATCCAGCGGATCCTGACTTCGTCGTCCTCGCCGATCCGGAAGGAAATCGCTTCTGCGTCGTGGATGCCAGCCACGGTTAGCGGCTCCGGTCGCGCGTATTGTCCGCCGGGGCGCAGATGTCGTGTACTAGACAACGCCCATGGCGAGGATCTTCAATCTGACGTTCAGCGCTCGGGATGCGCTCCGCCTCGCAACATTCTGGAGCCAGGCGCTGGGACGTCACGTCTGCCAAGCAGAGCCACATCTTGTGCGACTGCGTGGTGAAGATGGCGGGCCCGACCTACTCTTCCTCCAGGTCGGCGATGCCTGCCCTCCGAGCAACCTGCACCTCGATCTCGCTGCGGACGATCCGGTCGCCGAGGTCGAGCGACTCATCGATCTCGGGGCAGCTGCTGTCGACACGACGGATGACAGTGTCCCGAGGCCGCGGCAGGCAAATGGCATTGAGTGGTTCGTTCTGACTGACCCTGAAGGCAACGAGTTCTGTGTCGGCGGCGAACCCTGACGGCGCCCGTCGTTTGGTCCCGGCGTTCAGAGGCACCGCGTGGCGACTTCGAGGAAGACGGCTCCATCGTCGCCTTCGAAGTCGCGCACGTTGGCGAGGCCTGTGGACACCCGTTCGATGAATCCCCACTGCCACACCGCATCGACGTCGGCATTGCAGAGGCCGGCCAGCATCTCTGCGCGTTCCCAAACGAGACGTCGGGTATCGCCCTCGAGAAGCGGCCCGTTGTACTCACGCATCGGCACGCTGAGATCGTGCGCAGCCTCGGATCGCAAACCTTCTGGGTCGACGAACTTGAACGTGCCACCTCCCGCGTCGACAGTGTTCCAGCCGTGGGCGTCTCCGTGCACCAGGATCGCTTGCGACGGGTCGAACGCGGCTGCTCGCTCGTCGCAGTAGGCGAGGGCGCGGTCAACCACCTGTCGACCACAAGGACGGCCAAGCTCGTCCCACGAGTTTGCGATGTAGTCGGCCAGCCAGCGCGCCTTGTCGACGGCGGTGGGCAAGCCGCAGTCGTCGGCGATCGGTCGCCAGAACGTGCGCAACGTCGCGGCAACTGTCTCCAATAGTTGAGGAAGCGGCAGTTCGAGCTCGGCGAGGTTTTGGCCGAGCCGCTCGAGCAACATTGCCGGCGCCGATTCGTCGTAGGCGTAGAGCAGCGCGCAACCTCGGCCGGACGCAAGCTGATGCACGACCACACTGCGATGGAACGATTCGAGCTCGTCCATGTCGAGCGGCATGGCGACCTTGAGCACACAGGCGCGGCCCGACTGGTCAGTGGCGGCAGCTACAAACGACGCCGTACCGCCGCGGAACGGCTCTCCGAGAACAAGACCCCATCGTTCGGCGAGGGATGCCACGAGTTCGGGCAAGTCGTCGAGCCATCGCTGCCCTGCCGCGCCGTTCGATGTAGCACGCTGCCGCACGAGCTCAGGGACGTCGAGCGATGCCGCCACGGACCTGTTCTATCGCTGCAGCCCGGCAGACCAAGGCCGAATATCGCCTCAACCTCAAGGTGGGTAGATGCCTGCCGATACACGTGGTAGCCAAACTGGAAGGGCGTTCATGAAGTCACGAACCCACGAACTGACGATCATCCGCGTTACCGCTGTTGCCGTGGACGTGACGTGTGAGTGACGATCGGACCGCTGCATTCGGTACCGCGATCGCGCCCGACCCGCTTCGACCATCCATTCGACTTCCGCACGGCAACGAGATGCTGGGCGTCATCTACGGCCTGATCGCGGCCGTCGTCAGCGGGGTTGTCTGGTACCTCGTGGTCACCACCACCGACCGTCAAGTCGTCTACTTGGCGATCGCAATGGGCGCAGCGGTGGGCAAGGCAGTTTCGTTCGGGTCAGGTCGCTCGAGGGTCATCAACGCTCTCTTCGCGGTGGTCATCGCAACTGTCGGCATGTTCGCCGCGTACTACTTCATCGACCGACACTTCCTGATCGAGGAGATCGGTTCGGCCGGACGCGTGCCGTTGTGGCACTCGTTCGGGTTCGCTCGCGAGTTGGTGAGCGCAGGCTTCGATGCCAACCCCACCGGCAGACTCTTCACGCTCATCGCTGCGGTGCTCGCCGGCATCTTCGGGTACAAGGAGACGAGGACGCCGTAGCGGGCCGATTCGCGGCGACCGCTCAGACCAGTTCGCCGACGCGTTCGACGAGGCGTGCAGCGAACTCTTCGGTGTGCTGCGGCAGCTTTGCCCGGTGCAGCGCCAGGCCACCCAACACCTGGGCGCCGAGGGTGTCGAGCACCTGGGTCATCTTCTGCAACGAGCTTCCGGGGTTGAGCGCGTAGGTGCAGAATGCGGCGGCCTTCTTGCCGGTCATCACCGGCAACTTGGCGAGCGAGCCGAGCGCCCACGGTGTCTGACCCACGACGAACAAGCCATGAATCCACGTGCCGACCAGCACGAGGTCGGCAGCTTGAAGCGCGGCGTAGTCGGGCTGGCGAACTCGCGACAACGCCGTGATCTCCCAGCCGGCTTGCTGCAACTGCCCGGCGATCATCTCGCCTGCCTTCCAGGTGTTGCCAGTGAGGCTCTCGACGAGGATCGCTGCTTTCATGGCCGCAATTCAAGCATGCCCGTGAAGCACTCCCGCTGCTTCGAGGAGTGCCCGCTCGGCGCGGCCCTTGCGAATCTTGCGGACGATGCTGACGACGGCAAGACACGTCATCGCGAGGATCACGGCGCACAGCACCACGATGACCCTGGTAGGCAATGTGCGGGTGCCCACGAAGATGTAGACGTCGGGAATGACAAAGGCGACAAGCGAGATGACGCCCCATCTGATGGCCAACCGGTAGTTGTCGTCGATGAAGTACAGCACCATGCGCGGCGTCGTGATGGCGTCGGTCGTGGCGCACACCAGGTCGATGCACAGGTAGATCCACGGATTGAACCCGTAGTCACCGAGCGCCGCCCAGATGACGATCGTGCGGATGACCGCCCACAGGATCACGACCGCCGCCCATGCGCGACACAGCATCTGCCGCTTGCGCATGGTCTCCGCGCTGTGCTGGATCATGGCGGACATCGTTACAGCTTCTTCAACGGCGCCCACGCCAGGGAGAGATGCTTGGTGCCGGCGTCGCGGAAGCGAATGGTTGCCTCGGCCTTGTCGTCCTGTCCGCGAATGTCGATGATGACACCCTCGCCGAAGGCTGGGTGCTCGACGTCGTCGCCGAGCCGCAACCCGATCATTTGCGCGTTCGACGGAGACGGCTGCTTGTTTCGCTGACCGGCGACGAGGGCAGCTTCGACCACACGATCGCGATGCCGATCGGCCTCACCGTTGTCGTCGCGGTCGACGCGTCGGTACGGAGGCGGGTCGGACCACTGCGTCGCGCGGCCGATAGCTCTGCCGCCCGTAGGTCGTGCGTCCGCTGACCGCGCCGATCTGCTCGATCAACTCGGCAGGGATCTCGTCGATGAACCGCGACGGGGGGTTGTAGTTGGTGCTGCCGAACAACTGCCGGCTCCATGCGTGCGCCAAGAAGAGCCGCTGCTGGGCGCGCGTGATCCCGACGTAGGCGAGCCGCCGTTCTTCTTCGAGTTCCACCGGTTCGGTGAGAGCCCTGCTGTGAGGGAACACACCCTCTTCCATACCCACAAGGAACACTGCGGGAAACTCCAAACCTTTCGCCGAGTGCAAAGTCATGAGCACCACGCGGTTGTCGTCGTCGAGATCGTCGGTGTCGGCAACGAGCGCAACCTGCTCGAGAAACTCGTCGAGGCGGGTGAACTCGCGCGCGGATCCGACCAGCTCACCGAGGTTTTCGAGACGTCCGGCAGACTCGACAGAACCGTCTGCTTCGAGCTCGGCGAGGTACCCGCTTTCGGTCAATGCCGCCTGCAGCAGGTCGCCGGGCCCATCGTCGAGCCGCAGCGCCAGGTCGTCGAGCAGTCGCACGAACGACTCGACACCGCGTGCCGCGGATCCGGTGAGACCGGCCTCGTTGGCGTGGCGCATGGCGTCGACGAACGTGACGCCCATGCTGGCCGCGAGCGCATCGAGCTTGGCGACGCTGGACTCGCCGACGCCCCGCTTCGGCACACCGAGCACACGCTTGACGCTGACCTCGTCGGCCGGGTTGGCGACGGCACGCAGGTACGCCATCGCGTCCTTGATCTCGCGGCGATCGTAGAAACGGGTGCCGCCCACCACCTTGTACGGAATGCCGAAGCGCATGAGCGCTTCTTCGATCACCCGGCTCTGGGCGTTGGTTCGGTAGAAGGTGGCCATCTCTTTCCACATGAACGAGGCGTCGTTCTGCAGAGACTGCATGGTGCGAGCCACCCATGTGGCCTCGTCACCCTCGTCTTCGGCGTGATAGCGCGTGATGCGCTCGCCGGTACCGAGCTCGCTCCACAGCTGCTTGTCTTTGCGGTCGGGGTTGTTGGTGATGACCGCGTTGGCTGCATCGAGGATGGCCTGCGTACTGCGGTAGTTCTGGTCGAGCACGATGGTCGTGACGTTGTCGAACGCCTCTTCGAACTGCGAGATGTTGCGCAGGTCTGCACCTCTGAAGCGGTACACGCTCTGATCGTGATCGCCGACGATCGTGATCTGTTCGTGCTGGCCGGCGAGCGCGAGCGCGATCTCGTTCTGCGCCATGTTGGTGTCTTGGTATTCGTCGATCAGCACGTGTTGGAACCGCTGTTGATAGTGAGCCAACACGTCGGGGTGCGTACGGAACAGCTCCACCGTCTTCATCAGCAGATCGTCGAAGTCCATCGCACCTGCCTTCAACAGGCGAGCTTGATACTCGACGTAGATGTCGGCGTGCTTGCGCTCGAAGATGTTGGCGGCCCGCTCGACGGCCTCTTGGGGACCGATCAGTTCGTTCTTCCACAAGCTGATCTGACCGTGCGCGGCTCGGGGCGGGAACCGCTTCGCGTCGAGGTTGAGATCGCGCACCACGTACCCGGCCAGCCGTTGCGCGTCGGCCTGGTCGTAGATGCTGAACGTGCGCGGGTAGCCGAGCCGGTCGGCGTTGGCCCGCAGGATGCGAACGCAGGCCGCGTGAAACGTGCACACCCACATCGCCCTGGTGACTGGGCCGACGAGGCTGGTGACGCGGTGGCGCATCTCCTCGGCGGCCTTGTTGGTGAACGTGATCGCCAGGATGGCCGTCGGCGGCATGCCCTCGTCGATGAGATGGGCGATGCGATGGGTCAACACCCTGGTCTTGCCGGATCCGGCGCCGGCGACGACCAACAGCGGGCCGCCGCGATGCACGACCGCGTCGAGCTGGTCGGGATTGAGCAGGTCGAGGTCGACCGCGGCACGCTGCTTCGTGGCGTGATCGTTCGGCAAATTCATGGTGAATCCATCCTACGGAGGGGGTGTTACGTTGAAGTGCCGGTCCGTCAACCGGCGCGAAATCGCAACCCCGCCCGTCGGCGGACCATCGCCCAGTCGTTGATGACGATGCGCTTCTTGCCGGTCTCGAGGGTGCCCTCGAGGCGGGCTTCGTTGAGCACCCGGTTGGTGATTCGCAGGCCAACGCCGGTCATCGAGGCAAGTTGCTGTTGGCTGATCGGGAGCTCAGCGCCGGCGCGATGCTTCTCGTAGACGTCGCCCAGCCGCCACAACTGCCGGTACAGCCGCGTCGAGCCGTCGAGCTCGGACAGTTCGCTGACCTGGGTGGTCAGCCGCTGGACGAGTCGCACCAACGCCTCGATGAACACGTCGGAGATTCGCGGAAATCGCTCGCGCAGGGCCTCGATATCGGTGCGCAGGATCTGGATGACCTCGACCTTCGACAGCGCCTGTGCCGTCGCCGTGCGCACTCGTTCGTTCGACAGGATGGCCATTTCCCCGAACATCTCACCAGGGCCGAGAATGGCCAGGAGCACCGGATCACCGCGTTCGCCGCCGCTCCAGATGCCGATCCGTCCACTGACCAACACGTACACGGCGTCGCCGGACTGGCCCTCGTGGTACAGATACGACTGGGCAGGAATCGTCACGTGGCGGCATCGAGCTTCGAGGGCGGTTCGTTCGCGTTCAGGCAGCGATGCGAAGAGGGCGATCTGCTGGGGTATGAACGCAACGGTACATCAACACGCAGAGTTGCGTGTTGATGTACGCACTTGAGCGTAGATCGGCGACCACCCGGCGTGGTTCTCTTGGCACATGAGGACGAACGCAACACCCGAAGAAGTAGCCGGCCTGGTTCAGCGCCATTTCGATGGCGACGACGCCGCACTGGCCGAGCTCATTGCGATCTTCCAATCCTTGGTCAGAGCTGCGGCGCGGCAGGGTGCTGCGCTGCTCCACCGATGTCGACGACGCCGTGCAGGACACATGGCTGAACTTCGTGCGCTTCGGTGATCGCATCGCTGACCCCGAGCGCGTCGGTGCATGGCTGTGGACCGTCGCGCTCAATTCTGCGCGGCGCATTCAGCGCCGCGACAGCCGCTGCATCGTCGCCGACAACGTCGCCGATCTGGCCGACGCGAAAGTCGACGATGTGCCGGACCCTGACCACGCCTTGCAACGCTGCGAACGTGCATCAGTCGTGCTTCGGGCAGCAGCCGAGATGCGCGAGACCGACCAACGCGTCCTGAGCCTGATGATGGACGACCGCGCCTACGACTATCGACAGATCAGCACGATCAGCGGTCGACCGATCGGCAGCCTGGGCCCGACACGCGACCGAATCATTCGCAAGCTTCGTACCAATCCGAAAGTGGCCGAGTTGATGGCGGTTTGAGCTCCCTCATGTAGACATGAGGGATGGCGTCGGCCGCGGTCCAACTCGGTCTTCTCTTGCCTCCCTCGGAAGGCAAAGCAGGCGGTGGCGATGGGCCGACGTGGTCTGCCGGGCTCGGTCAATTTGCCAACCTCGAGGCACGCCGGACTGCCCTGGTCCGCAAGCTCGCACGCATGAAGGGCGGCAACGAGAAGTTGCTCGGTGTCGGTGGCCGCCACCTCGCCACGGCACGCGTCGCCAACGCCGCGCTGACGGCTTCTCCGTCGTTGCCGGCCTGGCGGCGATACACCGGCGTCGTGTGGAACGCGTTCGACGTCGGTTCGCTACCGGTCGGTGCCCGACGGCGAGCGATGTCGTCGGTCGTCGTGGTCTCCGGTCTGCTCGGTCTCGTGGCGCTCGACGACCCGACGCCGGACTACCGCTTGAAGGTCGGCGCGTCTCTGGCACCGTTCGGGAAGCTCAGCACGTGGTGGCGGCCGGCGATTGCCCCGGTGCTCAGTGCGTGGGCTGCGAACCGGTTCGTCGTCGATCTTCTGCCCAACGACCATCGCGCTGCATGCTCTGCTGCCCACCTTCGCGGTGTCTCGGTGGCATTCGTCGACCGCACGGGAACAGTCGCGGGACACGATGCGAAAGCGGCCAAGGGCCGCCTCGCCCGTCACTTGCTGACGACGAGAGGTCATCCCCTCGACGCGCTGCGCTCGTGGGACGACCCGCGCTTCGACCTGCTGCTGACGCCGATCGGCGGATGACACGCGAAGTAGCGTCGCCCCGGTGGATGTGATGTCGGCCGCCGATCTGGAGCGAAGCATCGCTCTGCGGAAGATGAAGTTCGTCGCAACCGCGCTGTTCTTCGTGGTCGCCGTGATCTTCCTCATCGCCCGCTGGCAGGAGAAGGACCACGGTTGGGTCGGCTACATCCGGGCATTCGCCGAAGCGGCAATGGTCGGCGCGCTGGCCGACTGGTTTGCGGTGTCCGCGCTCTTCCGCCATCCGCTGGGGCTGCCGATCCCGCACACCGCCATCATCCCGAACCGCAAGGATCAGATCGGCCGCTCGCTCGGTGAGTTCGTGCAGACCAACTTCCTCACCCGGGAGGTGCTCAACGAGCGACTCGCGGGTGCACACGTGGGCAAGCGGCTCGGCGACTGGCTAGCCGACGAACGCAACGCGGCGAAGGCGGGCGAAGGTGTCAGGCGATCTTCTTCGTGGCGCGCTGGAGGTGCTCGACGACCGCGACGTCAGTTCGGCGCTCGAGACGCTCATCGAACGTCGAGTGCGGGCGACACCCGTCGCACCGCTTCTCGGCAAGGCCATCGATCTCGCGATCGAAGGCGGACATCACCAACGTTTGCTCGATGCCGTGCTGACCGGGCTCGGTGGGTTCATGGACGACAACAAGGTGACGTTCAGGGCCAGGCTCGAGAACGAGTCGCCGTGGTGGATCCCGGAGTCGATCGACGACAGGCTCTTCACCAAGATCTATGGCGCGGTGCACCGGTTCCTCGAAGACGTCGCGTCGGATGCCGACCACGAGGTGCGGCACTCGATCGACGCCCGGGTCGCCGCGTTCGCCGAACGCCTGCGCAGCGATCCGGCGCTGTTGGCCAAGGGTGAGGAGTTGAAGACCGAATTGCTCGCCCACCCCGATGTGCGGGCGTGGCTCGCGTCGCTGTGGGGCGAGGTGAAGCACAACACGGTCGTCGCACTGGACGATCCCAACAGCGAGCTGCGCCAGCGCCTCAACACCTCGCTGACGAACTTGGGACGGCGGCTTGCCAGTGAGGCCGAACTGCAGGCCAAGGTCGACGACTGGGTGATGCGTGCGGCCGGCCATGTGGTCGACCACTACAAGGGTGAGGTCGCCGACCTGATCGCCGGCACCGTGGCCAAGTGGGACGGCAAGGCGACCGGCGAGCGAATGGAACTACAGGTCGGTCGCGACCTGCAGTTCATCCGCATCAACGGCACGATCGTCGGTGGGCTCGCCGGGCTCGTGATCTACTCGGTGAGCCAGGCGCTGTTCTGAGCCGCTAGTTCCAGTCGCGACGTGTGGCCGGCATGCCGGCGTTGCCTTCGGAGGGCACCACGCCCAGCACCTGATGGATGGAGATCCCGCCGTCTTCGAAGCCGACGGCCGAACCCGCCATGTACAGGCGCCAGATCTTGGCCCGGGGCTCGCCGACCAACTTCACCGCTTCGTCCCAGTTGGACTCGAGGTTCGACACCCAGCACCGCAGTGTGCGGGCGTAGTGCTCGCGAAGCGACTCGACGTCGCGCATCTCGAAGCCGGCGCGTTCCATGGCCAGCACGACTCCACCGACGTCGATCAGCTCTCCGTCGGGGAACACGTAACGACCGACGAACGACCGTGAGCCGAGCGTGGATCCGCCGACCGAGGAGATCGCGTGGTTGAGCAACCTCCCCTGCGGCACGAGCGCAGCGTGCAGCGTGGTGAAGTACTGGTCGAGCTTGCCGTGACCGACGTGCTCCGACATCCCGATCGACGAGATCGCATCGAACTTCTCGCCCTTCAGATCGCGATAGTCCTGCAGCCTGATCTCGACGCGATCGGCTACACCGGCTTCCTCGACGCGGTCCCTGGCGCGCTCGGCCTGTGCCCTGCTGATGGTGATGCCGACGACGCGGGCGTCGTAGTGGAGGGCGGCATGGATGGCCATCGACCCCCATCCACAACCGACGTCGAGTAGGCGCGCACCAGGATGTTCGTGGAGCCCCAGCTTGCGACAGACGAGCTCGTGCTTGGCGGTCTGCGCATCCTCGAGCGTTGCGTCGGGGTTGGCGAACCGGGCGCACGAGTACGTCATCATCGGCCCGAGCACGAGACGATAGAAGTCGTTGCCGACGTCGTAGTGGTGACCGATCGCCGTGGCGTCGCGTCGCAACGAGTGACGCAATCCCTTCAAGCGAGCCTCTTCGGGAGGTGGGGGCAGCGGACCTCCCAGTGCACCGACCTGCTTCGCTGCTTTCACCGCGGCGGGCAACACCCTCCAGGCCCTGTTGGATTGGGCAACCACTGGCTTGGCGTCGCGAAACGCGACGACGACGTCGAACAGATCGCCATCGAGATCGATGTCGCCGCTGACGTACGCGCGGCCGAGGCCGAGCTCATTGGGCATCCACAACAGGCGCCGGATGGCGTTGGGCGATTTGAAGCGCAATGTTGCAACGAATTCGGCCGGAGTCAGCGTCGATCCATCCCAGAACTCGAAGCGCACCGGGATGTGGGTGCCGAGGCTTGCCTCGACGATCGGGCGCATGGCTTCGGCTACCGGGCCGGCGATCTCGATCTTGGCCTTGTCTCGTGTGGCGCTTCGTGTGGCGGTGGGTGTGGCGGTTTCCGTGAGCGTTGATTCGGCTGGCGGGACCATCTCATCACTCCTATTTTCAAGGTTGCCCAGTTTGTCTCGAGGCACCCAAAGATTACGACGCTTTGCCGGGGCACCGAGAACCGTGCATCACCCGGGCGGCGTCGAGGTGCCTCCCAACGCTGCGAGCGCCGCGACGGCCGAGGCGGACAGCATGTTGACGACGGCGTCGACCGGCTTACCCAGGACCGGTCACAGCTGCGAGGGCGCGTCCCCCCGAGGCCACGGCTGGTTCGTCGACGGCCAGGAGGACGAAGCCGGAGGATGGATCCGCCTCGCGAACGATCGCTGCCTTCGAGATGGCCCGCCACAACAGGTCGAGACGCTGTGCACCCGGACGATTCGATGTTCGACCGCCCACGACCTCGAACCACCACGTCCTGCCGCCGGCGTCGACGGCGTGGAGGGTGGGCGCCACAGCGGGCATGACCGTGGCCTGGTCATCGATCTCACGGAACCCCGCTTCGGCAAGGAGCCACTTGGCGATCTCCTTCGATGACCATCCCCCGCGCAGCGGATCAGTCGCGCGGCCGTCATTGGCCAGCAGCGCAACTGGTGAGCCGTTGGAATCCTCGACCGGTTCCTGCTGCAGACGATGTCGTGCGGCCTCGATGTAGCCGGCGTCGGTGTCGTAGCCGATGTAGCGACGACCGGTTCGCATGGCAGCGACGGCGGTCGTGCCAGAGCCGACGAAGGGGTCGAGCACGAGGTCGTCGACGTAGGTGTTCATGTGGATCAGCCGCTCGGGCAGCGCCACGGGAAATGGCGCGGGATGGCCGACCCTGCCGGCGCGCTCGGGCGGGATCTCCCACACGTCGACCGTCGCTTCCATGAACTCGTCACGGGTCATCGAGCTGATCGAAGGAAGGCCCATCTTGGCGCGATCCTTGGCGGAGATCGCACGGTCGAAGCGGCCCTTCGAGGCGATGATGACGCGCTCGCTGAGATCACGGAGGACCGGGTTTCCCGGGCGCTGAAAGCTGCCCCACGCACAGTTGCCGGCGGCGCCGCGTTGCTTGACCCACAGCACTTCCCCGCGCATCAACAGCCGAAGGTCGTCCTGCAGGATCGTGGTGACGTCGGCCGACAGCGAACGGTACGGGCGGCGGCCGAGGTTGGCGACGTTGATCGCGATGCGGCCCCCGGGCTCGAGCACACGGACGCATTCGGCGAACACGTCGCGAAGTTGCTCGAGGTAGTCGAGGTACGTGCCCGGGACGTGGCCCTGACCCATGGCTTCCTCGTACGCCTTGCCCGCGAAGTACGGAGGGGAGGTGACGACGAGGGCGACGCTGTTGTCGGCGACGTCGCCCATGTTCCTGGCATCGCCGACGAACAGCCGGTCGACGCACTTCGGCGGGGCGACGTCGTCGTCGCTGGTGACGACCGGCGCCTGGAAGCGCTCGTAGAAGGCCGACGAGTCGTGGCCCTCGCGGCGACCGACCCCGAACGACGAGGTTCGGGTACCCCGTCGCCTCGGCGAAGGCTGTCCGGCAATGTCCTCCACGCGCCGAACGTTACGCGCCCGGCGTCGCCCGCCCGGCGATACGCGCCTCGGTAGTGTGGCCGGTGATGGCGTATCGGTATCTGTGGACTCCGTTGGCGCTCGGCCCGGTCACCGTGAGAAACCGCATCGTCTTCAGCGCGCACCTCACCAACTACGCCCGCAACGGCAAGCCAACCGAGCAGCACAGCGCCTACTACGCGGCGCGTGCAGCAGGGGGTGCCGGTCTCATCATCACCGAGGAGCATTCGACGCATCCGACCGACTGGCCGTACGAGAAGTTGATCCACGGCTTTCACCGCGACGTCATCCCTGGCTATCGGGTCATGACCGACGCGGTCCACCGTCACCGCGTGCCGATCTTCGCCCAGATCAACCACAACGGCGGCCAGGCCAGTCTCGATGTACTCACGACTGCCTGTGTGGGCGCCGTCGCCGGTCGCCGACCCGTTGTTCCGCGAGGTGCCCAAGGCTGTCAGCCACGCTGAGATCGACGAGATCATCGCGGGGTACGCGCGGGTCGCCGAGCATTGTGCAGAAGGCGGCTTCGACGGCATCGAGTTGCAATGCAGTCACTCGTCGATCGTCCGCGGATTCCTGTCTCCGGCCACCAACAGGCGCACCGACGAGTTCGGCGGATCGTTGTTCAACCGCGCCCGGCTGATGATCGACATCGTCGGGGCTGTCAGGGCCGTGATTGGCAGCAGACTGGCCCTCGGCGTGCGCATCTGCGGCGACGAGTTGATCGAGGGCGGCACGACGATCGACGACGCGGTGGAAATTGCACGGCTCGTCGAGGCAACGGGGCAGGTCGACTACATCAACACCTCGATCGGTGTTGCCACGGCCAGCCTGTTCATGATCGAGGCGAGCATGCACATCCCGCCGGGCTACGCAATGTTCATCCCGTCGGCGATTCGCAAGGCGGTCGACCTGCCGGTCGTCGGCGTGGGTCGTTTCAAGGATCCGCTGCAGGCCGAGCGGGCCCTTGCCGAGGGCCATTGCGACCTCGTCGGCGTCGTGCGCGGCCAGATCGCCGATGCTGATTTCGCTGCGAAGGCGAGAGCCGGGGCAACCGACGACATCCGCCTGTGCCTGTCGTGCAACCAGGAGTGCGTCGGTCGGATGGGCCTCAACCGCTGGCTCGGCTGCATCGAGAACCCGAAGACCGGCCGCGAGGCGCACCATTGAGATGAGAGATGAGCCGCCCACAGGGGCTCATCTCTCATCGGACGGATCTCACCGCACGGGGCGGAAGGATGAGATGAGAGATGTGCGGCCCAGGGCGGCTCATCCCTCATCGCGACGGATCGTCGTGGTCGTGGGGGCGGGGCCGGGGGACTCCAGGCGGCGATTGCGGCGGCACGCAGTGGGATCAAGGTCACGGTGTACGAGAAGGAACGACACGCGGGTGGGCAGGTTCGTCTGGCCGCATCAGTGCCGAACCGAGCCGAGTTCGGCGACATGATCCGCAACCAGTTGACCGAGTGCCGCAGGCTGGGTGTGACGATCGAATACGGCGTCAGCGTGTCGTCCGATCTCATCGCCGAGAAGAGGCCACACGACGTGATCCTTGCCATGGGAGCCGAGCCGCAACGGCCGTGGTGGGTACCGGCCGATGCCGACCAGGTGGTCGACGTCCGCGCCGTGCTCGACCGCAGCGCCAGTCCGCAGGGTGACGTCGTCGTGATCGACGAGCTCGGCTTCCATCACGCCACATCGGTTGCAGAGTTGCTCGCCGATCGTGGTTGCACGGTCGAGATCGTCACCAACGGCATGGTCGTCGCCCAGGACCTCGGCATCACGCTCGACATGGAGAACTGGTGGATGCGTGCCGGCGCGAAAGGCATCGTGCAGTCGACCGATCTCGTGGCCATGGGGATGGGCGACGCAGGGCCGCGCCGTTCCCTCGAACTGTTGCATCACCCGACCGGTACCAACGTCACGCGCACGCCGGACTGGGTGGTGCTCGCGGTCCCGCCGAGCCCCGTCGAGTGGCTGTACCACGACTTGAAGGCGGCTGGTGTCAGCGTTCAACGCGTCGGCGATTGTGTGGCACCGCGCCGCGCCCACGCGGCCGTGATCGAAGGTGACCGCGCCGGCTCCGCGCTGGCCCAGACGAGTGTTTGAGGCGCGTACGGGGTGGTCGCAAACACTCCGATGACATACTGAGCCGGTGAACGAGAGCCCGCTGGTCGCCGTGGTGATGGGATCGTCCAGCGACTGGCCGACGATGAGCAAGGCGGCCGAGGTGTTGCAGCATTTCGGGCTCGACCACGAGGTGTTGGTGCTGTCGGCACACCGGATGCCCGACGAGATGTTCGCCTTCGCCGAATCTGCCAGGGACCGCGGACTGCGTGCGATCATCGCCGGCGCGGGCGGAGCCGCCCACCTGCCGGGAATGCTTGCCGCCAAGACCACCGTGCCGGTGCTCGGTGTGCCGGCGCCGTCCCGTCACTTGAGCGGCCAGGATTCGCTGTACTCGATCGTGCAGATGCCTGCAGGGATCCCGGTCGCGACGTTCGCGATCGGTGAAGCGGGCGCGACCAACGCAGCGCTGTTCGCCGTTGCGCTTCTGGCCGCGGGCGACCCACAGTTGACCAAGGCGCTCGACGCATATCGCATGCAACGTCACGACGACGCCGCGGCTGCCGTTCTGCCCCCGCAATGATCACGCCGCCAGCCACGCTCGGCATCCTCGGTGGTGGCCAACTCGGGCGATACTTCGTCGTTGCGGCGCGTGCGATGGGCTACGGCACCATCGTGCTCGAACCGGACGCCTTGGCGCCGGCCGGCAAGGTCGCCGACGAGCACATCGTCGCGCCCTACGACGACCCGACAGCGCTGCAACGCCTCGCATCGGCGTGCGCCGTCGTCACGACCGAGTTCGAGAACCCTCCTGCGAGGGCAATGGAATGGCTCAGCACGCAGACCGCCGTGCACCCTTCGCCGTCCGCGGTCTCGATTGCGCAGGATCGTCGGGCAGAGAAGGCGTTCCTGCGCGACGCCGGCATTCCTCTCGCTCCCTTCATCGTGATCGAGACCGACGACCGATGTCGTCGATGCGGGCGAGCTTCAATACCCGGCCATCCTGAAGACCGCCCGAATGGGTTACGACGGCAAGGGTCAGGTCACGGTTTCCGCTCACCGCGAGTTGGCGACGGCATGGGCTCAGCTCGACCGTCAGCCCTGCGTGGTGGAACAACGCCTGGCCCTCGACGGGGAGGTCTCCATCGTGCTGGCCCGGAGTGCCAACGGCGAGACCGCCATGTACCCACCCGCCCACAACACACACGTCGACGGAATTCTCGATTGCACAGTCGTCGGGCGCCCGGCGCCAGGCGCCGCGGATCTTGCCGGAAGGATCGCCGACGCACTCGACTACGTCGGCGTGCTGGCCGTGGAGATGTTCGTCGTCGATGGGCGACTGCTGGTCAACGAGCTGGCGCCGCGCCCTCACAACAGTGGCCACTGGACGCTCGATGCCGCGCGCACCAGCCAGTTCGAGCAGCAGGTGCGCGCTGTATGTGGGGTCGGCCTCGGCGACCCGTCGCTGCTCGCCCCGGCCGTCGCCATGGTCAACCTGCTCGGCGAGCTGTGGATCGAGAGAGAGCCGGACTGGGGGGTGGCACTCGCAGACCCCGGTGCGTCGCTGCACCTGTACGGCAAGGCCACCGCCAGGCCGGGGCGAAAAATGGGCCACATCACGGTCACCGCACCCACGCCCGACGAAGCCGAGCGGCGGGCGAGGGCCATTCGATCCAAGCTGGCTGATCGCTAGTCTGCGCAGACCATGGTTGCCGGCGTCATCACCGACTTCACCGACTGGCTCGATCGGATCTCGAGCCACTGGTGGTTCCTGCTCATCATCCTTGCCATCGCATACCTCGACTCGGTCATTCCGATCGTTCCGAGCGAGACGTGCGTCATCATCGGTGGCGTCGCGGCCAGCCAGGGCCACTACAGCATCTACGCCGTCATCGCGGCAGGTGCAATCGGTGCTTTTCTGGGCGACAACACTGCGTACCTCATCGGGCTTCGAGCCAGTGGCTGGTTCCGCCGTCGCGCCGAGCGAAACCCGAAGTTCGCCAAGAAGCTGGCGTGGGCTCAGCTACAGATCCTGCGGCGCGGCGGGCTGCTGTTGATCACCGCGCGATTCATCCCCGGTGGTCGCACCATCTTGACCTTGTCCTGCGGCATCACCCGCCAGAAGCGATTTTGGTTCATTCGGTGGGTCGCGCTCGCAACCGTGATCTGGGCGACCTATTCCGCAATGCTCGGCCGCCTCGGCGGAGAGGCGTTCGAGAACGATCACACCAAGGCCTTCTTCCTCGCATTCGGTCTTGCCATTGGTACCAACATCGTGATCGAGATCATCCGACACGTGCTGAAGAACCGGCGCCAGGCCAGAGCACCGATTCCGCCGGGCTGAGGTACGGATGAACCGACATCTCGCCCAACTCAATGTCTCGACACTGCGTCATCCGCTCGACGATCCGCGCATCGCCGATTTCGTCGATGCCCTGCCCCTCGTGAACGGGGCAGGAGAGCAGTCGCCGGGCTACGTGTGGCGACTGCAGTCCGACACCGGCGACGCAACCGACATCAGGGTCTTCGACGATCCACAGACGATCGTCAACCTCACGGTGTGGGAGTCGCTCGACACGCTGAAGGCGTTCGCGTACCGCGGCATCCACCGCGATTTCTTCCGGCGCCGCGCCGAGTGGTTCGTCGAAGGCTCGGCCCACACGGCGCTGTGGTGGGTGCCTGCCGGCATGTTGCCGACCACAAACGATGCCAAGCGACGGCTCGACTTCATCGAGATGCTCGGCAGTTCGCCGTACGCCTTCGAAATGGGGCAGACCCAACCGGTGGCGGTCGTGCTGCGTGTTGGGCCGGACGATCAGCGCGCTGCCGAGTTGATCGACAGGACCGACGAAACGACCCCGGCAGGCCGCCTCGAAGGGTTCGTCGTCGTGGAGCTCGACGATGCGGCCGTGGCTTGCGGCGAGTACCGAACGCTCGACCAGGGGACCGCCGAGATCAAGCGCATGTACGTGGCGCAATCGGCCCGTGGATTGAGACTGGGCGCGGCGATCATTTCTGAACTCGAGGCAATGGCGAGAGCCGACGGGCGCCAGCGGCTGTTGTTGGAAACCTGGCCGAAGCAGCTGCCGATGCTGGAGAGGTTCGGTTGGCGGCAGTCCGCCTCACGGGACGCGGCGGTTGGCTCGCCGAGGTCGCTGTGCGTGGAGAAATCACTGACCGCGGAGCCTGGCCGTTTAGCCTGACGTCGATGCTTGCAGTGATCGTCGTGCGCGACGCAGAGTTACCCGCGGGCGCAGACGAGACCATCTCGGAGTGCGGTGGCAGGGTCGTGCTCGTCGGTTCCGGCACAGCCGCGGCGGCGATCGCGGTACAACACGTCGCCCGAGAGGCAACCACGGTCGAGATCGGCGAGTTCAAGCCGGCGGCATGGGCAGCGGCGCTGGCACCCCACCTCGCCGACGAGCCGGTCGTGGTGATGCCGGCATCGCCGGACGGCCGTGATTTCGCTCCGCGGCTCGCCGCGCAGTTGCAGCGTCCGCTGTTCGCCATGTCCATCGCCGTTTCATCGTCGCGGATCGATCTGGTTCGGCACGCCGGCTCGGAGCTGCATTCGTTCGAACCACCCGCAGCATTCGTGGCGACTCTGCAACCTGGCGTGCGCGGTGTCGACCACGTCGAGGCGGCGACGATCGTTCGCGACGTCGCTGTCGTGTTGGCGGACGGCAACGACCCGACGATCGAACGACTGCTACCACCCGACGCGACCACGATCGACCTCTCCGAGGCGGATCGAATCGTCGCGGGTGGCGCCGGTCTCGACGACCCTCGTCGATTCGACCAACTCGCCGAGCTCGGCGCGGCCAGTACGCGCCAGCGTGGGCGCGACGCGCGTGATCACCGATCGCAGTTGGGTCGGCCACGAGCGTCAGATCGGAACCACCGGCGTCATCGTCGACCCGCAGCTGTACATCGCGTTCGGGATCAGCGGGGCCGTGCAGCACACCGCAGGGCTCGGTCGACCCGATCACATCATCAGCGTCAACACCGACCCCTATTGTCCGATGATGCAACTCGCCGACGTCGCCGTCGTGGCCGATGCCAACGCCGTGCTCGACGAGTTGCTGCAACAGATCGACAGAAGCAATGGCTGAGGTCGACTTCGACGTCGTCATCGTCGGCGCAGGCCCGGCCGGATCATGCGCCGCGATCGAGGCGGCCCGCGGCGGGCTTCGCACGCTGCTGCTCGAGCGCGGCCCGTTCCCGGGCAGCAAGAACATGTACGGCGGGGTCGTCTACCCGCGGATCCTCGATGACCTGATACCGGAGTGGTGGAACGAGGTCCCCATCCAACGGTGGGTCACCCGCCGGTCGACGATGATCCTCACCGACACGCGTGCGCTGTCGGTCGACTTCCGCAACGACGCGTGGGCTAGGCCGCCATACAACGGTGCGACCGCATATCGACCCGATTTCGACCGCTGGTTGGCCGACCACGCCGTCGCCGCCGGCGCCACGTTGTTGTGCAACACGACGGTGACGGGGCTCCTGCGTGGGCAATCACGCAGATCGGCGGGCGTTGTCACCGGAGTTCGCACGGATCGTCCCGACGGCGATGTCACCGCCTCGGTCGTGATCGCGTGTGACGGCGTCAACAGCTTCGTCGCCAAAGAGGCGGGGCTCTACGGCACCGCCAACCCGAAGCACTTCACGCTCGGGGTGAAGGAGACGATCTCGCTGCCGAAGCAGGTCATCGACGAACGATTCGGTGTTCGCGATCGCGAAGGCGTGGACATCGAGATCATCGGCTGCACCGGCGGCGTCAACGGTGGCGGATTCGTCTACACCAACCTCGAAACGATCGCGGTCGGCGTCGTGTTGAAGCTGCCGAAGCTCGCGGCGCAGAAGACACGACCGGAGGACATCATTGCCGCGATGAAGCGGCATTCAGCGATCGCACCACTGGTGGAGGGCGGCGAGGTGCACGAGTACTCCGCGCACCTGATCCCCGAGGCCGGGTTATCGATGATGCCAGGGATGACAGGCCACGGCTTGCTCGTTGCTGGCGACGCGGCGGCGTTGTGCCTCGCCGCCGGCATTTGGCTGGAAGGCGTCAACTTCGCCATGGCCAGCGGCATGTACGCAGGTCAGACCGCTCTCGAGGCAGTTACCGACGGCGATGTCAGCCAGCGCGGTCTCGGCGGATACGCACGCCGCCTCAGCGACACGTTCGTGCTGCGCGACCACCGCAAGTTGCGGCGCGCTCCGGAGCTCGTGCTCAGTGATCGTGTGCAGCACCTGTACCCGTCGATGGTCACCGGAATCGCCGAGCGGATGTTCCGCGTCGACAACCCGTCGGCCAAGCCAGGGCTTCGTCGCATTGTCCATGAAGAACGCAAACGCGCCGGCGTGAACCTGCGCGGCCTGTGGCGCGACGGCCACGATGCATTCAGGAGCTTCGGATGACCGCGGGCGACGAAACCTGGCCGGAGATCGCGTTCGGCGACCGCATGGAGACCGTCGAGTTCAAGGTCAGCGACAAGCCGCACATCGTTGTCGATGGCAAAGCGTGCGTGGATTGCAGCACGCGCGAATGCATCGTCGCTTGCCCCGCCGACCTGTTCGTGCCGACGAGTGACGGCGGAATCCTTTTCAACTACGAGCAATGCTTCGAGTGTGGTACGTGCTACCTGGTTTGCAACCGTGAGGGCGCCATCAGCTGGTCGTATCCAGAGGGCGGATTCGGCGTGATCTTCCGGAGCACCTGATGATCGCGGTGTGCATCAAATGGCTCAGCTCGTCGGTCGTCTCGGGAATCTCCGCGGCTGACGAAGCCGCGATCGAGCTCGCCCTGCAACATGGGGCAGCAAGTCGCAGTTCTGTCATCGCGGTCACCGTCGGCGGGATTGGAGCCGACCACGGGCTGCGAAGCGCGCTGGCATCCGGCGTCACCACGGCCATCCGTGTCGATGCGCCCGACGGCATGGACAGCTCGTCGGTTGCCACCGCACTGGCACCGGTGGTCGGCCACAGCGCCTCGGTGTGGTGCGGCGACTATTCGTCCGACCGTGGGTCGGGCAGCGTGCCAGCCTTTCTCGCCGCACAGCTGCAACGACAACAAGCCCTCGGCCTCGTGGCCGTCGAGTTCATCGATCCACTCCGCGTCACTCGTCGGCTCGACGGTGGACGGCGCGAGGTGCTGCGCATCACCGGCCCGGCTGTCCTGTCGGTCGAGGGCTCGGCTGCCCAACTGCGCCGGGCGACGCTGCGCGCCGCGCTCTCCGCACAAACGGCAGAAGTGTTGCCGTACGGCACCACGTCGGTGCCCAGCGGCAACACCCCTGCCATTGCGGTTCGTCCGTATCGCCCACGTGCCAGAGTGCTGGCCGCACCCACGGGGACGACCGCACTCGATCGCCTGCGGGCCCTCACGGATTCATCCGGCGCCCCGCAACCCGGTGAGGTCGTCGAGGGCAGCCCGACGCAGGCAGCACAACGGATCCTCGAGGTGCTATCCGACTGGGGCTACCTCGAATAGTTGCGGTGTGTCGGCTGCGTCGTCCACGATTGACGGTGATTGAGCCTGGCGGGGCAGCCAGCGCACCGCGATGATCGCTCCGACCAGCACCACGGCGGCCGACACCCACGCCCCGGCGTGGAAGCCCTCGATGAACGCGGTATCGACGGCGTTCTTGACGGCCGCGCCGGCCTGTGGGCCGGCTTGCTCTCCGGCTCGCCTGGCCACCTCGACTCCGGCGCCGACCGAGTCACGGGCGATGCGCTGTGCGTCGGCCGGAACCGCGGACCCCGTCAGCAGTTCGCCGAGGCGGCTGGAATACACCGAGGCGAACAAGCTGCCGATGATGGCGACACCGAGCGTGCCACCCAGTTCGCGGGCGGTGTCGTTGACTGCCGAACCGACGCCGGCCTTCTCGGGCGGAAGTGCGCCCATGATCGCCTCGGTTGCGGGAGCGTTGACCAATCCGAGGCCTCCGCCCATGAAGAACATCTGGCCGACGACCAACCAGTACGACGACGTGGCCGAATCGCGTGTGGTCCACACGAAGCCGATCGCCATCGATGCCAATCCGGCTGCAACGATCGCCTTCGTGCCGAACCGCTCGGCGAGCTTGGCGCTGAGGGGTGCAGCCATTCCCGTGAACAGCGCGAACGGGACGGTCCGCACACCAGCCTCGAGCGTGCCGTAGCCCCGGACGAACTGGAAGTACTGCGTGACCATGAAGATGAAACCGAAGAGCGCGAAGAAGGCGAACGTCACCGAGACGCTGCCGGCGGTGAAGCGCATGTTGGCGAACACGCTGACGTCGAGCATCGGATGGTCACTGCGCCGTTCCCAGCGAACGAATGCGATCAACAGCGACGCCGCAAGCGCGAACGCAACGAGGCTCGTGGACGAGGTCCAACCGTGATGAGGCCCCTCGATGACCGACCACACCAACACGCTGACACCGGCGATCGACAGCACGATTCCCAGCGGATCGAAGCGACGAATCGTCGTGTCCCGAGAGGTGGGTACGACTCGCCAGATCGCGACCATGGCGACCACGATCACCGGCACGTTGACCAGGAACACCGAGCCCCAGAAGAAGTGCTCGAGCAGGTAGCCACCGGTCAGCGGGCCCGAGCGCCACGGCCAGGCCGCTGGTGGCCGCCCAGATCGAGATCGCGACGGCGCGCTGCTTGGCGTCGGTGAACACGTTCACCAAGAGCGCCAGCGTGGCCGGGAAGATCAGCGCGGCTCCGACGCCCATCGCCGCACGCCAGGCGATCAGCTGGCCGGGGCTTGTCGCCAGGGCGGCCATGATCGACGTACCGCCGAACGCCGCCATGCCGACCATCAACGTGCCCTTGCGGCCGAAGCGGTCGCCGATGCTGCCGGCTGCCATCAGCAAGCCGGCGAAGACCAGCACGTAGGCATCGACGATCCACTGCAGTTGGCTGGTCGTGGCGCCGAGGTCGCGGACGAACGTCGGGAGCGCCACGTTCACGATCGTGCCGTCGACGACGATGATGAAGACCGATGCGCAGAGCACCGCGAGGATCAGCCACGGAGATCTCGGGCTGTGTCTGCTCTGGTTCATTGCGGTGTGGTTCATCGGGGACCCTTTCCCTGAACGACGTTGGAGGAGCGTCGTGCTTGAAACGTTGATATAACATTGTTATCACGCTGTAATCGGGAGGTCCACATGACATCCGCCACAGTCCACCCCCACTATCCTGCGCCCATGGCGCCGCTGGATTCCGTGGGCAGACAGCTGGTGAAGGCGGCCAGCCAGCTGCTCGCAACCGAAGGAGCGGGCGCGTTGACGGTGCGGCGCATCGCCAAAGAGGCCGGCGTCAGCACGATGAACGTCTACTCCCGTTTCGGCGGCAAGGACGGTGTCGTCGAGCAGCTGTTCGTGGAGGGTTTCACCCGGCTCGGCACGGGCATGAGCACGGCCGAGGTCACCGACGACCCGATCGCCGACGTGCGATCGTGCGGCTTGGCGTACCGCAGGTTCGCCATCGAGCAACCCGACGATCTACTCGGTGATGTTCGACCGCGTGGTACCCGACTACGTCCCCAGCGTGGAGGCGCACAAGCTGGCTGGTTCCACGCTCGAACAGCTCGCCCGGCGACTCGAGCGGGCAATGGAGGCGGGAGGGCTGCGACAGGCCGATCCGCTGGCGACCGCGGCACTGGTGTGGGCGACGTGTCACGGCGTCGTCAGCCTCGAGCTGAAGCACGTCGGCCCGACTGCGATCGTGTGGCCCGACGTCTACAACAACGCAATGGACATGATCGTCAGTGGCCTGTCGTGACGGGTCTGGCATGAGCAGCTCTGGCATGGGGACCCTCGTGTGACCAGCCGGCTCGGCGACGTGACGTGGACCGACCTGTGGAACCTGGCGCCTCGTCCGATCATCGCCATCCCGGTCGGGTCCTGCGAGCAACACGGACCCCATCTGCCACTCGACACGGACACGCGAATTGCGACAGCCCTCGCAGAAGGTCTGGTGTCGTCGTTCGAACCGGGCGACGTGCTGATCGGTCCAACGCTGACTGCCACCTCCAGCGGCGAGCACGCCGGCTTTCCCGGGACGCTGTCGGTCGGCGCCGACGTCGTCGAGCACATGATCGTCGAGCTCGTCCGCAGCGCCGATTGGTCGGCCGGCGTCGTGTTGGTCAACGGTCACGGCGGCAACGCCGTACCGGTGCAGCGTGCGACCAGCAAGCTGCTCGGAGAAGGCCGTCGGGTGCTGGCGTGGTGGCCGCACATTCGCAATGGCGACGCTCACGCGGGCGAATCCGAGACCTCGATGATGTTGGCCCTCGTGCCCAAGTTGGTGCGAATGACGCGGGCCGAGGCGGGCAGACCGGAACCGATCGTCGACCTCATCGACCAACTGCGCGCCGACGGCGTCCGAGCTGTCAGCCCCAACGGTGTGCTCGGCGACCCGCGCTGCAGCGACCGCCAATCGGGGCAAGGCACTGCTGACACGGTTGACCATCGACCTCGTCGCAGCCGTCGACGAATGGCGAGCATGACGATCTCGTTCCGGCT
This sequence comes from Ilumatobacteraceae bacterium, assembly GCA_963746365.1. Lineage (GTDB taxonomy): Bacteria > Actinomycetota > Acidimicrobiia > Acidimicrobiales > Ilumatobacteraceae > JAENVT01. Next base: position 87,055 of record CAVVBH010000033.1, on the reverse strand, counting down.
CGACGGCTCGTACCGTCGACACGATCGCGTGGTCATCGCCGGCTCACCGCTGCGACTCTTCCACCTGTCGCCAGCCGGACAACGAGTCGTCGAGGCGATCGAGCAGAAGCAGCCGCTACCGGGCAATCATGGCAAGTTGACCGATCGGCTCGTCGAGGCTGGCGCCATTCATCCGGTCCACGCCGGGTCGACGGTTCACCGCCGGCGATGTCACCATCGTGGTGCCGGCATTCGACGTCGAGCCAGGCGCGATCCGACACGACGGCGACGTGATCGTCGTGGACGACGGCAGCGAGCCCGCATTGACCACCGCAGGACGGCGGACGATCCGCCTGCCCGACAACCGCGGTCCTGCCGCAGCGCGCAACGCCGGTCTGGCGGAAGTGACGACGCCCCTCGTTGCGTTCGTCGATACCGACGTCAGAGATCGACGACAACTGGCTGGAGGCACTGCTGCCCCACTTCGACGATCCACTGGTCGCACTCGTCGCGCCACGAGTTCGCTCGACCGACGTGGCAACGATCATCGGCGAGTACGAATCGGGTAGATCACCGCTGGACCTCGGCGACGAGCCCGCCCGCATCGCTGCCGGAACTCGTGTCAGCTACGTGCCCGCCGCGGCGTTGGTCGTTCGCACCGACATGCTGCGTGCCATCGACGGCTTCGACGAAGCGTTCCGTGTGGGCGAAGACGTCGACATGGTGTGGCGGCTGATCGATGCCGGCTACCGCTGCCGGTACGAGCCCGACAGCACCGTTCACCATCGGCCGAGGTCGACGATCGTTGCATGGCTGCGCCAACGAATCAGCTATGGGAGGTCGGCCGCAATGCTCGACCGCAAACATCCCGGCGCCGTCGCTCCATTGCGAATGAGCGGGTGGAGCGCAGCGGTGTGGGTACTGGTGTTGATCCGCCGACCCATCGCGGGTATCGGCGTGGCCGTCGGAACCATCGTCGCCCTCTGCCGCAAGCTGCGCGACATTCCCGCAGCGGAGTCCGTTCGACTCGCCGGGCTCGGCCACCTCTACGCCGGCCGGCAGGTGGCCAGCGCCATCACCCGTGCGTGGTGGCCGGTGGCATTGATCGCCGCGATCTTCGTTCGCAGACTTCGCGCTTCCGCTGTTCGCTGCGGCGACGGTTCCGCCATTGATCGATTGGTTCGGCAAGCGCGGCACCAACAGCGTCGCGCAGTACGTCGCGTTACGTGTCGCAGACGACGTGGCCTACGGGACCGGCGTGTGGCTCGGCGTGATCGAACAGCGCAGCCTCGGCGCCTTGGCGCCCAAGTTCACGAATTGGCCGGGGAAAGCTGCCGATTGACGTCGTTGCACTCGGCGCAGACCTCGGCGGGAATGATCCCCCATCTCATCAAGCGGTTGAAGACCAGGCAGCCGAGGCACAGCGCGAACACGGATTCGAGTAGTGCGGCAGCGACCAGTCCGCTGATCAGGACGTATGAAACAGGCTGAGCTCCCAGACTCCAGGCGACCAACGCGCCGCCGCTGAACGTCAGACCCATGCCCTGCGCAAACCGCTTCGGGGGACCAGGAACGAAGCGATGCTCGATGTCGAGCCTGGGGGTCGCGATCCGTGTGACGAACTGCGCCAGTGGGCTGAATCGTGGGCCGGCCAGCACCCTGGCAAGGAACCCGTATGCAAGGGGAACGAGCAGCCACCACTGCCTGATGGCGAGGAATGCGACGCCCTGCGCCACGACTCCGCCGGCCACCAGTCGGGCCGACGTTTCGTTGACCGGATTGGGGAATCCGAAGACCTTTCGCACGCCAACGACGATACTCCGACAATTCTGATCGGACAACTCGGGATTCCGCCGTGAAGCGCACCGTTTGGAGCCGCAGGACCCGTATGCGGTCCGCAGGCGCCAAACGGATTGTCCGGGGCGAAGCGTTTGGAGCCGCAGGACCCGTATGCGGTCCGCAAACGCCAAACGCTGCGAGGGGCTAGCGCGCGGGTGCAGCAACCTCGGGAGTGTCGAGCAGTACGGTTTGGGCGTCATGGCTCTGCGACTCACCGTTCAGCGCGCCGCGTGGCAGGCCCACATCGGATCCATCGCCGAGACGGTCGACGGGCTGGTGCCGGTGGTGAAGGGCAATGGCTACGGATTCGGACGGCCCACGCTGCATCCACTCGTGAAGAGCCTCTCCGACTACGTCTGCGTTGGCACGGTCTACGAGCTCGACAGCGTCGGCGACCGGGTCACGCCAGTCGTGCTGACTCCCTCGGCTGCACCGCCGCCAGCCATCGCAGCGACGGCGATCCTGACCATCGGGTCACTGCGCGACATCGATGCGCTGGCGGGTTGGCAAGGTCGGATCATCGTCAAGCTCCAATCGTCGATGCGCCGCTACGGCGCGACGCCAGCGGAGTTGGACAGTGTCGTGTCCGCTGCGTTCCTCGCCGGCCTTGACGTTGTCGGGTACTCGCTGCATCTGCCGTTGGCCGGGAGCGACACCGATCGGCTCACCGAGGTCGAAGCATGGCTCGAGCTGATCGACGATCGGCAACCACTGTGGCTCAGTCATCTCGAGCCGCAGTCGTATGCCGACCTTCGGCTGCGTCACACCAGTCGACAGTTCCGTCTGCGACTCGGTACGACTCTCTGGCATGGCGACAAATCGTTCCTGCACCTCCACACCGATGTGTCGGGCGTGCACTCGATCCGCGGCAGGAGAACGTGCCGGCTATCGCCAGCTAGAAATTGCCGACGACGGACACCTCGTCGTGGTCGGCGCGGGCTCGGCTCACGGGGTGGCCGCGCTGCCGGATGGCGCCAGTCCGTTCCACTTCGCTGCGCACGCGGATGGCGATGCTCGAGCCACCGCACATGCATACGTCGATGCTCGTCTGTCCCGACGGCAACCCGTGCCCCGCGGTCGGTGATCGGGTCGACGTGCAACGACCCTTGATCTCGGCGCTGATCGACGAGATCGAGTGGGTGTGACCACGCCGTCGGCAGACCGGGTCATCGATCTCGACGTCACCAGGGCGATCGCCATGATCGGCGTCGTGCTGATGAACTATCACGGCTATCTGATCGTCCTCGGTGGCCCGACCGGCGACTCGTTCGTCGACCACGTCTTCGACCCGTGGATGGGACCGCTGTCGACGCGGTTCGCCGCAACCTTCGTCGTGATCGCCGGGATGGGCATCACGTTGATGACCAACCGCGGCCGGCTCAGCGGCGACCGGTACCGACAGAGCGCCGATCGTTGGACGTTGTTCCGTCGTGGATTCCTGCTCTATTGCTTCGGCTTCTTCTTCGAATGGATTTGGAACGGAACGATCCTGTTCTTCTATGGCGCCTACTTCATGGTCGGCGCCCTGTTGTTCCTGCTGCGCACGCGGTGGCTGGTGCTGATCGGAGCCCTGGCCGCAATTGCTGCGGCAGCGATCCAGTGGTGGGCGTTCGAGGCCGACCACAGCACCTCGTGGCTGTTGGAGGGCTGGTACACCCCGCGCCCGTACCGCTCGCCACGGCGATTGTTGTTCGACACGTTCGTCAATGGCACGCACCCGCTTCTCCCCTGGTTGGCGTTCGTCTGTGCCGGAATGGTGATCGGTCGCTACCTGCCCCTACGTCCCGCCCACCGTCGGGCACTCGCGGCGATCGGCGTCGTATTCGTCGCCGGCACCTACTTGGCCAAGTCAGTGTTCGCAGACACACCACTCCGCGCCCGATTGTTGGCAACCGACCCCTTCAGCCGCAGCCTCAACTACACGGTGTGCGCACTCGGGTCGTCAGTGACCGCCTTCTGCGTGATCGGCTGGATCTCCGGAGCTACGAGGACGAACCCCGTGACGCGCGCGCTCGCCGCGGCGGGGCGCACAACCCTCACCATCTACGTCGCACATGTGCTCGTGTTCAACGCGCTCGTCACTCGGTGGCACCTGATCCGGCCTGCCGGTCTCGACCTGGCCCTCGCGTTCGCGGGCAGTTTCTGGCTCGTGGCGATCGTGGCCGCGGCTTGGTGGCAGCGCCGCTTCGGGATCGGTCCCGCCGAGTGGTTCTACCGCAAGTTCGGTGGCGGGATGATGCCGCCGGAACCTACAGCACTTCGCTGAAGGTGTCGCACTGGCTGGCGTCTCCGGAGTTGAAGCCGCGTGTGAACCATGCCTGCCGCTGCTCGGCGGAACCATGCGTCCACGCCTCTTCGTCGATGCGGCCCTGTGTCTTCTGCTGGATCCGGTCGTCGCCGACAGCGGATGCGGCATCGAGCGCTTCCTTGATTTCGGCGGCGCTGTCGAGCTGGCCCCGCGCTGCGACGTCGCCCACCCACATCCCGGCGAAGCAATCGGCCTGCAACTCCATCGCAACGGAGTACTGATTGGCACGACCCGGATCGTTCTGCTGAGCCTGCTGGACCTGGCCGTTGATGCCGACGACGTTCTGGACGTGGTGCCCGTACTCGTGCGCGACGATGTACTGCTCCGCGAGGTCGGCGGTCGTGCCGACCAATTGCTGCTCGAGTGCCTGCAAGAACCCGAGGTCGATGTAGACGAGGTGATCGGCGGGGCAGTAGAACGGCCCGGTCTGCGAGGTCGCCTGCCCACACCCTGTGTCGACTCCGTCGGTGAAGAACACCGTCTTGGTCACCTCGTAGCTCGTGTTGTAGAACCTCGGCAGGTTGGCTTGCCAGTAGGCCTGCACATCTTCAGTCGCGCCGCACACGATCTGTTCCAGCTCGTCGTCGCAGGTGTCTGCAGTCGCCGAACCAGTCCTGTCTTGCTGTTGCGGCACGCTCGTTGCATTGTTGCTCCCACCAAGAAGCTTCGGGCAGCAGGATCGAAGCGAGCAGCACGATGATCCCCAGCACACCTCCGCCTGCCTTGATGGGAATCGGGAACCCGCCACCACCGAGGCCACTGCCACTTCCCCGACGATCGTCGATCATCGTCGAGTTGCCGCTACGAATCTTCGTCATGCCGTTGCCTCCTGAGGGTGAACTGCGGCATCGCGCCGCAACGAAGTGAAGAACCAGTCATTCACGGGGCCGACCTGCCCGGCGCAGACCGCGGACCCCAACCGCGCCGGCGCCGATCAATGGGCCGCGTCCGCCGAGTCGCGCCGGAATGATCCTGGCGCCGCGGCTGAACGACAACTGGGCGTGCTCGTCGAGTGTCTCCTGCGCCGAGTTGAAGAACGTCGCGCCGAAGCCGAGGGCGACCGAGCCACCGACGACGGTGAAGTCGAGATCGAGCAGGTTGCACACGGTTGCGACTGCCCTGCCCACGAGTCGCCCGGTGCGCTGCATGATCTCGTAGGTCGGCTCGCGGTGTGTCCGGCCGGTGATCGCTTCGATGGCAGGGCCCGACGCCTCTGCGTCGAGGCAGCCACGCGAACCACACAAGCAGCGCCGACCGTTCGGCTCGACAACCGTGTGGCCGACATGGCCGGCGTTGCCGGTGGCGCCGTCGAGCAATTGGCCGTTCAACACGATGCCGCCCTCGACCGTCGACGACACCACCATGGCCAGGAAGTTGTCTCGGCCCTGCGCCGCGCCCATCCAGCCCTCGGCCAGCGCGAGTGCCTTCGCACCGAGATCTCCGTAGACGTTGAGACCGGTTGCGGAGGCGAGCTTGGAGCGCAACGGGAACGACCGCCACGCAGGAATGTGAGCGGGCGACACGGCGACGACATCGGGCCGCACGGGACCGACGCAGCCGACGCCTACCCCGACGGGCCGCGCGCTGTGATGCGTTCGCGCCCGCTCCAACTGTCCCTGTGCAATCGTGTTGAGCGACGCGAACAGTGCTTCCGCATTGAGACCGAAGTCGATATCGACGTCTTCGCGATCGACGAGCTCACCCTTCAACGTCATCAGGCCAGCCGCGAGCTTCACATCGCCGATGTCAATCGCCAGCACGACGTCGCGGGTTGCACTCATCTGGGGCGCACGGTACCCCGGCCGTGGGATAACTAACCGACTCTTCGAGCCGTCTCGATGAGGTTGATCTCGTACAGCACCATGTCGAGTGCATCGGCACTGACCATGGCCGAGTGGCGCTGCGGGTTCACGGATGTGACGCAACTGGCCAGCGGGGTCAGCAGGGTCCACGGCGTCGGGTGGCAGAACTGCACCACGCTGTACCGCTCGCCGGAGTAACCCGGCGCCGCGACAACACGATGGATACCCGTTGGCAGCACACCATTCGTGAGGCGCTCGAGCATCATCCCGGTGTTGATGATGACCTGTCCTTCCGGCGCCAAGGCGTCGACCCAATCGTCGCCGACCTTCACCTGCAAGCCAGGAGCGGTCGCCCGGGGAAGCGCGGTGATGAGGTTGATGTCACCGTGCGCGCCAGCCCACACGTGTGTGCCGCCAGGCGATTCCGTCATGGGTGGGTAGCGAATTGCCCTCGTCAGCGTCGCACCGTTGTTCGTCATCTCGTCGAACAGCGATTCGTGACAGCCGATCGACTCGGCGATGACGCGGAGAAATCGGCGTTGGAGATCTTCGATGCGATCGTGGAACAGCGTCAGCAACTTCTCCGAGCCGGAGATGGCCGACTCGGGCAGCACCTGCGGGCCGTAGCGATGCGGGTACCGCTCGCGAAGGGGGTGCCCCGCCGGGAGCTCCCTGCCCCAGTTGAGCATCTCCTTCCAATCGGGGACATCGCTCGCCGCTGCGGTCTCGACGAGCAGGCCCGTGTACCCGGTTTGACCATGGCTTTCAGGCGCAACGAACTGCTGCTTGACCTCCTGGGAAAGCGAGAAGAACTCGGCAAGCATCGCGTACGCGCTGTCGAGCAGGTCCTCCGACAGGTCATGTCGGGTGTACACGAACCCGGTCGCCAGGCTGCGGCGAACACCGTCGACGACCGCGGCCCGTTGCGCGGCGGTACCTTGCTCGAACGCCAACAGATCGACATCCAGAATGTCATCCATCGCACGATCGTAGCCCGACCACGTTCCCCCAGGTAGAGCGGTGAATTGTTGGCGTCCGTCGAAACCTCCGCAACACTACCGGCGTGTCTGATCCGTGGCGTACACGATTTTCACGATGAGCGAGGTGTCAGAAGCGAAGGTCGTCGCGACCATCGACTCGCTGTTTCGCGCCCATTACGGACGACTCGTTCGTGCGCTCACACTGGCCTGCGGCGATCGTGAAGTCGCAGCCGACGCGGTGCAAGAGGCTTTCGTGAAGGCGCACACGCACTGGCGAAGAATCCAACAGTACGACGATCCCGTGGGCTGGATCCGTCGCGTCGCGATCAACCGACTGCACGACGATCATCGAAGGCAGACTCGCAAGAGCAAGGCGATGCAACGCCTCGCGGGTGAACCACTGGTCGAGCCCGTCGAGCAAAACGGCTTCGACTCCGACCTGCCGACGATCCTCGCTCAACTACCCAAGCAACAGCGTCTCGCCATGGCGTTGTTCTACGTCGACGAGTTGTCGATCGCCGAGGTGGCTGCCGCCTTGGAGATCACCGAAGGAGCAGTCAAATCGTATTTGCATCAGGGCCGCGCTCGCCTTCGCAGCGTGGTAGCACGCGGGGAGGAGGTGCATTCGGATGAGTGAGTTCCACGATCCCGATCTGCGCCAGGAGTTGGGCCGCCTCAGCGGTCCCTATCCGGACGACAACGCCGCATTCGCGGCATGGCAGCGTCGCGTCGGCCACGTACGTCGTCGCCGTGTCGTCGCCTGGACGACCACCGCAGCGCTGGCGGTCGTGGTCGGCACGGTGGCGGTTGCTGCAGTGCAGAGCCCGCGCCGTCACACCGTCGTGCCCGGCAAGTCGGCAGACAGCAGCGTCGACGTCACCCTCAAGATCACCTCGACCGAGGTGGAGGCGTCGTCGACTGTTCCCGAGAAGACCGAACCCGTGACGACTCCACCCACCACGTCGGCGACGGAGGCAGCGCCGAGTGTCGCCGACACGCCGGTGCCAGAGACTGAGGCACCGGAAGCTGCAGGAGCCCCGTCGAACGGTTCGTCCTCTAGTGGGCAGAGCCGCACGCCGTCGGCGCCCGCGCCCCAGAAGACGCAACTGCTGACGGAGACGTTCGGCTCGGTCGGCGGCAGCATCACCGTGCGACAGGACGGCCATCGGCTGACAGTGATCGCCGAGAATCCGGCGCCCGGCTTCAGAACCAAGCACACCGACCGTTCAGGCGAGAAGGTCGAAGTCACCTTCGAATCCCGCGACCACACGTCGGAGATCACGGTGAAGCTGGACAGTGGCACGATGATCCCAGCCATCAAGGAGAGCAACGACGACGACCATCGCAGCGACACGACCTTGGTGCCTCGCACCATCGAGGGCGACCACCATGGTACGGACGGCGACGGCAAGGGCTGACCTGATCTGCTGAAATGGATGGTTGGTGAAGACCGACTGGAATCCGGTGCTGCGTGCGGAGTTCGACAAGCCCTACTGGAAGGAGTTGCAACAGTTCGTCGCCGACGAGCGCGCCCGCCACACGGTGTTCCCGCCGCCGGATCAGGTCTTCGCAGCACTTCACCTGACGCCGTACGAATCCACTCGCGTCGTGATGCTCGGCCAGGATCCGTACCACGGGCCGCAACAGGCGCATGGCCTGTGCTTCTCGGTGCAGGGTGGCGTGCAGTTGCCGCCGTCGCTGGTCAACATCTACAAGGAACTGCGCGACGATCTCGGCGTCGAGACCCCCGACCACGGCAACCTCGCGTCGTGGGCTCGCCAAGGTGTGCTGATGCTCAACACCAGCCTCACGGTGCGCTCAGGCGTCGCCGCTTCGCATCAGGGCAAAGGTTGGGAGACGTTCACCGACGAGGTCTTGCGCACCGTCGACGCGAAGCCACACCGTGTCGTGTTCATCCTGTGGGGTGCTCACGCCCGCAAGAAGAAGGCACTGATCGATCTGTCGCGGCACACGGTGATCGAGTCCGCGCACCCGTCGCCTCTCAGCGCCCACAACGGATTCTTCGGCAGCAAACCCTTCAGCCGCACCAACGCAGCCCTCGTCGCCGCCGACCTACCGCCCATCGACTGGCGCCTCCCGCCGCAGCCGTGACCGGGTTGGGGTCAGCCGGCGGGGCTCGGGTACGTGCCAGGGGCTTCGCCGGGGGGTGGGGAGGTGTAGATCGTCACGGCGCCGGCGGGGTCGAACAGTTTGTCCACGGTCGGCCATTCGCCGGGGAGATGTCGCTGGCCACCGTCGACGAACTGGTACATGCCCACGCCCTCCTTGCGGATCTCGTCGGGTCCCGTCGCGGCGGGATCCCACCAGATCAACGTGGCATCGTCGACGCCCAGGTAGTCCGTGTCGGGCCAGTAGCCATGGTCGCCGTACGACAGGAACGGCTGGCTGATCACCAGACCATCGGACGTACCCGGTAGGGCGAACGCAGCGTCGCGGAACGTCTCCGGGGTGAGGTTGGGACCGACACCTTGGAGAACCGCGAAGAACAGCGCCGGGTTCGGCGAGATGACGCCGATGCTCCCGTCAGCAGGCGGATCCTGACCCGTGAACCACTTGTAGTAGAAGAACGACCCGATCTGATCGGTCGGGGTGCGGGCGGCGAGTTGGGTCACACCGAATGCGTGCTTCCACTGCTCCTGGTCGTACGTGCGTGCGAACGCGGTGACGTCGACCAATGTGCTGGCGGAGACGACCCACTCGGGGAAGTACTCCTGCGCTGTCGCCTCCTTCGTGAAGTCTCGAGGCGCAACCGGGTCGCCGCTGAAGACGACTGTCGTGACCCCAGCGGCCTTCAACTTGGTGATCACCTGCGTCGCGGTTGCCTGGATCGTCGTCGGGTCGAGTTGATAGGCGATGACCTCGGCGAACGGCGATCCGGCTGCCTCCATGTCGGCGGCGAACGCGTCAGCCAACTCCTTCGCGGCGCCACTGTTCTCGAGGTACAGCAGCCCGAGCGTGCGGGGTTGATCCTTCACCGCGTCGCCGCCGTGCGTTGCGTTCTTGCCGATGATCTGCTTCGTCAGGAACTCGACGACGTGATTCTTCTTCTGCGTCGGGCTGCCATCCAGTCCCCACACGTACGGATCGCGGTCGCTGTAGAACGACGCAGGTTGGCCCGGCGTGCAGCCGATGCAGATGACCTGATGCGCGGCCAACTCGTCGGCGAAGGCGCTCGTCAACGCCGGACCGCCGAAGACGGCGAACGGCTTGAACTCCAGGGCTATCTGCGCGGCATCGGCGCGAGCGGCAACCTCGTCGGTGGCATTGCCGGTGCCTTCGAAGGTGATGAGGTTGATCTTGCGGCCGTACAACTCGAAGTATGTCTCGTAGTAGCGGACCAACTCCTTCATCGTCGCGAACTGGTCGCCGTTCGTGTCGTCGACCTGAACGGCATCGGTGATGTAGGCGATGATGGGATCTGTCTGCTGGCCTTCGTAGTAGACGATGGTGACCTCGTCGGCGGTGACGCCAGGCGCGGTGGCGCCGCCGTTGTCGCCCGTGAACGGAGCGAAGCACGGCTGGGCGAAGAAGTCGGGAACTGCGAGCTTTCCCCTGGACGTATCGCACCGATCACCCCAATCGATGGTGTCGGCGAGACCCTGCTCGGTCGCCTGGGCGAACGACAACGGGTATGTCACGGGTGCCGGCGCAGCGGAGCCCGGAGTCGTGACCTCGGAGCTCGCGGTCGTGGAGTCCGTCGGAGCTACGGACGTCTGCGACTCGATCGTGGTGCTGGACGCCACCGATGCTGTCGTGTCGGCGCTCGACTCGTCGTCACTGTCGCGGGTCACGAGCACCAACCCCACGACAACCGCAACCAGCACGACAACAGCTGCAATCGGACCCCACCGACGAACCTGCCGGCTGCGCTCGGCGCCCGAAGAGCTGGCTGGATGCATGTGACTACCCCCTGAGGCCGGAGCGCTGGTGCGCCGCTGGGTTGTTCCCGAGGTAGCTCTCTACCACGTCGGGATGAGTCAGGACGTCAGCCGGCGAACCCTCAGCGATGAGCTCTCCGTGATCCAGAGCGATCAACCGGTCGGAAATCGACGAGATCAGCGGCATATCGTGTTCGATGACCAGAAGGCTTGCGCCCATCTCGTCGCGCAGTCGCAGCAGCACCGGTGCGAGCGCTTCGACCTCGCGCTGGGCGATTCCACTGGAGGGCTCGTCGAGCAACACCACCGTCGGTCGGTGGCCCACCAGACACGCGAGATCGACGATGCGACGTGTGCCGGTCGACAGCTCGCGGATGAACGAGTTGCGGTAGGCGCCCAGGTCCATGACTTCGATCAGCTCGGCGACACGTGTCGACGTGCGCTCCTCGTCGTCGAACACGGTCGGGAACCGAAGGGCGGCGGCCAGGACGCTGCGCTGAGTCGTCCATCGCTCCAGGGCGACCGCCATTGCCTCCGTCACCGTCATGTCGGGGAACAGCCGAGCGTCCTGGAAGCTGCGACCGAGCCCACGACGAGCCCGCGCCGATGCGGAGTCGTTCGTCATGTCGTGACCGTCGAGCATCGCCCGACCGTCGTCCGCCGCGATGTAACCGCTGATCAGATCGAAGAGTGTGGTCTTCCCTGCGCCGTTGGGACCGATCATGCCGACGATCTCGCCCTTGCCGACGGCGAACGAAACGTCTTTGACCGCGCGGTTGCCGCCGAACGCGCGGTCGATGGAGACGACTTCCAGCGCTGGTTGATCGTTGCCGGCAACCGGGGCGATCGCCGGCGTGCGCCGATGCGCCGATGTCGGTCAGGAAGACCGACCGCAACAGGTCGGGCCGGTTCAGCAGATCGGCTGTCGGTCCCGAGAAGCGGATGGTGCCGCGCTCCATGAAGTACGCCCGCTCTGCCAACGTCAGCGCAACGTTGACGCTCTGCTCGACCAGGATGACCGCAACTCCATCGTCGGCGAGGCGACGAACGAGCGGCAGCAACTGTCCGACGATGACCGGCGCGAGACCGAGCGACAGTTCGTCGATCAGCAACACCCGCGGCTTGGCGATGAAGGCCATGCCGAGTGCCAGCATCTGCTGCTGCCCACCGCTGAGATCTGCCGCATGCGCCGCATACCGCTCGCGCAGCACGGGGAACGTCGTCAGCACTTCCTCGAGCGCTGCATCGACGTCGTCGCGCGTCGCGGCGTCCACCCGGCGAGGCGCAGGTTCTCGCCGACGGTGAGCGACCCGAAGACTCCCTGTCCGCCTGGCATCTGACTGATACCGAGCTCGGCGATCTCGTTGGGTGGCGCGTGCGTGATGTCTCGACCATCGAGAACGACCGCGCCGCGGTCGGCCTCGACCACGCCGCTGATCGCCTTGAGCAGCGTGCTCTTGCCGGCGCCGTTGGTGCCGAGCAGCGCGACGATCTCGCCCTCCTTGATGTCGATGTCGACACCGAACAGCACCTGCCGATCGTCGTAGCCGGCATCGACGCCGCGCACCAGCAGCAGGTCGCTCTGTCCTTGTCGCCGTTGGTACAGCGCCTCGCTGCGCGTGGCTGCGGCCCGCCACACCTGGGCGATGTCGGCGTCGATCACCGACCCCGCGCTGCCCAGCACGAAGCTGCCGATGATGAACAGGGGCACGAGCACCAGCATCCCCCAGCGGATACCGACATGGCCCGAGATCCATCCGATGATCGGCAGCACGATCAGGCCCGGGATCACCCACAGCGATGCCACCGAGAAGCCCGTCGCCCGCGCCCGCGGCGGGATGGCCAGCGAGAGAGCGACCAGGATGCCGGGACCCGAGCATCGCGAGCGACGCGGAGATCACGCTGTTGAACGCGACGGCGACGACGATGTTCGGGGCGACCGCGAACCCGATGGCCGCGACCGACGTGCCGACGGCGACCCTGCCAGGAACCGGATCAGGCCGCGCATGTCGCCCAGGAATCGGCGCGTGACGATGCGCGAACCCGACGACGAGACCGACCAGTTGGAAGGGCTCGGCGATGGCCGACGCGATGCCGCGGGCGCGCTCGTCGAGCCCGAACTCCTGCTCGTACAACAACGACGCCAGTGCCACGAAGCCGATCAAGGCGGTCGCGAGGAACGGCAGGCTCCACCAGATGCGCTTGAGGCTCTCGATCTTCTGCACCGTTCGCCAACTCTCGGCGAACGACGGCACCGTTTCCTCTGTGGCGATCACATCGTCGCTGGCGCCCATCGCCTGACGCTCCCAGCGCCCGCGGATCGGCTCGCGCAGTCGCAACGCCATGACCGCGAACACCATCGTGGGAATGACGAAGAACAGGAACGGCAGCGCGCCAGCCGAAGGCGTACGCGAGGAGCCCTGCCGACAGCGGGCCGACGAACGCGCCGATCGCGTTGGCGGCGCGATGCACGCTGAACACCCTGCTCCGCGATTCGATCGGGAAGTAGTCGGCGATCAGCGAGTTGTGCGTCGGATCGATCACCGCCTTGCCAACAGCACTCCCACTGCGGGCGATGGTCAGCATGATCACACCCGTGGCAAGACCGGTGAGTCCGCTGAACAGGGCCCACGCCACCGCGCCGGCGATCGCCAACGGGACGCGTCGCGATCGATCGGCGAATTGAGCGATCGGTACCTGCAGGGCGAGCGCGGCGATCGACACGAGCGCAACGAGGCCCAGCACCTTCGTGTTGTCGAGGTTGAACTCGTCGCGGATGTTGGGCAGCAGAATTCCGAACGCGGTGCGATCGAGCTCATCGACCGCGTTGAGGCCGAACAACACCACCAGCGGGAACGCGGCCTCGCCTCCGCAGAGGTCGCGCAACCATCGGCTCGGGTGACGGACGGCAGCAACGAACGTGCGCATCACGACACCGTCTCGACCGGCACGGAAGGAGGCAGCTCGGTCTCTGCTCGCGGCGTGGGACGACGCGTCAGTCGACGTGTCGGCCGCACCAGCAGCCGGACGACCACATCGCGCACGGTGACCCACAGTCCGCCGAGACCGCCGGGCAGGATGAGCAGCACCAGCAACACGCCCCCACCCGTCGACAACAACTGCCACTCCTGGGAGGTGATGAACCACCGAATCCCGCGCAGGTACACCGCGCCCAACACGGCTCCGCCGAGCGAGCCGAGCCCACCGATGACCGCCGACGTGAAGACACTGAAGCTCTCACCGGTGCTGTAGCTGGCGACGCTGAACGATTGGTTGAGATGCGCGAAGAGCGCACCGCCGATGCCGGCAAGCACGCCCGACACGACGAACGCGGTCAACTTGGCGCGCACGACCGGGATGGAGTAGCTCTGTGCCGCGCGCTCGTTCTCGCGCACGGCGATGATCACCCGGCCGGTTCGCGATCGTCGGATGCCGCGCGTCGCCAGGAAGGTCAGCACGAGTACGGCCAGCGAGTACATGTAGTAGCGGATCGGTGTGTCGAGCCGGACTTGACCGAACAGCGGCGGTCGCTCGAAGCGAGATTCCGCCTTCGGGAACCATCCGAAGAAACGATCGCTGAGCAGCCACTGTTCGGTGGCGAGGCCCAGCGCGAAGGTGGTGACCGCCAGATACAAGCCACGCAATCGCAGCGCCGGCACACCGACCGCGAACGCCACGATCCCTCCCGCGCAGCCGCCGATCAACAGACCCAACGTCAGATCGACGTGCCATCTCGATGTGCACGTGGCACTGACGGCAGCGCCGATCCCGACGATCGCCATCTGGCCGAGCGAGATCTGTCCGGCCCAACCGGTGAGCACCACCAACGACAGCCCGATGACGGCGAATGCGAAGATGGCAGAGGCCTTGATCGTGAAGTTGACGTCGAGAACGAGGGGCGCACCGACCACAACGGCGATGCCGACTGCGACGAGCGACCATCGAACGAGACGCACCTTCGGATGGCGACGGTCCTCCGACGTCAGAGGCCGAACTTCCTCCGCTCCCCGCCATGTGCTGGCGGCATCGTTGTCCCGCCGCGAGCTGGCTGGTCCGCTGTACCAGCAGCACGACGAACATGACCGCCGCCATGATCGGGATACGCGACGGCGGGCGTGTCGGAGTTGAAGCGGACGCCTGATTCCAACAAGCCGAGAGCCACCGCGGCCACCGCGACAGTTGGCAGTCGCTCGAGCCTGGCGATCACGAGGGCGGCCAGCGCTTGCAGCAGCGCCGAGAAGCCCGCCGCGTACCCGACGGGCACGCCGATGATCCCGCTGCGCAGGAACAGCGCGACGAACGACATCGCCGCGGCGATGGTCCACACCAACGTGTTGAGCCGTCCGACAGGGATGCCGAGCATTGCGGCGCGGTCGCCGCGCTCGGCGCTGGCGCGGATCGCCAGGCCATATCGGCTGCGCGCCAGGAACCAAGCAACGCCGACCATCATCAGGGGCGCGACGATCAACGCGATGATGTGGTTGGCGTTGAGGACGACCTGCCCGACGGTGAGCTTCCATCCCACGGGCGGAGCGAGACGCTCGCTCGCGAGGTTCCGTCCCCACCACCTCGGGATCAGGATGCCGATCACGACCAACAACTGGGTGATACCGAGGGTCGCCACGGTCACGACGAGGCGCGGCGAGTGCCGGAAGCGACGGATCAGTGCAAACTCGATGACGACGCCGGCAACGATCGACATCGTCAGTCCGGCCGCCAGCCCGAGCAGATACGGCCAGCCCCAGAACAGGATGAACGCCGCGGCAAACGCCGTCGGAACGGTGCCCAACTCCGCCTGCGCGAAGTTGACGACACGATTGGCGCGATAGATCAGCGCCATGCCGACGGCCATGACCGCGTTCAGTCCGCCGAGCACCAACCCGTGGAGCCACAGACCGAACGGAAGCCCGAAGAAGATCAGCTGGATCCCGATGATCGCGGCGATCGCGGCGAGCGCGACAAGCCGGGTGGGATCAACGCTGTTGACACCCGGGCGCCGCACGCCCCGACCGTAGCGGGATGCCTCGCGTGATGGCGACGCGTGACCCTCCAGGGACTGTCAGCGTTTGGAAGGGGCGTCTGCCACCTACATTCTCAGTGTGCGCTGGACCGATTACCCGAAAGTTGGCTCCATGCGCGCCAAATCTCGGAACGTCGACGTTGCGGTACGGGCAGCCGAGGGCTTCCGCAAGCACCGCAGCGGCCGCAACGCCGCGCTGATCGCGCACTTCGCTTTCCTGTCGGTCTTCCCGCTGCTGTTGGTGTTCACCACGGTGCTGGGCTTCGTCTTGCAGAGTCGCCCGAAGCTGCGCGCCGACATCATCGATTCGGCCCTGGCCCAACTGCCGTTCGTCGGCCAACAGATCGCCGAGGACCCCTCGAAGTTGACCGGCAACGCGGTCGTGCTCGATCGTCGGTCTGGTCGCTGCACTGTGGGGCGGGATGAAGGCGTTCGTCGCGGTGCACACGGCCCTCGACGACATCGGCGAGCAACCGCTCGACGAACGCGCCAACCTGTTGATCACGCGCCTGCGGGCGCTGCTCGGGATGGCGTACATCGGCGGCGCGCAGGTCGCGACTGCGATCCTGACCAGCCTGGCCAGCGTCACCGGTGTGCGAGTCATCAGCAAGGTCCTGTTGCTGATTTTCACGACGGCGATCAACATCGGGGTGCTGGCGTTGAGCTACCGATGGCTGCGGACCTCATGGCCGTCATGGCGCAGCGTGGTGCCGGGCGCGATCGTCGGCGGCGTGCTGTTCGCGATGCTGCAGCTCGTGGGGGTCGCGATCGTCGGTCGGGCGATCGCCAACGCGTCACCCGTCTACGGCACCTTCGCATCCGTCATCGGACTGCTGTCGTGGCTGAGCCTGCACGCAATCATCGCTCTCGCCGGAGCCGAGCTGAACGCGGCACTCGCAACCAACCGGCCGCCACGACCACCCGACTGCGACTAGCAAACCTCAGCGGCTGAACGGACCGCGAAGTTCGCCGGAGCCGCGCTCGATCAACGAGACCGGGATGACGTGGGTTCGCGTTGGCGCAGTCGATCCGTCGAGGCGTGCGAACAACGTGTTGGCCGCCTGACTGCCGATCGCCCAAGGATCCTGTGCCAGCACTGTGATCGCCGGTTCGAGTAGATCGAACAACGGAACATCGTCGAAGCCGACGACGGCGATGGTGCGGTGCATTTCGAGCTCCCGGAGGGCCCGTACCACGCCGACGGTGATCATGTTCTGTGCGGCGAAGAGCGCCGTGGGAGGGTCGTCGGTACGCATGAGTTGCAACGTGACTGCATGAGCGTGCTCGCTGCTGTCGATGTCACGGTGCACCAACGAATCGTCCCGGTCGACATGTGCCAAAGCAAGGGCACTGCGATAACCGGCGACCCGCTGCTCTGCGGTGACGATCGTGTGGAGCGCCCCGAGAAACGCAATACGTCGATGGCCGTGCGCAATCAGATGACCTACGCCACGTGCCGTTCCCTGCTCGTTGTCGACCACGACCGCATCAGCGTTCAAGAACGCCGGAGGCCGGTCGACGAACACCATCGACATGCTCATGCGCCGCTGGTCCGACAAGTAGCTGTGATCATGACCGGCAGCCTTGATGATCAGCCCGTCGACGCGACGCGCGGTGAACACGGCGACCATCTCCCGTTCGCGCACGGCGTCTTCGTCGATGCTCGATGCGATCACCACCACGTCGCGATCGAGCGCGGCCTGTTCGATCGCCCGCTGTATCGCACCGTCGAGAGGATTGATCACATTCGAGAGCAGCAGTCCGATCGAGCGGGTCCTGCCGCCGGAGCGGCGGAGATTGCTGGCGGCCAGGTTGCGGCGATAGTCGAGGCGTTCGATCGCGACACGCACCCGTTCGCCCAGTTCAGGTGATACGCCTGGCTCGCCGTTAACAACCCGAGACACGGTTTTCAGGCTGGTCCCGGCGAGAGCGGCGACGTCGCGGATGGTCGGATGAGACAGACGTGGGCTGTTCGGCGTGCGCTCGGACATGGATGACAACGTTCGCTGGTGTGAGACCGCTTGTCAAGAAAATTAAGTCTTGACAAGGATCTTCTGACTGCGGTTAACTCTGACAACGTTGACAATGACCTTCCGAGGGGGAGCATCATGAGAACACAGACCAAGCGCCAGCGCTCGCTGCGCACCATCATCGCCTTAGGTGTAACGGCCACATTCGTCATGGCCGCGTGCGGCTCCGACGACGACGACTCGTCATCACCTGCGGCCACCGGAGGTACCACGGCTGCCGCAGATTCGGCGGCACCGGCTCCGTCGGGCGACAAGATTGCCGTCTCATTGATCACCAAAGACAGCACCAACGCCTTCTTCGTCGCGATGCAGGCCGGCGCGAAGAAGGCCGGCGACGCGGCAGGAGTCGACATCACGATCGCCTCCGGCAAGGAGGAGGGTGACGATCAGGGCCAGATCGATGCCATCGAGAACGCCATCGCCAGCAAGCAGGCCGGCATCTTGATCACACCGATGTCGACAGGCGTCAACGATGCCATCCAGAAGGCGCGCGACGCGGGCCTGTACGTCATCGCACTCGACACGCCCACCGATCCGCCGGATGTTGTCGACATCACATTTGCGACTGACAATCGCGAGGCAGGCAAGCTGATCGGCCAGTACGCCGCCGCCAAGCTCGATGGCAAGAAAGCTGTCATCGCCCTGCTCGACATCTTCGACGACAAGATCGTTTCCGTCGACTACAACCGCGATCAAGGCTTCCTCGAAGGGATGGGCATCGACGTCGGCGACCCGGTGAAGAATGGCGACGAAGCACCTTCCGGCAAGTACACCGGTGGCAAGGGTGGCGACTACGAGATCGTCGGCAACGAAGCCACCGGCGCCAACGAAGAGGGTGGTCAGAAGGGCATGGAGAACCTCCTTGCGAAGAACCCCGACATCAATGTCATCTACACCATCAACGAGCCGACTGCGGCCGGCGCCTCCGCGGCGCTGACCGCGGCTGGCAAGACGACCGCCGACTACATCCTCGTGTCGGTCGACGGTGGCAAGGCCGGGGTGCAAGACGTTGCCGATGGGAAGATCGCGGCGACCTCGCAGCAGTACCCGCTGGTGATGGCCGACCTCGGCGTGCAGGCAATCGTCGACTTCGTCAAGAACGGTACGAAGCCGGCAGTTACGCCAGGGCTCGACTTCTTCAACACCGGCGTCACTCTGATCGCCAAGGATCCCGTGGAGGGCGTCGACAGCAAGGACCCCCAGTACGGTCTCGACAACGCCTGGGGCTGATCCGATCTTGATCAACTGAGGCGCGACAGCGGTAGGGCAGCACTCTTGTTGCCGCCCTACCGCTGCTCTAGTTTGTGCTGGGGTGACCTGAGCAAGCCGACGACTCTGAAAGGTGAGCTTCGTGAGTGATGCCATCGCGGGATACGACGCCGCGGAAGAATTCCTCGACCGGCAATCCACGATCCAGCGTGTGCAAGCAGTGCTGCACGCCTACCCATGGCTGAGCCCGGCCATCGTTCTGGCCATCACGGTGATCATCTTCAGGCTGCTGTCCTCGAACTTCGCGACGCCCACTGATCTCGGTGTCATCGCCCAGCAGACAGCGGTCGTCGGCACCCTGGCCATCGGCCAGACGCTGATCATCCTCACTGCAGGTATCGACCTCTCGTGCGGCGCAATCATGGTGTTCTCGTCGATGGTCATGGCCAAGACCGCGTTCGATCAGGGCGTACCGGGGTCGTTAGCCCTCATCATCGGCATCCTCATCGGCGGCCTCGCTGGCGCGTTCAACGGACTGCTGATCACGCGGGTCAAATTGCCGCCCTTCATCGTCACGCTGGGCTCGCTCGGCATCTTCACCTCGCTGACCCTTCTGTACGCCACGGGCCGCACGGTTCGCAACACCGAACTGGCCGACGAATTGAAGTGGCTCGGACGCCCGATCGAACTCGGTAGTTTCCGAGTCACCTCGGGAGTAATCGTCATGCTGGTGCTGTACGCCGTGATGGCATACGTCCTGAGGTACACGGCATGGGGAACGCATGTCTACGCGGTCGGCGACGACCCCGACGCCGCGAGGCTCGCGGGCATCCAGAACAGCAGAGTCATTGTCAGCGTGTACGTCGTTGCTGGCTTGATCTTCGCGATTGCCGGGTGGGTCCTCATCGGGCGAGTCAACGCGGCGAGCCCGAACTCGGGTGTCGACGCCAACCTCGACTCGATCACCGCGGTCGTCATTGGCGGCACCAGCCTGTTCGGTGGTCGTGGTCGCGTGATCGGGTCGCTGATCGGGGCCCTCATCGTGACGTCGGTCGACCACGGCTTGTCAGTCGCCGGCCTCGATCAGAACTACAAGCAGCTCGCAATCGGCGGCCTCATCATCGTCGCTGTCACCGCCGACCAGTGGATTCGTCGGGCCAGGGCATGACGGAGGCCGTCACGCAAATCCAGCCCATCCTCGAAAGCGAGGGGCTGATCAAGACCTACGGCCGCGTCGTCGCGCTCGACGCGGTCGACTTCGCGCTGTATCCCGGCGAGGTGCTGGCCGTGATCGGTGACAACGGCGCGGGAAAATCGACGCTGATCAAGTGTCTCTCCGGTGCCGAGATTCCCAACGAAGGCGTCATGCGGCTCGACGGCAACGCGATCCAGTTCCGCAAGCCCATCGACGCCCGCAACGCCGGCATCGAGACTGTGTATCAAACACTGGCGGTTGCTCCCGCGCTCGATATCGCCACAAACCTGTTTCTCGGTCGGGAGATTCGCAAACCCGGTCCGCTCGGCACCGTCATGAGGATGTTGGAGAGCAGCGGTATGCGCAAGCGAGCCAAGGATCAGATGATGGCGCTGGGCATTGGCACCCTGCAGAACATGGGCCAGGCGGTCGAAACGTTGTCCGGCGGCCAGCGGCAGGCGGTCGCGGTCGCCCGAGCCGCCGCTTTCGGCAGCAGGGTGATCATTCTCGACGAGCCCACCGCCGCCCTCGGCGTACGCGAGTCCGCGCAGGTGCTCAAACTGATCAGGCACCTCCGCGATCGGGGCCTTCCCGTCATCCTGATCTCGCACAACATGCCTCAGGTGTTCGAGGTCGCCGATCGCATACACGTGCAGCGATTGGGCCGGCGCGCTGCCGTCATCACTCCCCAGAGCGTCAGCATCACCGACGTCGTGGCCATCATGACCGGGGCCCTGCAGGTCGATCCAAAGGACCAGACAATGGGCCCGGTTCGCTGACGCTTGTCGACGCGCTCGCTAAGGCAGGCGCACCACGACGTCGGCCCGAATACGACTGGCGGCGACGAGGGCGGCGTTGGCCTCGTCGGATCGCATCACCCATTCATGGGCTTCGTCCGGCGATTTGCCGAACTCGATGTGCCGGGCGATCAACCGCGGCACGCGCAAGGCATCGTCGACGTCGACGAACCAGACCTCGTCGAGCAGGGGGCGCACAGCACTCCATGGCGGTTGGTCCAGCAGCAGGTAGTTGCCCTCGGTGATCACCAAGTTGGCGTCGGGAGGAACGTCGATGGCGTCGGGCACCGGCGCGCTCGCGGCACGGTCGTATCGCGGCGCGGAGACGACGTTCCCTGACTGAGCGCGAACGTGTCGGAGCATCGACACGTATCCGTCGACGTCGAACGTGTCGGGCGCACCCTTGCGATCACGCCTGCCGAGCCGCACAAGATCTTCGTTCAGCATGTGGAACCCGTCCATCGGAACAACGGCGCTCGACGCGACATCTGCTTTGATGGCCGCCGACAGCGTCGACTTGCCGGCGCCCGGACAACCGGCGATACCGAGCAGCACCCGGCCGTGGAGCGACATATCCGCGGCGCGGTCGATCGCCTCCGCGATGGCGAGCTCCATCACGAACGGGCTGGCCTCCACTTGTCGCCGAGTTCGGCACGACGCGGCGGTTGGGCGCCTACGCGCGTGCAGCTGACCGCGGCGACTTCCACTGCTGCCCCTACCGCCGCGCTCAACGCACCTCGGTCATGAAGATCGCGTCGACCGAGACCTGCTTGATCCCACCACGCCGCAAAGGCCCCGCCGAAGGCATCGCCGGCGCCGATCGTGTCGACCACCTCGACAGCGGGCACTGGAATCTCGATCTCCTCCGTTGCCCAATGGATGTGCACGCTGCGACCACCATCGGTGTGCAGCACCACGTTGGCTCCGTCCTCGAGCAACATCCGCACTCCTGCTGGATGGTCGTCTGGAGCAATGAAGTCGAGATCATCGGTACTGACCTTCACGACGTCGGCGCGGCGCAACATCCGCTCCAACCGGGCCATGTACCCGACTCGATCGGAGGTGACGCGTGGTCGGCAGTTGGGATCGAGCAGCACCAGCACACTGTCTGCGATCCCACCGACAACCGCCTCGAGCGTGGAGGCCATCGGTTGCAAGACCATGCCGAGCGTGCCGACATGCACGATGGTGACGTTGTCGGGCAGGGGAAGCGGATGAAGGTTCGGTGCGGCGGTCTCCGACAAATAGAAGTGGTAGCCGGCCGCGCCATGCTCGTCGAGCTCGGCGGATGCCAAGGTGGTGGGAAGATCGGTGAACTGCACCTGCGAGTCGTCGACCTGGTCGTGCAGCAACTCAGCGTGCAGCAGCGTTCCAAATCGATCACGCGACAGCGCACCGAGGAAGGCCACCTCGCTTCCCAATCGGCCGATGGCCCTCGCCGCGTTGAACGGGCCGCCGCCGAGCTTGGCAGTGACCGCACCGTCGGGATCGATGACCAGATCGACCAATGCCTCGCCGCCGACGACGATCATCGTTGACCATCACGAGAGGTCGTCGCACCCATGGGACGGACGATATCTCCGACGAACCACAGCGCTTGACGTCTGCGGCACGCATGCGGGGCGCGTGAGCCAGCACGCCTCTGGCGTGCCGTCTCACCCGGGGCCAACGTGGGCGCACTCAAAGCGTTTGACGACTCCGGCCCCGCATCGGGGGCGCAACAGTCAAACGCTGCTGGGGGTTGGGGGCAGGGGGACTGCGGGTGATGGCGTCGTCGGCGCCGCAGGCGGACTCGGCAGCTTGGGCAGGGTCGGGAGGGTGAACCCGACAGTGCTGCCACCACCATGGCGCGCTTCGGCGAACACCGTGCCTCCGTGCGACTCGACGATGTCGCGCACGATTGCCAGCCCCAGGCCCGAGCCCGGCTGGCTTCGCGAGGCGACCGATCGGTAGAACCGATCGAAGATGTGCGGCAGATCGTCGGCGGGGATGCCCGGCCCACGGTCGCTGACCGCGAGGCGGCCGGCGTGCACGTCGACGTCGATCACGCCGGACGAACCGGGTGTGGCGGCGCTGAACTTCGCCGTGTTGTCGATGAGGTTCAGCACCGCTCGATCGATCGCGGCGGGTCTGCACGACACCATCGAGCTGTCGCCGACCACCGACACCTCGCTGTCCGGTTCGGCGGCGCACTCGCGCCGCTGCCTGCTCGGTCAACACGGTGAGATCGCACTCCTGCGCGGGTTCGTCGTCGCGCCGATCCGTTGCCAGCTCGACGAGCTCGTTGACGAGAGCGGTCAGCTCCTTCGTCTCGCTGTCGAGGTCGTCGACCAACTGTTGACGAGCCTCCGGCGCGAGGCTCTCGAGCCGGCGAAGCACCGCGACGTTGGTGCGCAGGCTGGTCAGCGGTGTCCGCAACTCGTGGCCTGCATCTTGCACGAGTTGGTGCTGCTGATCCCGGCTGCGCGCCAACGCGCCGAGCATGCCGTTGAACGCCAACCCCAGTCGACCTGTCTCGTCGGAGCCGCTCACCGGCACCTCGAGATCCAGCCGGCCCGTGCTTGCGACATCGTCGGCTGCCTGCGTGAGCCGCACCAAGCGGCGCGTGACCTGCCGGCCGATCAGCCATCCGGCTATGGCTGCGCTGGCGACGACCAACGCGACCGACAGCCACGTGCGTGTGCGGATGACATCGAGCGCCCGTTGGGTCTCGCGCGCCGAGCGCGCAATCTGCACAGCGCCGACCCCGTCGACGGGCACCGTCAGCATGCGATACGCCTCGCCGTCGATCGTCACATCGCGCGGTGTGCTCTGATCGGTGAACGACCCACTGGCAACTGCCAGATCGGCATCGTCGACCGGCAGAACGCCGGACTGGGGTGATCGCACGATGGTGCCATCAGTGTCGATGACCTGCGCGAGCACGGAGTCGAAGACACGCGGCGGAGCATCGTCGTCGCCGTCGCCGCCGCCGGGAGCGGCGCCACCGCGACCAGGCCCGAACCCAGGGAACCCGTCGCGGCCGAACGAGCGCAACAACTGTGTGGGGTTCTTAGCCGCGTCCTGCAACGATCGGTCGATCACGGCGTTCAGCTCGTTGCGCGTGCTGACATACGACGAGTAACCAACGGCGGCCGTCGCGCACGTCGCCAGCAGCACCAGTGCGAGAACGATCTTGAGGCGCAGGCTCACGACGACCGTGCCGAATATCCCACACCGCGGACGGTATGGATCAACTTGGACTCGCCGGGAAGTTCGAGTTTGCGGCGCAAGTACGAGATGTACACCGCGAGGTTCTTGCTGTCGGGGCCGAAGTCGTATCCCCAGATGCGGTCGTAGATGGTCGAGTGGTCGAGCACGATCCCCTGGTTGCGCAGTAGGAGCTCGAGCAGATCGAACTCCGTCTTCGACAGGTCGATCTCACGGTCACCGCGCCACACCCGCCGTGATGTGGGGTCGAGACGCAGATCGACCAGCTGCACGGCGTCGGTGTCGGGGTCGTCCTCCGACTTGGTCCGCCTCAACAGGGCTCGCAGTCGAGCCAACAACTCGTCGAGGTCAAACGGCTTGGCCAGGTAGTCGTCAGCCCCGGCGTCGAGACCTGCCACTCGATCGGGGGTCTCCGTGCGGGCCGTCAACATCAAGACCGGCAACCGGTTGCGCTCTGCGCGCAGAACCCGGCACACGGTCAGCCCGTCGATGTTCGGCATCATCACGTCGAGGATGGCCACATCGGGCTTGGTCGATTCGATCAGCGACAACGCCGTGTTGCCATCGTTGGCCTGAACGACGTCATAGCCCTCGAGGCCGAGGGCACGGGTCAATGCGTCTCGAATGGCCCGATCGTCGTCGGCTATCAGAACCCGGGCGCTCATGGTCATTCATTCTGACCGGCCGGGATGACGAGGGAGGAAGTCATCCCGGCCCGGCCGAGAATTCAGCTACCGACGGTGTCGGTCGTGACGGTGGTGTCGACGGTCGCGTCGGTCGCGTCGTCGTCATCGTGATGACCGGGACCACCGAAGCCGCGTCCGCCGAAACCGGGGCCACCGGCCGGCGTGTTGTTGACGAACTCCGTCACACGGGTGGTGAGGTCGGCCAAGCGCTCGTCGGCCTCTGCCTGAGTGAGCTTGCCGTTCGTCACCGCGGTGTTGATACGGGTCGTGGCATCGGCAACGATCGCGTCGATCACGTCCTGGGCGGTCTTGCCCTTGCTGACGGCCAGCTCGGCGATCGTCTGACCGCCCTGTACAGCCGTGCGCACCTCGTCGGCGGTGATGCCGAGCGTGGTGGCCACGACGTCGAGGCCGACGCCTGGCCCATGGTGACCACCGAAGCCACCGGGCCCACGATGGCCGCCGACCGGACCAGCGGCCACCAACGCGGCGATCACCTTGTCGGCCTGAGCCTGGGTGATGGTGCCGTCGTCGATCAGCGGCTGCAGCACTTCCTGCAACCGCGTCGTGGCGTCTGGACGGGTCTCATCGGTCGTGGCGGCGGTGTCGGTGGCGGTGGTCGTGGTTGTGGAGTCATCGACGGCGGCGAGCGCCGAGATCCCCGCCGCTGCGCCGGCAGAGCCCGACATCTCGAGGATGTATCCAGCGCCTGCCCCAGCGACCAAACCGATCGCCAGGCCCGTTCCTGCAAGCTTCTTCTTCATGTGGTTTCTCCAGTTCGGTAGGGATTGATGTCGAGCATCATCAACCTCGCAGGTGAGGTGCCTACCCGAGCTGAGTTAAAGGCGGGTGAGAAAAGGCTCAAGGCCGATCGAAGGCATCGATCAGCTTCAGCAACGCCTGCTCGACCACTTCCGACAGCGCAGGGTGGATCCATATCTGACCGGTTGCCATCTCGTCGACGGTGGTGCCGAGGTGAAGTCCCTGCACGAGCAATTGCACCATCAGCGAGGCCTGGTACCCGATCACGTGTGCTCCGAGGAGCGTGCGGGTGGCGGGATCGCCGACGAGCTTGCAGAAACCGGCGGCGTCTTCCAACGCCCAGCCGTATGCGGTGTCGGCGTAGGGGTGGCTGACCACCGATATCGGCTGACCCAGCTCGATGGCCTCCATCTCCGTCAGACCGACGGAACCGACCTGCGGGCTGCCGAACACCGCATGCGGTGCAGGACGTCGATCGAGCTCGCGCAGATCGTCGGGATGCAGCAGGTTGTGTTGAATGACCTTCGCCTCGCCGTTGGCCATGTGCTTCAGCTGGTAGCGCCCGTTGGCGTCGCCGAGCGCCCACACCCCCGCAGCACTCGTTCTTCCGTATTTGTCGACGATGACCCGACTGTCGGCGCCGACCTCCACACCGCCGGCTTCGGCGCCGATGTCATCGCCGTTCGGAATCCTGCCGGCTGCGACGAGCAACGTGTCTCCCTCTACGACAACTTCGCCGTCGGCGGTCGAGATGCGTAGGGCGACACCTTCCGCTGTCATGTACACCCGTTCGACGTGAGCACCGAGCACCAGCTCGAAACGGTCCGCGGCCAACTCGGTATAGCGCTGCGAAACGTCGTAATCCTGCATGCGCAGCATTCGGTGACCTCGGTTGATGATGGTGACGCGCGAACCGAGAGATCGAAAGACATGGCCGAGCTCGGCAGCGATGTATCCGCCACCGAGCACGATGAGATGCTTTGGCCGGTGCGCAGATCTCTGGATCGTGTCGCTGGTCTCGTACGGCACCTCGTCGATGCCGTGGATGTCGGGTATGTACGCTCGCGCACCCGTGGCGAGCACGATCCGATCTGCAGTGATCGTGTCACCGCCCACCTGCAACGTGCGCTCGCCGACGAAGTTCGCGTCGCCTTTGTAAACCGTCACGTTCGGCAGGTTCTCTCGATACTGCAGACCACCTTCGGAGATCGGGTCGATCCTGCGAAACACGCGTTGCACGATGGCGGGCCAGTCCGCCGATTCGAACCGGGTGGTCACTCCGTACTGCGTTGTGTTGTCGTGGGCAGCGGACTCCGCCACATCGGCGGCATACACCAGCATCTTCGATGGGATGCAGCCGCGATTCAGGCACGTCCCACCGAACGTCCAGCGTTCGACGATCGCGATTTTCCAGCTGCTCATCTCGTCGTTGATCACCGAGTTACCGGAGCCCGATCCGACGATGATCAGGTCGTAGTTTTCCGTCGTCACCGCATCAGCCTTGCAGCTCGTGCTGGCAGAATTGCTGTGTGACCGCCATCGACCAGATCCGACCGACCGACTCGTGCCTTCACGTCACATGGGACGATGGTGTCGAGAGTTGGTACCCGTGGTTGTGGTTGCGGGATCACGCCCACGACGAGGCGACGATCCACCCGATCACCCAACAGCGCAAGCTCGAGACGGCAACGCTGCCGGTCGACCTGCGTGCTGCGTCAGCCACCGCAGTCGACGGCATCGCCCGCATCCACTGGCAAGGCACCACCGAGGTGTCAGAGCTGCCGGTTGATTTCCTCCATCGATTCCGGTCGCCAACACCGACGCTGATCGCGCCCGCACCTCAACCCATGCTGTGGGACGGTGTTGCGATCGCCGAGGCACCGGTACAGGTCGAGTACGAGTTCGTGATGGACAGCGGCGAGGGCGTGCGGCAATGGTTGTCGATCGTTGCCGCGTACGGGTTTGCACTGGTCACGGGCACCCCGGCAACAGCGGCTGCTACCGAGAGCCTTGTTCGCCGCGTCGGCTACGTGCGCGAAACGATCTTCGGTGGCTTCTGGCAGTTCACCGACGATCTCTCGAAGGCCGATCTTGCGTATACGACGACGCATCTCTCGTCGCACACCGATGGCACCTACAGCCACGACGCGCCGGGGTTGCAGATGTTGCATTGTCTGCAGTTCGACGGCACGGGTGGCGAGTCCACGCTGGTCGACGGGTTCAAGATCGCAGACGTCCTTCGCACGACGGAGCCGGAGTTGTTCGAGGTGCTGTCCAGCGTCGCAATTCCCGGCCAGTACATCGGCGACGGCTCGCACCTGATGTCGGCCCGTCCAGTGTTCCGCCACGACCACACCGGCACCCTGGTGCAGGTCTCGTACAACAACTCCGACCGGGCCCCATTTCTCCTCGCTCCCGACGACATGGCTCGCCTGTACTCGGCGCTACGAGCCTTCGACCAACTTGCGAACAGCCCGACGATGCAGTGGCGCCAGGTGCTACGACCGGGTAACGCGCTGCTGTTCGACAACTGGCGCGCGCTGCACGGACGGCACGCCTACACGGGCCGGCGCACGATGTGTGGCGCGTACCTCAATCACGAGGACTTCGAGAGCCGGTTGCGGACCGCTGTGTGACTGACACCAACGACGGCACGGAGGAAATCGTCGACGGCGACGTCACGTGGGTCTTCGATCGCGCCTTCCTGGCGTCCAACTGGACATGCATCTGGGGACGCGGGTGCAAGGGCATCCTCGACGTGCCGGCCGAGGAGCTCAACCAGGGTTGCTGCTCGATCGGGGCGGAGCTGAGCGACCCGGAAGAAGCGATGACCATCTCCGCGCTCGCGGCAACACTCGACGCTGACGTCTTCCAGCACCGTGCTGCGGTCGACGACGATGACGTGTTCAGCGACAACACGCGTACCAACACCAAGGTCGTGGATGGCGCGTGCATCTTTCTGAACCGTCCGGGCTTCGCGGGCGGCGAAGGATGCGCGCTACATCTTGCCGCGCTGCGCGCCGACGAGTCTCCGACGTTGTGGAAGCCATCCGTGTGCTGGCAGCTCCCCATCAAGGTCGATTGGGAGGAAGTCGCGCCCGACGGTAAAGAGGTCGCGAGGCTTCGGGGTTGGGCGCGTCGTGATTGGGGCGACGACGGCGACTCGATGCACTGGTGCTGCACCGAGGGACCCGAGGCGTACGTCGGTGATCGAATGGTCGTCGATTCGCTCGCCGACGAACTGATCGCCGTGGTGGGCGAGCCGGTCTATGTGGAGTTGCGACGACGACTTCATTGACGGCGTGCACCGCGATCTACAACTCGTCGTTTTGAGGGTCGGTCGCCAGCTGACCATCGAGCAGCGAGATCCGCTCACCGATCGTGCTGCCGGACTCCGTGACTCGCAGCGTGATGCCGGCGAGGTTTGCGACAGGATCGTCGGCAAGCCCGTGAGATCTGGCCAGGCCACGAATCACACCTCCGTGCGTGACTACCAGGAACGAACCACCTACGGTCGTCGCCCGGATCGTCTCGAATGCCTCCAGCGCGCGAGCGAGCACCCGCTCCGCGTCCTCGAATCCGTCGGGCCGGCGCCCGTCCTCGAGCCATCCTGGCCACCCCTTCTCGATCTCCACCCTGGTGAGGCCCGACCACTCGCCGACGTCACGCTCGCGAAGCCGCGCATCGACCATCACCGGTCCGACACCGAGCTGCTGAGCGATGATTGCGGCCGTCTCGGCGGCACGAATCAGATCACTGGAGATGATGCCGTCAACTGCGCCGACCGACCCCGCAGCGACCGTTGCCTGTCGTCGACCGAGCTCCGACAAGGCCGGGTCGGCGTGTCCCTGCCATCGGCCGATCGCATTCCACTCCGATTGTCCGTGACGAACGAGAAGCAGGTCTGTGGCATCCATCCGGGCGGAAGTTACCGCCGCCGCTTCGCTCGGGCCGGCTGCACGTAGTCGTATTCGCTCGACACGACGCTGTCGACCTTGGCGCGGTTCAACACGATGCCAAGCAGCGGCGCGCCGACGCGCTCGAGGGTGGTCAGGCTCTCGCGCAACTGCGGCAGCGACACCCGCTGCGCCTGGACGACGAGCAACACGCCGTCGACATGACGCGACAACGCGCCGGCATCGCTGACCGCAAGGAGCGGCGCAGAGTCGATGATCACGTAGTCGAAGCGCCTCGAGAGCTCATCGGCGAAGGCATCCATGCGACGACCGCTGAGCAATTCGCTGGGGTTGGGGGGCACCGGCCCACCGACGATCACCCACAGTTGGTCGGTGATGCGCTGGATGGTCAGTTCCATCGGGTCGCCGGCGAGGTTGTTGGTGAGGCCGTTGCTGCCGTCGATGGCGAACAGTCGGTGGAGGTCGGGCTTGCGAAGGTCGGCGTCGACCAGCACCACGTTGGCGCCGGTCTGCGCGAGCACGACGGCCAGATTCGCAGCCGTCGTCGATTTGCCTTCGCCCGGTCGCGTGCTGGTGACTTGGATCGATCGCACCTTGCGTTCGATGCCGAGGAACTGAAGGTTGGTTCGCAAGTGGCGGAACGCCTCGACCGGTGGGCTCTCCGGCGCCGAGATCGCTACGGGTCGGTTGTCGCGACTTGGAACATTCGGGACTGTGGCGAGTACCGGCACATCGGTGCCGAGGCGATCGAGATCGTCGCTGCTCCGTACCGAGTCGTCGAGGTGGTCGATCAGGAATGCAGCACAGAGCCCCAACAGCAGCCCGACGAGCGCGGCAAGCGTCGCTGTGCGCACTGGTGTGGGCTTGATCGGTTTGCTCGGCACGGCGGCGGGTCGCACCAACTCAGCGCTACCGGCTGACAGCGCGGCATCGACCTGCAATTGATCGATGCGTTGCCGGAAGAGCGCCTGTTGATCGACCAGCGCTCGACGGTCGGCTTCTGCGTTGGAATCGTCGTCGGTTGAACTGGCGTCGATGCGGGCGTCGAGTGCCTCGATCTGCGTGTGCAGTTCGGTGATCTTGATCTGCAGTTCTGTGCTCGCGGCGACCATGCCATCGACGGCCCGCTCGCGCTTCACGTCGATGTAGGCCTCGATGTAGGCGTCGGCCAACCTTGCGGCAGTCTCCGGATCGCCACTCTGGACGCTGACGGTGATGACATCGGCGTCGTCGAACCCGCTCCCGTTCACGCCTGGTGGGTCGTGCTCGAGGGCGAGGTTCTCGATCAATCGCTGGTAGACCACGTCGCCTTCGAGCACGGAGATCTCGTTCTGTACGAGGCGATCCGGGTTGATGTTCTGCTGGCCGCTGCCGAACACCGACTCGCCTGGCAGGACGTGGATCAACATGTCGGCGTCGGCCTCGTAGATCGACGACTGATGCGCCGACAGGGCAACGGCCGGAGTCACGGTCGCGATGATGGCAACGATCACGATCCACGATCTGCGAACGATGACGCGCCAGTAGTCGCGCAATGCCGTATGCGGACGCTCGCCAACGCTCATATCGAAGTCGCCAGCCTACGGTGGTGTTCGATCGAGCGAGTCAACCGAGTGAGTCAACGCGGCACGTCCGGACCGAGCACGATGATCACGTTGCCTCGGTCGTCGGAGTTGCTGATCGCCGTCGGAGCGTCTGTGGGGTATGCGGCGATGATGGCATTGGGCACCAGGATGTCGTTGGCGACTACCGCAGCCTCGTCGTCGAACCCCGGCCGGTAGTAGATGATGGTCGCGTCGACGGTCCGCAGTGCGTCGCCGACAACGATGCTGTAGCCGAGCGGCTCCAGCCGATCGGCCGTGATGCTCGCAAGCCGGAAACGGCCATCACCGTTGACGATCACCAACTCGACCTGATCGCGTGGCAACGGTCCGCTGATCGTCGTCGTCGTTTCCGGCGCGGCTGTCGTCGTCGCAGCGATTGAGGTTGGCGCGGACGTTTCGGTTGTTGACGTTGTGGTCGGCTCCGTCGTGGTCGGCGCCGTCGTGGTCGGCGCCGTCGTGGTCGTGGCAACCGTCGTGGTCGTGGCAACCGTCGTCGTTGTGGTTGCGACTGGGGCATCCGACGACGGCACCGAATCGACTGCGACAGTGTTGGACGGGCTGAGCACGAACGGGTCGCTGTTCACGGGACGGCCGGCGATTGCCGCACCGGCGAGGCCGCCGACGACAATCACGGCGAGAGCGAACGGCCACGACTTGCTCATGAGGTCTGCCAAGTTACCAGTGGAGCTCCGGCGCCGTTCGCGTCATCGTCCATGACCGCAACAGCGCCCCACCAGCCGGGCGGGCCGAGTCAGCTCCCTGTAACCTGACGATTCGCCTACAACGACCGTGAGGTGAATGTGGAGAAGCAGGCTCGAATCTACGTCGCTGGACACGCGGGTCTCGTGGGCTCGGCCGTTGTTCGTCGACTGCAGGCGGAAGGCTTCACCAACATTCTCACCGCGAAGCGCCAGCAACTCGACCTGCGCGATCAGGCCGAGGTCTCACACTGGTTCAAGGCCAACCGGCCCGAGTATGTGTTCCTCGTCGCCGGCACCGTCGGCGGCATCTTGGCAAACAGCACCCGGCCGGCGGAGTTCATCTACGACAACATGATGATCCACGGCACGGTCGTTCACGCCTCGCACCTCTACGACGTGAAGAAGCTTCTGTATCTCGGCTCGTCGTGCATCTACCCTCGCCAGGCGACGCAGCCGATCACCGAGGAGCAGTTGCTCACCGGGCCCCTCGAGCCGACCAACGAGTGGTACGCCATCGCCAAGATCGCCGGCATCAAGCTGTGCCAGGCCTATCGGCAGCAGTACGGCAGCGACTTCATCTCGGCGATGCCGACCAACCTCTACGGACCCAACGACAACTTCGACCTCACCAGTGGCCACGTGCTGCCGGCCCTGATCCGCAAGTTCCACGACGCCAAGACAAGCGGAGCAGCGTCGGTGGAGATCTGGGGCACGGGGTCGCCGATGCGCGAGTTCCTGCACGTCGACGACCTGGCCGATGCTTGCTTGCACCTCATGCGTCACTACAGCGACGACATCCACGTCAACGTCGGAACCGGTGTCGATCTCTCGATTC
The DNA here is from genome assembly GCA_963746365.1 of Ilumatobacteraceae bacterium. GTDB lineage: Bacteria > Actinomycetota > Acidimicrobiia > Acidimicrobiales > Ilumatobacteraceae > JAENVT01. The sequence continues at coordinate 54,282 of CAVVBH010000033.1, read as the reverse complement.
GCGAGCTCGCCGAGAAGATCCGCGACCTGGTCTACCCCGACGCGGAATTGCGCTTCGACACCTCGAAGCCCGACGGCACGCCTCGCAAGGTGTTGGACGTCAGCCGACTCGTGGCGACGGGCTGGCAGCCCAAGATCGATCTCGACACCGGCCTACGAGAGACCTACCAATGGTTCGTCGATCAACAGGCAGCACACCACGAGCTGCGGGGCATCGACAGCCTGGCGAGCGCCGCTACCTGATCGCAGGCGATTCGGTCGATGCGGGCGTTGTTCTAGTCACCGAGCTGGTGTGCGAGCGGATGGCGTGGTTGGTAGACCATCAGCCAGCCGGCACCTGGCACCTGGATCGACGTCACTAATCCGAAGCCCTGATCCTCGATCTTCTCGTCGACCTCTACGCCCTTGCGGCGCAGTTCGGCCACGGTCGCGTTGATGTCGTCGCACATCAGCGATGCCTGGTGAAACGGCAACGTCGACGTGCGATCCTCGTGGTTGTCCGACTTGGGATGAACGCCGAGCTCGCTCGGTGGTGTCTTGAAGATGAGCCAACCACCCCCGGCGTCGACCGCCGGCCATTGGAGCACATCACGAAAGAACGCCCGTGTGGACTCGGCGTCCTCGGAAAAGACGATCGTGTGAAACCCGGTGATCATGTGCGCAGACTACGTGACCTCGCACCGGCCGGGTTTCAGCAACTCTGAAGGATTCCTTTGACATCTCGCCGCGGCTCGTGCAAGATGTGAAGGATTCATTTCAGACTCCGAGGAAGGCCATGACCGACAGCGCCAGGATGAAGGTCACCGACGTGCGGGTGCTGGCAGCGCTGGCACATCCGACTCGGCTGGCAATCCTGCACCTGCTGCTGACAGTCGGCGACAGCACCGCCACGAGGTGCGCCGCTGTCGTCGGCGAATCACCGTCGGCATGCAGCTACCACCTGAGACACCTCGAGCGGTTCGGTCTGGTCGAGCGCGTCGAGGCCGACGAGGACGAAAGTGTCGACGGGCGCACCCGCCGCTGGCGCTCGGTCGCGACCGGTTTCGATTTCGGCGAACCCGATCGCACAGGGTCACCGGAGTTGGTTGCTGCAACCGCTGCCGTGATCTCGACCGGAATCGACGAGAACGTCAGGCTCGCACGGCACTACCTCAGCCACCTCGACGACGTCCCTACAGCCTGGCAAGGCGTCGCCGCGTTCTCGACGTACGCACTGATGGTCAACGCCGAGGAGCTCGGACAGGTGCTCGACGCGATCGACGCCATCGTCCGCCCACTCCGCGGCGTGGCCCGCACTGACGCGCCCGCCGACGCTCGCCCGGTGCGGATGGCACTCGAAGCGTTCCCGCGAACCGACCTGCCATGAGCGACCAACTGACGCACGACGTGCCGGGCGACGAACCATCGATCGAGCCGGCCGCGACGGAGGGTCCGTCCCCGTGGCGAACCCGCGATTTCCGTCTCGTCTGGGGCGGAGGGCTCATCAACGACATGGGCGATTGGCTACTGCTCGTCGCGCTGCCGGTGTACGTGTTCATCGAGAGCGGATCAGGGTCGGCGACAGCGATCCTCTTCGTCGTCGAGTTGGTTGCCGCGCTGGTGCTCGGGCCGATCGGGGGCAGCCTGGTCGACAGGTGGGACCTTCGACGCACGTTGATCGCGACCAACCTGGCGCAGGCGGTCACGCTGATCCCATTGCTGACCGTCACCGGTGATCGCATCTGGCCGGCCTATCTGGTCGTCGGCGCCCAGGCGATGTTGACGCAGATCAACAACCCGGCGTCAATGGCGCTGCTACCCCGTGTCGTCTCGCCCGGCCAGTTGACTGTCGCCAACGCCGCGAACTCGACGAGTGCGAGCCTGGCCCGATTGATCGGCTCGCCGCTCGGCGGTCTCGCCGTCGGGCTCGGCGGCATCGAAGCGGTCGTCGTGATCGACGGCCTGAGCTTCCTCGTCGTTGCGCTGGCGATCGCGTTCGTGCGAGTCAATACCGCCCCCATCACGACCGATGCCGAGACCGGCGAAGAGGTGTCGACGGGAGTGCGAGCCGGGGTGCGCGCCGTGTGGGCCAATCGATCATTGCGATCGCTGATCCTGATCGACGGCTTCGGACAGATCGCGCAGGGCTTCTTCGTGGTGCTGTTCGTGGTCTTCGTCGTCGACGAGCTCGATGGAGGCGGCGTCGACGTCGGTGTCATCCGCGGGAGCATGGCCGTCGGTGCGATCATCGGCGCCATCGTCATCGGGAAGTACGCCGATCGCTTCGGGCCGATCACGCTGCTCACAGCTGGCTACGTCGGGATGGGCGCAGTCTCGCTCGTGTTCTGGAACGCACCAGCGGTCACGTCTGCGCTCTGGGTCTACATGGTCGTGTTCGGGTTGTCGGGGCTCCCCGGCTCGGCGCTGGGGATCGGGATGTTCACCGCGGTGCAACGATTCAGTCCGGCCGGCATGCTCGGCCGAGTGGTCGGCATGGCCGGCGCGCTCGACGCACTCGCTCGCGCGGCGGGTGCATTGCTGGCCGGCGTGTTGGTGTCGAGCGTCGATCTCGTCGTGCTGCTCGACGTGCAATCTTCGATCTACCTCGCCTGCGGTCTGCTCGCGTACATGTTCATCCGGGACGGACGGACAACACGTCTCGAGTGAGAGTACGGTGCGGCAATGGCCATCCAACGAAAGTCTGACCGCCCGGTAGGTATCACCAACGCGTCAGGACAGCCGGAGATCGTGCTCGAGATCGACGGGCTGACCCTCTCGATGACGCCACCCGGGCAAGCGACCGAGCCGGCATCGAACGACGATGACGACGACGAAGATCGCAAAGGCGACGAGCGCTGACATTCGCCGGCAACGAGGAAGGGTCACGAGTGCCGCCTCTCGACCTCGAGCGCTTCATCGACGCTCAGCGCAGAGACTTCGGTCGGGCTCTCGAAGAGGTCGCGACGGGCCGCAAACGATCGCACTGGATGTGGTACATCTTCCCGCAGGTCGGCGGTCTCGGCGCCAGCACCACCTCGAGACGGTACGCAATCGCGAGTCTGACCGAGGCCGAGGCGTTCCTCACCCACCCCGTGCTCGGTCAGCGCTACCGGCAGAGCGTCGATGCCGTGTGGCAACAAGTGGTCGAGGGAGGCACGAGCATTCGCGATCTGTTCGGGATGCCCGACGACGCCAAGCTGGTCTCGTCGTTGACGTTGTTCGCCGGCGTCGCGCGTCGCCTCGACCCTGCTCAGCCCGACCTTGCCACCTTCGCCACCCGCGCCGACGAGATCCTTCAGGCTGCCTACGCGCAAGGCCTCGCCCGATGCGCGGTCACAGAGTTGTTCCTCGCAGGGTGACGTTCCCCCTCGACAGGTACCATCTCGTGGATGACCGAGCCATTCAGCAACGTGATTGCCAGCGAGTCGGAGCTGCGCGAGATCTACCGCATGCCCGCGGCGCGTACGAAGATGAAAGTGCTGCCGGGTCTCGACCAGCACGCACGCACGTTGATCAGCGCATCCCCATTCGTGCTGATCGGTACCTCCTCGACCGACGGCACCGCGGATGTCTCGCCCAAGGGCGGTCCCGCAGGGTTCGTGGTCGTTCTCGATGATCAGCACCTCGCCATCCCCGACCTCTCGGGCAACAACCTGCTCGACTCGATCACCAACATCGTCAATGGTTCCGGGATCGGGTTGCTGTTCATGGTTCCGGGCATGGACGAGACCCTGCGCGTCAACGGCCACGCCTGCCTGACCACGGATCCCGCTGTGCTCGACGCCTGCGCGGTGAAGGACAGGCGCCCGCAAACGGCAATCGGGGTCACGGTGACCCAGCAATACATGCATTGCGCGAAGGCGTTCCGCCGAAGTGAGTTGTGGAACGACGAGACGTGGCCCGATCGCGCCACGCTGCCGTCGCTCGGTTGCATCCTCGTCGATCAGATCCCGATGCCCGACGACGTCACAGCCGAGTTGATCGATGCCAACGTCGAAGACGCTTACGCGACCACTCTGTGGGAGCCTGGCGGCAAGGCGTAGGGCGTCAGTCGGTTGCCTGGCGGGCGATGAAGTCGGCCATGCCGGGCACCGTGAATGCGATCGAGCCGTGCTCGGGCGCGAACACCAGGCCTTTGGCGATGAGCTTTGCCCGAACGGGACCGAGTTGGGTCGGCTGCTTGTCGAGGCGGCGGGCCACTTCGCCGGACTGACTCGGCGCATCGCCGTCGGCAGCCATCGCCGACATGTAGTCGCGCTCACCGGGGGTGGCGCGCTCCCAACGCGATCGAAAGAAACCGTTGTCCAGGCGGGCCTTGCCGATGCGGATGCCCTCGGCTGCATCACGCGTGTCGATGGGCGAACTTGTGGCAACGTCCCATGCACCGCTGCCGTACTCCTGCAAGAAGTAGGGATAGCCGCCGGCCGCATCGACGACGATCGCGACAGCCTCATCGGTCCACGCAACCCGCTCGTGCGCCGCCGGCCGAGTCAGCGCCGCCGCGGCCTCCGCTGGAGGCAACGGACCGAGGGTTGCGTAGTTGAACAGGCGCTCGGCATACGACCGCGCCTCGGCGAGAATTCCCGGAAGGTTGGGCAGGCCGGCACCGACGATGTAGAACGGCTTGTTCTGCTGCCCGGCCTCGTGGCACGCCTGGCAGATGGCCGAGAGCTCGTCGACCTTCAGGTCCTGCATCTCGTCGATGAACAGGGCGACACCGCAATCGAGCTCGACCGCTGCATCGCCCAGGTCCAGTGCAAGGTCGGTGAGATCCGCCTGCAACGAGCCGGTATCGGCGCGACCGTGGGCGGGCTCCAGCTCGATGCCCACCGACAACGTTCCATCAGGCGCAGCGTTGAGCGAGAACGATTTGAACGTGCGCAGCGCAGCCTTCAACCGATTGCCCCGTGCGCCCTTGCCCTGCACCTGTCGCAAGGCAACGTTGAGGGACTGGGCGATCTGGCTCCGGAATGGCGACCGCGATCCACTCGCGTCCGCCTCGACCTTGGCGACGATCCAGCCGTCGCTGCGCGCCGCCTCGGCGAGCTCGTTGAGCAGCACGGTCTTGCCGACGCCGCGCAATCCGTACAGGATGATGCTCTGGCCGTTGCGTCGTTGGCGAGCACGGGCGCGCAGCACGTCGAACGTGGCGATCTCCTGGTCGCGTCCTGCCAATTCGAATGGGCGCAGCCCTGCGCCTGGTGAGTACGGGTTGCGGATGGGATCCACACTGCAACTCTAACAACTTCTAACCATGTATATCTCAACAAGATATATTCAGCTAGAAATCGCTATAGTTCGCTCGGTGAGTCTCAGGGCGTCGTCGCGACGGGAGCCGGCAGTGGCGCCTCGACGACCTCGGCGCCGCTACTGCTCGAACTGAAGCCGAATGAGGTGCACGCCCGAACTGCATCGAGCGGTGGGTCAGCCACGACGCCCGTGACCGTGCCGTTCTCCACGGTCAGCGCCGGCAAGCAGGCGTCGTCGACCGAGTCGACAGGTTGATCGACGACGAACGACTCGAGGATCGGGCGACTGAATCCGCCGTACAGGAACGGTGCGAGCGGCGAGTCGAACAGGCTCGAATCGGCCTCGTCGTCGTGCAGACCCGTCGTGACACCGGCCAGCAGTGTTCCCAGCGGCGACACGTACCACTTGCCGTCCGTTTGCACGACCGAGATCGCGGGAAGGTCGGTGACTCCGCCCGACAGCACGAGCAGCCCGAGCAGCCCGAAGCCGCCCACGGACTCATTGCTTCCACAGATCCGGTAGCCACCGTCGACCTTCGTCGCCACAGGCGACATACCGAATGCACTGAACCCACCGAACGGCGAGTACCCACCGGCCGGGCTGATGATCGTCGTGCATCCATCGGCGCGCTCGAACGAGAACGGTTGCGGGCCCGCCGTCTGCTCCGACGGGAACACGAGTTGATTGATCGAGCCATCCGAGTTGGCCGTGGTGAAGTTGGCGTCATCGGCGAGAGGGAAGCTCTCGCTGAAGTTGAGCCCGTCGGTGGTCGAGGGCATTTCCCCGGGAGGCACGAGCGCGAATTCAGTTCCGTCGAAGGCGGCGACGATCGTGGGCACGTTCGGATTGGCGGTGGTCGTTTCGTGCTGCGGCACCGTTCCCTCGACCTTGAACGTGACCGGCTTGAGGGCGACGCGATCGCCCGAGCCGATGGTCTCGTACGTCAGTCCCGAGATTCCCACCGTCCAACCCTCGGTGCGTCCCCGTTCGATGGCCGCTTGAACGTCGGCTATCCACGACTGCGCGATCCATGCCATCGCGTCCTCGCCGGGAGCGAAGGTGTCCAACGCTGCCTGGATGTCGAGCGCGGCCAGTCGCTCGTAGAAGCCGGTGGCCGCTGCTTCCGCCGAGTCGAAGCCGACAGGCGTGCGACTGACGGGATCAGGTAGTTCCCAGCCCGATGCCTGGCGCACATACTCGGCAACGGTGTATTCCAGGCTGACGTACCATCGACCGTCTCGCTGCACGGTCATCAGGAGCGCGGGCGGCTCGGAATCGCCGAGTGCCCAGGTCGCGGTGTCGACCTGCCCGGTGTCGCCGAGGAGCTGCCGCAACTTGTCGCCGAAGGGGAAGGAAGCGGGATCGAAGGCGGCGTTGAACGAGCCGCTCGTCGCGGTGACGGCCGCCAAATCTCCGTCGAGGAAATTGGTGTCGAGCACGAGATCGTCGACCGTTACGTCGACGCCCTGCACCCCGCCGATGTCGAAATCATCGGCGAGCAGGTCGATGCGCTTGGCATCGGCCGTGACGGACTCGACGGCGGAGCGCAGCTGGCCGACCTCCTCCGGCAGGGTCACGTCGATCATGCCGAGCACGTCTTCGTGCTCGATCGCCGCGACGAATGTCGTGACGGCTTCTTCGGGAGTGGCTGCCCCGCCGTCGTTGCCGGCACCGAGGAAGGAGTAGGTGGCGAAGCCACCGGCACCGATCAAGGCAGTGATCGTCGTGATGACGCCGGCCCGGCGGGCGCGCCCGGTACGACGAGGGGCCGACAGCACCGGCACCTCACCCGGGAGGTGAACGGCCGTCGGCGCATGATCGGCAAGCTGCGCGAGTCGCTGACGCAGCAGGGTTTCGGTGCGCACAAGCTCCTGGTCTGATATCGACGTCATCGGATCACCTCTCGAAGTTCGGCAAGTCCTCGTCGCACCAACGTGCGGACGGTGGACCTGCGGCATTTCAGGTTCGCAGCGATCTCTTCCTCGGGAAGGTCGCACAGATAGCGCAGCACGATGGCCGAACGTTGGCGGATCGGCAGTGCGATCAATGCGTCACGCAACTCGGCCAGTCCGACATCCATCACGGCGTCGGACGCCCGGTCGGGAGCCGGCGCGCCAACGGACCGGCGATGCAACGACCGGCAACGATTGACGACAGAGACCCGCAGGTACGCAGCAGGCTCGGCCAAGGTGTCGATTCGCGGGCCGACCTTGGCGAAGACGTCGTGCACGACGTCTTCAGCCGCCGCCGCGGACCCGGTGAGCACGAAGGCCACACGCAGGAGGTCGCGGTAGGCCGACGCGTACACGGCCTCGGAGCCTGCCCAGGCCTTCGATTCCGCGATGGGAATTGGAGACGACTCCGGAAACGCACCGCTCATGGCGAGATTCATACTTCGTATCACGCACCACAACGGCGATCCGTTTCAAAAATCTTTGTTCTGGGTGGGTCAGCGAGTGATGGTCTGGCCGGCGATGATCGTCGCGGCGACCAGCGGAACACCAGGCCGGTAGACGAAGTCGATCGGATTGGCGGTGTCGAGAATGATCATGTCGGCGCGAGCACCCACAGCGAGTATTCCGATGTCGATGCGCCGCAACGCTGCGGCACCTCCGGCTGTCGCCGCCCAGATCGCCTCGTCGATGGTCATCTTCATCTCGCGCACCGCGAGCGCGATGCAGAAGGGCATCGACGTGGTGAAACTCGAACCGGGATTGCAGTTCGAGGCAATGGCCGCCGTACCGCCGGCGTCGAGCAGTCGGCGGGCATCGGGGTAGGGCTGGCGGGTCGAGAAATCCGTCGCCGGCAGAAACGTGGCAACCGTGGCACTGCCCGCCAGGGCGGCAACGTCGTCGTCGGAGAGGTATGTGCAGTGGTCGGCCGACGCACATCCCAGTTCGACCGCCAGTTGCACGCCCGGGCCATGACCGAGTTGATTCGCGTGCAGGCGCATGCCCAGTCCGGCGTCGCGACCTGCCGTCAGGACGGCCCGCGATTGGTCGGCATCGAACGCGCCGCGCTCGCAGAATGCGTCGATCCACCGTGAATACGGCGCGCAGTCGGCCAGCATCTCGCCGCAAACCATCGCGACGTAGTCGTCGGCGTGATCATCGAACTCCGGCGGCACGACATGGGCGCCCAGGAACGTGGTCTCCTCGGTGAGTTGGCAGGCGACCCGCAAGCTGCGGGCCTCGTGCGCTGCGGTGAGCCCATATCCCGACTTGATCTCGATCGTCGTCGTGCCCGAGCGTTGCGCCTCGGCCATCAGCGACGTCGCCCGAGCGAGCAACTCGTCGTCGGTCGCGGCACGGGTGGCGGCAACCGAGGTTCGAATTCCTCCGGCTTCGTAGGGGCGGCCTGCCATGCGCGCCGCGAACTCGTCGGAGCGGTCGCCGGCGAACACGAGGTGACTGTGGCTGTCGACGAACCCCGGCAAGACGCTGCGACCGGCTGCGTCGATCCGCTGATCGGCGAGCGGGGCTCGCCCGGTCCCCACCCCCTCGATCAGTCCGTCGGCCATCACCACCCATCCGTCGCGCAGCTCGCCGGTGGCGCCGACCTCGAACTGGGCGTCGTTGGTGATGAGCCGGCCGATGTTCTCGATGACGGTCGTCGTGCTGCTCATTCCCACACCCGTGCGATCGATCGTTCGAGCTCCGGTGCGACGTCGATCGACCGGTGCACGCCGTCCGCGACAACCACTCTGCCGCCGACGACGACGTGGTGCACGTCGCCGGCACTCGCCGCGAAGACGACAGCCGTCGCAGCCTGCTCGGGATCCGCTCCCGCCAGCCGCGGCGATGACAACGCGACAGATGTGAAGTCGGCCAATCCGCCGGCGATGATCCGTCCGCCCTCCGGCCAGCCGAGGCTGCGATAGCCGGAACTGGTCGCCGCGGTCAGCAACTCCCCCGGTCTGTGCGTGCCGCGCCGAAGCGACGCCAATCGCTCGTCGAGCTCGATGGCGCGCACTTCCTCGAACGGGTCGATCACCGCGTGCGAGTCGCTACCAATGCACATCGGTATCCCAGCGGTGCGGAATGCTGCGGTCGGACCAATGCCGTCGGCAAGGTCACGTTCGGTCGTCGGGCACATGCAGCACGTCGAATGGCTCGATTGCAGCAGTTCGATGTCGTGGCCGGAAACATGCGTGGCGTGCACCGCGGTGAAGCGATCACCGAGCGCCTCGTGGCGGTCGAGCAGGTCGGTCGGCGTGCAGCCGTACGCGGCAAGACACTGGTCGTTCTCGGCAGGCTGCTCGCTGACATGGGCATGCAAGGGGGCGCGTCGCGTGGAAGCCCATTCCGAGACGATCGACATCGACGCGGGGTCGACGCTTCGCACGGAGTGGATCGCCGCGCCGATCTTTGTCGTGATGCCGTCGTCCAGGTCGTCGACCCGCGCGGCCCAACCATCTACGTCTCCGTCGCTGAACCGCTGCTGCGTGCCGTTGAGCGCTGCATCTCCAGACATTCCCGCTCGGAGGTAACAGGCGTCGAGCAACGTGATGCGAATTCCTGCGTCGCTTGCTGCCGCCAGCAGCGCTTCGCCCATCTCGTTCCGCCGCGCATACGGCACGCCACCGCGATCGTGGTGGAGGTAGTGGAACTCGCCGACGCAGGTGAAACCGGCCAGCACCATCTCGGCGAACGTCGCCGTGGCAAGGGCACGGTACGAGTCGGGGTCGAGCCGGTCGGCAAGCGCGTACATCTTGTCGCGCCACGTCCAGAACGAACCGCTCTCGCCGTGCGTGCGGCCGCGGAGTGCCCGATGGAACGCGTGGCTGTGTGCGTTGGCCATGCCGGGCAAGGTCAGGCCGTCGAGCCGATGGTCACCGGTCGACGGCGAAACGCCAACCGCGACGTCGGTGAACCGGTCGTCGACGACCGTGATCGCAACTCCCCGCTGGACCTCACCGTCGAGGTCACCCAGCCACGCCAATTCACACCAGTACGTCGTCACGATCTCGCTGTCACGATCCCACTCGGGCGACGAACTCCGTGATCCGTTCGACGAATGCAGCGCGGTGGAACCGTTCGAACTGCTCCCACGTTGTGAAGGTGCGCGGGTCTACGACACGGTCCAAGAACAGCTTTCCATCGAGGTGATCACACTCGTGCTGGAACGTACCGGCAGTCAGTCCACGACGGATCTCGTCGTGTGTCACGCCGTCGCGATCCAGATACTGGACGCGCACGTTGACGTAGCGCATGACCGATCCGCGCAGGTTCGGCACCGACAGGCACCCCTCGTTGATCTCCACCAACTCGTCGTCGATCGGCTCGATGATCGGATTGACGATCACGGTCAGCGGGATCCGCGGTTTGTACGGATACCGAGGATTGTCGCCGACTTCGATCGTGGCGATTCGCATCGGCACGCCAACCTGGTTGGCGGCGATCCCCGCGCCGTTGGCGTGACGCATGGTGTCGATGAGGTCGTCGATGAACTGTTGCGTCTCTGCTGATGCCAGCTCCTCGACGGTCACCTCGCGAGCGCGCTCGCGCAGCACCGGATGCCCCACCGTGACGATCTCGCGAACGCTCATCGCGCCTCGCCTCGTCCGTGCGATGAGAGATGTGCGGAAGGGTCCGGCTCATCTCTCATCGCCCGATCGGCCCGTTCAGCGCGATGAGAGATGTGCGGAAGGGTGCGGCTCATCTCTCATCGCCTTCGGTCATGGGGATGCGGACGCCACGTTCGGCGGCCACCTCGGTTGCCCGTTCGTATCCGGCGTCGGCGTGGCGGATCACACCCATCCCCGGATCGGTGACCAAGACCCTCGACAGCTTCTCCGCGGCCAGGTCGGTGCCGTCCGCGACGACCACCATCCCCGCATGGATCGAGCGGCCGATGCCGACACCACCACCGTGATGGATGCTGACCCAGGTCGCCCCGCTCGACGTGTTGACGAGCGCGTTGAGCAGCGGCCAATCGGCAATCGCGTCGCTGCCGTCGGCCATCGCTTCGGTCTCGCGGTACGGAGAGGCGACGGAGCCGGAGTCGAGATGGTCGCGACCGATCACGATCGGCGCCGACACCTCGCCGTTGCGAACCATCTCGTTGAACCGCAGACCCAGGCGATGACGCTCGCCGTATCCGAGCCAGCAGATGCGCGCCGGCAAACCCTGGAACGCGACCCTCTCACTCGCCAACTTGATCCATCGGTGCAGACCCTCGTCGTCGGGAAACTCCTCGAGCACGGCTCGATCGGTGGCAGCGATGTCGGCCGGATCGCCGGACAGGGCAACCCAACGGAACGGGCCCTTGCCTTCACAGAACAACGGACGAATGTACGCGGGCAAGAACCCCGGGTAGTCGAAGGCCCGATCGAACCCCCCGAGTTTGGCCTCGGTGCGCAGGCTGTTGCCGTAGTCGAACACCTCGCTACCCCTGTCGAGAAAGCCCACCATGGCACGGCAGTGCGTCGCCATGCTTCCGCGAGCACGGCGGATGAGCTCTTGCGGGTCGTGGCTCGCCAGTTCTGCCGTCGCCTCGGACGTCAGATCGGCCGGAACGTAGCTGAGCGGATCGTGCGCGCTGGTCTGATCGGTCACGATGTCGGCCGGGAAATCCATGTCCAGGAGTTGTGGAAGCAGGATGGCGGCGTTGCCCACCACGCCGACCGACAGTGCGCGCTTCTCGTCGCGGGCCTGTGTGCAACGAGCGATCGCGTCGTCCAACGAGTCGGCCACCTCATCGAGGTATCGAGTCTCGACGCGCCGCCCCACGCGCCACGCATCGACGTCGATGCACAACGCCACGCCGCCGTTCATCGTGACCGCCAACGGCTGGGCGCCCCCCATGCCGCCCAAGCCGGCGGTCAGCGTGATCGTGCCGGCAAGCGTGCCTCCGAACTTGCGGCGGCCGATCTCGGCGAAGCATTCGTAGGTGCCCTGCAGAATTCCCTGCGTGCCGATGTAGATCCACGACCCTGCCGTCATCTGTCCGTACATGGTCAAGCCCATCGCTTCGAGACGACGGAACTCCTCCCAGTTGCCCCACTCGGGCACGAGGTTGGAGTTGGCGATCAGAACCCTCGGCGCCCATTCGTTGGTACGAAAAACGCCGACGGGCTTGCCCGACTGCACCAACAAGGTTTCGTCGTCGGCGAGCGTCGTGAGCGTGCGGACGATCGCGTCGAAGGCGTCCCACGAACGCGCCGCGCGACCGGTTCCCCCGTACACGACGAGATCGTCGGGCCGCTCGGCCACCTCCGGGTCGAGGTTGTTCATCAACATGCGCATGGCTGCTTCCTGCTGCCAACCGCGGCAGGTCAACTCCGAGCCTCGCGGTGCCCGCACGGGCCGTGGTCCTGACATCTCGCTCCCTTCTTTTCGCTCGCGTCGCTCAGTCCAGCGGTCCGGTGACTCGTTCGACCGCTCTCAACATCTCGCCGCTCATCACCAGTGCCTCGGCCATGCCGAGCTCCGGCGACAGCCATCGATCGGGTCCAGTTCCCAGTACCCCCGCATCGCGCAGCGCCGCAACCGCAGCAGCGGTCGGGGCCGCTGGTTGAACCGGCAGCCGCAGTTCGATTCCACGAGCCGCGCAGACCAGTTCGCACGCAACGATCCGCCCGAGGTTCGACACCGCGCGGCGCAGCTTGCGTGCAGCACCCCAGCCCATCGACACATGGTCTTCCTGCATCGCCGAAGTCGGCAGCGAGTCGACGCTGGCGGGCGATGCCAGGCGGCGGTTCTCGGCCACCATCGCCGCCTGCGTGTAGTGGGCGATCATCATCCCCGAGTTGACGCCCGCGTCCTCGGCAAGGAACGGGGGCAATCCGTGCGACCGGGTGCGGTCGAGCATGCGGTCGGTGCGGCGCTCCGCAATGGCCCCGACCTCGGCAGCGGCGATGGCCAGGAAGTCGCAGGCGAACCCGACCGGTGCTCCGTGAAAGTGCCCGCACGATTCGACGCGGCCGTCGGGCAGCACGCTGGGGTTGTCGATCGCCGACACCAGTTCGACCTCGGCCACCGAACGGGCGAATGCGATGGTGTCGCGCGCCGCGCCGTGCACCTGAGGAGTGCAGCGCAGCGAGTACGCATCTTGCACTCGCGGGTCGTCGGTTCGATGACTGGCGACAATGGGGCTGCTGTCGAGCAGCCGCCGAAGGTTGGCGGCCGACACGGTTTGGCCCTGATGAGGTCGCAATGCCATCAGGTCGGCGGCGAAGGCACGATCGGTGGCCATGAGGGCCTCGACGCTCATCGCCGCGGCGATGTCGGCCGTGCGCACGAGCATGTCGAGATCGGCGAGCGCCAGCACCAGCATCCCCAGCATGCCGTCGGTGCCGTTGATCAACGCCAGCCCCTCCTTGGCCCGCAGCGTGACCGGCTCAATTCCCGCGGCGATCATCGCGTCGGCGCACTCTCCCTCACCGATCAGTGCCAAGCCGACGTGTGCCAGCGGGGCGAGATCACCGCTGGCGCCGAGCGATCCGTGCTCGTGAACGGCAGGGGTGATGTCGGCGTTCAGCAACGCGAGGATCGTGTCGACGACAACCTGACGCACACCGCTGAACCCCATCGCCAGGGTGCGCGCCCGAAGCAACATCATCGCCCGCACAACCTCTGGTTCGACCAGCGGGCCCATCCCAGCTGCGTGCGAGCGGATGAGCGCGCGCTGCAGCTCCTCGCGTCGTTCTGGGGGTATCAAGGTGGTGGCCAGCGAACCGAAGCCGGTGGAGATCCCGTACACGGCATCGTCGCTGTCGGCGAGGCGGTCGACGATCGCAGCGCTGCGGGTGATGGCCTCGCTGGCGGACGCCGTCAGCGTCACCTTTGCGCCTCGGCGGGCAACGGCCACGACATCGATGGCACTCACGCCGGTTGCCCCGAGGGCAACCTCGTCTGCCGTTGTTTCCATCAGTCGGTAACTTACGCGGCCGGGTAGCGTGCGGCTATGGCTGGTTCGATTCTTGGTACGCGTGTTCTCCGCACGGAAGACCCCGATCTCCTGTTCGGCGTTGCCGAATACGTCGACGATCTCGACCTCGGCAACGAGCTGCAGGTGGTGTTCGTCCGGTCCGAGATGGCGCATGCGCTGATCACGAACATCGACACCGCGGCGGCGAAAGAAGCGCCCGGTGTAGCGGCGGTCCTGACCGCAGCCGACCTCGGCCTGGCCGCATACCAGAGCATGGTGACCGTGCACGACGACTTTGCCCGTCCACCGCTGGCGACAGACCGTGTCCGCTTCGTCGGCGAGGCCATCGTCGCCGTGCTGGCCGAGACGGTCACGCAGGCGAAGGACGCAGCCGACATGGTGATCGTCGACTACGAACCGCTACCGGCCGTCGTGACCGCGGAGGATGCGCTGGCAGAGGATGCACCGGTCCTGTTCGAGGCACACGGCGACAACATCGCCGTCGGCACCACCGATCCGGTCGACGAAGACCTGTTCGGCGACGCTGACATCGTGGTGCGCGGCCGCTACGTCAACCAGCGGATCGCGGTTGCGCCGATGGAACCGCACGCCGCCGCGTCCGCCATCGACGACGACGGTCGGCTGGTCGTCTACGGATCCACGCAGATGCCGCACCTGATGCAGATGCTGCTGGCCGGCGCGCTCGGCGTGGACGCGGACCAGGTTCGAGTGGTTGTCCCGTTTGTCGGCGGCGGGTTCGGCGGCAAGGCCGGCCTGTACCCCGAACAAGTGGTCGTCGCCGCTGCGGCCAAGTTGATGCAGCGGCCCGTCGTGTGGACGTCGACGCGTAGCGAAGACATGCTGGCGCTGTCACACAGCCGCGGGCAGATCCAATACGTCGAGCTCGGCTGCAAGCGCGATGGAACCTTCACCGGACTCCGAGTCCGACTGGTGGGTGACGGAGGTGCCTATCCCGGTATCGGCGCGTTCCTGCCATCGGGTACGCGCCGGATGTCCAACGGCACGTATCGATTCACCGGGATCCAGTTCGACGTCGTGGTCGCTGCTACCAACACCACACCGATGGGCGCATACCGCGGCGCCGGCCGTCCCGAGGCAACGGCGCTGCTCGAGCGCATCGTCGACCAGGCGTCCATCGAGTTGGGCATCGATCCCATCGAACTGCGTCGGCGCAACCTGCTGGCCGACGACATCTTCCCATTCACCACGTTGACCGGCATCGTCTACGACAGCGGTGCCTACGGCACACCGCTCGACGCGGTCGCCAGATGGTCCGGGTACGACGAGCTCCGACGCGAACAGGCTGCTCGACGCTCTGCCGGCGATCGCAAGCTCCTTGGCATCGGCGTCTCGACGTACGTCGAGATCACAGCGGGCGGCGGCACCAGCGAGTACGGAGCCGTACAGGTACACGACGACGGATCCGCCACCATTCTCGTCGGAACGTCGCCCCAAGGTCAGGGGCACCAGACGGCGTTCGCCATGATCGTCAGCGACCAGACCGGCATTCCCATCGACCGGATTCGGCTACGGGCCGTCGATACCGACGTGGTGCGCAGCGGCGGCGGCACCGGCGGCTCGCGCTCGCTGCAACTCGGTGGCTCGGCCGTGTTGCGCGCCACCGAATCGCTCGTCGACAAGGCCAAGCATCTCGCCGCTCACATGCTCGAGGCCGATGTCGGCGACATCGTGGTGGATACCACCACTGGCACGTTGAGCGTGGCCGGTGTGCCGACCGCGGGTCTCGACTGGTCGGCGTTGGCCACGGCTGCTGCGACCGCTGACGGGGTCATCGACCACTCCGATGGCACGCTCGGGCTAGCCGCCCAACTCGATTTCGACCAGGGTGAGGCCTCCTTCCCCTTCGGCTCACACGTCGCGGTCGTCGAGGTCGATCAGGACACCGGCAGAGTCACGCTGCTTCGGCACATCGCCGTCGACGACTGTGGCACGGTGTTGAACCCTCTTCTGGTGGAAGGCCAGCAACACGGCGGCGTCGCTGCCGGGGTCAGCCAGGCGCTGTACGAGCAGGTGATCTACGACGACGACGGCAATCCCCTGACCGGCAACTTCATGGACTACGCGATCCCGTCCGCCGCCGAGTTCCCCATGTTCGAGGTGCACAGCACCGAGACACCGACGCCGTTGAACCCGCTCGGCGCCAAGGGCATCGGCGAGGCCAGCACGATCGGCAGCACGCCGGCGGTGCAGAACGCCGTGATCGATGCCGTCGCCCATCTCGGTGTTCGCCACATCGATCTGCCCTGCACCAGCCAACGCGTGTGGCAAACCATTCGCGATGCCGAAGCAGGCACGCTCGCCGACCCATGGGTCGAGCCGCCTTCGGTCTTCAGCCGACTGGGCGCCGGCCATGAGGTCGACGAAGCCGGTCTCAACGCCGCCGAAGGAATCTGACGGCACATTCATCCCGCTGTATACAGGGAAGTGCGTAATTTCAACGCACACGTCCCGCGTCCAAATTACGCACTTCGACTTCGGGCACGTCTGGGTACGGTGGTGGGATGCCTGAGGGCGACACGATCAGGCGGCTGGCCGACAAGATCAGCCGGCGTTTCGCGGGCGAGCGATGCCTGCGTTGCGTCACGAGGGATCCGCGACTGTCGGGCGTCGATCTCGCGGGTGCGGCGGTGATCGATGCCGACGCGATCGGCAAGCACCTGTTGATCAGGTTCGACAACGGCAACACCTTGCATTCGCATCTGCGGATGACCGGGTCGTGGACGGTCGGCCCACCGGCGCGCGAACCGGAATGGCGACGACGGGTCGAGCTGTGGATGGAGAGCGGCAGGCTGACCGGCATCGACCTTCCGATCGTCGAGCTGCTGCCGACCGCGCAGGAGGAACAGATCGTCGGCCATCTCGGACCAGACCTGTGTGGGCCCGAGACGCCTGATCTCGCGGATGTGACCGAGCGCCTGCAACGCGACCCTGAGCAGGCCTTGGCGGCCGCGCTGCTCGATCAGCGCAACGTCGCCGGGTTCGGCAACCTCTACGCGGTAGAGGTTCCATTCATCGCGGGTGTCTCACCAAACCAGCCGGTCGGAACGATCGAGGGCTTGGAGCATCTCGTCGGCGTCGGCACCGCACTCATCCGCGCCAACGCCGAACGAGGTCCGCAGAACACCACCGGTCGACGACTGACTACCGCAGACCATTGGATCTACGCCCGCAGAGGCCGACCCTGTCCCCTCTGCGCAACCACGTTGGACGGTTGGGAGGAACGCGAAAGCCCGTGGCGACGGGTATCGGTGTGGTGCCCGAGCTGCCAGCGTCTCGATGCGATGCGCAGTGTCGACACTGTGCGCCTCACGAAACTGCTCGCCCTGCACCCGGCACGTCGACAGCCATCGTTTCCCCGCGCCTGATTGGGTCGCGGCTATTGCCCGACCGTGCCGCAGCGCTGCCCCGACGACCCTTCAGATCGTCGCGCCAAATGTGGACACTGGTGACGTTGAGCCAACATCAGGAGGACATCAATGGCCGATCTCGATCATCCCGTCACATATGTCGCTCAGTCGCAGGCCATGTCGTGCTGGGCCGCTTCGGCGGCCATGATGATGAACACCACCGAAGAGGAGATCCTGAAGCAGTTCGCCGAGTTCGGCGACGACGGAGCGCAGGAGCCCGAGTGCAAGGAGCTGGCCAGGCGGCTACAGATGAACATCCTTCCCGAGGCGTGCCGCAACGCCGACGGCTGGTGGCAGATCCTGGGTCGCGGCCCGGTGATGGTCGGCATTCCCGACCACTTCATCGTGGTCGGCGGGATCTACACCGACGATGCGGGCAACTCGCAGGTGCATGTCTACGACCCTGCGAGCGGCGACTACTGGTCGACGCTCGAGACCGTGGAGAACGGGTACGAAGCCGACTGGGAGTTCAGCTACGACCTGTTGCAGCGCTGAGCCTGCCGGGGTTCGTCAGCCGTTTCGGCTGACCAGCGAGCGCACTCCACTGGTGATGGCCGGACTGCTGAACCCACTCGGCCGGAACGTCGCAAGGTCGATCAGCAACGGGGCTCGAACGTCGGTGAACTCTGCGGGGCTGGTGACGACGATCTGACGCCCACCGATTCGTATCCCGTTGCGAAGCAACAGATACTGGACGTGAAATTCGCCGGCCCCGTCGGTGGTGACGGTCGCGAACGGGCTCTCGCCCTCGAAGGCCACTTGCACTTCGATGCCCGGCGGGAACCCTGCGCCGATCGCCGTCGTGACTTCACCGGGACTGACCACTCCAGGGTTCATCTTCAGCGTCGGCGTGAACACAATCGTCACACCTGTTCCCCTGACTCGCAGTGTGGCTTGGGCAACTTGACCACCGGTTCCGCGCACACTGAGGATCCCCGTGAGCGCACCGGTGCGAGTCGGGGTCGACGTCACCGTGATCGTGCACGACGCGCCGCCGGCGAGCGAGCCGGTGCAGCCGTTCGACGCGATCGCGAACTGGTCGGCATCCCCACCACTCAGCGACACGTCGGAGAACGGCACCGCCAATTGGCCGGGGTTCGACACGACAAGGTTTCGCGCAGGCAACGTCGTTCCCACCGGCGCTGTACCGAAGTTGACGGAGGCAGGGTTGATGATCAGTGAGCCCTCGGGAGCTCGCCCCGTTCCGACGAGCGATACCGAGACCGACAGGCCGTCCCCGGAGATTGTGATCGACGACGTTGCCGGGCCGGCGACCGTGGGACTGAAGACGACGGTCACCGCGCAACTGGCACCGGGCGGCAGGGTCCCGCTACATCCGTTGCCCGTGATCGAGAACGGCGCGGCCGGCGAGGTGACGCCGGAAATGTTGATCGGAACGCCTGAGGTGTTCACGACCACCGCGTTCTGTGGGGCGGATTGCTGGCCGACGTCGACAGTTCCAAAGTTGAGCGTGGGGGTGACGTCGAGTGCGATGGGTCGCACGCGGAGCCACACCTCGTATTGGAAGTCGGCGAGGGTGCCGCCCGACAAGGCTGCACTCGAGTTGGAGGCAAACGCCACATTCCTGCCATTCGACGACATCGATGCCCCGTAGGCCCCCTGGGGAACAGGCTGGTCATCGACTCCGAACGAAACCAGATCGAGCGCAGAAGTGGTGTAGAAGCCCGACGTAGAACGGGCAACCCACACCTGGGAGTTCTCGAACCGATCATTCAGCGTGACCGCAACTTGCGAGCCGTCCGGCGTCAGATCTGGATCGCTGACGAAAACCGCTCCCGCCTGTATCGGCTGTCCCGCAACGTCGGTGACCAGCCTCGTGATCTTGGCGGCTCGGTCGCGCACGTACAGCTGATCCGGTCCGCCCGCCGGCAGCCCGGCGAGCTCTGGACCGTCGGAGCGAAAGGCCACGTAGCGACCATCGGCCGACACCGACGGACT
Source organism: Ilumatobacteraceae bacterium (assembly GCA_963746365.1). Taxonomy (GTDB): domain Bacteria; phylum Actinomycetota; class Acidimicrobiia; order Acidimicrobiales; family Ilumatobacteraceae; genus JAENVT01. The sequence continues at coordinate 34,775 of CAVVBH010000033.1, read as the reverse complement.
GGAGCTGAACCCAGAAGCCGTCTGCCCGGCGTCATTGACGGAGACCACCTCCACCGTGCATGCGTTCCCGCACGGCGCTGTCCACCCGAGCACCTGGTTGCTGGTCACCCCGGCGGTGTTGCGCTGGCCGCCGATAGCGACGAACTTGCCGTCGTCGGAGATGTCGATCGAGTTGACGCTGATGAACGGAATGAGCAGCACGTTCTCGGTCGATGTGTTCGTGTCGATGCGAGCGACCTTCGGAGGTCCGCTCGAGGGTTGTGCGGTGTACGCGACATACCGTCCATCAGCCGAAACCGCCAGCTCGGGCGGGAATGCCGAAGGCGGCAGAACTCCACCGGCGATCTCGACGGGGATGCTTCCACCGACACAACGGTTCCATGTGTAGATGTTCCACTCACCGGCCGGGAAGTCGAAGTAGTAGAGACCCCAGAACACGACGTGGCAGCCGTCTCTGCTGAGGGCTCCTCTGGTCGTGCGCGCCAAGGACCCGAAGGGACCCAAGTTGGGTTGCGGCACATGAGTCGTCGAGCCCGCCACCCGATTTCGCACCCAGACGTCTTCGAAGTAGGTGTTGCCGACGAAGTCGTTACTGCTGAACACCACGATGTTGCCGTCGCCGGACACCGACGGGTCGAAGTCGTCCGATGCCAGCGCACCGCCTCCGCTGGGGTTGACGGAGATCAGTTCTGCCGGTGCGGCAGCGTTGGACCTACCCTCGCCTGCCCAGCCCACAGAAACGATCGCAAGCAGGCCAGCCAATACCGAACCGCGCAGCCGCCCACGGGGCGGGCGATGACTCACTTCTGGAAGCCGCCAAACGACCCGGAGACGGCGCACGCCGGCAGGGTCGGCCCCGGCGTGGTGCAAGCAATTGTCATCGTGAGGCTCGAGCCGGGGTTGAACATGTACGGCGCAACGAAGTGCAGGTCGAGGTCTCGGAAGTTCTCGAGTGCCGATTGCATGATCACGTTGCCATCGCGCTTGATCTGGACAAAGCCGATGTCACCGTTGGGGTTCTGCAGCACCATGTCGGTGACGGCGAACGTCGACGAGAACGGGTTGACGAAGTCTTGGGTGGATCCCCCGGGCACCTGTGACCCGAAGCCGAGCTGGAAGTCGGCGGGGTTGCCGAACGGCGTGGAGAACGTCGACGTCGGTGTGGTGGTGGTCGTGCTGTCGACGATGACCGGGCCACCACCGGCCACGGTGGTCGTCGTGGCGCCACCGCCGCCACCACCACCATCTGCGGGAACGGTCGTTGTCGGGGCGCCACCACCTCCGCCGCCACCTCCTGGCGTCGTCTCGGCGGGCGCGAGCGCGTCGACCTTTTCGTTCAGCGAGGCCAGCGGTGCTTCGACGGCGTCTTTCGCTGCCGACTCGACGGTCGGCTTGAACAACGTGATCCACAGGATCCAGAGGATCAAGAGGATCGCAATGGCTGCGATGATGGCCTTCAGGAGCCACGGCGGGAGAATCGCCTCCTGCAGGAACGTTCCGTTGACGGTCTCCGGGGGCGCAACGGGTGCCGGCAACGGCATCATCGTTGGCGTCGCGTCTGGAGGAGGCGGCGGCGAACCCGGCGGAGCCGCGGCGAGCACCGGTGCCGGTAGCTCAGCGTGGCGAGCGATCTCGCTGACCAGGACCTGGAACTGATGGGTCTTGGGTGGGCCGTTCCAGAACCTGTCGTTGGGAATGACGTCGAACCTGGCGAAGTGGGCCGTGCCAGGTTCGACCACCAACGCTTGTTCTGCGAAGTGGAAGTGGCAAGCGTTCGCCGGATCCGAGCCGGAGAGCTCAACCACGATCGGGGCGTTGCCGCGGTTGTCGATGGCAAGTTGGAACTGACCTCTGCGACGACCTCGTGCAGTCAGCGGGTAGAGCTCGACAGTGCGGTCGGCGAAGCGGCCGACCGTGATGACACCTTCCTCGACGGCGGACCCTGTCGGGTCCTCACCGGAGACGACCTTGATGGCGAATGGGATCGCCCCTGGCGGCGTGTTGGGAGACTTCGGTGGTCGAAAGTGGATGGTGACTGTTCCCTCGGCGCCCGGAAACAACGACAACACCTCCGGCTCTGCCTCGATCCACGCGGCGCCCGCGCCGAGCCCTTGAAAGGTGAATTGATCGACAACAGACCCGTTGTTTCGAACCCTGAGCTGCGCTGAAACCTCTTGACCCGGTTCAACCGAAAGCTCGGGTCGATCGAGAGACGCGCTCGAACCCATGCGCTGGATCGTAGCGACGACCTCGATCTCGTTGAAGCCTCGTGGGGGCAGATCGGTTGCCCGTTGAGTCGCCGTTGATTGCTCGTTGAGGCGTCGAGCGCATGCTCCCGTCACCCGAACGGCGGCGTCGATGAGGTGGACAAGGCCCGCGGGGTATCTGGGACGGCCATTGCCGTCTCATCACAGGGCAAGGATGCCTCCGGCTCGTCGGGACGGGGCATGCAAACGGAGGGAACCAGAACATGTCAGATCGAGTAGCCGTCTACGTGCACGGCGAGGATCCAATCTCAGAGGCGGGCGTGGCGGCACAACTTCGCGGCCGCCCCGAGGCATACGTCGTCGAGCGAGGCTGCATCGACGACGCGGTCGTCGCGGTCGTCGTCACCGACGAGATCGACGAAGCCGCAGTTCGTGTTGTCCGCGGCATCCAGCGCGGCGGCTGCCCTCGGGTGGTGCTCGTCGCGACCCAACTCGACGACAACGGCCTGATGGTCGCCGTCGAAGCCGGAGTGTCCGGCGTCCTGCGCCGTCGCGAAGCAAGTCCGGAGGTTCTGGCACGGGCCGTGGTCGCGGCGGCCAACGGCGACGGCACGCTGGCGCCCGACCTGATCGGGCGGCTGCTCAACCAGGTCAGCAGGCTGCAACAGGATGTGTTGACGCCGCGTGGCATCGGCCCGGATGGTCTCAGCGGACGTGAGCGTGAGGTGCTGAAGCTCTTGGCCGACGGCATGGGCACGAACGAGATCGCGAACGCGCTGGCCTACTCCGAGCGCACCATCAAGAACGTCATCCACGACGTCACGACACGTCTCAATCTGCGCAACCGGTCACACGCGGTCGCTTACGCCGTCAAGGCCGGGATCGTCTGACGACGACTTCTCGCGGATCCGAAACGCGGTCCACCGCTTCTCGGACAACAGAGTCGAATCGGAGGAGCCGACACCTCGTCGGCCACCACCGATGGCCTCCACGCCGATCGTGAGCTCCTCCGCCGGCGGCGCGATGTCGGTGACCAGCATCGGTCGCAGCGGTACCACCAGCGTCAGTTCCAGCGACGCGCGCAACGGCATCCCCAGCGACGACCACACGTCGTGGGGCTGGGGGCCGGGATCCTGCACGGGCACACCAAGGCGCACGAGCAGAGGTTGCACCTCGCCCTCGAGCGAGCCGGCAAGGTGCTCGGCGGAGACGATCTCGCCCGTCAGGCAAGCCTGCATCACGGTGCCGAGCAAGCGATGCTCTTCGGCGACCGACTTGGCCCACGCGCTGACCTGATAGTGGAGCTGATAGTGACGCACGGGAGGCTGCCGGGCGCCGACGCGACCATCAGGGCCGCGCTCGTCCGACCAATCGGCATTCCGCCGACCGATGTCTTCGACCACGCGGTGCAAGAAGCACGACACGGCAGGTCGTCTCACCGCTTTTGCCCACTCGTCGCTCGGCGTCTCGAAGCTCACCGTTGTCCTCGATTCGAGTGCCGAGCCGAGGAAGTTGGCCAGCGATCGGTCTGCGTCTGCGATCACGCTCGAAGTGTCCGCCCCGAATCACCGCGAGGGAAGACGTCAACGGACACCTGAACATGCCCATTCGTGCACGTCGCATTGCCCGACCCGAGGATCGAGCGCACCTTTCCCTACCGGGAGTCTGGCCACAACATTGCCCTATCCGCGGGCCAGCGTGCTCGAGGTGCACGATCCGTATCGTCCGACCCATATCGTCAAACAAGGGAGTACCACCCATGCCGACCTACTTGTCGCCCGGCGTCTACATGGAGGAGGTGTCGTCTGGGTCGAAGCCGATCGAGGGAGTCGGAACAGCGGTCGCCGCTTTCGTGGGATTTGCCGAAAAGGGCCCCGCCAACCAACCAACGCTGGTGACCAACTGGACCCAGTTCACCCAGAGCTTCGGCGATTTCGTCGACGGGTCGTACCTGGCCCACGCGGTGTACGGGTACTTCCTCAACGGTGGCGGCGCGGCCTACGTCGTGCGGATCGGCGGCGACGACGGCGATGATGCCGCCGGAGCGCCCACCGCTCAAGGGGAGCTGCCGGCCGGAGAGGGCAAGCCCGGCTTGGTCGTCAAGGCGCTCGAGAGCGGCCCTGCCGGCGATTCGATCACCGTCGAGACGGCCGATGCCTCGGAGCCGGGCGAGAACAACGATCAGTTCAAGCTGATCGTCAATCGCAACGGGAAGGTCGAGGAGACCTTCGACAACGTCACGCTCCGCAAGGGCCCCAACAACGTCGCCACGCGTGTCAAGGCCGACTCCAAGTTGATCACCGTGGAAGAAGTTCGCGGTGGCGGAACGATGGAGATGCACAAGGGAAGCCGCGTCAACCTCTACGGAGGAACAGGATTGCCTGACTCCGTGTCGGTGACGCCGGCCGACTATGTCGGCGACTCGTCGGACCGCACCGGCTTCGGTGGTCTCGAGGCGATCGACGAGGTCACGATGCTCTGCGTGCCCGACCTGACCGCCGCGCTCGAGCGCGGCATGCTCGACATGGAGGGCTTCAAGGCGGTGCAGTTGGCGATGATCGCCCACTGCGAACTGATGGCCGACCGCGTTGCCATCCTTGATCCTCCGCCGGCGCTCAACGCGCAGCAGATCAAGGATTGGCGCGTCAACGAAGCCGGGTACGACAGCAAATACGCGACGCTGTACTACCCGCGCCTGAAGGTGATGGACCCGACACGCGGCAAGGCGATCTTCATTCCGCCGTCCGGTCACATCGCCGGTATCTGGGCCCGCAACGACGACACCCGTGGTGTGCACAAGGCACCCGCCAACGAGGTCATCCGAGGTGCCATCTCGCTGGAGCTCAACATCACCAAGGGCGAGCACGATCAGCTCAACCCGATTGCCGTGAACTGCGTGCGCACGTTCCCGGGTCAGGGCATCCGCGTTTGGGGCGCCCGCACATTGTCGAGCGATCCGGAGTGGCGCTACCTCAACGTGCGCCGGTTGTTCAACTTCGTCGAGGAGTCGATCCTGTCGGGGACGAACTGGGTGGTCTTCGAACCGAACGACTCGAAGCTGTGGGACTCGGTGCGCCGCACCGTCACCATGTTCCTGCGCCGTGTGTGGCGCGATGGGGCATTGTTCGGACGCACGCCCGCCGAGGCCTTCTTCGTGAAGTGCGACGAAGAGAACAACCCGCCCGAAAATCGCGACGCCGGGATCTTGACCGTCGAGATCGGTATCGCACCCGTGAAGCCTGCGGAGTTCGTCGTGTTCCGCATCAGCCAGTTCTCCGGCGGTGCCGGACTTGAGGAATGAGGAGTCTGACAAATGCCGGAAAGTAGTCCAATCACTGCCGCGAGGTTCTCGATCACCGTCGACGGATACGAGATCGCCTCGTTCTCGGAGCTGCAAGGCATCCGCACCGAGATCAAGACGGTCGAGTTCATCGAGTCGGGCGACAAGGGCCTCGTGCAGATGAACATTCCATCCAACCCGGTGTTGGCGACCATCACCCTGAAGCGTGCCCAAACACAGGATCCGCAGATGTGGACATGGCACGAGGCCGCCCGCTTCGGCGAGATGGGAGCCGCTCGCAAGAGTTGCTCGTTGGTGATGTTCGACGCGTCCGGCAAGCCGGTCGCCCGCTATCACCTCGAGAACGCCTGGCCCTGCAAGATCGAGCTCGGGGCGCTGCGTGCGGGATCCTCGGAAGTGCTCACCGAGACGGTCACGATCGTTTGTGATCATCTGCAACGGGTGGCGGCATGAGCACCCCGATGCTCGATCGTTCGCCATCGACGCTGAGCACCGAGTTCCCGTTCACGCTCCCACGCGGGTACGTCGACGGTCGCGGCCAGTTGCATCGCGACGGCGTGATGCGCCTGGCCACGGCGGGCGACGAGATCTGGCCACAGACCGATCCGAGAGTGCGCGAGAACCCTGCATACCTGTCGGTGTTGCTGCTGACTCGCACCGTGACCACTCTCGGTTCGCTGCCCGAGGTCGACAGTCGTGTGATCGAGAACCTGTTCGCGTCGGATCTCGCCTTTCTGCAGGACCTGTACCGCCGGATCAATCAGGACGGCGGCACACGGGTCAACGTGACATGTCCCAAGTGCGCGCACGGGTTCGCTGTCGACATCAGCGGTGATGCGCCGGGGGGATCATGACGTACGCGACCGCGCAGTTGGTGGAAGAGGTCTCGTACGTCGCTTACTACTTCCATTGGCCGCTCGAAACGATCCTGGCGATGGAGCATCCGCTGCGGCGGACCTTCATCAACGCGATCGGTGACATCAATCGAGAGATCAACGGCGGCACCGGTATCTGATGAAATGGCCGTTTGTCCGTCACGCCCACCCCGCAACGGCACCGGCCGCTGGGGATGTCGGTTCGACCACGACCGTTGAACCGGCGCGGGCCGAACCGGCCGCGACATCAGCGCACATCATCGCGACGGCACGACGTGACTGGGCGACACTGCCACCGCTGCAGGTGACAGGTGGACGGCCGATCAGCCTCACCGCCGCAGCACGGGCATTCACCGAGGGTTTGGCCACGCAACAGGTCCTCGTGCGCCCGCCGCGCCTCGAGATGGTGCGCCAGATCGATGCTCCCAGCGGGTCGTTTCGCGGCGTGCTGGCACCGTCGGTCGTCGACCACGATGTTGCATCTGCACCGGAGCTGCAGGAGTCATCGCCGCTGCCAGCGATCGAGCACCGCCACGTCACAGCGCTGACCGGCGAACACGGCGGGGGAAATGGACGGTCGGCGGTCGAGCAGCTCCTTGCCATCGACCTGCCCGGCGGACACGACGCCGCGGCTCCGATCGCTTCTTCAGTCGACGTGCACCCGACGCGGCCGGAGAGCGAGCCACCGGCGGGCGGATCTCCGGCGGATGGTCGGCGGGCCGGTCTTGCCGATTCGCGCCGCCGTGGTCTCGGGCCTGCGTATCACGGCCCGCTGCCCGAGGCGATGCGCGCTGAGCGAGACCGCGGCGGAGACGGCGACATGGGAGTTTCGACGGAGCCGGTGCCGGGCGACGTGCGTGCGACCATGCGCGACGTCCTGGGCATCGACGTCGGCGACCGACTGGTACATCGCGGCCCCAGCGCTTCTGCCGAAGCCGAGTCGATGGGTGCTCAGGCATTCACCCGCGACGGGCAGATCTACCTGCACGACGATGTCGGCCCGCTCGACCAGCCGAGGGGTCGGGCAACGGTGGCCCACGAGTTGACCCACGCCGCACAACAGATCGTGCACGGTGTGCTGCACGACGAGGCCACTGAGGCCGGCCGAGCGCTCGAGGCCCATGCGCAACGGGTCGAGCAGTTCGTCCGCGGCGACGGAGGAGCCGTCAAGCCATCTCCCGACCTCTTGCACGCGCGGCCACAACCGGGCAAGGACCACGGCGACAGTGACGTGGTGTCGTCGGCACAACAGATGATGCGCGAGATGGTCGACAGCGGCCTGGCGAAGTCGGATGGCAGTGGCGGGATCGTGTTCACCATGCCGCCGTCGTCGATGACCGCATCGGCGGGTACGCAGCGGCTGGCGGGCGACACCCCGACCGCCCACGCAACCAGTCAGACGCATTGGGACCCGCTCAGCACGTTCGGCAACACGCTGAGCCAGGGACTGGGCAACGACATGCTGGGCATCGCCGGGTCGATGTTCGGATTCAGCGACGAGTTCATGGGGCAGCAGCGCCACGAACTGGCAGGCGAGGATCGTCAGCACCGGCGAGAGCAGGTGACGCAGGCGTTCACCGAGCTCCGACTCGAACATCTGCGCCGGGTCGAGCTGACGAACCTCAACGACACGCAAGCACGGCACGATCTCGAGCGTTCGACCTCGTTGGATGCTGAGACATTGCGCAGCGATCGACGCTCGCGTGAACGAAGAAGTCGCTGATCGTCTGACCGCGCTCGACACCCAGGCTGCCCTCGCGTTGCAGCGTCTCAACGAGAGACGCACGGCACGGCAAGAGGCTGCGCTGCTCGACGTTCCCGACGAGAACTTCAACAGAGCCTTGACAGTTCTGTTCGACAACGCCGACGACCCCGTGATGCCGTCGGAGGAGGATCTGCTCAACACCTTGAGTGCTCCACCGACGACCGGCAGGCCCGGCGGAATGCGACCCGGCGGCGGCCTCGGGACGACACCCCGGCCGGGGGTCACACCGGGCGGCACGACACCCACTGGCACCACGACGCCGACCGGCACCACGACACCTGGCACGACGCCGACCGCTACCTCGAGCACTGCGTCGACAGCCGGTGCTCATCCGACAGGCACCACACCGACTTCGCCGACCGCACACGGGGCCGCAGGAACGGGCACCGGCGCCCACGCCGCGCCCGAGCAGCATTGGCGAACGGACGCGACGATGGGCGGTCGATTCCAGGCGCTCGGCACGGCACTGGGCGGAGACATCGTCAACGCCGAGATCGGCTTGTTCGGATCCTTGCTCGGGTTCGACAGCGAGTTCGAACGGGGCCTCCACAACGAGGTCGCTGCGCAGCACGGTGCGGCAACCACGCCTGCCGCACCGGGCACCACCACGGCACCCCACACGGACCCGGCGCACACCGATCCGGCAGCGGCACATGCCGCTGCCGCGCACACTGCCGCGGCGTCGCATCCCGGCGCGGCACACGAGACCGTCGACAGGATCGTCGGCGATCCGTACGCACTCGACGAGCTCGCCACACGCCTCTATCCCACCATTCGAAGCAGATTGCGCCAGGAACTGCTGGTCGACCGCGAGCGAGCCGGCCTGCTCGCCGATTTCCGCTAGGAGGAAACAATGCCCATTGCCGATGATGTGCCTCTGGCACTTGCCAACCGATTCACTGTCAAGGTCGACGCCCCAGGCGAGATCGACCTCGGCAGCTGGGCGAAGGTCGACGGGCTCGACGTCACGTTCGACGTCGTCGAGTACCGAGCCGGCGACGCCTGGAACTCGAGGTGGTACTGCCCCGGAGCGACCAAGTACTCGACGGTGAAGTTGAGCCGCGCCGTCACTGCGGATACCGAGAAGGTGAAGAAGTGGCTGAGCGACACGGCGAAGAGCCACAAGCCCGGCCTGATGGTGATCGAGCTGAAGGACAGCGCCGACAAGCCGGTCTTCACGTGGGAGATGCGCAGCGCGATGCCGTCGAAGTGGTCGGTCAGCGGTTTCGACGCCGGCACCAGCAAGATCGCGACCGAGCAGCTCGAAGTCGTTCATCTCGGCTTCCTCGACGACGACATCGCCTGATCGGACGCTGACGCCATGCCTCTGCTCGACACGACCCAGTATGGGCTCATCATGCGCTTCGACGTCATCGTGGACGGCATCGATCTGGGCGCCTGGTCATCGTGCGACGGCCTGAAGGTCGACTTCGGTCTGAAGGAGATCAAGGTCGGTGGCAACAACGAGTGCAAGGTCTATCTGCCTGACCGGGTCAACTATCCGCATCTGGTCTTGAAGCGGGCGATGACGGCCAGCGACTCGGGCAAGGTCATGTCGTGGCTTCGTTCGATGGTCGACGCCACGGAGGGTGGCACCGCCACGATCACGTTGCGCGACAGCCACAACCAGACCGTGTCCGAGTGGACGTTCGCGAACGCCCGACCCGCATCGTGGAAGGGCCCGACTCTGAACGCCACCGGCAAGGAAGTCGCTTCAGAGATCCTCGAGCTCGTCCACGAAGGCTTTCTCTAGGAGATGCCATGAAGGCGAAACTGATCAACGAGAAGCTGCCATTCGAAATGGTGGAGTTCGACTTCAACCCCGAGACGTTGAAGTACAACCGGATTGCGGCGACGACCAACCGGCCAGGGGCATCGCCTGCGGGCGTGGGGTCGACACCGTCGATCCTGCTGAAGGCGCCGCCGAAGTCGCTCGTCGGCAACGGGTACCTCGTCGGCGACGACGTTCAGGATCGCGCCGAGCAGTTGTACGCGTGGATGGACCCTGGCGGCGGCTTGCTGGGCCAGTTGATCGGCGCGGCCGTCGGCGCGCTGACCGGCGGGCGCATCAACCTCGCCTCCAAGCCACCGGCCCTGATCTTCCAATGGGGCACGCAGATCATGCGCTGCATCCTGAAGGACGTGAAGGTCACGTTCGAGCGATTCAGCGCGGCCGGCAATCCCGATCGGGCCTTGATCGTGTTCGAGGTCGTCGAGGAGTTCAACATCTTCGGCATGCTGCCGACCAACCCCACGTCGGGTGGTTTGCCCGGACGCCAACGTCACATCGTCAGCGCGAGCGAGAACGTGCAGACCATCAGCACCAACGCGTACGGCAGCCCGAAGTTGTGGCGCGGGGTCGCCGAGGCCAACAACATCGACGATCCATTCCGGGTCAAGCCCGGCGACACGGTCTACCTGCCCAACGCGAACGAAATCGTCGGGAAGCGGTGACCTGACGTGTCATTGGTCCCCGACCTCACCGACCTCTCGGCTTCGGTCGTCCCTACCGTCTCGGTCAACTCGATCGACCTGTTGCCGACGGTCGCACCCAAGCTGAAGCGCACGGTCGTCGACACGCGTCTTCACCTACCCGACATGTTCGAGCTGACGTTCGAGGACACCGACAACTCGGTCGTCGACGAATTGATGGTGCGCATCGGCAGCCTCGTCGAGGTCTACGGCGGGGCATCGGGCACACCTCAAGCCGAGTGCCTGATCAAAGGCGAGGTCACCTCGATCGAGGGCGAGTATCACGGGCTGACGATCTTCACGATCATCCGCGGGTACGAGAAGTCGCATCGCCTGCAGCGCTCGAGCCGCACGCGGACGTTCGTCGACATGAAGGACTCCGACATCGCGTCGAAGATCGCCGCGAGGCCGGGTTCGGGGAGACGGACATCAGCGACACGTCGACGACGCATCGTCACGTGTCGCAGATCAGCCAGACGGATTGGGACTTCCTACGCGGCCGTGCTCAGGAGATCGGGTTCGAGACCGGTGTGGCCCAGGGCAAGTTCTTCTTCCGCCAGGCATCGAGTGCAAAGCCGAGTGGTGGAGGCGGAATCGGTGGCGCCGTCGCCGGCGCCGCAGCCAGCCTGGCCGGATGGTGGCCCGCCGACGTTGACGTTCCAACAGAACCTGCAATCGTTCCGGCCCCGGCGCAGCGCCGCGAACATCCCCTCCGAGGTGGAAGTGCGGGTCTACGACTACAAGAAGGCGGAGGTCGTGGTGGGGACCGCGCCGCTGAAGACCGGCACGGCCAAGCTCGACGACGATCCGGATCCTCAGGCGCTCGCGGGGTCGTTCACCGGCCTGCCGTTCCCGATCCCGACCCTGCCGAACATCCCCGGCCTTCCGAACCTTGGGTTGATGCCCAGCATGAAGGCACGCGTGATCTCCAACCGCCCGCTCGATTGGGGCTCTCCCACCACCTCGGCAGTCGACGAGATGGCCAAGGGCGTTGCCGAGCATCTGGCGAGCACCATCCTCGAGGCCGAGGGGACGTGCTACGGCAACCCCGGCGTGCAGGCCGGCAAGAAGGTCGTGATCGGCGGGGTGGCCGAGGAGTTCACCGGCGAGTGGATCGTCACCGCCGCTCGACACCAGTTCGAATCCGAGGTGGGTGGGTACTCCACCCACTTCGAGGTCAGCGGTCGCCACGACCGCACCCTGCTGGGTCTCACTTCTCTCGGGAGCGCCAGCGTTCGCCCATCGACGATCGAAGGCAACGTCGTCGGCATCGTGACCAACAACAACGATCCGGAGAAGATGGGCCGGGTCAAGCTCGGGTTCCCGTGGCTCGCACCGTTCTACGAGACCGACTGGGCCCGCTGTGTGCAGGTCGGCATGGGCAAGGAGTGGGGCAACCTGTTCCTGCCGGAGGTCGGCGACGAAGTGCTCGTCGGCTTCGAGTTCGGCGATGCGCGCCGGCCGTATGTCATCGGTGGTCTGTTGAACGGCAAATCATCGCATCCGTTGCTGTCGACCGCGGTGAAGGCAGCCGGCCTGTCGGCGCAGATCGTGAAGCGCGGCATCGTGTCGCGCATCGGCAACCAGCTGACGTTCGAAGACGAGATCCCGTCGCCCTTGACGCCGAACCCACCCACGAAAGGCACGATCCTGCTCGGCGACGCCGACCACAAGATGGAGCTGTTCTTCGACATCGTCAACGGTGAGCTGAAGATCGTCTGCGACGGCGGCAAGTTGAACCCGATCGGCAAGATCTCGATCGAGCAGAAGTCGCAAGGTGGAGAGATCACGGTGAAGAGCGCCGGCAACGTGACCATCGAGGCAGCGGCGCCCGGGAAGCTCACGTTGAAGGGTGGCACCGGCATCGTGCTCGACGGTGGCACGGCCAACGTCGAGATCAAGGGCACCGCCGGCGTGAAGGTCGATGGTGGCGCAGGTCTGGTGGAGTTGTCCGGCTCGATGGTGAAGTTGAACTAGGGAGACGACGAATGCCTGTTGATCACGATTTCGTCGGAACGGGGTGGGCCTTCCCGCCGCAGCTCACCGCGTCGGGTGGCATCGCGATGGTGCGCCGCGAGCGCGAGCTCGAAGAGTCGATGCGGATCATCCTGCTGACGTATCCCGGCGAACGACCGATGCGTCCCGAGTTCGGTTCACGTGTGCGCGATTTCGTCTTCCGGAGTGTCGACGAGGAGATGACCACTGCCCTTGCGTTCGAGGTGAAGCGGGCGCTGCAGCGATGGGAGCCGCGAGTCGATGTGATCAAGGTGATCGCAACGCCCGACGTCGACGCTCACGAACTCGTCTTCATCGACATCCAATACGCGGTGAAGGGCACCAACGATCGCCGCAACCTTGTGTTCCCCTACTACACGATCCCCGACGATGGAAGTGACTACTGATGGCACTGCCCGCACCAGATCTCGACGACCGCCGCTTTCAGCAGTTGGTCGACGATGCCAAGCGAATGGTCATGGCCCGCTGCCCCACATGGACCGACCACAACGTGTCGGACCCGGGCGTCACACTGATCGAGACGTTCGCCTACATGACCGATGTCCTGCTCTACCGCCTCAATCGCGTACCGGATCGGCTGTACCTGAAGTTCCTCGAACTGATCGGGCTGCAGCTGTTCCCGGCAACCTCGGCGCGCACCGGTGTGACGTTCTACCTGTCGTCGCCCGCGCAGGCCACGTTGACGTTGCCGCGCGGCACGCGCACCGCCACGTTGCGAACCGAGACCGAGGACCCGGTGGTGTTCACCACCGTGGAGGATCTGCCGATCGTTGCATGCTCGCTGGGTTCGGTGCTGACAGCGGGCGTGGGTGCGGAGAATCGCGAAGAGCGAACCGAACAACTGAGGCTGCGGGTTCCGTTCGCCGCGTTCAACAATCCGCCGACACCGGGCGACGCGTTGCTGGTCGGGCTGACCGAAGCCGTTCCGCGCTGCGCGGTGCGCCTGCAGTTCCAGTGCACCATCGAAGGCGTCGGCGTGGACCCGGACGATCCACCGCTTCAGTGGGAGGCGTACGACGGCACCACGTGGCACGCGTGTGAGGTGAGTGAGGACGGAACGGGCGGCTTGAACCGCGACGGATCGATCATCGTGCACGTCCCGCGGCAGCACTCGGCGACGCTGCTCGATGGCGAGCGCGCCGGCTGGTTGCGAGCCAGGGTGTCACCCGCCGTGGAGGGTCAGCCCTCGTACAGTGCATCACCAATGATCCACGGGCTCGTCGCCGACACCATCGGTGGTACCGCGGACGCCGCCCACGCCGATGTCATCGAGAACGAGACGTTGGGCGTGTCGGAAGGTGTGCCCGGCGAGTCGTTCAAGACGTCGTATGCACCAGTCCTGCCGGCCGGCGACTCGCTGCGCCTCCGGGTGACGTCGGACGAGGGTTCGACCGAATGGCAGCAGACCGAGCACTTCGCCGACAGCTCTGCCGACGACAACCACTTCGTGCTCGACGCAGTGCACGGCGTGATCACGTTCGGGCCCGGAGTACGCGAAGCCGATGGCACGTTGCGCCAGTACGGCGCGGTCGCACCGAAAGGCGCGATCGTGCAGATCGAGGCGTATGCCACCGGTGGCGGCCGGATCGGGAACGTCGGTGTCGGATCCATCCGCACGCTGAAGTCCTCGATCCCGTTCATCGCCGGCGTCGAGAACCGCGCACCGGCCACGGGCGGCGTCGACGGTGAGGATCTCGAGTCGGCGAAGACACGCGGTCCGATCCTGCTGCGCACGCGAAATCGCGCCGTGACCGCTGAGGACTTCGAGCAGCTCACCAGAGCAGCGGCACCCGAGATTGCACGGGTCAAGTGCCTGCCGGCAGGCGATGGTGCCGAGTCCGGCAGCGTTCGCATCCTCGTCGTGCCCGCTGCGCCGATCATCGACGGACAGATCAGCTTCGAGCACCTCGTGCCGAGCGAAGAGACGATGGCGCGCATTCTCAACGCGCTCGACGGAGCACGGCTCGTCGGGACTCGCGTCATCATCGAGCCGCCCGTGTACCAAGGTGTCACCGTCGTGGCTCAGGTCAAGGCGAAGCCGAAGACCAGCATCGTTCGAGTCCGCGAAGAGGCGTCCGCGGTGCTGCACCGGTACTTCAACCCGCTGGTCGGCGGTCCCGATGGCCGTGGCTGGCCATGGGGTCGCCCGATTCAGTCGGGCGAGGCGTACACCGCGTTGCAGGAGATCCGTGGCGTCGACTTCGTGGAAGAGATCCGGCTGTTCGGCGCGAACCCGGTGACCGGTGAGCGAGGGCAGGCCACGACACGGCTCGAATTGTCCTCCGAGCGCGATTGCCTTCTCGTACGAACATCAGATCAGGGTCGTCGAACCATGACCGTCGAACTTGAGAGTCGACAGTGAGGGGCACGATCCCTGGCCTGCACTCACCGGTGCCGATCGTCTCGCAGCTGCCCGGCATCTACCACGACGATCTGTTCACCGCGCAGTTCACCGGTGGGCTCGACGACGTGCTCGCGCCGGTGTTCACCACACTGGATTGCCTCGACACGTACGTCGATCCGTGGCTCGCGCCCGAGGACTTCCTCGAATGGCTCGCCGGTTGGGTGGGGGTGGTCATCGACGAGGGCTGGCCGCTGGAGCGCAGTCGCGCGTTCATCGCCAACATCGCCGAGCTGTACCGCTGGCGTGGCACGATCCGCGGCCTGACCGCAGAACTGGCCATCTACACGGGTGGAGATGTGGAGATCGCCGAGAGCGGCGGGGCAGCGTGGTCGCTGACCCCTGGCACCGATCCGCCCGGAGACGACCAGCCACGCATGGCCGTGAGGGTTAGTGTCGACGATCCATCGAGCATCAATGCGGGCACCGTCGACAGGATGGTGGCCGCAGCCAAACCAGCGCACGTTGTCCATGTGGTCGAAATCGCCAAGCGCCGCAAGGGCAAGAGCAAAGGCGGAGAGGATCCCTCATGATCGTTTGCAAGGAGTGCGGCTTCAAGAACGCTGACGCCGACTCGTTCTGCGGCGCGTGCGGCAGCTTCTTGGAGTGGACGGGCGAGAAGCAAGCGGCACCGACGCCCGTCGTCGAGCAACCCGAAGAGCCCCAGCAGAAGAGGAGCCTGTACGAACGAATCCAGAAGGTGATCTACGCCGACGTCGGCGAGGCCAAGCCGGTCGAGGGGGCAACCCCCGCAGGGCCAGGCGGTCCGGGCGGGCCAGGCCCTGGAGGCCCACCAGGAGCCGGCGGACCACCACGTCCAGCGGGACCACCAGGAGCCGGCGGACCACCACCAGGACCCGGCGGACCACCACGACCCCCAGGACCCCCAGGACCCCCCGGCCCGGGTGGACCTCCAGGCGCCGGCGGGCCACCACGACCAGGTGGACCACCAGGACCTCCAGGCGCCGGCGGACCACCACGACCAGGTGGACCCCCGGCCCGGGTGGACCTCCAGGTGCCGGCGGGCCACCACGACCAGGCGGACCACCACCAGGACCAGGCGGGCCACCACGACCCCCAGGACCCCCCGGCTCGGGTGGACCTCCAGGCGCAGGCGGACCACCCCGGCCGGCAGGACCACCACCAGGACCCGGCGGACCACCACGACCAGGGGGACCACCAGGCGCAGCCGGACCCCCACCAGGACCCGGCGGACCACCACCACGACCCCCAGGACCCCCGGTCCCGGCCCGGGGGGACCACCAGCACCCGGCGCACCAGGTGTCGGCGGGCCACCCCCGGGACCACCCGTCGCAGCGCCCGGTCCTCTTGCTCCGCCAGGGCTGCCCGGTCCTGCCGCGGCGTCTGGCGCACCCGCCCCGCCGACGGCTGGCCCGGGATCGAGCGAGGCTCGCCAGATCGCTGCCGCGTTGGTGGCCAAGCCTCCAACGCCCTCGGCTCCCGGCGCGGGCCCGGCACTGCCGACTCGGACCGAGCCGTCGCCCGCGGCGGCCGCGCTCGTCGCGACGCCACCGCCGGCGACGGCCACCGAACCCGAGGCGATGCAGCCTCAGGCGATCCAACCACAGGCGCCGGCAAAGAAGAAGCCGCCGAAGGTTCAACCTGGCAAACCGACGCGCACACCGCAGAAGGGCGACCTGATCTGCGGCGAGTGCGGCGAGGCCAATCCTCCGGGCCGCAAGTTCTGCAGCCGCTGCGGTACGTCACTGGCCACGGCCGCAGTCGTGCGTGTCCCGTGGTGGAGGCGCATCCTGCCGAAGCGCAAGCCGAAGTCTGCGATGGCAGGCGAACGCCCGTGGACAGCGACAGAGGGTGGCAGGAAGCGACCGAAGCGCAAGGGACTAGCACGCTTCATCGCCCCGGTCCGTCGCATCGGCGGGATCGTGCTGCTGTTGCTCGGCATCCTCTACGGCGTGTACTCGCCGTTCCGCAACTGGGTCAACGACCGGTACACATCGGGCAAGGACAAGGTGATGTCGATCATCCATCCTCAGTACGACCCTGTGCTGGCAGGTCCGGGAACCACTTCCAACGAGGCCGCGCCGCTCGATCCAGCCCACGTTGCGTCGATGGCCACCGACCTCGGCAGCAACACCTACTGGATCAGCTCGCCACCGAGCGCCAGTTTCCGTCCTGAACTCGACGTCAACCTGAACGAGCAGGTCGATCTGTCAAAGATCATCGTCCGCAACGGTGCGTCCGACAACTTCCAAGCCCACCACCGACCGAAGACACTGCTCTTCATCTTCCCGACCGGCTCGTACGAGGTGAACCTGAAGGACACCCCCGAAGAGCAGACGCTCACCATCAAGAATGGCGGCGACGTTCAACGCTTCAAGATCGCGATCACCAGTGTCTATGAATCGATCGACGGCACCGACATGGCGCTGACCGAGATCGAGTTCTTCAAGAAGAAGTGACCCACCGTGCCCATCGATATGGAGTTCGATCTCACCGACGCCTATAACCGCATCGTTGACGTGTGGTATCCAGTGTTCGCGTCAACCGGTCAGCTCAGCATGCCGATCGCGGCGTGTGCGTACCCCATCAACATGGGAGAGCACACGATCGCCGCGATTCGTGACGACGTGCAGCCGGAGGATCATCACCTTCGCTGGCAGATGGCGGTGAACACTGGCGAGTCGGGCCAATCCGGCGAGTATCACCTCTACTGCAACTGGCAGGGCCGCGCCTGGGAGCACGGCGATGAGCGTTACCTGTTCATCGAGAACGCGGTCGGCTGGGTCGACTGGATCGGCGACGCGGGCGTCGGACATCTCGATGTGCAGGTCGCGTTCGGACGCCCGTACTTCGACAACAACGTCGCCTCGATGTCGGTCGACTTCTACGTCGCCGAGACCGCGCTCGATGGCACGATCACCCGCGAGACCCACCGCACGTTCCAGATCCACGCCGACGGCCGCCGCGAAGCCCTCTTCTGACCCTGCTTCTAAGCCTGCGGAACAGCGCCAACGAGATTCGCCCATTCGGAGTCGTCGACAAGATGCATGCCGGCGACTATCGCTGTGAGCGTCTCCACATCGGCGTTGCCGTGGGCCTCGATCGCGACCGCGCCGAACACGATGTTGATGGAGTTCGCCGGTTGGCCATCGGCCATCGCCGACTGCTGGAGACTGCCGGTTTCGCCGTTGATGGCTATCGGCTCTCCGGCTTGGAGCGCCGCGCCGGCGGCTGGTGAGGTGAGGATGGTGACGAGCGTGCCCGGACTGTCGCTGCCACCTGGGAGGACGAGCGACATCATCAAGAACGTCGGCTGGCCGCAGATACCGGTAGGCAAGGCTTGGAGCACGAACGGCTGCCATCCGGGCAGGATGGTCGGTGCCAACTGTGTGGTGGCATCCACACAAGGGAGCAATCCAGGTTGGACCTCGACGCCGGGCAACGTTGCGGAGTCGATTGGCTCGACGACCGTCGTGATGGTCGTCGTCGACGTGGAGCTCGACGGTGGCGCTTCAGTTTGGGCAGGAGAGGAGTCGCTCGAGGTTGAGGCCGGATCACCGCAGCCGAGCATCACGATCAGCCCGATTGCAAGAAGGGAGCGCGACCGCCGCATCCCCTAAGGATCGCGGAAGTTCTCCGGTTGACCAGACAGACGAGGGTCCGCATAAGGCCAGGTACGAAATATCCGGCGCCGCCGGATATTTCGTGACTTGCTCAGGCGACGCCGAGCTCGTCCATCATTTCTTGCCAGGATCGTCGCACCCGCTCGGCCGAGGCCTTGTCGCTCGACTGCTCGAGTGACTCGATCTGCAAGCGCCACAGCGCATCGGCGTACCGATCGACACCGAGGCCGCGCTCCGACACACGCGTGGCTTCTTGCGGCATGCCGAGCTTCATCGCCGACTCACCGGCGATCGTGCACGCCCGCACCATGTCGAACCGCAGTGCATCGCGATGACCGACAACCCACTCGGCCGGACCTTCGTCGAGCAAGAGGTCGCCTCGATACAGGTCGACAGCACGCATCGCTTCGTCGTGCGCCTGGCGATCCTCGCCCCTCGTCACGGCTGCGGTTGCAGCGGCGAGAGCTTCCTGGAAGGACCGCACGTCGCACGATGCATCTGGTCCCATCTCCAGTTGATACGCGTCACCTTGCCTGATGATGCCGGGAGATGGGCGATCCGACATCAGCTTGCGCAACGACGACACGGCCACCTGCAGGCTGTGCAGAGCGGCGTCTGGGTCGACCTCGCGCCACAGCGAATCCATCAAGACCTCGCGGTGGACGGGTCTGCCGGCATGCAGGGCAAGCAGTCGCAAGACCGACAACGCGCGAGGTCGCACCGTGGATAGGTCGATCGGCTTCTCGTCGACGACGATTTCGAGCGCGGCGAAGCAGCACACCTGCATCGAGATGACCTGCTGAGGATGAGCGGCGCGAGCTCGGCGGCTGCCGGCCGAGTCACGGCGGAGCTGACCGACGAGGCCGACCATTGCCACGGCGCCGAGGTCGGTGAAGGCTTGCGCCGCGTTGTCGAGTTCGGTGCACCCGTCCTCTGCGCGCAGCAGGCGTCCGACCGCTTCGAACAGCAGCGACAGCGCGGCGCCCCAGGCATCCGAGTCTCGATTGCAGTCGTCATGCACCGCATGCGCGACCTCGCAACCATCGACCTGCGAGGTGAGCGCCAGCGAGGCACGCGTCAGGCGAGCCGCCCAGCCGAGACCGCATCGCTCGAGCACCGACACCAGCTTCTCGATCCGCGACGGCTCCAACAGTTCGCCGTCGTCGTTCACGGCGCTGAGCCCGTCGGCGATCACGAGCGCGAACTCGGCGATCGCCGCAGAGCGACTATCGGCGAGCGGGTGACGCAACACGTCCGACAGGATCTGCGCACCAATTTCGGGCTGGTTGGCCACGAGCAGCGCCAGGCCTCGGCCAAGCACATCACTGAGCTCCCCCGGCTCGAGAGTGTCGGGCGGGCGTCTCACCTCCGTGCTCAGTTTGCCGGCATCGACAGCCTGCGTTTGAGCCACCCGGCGGAGTTCGCCGAGCCATCCCGCCGGAACAGGAGCACCCGGATCCGACCACCCTGCGAGGGTGGCACGCTCTTCTTCGCACGTGCGCGCCAGCGTGTCGATGGCCGCGCCGGCAGCGGCTCGGTCGTAATCACGCAACGCAGCAGCGAGCCGACCGTTGACGGTTCGCTCGCGGGCCCTTGCCAAGAGCAGATACGGGTCGTTCTCGACAATCGGCGACGGAACCAGTTCGATCCATGCGTCGTCGGTCACCGGACCGAGCATCGACGGGTGCGCCATGCGGTGCACGACGAGTCTGCTGACCGCAGTCCAATCACCGGCGCGGCTGTACGTGTGCAGGGCGTCGTCGATCCGTTCCTCGGCCTCGAGGAGCTCGCCGACCCGACGGTGGTGTGCCGCCGCCTCGACTGCACCACGGCGCTGCTGCAACACGGCGTCGAGATGGGCGCGCAGCACCTCGTGATATCGGTAGGCACCGCGCTGGTCGACGGCGATCGTGAACAACTGATTGCGCTCGAGGTGCTCCAACACCGACGCGCAATCAGTCCTCCCAGTGACGCGGTCGCACAACGCACCTGTCAACACCGGTAGCGCCGACGTCGCGATGAGGAAGGTCTGCAGATCCTCGGGCAAACCAGCCAGCACGTTTCTCGCCAGGTAGTCGCGGCCGACTCGGGTCGCGCTGAGCTCGCCGATGAGGCGTCGACGTGCATCGAGCGGTTGATCGCGCGCCGCCAGGTTGTACAGCTGCAGCCCGGCAGCCCACCCCTCGGTGCGCGTGATCAGCATCGCGACATCGGCCGGGCCGAGGATCATGTCGTAGTGCTCGCGGAACAGCCGGTCGGCCTCCCAGGTTCGGAAGCGCAGATCGTCGGCCGTGATCTCGAGCAGCTCGTCGGCCAGCATCAACCGGCTGATGTCGAACTCAGGAAGGCTTCGGGTGCCGGCGGCGATCACCAACTTCGCGGGTTGCCGGTCGATGAGCCGGCCGAGCTCGGATTCGGCCAGCGTGGAGGCGATGACATGCAGATCGTCGATGACCAGCGCGACGCGTTCGCCCGGCCACGCATCGATACCGGCTGCGAGGGTGGCGGCCGACGAGCCATCGAGCTCGACACCCACCGCTTCGCCGACGACCCGAGCGATCTGGGCGAGGCATCCATCCGGCGAGATCTCCAGCTGTTCCGCCGAACACCAGCCGACCGGCGCGGCCCGCGCCGCGAATTGGCGCAGGGCCGTGGTCTTCCCCGACCCCGCTGGGGCCACGACGAGGGTGAGACGGAATTGCCACAGTTGGTCGACGATGGCATCGACTCGTTGGCGCGACAGAGTACCGCTCGTTCGACCACCAGCGCTTCTGGTCCTCGGCGCGACCCTCATTGCGTCCCTTCACTGCCTCGCAGCCGTGCGGCACCGTATCGTACGCGAAGCGCCTTGTCCACGGAACGTGGTCGATTGAACACAAAATCACCGATCCAGCCCGGACCCCGCCAGATACACGCGGCGATGAGAGATGTGCGGTCCGGGGCGGCTCATCGCTCATCGCACGCGTCCACTCCGGGTGGGTGATGAGAGATGTGCGGTCCGGGGCGGCTCATCGCTCATCGCACGCTCCGCATCAGGCGGTTTGGGTCTGCATCTGGCCGGGATTGGAGATCGTGATGACTCCACCCCAGGCGCAGTTGCACATGCACGTGTTGGTCAGTGCAGGCGCGCCGTTGATCTGCACGGTGGGCGACCCGGGCGACCACGGCGCCGTCGTCACCGGGATGCACGGTTGCGGGGTCAGTACGCCCATCGCCGCCGACGTGGCGGCGGCCACTTGCGGGTTGGAGGGGGTCGTGCACATGCCGAACGGCATGATGTTGACGTTGGGAGCGAAGTCCTGGATGGTCGCGGCCATCTGTCCGCCGGCCTGCACGGGTCGTCCCTTCGGCACGACGGTCAACAACGAGGGCGCCACGCCGAACGTGCACATCAGTTGGGCCGTACCTGCGACCTGCACTGCCATGGCTCAACCGTAGAGCAGCGGACCCATCGTTGCCCGGCGCGCAGCGAAGCGACCGGGGCAGGCGTCGCTGCCCGATCGGGCAACGTGCATGTCGTGGCGGCGGCCTACTCGTGATCGTGCTCGGCGCGGTGCCGGGCCAGCGCATCGTCCGCGAAATCGCCACGTGGATCACGCCACACACTGTGGACGTGATTGGCGTCGCGCGCCGTGTTGTCGTACTCGGCGAGGACCGTCGGCCCGTGCAATCGGTAGTAGTGCGGCTGGCCCGGCTCCAAGCCGCCCGCCCACAGCAGATGGATGTCGTCGAGCGCGGCACCGGCAAACTTCGCGGCCTCCTCGTCGGCTACATCGTCGGGCAGACGGTCGACGTACAGGCGCAGCAGGGCGTCGAGCATGTCGCGCTGACCGGCGCCCATGCCTCTGGCCGCGAGCCCCTTCGGTTCGAGGGTGAACGACATCGCCTCGAGATCGTCCTGTTGGACGCCGGTTACCTCGACAAGCCTGTCTTGGGCGCGCTGCAGATGCGCACCAACTTCGCCGTCGAACGGCCGTCGAAAGATAAGCGGGAGGGGAATCGGCCGGTCACCATCGGCAAGGGACGGTCGGTTTCCGCCCACGAGGTCGGGTGGTGCGTGCCACGAGACGATGGCGATGTCGCGTTGATCGTCCGACAGCGAGCGGGTCAACTCGCGACCCAGGTCCTCGACGCCTGCGAGCGGTCTCAACGGGTGTGGCCCGAGCAGCGGTGAGCTGGCGGGATCAGACCCGAAGAACAATGGTGTCGCGCCGCTCAGCACGCCATCGATGATGGTGAAGTTCAACGAGACGTGATGTCCGCCGAACCGCCAACTCCAGGTGCCGGCCGGCGACGGTGCGCCGAAGAACCGCACGTAGTACATCAGCGGGTCGCGTCCTCGTAGGCGCTCGAACGATGCCCCTGTGAAACCCTCGAGTTGGTCGAGCACATTTTCGATCCCGATGATGGTCGACGCGGTCACATACCCGGCCGTCGACAGCCCACTCGCCACCAAGCGGTACAGCAGGCGATGTTGTGGTTGGGTCATCGCCGCCAGCGTCAGCCCGCCATGGTCGGTCGGCGTGTAGAACCACAGCCGACGCTCATCGTCGGCCGGGAACGGGAACAGCGCGTGCCTTCGCTGCGCATCGTCGAGCGAACGGATCAGTCGCTCGGCGGCCTCGCACATCTCTGCCGCCACACGTGTTCGTGCTGGCGTTGGCGTCTCATCCATCGTCGCTCACTCCCCTGGACCGTACAGGCCGAAGATCAGTTCGGGGTCACCGGCACGCCACGTGCCGTCCACCTGCGAGCGCTGTCCGATCGCGCGCGTGCGCGCCTGCAGGTCCCGTCCCAACGCGAGTTGGCCGGGCTCCCAAGCAGCCAGCGCCGCTGCTGGATCATCGGGATGCGCGGTCAAGGCGTCGCGCAGCTTCCACGCATCCTCAGCAGCTTTTGCCGTTCCTGCCGCAGCGTGCGGGCGGACAACGAAGGCGGCATCGCCGATCAGACAACTCTGGCCGAACACCATCCGTGGCACATCGAGGTCGAGCACCACTTGCACGAACAGATCGTCGACGGCCATCACGACCTCGCAGATCGGGCCGGGCAGGCGCGCCTCGGCGACCGCGCGTGCTTCGGCGATGTGGTCGCGATCGCAAGGCACCGGGCGGCACGGACACCTCGCGCCGGATGCCGTTGACGTCGAGCAACAGGTCGTCGAGATCGTCGCCCGGCAGGTAGTTGCGGTACCAGACGATGTTGATCAATCGCTCGCCCGGCACGACCGAGCCATCCCGTCCGGGAATCGGGTACACGAGGATGTGGCTGTTGGCGTAGACGTAGTAGGTGATCGCGTCGTCGAGCGCGGCCCGAGTGTCCGGCGTGAGCTCGGTCTCCGGCACGACACCACGCCACGCGACGTAACCCGCGTACCGCGGAAGCACATCGGGCAACAACGCGGCACGGGCGGTGGATGCGACGCCGTCGGCGAACACGGCCAGATCGGGTTGAGTCACCAGACCGTTCGAGAAGGAGAGCGTCAACGGTTCCAACTCGATGTCGACGAGCTCGTGGGCCAGCCGGTACGCGGCACGATCGAAGCATCCCAACAGCTGGCGGTACACGGTGTTCCACGAGCTGAACAGGTACCGATGCTCGTCGTCGTGCGACACCAGCCCGTCGCGGTCGAGGTACCGGATGTGGCCCGTCTTCACGGCCACGTCGTCGAGTTGGATCCCTCCATGAGCGACGAGGTATCGATAGGTCGCCTCGAGAAATCCGATGCCTGCGCCGCGCTCCTCGAGCTCCGACGGCGAGCGCTCGTACACCTCGACACGGTGGCCGGCGTCGGCGAGCAGGCAGGCGGCGGTGAGCCCGCCGAGCGATCCCCCGACGATGGCGATGTCCACGCGCTGGTCAGGGTTGACCGAACATCGCGATCTGGTCGACCGCGCACTCGAACAGCACGCGCCGCTCGTTGATCGACGGATCACGCAGGCCGTACGGGCCAGGTTGCTGCGTGTACTTCGTCCAGATCTTGTCGAGATGATCCGTGACGCGCCGGCCCTCCACGGGGTCGTCCTCGCTGACCTCGCGCGTCACCGTGTGCTTGATGCTGAGCCAGTGATACGGGTTCGCCGGATTCACCAACAAGCTCGTGAGGCGCGGGCTCTTGCGGATCCACTCCGTCTTCGTGCGGTGCGTCGCGCAGTTGACCAGGATGGTGTCGCCTTCGTAGTCGAACCACATCGGTGTCAGGTTGGCCCGACCACCGGGACCGACGATGCCGAGCACCTGCGTGACGGGCTCGTCCATCAGCTTCTTGAAGGACGGCTCGAGATCCGACAGCGATGCGATGGTACTGCGGTCACCGATCGCGAACTGGCCCGGCTGGGTGCCCTGCGATACGTCGCGGAACTTGGCAACTTTGATGGACATCGTCGAACCCCCATAGCTCGTACTCGCTCGATTCAGCGAGTATATGTTTGCCTGTTGGCGCCTTCGCCGGCCCAACCACCCTCTTTCCACGAGCAGGATCAGCCTCGGGTGGCGGCGATCAGGGGTGCGTAGGACGACGGGTCGATGCGAGCATCGATGAGGCGTGGGCGGTCCCAGCCTTGCGCAAGCACTGCGGCAGCTTCTGCCGCCGTTGACACGACGACCGCCTTCGAGGCCCATCGCTGATGCAACCTGCGCGTAGTCGACAGATGCGAACCGCACCGCGGCGCTCCCGCCCTGGCCGGGTTTCTGCTTGACCTCGATCAGGCTCAACGCGGCATCATCGAACACGACCACGGTGACCGGTAGCTGCAAGCGCGCCAAGGTCTCCAGCTCGGCCAGTGTCATCGCCAAGCCACCGTCGCCGACCATGCACACGACCGGCCGGCCGGGCCGAGCCAGGGCTGCAGCGATGGCAGCCGGCAGGGCGAAACCCATCGTTGCCAGCCCGTTGGAGATCAAGAGCTGCAAGGGTGTGGTCGACGGCCAGAACGGCATGATCGCGAGGAAGTGCGCGCCTGCGTCAACCGTGGCAATCGCCCCCGCCGGCGCAGCAGCCATGATCGCCGAAGCCAACTCCAGGGGTCCGAACGTGCCCGTGCTGGTGCCGGCCAGCAGCAGCGCGGGCCGCAGCGAGAGCGGCAGAGCCCGAATCGTGGCGCCAGCCCGTGCAGGCGTCGGTGACGACGAGGTCGAGCATCTTCGCCAACGGTCCGATCACCTCGACGGCGATGGGCGCGAGTGTTGCGCACGCGACCACTTCCGAGACCGAGATCACCGGCACGTCCGTAGCGCCACAGCGTTGGCATCGGCTCGACCTGATCGAAACCGATCGTCAGGATCAGGTCGGCCTCGTTCAGGAGCGTTGCCTCGACGATCCCGCTGGTGAACAGACCCGCCTGCTGAGGATGACCTTCGGGAACGACCCCCATGGCCTGGTAGGTCGTCAACACGGGGCACCCCAGCCGTTCCAACGCGTCGAGCACCGCAGTCGGGGTCCGCGAGGGCGTCGAGCCCGACGATGGCCACCGGTTTGGCAGCATCTCGAAGCGCAGCGGCCGCCTGCGAGACGACCGCGTCGCTCGAATTGACCGTCTTCGGCGGTGCGGGCGCGATCATCTCGATGCCGGTCGGGTCGTAGTCGAGATGCACGGCGCCGGCCGGGCGTGTCGCCGGCGACATCGAGCGCCGCTCGCACCGCATCGGCTGCACCCGGGGTGCCGGCCAGCCGACCGCTCCACTTGGTGACGGGCGCGAACAGTTGCTGTTGGTCGAACCGTTGATGGGCGAAGCGATCCCGGTTGGCGGTCGGCACGCAGTCGGTGACCACCAGGAGCGGGAAGCGGTCGAGCGTCGCCTGCGCGGCGCCATTGACTGCGCACGCGGCGCCGGGTCCGCGCGTGGCGATTGCCATCGCCGGTCGCCCGACGAGCACGCCGTAGGTGGCCGCCATGATGCACGCGGGTGTCTCGCTGTGGGTCAGCACGAATCGAAGACCGGCCTCGTTGACCGCACCGACCACCTCGAGGTTCGGTCCCCCACCGGGGAACCCGAACACCACGTCGGCGCCGCGGTCGCGAACGCCCTCCGCCAACACCTTCGCCAACCGGTCACTCATCCGTTCGGACGCTATTCGACCGTATCGACGTGCGACGATCTTCCGGCCACATCACCGGGCTGAAGAACGCTTCAGCTTGCTTCAGGGCGTCATCAACCCCTCAGGTCCAACATGACACGTGCCCATCCAGAAAAGGAACACGCGACATGTTCGACTCACATGATCCCAGCCCTGCCCCCGACCAACTCTCCTGGCCAGCTCCAGCCAGCGCACCCCCCGTTGACGAAGTCAGCGAGCCGGCCGCCGAAGTGGCGCGTGTGCGACCACCGCGCCGGCGGCTGGCCCTGGCTGCGATCGCCGTAGTTGCGATAGCTGGTGGCACGGCGGGAGGAGCGATCGCCGGCAGGAACACCCAGCCGACCAGCGCTCCGGTGACAACGGCCGCCGGCTTCAACACGACCTCGGCCGCGCCATCGGTGGCCGTCAAGGACGACGTCTCGTCGTTGATCAGTTCGGCGCTGCCTGGTGTGGTCAGCATCAGCGTCGAGTTGAACGGCGCGAAGGGTGCCGGCACCGGTTTCGTGGTCAGCAGCGACGGCGAGATCGCCACCAACGCACATGTCGTCGCCGATGCCACCAACATCAACGTCAAGTTCGCCGATGGCTCGACCGCTGCCGCGAAGGTGCTCGGTGTCGACCGGACCGACGATCTCGCCGTGGTGAAGGTCGACAAGGCCGGTCTCACCGCGCTGCCGCTCGGTACGTCTGCCGATCTGCGGATCGGCCAACCGGTTGTCGCGATCGGCAACGCGCTCGACCTGACCGGGGGTCCGACGGCGACCGAAGGCATCGTGTCGGCGCTCGACCGGACGATCGACACCAACGACGGCGAGCATCTGACGCACCTCGTGCAGACCGACGCCGCCATCAACCCCGGCAACTCCGGCGGTCCGTTGCTGACGCTCGACGGCAAGGTGGTCGGCATCAACTCCGCCGGCTCACAGGATGCCCAGAACATCGGGTTCGCGATCGCGATCGACACGGCCCAGCCGATCATCGAGCAGCTGCAACAGGGTAAGACCGTCACCAAGGCGTATCTCGGAGTGTCGACGACCGTCGTCGATGCCACCGTTGCCGCTCGCAATGGGCTCGACATCGATCATGGTCTGCTGATCGCCGATGTCGCAGGCGATTCCGCAGCGTCCGTCGCCGGGCTACAACCCGGCGACGTGATCGTCTCGATCAACGGCACCGCGACCAACGACAACACAGCTCTCGGTGACGCCATCCGCACCGCGGGAGCCGGCCATGTCGTTCACCTGAAGGTCTTCCGCAACGGCAAGACGCTCGACATCGACGCGACGTTGTCGACCCACGCAGCCTGAACACCGCCCTTCACGGGGCGGTGTTCCGTGGCGGAAACCACACCACGAACGCAGCGCCGGTCTCGACAGGTTCGGCAACGATCGACCCACCGAGTGCCGTCATGATCGATCGGGCAATCGCGAGACCGAGACCACTCCCACCGATGTCGAGCGAGCGGGCCTCGTCGAGCCGCATGAACGGTTCGAAGATCCGTTCTCGCTCGCTGTCGGGGATCGGTGGACCGTCGTTCATGACCGACAACGTGGCGCCGTTCTTGTCGCCCGACGCCGCAACTCGTATCTCGCTCGTGGCGTGTCGCTCGGCGTTGTCGAACAGGTTCCGGACGACACGAACCACCGCGTCGGGATCCGCAAGAATCGAAACGGGATCCAACTCGGTGCTGTAAGTGATCGCACGCCGTGGCCGGCGAAGGGCCACCTCTGTTGCCAAAAGGTCCGACAGATCGATCGGTGCGGTGGCCGAGACGTGCATGGAACGCGAGCGGGTGAGCAGTCGCAGGTCGCGGGTGAGGTCCTCGAGGCGAGCAACCTCGATCAGCGAATCTTCTGCGACCTTCGTCCACTCGGCCCGGTCGGGGTAGGCCAGGCCGACCTCGAGCTCGGTTCGAAGCGTCGAGAGCGGGCTGCGCAACTCGTGCGAAGCTGCTGCGGCGAACAACTGCTGACGGCTCGACGCCTCCTCGAGCCGATCCAACATGCGGTTCAAGGTCAGTCCCAAGTTGGCGATCTCGTCGTCGCTCGAACCGGCCTTCACACGTCCGGAAAGATCGGCAGCTTCGATGCGATCCACCTCCGCACGCATTGCATCGACCGGCGCCAACGCCCGGGCGACCACCCGCGAGATCAACCACGCCGCCAGCGCAACCAGCAACGGCAGACCGATCAGCAGCGAGTTGCGCAGGTACCGCTCGGCGCGATGTGAGGTGTCGAGCGATGTCACGGCGTAGATCGTCAGGGGACCGACGGCCGACGGCACCGTTCGGGCCACCATTCGATACTCCTGTCCGGACACCCCACCGATCGCGCTGCCTTCGACCGTTGCTGTCCTTTCCTGGCCGATCGCCGGGGCATCGATCACGTCGAGTCGCGTGGTCCCGGCAAGACCGGGAGTCACGGCGACGACGTTCCCCGATGCATCGACGACCTGAACCTGCCCCACATCGCGGCCTGTCGAGGCCAGCACCGGCGACAGCAAGCCACTGGCGATCAGTGTCTCGACACCATCGACCCGATCGACGAGCAGGGACTGCGCGTCGGACGCCAGCGCCCTGCGCAGCAGTCCCGCAGCAGCGAACGCGCCCACCAGCAACGCCGCTGCCAAGACCAGCGACGCTCCGATGGTGGCGCTGTGATCGAACCGACGAGCGCCACTTAGCGCGCACGCGCACCCATTCGATAGCCCGCGCCCCTGACGGTCTCGATCGCTGTGGAACCGAGCTTTCGGCGCAGGGCCGACACATGCACCTCGACCACGTTGTCGTCGCCGTCGAACGCGAAGTCCCACACGTGCTCGAGGATCTCCGACTTCGGCACGACCTCTCCGTGGCGACGCATGAGGTATTCGACGACGGAGAACTTGCGCGGCGTCAGCTCCACGGGCTTCCCGTCGACGAAGCAGGACCTCGCAGCAACATCGAGGTCGATGCTGCCGGATTGCAAAACGGGCGGCTGGACGGAGCCCCCGCGTCGCAGCAGGGCACGAAGGCGGGCGACCAGCACGACGTACGAGAACGGCTTCGACAAGAAGTCGTCGGCGCCGGTGTCGAGGGCCTCTGCCTCGTCGAGCTCGCCGTCTTTCGCCGTCAACATCAGAACGGGCGTCCAGATCTGTTTGGCGCGTAACTCCGCGCACACCTTGTAGCCATTCAGACCGGGCAGCATCACGTCCAACACGATCGCGTCGTACGGTTGCTCGGTCGCCAGCCACAGGCCGTCGGTTCCGTTGCTGGCAACGTCGACCGCGAAGCCCTCGGCCTCGAGCCCGCGCTTCAGCGCGGCGGCCTGACGCACCTCGTCTTCGACCACGAGTAGACGCACGGGATCAGTCTCACACGCGCATAGCTGAAGACGTCTTCAGCTTTCTTCAGCAACGGTCAAGCCCCGTCGGCGCATCATGTCAATCGGTTCACTCCGCACCCAACAGAAGAAGTCGACGATGATCACCACCACACTCCTCCCCCAATGGTGCCCGTTGATCACGTTCGACCGACGACGTCCCGCCCGCATCCGTCGTCGGCACCTTCAACTTTTGGGGCACGCGTAGCGATCCGTTCGTCGAGGAGCTCGACGACTGTCCTGGGTCACCGTGTCCGTCCCCGCAGACACGGTGACACAGGGTCAGTTCCAGCGTGCTCCACCGTGGACGAAGTACCGCAGCGTCGAGTCTCTCAGTGCGCGGTGGTGCGTCGGCGGCGAGCTTGTTTTTCGATGTGGCAGCACTGCCTGCCAGGTCGAGGCCGAGCGGCCGAGGTAGTAGGCAGGAGTGCCGGTGGACGGGTTGAGCGGATGGTGTTCATGAGGTTCCTTTCGATGTCGTGAAGACGTTGTCGATAGGTACGTCCGTGAGCATCAATCGGTTCTCGATCTCTCGACCCGTGTCAGCGCGGGAGGCTGGCCTCGAAGCCGGCAAGGAGGCGGGCGAGGTTGCGGTCGAAGCGGCCGGCACTGCGGGCATGGTTGTCGACGCGTGACCACAGCAGCGGCAGACCCATCTCGGACACCAACGCGGACAGCGCCGGGTACTCGTCCTTGCTCAGCAGCGCGGCGAAGTAGTCGACCATCTCGGATTCCTCGGGATCGTCCTTCAGGTTGTTGCGCTCGTGCAGGCAATAGCCGAACACGTACTCGTCGACCAGGGTGATGAGGTCCATCTTGTCGTCGAAGTCGGCATCGAGCGGTGCGAGGGCTTGCCACGATTGGTCGAAGTGGCGCACCGCGTTGGGCCCGATGCTGGGGTCGTCGGTGATGTCGAGGATCCACGGATGATGACGCAGGGCATCGCGCGTGCGCTTGGCAATCAGTGTGATCGCAGCCTGCCACTCTCGTGGCAGGCGCTGACCTGGCGGCAGTACGACCTCACCCATCACGGCGTCAACGACCAGGGTCAGCAGCTCGTCCTTGGTTCGCACGTAGTGATACAGCGACATCGTCCCGGCTTCGAGCTCAGCAGCCAGACGGCGCATCGACACAGCCTCGAAACCTTCCGTGTCGGCGATGTGGATTGCCGCAGCTGCGATGTCGTCGCGATTGAACCGGGGCTTGCGTCCAGCCCGGTCACTGCGGGTCCACACGTCGAGGGTTTCGAGGTGCTCAGCGAGCCGATCCAACGACTCTGCGACGGCATTGCAGTCTTGGCGGCGATCTTGCTGGCCTGCTTGTCGAGCTTGGCATTGATCTTCTCGGTAGCCTTGTCGATGACGAACTGCCGAACAGCCTCGCTGACGTCAGCGCCAGGGGGTGTCGCTCGCTTTTCTTCCGATATTCACTTGCCACGTCGTACAGCGTACTGCTATCTTTAGTCGTACTATGTACGAAAATTCAGTACACGATACGAAAACATTGGAGCCGATCATGGACGAGCCAGTACGACAACCCGCGGCATCACGGCCACCGGGCTCGGCAAGCGATTCGGCGAGCTGTGGGCACTGCGCAATCTCGACCTGCACGTCGCACCGGGGACCGTCCTCGGGCTCTTGGGCCACAACGGCGCCGGCAAGACGACTGCCATCCGCATCCTCACCACGCTGAGCCAACCCACCGAGGGCAGCGCGACTGTGGCGGGGTTCGATGTGGTTCATCAGTCCAAGGCCGTACGAGGCAAGATTGGCGTCGCCTCGCAGCAGTCGACCGTCGACGGGTTGATGTCCGGCCGTCTCAACCTGGTGACCATCGGCCGCCTGCGTGGCATGTCGAAGGCCGCCGCCCGCCAGCGCGGCGACGAGTTGCTCGAGCAACTCGATCTCACCGACTTCGCGACGGCGCTGGTCAAGACATACTCCGGTGGCATGCGTCGCCGCCTCGACGTTGCTGCCAGCCTGATGGGCAGCCCCGAGGTGCTGTTCCTCGACGAGCCAACCACGGGCCTCGATCCGCGCAGCCGCGGCGACCTGTGGCAGATGCTCGCCGACCTCGTCCGCGAGGGAACCACCATCATCCTCACCACGCAATACCTGGAGGAGGCCGATCGCATGGCCGACGACATCGTCGTGCTCGATCACGGTCAGACCGTCGCCCACGGCACGCCGGAGGATCTGAAGGCTCGCATCGGCGACGATCGCATCGACGTGAAGGTCGCTGCTTCCAGCGAGCTCGTCGCCGCGGCAAGCGCTCTGTCGGCCTTCGCCGACGGCGATCCCACATTCGACAGCGAGGAGCTCATCGTCACGGCACCGTTGAAGTCGGGCGTGCGCATCGTCGACGTCGTGCGGGCCCTCGACGAAGCCGGCATCGACGCGGTCGACATCACCCGCCGCGAGGCCACCCTCGACGAGGTCTTCCTTGCCCTCACCAGCACACGGCGCACGAACCAGGAGGTTTCGGCGTGAGCAACACCTTGTTGACCGACAGCACGATCTTTGCTCGACGCAACCTCGAGCACATCCGCCAAGTTCCCGAGAAGCTCACCAACGTCACCATCCAGCCGCTGATGTTCGTCGTGTTGTTCGCGTACGTGTTCGGCGGGGCGATCAAGGTCGAAGGCGCCGGGTACAAGGAGTACCTCATCGGCGGCATCCTCATCCAGACCCTGGCGTTCGCCATGATGGGCCCCGCAATGTCGATCGCCACCGATCTGCAGGAAGGTGTGATCGACCGCTTCCGGTCGCTGCCGTCACGTCGATCGGCCTATCTGCTGGGTCACTACTTCGCCGAGATGTTGGGGTCGATCCTGACCGTGATCATCCTGCTCGGCTCCGGGTTCGCCATCGGTTGGCGCACCCACGCGCCGTTCGTCGACGTGCTCCAGGCGTTTGCCCTGCTGCTGGTGTTCGCCTCGGCCATCATCTGGCTCGGCCTGTGGTTGGGGATCCTGGTGCGATCACCCGATGCGGTGATGGGAATCGGCTTTGTCATCATCTTCCCGCTCACGTTCATCTCCAACGCATTCGTGCCGATCGAGTCGATGCCCAACGTCCTGCAGTGGATGGCATCCGTCAACCCCGTCAGCGTGTTGGTCGCCGCGGTTCGTACGCTGTTCGGCAACCCGGTATCGCCGGTCACCAAACACGTCTGGCCGATCGAGCATCCCGGTCGCCGCCTCCTGGATCTACAGCGTCGCCCTGCTGTTGCTCGGTTGGGTCATCGCCCAGCGCCGCTACAAAGCCCGCACCACCGACTGACCCAATTTTGAGTCGCTGCCGAACTCAGCTGGCTTGCAGCTCGGCGCGACGGCGACGGAGGTGGTCCTGCTCCACGGCATTGGTTGCGAGGTCGATCGACCGGTCGTAGGCGACCCGTGCATCGTCGAATTGTCCGAGACGTTGCAGCAGGTCAGCGCGGGCGGCGTGGTACAGGTGGAAGTTGTCGAGGTCGAGTTGGTCGACGATGGCCAACGCCGGCGCCGGGCCGTCGAGCTCGGCGACGGCGATCGCCCGGTTGAGCGCGACGACCGGCGTCGGAATGTAGAGCAGCAGTTGGTCGTAGAGCTGCACGATCTGCGACCAATCCGTGGCATCGGCAGTCGACGCATCGGCGTGCACGGCAGCGATGGCCGCCTGGATCTGGTAGGGCCCCGGCATGTCGCGCCGCAGACACGCACGCACGAGTGCATGTCCCTCCTCGATCAGAGCGCTGTCCCACAGCGAGCGATCCTGGTCGCCGAGCCGCACCAACGAACCGTCGAGGGCGGCCCGTGCCGGCCGGCGGGCCTCGGTCAGCAGCAGCAGCGCCAGCAGGCCCTGCGCCTCGCCCTCGTCGGGCATCAGCTCGACCAGCACTCGTGTGAGGCGGATGGCTTCGCCGCACAAGTCTTCGCGGATCAAGGCGCCGCCAGTGGTGGCCACGTGACCCTCGTTGAAGATCAGGTACACGACGGCCAGAACCGACCGCAGCCGGTCGGGCAGTTCGGCATCGTCCGGAACTCTGTAGGGGATCTTGGCGTCACGAATCTTGCCCTTCGCACGCACCAGCCGCTGGGCCATCGTCGGCTCGGTCACCAGCAACGCACGGGCGATCTCCGGTGTCTGCAGGCCGGCGATCAATCGCAGGGTCAGCGCAACTTGGGCTTCGGGGCCGAGTGCAGGGTGGCAACACGTGAAGATCAGTCGCAGTCGGTCGTCTTCCACCGGTCCAACCTCTGCGTGTTCGTCGGTGGTGTGCACCAGGGACGCCTGCCGCTGGCGGTCGTTGCGCGATGCCTCGCGGCGCAGGCGGTCGATACCCCGGTTGCGTGCAGTCGTGATGATCCAGCCTGCCGGGCTCGGCGGTAGACCGGCTTCGGGCCACCGCTGTACGGCGATCGCGAAGGCGTCCTGGACCGCTTCCTCGGCAATATCGATGTCGCCGAAGAAGCGGACCAGGCTCGCCACCGCTCGACCGGACTCGGCGCGAAAGACACGCTCGATGTCGGAGTCATTGACCGCTCCAGCCATCAGATCCGTTCAGCTCTCCGGCATGTCCTGGAACGGACGAACCTCGACCGGTGCGCCGCAGGCGACCGAACCTTCGGCAGCCAGAGCCAGCGCTGCATCGAGGTCGGGGGCATCGATGACCCAGAAGCCGCCGAGCTGCTCCTTCGACTCTGCGAACGGACC
>CAVVBH010000032.1:0-33611 GCA_963746365.1 Ilumatobacteraceae bacterium | reverse complement strand
ACTGCAGTCGGAAGGTGTCGCCGCATGCATCAAGCACTTCATCGGCAACGACACCGAGTTCGAACGCAACAGCATCGACTCGCGCGTCGACGAGCGCACCCTGCCGCGAGTTGTACCTGGTTCCGTTCGAGGCTGCGGTGAAGCAGGCAGGCGTGATGTCGGTCATGACCTCGTACAACCGCATCAACGGTCCGTGGGCCGCCGACAGCGTCGCGATGATCGACAAGGTGCTGCGCGGCGAGTGGGGTTTCGACGGCCTCGTGATGAGCGATTGGTTCGGCCTGCACTCCACGGCGGAGGGAGTGATCGCCGGCTGTGATCTCGAGATGCCGGGCCCGACGTTGCACCGCGGCAAGCGCCTCGTCGATGCCGTCGCCGACGGCCAGGTGTCGGCCGCCGACGTACGCCGCTCGGCGCGCAACGTGTTGTCGGCGATGAAACGGCTGGGTGTGTTCGACGATGGCCGGCCAGGGCCCGAGCTGACGCGCGACCTGCCGGAGGACCGGATGCTCGTGCGCCGGGCAGGGGCCGAAGGCATGGTGTTGCTGCGGAACCAGGTTGTGGGGGCCTTGGTGGGCGATGCGGCGGCACTGCCGTTGAGCGTCGGCGATCTGCGTCGTGTCGCCGTGATCGGGCCCAATGCGGCGCGCGGACAGACCGAAGGCGGCGGCAGCGCCCACGTGCACGCGACGCACATCTCCCATCCGCTCGACGCGCTGTCGAAGCGGCTCGGCCAGATCGGTGTCGAGGTCACGCACGCGGTCGGGTGCCTCACTCACAAGCGGCTGCCGGCGTTGTCGCCCTCGCTGTCTTCGCCGTTCGTGATCGACCTGTACCGAGATCTCGATGGCAAGCGACGCTCCGGGCACGCGGGCCGACGCATCGATGAGGCCGGCATCGAGCCGGATCATGTGGATGGCCGATCCGATCGAGCCAGGGCTCGCCGGACCGTTCCCCGGGTTCTCCGCCCGGTTCCGCACGACCTTCACGCCCGACGTCGATGGTCCGTGGCAGCTGGGCGATCAGTTCGGTTGCCGACGCCCGGCTGTTGCTCGACGGTGCGACCGTCGTCGACAACTCCGGTGTCTCCGCCGGCGGGTCGTTCTTCGGGATCGGCAAGGCCGAGCAGGTCGGCACGGCCGAGCTCCAGGCCGGCCGGCCGTACGAGCTGGAGGTGCGGATGCGGCGGCAGGCCAGCGAGAACGCACTCAGTGGACTGCACGTCGGTGCGCTGCCTCCCATCCTCGGCGACCCTGTGCGAGAGGCAGTCGAGCTCGCCGCCGAGGCGGACCTCGCCATCGTCGTGGTCGGCACCAACGACGACTGGGAGAGCGAGGGCTACGACCGAGACACGTTGGAGCTTCCCGGCCGCCAGAACGAGCTCATCACCGCCGTTGCGGAGGCGTGTCCGAGCACCATCGTCGTCGTCAACGCGGGCTCGCCGGTGTCGATGCCATGGCTCGACGAGGTCGACGCCGTGCTCTACACCTGGTTCCCGGGCCAGGAGATGGGCGACGCATTGGTCGACGTACTGGTCGGCGATGTCGAGCCGCAGGGCCGGCTGCCGGTGTCGTTCCCCGTCAGCCTCGAAGACACGCCTGCCTTCGAGCATCATCCAGGTCGCAACGGTGTCGCCAACTATCTCGAGGGTCGCCTCATCGGTTACCGGTGGTACGACACCGTGGGGCGCCCGCCGCTGTTTCCGTTCGGCTTCGGGCTCGGCTACGCCGATGTCGCCATCACCTCGGCTCGACTCGCCGGCGGTGCGCCGTCGCAGCCGAGCGCGGTCGAGGTCGATCTGTCGAACGAGTCCGACCGCGATGGTGTGCAGGTCGTCCAGGTGTATGCCGCCGCGAACCGGTTCGCCCGAGCAGCGCGGTGACGAACCGGTGCAACAACTCGTCGGGTTCGCCAAGGCCAGCGTTTCGGCCCGGTCGACTGCAACGGTCACCGTCGAGCTCGATCCGCGGGCGATGCACACATGGAACGTCGCCTGGCACCACTGGACCCGCGCCGAGGGGCCGTTCGAATTGCGCATCGGCACGTCGTCGCGCGACATCGCCGCCACACTTGCGGTGGATTGAGCACGCGCCCCTTCACGTCACGCAGCGTGGAAACTTGATGGAATCTTGACGGGTTGAGCCGCCGACTTGTCGCTCTCAGTGGGCAGGCGACAACCATACGCAGGTATCCGACGGGATGTGCGTCGTCGTGGCGTCCGGTTGCGACGCCAGGATGACGCTGCGACCTGCCACCAGGTCAGCCGGCAGGTCGAAGGCCTCCGCGCCGACGTTGGCCACGACCAATGCACCGTCGCGCTCGAAGGCCAGGCATTCCGGCAGGTCGATGTCGACCCACGTGAGGCCGCCTGACAGCAGCCGGCGGTGCGAAAGCAACGTGCGGTACCACGCGAGCATCGATTGCGGGTCGGCTGCTTCACGCTCGACCGAATGCTCGCCCCAGCCCTCGGGCTGCGGGAGCCAGGGCTCGGCATGGTCGGCCGTCGCCGAGAAGCCGAACGCTGTAGTCGGATCCGCCGTCCACGGCAGTGGGACGCGGCACCCGTCGCGGCCGATCTCCCGGCCTTCGGTGCGGATGAACAGGGGATCCTCGCGGGCCTCTGCCGGCATGTCGAGGTACTCCTCGAGACCCATCTCCTCGCCTTGGAAGAGATAGAGCGCACCCGGAAGGGCTGCCGCCAGGGTGATGGCCGCACGGGCTCGGCGTCGACCGAGCTCGAGGTCGATGGGCGCATCCACGTACAACAGGTTGTTGCCGGTCCACGCTGCCGGATCGTTGGCATTCGCCCGGCCGAGACGGGTGACGATGCGCTGCGTGTCGTGGTTGTTCATGGTCCACGCCGGGGCTCCGCCAACGGACTCGAGCATGTCGAGCGAACCGGCGATGACGTCGCGCATCGGCTTTGCCTGCCACGTGATCAGCATCAGTTCGAAGGCGAAGTTCTGGTGGAACTCGTCGCCCTGCAGGAACGAAAGTGTTTGTGCTGGCGTTCCGTACGACTCGCTGATGGTGACGAGATGCCTGCCGGGATGGTCGATCTCGTACTGATCGATCAGCGTGCGCCAGTGCTTCCACACGTCGTGGGCGCTGGGGTGGAAATGCCCGTGGACGTTGTAGCGCCATGCCTGCCCATCGGTGATACCGGGAGGCCACGGCGGCGAATCTGGCATGTCGGGGTGCTTGCCCAGCACGGGAACGGCGTCGACGCGGATGCCCTCCACACCACGGTCGAACCAGAAGGTCAGCATCCGATCGAAGTGGTCGATGACGTCGGGGTTGTACCAGTTGAAGTCGGGCTGGCCCGGCGTGAACGTGTGCTCGTACCACTGGCCGGGCGTGCCGTCGGCCTCGGTGACTCGGGTCCAGGCCGGCCCGCCGAAGATCGCCCGCCAGTTGTTGGGCGGCTCGTCGCCGTTCGGGCCCTTGCCGTCCTTGAACCAGAAGCGGGCACGCTCGGGCGAACCGGGCGCGGCCTTCAACGCCGCCTGGAACCAGGCGTGGTCGGAGCTGCAGTGGTTGGGCACGATGTCGAGCATGATGCGGATGCCGCGCTGTTTGGCCTCGGCGAGCATGCGGTCGAAGTCGGCGAGCGTGCCGTAGTCGGGCTCGATGTCGAAGTAGTCGGCGACGTCGTAGCCGTGGTCAGCCTGCGGCGACGGGAAGCACGGGCTCAACCAGATGGCGTCGGCACCGAGGTCGCGCACATGGTCGAGGTGGCTGCGGATTCCCTCGAAGTCGCCGATGCCATCGCCGTTGCTGTCGGCGAACGACCTCGGGTAGAGCTGGTAGACGACGGCGTTCTGCCACCACAGCTCACCACGAATCCTGTGCCTCTGTCATCGTGATCCCTTTCGCTTCACTGCTGCCGTGGTTGCCCGCACCACCAGTTCCAATTCCAACATCTCGTTGTTCGGTTGTCGATTGCGCATCGACAACGCCTCGAGCACCAGGTCTGCACCACGTTCACCCGAGTAGATCAATGGCTGGCGCACCGTCGACAGACCCATGAGACCGGCCAGGTCGATGTCGTCGTAGCCGACCACCGACAACTCGTCCGGGACGTTGATCCCCAGGTGAGTCGCCGCTTCCAGGCAGCCTACGGCCTGCACGTCGGACGCCGCCACAATGGCGGTCGGCCGGTCGGGAAGCGACAGGAGCTCGGTGGCCATCTGCCTGGCGGCCGAGTGCAGGTAGGCCCCGTAACGCACCAGCTCGGCAGGCACTGCCAGCCCAGCATCCGCCATCGTCGCCCGGAAGCCCTCCTCGCGGCGGGCGCCGGCGATGAAGCCGAAGGCGTTGTGCGGTGGCTCGCTGACGAAGGCGATCCGCTTGTGCCCGAGCGAGAGGAGGTGCCTGGTCGCCAGCGCGCCGCCGGCGCGGTCGTCGATGCACACACTCGGCAGGCCGGGATGCGACGAGTCGAGCAGCGCCACGGGGAACCGGGCGTTGACCAGCCGGTCGCCTTCGTCTCCGACGAGCGGCAGGGAGATCACGATGAGCCCGTCGAGGATGACGCTGCGTGGAAGTTCCACCAACTTGGCGCGCGCTTGGGCCGGGGATTCGACGTTGTGCAACACGACCTCGCAGTCGTGTGGCGCGAGACGCGAGACAATGCCGCGGATCCGCTGAAAGGCCGACTTCTCGTCGAAGAACGGCACGAGCACGGCGATGAGCCTGCCGCCTTTGCCCTGTTCAGCAGCGGATTTGCGTGGCCTGTGGTAGCCGAGTAGCTCTGCGGCCGTCTGGACCTTCGTGCGGGTGGTGTCGCTGACCTTCGGGCTGCCGCTGAAGACGCGCGACACCGTGCCGATACCAACGCCGGCGTGCTTGGCGACTTCAGCCATGGTGGCCACGGTGGAAATCGTAGTCGCGCGTTCCACCCTTCGATGCAGCCGCGCTCAGCCGACGTAGCGAACGTCCGGCCACCGCTCTTCGTTCGCCGCGCCATCGGTGAACTCGACGGCTGCGAAACCGTGCCGTTCGTAGAACCTGCGGCCGCCGCCGTTCGACTGGAATGCCCACAGCTGCAACTCACCCGGCTGACGTTGTCGGGCGAGCGTAATGAATTGATCGCCGAGGCCACGGCCCATCCACGACGGGTCGATGTAGAGGTGGTGCACCCAGCCGGCGTCGAGGATGATCTGTCCGGCGATGACCCCGTCCAGGTCGGCGACCCACACCTCCATGTTGGGGATCGCGATGTCGGCCATCCACGTTGCGATCTCGGCCTCGGTGTGCGGCTCGGGCACGTCGGCGAGCGCGAACGCCTTCGACCGCCTGTAGACGTGAGCGCACGCGGCCGCGTCTGCGGGGACGGCTCGCCTGATCGTCGGCCGGCCGGGTTGCAGCACGCGCAGAATCCCCTCCAAGCCGGGCTCGCGCATGTCGATCGCCTCCCGCCAGGCGAACCACCGGACCTCGGGGCTCTCGCCCTCGGGAGGCGCGGGCTCCACGGGCGGCGCCGTGAAGTGGTAGCGCAGATCGAGATGCGTGTGGCCGCGTGGCCCGGGATGCACGTCGACATGCAGGAGTGCGGTCGGGTCAGCGGACGGGTTGACGGCTGGGTCGGTGGCCGGCTCGACCGGCAGGCCGGTCTCCTCACGCGTCTCGCGGAACGCTGCCTGCCACGGTGTCTCGCCCCTGTCGATGTGGCCGCCCGGTTGCAGCCAGATCCCGAGCCGCTTGTGGAGGTGCAGCACGACACCGCGCTCGCCGGTGACGATGGCCGACCCGGTTATGTGGATTGGCGAGGCGTCTTCGTCGAACGGTTGATCGAGCGTGTCGAACAACGTCAGAAAGGTGCAGATCGAAGCACGTTCGCGGGCGTCGACAGGTCGCCGAGCAGCGACTTCATCACGAACCGGACGGAACGGCGAATCTTCAAAGAGGTCCTTCAGCTGGGGCATTGCCTGCCGATAACTCCTTTGTAGGGAATGGATGTACGGGGAATTCACCGACAATCACGAGGCGGAAGATAGGTCTAATGGAACCGGATGCACAACTGGCACCACGTGTGCTGCTGGCAGTGAGCGACGCCCTGTTGCGCCGCGTTGCCTCCGCTGCGTTGCGTTCTCGCGGCTTCTCGGTCAGCGCCACGACAGAGGGACCAGCCGCATTGACGCTGGCCACCTCGTTCTCTCCCGACGTCGTCATGGTCGATCTACAGCTGCCAAGCCCGCACGGCGGCAGCTTGTTCGACACGATGCGCGAGTTGACGGACTCGTATGTTGTCGGCATTGCTCCCCCCGATGCCGACAACATGCGTATCCGTGCCCTGCGCGCCGGCGCCGACGACGTCGTGTCCACCCCGGTGAACCCCGACGAGTTGGCAGCCCG
The DNA here is from genome assembly GCA_963746365.1 of Ilumatobacteraceae bacterium. Lineage (GTDB taxonomy): Bacteria > Actinomycetota > Acidimicrobiia > Acidimicrobiales > Ilumatobacteraceae > JAENVT01. The sequence continues at coordinate 27,254 of CAVVBH010000032.1, read as the reverse complement.
CTGTCAGGCACTGTTGCGGAGGCCGAGGCAGCTGCACAGCGGTTGGGATCCGATCCATGCGTCCATCATCACGCTCGGTCCATTGACCGTCGATGTCGGCCGCAAGGAGATCCGGGTTCGCAATCACGACATCCCCGTCACCCGCATCGAGTTCGCACTGTTCGAGCAGCTGTGCCGGCGGCCTTCCGAGGTCTGCGCACGCACCCAACTGCTCGAAGAGGTGTGGGGCCCGAACTGGGTCGGCGACACGCACGTGGTCGACGTTCACCTGTCGAACCTGCGGCGCAAGTTGCAGCTGCGGGCGCCCGAGCTGCGCTTCATCCACACCGTGCGCGGTGTCGGATTCCGTCTGAGCAACGACGTGCTTCGCCCCGAAGCCGATCGTCGCGAACTCGTCCCTGCCTGAGACGCCCACCTGAAATAGCCTGGCTCGATCACTGAGCCCTGCCCGCTCCCTTCTCAGCTCCCCTCTCAGCTCCCGTCTCCGTGCCTGGTCGTGCTGATCGGGCCGGTTGCATCCGGGAAATCATCGTGGGCGGCTGAGCACTTCGCACCGAACCAGATCGTGTCGAGCGACGCATTGCGCGCCGTGGTCGGTGAGACGGAGCACGATCTGCGCGCATCGGCCGATGCATTCGCCGTGCTCGAGGAGATCGTCGCTCGTAGGTTGCAACGACGCCTGACGACGGTGATCGACAGCCTCGGACTCGATCCCGACATGCGCGCCGCGTGGAGACGCCGAGCCAACGAGGCGCGCATGCCGTGCGTTGCCGTGGTGTTCGACACGCCGGCCGCCGAGTGCCGCCGCCGCAACGCCGCCCGCCCTCTCTCCGTGCCGGCCGACGTGGTCGCCAACCAGTTCCGACGGTGGCCCTCGGTACGCGACGCTGTGCGCGCCGAGCCGTGGGACCATGTCCTGACACCGGAGCCGGTTGTCGTCGTTCCCGCAGCGCTGGCGCGACGGCCGCGATCCGGCGCGACCGCAACGGCGCCAGTACCTCGCAAGGCGGGCGTCAGCGTCGGGCTGCATCTGTCGAGCTTCGATTGGCCGGGTGGGCGCGAACAGCTCGCCGCGCACCTGCGTTCCATCGCCGCCGATGCCGAGGAGGTGGGCGTCGATCACATCTGGATGATGGATCATCTTCGTCAGATCCCGCAGGTCGGTGCTGCATGGGCCGACATGCTCGAGCCGTACACCGCGTTGAGCTGGCTGGCCGCGGCAACGTCGCGGGTGCGTCTTGGTGTGCTGGTGTCGCCGGCCTTCCGCCACCAACCGGTGGTGCTCGCCAAACAGATCGCCACGCTCGACGTGCTCTCGGAGGGTCGGGCAATGTGCGGACTCGGCGTCGGTTGGTTTGCACAGGAGTACGCGGCCGCGGGGATCGACTTCCCGTCGGTCGAACGGCGCTACGCGCACCTCGAAGACATGCTGCGGGCGCTGCCGCTGTTGTGGGGAAAGGGGTCACCGCGCTTCGACGGCACGACGGTGACGCTCTCGGAAACGCTGAGCTACCCGCGACCGATCCAGGAGCACGTACCGATCGTCGTCGGTGGTTCTGGTGAACGGCGCACGTTGCGGCTGGCCGCGAAGTACGCGGACGGCTGCAATCTGTTCGGCGAGCCCGACGTGGTGGCGAAGAAGGTCGTTGTGCTCGCCCGGCATTGCGACGAGGTCGGCCGCGACATCGGCGAGATCGACGTGTCGCACCTGTCGACCGTCTTGGTGGGCCGCGATCACGACGAGGTGACATCGGCGATCGAACGATTGCGACCGAAGCGGATGGGCGCCGAGCGGTTCGCACGCGAGGTCAACGCCGGCACGGTGGCCGATCACTACGAGCGGGCGATGCGCTTGGTCGATGCGGGGGCGACGACGTTGATCGTGCGCCTTGTCGATGTCGCCGATCGTGGAGCGGTCGAACGGCTGGGGGAGTTGATCCGGCTCGTGAAGGGCTCGTGAAGGCCCCGTGAAACTCTCGTGATCGCTCAGCGGTAGTCGCCGAGCAGCCACCACTGCTGACGCTCGAGGCAGACGAGCAGCAACGATCCCGACGCCGTCAACAACTGGAACCTTGCCGATCGCCGTGCCCTGGTCGCATCCCACCAGCGTTCCTCCAGTGGCCATGGTCCTGCCCATGCCACGACGGACTCAGGCGTGTGCAGACCGCGTTGCACGGTGGCCGGGGCAGCGCTGATTGCTCCCCTGCCGGTCACCAGCACCGGCCGACCATCGCTGTCTCGCACATCGATCGCCAACGGCTCGGCGTACACCACGGCGGGTGACGGGCTGGGCAGGCTGCCAGGCCACGGCCCCTCGGGCACGGTCAGTCGCTGGGCAGGTTCGGCGAGGTCGGCGGTGACCGCCGGTACCCAGGTGAAGGCATCGCCGGGCAGCCGGCCACCCGATGCAGCGGGCACCAACACGTGCTCGGCTCCCGCCAGCGTGGCCAGGCGGGCGACCGCTCGCACCGCCCACTCGTCGGCCTGCGTGCGCCCGCCCCACAGGCCCAGTTGCACGCCGTCGTCGCTGCGCACCTCGACCGGCTCCAACCGCAACATGGTCACACCGGCCGACAGCGCGGCGTTGTTGACCCAGGCATCGAGCTGCCATCGGGCGCGCTCCACCATTGCTGCCGCGGACAGGCCGGTCGAGCGGTACCACAGTCGCTCGTTGCGTTCGCTGTGATCGGTCTCCGCGGTGATGATCAAGCGCGTGCACACCTTGCCGTCGGCGCTCAGTCGCACTGGTGAGCTGGTCGGCGAGTTGCCGGGCGATGAACACCAACGTGTCGACATGATGCGCCGGGTCTTCGAGGACCTGTATGGCGACCAGCCCGCTCGGTGGTTCGACCGTGTCGGGAGGACGGTCGTCGCCGCCGCTGGCAATGCGATGGGCGAATTCACCCAGCCGCCCGAACCGTGCCAGCACATCCGAGATCGACAGTGCGGCCAGCTGACCGAGCTGACGGACGCCGAGCCGCTTCAGCAGTTCGACGAACTCGTCGTCGAGGCCCGCCACCGTGGCCAACAACTGCACCGACAGTGGCGACAAGAAGTCGGCCGTGGCCTCCACGCCGCTCGGCACGATCACGGCACCGCCGCGTGCTGCCGCCTGCCGTGCTGCGATCGCCGCGGCGAACCGGCCGTCGGCGACGCCCATGCCGAATCCCCCGACTGCGGCCAGCGCAGGGCAGATGACCGGACCCGCTGACCGACCCGCTGACCTGCCCGCTGCCCGACCCCCTGCCCTGCCCAGCGTCTCCGACCTGCCTCCCGTTTCGCCCCCTCGTGAATCGTCAGTGACGAAACTCGATCCCGTCTCAGCGACCACGTTGGAGACCACGTTGGTGGCCAGAGTGGTCATGCGTTCAGCCATCGCTGCTTCGCCGCCGAAGTACCGCGACGGACCCTTGGCCAGGAACGACAGCATCCCGGGTTCGGTGATCTCGACCCTCGGGATCAGCGCGGCGATGTGCGTGACGACGTTCTCGAACCGGCGAGCGTCGCCATCGGGATCATTGGCAACGATCCGCACGTGCGGGCAACACGCCTGCGCCTGCCGGCGGCGCTGGCCGACCGCGATGCCTTCTCGTGCGGCCGCCAACGAGTGGGCGATCACCCGGTTGCCGTGCAACACCACGACGGGTTCGTCGGCCGCAGCCTGGGCAGCAACGACCGCCCAGTTCGGGCACCACAACACCCCGAGCCGGGGAATCAATTCGCCATCTCAATTCGCCATCTCAATTTGCATACTCGATTCGCCACTCGGCAAACGGGCACCAATCTCCGTCGCTGCCACGCAACCGTTGGTATCGGGCAGCCATATCGAGGCACGACGAGGACGGGGCATGCGCCTGCCGCCGACCTCGACCAGCACCCGTCGGCCGGATGCCACGCCGTGCCCGGCACCGAGGCCGACCCACTGATCGTCGTCGGCCGTCATCCGTAGATCGGCGCCGAGCGCCGGTACGCCGACGGTGAGCATGACGACGCCGCGCGACTGTGCCCTGGCCTGCAGCCGGCGCACCGCACCACTGGCGAGACGGCCGACACGTTGGCCGACCAGGATGACATCGAACCCGTCGATCATCGCTGCCAACACCTCGACCCATGGCGGATCCCCGGTGACGATCACCAACCGCTGCAACGCCACACCCATGTCGGCCGCGGCCCGAATCCCCAGCTCAGGAAGGCCAGCAACACCGATCCAGGCACCTTCGCACGATGGCGCGGCGGCGAGCGCAAGGGCCAGCGAGACCGCGGCCCTGCCGCCACAGGCAATCGTGGAACCACGCTGCAGTGCAGGCAGCAATTCGACCAAGGAGTGATGCACCGGTAACGTGCGTTCACTTGCCGCGACGGCTGTCAGCGCAGGAAAGCGTTCGGCGAGCGACAACATTCGACGAGTGTATCGAACAGGCGTTCGACCAGCAAGTCGAGGTTGTCAATCAGATTCTGTGCCAGTTTCAGGCGTCGACCGACGACGGGGCGAAGGCCCGATGCGTCTGATTCTGCGGCCACGGCAACAGTCACGGCAACGGCCGCTTCCGGACCTTCACCGATCGCGTACACCTCTTCGAGGCGGTCGGACGGCATCGGCCTGGCGATCAGGAAGCCCTGTGCGTACCGGCAGTGCAACGACCGCAACATGTCGAGCTGTCCCGGCTCCTCGATGCCTTCGCCAACGGTCGCCATACCGAGGTTTCCGGCCATCTCGATGAGACCACTGAGCACCGTCGAATCATGCTCGAGGCTGTTGACGACGAAGCTGCGATCGAGCTTCACGATGTCGACAGGGAAGGCTCGCAGATGCTGCAACGACCTGTAGCCGGCACCGAAATCGTCGAGGGCGATGCGCACACCGTGCGACCGCAACTCGCACAGCGTCACCGCCGCCGATTCGACGTCGCTGATGACTGCCGATTCGGTGAGCTCGAGAATCAGCCGCGATGGGTTCAGGTTCGCACTCTCGAGTGCGTTCTGAACGTCGTCGACGAGTCCTGGGTGGCGCAACTGGATCGCCGACACGTTGACCGCGATCTCCAAACCGTTGGGCCGCGGATCGAGCTCGACGGCGCGACGGCATGCCTCCATCAGGACCCAACGACCGATCGGGACGATCAGTTCGGTCTCTTCCGCCAGTGGGATGAACTGCATCGGCTCGACTCGCCCGCGATGCGGGTGTTCCCAACGCAGCAGCGCTTCGACACCGACCGGCCGCCCGGTCTCGACTTCGACGATCGGCTGGTAGTGCAGCACGAACTCGCTGCGTTCCAACGCCTCGGCCAACTCGACGCGCATCTCCAGGCGATCGATCATCTCCTGGCGCATGCCTGCCTGGAAGATCTCGTAGTGGCCCTTGCCGGATTGCTTGGCGAGGTACATGGCGGTGTCGGCGTCGCGTAGCAGCGCATCGACAGAACTGTCGGCGCCGCTGTGGGCGATCCCGATCGACACGTTGCTGTGCACGGTCGGGCCGTTGGGAAGACGGATGGCCTGGCAGATCGCCGAGAGCGCCCGTTGTGCAACCGCGCTCCCGGTTGCCGAATCGGGCCCCGTCACCATCATCGCGAACTCGTCGCCGCCGAGACGGGCAACAGCGTCGCCCGGCCGCAGCAGACCCAGGAGCCGCTCGCCCACGACCTGCAACACGACATCGCCCGCAGGGTGACCGAGGCTGTCGTTGACGAGCTTGAAGTCGTCGAGGTCGAGACACAACACGGCGACCGGCAGGTCGTCTGCCAGGGCTTGCTGGACCTGATCGCTGAACAACGTGCGATTGCCGAGGCCCGTCAGCCCGTCGTGCGTGGCCTCGTGCAGCAGCAACGTGCGACTGTCTTCGAGCTCCCTGGCCATCACGACCAGGCGCAGCACGACGAGGGCGAACAGCACCACCGTCCCGCCGAGCAACACCGGTAGCTCCAGGGTCGCCTTGGCGGCGGAACGTGCGGCGATCGTCAACGGCGCTGCCATCGTCACGAGTGAGAGCAGGATGATGCGACGCGGCGACAGGCTTGGCGCCGTCTTGCTGGGCGGTGCGGCAATCTCGCCGACTTGCGGGTGCAGCAACACGGCCACCACCAACGCGTAGCCGAGCCACCAACCGAGGTCGATCGGATCGCGTTCGTTGTAGACGCCATACACCGACTGGTAGAGGTAGCCGAGATCGGCGACGAGGAGCGCCACCAACGAGATGGCCAGGATCCAATACGGCGCCTGACGACGCACCTGTCGCACCGCCAGCTGGGCGCCGATCGCGATCAACAACAGATCGCCTGCGGGATATCCAACGGTGATCAGGCGCTCGAAGACCGGCAGCGAGTGGTCGAAGGCTGTCGGCGCAATGAAGAACACCCACAGCACCACACCCGCGCTGGTGGCCACGATGAAGCCATCGACCACGCCGCCAGAGTCACGCGCGGTGCCGCGGGAACGAAGCAGCATCACGAGGCCGACGGCGATGAATGGGTAGCCACCGACATAGAAGACGTCGCCGATGTTGGGGTAGGCCTCGCTGTGGAAGACGTGCTCGAGCAACGAGAAGCACACATCACCGACCAGGAAGCAGGCCTGTCCGACCAGGATCACCAGCCATGCGGCGCGATGCCGATCCAGCCGCGATGCAACGACGAATCCGAAGCCAAGCATCGCGGCGACGCACACATTCCAATAGACGGAGGCGGCTGTGCCGTGGATGGCGAAGAAGTACACGGCTACAGCGACGAGGGCGACCGCCAGGAACGCTTTCACCCGAGCTGTCGATTGCCCGCCTGGCTGCCCAGAAAAGTACACAGATGGGTATCGGTACTTTCGGCCCTTGCCTTGAACAACCGGGTGTATTAGGGCGATGGCCTGCTACTGACTTGCCTCTACTGACTTGCCTGCTACTGACTTGCCTGCCATTTGGCCAGCGCCGCGGCACTGCGCTCGCGCAGCGACTGCGGCACCAGCTTCGTATACGCGGACTCGGCTGCACCGCCACCGCCACCACCACTCTCACCGGCGCTGTCGCCGCCCGGCGCTGCTTCGGTCGCCGCTTCCTCGGCAGGGGCGTCGAACGTGGGCATCTCCATGCCCGGCTTCCAGTACTGGTACATGTTGCGCACCACATCGCCGAGGCCGTCGGCGTTGAAGCCTTTGGTGATGTCGACCGAGATGATGTTGCCGTAGATGTACACCGAGTCGACCTTGCCGGTCGACAGCAGCTGGCGTGCCAATGCCGCGGCCGGTCGGGGCCCGACCGCGTCGCTGATCGATGCAAACCGCTCGTGGCCCATGCCGGTGAGACTGCGGTTGGTTTCGAACCTCAACACGCCTGGACGCGGGCTGGGCTTCTCGACGACGGAGACCTGTTGACCCATAGGTGCCGACCCTAGTCGCACAATGGTCGGGCCCAGCGGCCCTACGCTCCCTTTCCATGCAGACGGTCCACGAGTTCGGGAACGTGACGTGGATCGACGTCGTCGATACGACGGAGGAGGAGCTCCAAGCGTTGGCGGACAAGTACGACCTCGCCGACCGGACCTTCGACGAGGCTCACCGGCGCGCGGCACGCCCGACGATGCAACGCTTCGCCGACCACGTCTACATCGTTGCCTTCTCCGGCTCGCTGGCCGAGATCGACATGTACCTCGGTCCTACGTGGTTGATCACGGTGCGGCGCCACGATCCCGATGGTCGCGAGTGGGACCCGCAGGCGGTGCTCGAGCTGTGCAAACGGCACGAGAACCTCACCACGACGTCGGGCCACATCTTCGCCACGCTCCTCGACGAGTTGATCGACGGCTACTTCGACACCACCGACGCCTTGGAGGACAAGCTCGAGGTCATCGAGGACAACATCTTCAACGAAGAGGACAGGATCGAGCAGCGCTTGCAGCACGACCTCTTCGAACTGCGCCGAGAGTTGCTCGAACTGCGTCGCGCCGTGGTGCCCCTGCGAGAGGTGATGTCGGCGATCCTTCGCCGCGAGGTGCAATGGATCGATGGCGAGGCCCTGGTCACGGTTCGCGATGCGTTCGACAAGCTGTTACGCGCGGTCGATCTGGTCGACGAACAACGAGAGCTCGTCGGCAACGCCGTCGACGCCCACCTGGCCGTGATGAGCAACCAGATGAACTTCGTGATGAAGAAGCTCACTGCGTGGGGCTCGATCGTGTTCGGTGCGACGCTGATCGCGGGGATCTATGGGATGAACTTCCAGCACATGCCCGAGCTCGGTTGGGAATACGGCTATCCGATGTCCATCGGGATGATGCTGCTGCTGAGCGTGATTCTCTACCGCATGTTCCGCAAGCGTGACTGGCTGTGAATCAGCCCCAGCGCACGTGCACGTTCTCGCGCAGCAGGTCGATCGCGGCGCGATTGCCTTCGATCTTCAATGCGTCGAGTGAGCCGCGGTTCCACAGCGCGAGGTAGAGGTCGCTGGCCGGCCCCGAGACGATGCAGTCCGCGTCGGTGGCTCGCCGCTCGGTCACCGGCATCTCGTTGCTGATCGACACGGTCCATCGCTGCTCGGTGTAGTCGGGCGCGATCAGCATGCAATGTGGCGCGTCGGCGCGCAGCGGAGTGCGCGACCGCGGCAGGAATCCCGTCAGGAACTCGTCGATGCCGTCGAGCGCGATGTCTTGGGACAGCTGCGTGCAGCGTCCCAGTGCCGACTCGGCGTCGGCGCGATGCACGGTGGTCTCCAAGGCTTGACGTCGGGCCCAGAACAACAGTCGTGGCGTTGGCGGGTCCGTCAGGAACGTCGCGTACTCGATCGACGGGTCGGCCGACAGCAGCGTTTCGCACAGCGTCGCGGCGCCGCGGCGCACCCAGTCGGTGGTGTCGGCGGGTTCCGGCAGCGGCCCGCGAGAGTCGGTGGGTATCTCGCCGAGCTTGGTCGCCTTGCTCGCGACGGCAGCCGTTGCCCAGCGATGCACCTCGCCGATGTGCAGCGCAAGGTCGTTGATCGTCCACCCCGGACAGGTAGGTACCGGCGCATCAAGGCCGGCCTCGTCGGCAGCGGAAGCCAAGAGGGCGGCCTCTGGCGCGATCACCGCGAGATAGTCGTTGAGATCCACAGTCGTACTTTGCCACGTTCGGTTCATGCTACCGTGCGGGCATGACTGCGGATACCACGTCGATCACGGTCCAGGAATTCGAGACAGAAGCGCGTGACTTCCTCGACGCCAATGCCCGCAAGAAGGAAGCCGAGCGCAAGTTCGTGTGGGGTGAGGGCTCCGACAAGGTGGCGATGTTCGAGGAGCGCAACCGCACCGACGAGACCAACGACCTGCAACGCGCCTGCGAATGGCGTGGCAAGAAGTACGACGCAGGGTTCGGGTGGATCACCGGGCCGGTCGAGTACGGCGGCAGAGGTCTGCCCGGCGCGTACGAGAAGGCGTACAACGCGCTGGAGGCGCAGTACCAGGTGCCCAACCAGGCCGCGTTCACGATCGGCTTGGGGATGGTGGCGCCGACGATCCTGGCCCACGGCAGCGAATCGGCCAAGCAGGACTACCTCGCCAAGATGTACCGCGCCGACATCGTCGCCTGCCAGTTGTTCAGCGAGCCCGGTGCCGGCAGCGACCTGGCCAGCCTGCAGACGAAGGCCGAGCGCGATGGCGACGAGTGGGTCATCACCGGGCAGAAGGTGTGGACCACCGGCGCCCACTACAGCGACATCGGCGAGATCATCGCCCGCACCGATGTCAACCTGCCCAAGCACAAGGGCCTGACCGGGTTCATCGTCGACATGAAGGCGCCCGGCGTCGAGGTGCGACCGCTTCGCCAGATGACCGGCGGGGCGAGCTTCAACGAGGTGTTCTTCAACGAGGTCCACGTCCCCGATGTCCGATCGCCTCGGCGATCTCAACAACGGGTGGAACGTCGCGCTGACGACGCTGATGAACGAGCGTGCGGCGATCGGTGCGGCGGTGGAGCGACGGCGGTGGGGGCGGCGTCAACATGTACGCCCGTGTGATCGAGTTGGTGCGCCACTTCGGGCATCGGCGACGACCCCGTGGTGCGCGATCGGCTGGCCAACCTCATCATCCATGCTCGGGTGTCGGGGTACAACAACCAGCGGGCGATGGACAAGATCAAGGCCGGTCAGTTGCCCGGCCCGGAGATGAGCATCGCCAAGTTGACCGGAACCATGAACATGCGCCGGCTCGGCGATTTCGTCTCGCACGTGCTCGGCCCGAAGTTGATCGCCGACAGCGGCGAGTGGGGTACCTACGCGTGGGCCATGCTGGTGCTCGGCACGCCCGGTGGCCGAATTGCCGGTGGCAGCGACGAGGTCATGCGCAACATCGTCGGCGAGCGCGTGCTGGGCCTGCCGAAGGAACCCGGTATCGACTCGAAGTCACCGTTCCGCGAGTTGAAGGTGGGGACGCAGACCAAGTAGCTCTCGTCAGCCCAGCAGGACCGCCCACTCCGTCGGTCTGCGGTGCGCCGGAGGGCCGCGTGCCACCCGCTGTCTCAACCGGCTCATGTCGGCACCGCCGTGTGCAAGCCGTGCTCGTTGGCCCAGCGACCGACGTCGCGTCGCTCCAGCGCTGCCGCCAACAGCTCGGGGAACGCATCCGGCGTGCACGCCAGTGAGGGCACGCCGAGCTCGGCGAACAAGGCCGCCATGGCATGGTCGTAAGCAGGGGCGCCCTCGTCGCTGAGAGCCAACAACACGACCACCGCTACGCCTGCTCGACACAGCGCCGCGACACGGTCGAGCAGCAGCGCCGCGTTGCCACCCTCGAACAGATCGCTGACCAGCACCAGCACGGTGTCGGTCGGACGGGTCACGAGCTGCTGGCAGTAGCCGATGGCATGGGCGATGTCGGTGCCTCCGCCCAATTGCACTCCGAACAACACGTCGACCGGGTCGTGCAACATCGGCGTGAGATCGGCGACCGCGCTGTCGAAGGCGACGACACTGGTGCGCAGCGCCGGCATCGACGCCAGCACCGCGCCGAACACCGCCGCGTAGACCACGCTGTCGGCCATGCTGCCCGACTGGTCGATGGCCACGATCACGTCGCGCGACAGGCTGCGCTGACGGCGGCCGTAGCCGATCAGCCGCTCGGGAACGACGGTGCGCTGCTCGGGCAGGTAGTGCCGCAGGTTGGCGTGGATCGTGTGGCCCCAATCGATGTCGCTGAGTCGAGGCCGGCGGCTGCGTTGACTGCGGGCCAGCGCGCCGTGCACCGCCTGCTTGGTGCGCGACGCGAGCCGCTGCTCGATCTGCTCGACGACCTGGGAGACCACCTGGCGAGCGGTCGCTCTGGTGGCATCGGGCAGCAACTTGTTGAGCTCGACGAGCAACGTGACGAGGTGCAGATCGGGCTCGACGGCGCGCAACATCTCGGGCTCGAGCAGCAGTTGGCGCAGGTTGAGGCGATCGATCGCGTCGCGCTGCAGGACCTGCACGACCGAGGTCGGGAAGTAGCGGCGGATGTCGCCGAGCCATCGCGCGACCGATGGCGCCGACGAACCCAGCCCGCCGGCCCGGCCACCTCCCCCACGCCTCTCAGGCCGAGTGTCGTACACCGCGGCAAGTGCCGCATCGATCCGCGAGTCGTTGCCGTCGAGCTCCACGCTCGTGGCACCTGCGGCGCCGGCAGGGTCGCTGTTGTCGTCGACGCCACCCAGCACCATGCGCCATCGACGCATCCGTTCGGGATCGCTGACCCGTGGCGCCGCAGGCACGGTGCTTGCAGTGTTCGGTGCGGCGTTCATTGGGCCACCCCCAGGAGCAGCCGCACGGTGGCGAGTGCTGCGGCAGCGCGCTCGCCGTCGACGTCGCTGCCGAAGCCCGACCACGTCGGAGCGGCCTCGTGGGCGATCAACAGGCCGAGCTGGCGCCGTTCGCTCGGCTCGAACGCCCCGAACGTGCGGCGCAGCAGTGGTGCGGTGGCGACGAACGCGTCGGGTGCGAGCGACGAGACCCACGCGTCGATCACATCGAGCAGCTCGGCGTCGTGCACCAAGACCGTGCCGCTGCCGGCGAGGAAGCCTTCGACGAAGGCCGCCCCCACCGCGGGTGTCGTGCCGACCGACAGCGCTCGCGACAACCGTGCGCCGACCAATGATCTGTTCCACGTTCCGCCGTCGTGCAGCAACCGTGTGGCGCGACCCTGCACCAGTCCGTGCACGTCGCCGCGCTCGGCGATGACCGTCAACACGGCCGGCCACTCGGCGCGGCGCGCCGGATGATCGACCAGCGCCAGCGCAGCCTGCACACCGGCGAGCCGCTCGACCATCGCCGCCGCGGCATCGTCGTCGAGCGAGCGGCACGCCATGACCACTCCTGCCACCACGCGCACGACCAACCCGTCGAACACCGCTCGCAGCGCGCTGGCGTCGGTGCCGCGCACATCGCCGTACCGCAAAGCCCGAGCGAGCGGACCGAGCGTGTCGATGACCTGTACGACGTCGGGGTCGTGCGCAGCCTGCGCCTCGACCAGGGCGACGACGGGTCGCACGACGTCGGGGAGGTCTGCCAGCAGCGCGGTGTCGAGGATGGCGACGAGATCGGCGAGCGCATCGACCGCCGACGCCCGCTCGAGCAGACGATGCGTCGCCGCGGCCTGCAGTGTGGTGCCATGCGCCGACAACTCGATCACCCGGATCGTCAGCTCCGGCTCCCACAACAAGCGCCACGTCTCGCGGAACGTGCCGCTGCTGCCCCGTCCCTCCTCCACCGAGCCCCAGTTGACTCCGAGCGCGAGCAGCCGGTGGAGCAGAACCGATCGTGCCCGGCCGTTGGGGGCGCGCACGTCGAGCTCGACCGTCTGTGCGGTGGCCGCCGGTTTCAACCGCACTCGACGCTGTTGCGCGGCGAGGTCGCGGGCCAGCGGCACTTGCGGCGCATCGTCGGGCACCTCGCCGATCTCGTCGCCGACGATCAGCTCGCGATTGATCAGCGTCATGCCGCTGGCACCGGCCATCACCGTGTCGGCGGCGTCGAGCACCTCGGCCAGCCCGGGCCTCGGACGGTTGCGCAGCGCGGCCAACGTGGTGGCCGCGCGGGTCGCGGCGATGAGGTCGTCGGGTGACGGCGACATGCCGCGATCGCGCAGCAGTCGCGCCGCGCCGACGAACCACCGGCTGATGCCCAGCTCGCCCGGGTGCTTGAACACGTGCGCGTACCACCCCGGGCTGCGCACGCCCGCGCCGTACCCGGATGCCGCGGCGAGCCGGCGATGCGTCCACGGCACCCAACACAGACCGACCTTCACCCTGGGCATGCCGCGCAACGTGCGAGCGTCGACCGTCGCCGGCGGCAGCGGCTCGGCCAACGCCGGCACGTGCCATGCACCGCACACGACCGCGATCCGCTCGTGCCCATCGGCGATCGCCTTGCGCAACACCTGACGCATGTGCGCTTCACGTTGCGCCTCGCGAAGCGTGGACGCCTCACGCCCGCCGCGAACCGCTGTCATCGCTTCGGCCACCGAGTCGAACGCCGGCGTGCCGTCGCCACGGTGCTCGATCACGTCGTCCCACCAACGCTCCGGATCAGGATCGCCGGCCGCCTCCGCCAAGCGCCGCGAGAGGGTCGAGAGGTTCACCCGCCGTGATCGCCAACTCCAGTTCGTCGTCATCGTCACGCGACCCGGCGAGCGTCTGCGACATCGGGAGGTCCATCGGCCGCACGGCCACGTCGTGGCGCTGCGCCCAGGTGAACGCCTGCCACTCGGGGCTGAACTCGGCGAAGGGCAAGAAGGCGGCGCGCTGCGGATGGTCGACCACATACCCGAGCAAGGCCACCGGTGGCACGAGGTGCTCGTTGCCCACCCACGCCAGCGACGCCTCGCAGTCGGCCGGCAACTCGACGAGCACGACCGTCGGTTGCAGCGCATCGAGGGCGCGCACCACCGACCGAGCAGACCCAGGCCCGTGATGGCGGATCCCCAGCAGCCGCACGGTGGCAGACATGATCACTGGCTCTCCCTACAACTCTCGGCACGCTTCGTAGAAGTCGCCCCAGCCCGAGCGGTCGCGGACCACGGCTTCGAGGTATTCGCGCCAGGCGATCGTGTCGTGCACCGGATCCTTCACCACTGCACCGACGATGCCGGCTGCGACATCGGCAGCGTTCAACTGCCCGTCGCCGAAGTGCGCGGCCAACGCCAGACCGTTGGTGACCACCGAGATCGCCTCGGCGGTCGACAACGAACCGCTGGGCACCTTGAGGCTGACCCGCCCATCCTCGGTCGCGCCGCTGCGCAGCTCGCGGAACACCGTCACGACACGCCGGATCTCCTCGTCCGCGGCAGGCACCTTCGGCAAGCGCAACGCGACACCCATCTCGGCGACGCGCCGCTGCACGATCGCGACCTCCTCGTCGGGATCGGCCGGAAGCGGAAGCACGACGGTGTTGAAACGCCGCCGCAGCGCCGCCGACAGATCGTTGATACCGCGGTCGCGGTCGTTGGCCGTGGCGATGAGGTTGAAGCCCGGTACCGCCTGGATCTCGCTCGCCAGTTCGGGCACCGGCAGCGTCTTCTCGCTGAGCACCGTGACCAGCGCGTCTTGCACGTCGCTGGGCATGCGCGTGAGCTCCTCGACCCGAACGATCGAGCCGGACCGCATCGCCCGATACACCGGACTGGGAACCAGCGCGGCCTCGCTGGGACCCTCTGCAAGCAGGCGGGCATAGTTCCAGCCGTAGCGCAGGCTCTCTTCGGCGGTGCCCGCGGTGCCCTGCACGAGCAGGGTCGAGTCGCCGCTGATTGCCGCAGCCAGGTGCTCGCTGACCCAGGTCTTGGCGGTACCGGGCACGCCGAGCAGCAACAGGGCGCGGTCGGTGGCCAACGTGGCGACGGCGATCTCGATCAGCCGCCGCTGGCCGACGTACTTCGGGCTGATCACCGTGCCGTCGGGGAGCGAGCCGCCGAGCAGGTACGTGACCACCGCCCACGGCGACAGCCGCCAACTCGGTGGGCGCTCGCGGTCGTCGGCAGCAGCGAGCGCGGCCAGCTCGTGCGCGAACTCGTGCTCGGCGTGCGGTCGCAGAACCGATTCGGGCGCTGGATCGGGCGTGTGCTTCGAGCTCATGCGTGCTCCGTTTCAGCCGTATCAGCCGCGCGCAGCTCGGTGAGCATCTGGTGGCGAAGTCTGGCCAGATCCGCCAAGGCGAACGCCAGGCCGATGGTGGGAAGCGACGGATCGACGCGACCGATGGCCTCGCCCAGTTCTGGCAGCGACGCCGGCTGGATGCGGGCCACCAGATTGACGAGCACCGCACGATGACTGACACCGAACACGCCCGATGACAGACCGCCGGCGATCGTCCGCGCCGCCTGCTTGGGCGAGGCCCACAGCACCGGCAGCAGGTCGGGCACGATCGCCAGCTCGGGCAGTTCGCCGATCGCCTCCATCACCGGACGGTTCTTCGCCGCGCACGCCAGCCGCGGCGACCACTCGATCATCCATGTGCCCAACGGCCCGGCGGCGACCAGGGCGCGGGCGTGGCGTGTGGCGTCGGTTCGATGGCGGGCCAGCACGGGCACGACCAGCTCGGGCGCGAGACGTCGGCCGCTCTGGATGACCGCGAGCACCCACTCGTCTTCGAGCACCGGCCAGTCGGCCACGATGCGGCGCCACGTGGCCGTGGCGGCAGGCGGTGTGACCGGCCGCGGATCGTCGTCGGGTGGACTGATCAGCCGCGCCCGCTCCCCCGGCAACACACCCGCACGCTGCGCCACCGCGCAACCGGCGACCTGTTGCAACAGTCGCTGCGACGGAGTCGGCTGCGGATCGTCGGCGGCCAGGTCGGCCAGGCCGCCCGTCGGTGGCGCGGGTGGGTCGCGCCGATCGGTGCCGAGCAGCGCGACGGTGACCATGTCGCGCCAGTAGTCCGGCGAGACGTGCGACGTAGCGGAGTAGCGACGTCGGTGGAAGTAGCCGGCGCGGTCATGACGCCTTCACGAACGACGATTCGGCGACGGGCCCGATGTCGACGACGCGGTCGGCCAGATGAATGGCCAGCGGCACCAGGCCTGCCGGCGTCCACTCGGCCATCACCGTTGCCGGTCGACCGGCGCTACAGGCGAGCAACGTGCCAACACTGGCCCCGTCGACGAGCGGCAGCGACCCGGTCGAATCCGTCAGCAGCCATCGCCCGCCCGCACGTGTCAGTGCGGCATCGACGCACAGCGGATATCGCTCGAGCCACGGCTCCGCCGTGAGCGCCCGACCAATGTGGTTGCACGCGTCGGCGACCGACGAGCCGGCGATCAGCGGGGCAGGCTGCGCGTCGCCGTGCCGCGGGCCCACCAGAACGCGCAACGCCACGGCGCCTGGATAGCGGAACAGGTCGGCATGCACCTGCGTGCCGACATCGAACGACGTGTCGAGGCTCTGCTGGAAGGCGGCGAACGACAACACCATCGCCCACTCCCCTGTCGTGGCTCCGCGCAGCCAGATGCGGCGCACCTCGATGCGGTCTTCGCGCGTGTCACTGCGACCCATCACGATCCAGTGGTCGGTCATCGGCACGCCCGCCAGGACGTCGGCCTGGCGGACCTGCCAGCCGATGGTCGCGGCGACCGAATCGGCCAGGGGTGGAGGCAACGTGCCGAGATGTCGACCCGATGTCGCCAGCAGGTGCAGCACACCCAGTTCCGCCAAGACCTGCGAGTGCCAGTCGGGATGCGCACCGACGAGCCCGGCGAGTCGACGCACACGATTGGCCAACCCGCCGACCTGGGCATCGATCAGCCGCGCGGCCAACCCATCCCATGTCTTGTAGCTCGCCAGCGATGGATCGGCGAGGCCGGTGCGCAACCGGTCGTCGAGCCAGCGGTCGAGCTCGGCAAGCCCGGCCGCCATGCGGGCGATGCGATCGTCGCGGGTCTTGTTGGGCTCGGGAAAGATGGGTGGGAGCAAGGGGGTTGGGGCCTCAGCTTCACCGGTGGACTCACCAGTTGAATCGGCAGGTGGTGTGGACGGCTCGGCCTTGCTGGGAGACTCTGCCGCTTCCGCAGTCGCCAGCCGCTTGGCGATCCACGTCGCGGCAAACTGCGGCGGCGAACCCTCGGCGACCTGGCCACGGGCCCACAACAGCAGCAACGCCAGCGTGTGCTTGCACGGCAGGATGCGACTCGGACAACTGCAGCGGAAGGCCACCTCGACGTGGTCGACCGCGCACTCGTACGGCTCGGCGCTGGTGCCGACACACCGGCCCCACACGGCGCGCGAATCGCAGCCGGTGCCGGACCAGCGGGCCGGCATCGCCAATGGTTGCGCTGCCGCAACCGACGATGGCCGGGCCGCCAGTGCCAACACCTGCTCGACCTGCCAACGACCGGTACTCATATCCGTCACCGTAGTAAAAGGGTGTGACAGTGAAAGCGTGTCACACCGCCTCTACAACGGGACGGCCCGGCCGAGAGCAGGAAGAGCTGGATTGCCCGATCAGCTCGCTGTCTTCGTGAGCATCACCTTCAGCGCACCCGTTTCGGCGGCGTTGCCGAACACGTCGTACGCATGCTCCATCTCGTCGAGTTGGAAGTGGTGCGTGACCAGACGGCCTGCGTCGAGCTGGCCGCTGCCGACCAGACGAAGCAGAGTCTGGCGTCGAATAGGCATCGACGAGGCCGGTCGTGATCGTCACATTGCGGATCCACAGATCCTCGAGGTGCAACGTCGCCGGCGTCCCGTGGACTCCGATGTTCGCGACATGACCACCGGGCTTGATCAGCGCCGTCGCCAACTCGAACGTCGCCGGCACGCCGACGGCCTCGATGGCGACATCCGCTCCGAGTCCACCGGTCATCGAGCGAACGATCTCCAAGGCGTCTTCGCGGGAGTTGTTCACTGTCACGTCGGCGCCGAACATCTTGGCGGCATCCAGGCGGCTGTCCGCGAGATCGATCGCGATGACGGTCGTCGGGCTGAACAAACGCGAACCCATGATCGCTGCCAGACCGATCGGACCGGCGCCGACAATGGCGACGACATCACCGGGGCGCACCTGGCCGTTGAGGACTCCGACCTCGTAGCCGGTCGGCAGGATGTCGGCCAGCATCAGGACAGCCTCGTCGCTGACGCCGGCGGGGATGGGGTAGGTCGACAGGTCGGCGAACGGCACTCGCACGTACTCAGCCTGTGTGCCATCGATCTTGTGGCCGAGGATCCAGCCGCCGCCACCGAGGCATTGTCCGCCGTGCCCAGTGCGGCAGTACTCGCACGTACCACACGATGTGATGCACGACACGAGCACCCGATCGCCGACCTTCACCCGTCGAACGCCATCGCCTGCAGCAATGACCGTGCCGACCGCTTCATGCCCGAGGATGCGTCCGTCGGTCACCGCTGGCACGTCACCCTTGAGGATGTGCAGATCGGTGCCGCAGATCGTTGTGGCCTCGACGCGAACGATCGCATCGGTGCCGTCGAGGATCACCGCGTCTGGGACTTCTTCCCACGACTTGTTGCCGGGACCGTGATATACGAGAGCCTTCATTTCAGTCACCTCTTCTGTTGAGAGTTCACTTGATCGATCCACTGTGCGCCGCCGATGCGTCAAGAACCACAGAGGACAAAGTCATCTCTGCGCCGACTCGAGACGCGAAAGCGCCCGGCCCTCTTGTACAAGGGCCGGGCTCGTTCGTTCCGCACTGCGGAGTGTCAGGCGGTCTTGGGGGTCCTCCGGTGGTGGACGACTCCGAGCCCGACCAGGACCACCATGACGGCGGCGGCGACGAAGGCGCCGATGGCTGCGATCCCGGCGATCATGCCGACTGTCGACCAGGCGTAGGCCGAGAGCAGCAGGCCGCGGAGGGTCTCGCCCTTGAACAGGCTGTTGCGCTGGCCGCTGATGCCGTCGGCCGTTGCCTGCAGTTCGTCGACCTTGGCCTGCGGCTGGCCGGCTTCGACGGCTGCCGTGACGTCGGCCTTGGCTGCGCTCTCGACGGCTCCGAGGTCGGCGTAGGTGGCGCCGTCGGCGATCCCTTCGAGGTGGCCGTTGATGAAGCTGGCGTAGGCCTCGGCCTCGTTGCCGGTGTCGAGCCTGCTGGTCGGCGAACTCGACCAGGTCGGTGCGGCCCTCTTCGGTCAGGGCTTCGCGGCGACGGGAAGGTGATGTTCTGCGACGACAGCTCGTCGCCGACGTAGTCGCTGGCGAAGTTGTTGCCCCACGTCAGGAGCCCGCCGGCGACGGCGAACGCCGCCGTGGCGACGACGCCGAAGCCGATCAGGACGCTGTCGATCGTGCGTCGCTTCAGGGCGACGACTGGGCGCCGCGACTGACGTCGGCGCCAGGCCGCTGGTCTGTGTCGTGGTTGTTCGATGGTTGCTGTGCTCATGGTGTTCTTCCTCCGTGTTGTCAGATCTTCTGACCATCACGGTACGGAACGCAGCGAGCTCGGCGTCAGAGGACGCAGACCACATCGTCGTGTGACTTTGTGCCCTGCTGCCGGTCTGTGCGCAGATCAGGTATCGGGCTTGTGGGCACGCCGTTCGGCCAGCCGGGCGGCGTAGACGGCGGCTTGCGTGCGATGGCTCATCCCGAGTTTGCGCGAGCAGGTTGGAGACGTAGTTCTTCACCGTCTTCTCGGCCAGGAACATCTGCTCGGCGATCTGGCGGTTCGTCAGACCGTCGGCGAGGTGGCCGAGGATGGTCGACTCCTGCGGCGAGAGCGACGCCGTCAGCGCGTCGCGCGGCGGGTTGCGGAGCCGTTCGAGCACGCGGGCGGTGACCACCGGGTCGAGCAGCGATTCGCCCGGCGGCGACCCGGCGGACGCTGTCGATCAGGTCCGACGCCGCGCACCTCCTTCAGCACGTAGCCGGACGCGCCGGCCATGATCGCGTCGAACAGCGCCTCGTCGTCGTTGAACGAGGTCAGCATCAGGCACTTCAGCACTGGCAGTTGCGATCGGAGCTCGCGGCACACCTCGATGCCCGTTGCCGTCGGGCAGCCGCACGTCGAGGACCGCGACGTCGGGCGACGTGGCCGGCACTCGTGGGATGGCCTCGGCGGCCGTGCCGGCCTCGCCGACGACCTCGAGATCGTCGGCGCCTCTCCAGCAGCTCGCGCACTCCTCGGCGGACCACCTCGTGGTCATCGAGGAGGAACACCCGGATCACGGTCGGACTGCTCGCCAGGTCGTGATCACCGTCACAGCGCTAGCGGTGCGAGTCGTAGCCTCGGTTGAGTGCCCAACCGCTTCGAGTTCGCCGGTGCGAAGCAGTTGCTGCGGCTGCTCGACGCGGTGATGGCGATCGGGTCCGAGCAGTCCCTCGCCGACGCGTTGCGGCGCATCACCGAAACCGCCGCGGATCTCGTCGACGCGCAGTACGCCGCGTTGGGTGTGCTCGACGAGTCGGGGTCCCGGCTGGCGGAGTTCATCACGGTCGGGCTCAGCGAGGAGGAGACGGCCCGCATCGGTGCGCGCCCCGAAGGTCACGGCATCCTCGGCCTGCTGATCCTCGACCCGCAACCGCTGCGGCTCCCGGACCTGCACGCCCATCCCGACAGCTTCGGGTTCCCGCCCGGCCACCCGCCGATGACGTCGTTCCTCGGCGTGCCGATCCGCCTGCGCGGCGTCGTGTACGGCAACCTCTACCTGACCGACAAGGCCGACGGCCAGGTGTTCACCGACGTCGATCAGGAGCTCGCCGTGGGTCTGGCGGCCGCCGCCGGTTTGGCGATCGAGAACGCCCGACTGCACGAGCAGGCTCGCGTCCGCCGGGCTGCTCGACGAGCGCGAACGGATCGCCCGTGACCTGCACGACGACGTGATCCAACGGCTGTTCGCGACCGGGCTGTCGCTGCAGGCGGCGGCGCAGACTGGTGAAGGATCCGGCTCGCGGTCGAGCGGATCATGCGTGCCGTCGACGAGCTCGACGTGTCGATCCGGCAGGTCCGCGTCGACGATCTTCGAGCTCCACCAGCTGGCGATCGGACGTGCAGACGCTGCGCAGCGAGATCGTCGCAATCTGCGACGACTCCGCGAAGGCGCTCGGGTTCAAGCCGACGTGCGACATCGACGGACCGATCGACAGTGCCGTCGACGAACAGGTCCGTGGGCACCTGTTGCTGTGCCTGCGCGAGGCGCTGTCGAACGTCGCCCGTCATGCCGAGGCCTCGGCCGTCGACGTCACCATCAGCGTCGCGGCGGGCGTCTGGTGTTGCAGGTCGTCGACGACGGTGTCGGATACCAGGCCCACGAAGGCGACCGCTCGAGCGGGCTCGACAACATGCTGGTGCGAGCCGAGTCGCTGGGAGGTGCCTTCTCGATCGAAGCTCGCGCCGCAGGAGGCACGCTCCTGACATGGGACGTTCCGCTCGGCGCCCCGTGACGTCGACGTCGTAGCCGACGGCCGCCCGAGACTGGTAGTCGTACCACCCGCTGCGCAGCGATACCTGCGGGTCCACAGCTGACGCGCACGGATACTGTGCGGCCATGCCCACCTTTGGTCCGGCGATGCGCAGCGAATGGCTGCTCGATCCCAACGTCACCTATCTGAACCACGGCACGGTCGGGGCAACGCCTCGCCGAGTGCTGGCGCATCAGCGGGCGATCACCGACGAGATCGAGCGTCAACCGGCTCGCTTCATGCTGCGCGAACTGGCCGACGAGCACGACACGATGATCAGCCCGTCGCGCATGCGGGTTGCCGCCGCCCAGGTTGCCGAGTTCGTGGGTGTCGAGGGCGAAGACCTGATGTTCGTCGACAACATCACCACCGGAGCCAACGCCGTGTTGCGTTCGTTCCCGTTCGACATCGGCGACGAGATCGCCGTCACCAACCTCGGCTACGGCGGCATCGTGAACGCGGCCACCTACGTCACCCGCACGATCAACGGCACGCTGCGCACCATCGAGCTCCCGCAACCCGGTGCCGCTTCTGGCGACTACATCGATGCCGTCGCCGCAGGGCTGGGCGCGAATACCCGACTGCTGATCATCGACCACATGACGCCCGGCACCGCGCTGATACTCCCGCTCGCCGAGATCGCTGAGCTGTGCCACGACCGTGGCGTGCTGGTGTTGGCCGACGGCGCGCACGTGCCCGGCAACATCGCCGTCGACATCGACTCGTTCGACGTCGACTGGTATGTCGCCAACCTCCACAAGTGGGCGTGGGCGCCGCGCAGTGCCGGCCTGCTGTGGTCCGCCAAGGAACACCAGAGGTACCTGCATCCGACCGTGATCTCGTGGGGACTCGACCATGGGATCGCCGCCGAGTTCGATCTGCTCGGTACTCGCGATCCATCCCACTACCTGTCCGCGCCGTTCGCGATCGAGTTGATGAACGAGTTCGGCGGCGACGAGGGTGTGTCGGGCATCTATCGGTACAACCACGAGCTGGCTTGGTGGGCCGGCCGGTACCTCGCCGACCGGTGGGACACGCGCTTCACCACGCCCGAGGAGATGATCGGCTCGATGGTCAACGTGCGCCTGCCGGCCGAGTTCGGATCGAGTTGGGACGATGCTGAACGGGTGCGAGCAAACCTCGAGGCCGAAGGATTCGAAGTACCTCTCTACTCGGGCCCCGACGGATTGACCACACGAATCTCCGCGCAGATCTACTGCGACCGCAACGACATCGAGGCCCTCGGCGACGCCGTCGTGAAACTGCCGGTGTAGCGGCCGCGTCGCGGCAATACTTTGCGAATCGCCTTCACCACGATCACTCTGCGCCGGCTCGTGTGCCCGGCCGCGATCGCCCTGGCTGCGGCGTCGTGCGGCGACCCATCCAGCACCACGGTCTCTGAGCCGACCACGACCGGCGTAGTCGAGACGACGCGCGCCGGGACGACCCCCGGTCCGGAGACGACGCCAGCCGTCAACACCACCACGACCACCACGCCGGCGGCGCCAACGACCACGGCGGCGCCAACGCGTTCGCAATCGATCTGGGGTATTCCCAGCGGGATCGAAGTGGCCGTCGCCGGGGCCGACGGCCTGCACCTGTTGACCGGCAGCGACGATCGCATCATCAGCCCCGATGTGTTCGACGATGTCGTCGCCGACCCTTCGGGCGACGGCTGGTTGGTCATGAAGTACCCCGACTACGAGGATCAAACGGCGCCGTCGCCGCCCATTCGGCGGATCAAGAACGACGGCACCGACGAGGTTGTGCTCGCCGCCGAGCCGGGGACATATCTGCAACTCCACGACGCTGGATTGGTCGACGGTCGAGCGACGATGTTCTACAACGTCAACTTGGTTCGCTTGGGCGCCGGACAGTTCGAAATACTCGACGAGCTGTATTCCATCGATCTCGACAGCGGCGAGCGACACAAGATCACCGATGTCGGCGGGTGGGAAGCCGGCGTCAACCTGTCGTACGGCGGCGGGATCCTGGCCGGGATCTGGGGCTCGGAGGCGACCGTCGCACCGTGGAGCGTCGACCTGGAAGGCAACCTGCAGCCCATCGATGTCGCGAAGCTCGGCCTCCAGTTGAGCTACTCCGACGATCCTGCTGGGCCGCTGGGCCTGACCATTTCCGCCGACGGATTGCGGCTGGCGTGGGTGACGCGAGATGTGGATGACTTCCGCCAGCTGAACCAACGGCTGATCATCAGCAACACCGATGGCACAAGCCGACGCGAGTTCGTACTGCCGAACGGGCCGACGGAGATCCGAAACCTCGTCGATCGTGGCGACTACCTGGTACTCAGAGGCATTCAGACGCCTAGTTCTCTCGTCGATGCGGAGACCGGCGGAATGCTGACACTGCCGGTCGTGGGGCCAGCAGCTGCCGCAGGCGAGTGGGGCGAGAGCCCGCGGTGGGCGATCCCGAGCCCGGTGGCCGAGGACGTGACCGATGAGATCCGTGCGCTGGAGCCACAGTGGGAAACTGCAGCGGAGCCGGACGCAGCCCTCGCCGAGCTCCTGCTGGGTGACGACGGCGGCGGCGAGTGCGCGTCGGTCGTGCGTAGCTTCCCCGAGAACGGCTCGGGAGACGGCCCGTTCTATGTCGAGTTGCGCCAGTCCTGCGATGACTCGGTCGCCGGCGCCTTGTACGAGGTGACGGTTCCATGGCAGGTGGGCGGGGCGACGCGCCGCACCCTCTGCTTGCGCGGCGTCACGACCGATGGGCTCTGCGTGTAGGTAGCCGTTCACGACGGCACCAGTTGGAGTTGTTTGGGGTTGTTGAATGCTGGTCCGCGGCACGGTGCGGGGATCAGGGTGCCGTCGGGTTTGCGGAGCCATAAATCATCGGCCGTGCCGACGTATTTCCAGCCGTGATGATGCAGATAGTCGTGATGGGTGGAACAGGTCAGGCACATCTTGTTCAAATCGGTGGGTCCGTCGTCGAGGAACACTTCGTCGATGTGATGGGCTTGGGTCCACCCGGGTGGCCGGTCACATCCCGGCCATCGACACCCACCATCGCGGGCGACCATCGCGTAGTACTGCGAGTCCGACGCCAGCCGGGTGGTGGTCCCGTAGTCGAGGATCGTCGATGCGCCGCGGGTGACGACCCGGTTCAGTTCGGCGTCGCAGCACATCTTGCGCACCGTCTCACCCGACACGGTGGCGTCGACGCCGATGACCGTCCCGCGTGCCGCGGCGCGTTCGACGACGGTCTCGAACGGGACGACGATCATCACCTTGGGGCGTTCGCGGCCGCCGGTGACCGTGCCGGCGTTGTATGCCTGGCACAGTTCGACGAGGGCGTCGGCGATGCGGGTGTGGTGCGGGCGGCCGGTCTGATCGGCATAGGCGGCACCGGCGATGTGCCCCAACGCGGTTTCGATGTGGGCGACATCTTCCGGCATCAACAAGCCCTTGACGTCGTACATCCCCTCACCGTTGGGGGTGAACGTCAGATGCCGCTTCAACCGCAACGGTTCCTCGCGTTCGGCCTCACCGCGGTCGGTCGGCCATCGCCAACCACTGACTCCAACCCGCGGCGGGTGTCTTTCGGTGACCCGGAAGCGATCTCCATCAACAACTCGGCATCACCGTCGAACTCGCTCGTTGACCGACGACGGCGCCGAGCAGGCGGACGTTGTCGACCGACAACTCACCCTCGGCCATCTTCTCGGCGACGATCGGCGCCGCCGCCAGCGTGCCGGCGAGGCGGACCTGGTCGCGTGCCGAACGAAACGACACCTGCGTCTCGTTAGCGAGCCAGGCTTCCATCGACGACGCACCAGCCGCACGCCACACCTCGACCTGCGAAGCGGCGTGCACGGCCCGGGCGATCTCGGCCTCCAACCGGGTCGCCACACGCCGCAAATCGACCACCAGCGCAGCCAGCATCGGACCCGGACAACAGCGTCAGGTCGGCCGCCGCGCACTCGACGAGTGCGGTGTCGAGGGCGGTGACCAGCGGTTGAGCCATATTCTCCCAGTTATCGTCCTCGAACACACGTTCGCAACCTCAACCGAAAGAAATTTCAGAAAATTTCAGCGCCAGTCGATCACCGTGTCGGGATCGGGCCGAACGGCGGGCTTGAAGTCGGTGCCCTTCGTGTACGCGAGCGGGGTGAGGCACACCTGTTGCATCGGTGTCGAACGGGATGTCGACGATGTCGGCGACGGCTTCCTCCATCATCAGGTGGATGGTGGTCCACGCCGTGCCGAGGCCACGCGCCCGGGCGGCCAGCATGAAGCTCCACATCGCCGGCATGATGTTGCCCAGGGCCGACGCAGCCTGTGACACCGGGACACCCTCGACTCGGCGAGTCGTCGTGCAGCCGATCACCAGCACCGGGCATTCGCCCATGTGCTGCGACAGGTAGGTGGCCGAGTCGGCGACGCGGTTCTGCTGGGCCTGCAACTCGTCGGTGTCTCGCTTGATGCGACCGGCGAAGGTCGGCGACGTGGTGTACATGTCCCAGCACTGCGAATACACGTCACCGATCGCGGCGATCTTCGCCTTGTCGCGCACGACGACGAACCGCATGGCGATCTGGTTGCCACCCGACGGCGCCTGCAGTGCCATGGCCACGCATTCGCGCACGAGGTCGTCGGGCACCGGCTTGGTGAGGTCGAGCCGCTTGCGCACCGCCCTCGTGGTGGACAACAACTCGTCGGGACCAAGTTCGAGCAGGCTCATTCGACACTCCTTCGTGGACGATGTCGAGCGTACCCAGCGTCGAGCGTTTCGTAGGGTGTCGGAGTATAGAGGTCAGCGATGGTCCGTCCCTCGATGCCCTACGCGACGTGTTGGCAGCAGCGAAGCAAGGCGAGGACCGGTCGCTCGAGCGACTGCGATCGGCCACACGCGGGTCACCGAACCCCAGCAAGCCAGCGCATGTTGTTGCTCTCCGCGACTGGCTCAACGCGTGGACGTGTCGGATCCCGTATCCACGCGACGGCGTCGACCTCCTCGTTCCATCACTCGACGCGTGGTGGAGGAAGCATCGCCGCCGGCTCATCGATGTTCCGCTGGTCGACCTCGATGATCGTGGCCTCGACGCCTATGCCGATGCGTACGCCGATCTCGTGGACCTGCCGGCAGGCGTCAACAACATCGGGCGCGTTCGGTCGCTCGCGCCGACGGCGTCGTCGAAGCTCCTGTGGGTTCTCCGATCGCAGACCGCGTGTCCATGGGATGTGGCGATCGCCAAAGCAGGCGGACGCGGCACGACAGCGAGCCGGCTACGCCCACCATCTCCACAAGGCGCGCGACGTGGGCACGCGAGATCACCGCCGAAGCAACGTCGCGTGGCATCGCCGATGTCCCCGCGCACGTCGGCGGACCACATTCGAGCTTGGTCAGGATCTACGACGAGTGGTGCTACCTGGCGTTCACCCGAGGTCTGCCGTAAGGAGATGGACGTCGAGGATCTCCGCCTGCTCATCTACGACAACTTCCGACGGATCGGCCGCGTCCCACCGGTCGAAGAGATGGCAACCACGTTGGGATGCACCGAGGACAGAAGTGACCGATGGGATCCGAGAGCTCGCGCAAGCAACGTCACGTTGCACTCGATGCCGACGGCGAGATCGTGATGGCCCATCCGTTCGCATCGATCAACCTCGGGTTCGAAGTGATGGGACGCAACACGCTGTGGTGGGGTGGATGCTGTTGGGACTCGTTCGCGCTCCCCCACTTGCTCACCGACGAGCCCGATGTGTTGGTCGCCACTCGCTGCCCGGGTTGCGATCAACCGCAGGCGTGGGTCGTCAATCGGCACGAGCCACCGGTCAGCGATTGGCTCGCCCACTTCCTGACGCCGGCCGCGCACGTGTGGGACGACGTGGTGCACGCCTGCAACAACCAACGCCTGTTCTGCAGCGAGGAATGCATCGACGAATGGCTCACGCGCACCGGCAACACACGTGGCTACGTG
>CAVVBH010000031.1:0-196105 GCA_963746365.1 Ilumatobacteraceae bacterium | reverse complement strand
GTTATGTCTCAACTACGAGTACGTATTGCTTTCGCCTCGCTAAGGTAATGCTTGCCGCAGAGCTACCGACGACGCGGCCGGATGCCGAACGCCACCCTGTAAGCTTGCGGCACAGTCAGGTTCGGGGTCTTGACGCACTGTTCCACCACGCGCCGCACATTCTGGTCGATCATGCTGACATCGATGACCTTGATGCCGGACGAGGCGGCAAGATAGCCGTAACAGAACATGATCCCCGCGGCGCGGTCATCGTCATCGGCGCTGAGCATCTGGGCGCAGGTAATCTTGGTCACATTCCACATCGGGCCTGACACGGGCGCCGGCGGCGGCGCGGCGGCCGTTTGCGGCGGCGTGGAAGCGACGGCGCAGCGGCTGCCGGCGGCGGAGGCTGTGTTTGCGGCATACAGGCCGCACAGAGGGCCAGCCAAGGGAAACAGCAACAGAGCGCTCCTACGCATCACAACCCCCTTCGTGCCGAAGTTTTTTCTATCGGATGGCCGGAGTGCCGGCCGGAGCAGGTCAGTAGCAATAGCCGGAAGATCGAGCATTACCGCGCCTGACCATGGCTCCGACGCCACGGACTCCGCGGCGCCGATCGCGGCGCCCCTGCCCGCGTCCCCGAAGATCGCGCCGACGACCGCGCCACCCGCGGCGCCGCGCGCCGCACCGCCGAGCGGACTGGGCGTCACCGCGGCGCAGGGTGGCCGTCCGCCCGGAGGGTAGCGATAGTACTGCGCCGAGGCAGGCCCACCGATCGCTGACAGCAGGACTGCGGCGCAAATAAGCGTATGCGAGAGCCGCATGGTATTCCTCCCGTGTATCTGGCGGTGCGGCGACGGCGGAAAGGCTCGGCCGGTCATGGCTGACCTTGCGCCAGCCTTTGTCGGGGTCGAACCGGTCATCGCGCTGGCGACCGCGGGACAGCCACGCGCTCCAACTGTCGCTTTCAGTTTGGCTGAGGGCTGCAGCGCGTTCGGTTTCATCGGACCGAGGCGTGGATCATCAGGCGGGCATGCTAGAAGCCGCACCCCACCTCCCACCATCGGGGGTTCGCCCTATCCCGGCGCGGAATCCACCCGAGCGTTTAACGTTTCGCAATCGTTGAAAGTCGCCGGAGGCGCGGACCCCTGCGGGTCCGCGCTACGCGAGCAGCCGCGCGGCCGACTTCGTTACTGCTTGACCCGTTTCGATTTGCCCGACGACGTCTTTTCTTGGCTGACGCGGGAGTTGCAGCGGCCTCGGAGCCGCCCTGGCAGGCGCCGAGTTCCTGCATTCTGGCGGCCAGCCGCGCCGACCAGGCCTCGAAGGCGTGGCGGACATCGCGCCAATCATCGAGCGTGTTTGCCACCAGCGTCGTCGTGCCGCCGCGCTTATCAACCCCCTGCCAGATCAGCGTACCGGTCGCCGCGTCCGTAGCGTAACCCTCGGCGGTCGCCGTGCCGGCGAAGAACCCGACACCCTTGTTGAAGGCGAGCGAACCCACGCTATAAGCGGTGCTGGCATACGGGGCATAGGTCGCGACCGTGTTGACGGCCGCGTTCGGTATTTTGGCGTCGACCAGCGCGAACCGCATGTGCAACGTGCCCGGCCCCTCGGTCGTGGTCATCCGGCAGACCTTCTTCAGCGCGTTATAGAGGTCGGAATGGAAAGCGTTCGCCATGGCCTTGCGTTGCGCTGACGGTACGGTCTGCAATTGGGAATCGGGGGCGGCCCACACCGTCACGGGGTCCAGTATCACCTTGTTATATGACGCGAAATTGGCGTTCGGGCTGATAGACCAGCCCCGCCTGTCCGGCTTCGCCGCGCTGCAGCAGATCCGGCTTGGGCAGGAACCCGGGGACGACCTCGACATCGGTCATCTGCTTTGTCGAACCGCCTACGATCCGCCCGGTGTCAATCGTAGGCCCCGATCCGGCCTTGTCGGCGCATCCGACCAGCATACCGGCGACAAGCGACGCGCTAAGCGCGAGCGAAAAGCGATAGCCTCGATCCGATGCATACATGGCCGAAAGTCCTGATAGAGGGGGCAAAACCGGACGCCGCGGGCCACGCGGCCTGCCGCATCCTTAGCCCGAGGCAGTACCGCGGCAATACGGTGTAACCCCGAGCCGGCTCAGGCAAATCCCGTAGGTTGATACCGATCATGCGCGCGGCGTCGTGTGCGAAGCGCCGCTTCCAAAGCCCCGTTTTTTTTAGCTGAGCGACACCTCGCGACCGGTGTCGGAGGACTGCTTGATCGCATCGACCAGGCGGTGCAGTTCGACGGCGGTGGCGAAATCCGGCTGAGTGCCCCCGCCGCCGCGGATCGCCTGGGCGAACAGCGCGTACATCTGGCCGACATTGGCGGCCTCGCCGGACGGGCGTGCCGGGCGCGGCGACGGTGAAGCGCTCCGGCACCGCGAGCGGCTCGCAGCGTGTTGCCGCGCTGCGCCCCGTGCAGCGTGACCTCGCCCAGCTGCGGCGAATCCTCGCCGGCGGCGACCAGCGTCCCCTCGCGGCCGTAAATCTCCATGCGGTAGCCGCTGCCGGCATACGGGATAGCGGCGATATGCGAGGAGACGACGGCGCCGTTCGCCAGCCGACCGCTGACCAGGATGTTGTCGGGCGCGGTGACGTCGAGCCAGGTATTGCTGCCGGTGTCGAGCCATTGTTTCGCCTGGGTCGCGACGACCGCCGACAGCCGGGCGAAATCGCCGGTCACGAAGCGCATCGCGTCGATCGTATGGCCGTTGGCGATGGTCAGCGTATTGGCGCCGAGTTCGGCGTCGCGCTGCCAGGTGCGGTGCGAGGCCGGGTCAGCACGCCGTCGCGCATCAGCCTGACGTGGACTGCCATGCATCTCGCCGACATAGCCGTCCGCGACCAGCTCCTTCATGTACATCATGCGCCGGATTGACGCGCGCCTGCAGCCCGATCGCGGTGACGAGGCCCTTGCGCCTTGGCGAGCTCCGCCAGCTCGACGGCCTCGGCCGTCGTGCGGCCGAGCGGCCATTCGCAATAGACGTGCTTGCCGGCTTCGAGCGCCGCCTTGGTCGGCTCGTAATGCGACGGCACGCGCACGACCACCGCGACCGCGTCGATCTCCGGCGAGGCGACCATCTTGCGCCAGTCGTCGAAGGCCAGCCGCGCGCCATATGCCTGACGCGCCGCCTCGGCGCTGTCGGCGCGGGTCGTGCAGACCGCCGCCAGCTCGATGTCGCGAGCTGGCGCGCACCGCCGGCAAATGCGAACGCGACGACCAGGTGCCCCTGACGCTGGCGCCGATCAGACCCAGCCGTATCTTGTCCGCCATCTCGTTTCCTCCCGGAACATCGTCGGATCATTTGTCGAGCCAGACCGTCGCCAGATCCTGGTTGACGTAGTGGCTCGGGCTGATCTTCCAGCCTTTGACGTAGGAGCGGTGCGGCACGATGCGGTACCGCCACAAGAGCATGATTTCGTGCGCCTCGGTATCGAGCACGTGCTTCTCGAATTGGCGCATCAGCTGACGTTGCCGGGCGAAATCGGTCTCGTGCAGCATCCGATTGTACATCTCGATCGCCTCCGGGTCCTCGTAATTGCCGTAGTTCGACGACGACACCGAGGACGGCAGGTATTTGGTGCCGTCGAGCAGCGGGTTGACGACGCTCTGGCAGTTGCCGTCGACGAACGCCTCGAACTCTTTGCCGCGCGCAGCCTCGGTCAAGGGACCGGTCTGCAAGACGCGCTGCGTCACCTTGACGCCGATCTTGCTCCACTCGTCGATCACCCAGAGGCCGACGAACTTGTAGGGCTGGTCGACATTGCGGTTGAGCAGCTCGAAGGTCAGGTTCTCCGGCCCGGCCTCCTTCAGCAGCCGCCTCGCCTCGGCGCGCGACTTCTCGATGTCGGGCCAGAAGCCGGCGATCTGCTGCAGCTCCTCCTTGGTCGCGGCCAGCGGCGAGCCGGGGAAACACGATGCCGCCGACGGTCTTGCACGATCGGCGATCTTCGACAGCGCCGGCGCGCCGTTCCAGCGGTCGATCGCCAGGGTCAGCGCGCGGCGCACCCGGACATCGTCGAACGGCTTCCGCTTGTGGTTCGGCGTCAACGACGCTGCCGCAGTTCCAGTCGCTCTCCTGCACGGCGAGCTTGTCGCCGAGCTGCCTTGACAGCTCGTCGCGCGCCGCCGGCGGCATGCCGCGAAACTCGATCGCGGCACGGTCGCGCGCGGATCGCGTCGATCCGGGTCGCCTGCTTCTCGACGAAGATTCCGATGAACCCGTCGAGATAGGGCAACCCCTGGTGGTAGTAATCGGGGTTGCGCACGCCCGTTGATCGACTGCCCGGTCTCGTATGCGTACAAACTTGAACGGGCCGGACCCCATGATGTTCTTCTCGTACCAGTGCGGGTCCTTGTCGAGGATCTCCTTTTGTAGATGAAGGCGCAGGGGTCGGCGAGCGCCGGCA
This sequence comes from Ilumatobacteraceae bacterium, assembly GCA_963746365.1. Taxonomy (GTDB): domain Bacteria; phylum Actinomycetota; class Acidimicrobiia; order Acidimicrobiales; family Ilumatobacteraceae; genus JAENVT01. The sequence continues at coordinate 191,677 of CAVVBH010000031.1, read as the reverse complement.
GGAACGCCGTCGTCGCGAATTTGAGGCGGAACACGACGGTCTTCGGGTCGGGGGCCTCGACCTTGTCGACCATCACGAAGTAGCTCTGGCGCGCGCTCAGCACGCCCTCGCGGCGGGAAGACGATCTGGTTCCAGCTTGCCGCGACGTCGGCGGCGGTCAGCGGCGAGCCGTCGTGGAATTTGACGCCGTTGCGGATCTTGAAGGCATAGGTCTTGCCGCCGTCGGTCGGCTTCGGCATCTCGGTGCACAGATCGCAGACGAAATCGGTCGTCGACGCCGGGTTGTCCGGGTTGACCCGGATCAGCACGCTGTAAAACGGCGCCGTCGCATGCACCGTCGCGAAGGTGCTTTCGCGATGTCCGTCGAAGCTCGGCGGCGCGTCGGCCGGGATCATATAGGTCAGCGTGCCGCCGCGCTTCGGCGTCTCGGCTACGGCCGTGGTGAGCGTGCTCAGGGACATCAGGACGGTCAAGCCGGATGCAAGCAATCGCTGCATTCCCCCCCTCCATTACTGTTGCGCTTTGCCGGCGGACGAACCGCTAGAGCGGGCTTTATCCCATAGGCATCCGATCGCAACCAGGGGACCGTTCGTCAGCCGAATTCCTGCAACCTATCGGCTGATATCGACTACAACGAGCGACAGAAATTCACGATCGGACCTGGAGCAAACATGGCGCTGCTCATCGTCAACCTCGACAAGCAAATCGGCAATGCGCAGATGTGGCGCGACACTTGTGCGCGCAGCTGCCCGACACCGAACTGCGCATCTGGCCCGACGCCGGGACGCTCACCGACATCGAATACCTCGCCTTCGTCAGGCCCGACTTCGGCATGCTCCCCGATCTTCCCGAACCTGAAGGCGATGTTCAGCCGCTCGGCCGGGGTCGAGGCGTTCATCGATCATCCGAGGCTTCCGAAAGTGCCGATGGGCAAACTGGAGCCGTCGGGCGGCGACCCGATGATGACCGAATACACCGTCATGCACGTGCTGCGGTTTCATCGCGAGATGCCGAAATATCAGGAGGCGCAGGCCAATCGGGAATGGCTGCGGACACGGATCGTGCGACCCGAGGAGCGGCGTGTCGGGTTCCTCGGCTACGGGCTGATGGCGAAGGCGCCAGCGCTGGTCTTGAAGTCGCTCGGCTTTCCGGTTTCGGCCTGGGTGCGCTCGCCGCGCGCCAACGAGGAAGTGCCGATCTTCCACGGCGACGATCAGCTCGAACCCTTCCTCAACCAGAGCGACATCGTGGTGTGCCTGCTGCCGCTGACCCGAGAGACCGACGGCATCCTGTGCGCCCGCACCTTCGCGATGATGCCGAGAGGCGCGATGGTGATAAACATCGGACGTGGCGGTCACGTCGTCGACGCCGACCTGATCGCGGCGCTCGACTCGGGACAGCTCTCCTATGCCGCGTTGGACGCTCTAAAGCCCGAACCGCTGCCACAGGACAGCCCGCTGTGGTCGCATCCGAAAGTGACCGTGATGCCGCATGTCGCGCGGCGGCCGACTGTCGCACAGCTGGTGACGGAGATCGCGGCCAACATCCGCAGCGTCGAGGCGGGCGGGCGGCTGCTGCAGGAGATCGACAAGACGACGGGATACTGACGCGCGTCCGGTCCCTCGACCCGAAAACGTCGTTAGGGATCGGCTACGACCGCATGCGGTGGACCCGCGCTTCCGGCAGGTAAAAACTGACTTCCGTGCCGCGACCCGGCACACTCGCGATTTCAAACGTACCGCCGTGCAGTTCGACAAGCCGCTTTGTCAGCGGCAGCCCGAGACCGACGCCGTTGAACTTGCGGTTGAGGCCGCTGTCGATCTGACCGAAAGGCGAGAGGGCGACCGGGATTTGCTCGGCGGACATGCCGATGCCGGTGTCTTCGACACGGAACCAAACGCCGGCGCCGGGCTCGCTCTGCACCTTCAGCCGCACCACGCCGCCGGGCGGTGTGAACTTCACCGCGTTGGACAGCAGGTTGACGAATATTTGCGTCAGCTTGCCCTGTCGACCAGCAGGGTCGGCGGGTTCGGGGCGATTTCGATGACGTATTCGACCCCAGCCTGCCGCGCCATGGCCTCTATGATGCTCGAGCTCAGGGCGACGATTTCCTCGATTTTCGACTCTTCCTCGGCGAGCACCAGCCGATTGGCGTCGGCCCTAGCGACATCGAGAATATCGGTGATGATGGCCAACAGGTGCCTGCCGCTCTCGCCGATCACGGCAGCGTACTCGGCGTACTTGTCGTTGAGCGGCCCGAACATCCGATCGCTCATCATTCCCGAGAAGCCGATGATGGCGTTGAGCGGCGTCCGCAGCTCGTGGCTCATATTGGCCAGGAATTCGGATTTGAGCGGTTGGCGGCTTCGGCCGCGTCCCTCGCGAACACCAGGCGCTCCTGGTTCCGCTGCAGCTCCCGAAAGGCGCGGCTGGCGCGCAGGATGTAACGCAGCGCTGGTTCAGCACGAGCCAGTTGATCGGCTTCGGGACAAAATCGGTCGCGCCGGCGTCGTAAGCCTTAACGATCGACGGCACGTCATCGAGACTTGTCGTTACGACGATCGGCACGAACGCCGACGCAGGCTGAGCGCGCAGCGTGCGGCATAATTCGTAGCCGTCCATGCGCGGCATGACGACTCGACCAGAAGCAATTCGGGATGATGCTCCTCGTATTGGCGGCACCCCTCCAACCCGTCGTCGGCTTCGATCACTCGGAATTGATCGTTCTCGAGAGTCGCGCGCATCAGAGCACGCGCTACCGGATCGTCATCGACGATAAGGATCAGAGCGCCCGCATTATCGTTCGTGCCGTTCATGTACTGCTCCCATGTGCCGCCAAGACAACAGCGGGGACGGTAATCTCCGGGCAAATACCTAGACGCGGCGCATGATCCGCGAAGCGGGTTACTCCAGTCTTAGCGAAATGGCAAACCGGGCTGGGCCAAATGGTCGCACGTCAGGCAGGCGCTCCCGCGGCGATCAGTTCGTGCAGTTCGCGGGTCGCAGCGACCAGCGCGGCATCAAGCTCAGCAAGCAGTTCCCCCGAGGGCAATGTCCCGTTCTCGCGAGCAATAACTTCGATTTCGGCGCATCGGTCCGAGACACGGAAGGCGCCGAGAGCCCCTGCACTCGATTTCAGATTATGGGCGGCGCGCCATACCGCATCCGGATCGCCGTCCCTTGCCTTGCTGCGCATCATCGCCGCAAGCGGCGGCGCTGTCGCGGCGAACTGCGCAACGACGCGCTGCAGTAGCGCCTCGCCTTTTTCGCCGGAGATGGCGCGGATCCGTTCGATCGCCTGTCTGTCGATGGATGACGGTCGGGTCGCTGCCGGCGGGATTGCGCTCGCCTCGGTCGCGGCCGGGGTCATCCCCTCGGGCGTCGCGGCAGTCGCATCGCCCGGCGTCAGCCAACGGCCGAGCATGTCGGCCATCTGCGCTTCGTCGAAAGGCTTGACCAGGAAATCGTCCATTCCCGCGCGGAGGCAGCGTTCGCGCACCTCGGTGAGAGCATGGGCGGTAAGCGCGACAATCGGTACGCGCGCATCGTCTTCGATGCCGCGCAATCCGTCCAAAGCGATTTCAACCTCGCGGATACGTCTGGTCGCCTCGAAGCCGTCCATCACCGGCATCTCGCAATCCATCAGGATCAGGTCGAACCGCTCACGGGCGAACAGCTGCACCGCGACGCTGCCGTTGGCGGCCGTCGCGACACGGCAGCCCATGCTTTCCAGGATGCCGGTAGCGACGTCCTGATTGACCGCGTTGTCCTCGACAACGAGGACGCGGGCATCAAAGTGCACCGCGGGTTCGCGGCCGCTTTTGCGCACGAAGAATGATGCCACGCCGTTGTCGCGCGCCCCCGACGCTATCGACGCCAGGCAATCGAACAACACGGACGGGCGCGCCGGCTTGGTCAGCAGAGCGAACGCGCCGATATCATCCAAGCTGGCACGCCATTCGATCACGATTCGCGCCTGCCCATGGCCGGCAGCCTCCTGATTAAAGAGTTTCAGGGCGGTCTCGAACAGAGTTCGCGGAAAGGGGAATGGGCTATGAACTGCGTCGTTCGGCTGGTGGTATTCGCCTTCCTACGCGCATCCCAATGGTGGCACAGGAAACCCGGGGAATGATCTTCGGAACCGTAACGGACCTTCTTCGGCTGCCATCATAGGGGCCGTAGGTATCACGTCAAACCTGGTCAGCAATGACCGTGGATACTACGAGGCTCCGCTGCTGTTGCCGGGGAACTACACGGTTTCCGTAGAGTTGAGGGATTTTAGAAAGCATCGCGGTCTGGTATCGACCGCGCGGCTGCAAGTCGACATGCAATTGCAGTTGGGATCCACTTCCGAATCGGTCACCGTGCAAGCGGAGGCGCCGCTACTTCCCGCGCGCCATAACACGCGTGTGTGTCTAATTCACGGGCTCCCATTGAGGACCTTCCGGGCATTACCGCGATAGATCCGCTCCAGGACCGCATCGGGAAGCTCCAGTCCATAAAGCCGCCACCAATTCGGGCCGGGGCATGTATTCGTCCGCGGTTTCGAGCATCCGCCACCAGGACATGTACATTTTGCGATCGGGTGTCAGGTCGGTTCCCCACAGAACACGATCCTGGTAGCGCTGCAGGAACCTCGCCGCGGTCCTCAGTTCGGCCGGCCCATTTCGTAGTGGCGCGCCGACATATCCACATAAAGATTCGGGAAGCGATCAAGAACCGAGCTGAGCCTGGCCAGATCGTTGCCCTGGTTGCTGAAATGACAAGCGACGAAAGTGGTCTTCGGTTGACTGTCAACCAGACGGTCACGGATGGTTAGAACTTCGCGTAGGACGGCACGTCCTTGCCGTACTGGTTGTAGCGTTGATAGCTGGGCGAACGTTCCTGATGGTTATCGGCTGGACGCCATGCCGAAGGGTGATCGGCCATGTGGATATTCACCGGAAGTTTGAGCTCGGCGCATTTTTTCCAAAACGGTCCGAGCCGCGGGTCATCGGGATGCAGCCGCTTGTCCCGCGCTTGAGCGCCTCGCCCGTAGCCCGATCCTTTTTCCGACAGCTCACCAACCCCCCGAGCCCCTTTCCGGTAGCAGCGCACCAGTTCGGCAACGGCCCGCTGCGGATAATCGGGAGCCTCGAAATTGCTGGTGTCCAGGCCGCAATACAGCTGGAAGCGGCCGGGATAAGGGTTCGAGATAGAGATCCACGAGACGATCGAATTCCGGCTCCAGTGGCCCCGCTCAAAATGACGGTCGTCTCCACTCCGGTCTCATCCATAGTCTACCCAGGTGGCAACGGTTCCGCTGGCGTCCGCATGTACGCGTGCGAATGCACGTCGATGGCGGCGTATCTGGCTTTCGGTGGATGATGTTCTTCGACGACCAGGGACCAGCGCGGAGCTCCGCCGTGCGACGCTGCACCAGTCGGCCGACACGATCGACGCCGTCGCGGCGGCCATGGGCGATCGTTTCACTCGGGGCGGGCGCCTGTTCGTGTTCGGCAACGGGGGAAGCTCGACAGACGCCGCATCGCTCGCGGCGCTGTTCATCCAGCCACCGTGGGGCCAACCGCTGCCTGCGCGCGCAATCTCGTCGACGACTCGGCGGTGCTGACGGCACTCGGCAACGACGTGGGATTCGACCTCGTGTTCTCGCGACAGTTGATCGCCCATGCGGGAGAAGACGACATCGCAATCGGATTGTCGACCAGTGGTAACTCGCGCAACCTCCTGCAGGCGTTCGCCGAAGGTGCTCGGCGGGGAATGCTGACCGTCGGCATCGCCGGGTACTCGGGTGGCGAGATGGCCCAGTCGCCCGACGTGCAGCACTGCTTGGTGGTCAATGCCGACAGCGTCCATCGCATCCAAGAGACGCAAGCCGCGCTCGGTCTCGCGCTGTGGCGGGCGGTGCAATCGCGGCTGCTCATGAACGAGAACCAACGATGACCGCCGTGGGAGATCGCGAAGCAGCGGTGCTCGACCGTATCGAGGCATTCCGGCGAAGGCGGCCCCGCCTCGACCGACGAGGTGGTCACGCTCGCGCATGGTGCCGGCGGCAAGGCATCGGCCGCCCTGGTCGATGCGGTGTTCATCGAGGCGTTTGCCGGCGACGAGCGCGTCGCCCCTTGCCGACGCGGCAACGCTGACACTGCCCACCGGCGAGCGATTGTCGTTCACGACCGACTCCTTCGTCGTGCAGCCGCGGCACTTCCCCGGCGGCTCGATCGGACATCTCGCCGTGCACGGAACGGTCAACGACCTCGCTGTCTCCGGCGCGAAGCCGATGTGGCTGTCCGCAGCATTCGTGATCGAGGAAGGCTTCCCCGTCGCCGAACTGCGCGACATCGCAGCGCACATGGCCGAGGCGGCGGCGACGGCCGGCGTCACGCTGATCACGGGTGACACGAAGGTGGTCGGCAAGGGAGCGGCCGACGGTCTGTACATCACGACGGCTGGGGTCGGCATCGTTCCAGCAGATCTGCATCTCGGCCCCGAGCAGGTCCGCCCTGGTGACGTCGTGCTGCTGTCGGGCAACTTGGCCGATCACGGCATGGCCGTGATGCTCGCACGCGGCGACCTGATGTTGGATGCCGACATCCGGTCCGACACGGCCGCCGTCGGGCAACTCGTCGAAGCCGTGCTGCGGTGCCGCGCCTTCGACACGATGGATGCGCGATCCGACACGTGGCGGGGTGGCGACGGTGTGCAATGAGCTCGCGCCGCGACACCAACCTCGGCGTCGTGCTCGACGAGACGCTGTTGCCGATCGCGCCCGCCGTCGTCGGCGCATGCGATCTTCTGGGAATCGACCCTCTCTACGTCGCCAACGAAGGCAAGGTGCTGGCCGTCGTCGCCCCCGACGAGGCCGACGCCGCGCTCGCAGCGATGCGCGCGGACCCGCTCGGCGCCAACGCGGCGCGAATCGGCGAGATCGTGGCCGAGCCGCAGGCCATCGTCGTGCTGCTGACAAGCTTCGGCGGCACCAGGATCGTCGACATGCTCGTCGGCGATCCGCTCCCGCGAATCTGCTGAGCCGTGGCTGCCGACGCGACGACCAGGGAGCGGATGAGGGTCACTGGCACCGTCCAGGGCGTTGGGTTCCGGCCATTCGTGTACCGCCATGCGGTCGCCCTCGGCCTGGCCGGCTACGTGCTCAACGACAGCGCCGGGGTGCTCATCGAGGTCGAGGGCCCGTCCGAGCGTGTTGCCGAACTGGCCCGCCGGCTCGTCGACGATGCGCCGCCGTTGGCGCGCGTGGCCGGTGTCGTCGCCGAACGGATGCAACCATCCGGTGCCGATGCCGGGTTCCGGATCGTCGAGAGCCACGATGGCGGCTCGGCCGACGTGCCCATCAGCATCGACACGACGGTGTGCGATGACTGTCTGACAGAGGTCGACGATCCCGGCGATCGGCGACACGGCTACGCCTTCACCAACTGCACCAACTGCGGTCCTCGGTACACGATCGTGTTGAGCGTTCCGTACGACCGCCCAGCGACGACGATGGCCGGCTTCGCCATGTGCTCGCGGTGTCAGGCCGAATACGACGACCCGGCCGACCGGCGATTCCATGCTCAGCCCAATGCCTGCCCGGTGTGCGGTCCGCAGCTGACGTGGACGGCAGGCTCGACGGTCGTCAGTGGTCCGGCCAGCGCTCGACGCAGCGATCGCCGCGATCGACAACGGTCACATCATCGCCATGAAGGGCATCGGCGGTTATCACCTGGTCGCCGATGCAACGAACGAGCCGGCGATCGCCGAGCTGCGGCGCCGGAAGGCACGCGACGACAAGCCGTTCGCGGTCATGGTCTCCTCGCTAGCCGTCGCGCAGCAACTCTGCGACCTCGACGAGCCGCGCATCAGCAGCGCTGACGTCGAGGCGCCGACCGATCGTGCTGGCACAACGGCTGCCGAACACCGGCGTCGCTGCCGGTGTGGCTCCCGGGCTCCCGGAGCTCGGGTTGATGCTGCCGTACAGCCCCCTCCACCACCTGTTGATGTCGCTCGCCGGCGCGGCCGTTGGTGATGACCAGCGGCAACCTCAGCGACGAGCCGATCGCCCACCACGATGACGACGCCGCGGCACGGCTGGGTCCCCTTGTCGACGGCCTGCTGCAGCACGATCGCCCGATCCACATCCGCTGCGACGACTCGGTGGTGCGGAGCACGCCGGCGCGCCTGCAGGTGCTGCGCCGTTCGCGCGGCTACGCCCCCGAGCCGCTGACGCCTGCCGTTCCGAACCACTCGGTCGATACTCGCTGTCGGCGCCGAACTGAAGAGCACGGTCAGCGTGGCCAAGCGCGACTGGGTCGTGCCCAGCCACCACATCGGCGATCTCGAGCACCTCGCCACGTATCGCTCGTTCCTGCAGGCCGTCGACCATCTGCCGCGCCTCTACGGAGTCGTGCCCGATGTTGTCGTCCACGACATGCACCCGGAGTATCTGTCGAGCAAGTGGGCCGCGCAGCTCGACGTGCCCACCCTCGCCGTGCAGCATCATCACGCCCACGTCGCGGCATGCATGGTGGAGCACGGCCGTCGCGAGCCCGTGCTGGGAATCGCCTACGACGGCCTCGGCTACGGACCGGATGGCTCGCTGTGGGGTGGCGAGATGCTCGTCGCCGACTTCGCGACGTCGCGTCGCGTCGCCCATCTTCGTCCCGTGCGCATGCCCGGAGGGGTGGCTGCGATCCGCGAGCCCTGGCGCATGGGCGCCGTGTGGTGCGCGGCGGCCTCGACCGAAGAGGATGCCGCTCGACGAACCACCAGCCGAGGCATCGACGAGGCAACGGCGCACGCGGTGATCGATCTCGCCAGGCGACCGGCATCTCCGGTCACCACGAGTGCCGGCCGGCTCTTCGATGCGGTCGCTGCTCTGCTGGGCGGACGGCAACGGGTCAGCTACGAGGCACAGGCCGCAATCGAATTGGAAGCGTTGGCGCGCACGGTCGACCGCCGCCACGCTCCGCGCTACGAGGGTTGCACGAGCTACGCCGACGATGGCCTGATCCGCGTGCTCGATCCCGCAGCGCTGATCGCCGCACTGCTGAACGATCTCGATTCCGGTGTCGAGATCGCAGCTGATCGCGGCAGGCTTCCACGAAGCATTCGGCCGAGCCACCGTCGAGCTGGCTCGACAAATCGCCGTCATGGAGCGCCTCGACACCGTCGTGCTGACCGGTGGCGTGTTCCAGAACGCCCGGCTCACCGAAGTCGTCGAGTCAGGCCTGCTGAGCCACGGGCTCGGCGTGCTCGTGCATGCCGCGATCCCGCCGAACGACGGCGGTATCAGCGTCGGCCAAGCAGCCATCGCCGGGTTTATCTCCGTGGCGTAGCCGCCACGCTGCCGCGCTCGCTGACCACCGTGTGGGTGGAAAACGCACTCATTGACGACGTTCGCCGGCAGGGGTAGTAACGGAACTGTTCAACCGGTGCTTCGACAGGCCCCCTTGTCGGAGCACCGGCCGTTCGTGCGCCGAGCCGCTTCGACGCCCATGCACCAAAGGAGCGAGTGTGACCGCTACGGAAGCCCCTCCGGACGAACTGGTCGTCCACGTCCTCTGGATCAACGCCGGCCTCAGTTGCGACGGCGACTCGGTTGCGCTGACCGCTGCGACCCAGCCAACCATCGAGGAGATCGCGTTGGGCGCTCTGCCGGGACTGCCGAAGATCGCGGTCCACTGGCCGCTGATCGACTTCGAATGCGGCCCGAACGGCGGCGCAGACGACTTCCTCGAATGGTTCTTCAAGGGCGACGCGTGGCGAGCTCGAGCCGTTTGTGCTGGTTGTCGAAGGCTCGATCCCCAACGAACAGATCAACGGCAACGGCTATTGGACCGGGTTCGGCAACAACCCGGATACCGGCCAGCCGATGACGGTCAACGACTGGCTCGACCGCCTCACGCCCCACGCGCTGGCGGTGCTCGCTGTCGGCACCTGCGCGACCTACGGCGGCATTCACGCGATGGCAGGCAACCCGACCGGTGCGATGGGCGTCCCCGATTACCTCGGGTGGGGCTGGAAGTCGAAAGCGGGCATTCCGATCGTCTGCGTGCCCGGTTGCCCGGCGCACCCCGACAACATGTCGGAGACCATCACCTATCTGCTGTACCAGGCCACCGGCCAGGCGCCGATGATCCCCCTCGACGAGGCGTTGCGGCCGCAGTGGCTGTTCGGTGCCACCGTTCACGAGGGATGTGATCGCGCGGGCTACTACGAGCAGGGCGACTTCGCCACCGAGTACGGCTCGCCCAAGTGCATCGTCAAGCTCGGCTGTTGGGGCCCCGTTGTCAAGTGCAACGTGCCGAAGCGTGGATGGATCAACGGCGTCGGTGGATGCCCCAATGTCGGAGGGATCTGCATCGGGTGCACGATGCCCGGGTTCCCCGACAAGTTCATGCCGTTCATGGACGAGCCGCCCGGAGCACGCGTGTCGACCATGGCCAGTGGCATGTACGGAAAGTTGGTCCGCTCGTTGCGAGGTGTCACCGCACGGACCGTCGACGAAGAACCCAAGTGGAGAGTGAAGGGCACCAAGTTGCTCACCGGCTACAAACCAGATGATCTAACAGGGAAGGCACGGTAGGACGATGGCAACGAAGACGGAGGAACTTCGGCCGGAAGGTCAAGACAAGCAACTGATCGAGATGGCGTGGGACCCGATCACGCGCATCGTGGGAAGTCTCGGGATCTACACGAAGATCGACTGGGCCAACAAGACGGTCTCCGAGTGCCACAGCACATCGTCGATCTTCCGTGGCTACAGCATCTTCATGAAGGGCAAGGACCCTCGCGACGCGCACTTCATCACGAGTCGCATCTGCGGCATCTGCGGCGACAACCATGCGACCTGCTCGTGCTACTGCCAGAACATGGCCTACGGCGTTCACCCGCCGGCGCTCGGCGAGCAGATCGTCAACCTCGGCGAAGCGGCCGAGTACATGTTCGACCACAACATCTTCCAGGAGAACCTCGTCGGCGTCGACTTCTGCGAGAAGATGGTCGGCGAGACCAATCCAGGCGTGCTGGAGCAAGCCAACCGCACCGAGGCGCCGAACGCCGGCGCTCACGGGTGCAAGACCATCGGCGACATCATGCGCTCGTTGAACCCGTTCTCCGGCGACTTCTACCGCGAGGCGTTGCAGGTCAGCCGGTACACCCGGGAGATGTTCTGCTTGATGGAGGGCCGCCACGTGCACCCCTCCACGCTGTATCCCGGTGGTGTCGGCACGGTCGCGACGATCCAGCTGTTCACCGATTACGCCAGCCGATTGATGCGCTACGTGGAGTTCATGAAGCGTGTCGTGCCGCTGCACGACGACCTGTTCAACTTCTTCTACGAGGCCATCCCCGGGTACGAGCAGGTCGGCAACAGGCGCATCCTCCTCGGCTGCTGGGGCGCCTATCAGGATCCGGAGGTCTGCAACTTCCAGTACAAGGACATGACGAAGTGGGGTCGTGCCATGGGCGTGACGCCCGGCGTCGTCGTCGACGGCAAGTTGGTCACCAACGATCTCGTCGACATCAACCTCGGGATCCGCATCCTCCTCGGTAGTTCCTACTACCAGAGCTGGGAAGACCAGGAGATCTTCGTGACGAAGGATCCGCTCGGCAATCCCGTCGATCGCAATCACCCGTGGAACCAGACGACCATCCCCCGGCCGCAGAAGCGCGACTTCGACGCCAACTACAGCTGGGTCATGTCACCACGATGGTTCGACGGGAAGGACCACCTCGCGCTCGACACCGGAGGCGGTCCACTCGCCAGGTTGTGGTCGACCGCATTGTCAGGATTGGTGGACCTCGGTGGCTATGTGAAGGCGACAGGAAGCAGCGTCCAGATCAATCTTCCGAAGACCGCGCTGAAGGGCCCGGTCAGCTTCGAGTGGAAGATCCCGCAATGGTCCAACACGATCGAGCGCAACAGAGCACGTACGTACTTCCAGGCGTACTCGGCTGGAGCAGCACTGCACTTCCTCGACAAGGCACTGGCCGATGTGCGCGCAGGCAAGTCCAAGACGTGGGAGGCGTTCAAGGTGCCGGACGAAGGCATCGGGTGCGGCTTCACCGAGGCGGTACGCGGAGTCCTGTCGCACCACATGGTCATCCGCGACGGCAAGATCGCCAACTACCACCCGTACCCGCCGACCCCGTGGAACGCCAACCCACGCGACGTCTATGGCACGCCCGGCCCGTACGAGGACGCGGTGCAGGGCTGCCCGATCTTCGAGGAGAACGACCTCGAGCACTTCAAGGGCATCGACATCATGCGCACCGTGCGCAGCTTCGATCCGTGCCTGCCCTGTGGTGTGCACATGTACATGGGCAAGGGTCATGTGCTCGACAAGGTGCACTCGCCGACGACGTACAACTTCGAAGATCTGACGTGAGCGCGGCCGGCGAACAGATCAACGAGGAGGACATCGGAGACGCCATCGAGCATCGGCTCGCAGCGATGCAAGCACGCGCCGACCCGCGGGTCTTCGATCAAGCGGTCGAACTGCTCCAGCTCGTCAGCGAGCTGTACGGCTCGGGTTTGGCGCGCGTGATGGAGCTCGCCCAACGACACGCTCCCGAGCTCATCCGGCACCTCACCGACGACGAACTGCTGAGCAGCCTGCTGATCGCCAACGGCTTGCACCCTGACGAGATCCACGTGCGCATCGGCGCAGCGCTCGACGCAGTACGGCCCTTCCTCGCCGGCCACGGAGGTGATGTCGAACTGCTCGACATCGACGAACGTGTTGGCGCGGTGCGACTGCGCCTGCTGGGGAGCTGCGACGGTTGCCCGTCGTCGGCTGTCACGCTGCGCAACAGCGTCGAACGAGCGATCATCGAGGCGGCACCCGAGATCACGATCATCGACGTCGAGGAGCCGTCCGACACAGGAGCCTCGACGCCGATCGTGCTCGGTTCCAAACCGAGCGTTGCCTACGATCCAGCGACGGGCTGCGGCGCGACTTTCGAAACGGACGTGATCCTGTCGTGAGTGCGCCGCAGCCGCTGAGCGCAGTGCTCAAGAGGATCCGCGACATGCCGCTGCAGCCCAAACCGCGCCCGGGTGAACGCTGCGAGCTGTGCGCGGAGCTGATACCCGACGAGCACGGCCATGTCGTCGACCTCGAGTCGCGGACGTTGATGTGTGCGTGCCGACCGTGCTACCTGGTGTTCGCCCCGCAGGGTGCAGGTGGCACGCGCTTCCGCGCGGTTCCCGACCGATTCGTGTCGTTCCCCAACTTCTCGCTCTCATCGGCCCAATGGGACGCGTTGCAGATCCCGGTGGGAGTGGCCTTCTTCTTCACCAACTCGTCGATGGCGCAGGTCGCCGCCTTCTACCCCAGCCCGGCCGGGGCGACCGAGTCGTTGCTCTCGCTGGATGCCTGGGATCAGATCGTCGAAGCCAATCCCGATCTGGCGACACTCCTGCCCGACGTCGAGGCATTTCTCGTTCGCAGTTCGGATCGGCAATCAGGAACAGGCGAAGCGGAGTGCTATCTGGTGCCGATCGACGTCTGCTACGAGCTCGTCGGTGAACTCCGCAGGTTGTGGAAAGGATTCGACGGTGGCAGCGAGGCGCATGCCGCGCTCGATGCCTTCTTCGATCGTATTCGGGCCAAAGCGCGGCCGCTGCGGGCGATGCCGGAGGGTGTCCGTCGATGAGCCCGGTGTCGTTCGAGGTGACCGGTGCGCGGGTCGAGGCCTACGCCGCTGTGCCGACGCTGGTGCTGCGTCTGCGAATCACCGCGGCGGACGAAACCCCCGTGCACGCCATCGCACTTCGCAGCCAGATCATGATCGAGCCGAAACGTCGTCACTACGAGCATGACGAAGAGCAACGGTTGACAGAGCTCTTCGGTGAGACACCTCGGTGGGGCGACACCCTGCGACCGTTTCTGTGGACGAACGTCAGCCTGACCGTCAGCGGCTTCACGGGTCACACCGAGATCGACCTGCCGATCACCTGCACCTACGACTTCGAGATCGCGGCCGCCAAGTACATGCACTCGCTCAACGACGGTGAGATCCCCATCGTCGCGATGTTCTCGGGCACCGTGTTCGGGAAGAGCGCGGCCGGTCTCAATGCTGCCCCCGTCTCGTGGAGCGAGGAGGCTTCGTATCGGCTACCGGTTGCGCTGTGGCGCGACATGATGAACCTCTACTTCCCCAACACCGGCTGGCTCCGCCTTCGGCGCGAAACGCTCGACGCGCTGCAGCGGCTACAAGAGCCAACGGGCCCTTCTGACCTGGGACGAGACGTTCGAGCGGTTGCTGAAAGAGGCAGGAGACGATAGATGAGCACCTCGGTCTCACACGACCCCGCGGTGCAACCCGATCGGTTCGCGTCAGCACGCCTGGTCGCGGATGCCGTGCTGTACGAGGGCTACGTCCTGTATCCCTACAGAGCGTCGGCGCAGAAGAACCAACTGCGTTGGCAGTTCGGCGTGCTTGCTCCGCCCGACTACGCCAGATCCAGCGGATCCGAACGATCCTCCATGCGTACCGAAGTGATCGTCGATGCGGGTGAACAGCCGCGGCTCACCGTGCGGATTCGATGTCTGCAGATACAGCATCGCGATATCGAGGCGACGGGCGATGGAGGCTCGACGTTCTCACCGGTCGCTTCGCTCGAGCTCGAAGGCTCCACGCTGGTCGCCTGGGACGAGGCGTTGGACCGCGAGATCGACCTCGACCCTGTCGCTCTGTTGCCCGTGGCCGACGCGACGAGCAAGCACTCGTTCAGTTTGCCCGCCGGCGAGGACGTGGAGTTGCTGCGTGATCATCGCGGAGACGTTGTCGGTCGCGCGGTACGTCGACGCGAACAGGTCAATGGGGTCGTTGACATCTCGACTGTGCATGTCGATGCCGACGGTCCCTTGCTCAAGGTGACAATCGGCGTCGAGAACACGACCCCATGGGCGGACGCCGACCATGCCGGGGCGGACCGCGACACCGTCATGCGTCGGTCGTTGATCGCTGTGCACACTCTGCTGGCCGTCGACGATGCGTCGTTTGCGTCGTTGCTCGAGCCCGCACCGCACGCTGAGCAGGCGGCGGCCACCTGCACCAGCGAGGGTACGTTCCCGGTGTTGATCGGCGACGCTGCAGCGAGTGATGTGATGCTGTCTTCGCCGATCATCCTGTACGACTTTCCCGCGATCGCCCCCGAGAGCGCCGGCGACTTCTGCGACTCGACCGAGATCGACGAGATCCTCGCATTGCGGGTGATGACCTTGACCGACGAGGAGAAAGCAGAAGCCCGCGGCACCGACCGCACGCGCCGCGGCGATCATCGATCGATGCGACGACATGCCGCCCGAGATCTGGACGCGGCTGCACGGCGCCGTGCGATCGTTGCGACCCATTGCTCCCGCCGATGTCGACAACGTGGATCGGCCATCGATCCCGATGTGCCGTGGTGGGATCCGGGCCAGGACGCCTCGTTCGACCCGTTCACCGACACCATGCTGATCGGTGGTGTCGAGGTCGGCACCGGCACCCACGTGCGCCTGAAGCCCTCGCGGCGAGCCGACGCCCACGATCTGTTCTACGCGGGTCGGCTGGCGACCGTGAAGGGCGTCTTCAACGATGTCGACGGCGATCAGCACGTCGCCGTGGCGCTCGACGACGATCCCGCGGCCGACATGTTCGAGTGGCAGGGCAGGTTCCTGTACTTCCATCCCGACGAGATCGAGGTCGTCCCGTGAAGGTGCTCGTCGCCGGCATCGGCAACATTTTCCTGGGCGACGATGGCTTCGGCGTCGAAGTCGTCAGGCACATCGACTCGTGGTCGCTTCCCGACGAGGTGCGCAATGGCGTGACGATCTGCGACTTCGGCATCCGGGGCGTGCACCTCTCGTACGAACTGCTGAACGGCTACGACGCGTTGATACTGATCGATGCGATGCCGCTGGGCGAGGCGCCGGGGACGGTCGTGACATTCGAGCCCGATGTCGAGTCGGTCGACCCCAGTAGCGTCGATGCCCATTCGATGAACCCGGCGGTCGTGCTGGGCCTCCTGTGCCAACATGGGCGGCCACGTGCCGCGGGTCGTCGTCGTCGGCTGCCAACCATTGACGACCGACGAGGGCATCGGCCTGTCGGAACCGGTGCTGGCCGCGGTCGGTCCGGCCGTTGATACGGTTCGCCAAGTCCTATCGGATCTTCATTCCACTACACAGAAGGAGCTGCAATCGTGATCCACAAGCTGGTCTACACCGCGCTGCTCGGGCTCGTCGCCACCGTCATCGCAAAGTCCCTGCCCGACATCGCCCGCTACCTCAAGATCCGTGAGATGTAGCAACCCGTGACCCGATACCGGATCCTGCCAACTCGGTCCCGCGTCTGGATCGAGGCACGCTCGAACCTGCACCCGATCCACACCGAGGCCGGCGGTCTCGAGGGCTGGCTCGAGCTGCAGATCGACGACGGCAGGATCAACGTCGACCAGACCCTGCTCGGACATCTCGAGTTCCCGGTCGCACACCTCAAGTCGGGCAACGGCTTCGAGGACCGGGAGCTGCAGCGGCGGATCGAGGCCCGCCGCTACCCGACCATCGTCGGTGACCTCAAGACGATGAAGGCGACCAACGAGCCGCTGACATACGTGGTCGGTGGCGATCTGACGTTCCGAGGGGTCACGCAGTCGTACGAGGACGAAATGATGGTCGAAGTCGCGGATGACAGCACGGTGAGCATGTCGGGGGTCGCAGTCTTCGACATTCGTGACTTCGGCATGGACCCTCCCCGGATCCTGATGCTGAAGGTGCAACCCGAGGTGACCGTGCGCGTGGAGATCGTCGCCGAGAAGGAGAGCTGAACATGTGCCTGGGAATTCCCGGTCAGATCGTCGAGATGCACCCGCAGTTCGAGCATCTCGCCAAGGTCGACGTCAGCGGCGTCGGTCGCATGATCAACATCGGTCTCCTCGAGGACGAGCTTCTCGTGCCGGGCGACTGGGTGCTGATCCACGTCGGCTTCGCGATGTCGAAGATCGACGAGCGCGAAGCCGAGTTGGCGCTCGCATCACTGCAGATGATGGGTGAGATGTTCACCGACGAGGTCGACGCGCTCGATGACCTCGCCGTCGACCACGACCGCACCGAGGTTGTGACGTCCTGATGAGGTACGTGGACGAGTACCGCGATCCCGCAGCCGCTCGTCGCCTCGTCACGCGCATCACCGAGCTCGCCGGTGATGACCACTTCAAGTTCATGGAGGTGTGTGGTGGCCACACGCACACCATCTACCGTCACGGCATCGAGCACGTGCTGCCCGAGCAGGTCGAACTGGTGCACGGGCCGGGGTGCCCCGTGTGTGTGATCCCGATGGGTCGCGTCGACGATGCCATCGCCATTGCCGAGACGCCCGATGTCATCTTCACGTCGTTCGGCGACATGATGCGAGTACCGGGCAGCAACGGGAACCTGCTCGGCGCCAAGGCCCGTGGCGCCGACGTCAGGTTCGTCTACTCACCTCTCGACGCACTCCAGATCGCCACAGAGAACCCAGGTCGCAACGTCGTGTTCTTCGCGGTGGGTTTCGAGACGACCGCCCCGTCGACCGCGGTCACGCTGTTGCAGGCGCGCGAGATGAACGTCACCAACTTCCACGTCTTCTCCAACCACGTCACCATCGTTCCGCCGATCAAGGCCATCCTTGAATCGCCCGACCTCCGCCTCGATGGTTTTCTTGGGCCTGGCCACGTGTCGACGGTGGTGGGCAATCGGCCCTACCGCTTCGTGCCGGAGAAGTACGGCAAGCCGCTGGTCACGGCCGGGTTCGAGCCCCTCGACATCCTCCAGGCGATCGTCATGCTGCTCCTGCAGATCCGCCAGGGTCGCTGCGAGGTCGAGAACCAGTACTCGCGGGTCGTACGCGACGAGGGCAATCCACGTGCACTCGAGATCCTCGCCGAGGTGTTCGAACTGCGGCCACACTTCGAATGGAGAGGTCTCGGTTTCATCTCGCAGAGTGCGCTCCGACTGCGGCCCGAGTTCGCCCCGTGGGACGCCGAGCTGAAGTACTCGGTGCCCGGCGTGCGTGTGGCCGACCCGAAGGCGTGTCAGTGCGGCGAGGTCCTCAAGGGTGTCATCAAGCCGTGGGAGTGCAAGGTCTTCGGCACCGCATGCACGCCCGAAACACCCATAGGTACCTGCATGGTCTCGTCGGAGGGCGCCTGCGCGGCCTACTACAACTTCGGTCGCCTGCATCGCGAGGCCGCGGTCACCCTGGGTCGCTCACGGTCAGTTTGACCACACCCTTTTCAGGGAATAGAAGACCGATGGCATCCATTCGTCACGAGGCAGGATCGATCCACAATCCGGTCGGCAAGCTCGCCGCCGAGCATCCCGGTGTCGTCAAGATCGGCCGAGCCGGCTGGTTCGCCAAGGGCGTCGTGTATGTCATTGCAGGCTTTCTCGCATTGTCAGTTGCCGCGAAGGCGTCCGGGTGGGCAGACGAGACATCCGCTACGGGCGACCAGGAAGCGAGCCCGATCGGCGCGATCAAGACCGTCGCCGATTCGAGCGGTGGCACACTGCTGCTCTGGTTGCTTGCCATCGGGATGCTTCTCTATGCCGCGTGGCGAGTGGTCTCGGCACTGCTGCCCGGCAGCACGGACGCAGAAGGGTGGGCGCACCGGATCGGATACATCGCCAGTGCGGTGATGTACACGACGTTCGCGATCAGCGCGATCGCTCTGGCTCGTCGTGCTCCGGAAGCCCCGGACGGGAACAAGAAGGTCACCGACATCTCATCGACGATCATGACCAACGGTTTGGGGCGACTGGTCATCGGCGTCGTGGGCGTCATCGTGATTTGCGTCGGCCTCTACCGCATCTCCAAGGGCGTGAAGCTCGACATGGAAGACGAGCTCGACATGTCGGGCACGTCCCCGGGCTTTCGGCACTGGATCGAACGGCTCGGTGCTGTTGGCGAGATCGGCCGCGGTGTGGGATTCGGCTTGGTCGGCTTCTTCCTGGTTCGGGCAGCAATGACGTACGACGCGAACGAGGCCACGGGCCTCGACGGAGCGCTGCGCACGCTAGCCACCGAGTCATGGGGTGTGGTGGTCGTTGTTGTGGTCGGCATCGGATTCGCGGCGTACGGCATCTTCTGCCTCGCCACGTTCACTCGCCGGCGCCTCCAGGCTCCCTGACGGTGGCAACGTCATGATGAGATCGTGAACCGGCGACGAGATCGAAATCGATCACAGTGTCGAACCCTGGTTTGACCGTTTCTTCGTGCGGATGAGCTTGCAAGATGCTGAGTCGCGCGGCTCGCCTGTCGAAGTAGATCTGGCCGAGACTGTTGGCGAACACCGGTCCGAGGTCGATTCCCCACGACACGGCCGATCGTCGACGACCAGCAGCGCGGCGCAGGCCACGGCCGATGATCTTTGCGAACCGCGACGCGCCGATGCGCATCGCCGTGCTCTCGGGCGGCCTCAACGCATTGCGGATCGGCGAGCTCACCAACTGGTGCACGCGGCTGGCGACGTCGTGCTGGTCGGGGAAGCCAATCTCGGCCGCAAACGAAAAGTGAATGTCGCCCGCCAACACCGAGATCGTTGCCGGAGCGTCCGACCGCGAGCGAGCCCCGAGATCGCACAACAGTTGCACGAAGGTGCCGAATGACCTGCTGAAGGCCGACCAGTCCTCCATGTCGGCCTTCACGCGCAGCCATTCGCCGAACTTGCGGCCCGGCGAGCCCCATGCTCCATCACAGATTGCTTCGCTCCACTCCTGCAGGTCGTGTAGGCCGCCGGGCACGAACACCGGTAGCGACGTACCGATCAGGAGATGGTCGACGTCGACGCTGCACGCCTCGACGACCCAGCGCCATTCGTCTTCATTCACCATCCGCCGGTTGCGAGGTTCGAGCACTCGGGCGTTGCGCGAATCGATCATCACGAGACGTATCCGACCGATGTCACGAACGAAGCTGAACCGGTAGTTCCCCTTCGTCGGCGTGAACTCCTCGGCGCCCATCGCCCACTCCCGCAGTCGCTCCTCGCCATCCGCGACCTGACCCAGTTCCTCGAGAAGCCCCTCGGCTCTGATATCGGCAGGACTGAGGTTGCCGAGGTGCTGATAGAGCCAGTACGTCATCAACCCACCGATGACATGGTCCTCCCACCAGTCCTTCTGTCGGATGCCGCGTACCCACGCATCGGAGATGTTCCAATCGTCGATCATCTCGTGGTCGTCGAAGATCATCACCGTGGGCACGTTGGAGAAGAACCACCGCTCGATCTCCGGCGACCATGCCTCGTGGTACAACCAGGTGTACTCCTCGAAGCCGCCGACGAGCTCGGGAGGGAGGTCGCTCTCGGGATCGTGACCCAGGTCGTTGCGAACCTCAGCGATGCGCTCGCGAGCCTTCGGCGACGAGTCGTCGGCATAGATCTGGTCGCCCAGGAAGATCGCCAGCTCCGGCCACTCGGTCTCCGGCCGGTCCAACATCGCCAAGGCATAGGCGTACAGGGCATCGACGCCACGACCACGTGAATCGAGGGCCAACTCCAGGCTCCAGGGTGGCTCGTGAGGCGCCGCAGTGCGGCACGAGCCGAACACGATCCGGCGCGCCTTTTCGCCACCTCCGAGCGTCTGGATCCGGCTCGCCGGCAGTGTGCTTCCCGGTGCGGGCCACCGAAGCTCGCCGTTCAACTTCACGTCGTATTCGGTCGACGATTCGGGCTTCAGGTCCTCGATGATCGCGAGCGCGTAGTGGTGGCCGGCGACGCAGAAGGTCGGTACCGAATAGCCAAGTATCTGAACCGTGCAACGCTCGTCGGTTTCGACCCAGATCGTCGCGGAGACCTCGGAGACGTGGCGGAGCATCGGGCCAACGAGCAGCTCAGCCACGATTCCCCATCACGAGTCCAGTTTGGCCGTCAACCCGGCGGGGTACAAAGGCAAGTATGCCAAAACCACGCCTTCGCGACACTTGGATCCTGCGGAAGCAGGAAGCGATCACGTTCGGGATCCTGTACGTGGGGATGTCTGCGATCTGGTTCGCGTTCGGGTGGCTCTTGACGCACCCCTTCAAGGATTCCTCGATCGTGCGCACCGACGAGACCATTGAACGATGGTTCGTGGAGCAACGCACTCCTCGGCTCAACTCGCTGAGCTTCATCGGTTCGATGCTGTCCGACACGGTGGTCAAGATCGTCGTGACAGCAATCGTTGCACTGGTGATGTTGAAGGTGTGGAAGCGGTGGCTGGAGCCTCTGGTGGTCTGCCTGTCGTTGATCCTCGAGGCGTTGTGCTTCATCACCGTCACCACGCTGGTCGGGCGTCCCCGCCCAGATGTCGAACGTCTCGACACGTCGCCGGTCGGCTCCAGCTACCCATCGGGCCACATTGCCGCTGCTGTCGCCTATTCGGCGATCATCGTGGTGCTGTTCTGGCACGTCCGCAGCCGTTGGATACGGGCGTTCCTGGTCGCGCTGGGAGTGATCGTTCCCGTGTGCGTCGGCCTGGCCCGGATGTACCGGGGCATGCACTTCCTGTCCGATGTCGTGTTCGGCGCGCTGCTCGGTGGAGTCTCCGTCATCGCCACCACGGTCGTGCTACGCCGCGCAGCGGCGCGCCACGAGCTCGAAGACCATCTGCTCGGCGGCGAACAGCCCACTCCAGCGATCGACTACGCGCACTCCTAGGTACCCGCAATGAGCCTTCCCCTCGTCGTTCTCCTGTGTGGAGTCGCCGCGGCGGTGCTCGCGTTCGCCATGTCGGCATCGCGTCGGATACAGGCCGACCCCGTCGACCCGTCGGTCGAGCAGCGGGCCGTGCGCCGCTCGCTGTGGCGCCACCCACGAGTTCGACGATTCCTCAAGGAGCGGATGGATCGGCGCACCGCAGGCGGCTTCCTGCTGACTGCCAGCCTCGTCGTGCTCTTCGTCGTCACCCTGGTTGTCGGGTGGGTTCTCGACATGATCGACAACAACTCAGGTCTCGCAGCGGCAGACAAATCGGTGGCGGAGTGGGGTTCGCGCAACGCCGACACAGCCACCGCGCACACGATGAAGTGGGTCACCCAGTTCGGCAGCACCACAGTGGTCTTCTTGGCGCTGCTCATCACAGCATCCGTCGACTACGTCCGGCGTCGAACTCGGGAGGTCTTCGTCTTCGTCGCCGCCGTGGGACTCGGCGAACTGTTGCTCAACAACCTGCTGAAGCTCATCGTCCATCGCGAACGGCCATCGGTGCTGCGTCTGGTGACTGCGCATGGTTACTCGTTCCCCTCGGGGCACACCGTCGCCGCCGCGTCCTGTTGGGCAGCGATCGCACTGGTGCTTGGCCGCGACAGACCGCGGATCGTCCGTGCCCTGCTGGCAGGTGGGGCAGCATTGATAGCCATCTCGGTCGCCACCAGTCGTGCCTTGCTAGGAGTGCATTGGTTGACCGACGTGATTGCCGGGCTGGCGATGGGGTGGGGATGGTTCATGATCGTGGCCATCATCTTCGGGGGCCGTGCTCAGCGACTCGGTGACCCGGTCTCCGACCATCCACAGGGCGAGCCGGTTCGCGCCAACGCCTGACGATCCGAGGCTGCGCGCGGGTCAGTCAGAAGGTGCGCAGACGACGAGCGATCGGGGTCGAATCTCGAAGTCGAGCTTCTTCTCCTTGCCCTTCACACCGCCATCGAGCTCGAACGACCGTTTGCGGTCGAACTTCACGGTGATCTCGGTGCCGTCGGCGATCTCTGCACTGCCCGACCACTGCTGCTTGCGGAGAACGGCCGTCAACATCAGGTGGGCCCACTCGCGTACTCCCGTAGCAGTAACCACCGCGACGTGGAGCCGACCATCGATCGGGCTCGCGTCGGGAAACGCTTCGATCCCACCCTTGAGGGAGCCCGTGTTGCCGAGTAGTACACAGCTTGCCGGACCCTCGTAGAAGTTCTTGTCGTCGACGGTCACCTCGGTATGGAACATCTTTCGATTGCGCGTCTCGCGCACGGCAGCACCCACGTAAGCGATCGTCCCGAGTCGTTCCTTCGACTGCTCGGCATCGTTCAGCATGGCGACGTCGAACCCGCTGCCGGCCATCACATTGAAGGTCAGGCC
The DNA here is from genome assembly GCA_963746365.1 of Ilumatobacteraceae bacterium. Taxonomy (GTDB): domain Bacteria; phylum Actinomycetota; class Acidimicrobiia; order Acidimicrobiales; family Ilumatobacteraceae; genus JAENVT01. The sequence continues at coordinate 168,609 of CAVVBH010000031.1, read as the reverse complement.
ATTGCACACACCGGTGTCGATGCTGCGACGATCCCCCCGAGCGATCAACTCGACGATGTCGTCGATGTCGGTCGGGAGCTCGAGCCCCGAGGCGAACAGGTTCGCCGTGCCACTCGGGACGACAGCAAGGGCAACGTCAGTGCCGACCATTGCTTCGGAAGCGGCACGCACGCTGCCATCGCCGCCACAGACCACGATGGTTGTCGCACCCTTCTTCATGGCCTTGGCTGCTGCTGTCTTCGACTCGGACCCCTTCTCGACGTCGTACCAACGCATGTCGGTGAAGCCCGCGGCAGCGAGCGAACCGCGCAACCGGCGCACGTCTTTTCCAATGAACTTCTGGGTGTTTGCCACCACTGCAATTTTCGACATCGAAGCCTCCGGTTCTCCGACACCGATACCCCGGGGAGGCGCAACGCAAACCCCGACGTCCCTGCATGTGGCGCTTCCGTCAGGTCTTCAATTCGCTCGCCGACCGTCCACCACGGTTCCGCAGCCAGTCGACGACGGCGGAGGCCTCGCTGCGAAGGGCCGTGTCGAGTGGTGTGAGATCGTCCCACCCGACCCAATTGATGTCAGCTCCGCGATCGAGCAGATACTCGGCGACCTCGCGTTGGCCTCCGTGACATGCTCCCCACAGCGCGCCCGTCACATCCTCTTTGCTGGGCGGAGGTTCGGTCGTGCAATGGGCCTCGACACGATCGAGCGCACCCAACGCTGCCGCTTCGAACAGCGTTGTGCTGGCGCCGCGTTCGAGCAATCGGCGAGCGGCTTTCCATTGACCGAATGCGGTTGCGTCGGCCATCGCTGTACCACCGCCGATGACCGCTCCTCGCGCTTCGATGTCGGCGCCGGCGTCGAGCAGGGCATCGAGAACCGCAACGTCGTCGCTGCTGGCCGCCCAGTGCAGCGGAGTCTCGGTGTGCGGGCCGCTGAACCGGGCATGAACGTCGGCACCCGCAGCAACCAGCGCATCGACCGTTTCGGGGCCGTTCGGAAAGTTACCGGGCCAATCGGTCGCCACGTGGAGCAAGGTACGGGTCATGCCATCCTTGCAGCCGTCAACGGAACCGAGCGCGGCGGTCGCCAATTCGGGATGATCTGACAGCAGCCGCTTCAGCGCTACGGTATCTCCGCTGTGGATTGCCTCCACAGCGGCTACAGCTCTCGGGTCGCTCGTCGCGATGATCATGTTCGGAGTTTCGCGCGTCTCATCGCGAGGTTCAGCTCCGAGGGTCGGCCGTCCAACGAGTGTGAAACGATTCGGCAAGGATTCGGCCCGACGGGTCGATCAGCACACCCTTCTCCAGGGCAATGCCTGCGGTGCTGATGTCGGCATGGAACTCGCCGCCCAGCCATTCGCCGTCACCGAGATCCTCCAGTGTGCGATGGATGTGGATCGTGTAGCTGATGCTGATGCCGCCAACCGGCGGATCGACTCGCGCGAACGACGCCGGAGGAAACCAGTCGAGTGCCATGCCGAGCCAGGCCGCATCAATCGGTCGTGACTCGATAGGTCGCATGTATCCCGCCACACGGGCGCGTGGTCCGTGGGCGAAGGGCAGATCGGCCGGATCCAGAAGCGCCACGCCGTGATCGAAGTGGCCGATGCCAGGAGGAGGCTCGATCGGTATGCAGCGTTCGATCGGCGGCAGATCGATCTCCCTGGATGTCTCCCATGTCGAGCCAGCGACGGCGGCCGCCGCGGTGACCTGACTGACGATGACGATGCGAGAGCGCTGCGACAACGTCACCGCGAGGTTGGTGATCGAACGACCTGTGCGAACCACCTCGACGCTGACCGTCGCAGGTCCGACGACGCCGGGACGCAGATAACTGGTGGTAGCCGTCCTGATCGGACGATCGTCGCCGGCCACGAGCTGCGCCGCCTTGATCGCGACCGCAGCGAGGTAGCCACCGTGCACGCCGATCAGCGATGCCCAAGCAGGATCGAGGTCAACGGTGAACTGGCCGGGCCGGGGCCCGACGGGCAACAGCGTCGTGGTCGCGTCGAACACGGTGCTGCCTGCGTTCGTCTCGACAGGTGGCTGGGTGTGCAGCGTCATGTCAGCGCCTCCTGAACAACGGGGGTGTTGCTGCGGGCGATCACCTTACGAGGCAGACGCGATGCGAGCAGCGAGACTGCGACGCCGCTGGTGACGAGCAGCCACCACACGTGATGAAACGAGTCGATGGCAGTGCCGGGTACGAGCCCCGCCGTGAACGCGACGGCTGCGGCCACCCCCAGCGTCGCGCCGAGGTTGCGCACCGCCTGACTGACGGCCGCACCGGATCCGAATCGATGCGGCGGCAGACCCTGCACGGCCGCAGACGAGAGTTGCGGTAGGCACATGGCGACGCCGAGCCCGCTGAGGATCACGGACGGCAGATAGTGCCCGACATAGTCGGGTTGCAGCGTGACCCTGTTGATCAGCAACAGGCCGCTGAGGCCCCAGACGATGCCACCAGGGATCAGCAGTCGGCGTTGGCCCACGCGTCCCGCCAGCTTGCCGAACAGCGGAGCGGCAATTGCGACGATCAGTGGACCGACCGAGATCGCCATGCCCGCTCGAAGGATCGAGTAGTGCCAGACGCCGGTGAGGAACAGCACGTTGCCGAGGAACATCGCCGAGAAGCCGATGGCGAAGATCAACATTGCAGCGTTGGCCCACCGGAACGACTGTGATTCGAACAGCGTGAGGTCGAGCACGGGATTGGCGACCCTTCGACTGCGCCGCAGGAACAACGCGATCAGCATGACAGCGACGACTTCGCACACCATGAATCGCGTGCTCACCCAGCCCCAATCGTCGGTCTGCACGATGCCGAATGCAGCCAACGCCAAGCCCGCGGTCAGCAGGCCGACGCTCGCGGCGTCGGGCAGGCGGCCAGGGTTGGGCTCGCGCCACTCCGGCAGGACTCGCCGACCGATGAGGAAGCTGATGATTCCAACCGGCAGGTTGATGTAGAACGCCCAGCGCCAGCCGAGGTTCTCGATCACGAGCGCGCCCAGCGTCGGGCCGGCGGCGCCGGCGACGGCACCGACCGCGCCCCAGACGGCGACCGCCACGGGGATCTTGTGATGCGGGAACGTCTGCAGCACGAGCGCAAGCGACGCCGGCACCAGCGCTGCTGCCGCAATCGCCTGGAGGATGCGCGCCGCGACCAGGATGGGGACCGTTGGCGCGATGCCGCACAGCATCGACGCGACGGTGAAGAGCACCGCGGCAATCAGGAACGTTCGGCGGCGCCCGACTCGATCCGCCAGTCGGCCGGCGGGGATCAGCAGCGCGGCGAAGACGATCGTGTAGGCGTTGAGGATCCACGACAACGACGAGGGCGCGGCGGAGGAGAACTGCGAGCTGATCGACGGGAACGCGACGAACAGGATCGTCGTATCGAGGAACACCGCGAACACGGCGAGGCTGGTGCTGGCCAGGACCACCCAGGGATTGCGGACCGTCTGGACGGAGGGGGTTGCCGAATCGACGCCCTGCGGAGTCAGCGTTGCTCGTTCCATCGTCTCACCTCGGTATAGAATAGAGATCACTTAGTTGAAAATTTATACTAACTGACGTATCCTGAGAAAATCAACATGGCAACCACACGTTCACAACCACGGAACGCACCTACGGCCAGTACTGCCCCATCGCCGCAGGCCTCGATCTCATCGGTGACAGATGGACACTGCTGATCCTTCGCGAGCTGTCGATGGGCGACCGTCGGTTCACCGACCTGCGCACCGATCTTCCCGGCATCGCCCCCAACTTGTTGACGGAGCGATTGCGAGCGTTGCAATCCATCGATCTCGTCACTGCAGTCGAATTGCCTCCGCCGGCAGCGCGAAGCGTCTACCGGTTGACCGACGAGGGTCGACGGGTCGAGCCGGTGCTTCGCTCGATTGCGCGATTCGGGGCCCGCTACCTGTCCGGTGAGCCCAGCGAATCGTTCGACGCCCGCCGCGTTGCGTTTGCGATGATGGCGCCGTGGCGGCGACGACCGGACGTGGAGATTCGAGCCCGTCTGATCATCGAGAACGACGACGAGACCGACACCGTCGATCTCGTGCTCCCGGTCGACGGGATGCGGATCGTGGCACCCGAGGGCAAGCCCGACGTCACGCTTCGCGTTGACGTCGCCGACCTCGTGAAGTCCCGTCAAACTGGCGCGGCCCTGGTCGGTCGTCTCACGGGAGACGCCGCGTCGCGCCGAGTTTTCCTCGAGCAGTTCGCGCTACGAATGGCCAGACAGCCCGGTTGATCCGTGGTTCCCGTGTCGCCCATCCGCGGTAGCGTTCGCGTCAGCCGATTGGAGGACCAGCCATGGGACGCTTCCACTATCACGCTGATGGAACCGCACATTCGCACGACGGTGCCGATGGTGACCACGGGCACGAACACGGCGAGCACGGCCATGTGCATGACCATGATGACCTGCATGATCACCGCGGTGTGGGTGATCACAGCGGTTACCAGACCGGTGGCTTGCGTGTGGACGTGCTGGAGAGGATCCTCGGCGAGAACGACCGCACCGCCGAGGCCAATCGCAACGATTTTCACGACGCCAACGTTCAGGTCGTCAACCTGATGTCGTCGCCCGGAGCAGGCAAGACCACGCTGCTCCGCGAGGTGCTGCTGCAGCTCGGGTCGACGGTGCGCGTTGGCATCGTCGAGGGCGATGTCGAGACGTCGATCGATGCCGATCGGCTCGCAGGGCTGGGCGCACCGGTGTCGTTGGTCAACACGTCGAACGGTTTCGGTGGGGAATGCCATCTCGACGCAACGATGGTTCGTTCCGCCCTGCCGCGCCTGCCGCTCGCCGACCTCGACCTCGTCGTGATCGAGAACGTCGGCAACCTCGTGTGCCCAGCGGAGTTCGATGTCGGCGAACACGCACGAGCAATGGTCTTCTCGGTGACGGAGGGCGAGGAGAAGCCGCTTGAAGTACCCGGTGATGTTCCGGTCCGCCGATGTCGTGATCATCAACAAGATCGACTTGCTCCCCTACCTCGACTTCGATCTCGAGCTCTTCCACTCCAACCTTCGCGACGTCAACCCCGAAGTTCGCACCATCGAGACCTCCGCCAAGACAGGTGCGGGTGTCGACGAGGTGTGCGCCTGGATCTCGTCGCTCGCGCACGGATGACAAGCGGTCCCGGCTACCGACCGCCGCGGATAGCGGCCTCGATCGCGTCGGCCGTCGGCATGCCGCCGCGCGCGCCGACCTCGGTCACCGACAGCGCCGCGGCGGCGACGGCATAGGGCACAGCGGCATCGAGATCATCGCCCTCCGCCAGTCGCGCCACCAGCACCCCGTTGAAGGTGTCGCCGGCGCCAGTCGTGTCACGAGCATCAACCCGCGGTGCATGTACCTCGTGATGCTTCAGGTCGGGCGCAATCACCACCACGCCGTCTGCACCTCGGGTGACGATGACCGATTGATGGCTCCTCGATGCGACCTGCGACGCGTCTTCCACTGCTGATTCCGTGCTGTTCTGATCGAGCAGCGACAACAGATCTCGAAGTTCGGTCTCGTTGGGAGTCAGGATGGGCCCGAGCCGCAGAAGGTCGCCGACGATCGGCAAGACAGGTGCAGGGTTCAAGACACAACGCACCCCTGCCGCCGTGGCTTCCTCCACCGCCGCAGCGACGACTGCTGCGGGGATCTCGGTGCTGACGAGCACGCACCCCGCCGACGGGAGCGCCGCGCGCAGGCATGCCCGGACATGATCGGCGGTCACGTGCGGCATTGGCGCCGGCGCCGACGGCAATCTGGTTCTCGCCATTGTCATCGACGACGATCAGCGCCACGCCGGTCGATTCGCCTGCGAGCACGGCTACCTCGCCGACATCGACGCCTTCGTCACGCAGGTCGGCGAGCGCAGACGTGCCGGTGTCGTCGTCACCCACGGCGCCGATCAACCTCACGGTGGCCCCGGCGCGGGCAGCAGCGACGGCCGCATTGGCGCCCTTGCCTCCGCCGAAGGTCTGAAGTCCCCCACCGACGACCGTCTCGCCAGGACCTGGCAGCCTCGGCGCGGCGACCACGAAATCCACGTTGATCGCCCCGACCACGATCACCACCCGCGCCTCGCCACTCACGACCCACTCCATCCGAGCATCGCCGGGAGGCTACTCACCAACCCACCTTCCCCGGCGTTTGGAAACGCAGGACCCATACGGGTCCCCCGGCGCCAAACGTTGCGGAAGGGCGGCGGTGTTTGGAAACGCAGGACCCCATACGGGTCCCGCGGCTCCAAACGCATCACACGGGTGCGGGGGTGATCTCGACTCGGGCGTCGTTGAAGGTTGCGCCGCCGGCGAGATCGGCGAGGTGATCGGGAGCGAACACGTTCGCGGTGAAGCCGTTGTGACCATCGCGGCGCCACATTCCCTTCGGCATCGTCGCCAGACCTGGGCGAAGGGTGGTGTCGACGGCAACGATCGCCTCGATCGTGTGCCGGCCGTCGGTGATCCGAGCCACATCGCCCGAGGCGAGCCCCCTGGCTGCGGCGTCGGCGGGATGCATGTGCACGTCGGCGCTGGCCGGCGCGAGGTTGCCGAACATCGAGCTGGTCGTGCGACTCGTCGCCGGTGTGATCAGTGTGATCGGTAGATCGGGCCGATCGATGTCACGGAACGCAGGGAGCTGATCCACACCCTCGGCGTCGTAGACCAACTGCACCTTGCCGCCCGGATCGACGTCTCGGAACTGCACCGTGCCATCGCTCGGGCGCTTCATGAAGGGCAGGACGCGATCACCCAGCGCCAGGCGTCGAACTCGTTGCGGGCTGGGGTCCCATTGCTGCGGATCGAGACCGAGTCGGATCCCGACGCCGACGCTGACCTCGTCGTTGGTGCGACTCTCGCCGACACGCGGGATCACGGCCGGACCCTCCTGCATCACGAACGACCCATAGCTGCCGACGACCTCGTCGACCTCGAATTGCGACGTGGCCGGCAGAACGAGATCGGCGTACTGGGCAGTGTCGGTCATGGTCAGGTCGTGCACGACGGTGAAGAGATCCTCGCGAGCCAGACCTTGCAGGACGATGGCCTGTTCGGGGCACGTTGCCGCAGGATTCGAACCCTGCACGAACAGCACCTCGACACGTCCGCCTTCGTCGTCGGTCAGGATGCGACCGAGGCGGTTCATGTTGATCGCCCGGCGATCCGGAACCGGAGCATCGCCGACCACGCCGCGCCGGACTGCAGACGCCTCGTAGCCCTTTCCCCCGTCGATCGAATTGAACACACCGGCGCCGGGCACACCGAACTGGCCGGCCAACGCTGGTAGTGCGAACACGGCGCGGCTCGCCGAGCCACCGTTGCGGTTTCGCTCCTGACCCCATCCGACACGCAGCATCGCCGGACGGATGGTGCCGTACATCTCCGCGAACATCTCGATGTCGCCACCATCGACGTCGCAGACCTCGGCGGCACGTGCCACCGTCCACTGCTCACACGCCGCGAGATATTCGTCGGCACCGTCGACCCATTGCTCGATGAACGCATGATCGATGTGCCCGTTGCGCTGCAGCAGTGCTGCGACAGCCATCGCCAACACGCCATCGGTGCCGGGACGCACGGCGAGATGCAAGTCGGCAGCGCGCCGCAACCTGTGTGCGCCGAGGGTCGACGACTATCACCTTGGCGCCGGCACGCCTGCGCCCCTCGATGACCGGTGCAAGGTGAGGATGCGACACGTTGGGGTTGGCGCCCCACACCACGATCAACTCGCTGTGTTGAAGATCCGACGGGTCAGCCGACGCCATCGAGCCATACGTGCGGTCCCATGCCTCGCCGACAACTGCCGCACAGATCGTGATGTCGGTTCGCGCCGCGCCGAAGTGCTCCCACACGAGCGGAGACAGACCGGACCGACCGAGGTTTCCGGCAGACGAGCTGTACAGGTACGGAACGACCGATCCCCAACCATGCGTCTCGGCCGCAGCGCCGACCCTGGCGGCGAACAGATCGAGCGCTTCGTCCCAGGTGATCTCGACGAACTCGCCAGAACCTTTCGGGCCGGTGCGGCGCAGCGGCCGGGTGACCCGGTCGGGACCGTGCAGCAGTTGCGGAGTGTGCTTGACCTTGGCGCAGATCCACCCGTTGGTGAACGGGTTGGCGCTGGCGCTGTCGGGCGCGGCATCGATGGCGACCATGCGTCCGTCCTCCACGGTCACCTCGAGGCTGCAACTGTCAGGGCAATCGAGCGTGCAGGCGGTGATCTTCCCCATATCGCGAGCGTAACGGTCGGGCGACGGATCAGTCGCCGATGCGAGTGACTTCGACCGCGACCGACAGCTCCTGCGTCGCCGGCGAGCCGAACACCACGCCGCGCACCGGTGCGACGTCGGCATAGTCACGTCCCCAGCCCACGGTGACGTGGCTCATCGGTGGCGCCTGGTCGTTGGTCGGGTCGACGTCCAGCCAACCCCATCCGGGTATGTAGACCGAGCACCATGCGTGCGATGCGTCGGCCCCCGCCAGCTTCACCACACCTGGTGGCGGACGATTCTCGATGTAACCGCTGACGTACCTCGCCGGCAGGCCGAGCGAGCGCATCGTGCCGATTGCGAGGTGGGCGAAGTCCTGACAGACGCCGCGGCGGTGGGTCAGCACATCGGCCAGTGGTGTGCTGACATCGCTGAACGCCGGGTCGAACGCAAACTCGGTGAAGATGCGGTGCGACAGGTCGATGACCGCTTCGTGAAACGCCCGGCCGGGCAGGAACGACCACGAGGCGAACCTGGCCAGATCGGCCGACGGCTTCACGAACGTCGACTCGATCGAACACATTCGCGCCAGCAGGCCGTCGGCGCTGCCGTCGGTGGCCACCAGCGTGCGCAACTCCTCCCATGGCGGCGACCAGACGAGCCCCGCGGGCGTCGAGATGTCGACCTCGTAGAGGCCAGTCACGACGAGTTGATCGTGCACCTGCTCGACAGCGCGATACGACACGTGGTTCCCAAAGGCATCGAGGTACTCGTCGGTGTGGTCCGCTGCGGGCGAGGTCGTCACCTCCGACGCGAGCACCGTCTGCGTCGGCGTCTGGCGAGGGCGCAGGTGAGCCACCGTGTGGCCGTTGATCACCTGCGCGCTGTAGCGATACTCGGTGGTATGGCTGACCCGGTACTTCATCAGCTGATCCCACCGAGGCCGCGGCGCGCCGGGTGCGTGAACCACGCCAGCATCAGCTCTCGGATCAGCTCGAGCAGCGGGCCACGCACGCTGAGCACCAGCTTCGACAGCGAGTCGGGGCCCTCCCCGAGGCGGCCGCGGGCTGCCGCATCGAGGAAACGCCGATGCTTCGACGCGTCGGGGTTCCATGGCAGAGCGGCCAGATGCTCGTTGATGCGATCGAGTTGGAACACGAGCGATCGTGGGTTGCTGTCGTCGTGCACGAGCAGGTCCTCGATGGCCGCAAGGCGAACATCGCTGCGGTAGCGGCGCCGGTACGCAACCAGGCTCTCGCTGGCTCCGAGCACGAGGTCGTACACCGGCTGGGCGACATCGTCTGCGGGAGGCTGGCTGAGCGTCGCCTCGATCACGCCGAGCAGCAGCACGGCGCGCTCGAGCCGGCGGCCGAGATCGAGGAACCGCCATCCCGGGCCGCGCACCATGCTCTCCATCACGAGGCCCGCAAGCGCAGCGAGGTCGACCATGATCCGGTCGAGGCATTCCGTGACGAGGAACGGGTCGCTGTGATCGCTGGTGGCCGACAGTTCGGCACGCTCGGAGTCGAGACCGTTGAGCACACGCCACGTCGCCGTCGACAGGAACTCCCGAACGCCGCCCGCATTCGCCGCGAGGTGACGCAAGCTGTTCGCGACGGCACCTGAACGGTCGTCGAGCGCAGCTGCGATCTCGACAGCCAAGGCCTCCTGCCCGTCGGGCGCCGTCGTGGGATTCGCGCTCGGCCGGTCGACCGCCGCTGACCGCTCGCAGCGCAGCGATGGCGTGATCGAGCCACGGCGACGCCAACAGCGCAGGATCGTCACCGGTGCGGGCGATGATCAGCCGCGTGGTCCGCGTTGCAGCTTCGGCTCGCTCCGCGTTGCGGCCGAGCCAGAACAACGCCTCTGCGGAACGCGTCGGCAACGAGTCGCGCAGGTCGATCTGAGGTAGCCGAGCGCGTCGAGCGATGGCCGACGAACTCGTTGCCGCCCGTGGCGCCGAGGGATTGGTGAGCACCCACACGTCCTTGCCGAATGCATCCGATGAGTTGATCACCAGTTGTCCGGGCGCAACGTGGCGACCGTGCCCACCCGGCAACACGATGGCCTCGTCGCCGATGCGAACGGTCTGCACACGGATGCTCGCGGTGCCACTCCGCAACTCGCCATCGACAGCCACCGGTGTGCTGGCAAACTCGATCTTCGGTTGCACCACGTATCGATGGGGCGCAGCCGTCATTCGATCGAGCCAATCCGTCGGCCTCGGAATCCGACAGGTGTGCCGCGATCACCGACGCGGCGGGAGACACCGGATCCGTGTCGTGGAACACGTATGTGTCCGGGTCGGCCTTCACCGCGGCGAGCGTGTCGCGATCACCCACCCACCACGTGTCGATCGAGGCCAACTCCAGCGTCTCGCCGAGCAGGTGACGGGCTGCGTCGGCCAGGAAGGGCTGCAACCACAGTCGATCTGCCACCCCGCTTCCGAGAGCGTTGGCTACTCCCACATTGCCTTCGCGCACCGCCTGCAGCAGGCCGGTCACGCCGCCGAGCCCGGATGGACGGAGCTCGAGCGGGTCCGACCCTGTGTCGGCGAGGCGGCGGAAGACGACGTCGATCTGCTCGAGACCGCCGAGCGTTCGCAACCAGACGCGGCCGCCGCGCGTGATGAGGTCACCGCTGCTGGCCAGGTGGTAGCCGAGGTGGGTGGCGAGATACGACGCCTCGACGAATCCAGGACGCTGCGGCTTCGGTCCGAGGAGGATGGTACGAGGACCGGTGACGGTCGACGGCGCAACAGACGACAGGGCAGAGCGAAGATCGGCGAACCAACCCGACAAGGGACTGACTCCAAGATGCCGGAATGGCTCGGGATAGAGGCGCGACAGCACTGTGCGGTTCATCAGCGCGTAGCCACATCCGGTCGGGGCGTCGGTGTGATCGCGCAGCAACAGCCATTGTCCGGCGCCATCACGGACGAGATCGGCGGCGTACAACGTCAGCCGCGGTCGCGGCGTGGCGACGCCGACCGCGGCCAACTGGTACGCCCGAGACCCCATCACGGCGGCGGTGGGGATGACGCCGTCGAGCAGCAGCCGGCGCGGCCCGTACAGGTCATCGAGCACGGCATCGAGCACACGCGTTCGTTGGCCCAACCCACGCTCGATGTCGCGCCATTCCGACGCGCCGATCACGTACGGCACCGGGTCGAGGCCCCATGACATGCCGATCTCGCTGTCGTCGTGGAACACGTGGCCGGCACCCTCCGCGACCAACAGCCGCTCGGCGACTCGCTGCCGTCGCACGATCTCGCCTGCGCCGAGCGTCGACCACGTCTTGATCATCGGCTCCCAGTGCGGCCGAACGGCTCCGGACTCGTCGAAGAGCTCGTCGAACCGCCCGACGGTGCGCGCGTACGAGGCGGGGATGCCGGAGGCCGAGGTGTCGACGCCCATCAGTTCAAGCCGGCCAAGCCGTGTGGCCGAAGTAGGCACCAGCGATGCGGTCGCTGATCGCGGCGATGGCGATCTGTAGACGGTCGGCCTTGTGGTGCAGTTCGCCGGCGTCGAGCAGCACGTTGGGGTCCGACGACGACAGCTCGACCAGCGCTGCCCTGCACGCGGCCAGCACCGATTCGCTGAGAGGTAGCTCCCTGGCACTCGACTGCACTCCCGCCAGACAGTACGCGACAGATCGCGGGAAGGTGCCCTCACCGAGAATGAACCGGATCACCTCGGCCGCGCCGGCACCTTTCGCCGATCGACGGTTGTACATCTGCAGCGCCGACAGCGAACGCAGCACGCTCGACCACTGCAGGTCGTCGTACAGCTCGGCACGCTCCGGCCGTTCGCCCAGCAACAGTCCGGCACGAACGTCGAGCACTCGGGTCACCATGTCGCATCGTTCGATGTGGCGACCGAGGCGCAACATGGTGTACGCCTCGTCGCGGCTCATCGTGGTCGTCAGGATTCCGAGCAGCCGTTGGTGCTCCGCGATCACCTTCTCCAAGAACCGCGCCCGGTGGCGGCGTTGGATGCCATCGGCGGCACCGCGTACCGAGGCGAGGTACAGATCGTTGACGGCGTTCCACGCCTGTGCGGGCAGGATGTCGCGGCACGTACGGAGGTTCTCGCGAGCGTGGCCGATGCTGGAGTAGACACTGCCGGGATTCAACGGGTCGGCAACGAGGAACGACACGATGGAGACTTCGTCACCGGCGTCGTACCGTTTGTCGAAGCCCTCGCGACCGCCGGTGATCCCGAGCAGATGATCCCAGTTGGGAGGGATCGTCAGCGGCAGATCGACGATGACGTTGGAGTGCTCACGCACGATGCGTGCCGTTCCCTCCGCACGTTCGAGGTATCGGGCCGCCCAATACAACCGTTCGGCCACTCGCGACAGCAGCATCACGGATCCTCGACGACCCAGGTGTCCTTCGAGCCACCACCCTGCGACGAGTTGACGACGAGTGAACCATCGACGAGCGCCACCCGAGTGAGACCGCCCATCGTCACGTAGGTATCGCGGCCCGACAGCACGAACGGACGCAGGTCGACGTGCCGGGGTGCCAGCTCGCCGGCACACAGCGTTGGCGCAGTCGACAGCTTGAGGATCGGCTGCGCCACCCAGTTGCGCGGATCTGCCCTGATCGCGTCGAGCGCCAGTTCCAGTTCTGCAGCGGTCGCCGCACTGCCGATGGTGAGCCCGTAGCCGCCGCTCTCGTTCGCGGGCTTCAGCACCAGTTCGGAAGCGTGAGCGATCACGTACTCCAACTCGTCGCCGTACAAACAGCGATACGTCGGAACGTTGGGCAGCAGCGGCTCTTCATCGAGGTAGTAGCGGATGAAGTCTGGAGCCCACGCGTAGACCACCTTGTCGTCGGCGACGCCCGCGCCGGGCGCATTCGCGATGGCCACGTTGCCGGCACTCCACGCACGCATGAGACCAGCGACGCCGAGCTGCGACTCCTTGCGGAACACCTCCGGATCGAGGAACTGATCATCGATTCGCCGATAGATGACATCGACCGGCTTCGGCCCATCGATCGTGCGCATCCACACGCGGTTGCTCGGATCGACGAACAGGTCCGCCCCTTCCACCAGCGGAACGCCCATCTGCTGGGCGAGGAAGGCGTGCTCGAAGTAGGCACTGTTGTAGACGCCCGGCGTCAGCACGACCACCTGCGGATGACGCACACCCTGCAGTTCGTCGGCTGCCAGCGAGACCAGCAGGCGGCGGAGCTGATCGGTGTAGTCGTCGACCGGCAGGATCGACTGACGCTCGAACAGGTCGGCGAACGCCCGCTTCGAAATGGCGCGGTTCTGCAACAGGTAGCTGGCGCCGGACGGCACACGGAGGTTGTCTTCGAGCACGTAGACCACGCCATCGGCGTCGCGGACCAGATCGCTGCCGCAGATGTGCGCCCACACGCCGAACTTCGGCGAGATGCCCACGCACTCGGTGCGCAGGTTGACCGAATCGTGCAGCAGTTCCTCGGGGAAGACACCATCGGCAACGATGCGGCGATCGTGGTACACGTCGTCGATGAAACGGTTGAGAGCGCTCAAGCGCTGCTTCAACCCCAGCTCGATCCGGGCCCACTCCGTCGATCCGATCACGCGCGGCACGATGTCCATCGGCCAGGCGCGATCCGTGCCCTGGCCGTCGTGGTACACGGTGAACGTGATGCCGAGCGCCAGGATGTCGACCTCCGCGAGACCTTGCCGCTGTTGCAGTTCCTCGATCTCGAGCGACCGCAAGCGCTCGACCAGAGCCGCCGCGGCAGGGCGGGGATTGCCATGGGCGTCGACCAGTTCGTCCCACAGGAGAGGGAGCGTGCGCAGGTCGGCCATTGGTCCAAGCACGCTACATGATCGATGATGACGCCAAGATGACGAGCTGGTGCGGCGAAGTAGCATCCGCCCATGAGCCACGACTTGCGGTTCCAGGTGCTGGTCATCCCCAACGTACCGTGGCCGGAGTACCTCGACCGGTTCCTGCGTCTCGAAGCGCTCGGGCTCGACGTCGCCGCTGTTCCCGACCACTTTTGCAACTGGGGCAACCCGTCAGGAACGTGGCACGAAGCGTGGACGAGCATCGCCGCGATCGCGGCGCGAACCTCGACGATCAGGCTCACAACCTGCGTCACCCAGATCGCCTTGCGCAACCCGGCTGTGCTCGCCCACCAGGCCGTCACGGTCGATCAGATCTCGGGTGGCCGACTGGAGTTGGGGATCGGTACGGGTCTGACCATCGACCCGTCGTACGACATGATCGGGGTGCCCAACTGGAGCACCGGCGAACGTGTGGCTCGATTCGCCGAATACCTCGAGCTGGTCGACCAGCTCCTTGCCGAGGGCGTCACCATCTACCACGGCACCTATTACCAGGCCAACGGAGCGGTGATGAATCCTGGGTCGGTGCAGCTGCCACGATTGCCGATCATGGTCGCCGCACTCGGTCCGCAGATGTTGCGCCACGCCGTCGATCACGCGGACATCTGGAACAGCTTGAGCTTCGCCGCCGATTTCGAGGAGCAGCTCGCGGAGTTGAGCGACCGTTGCATGACGGTCGACGAGCTGTGCGCCGAGGTCGGGCGCGATCCGGCGTCGCTGCGCCGTTCGTACACGATGTTCGATCCGAAGGCGCGAGCCAGCGGAGGTGCGATCTGCTACTACGAGTCCGACGACGTCTTCGTCGACATGGTGCGTCGAATCACCGATCTTGGGATCACCGAGATCTCGATGTACTACCCGGGTGTCGATGCTCAGCTGCCTGCTTTCGAACGGATCGCAACCGAGGTGTTGCCTGTGCTGCGACGTGAACATGCGTAGCCCCTTGCTCGCCGACCTCCAGCAGCGGACTGCGGCTCTGGTCGGCGAAGGACTGTTCAAGACCGAGCGGGTCATCGGCTCGACTCAGTCGGCTCACATCGATTTGGCCGACGGATCGTCGGTCTCAATCTCTGCGCCAACAACTACCTCGGCCTGGCCGACAACCGCGACATCGTCGATGCAGCCCACGCAGCGCTCGACCGATACGGCTACGGCATGGCGTCGGTACGATTCATCTGCGGCACGCAGACCGTGCACAAGGAGTTGGAGGCACGGATCTCGGCGTTCCTCGGCACCGACGACACGATCCTGTACTCGTCGTGCTTCGACGCCAACGGCGGCCTGTTCGAGACCATCCTCGACGAGCAGGACGCTGTCATCTCCGACGCGCTCAACCACGCGTCGATCATCGACGGCATCCGCCTGTGCCGGGCCCGGCGGTTGCGCTACGACAACAACGACATGGATCAGTTGGAGCAGCGCCTGCAGGAGAGCAGCGATGCCCGCTACCGGCTGATCGCAACCGACGGTGTGTTCTCGATGGACGGTGTGCTCGCCAACCTGCCGGCGATCTGCGACCTCGCCGAGCGGTACGACGCGATGGTGATGGTCGACGACTCGCACGCCGTCGGGATCGTCGGCGAACACGGGCGGGGCACACCCGAGTTCGCCGGCGTGATGGAGCGTGTCGACATCATCACCGGCACACTCGGCAAGGCCCTGGGCGGTGCCTCCGGTGGTTACACGGCGGGCCGTCGCGAGGTCATCGACTGGTTGCGTCAACGGTCGCGGCCATACCTGTTCTCCAACAGCCTGGCCCCGGTCATCGCCTCGGCGACCATTCACGTGCTCGACCTGCTGGAGGCGGGCGACGAGCTACGACATCGGGTCGAGCGCAACGCCGCAGCGCTTCCGCGCCGGTCTCGAACAGGCAGGCTTCACGCTCGCCGGTGCCGGGCATCCCATCATCCCTGTGATGCTGGGCGATGCTCGCGTCGCATCGGAGATGGCGGAGCGCCTGCTCGACGAAGGGATCTATGTGATTGCGTTCTCGTTTCCCGTGGTGCCGCAGGGCAAGGCCCGCATCCGCACGCAGATGTCGGCAGCGCACAGCGACGACTGACATCGACCAGGCGATCGCGGCGTTCGTGCGTGTCGGCAAGGCAATGGAGCGTGGTCTCGTGAAGGCCTTGGTCAAGGCGAGACCCGAACCCGGCCTGTGGCTCGAAGACGTCCCAAAGCCCGCCCCCGGCGATCGTGATGTGCTTGATCCGGGTTCGCAAGACATCGATCTGCGGCACCGATCTGCACATCCATCACTGGGATGCCTGGGCGCAGTCGACGATCCCCGTTCCGATGGTCGTCGGCCACGAGTTCATGGGCGAGATCGAACAGGTCGGCGCCGATGTGGTCGGCCTCGAAGTCGGCCAACGGGTGGCCGGCGAAGGCCACATCACCTGCGGACACTGTCGCAACTGCAAAGGTGGCCGCCGCGAGTTCTGCCACAACCACACCGGCGTCGGTGTCACCCGGCCGGGCGCGTTCGCCGAGTACGTCGTGATCCCCGCACAGAACGTCTTCGTCGTCCCCGCGCACATCGACGACAACGTCGCCGCCGTGCTCGATCCGCTGGGCAACGCCACCCACACCGCATTGCGATTCGACGTCGTCGGCGAGGACGTGCTGATCACCGGCGCCGGGCCGATCGGCATCCTGGCCACGGCGATCGTGCGCCACATCGGCGCTCGCAACGTGGTCGTCACCGACATCAACCACTACCGCCTCGACATGGCGGCCAAGCACGGCGCCAGCCGCGTCGTCGACGTGCGCACCGAGCAGCTCGGCCCGGTGATGACCGAGCTCGGGATGACCGAAGGATTCGATGTCGGGCTGGAGATGTCGGGCGCCGAAGTCGGCGTTCAACCAGATGCTCGACGCGATGAACCACGGCGGCCGGATCGCCGTGCTCGGCATCCCGGCCGGCCCGATGACCCTCGACATCAACGACGTGATCTTCAAGGGTCTCGAGATCCAGGGGATCTACGGACGCCGGATCTTCGAGACGTGGTACAAGATGGCCGCGATGCTGCAGAGCGGCCTCGACGTCAGCGGCATCATCACCCACGAGCTGCCGGCCGATCGGTTCGAGGAAGCCTTCGCGATCGTCGAAGGCGGCGAGTGCGGCAAGGTCATCCTCGACTGGGCCTAGCAAGTGGAGTGTTTGGCGCCCACCAGGGTGCACCCAGACACTCCACAGGTCGGCGTGGAGTGTTTGGCGCCCACCAGGGTGCACCCAGACACTCCACAAGGGGTTTACGACGTGCCGGCGACCATCGCGTTGGTGGCTTCTCCGCTCATCCGCGCCAGGTGGCCGAACACGTCGTCCATTTCGAAGTACACGTCCTGCAGGTGCCGAGGACCGTCGGGTTGGTAGGCCGTGCGCGGCGTGCAGCACTCGATAACCGTTGACGAACAGGGTGTCGCCGGCCGATAGGCGGAACGACACGTGGTTGGCGGGGTCAGCGATCGCTGCGCCCAGCAACCGGTATGCGTGATACCACGCAGCAAGATCACCGTCGTCGTAGGCCAACGGCTGCATCAACTGGTTCGAGAACCGAAGGTGCACGAAACGGCCGATGCGGTCGCGAACGACCAGCGGCGCGCGGGTGAACGCGTCGGCGTCGGCCGAGTACTGCCTGAAACCGACCTCGACGCGGCTGAGTACGTCGATGGCGTCGGGATGTTCGCGATTGAGTTGATCGAGCACCGCCCATCCGTCGACCACGACGCTGTTGCCACCCTGTGCCTCGTTGACGAGCATCGCCAACACCTGGCCGCTGGGCGGGTGCGTGTACTGGGCGTTGTCGTTGTGCGGAGGGACCTCCTCGGCCGTGAACGCGATGTTGTAGCCCTCGGGATCCAGCTTGACGTCGAAGATCAAGCCGAGCGAGGAATCGCGCACCGTCAGGCCGACCGCGCGGAGGAACTCCAAGACCGTGCCCGGCTCGGTCGGCGATCCGGTGACCACCGCCGCGCCGTCGCGTCGAATGGCTTCGAACATGCCGCGTCGTGTGACCTGATCGGCGACGCACTGCTGATGGTCGAAGCGTTCGATCGTCGTAGCCGGAGTTCCAGAGCCTGGCCGTCCACGCGCCGCGGGTGCCGGTCGTGCGGATCTTCTGCCATTCGGGCGGCCCGAACGTCGAGTGATGGCCGCCTTCCCAATCGACGTGCAGTTGGCTGTCGACGACGTCGACCGCTGTCACCCTGGGCGCGGTCGGCTGTGTCCACGGCTGCCAGCGGCGCTCGTCGGTCTGCACGATGCGGCACTCGTGGCACTGGCAGTTGTCGCGCAACCAGTCGGGCAGGACCGTCGCCGACCCCTCGGTGAACTGCACCAGGATCCCTGCGTCGATGGGGAACGCTGCCGTCACGTCGCCGGCGGGTAGCCGTCCGCCGACGGGGCCCATCTCGATCTCACGGAACGAATCTGCCATTGCGTCCATCTCCCTTCGTGGCGAGATTAGTCGTCGCCCGGTCAACTGACGGCGTCGACGATCTCCAGACCACCGTCTCGCGACTCGTGATACGCAAGCACGCACAGGGCCGCAACGACTCCGACCATCGCGAGCCCTTGCGCCAGCGACACACGCTCGCCGAGGATCACCCAGGCCGCAGTCGACGCGGCGACGGGTTCGAGTTGGATCAACACCGAAGTCACCGACGCATCGACTCGTGGCTGCGCCCACGCGACGAGGCCGTGGCCGGCGATGCCCGGACCGAGCGCCAGCAAGGCCACCCACACCCACCCTGCGCCGTGCACCTCGCCCAGGTCGTCGCTGCCGATGACGACCAGCAGCGACACCGTCGCTGCGCCGATCACCGACACGACGAACATGAAGCGCACCGTTTCGACGTTCGGCCGGACGCCCTTCGACACGAGGAGGTACGCGACCCAGAACACCAAGGCCAACAGAGCCCACAAGAACCCGATCGTCGAGCTCGACGTGCCGGACCCACTCGAGGGTGCCACGAGCACCGCGACGATGACCCCGGCCACCGACACAGCAGCGCAGATCACCTTCACCGGCGTCAGTCGCTCGCCGAACCGCAGGACCGAGACCGGCAGCGCCACGACCGGAGCCAAGGCAGCGATGATCAGCGCCGTGGCGATGCTGACGGACTGAATCGCAATGAAGAACACGCAGATGTTGAGGCCGAACAGCACACCGGCCAGGCCGGCTCGCCGGAAGTCCATGCGGCTCGGCCAGCGCTTGGTCAGCGCCACGATCACCAGGAGAACTCCGGACGCGATCCACATGCGCCAGAACGACAGCACGACGCCGGATGCATGCGTCGACTTGCCCAGCACGCCGCCGAACGCCCACATCAACGGCGCAACGAGCATCGCCAGCACGGCACCGCGGCCCGCCAGCTTGCGGGTGACCGTGCGACCGGCTGATCGGGTTGATCGAGTGATGACGTTCCCGGAGGCGGCAGGCCCAGAAGTGGGTGATACGGAGGTCGAGGAGGTGGTTACGTGGGCACGCTAGCCGTGGACGGCTTCCGGGGATCTACATTTGAGACATGACCTCCGTGAATTCCGACACCGCCAGTGGATATCTGCACGAGTCCGACTGCCGGCTCGATGATTTCATCGCAATCGTCGAGCAGACGACCCAGCTCAGCGACTACCCGTTCGCCGAATCGATCATCCAGAACGTCGTCAGCTACGACTGTGACCGGCTTCGAGCTGAATGCGCCGACGCCGACACTCGACGCGCGGTGCAGGCCGAGCTCAACAAGGCGTTCCTCGAAGGTCCAGGGATCGTCGTGTTCAAGCGGGCATTCCCCGACACCTCGGTCGTCGACGCGGCGACGGTGGCATTCAACGAAATGATCGCCGAGCAGCACCGGCTCGGTATGAAGTCCGGCGACCACTACGCGAAGCCCGGCGACAACGACCGGGTGTGGAACGCTCTCGAGAAGTTGGCGGTGTCGGCACCCGACGAGTTCGTCAGCTACTACGCAAACGACATCCTCACCATGGCGTCTCAGGCTTGGCTCGGACCAGGCTTCACCTTCACGTCGCAGGTCAATGTCGTCAACCCGGGTGGTGCGGCCCAGAAGCCGCACCGCGACTATCACCTCGGGTTCATGACCGTCGACGCAGGCCGCCGAGTTTCCGGCGCACCTCCACAACCTCTCCGCTGCACTCACGCTCCAAGGGGCGATCGCTCATTGCGACATGCCGGTGGAGACTGGTCCGACGATGTACCTGCCGCACGCTCAGAAGTATCTCTACGGGTACCTGGCGTGGTGGCGGCCGGAGTTCCGCGAATACTTCGAGCAGCACTACGTGCAGCTGCCGTTGCTCAAGGGCGACGCCGTGTTCTTCAACCCGGCGCTCTTCCACGCGGCAGGAACCAACCGCACCACCGACGTGAACCGCATGGCCAACCTGCTGCAGATCAACTCGCCGTTCGGCAAGTGCCTCGAAGCGATCGATCACGAACGGATGGTCAACGCCGTCTACCCGTCGCTGTTGAAGCTCAAGGCCTCCGGCGCGTCGGCGAGGGAAGTCGAGAACGCGATCGGCGCGGCTGCCAATGGATATGCCTTCCCGACGAACCTCGACCGCGACCAGCCGCTGAAGGGGCTCACCAACGATGCCCAGGTCGATGTCGTTCGCCGCGCCGTGGCAGAGGAGTGGACCGCCGAGGCGTTGAGGATCGAGCTTCGTGACTACGCGTATCGCCGACTGACCCACGGCGAACTCGGCTCTTCATAGGTTCGCAGCAAGTTGGGATGAGGCATAACTCACCTCGGGTCCCGCCTGGGTGACCAAAGCGCTTGATGGCTGGCGCCCCGTATGCGGGCCGGATTCGTCAAACGCTGCTCGAGGCCCGAATGCCCGCTACCGAACTCAGTCGCGGCTGATCAACTCGAACGATGTGGCGTCGAGGTCGCTGTCGGTCCAGCGCCCGTTGAGGGCGAGCCCGGCGGCCAACGCGCCGATGGCGTCGGCGCTCTTCGCCGCGTACCCGTTCGTGCCGACGGCCATCACGAGTCCGGGCTCGACGATCTCGAGGTACGGCAGCTTGGTAGGCGTGTCGGGGATGAGGCATGGCTTGGTCGACCACGCGTCCGCCTGGAGCCCAGGCAGCACACCCAGCATCAACCCACGAAGCCAGTCGAGGTCGGCCTCGTGTTGCGTGCCGGCCATCCACACCCGCCGATCCTCCGGCGACAGCACCCATGGGTCGTGTCGTGTCGCGCCCAACTTCACGTAGACCTGACCGTCGGGATAATCCGTCGGCGGCACGACGTAGAAATGATCGTCGACGTCGTCGACGATGATCGACGGCAGACCGCCGAGGCGCTGCTGTTCGGCCGACGACACCCTGGCCATCACCACGCTTTCCGCGACCACATCGATCAGCGGCCGACGAGGGAGACCCTGCAGTTCGTCGGCGTGCGGACCCGCTGCGATCACCACCTGCTCGGCTTCGACCTCGGTGCCTTCGGCCGTGTGAACCGCCCAACCGGCGCCCGGCACGCGGGCGATCGAGACAACCTGCTGCGCCAGCAGTTCAGCGCCGTGTTGTCGGGCGATGGCCAGTTCCGCGGACAGCATGCGGCGAGGGTCGATGAACCCGCCCGGCGACGGCTCGCGAAGCACCGTTGCACCGGCCGGGGCAGCGATGCGATCGTCACCCAAGGGCTGGCCGGGCTCGTAGCGTTGGAATCCGACTCCGAGGCTCTCGGCGACGGCTGTGACTGCTCCCAACCGGTCGGCCTCGACGTCGGCCATCACCACACCCACGGGTCGATGGAAGCTGATGCCCGACCGTTCCTCGATGTCGGGATACGCGTCGATGGCCCTGCCTGCCAGGATCGCCCATTCGCGTCGCTTGTCGAGCCGGCGCGTGATGCGACCGGAGTCGTAGTGGCTGGCGAACACGCCGTCGTGCCTGCTCCAGTCGGCAGGTTCGGGCGGTCCGATGCCGATACAACGCCGACCGGCTTCCGAGAGGTGTCGCATTGCCGCCGAACCGACCAATCCCACACCGACCACAGCGACATCACACCGGTTTGCCACGTGTCACACCCTAGGCCGCAATCTTTCCGGGAAAGAGCCCACGTTACGGGTCTCTTTACTGGTACAAAGGAGGGGGTGAGCGCGGCCACCCTCGATACCGACAAGTTCCGGTGGGATCGGCTGACGTACTCCTCGGCGCTCGGCTATGCGCTGCTCGTCGGTGCGCTCAGCGTCGGCGCCGTGCTCGGCGAGCTGCGGCAGGAGTTCGATCTCTCCGGCGTCATCGCCGCGCTGCACGGCTCCACGTTCGGATTTGCGTCGCTGGCCGCCGGAATCTGGGGTGTCCGCGTCGTCGATCGGCTCGGGCGGCGACAATCCCTGTTGGTGTCCGCCGTGGCCATCGCCTGCGGCATCACCATGTTCTGTGTCGGCCCGGCTTGGCCGGTCACCCTTGCCGGTACCGCGTTGGGTGGGATGGGCGGGGCTCTGTTGACGATGGTCATGCCCGGGTTGATCAGCGATCATCATGGAGAGCACCGTGCGACCGCCTTCGCAGCCGTCAATGGCGCTCCGGGTCTTTCCGGGGTCGCGTTCAGCCTCGTCGTCGGTGGGGCATTGGCACTGCAATGGTCCTGGCGTCCGCCGTACCTCATCCTCACCGCGGTCATCGTGCTCACCCTCACAGCCGTCGCCTGGCCGGTGGCTGTACCGGAATCGACGAGGCACGGCGAGTTCACCCTGGCTCATCTTCGCGACCGCGACGTGCTCATACCCTGGCTGCACATCATCAACGCCGTCTTCAGCGAGTTCGCGATCGGCGTCTGGGCCGCGACATATCTGAAAGAAGTCGGGCACGCATCAGGCGGCCTTGCTGCGGCGCTGGCCGGCGTCTTCGGCGTGATGATGTTCACGTCGCGCGTCGTCATGCCGTCGGTCGTCCGCCTCTTCGGCGACGCAACGGTGACGGTCAGCTTCATCACAACGGGCGTCGGCGCTTTGGTGATGTGCTTTGCTCCTGGTCTGTTGCCCCGCGTCGCCGGCCTCATCATCGTCGGTTTCGGCGGCGCTCCTCTGTACCCGCTGACGGTGGACAAGCTGTACGCCTCCGCTGAGCACAAGATCGACTCCATCTCGCTCGGGGCAATCTGCATCCTCGCGTCCGGCACTGCTGTCACGCTGGGCCCGCTCGCGATGGGCGTGCTCTCCGACGGGGTTGGCCTGCAGCATGCCCTGCTGATCGTTCCAGCAGCGTGCATCGTCGGCGCCATCACGCAGCGACCGGCCCACACCAGCCGAAGGGTCGCTGCGGCACTGGACTGAGTAGCTCTGGCGAAATACAGTCGGCGGGATGGGGAACACCATCACACTGACCTCGTCCGACGGCTTCGAACTGTCCGCCTACCGCGCCGAGCCCGAGGGCCAGGCCCGCGGTGGTGTGGTGGTCGTGCAGGAGATCTTCGGGGTCAACGACCACATCCGTTCCGTCGCGGATCGATACGCCGCTGCGGGGTACCTCGCCATCGCTCCGGCCATCTTCGACCGCCATCGCCCCGGCATCGAACTTGGTTACACGCCCGAAGACATCGAGGCTGGTCGTGCCATCGCCAATGCCTCGCTCGATTTCGAGACCATCCTCGCCGACGTCGCGGCCGCAGGCGAACAGGCCCGCGAAGGTGGCAAGGTCGGCGTCGTCGGCTACTGCTTCGGCGGACGAGTCACCGCCGCGTGTGCAATCTCACATCCCAAGCTGTTCGACGCCGCATCGTCGTACTACGGCGGCGGGACGATCGGGCTCATCGATCAGGTGCCGGTGGTGCCGATGATCATGCACTTCGGAGAACGCGATCACGCGATACCGATGGAGGACGTCGACAAGATCGAGGCAGGATGGCCCGACGCCACGGTGTACCGGTACGACGCCGAGCACGGCTTCAACTGCGACCAGCGCGGGTCGTTCAGCGCCGTGCCTGCAGCCATTGCGCAGGCGCGGACGTTCCGGTTCTTCGACGAGAAGTTGGGCTGACGTCATGGTCGTCGTCGGGGGAACGTTCCAATTCGACCCGATCACGCGCGACCAGTTCCTCGCAAGTCGAGTCGACATGATGCGCAACTCGCGGGCGGAGGCAGGATGTCTCGAGTACACCTTCGCCGCCGATCCCCTCGACCCGAGCCGCGTCGTGCTGTACGAGCGGTGGGAGAGCCAAGAAGCCCTCGACGCGCACCTCTCGGCCATGCGCGATTCCCCGCGATCGTCCGGGAACGAGATCGACCCGATCTCTTCTTCGATCACCATCTACGACGTCACCGGCGAACGCCGCCTCGGGGATTGAGATGCTGCACGGCGACGTGGTGGAGCTTCGGCTCGTGCGCGAGCGCGATCTGAGCACCCTCTTCGAGTTGCTGACAAACCTCGACGCGAGAGGTTCCTACTTTCCGCTGGGCGTGATGAGCGAACCTGCCCTGCGGGACGAGTTCGACAAGAACGGCTTCTGGGACACGGACGAGGGCATGTTGCTGATGATCAACGGCGATGGAGAGATCGCCGGCGAGATCGAGTACTTCCCGATCACCCACTACCTGCAGGGCTACGAGCTCTCGTACCAGCTCTTCGGCGACCAGCACGCAGGTCATGGCTACACCACCGAGGCGGTCAGGCTGCTCGTCGACTACCTGTTCGGCCGCAAACGTGTCAACCGCATGCAGCTCAACATCCATCCCGACAATGCGGCGTCGAAGCGGGTTGCCGCGAAGTGTGGGTTCACGTTCGAGGGTCTCATGCGCGGGTGTTGGTTTCACCAAGGCGTGTACAACGACCTGGAGATCTGGTCACTGCTGCGCCACGAGCTCGGCAACCGCTGACATCGGCGAGGCCAGGTACCACATATCCGGCACAAGCGGAGATTCGGTGACTTGCTCGACGATCGGAGACGTCAGACAGGGACGGCAGCCGGCTGCTGCGACGTGTCGCGCATGCCCCACGCCGAACCCGACAGCACTGCGCCGCAGATGATCAGGGCCAGCATCGCCGCCGCGCAACTCGTGTAGGCGACGGTGCGCCCGAAGTGTTCGTAGACCTGGCCAATGACGGTCGCAGTGATGCCGGCCGTCAACGTCTCGACGCCACCGAGCAGGCCCTGCGCGCTGGCCTGACGTTCGCCGGGCACGACCAATCCGACGGCAACACCACAGCTGCTGACCGTGAAGCCGTCGTTGGTGGCGTGCACGAGCGAGAAGATCAACATGATCCCACCCGACGGCGCGTGCCCGTAGGCGAACATCGCCACGGCGCCCACCAGCAGGCCGAACGTTCCGAGGCGGAACGGCCCGAGCGTTTGGGCCAACCGCCCGCCGATCGAAGCGAACAGCACCATCGGAACCGCGAACAGCGTGATGCCGAGATTGGCGATGAGGTCGCTGGCCTTCAGATCGTCGAGCACCAGCGCCCACAACGCATCGAATGCACCGATCATCATGAAGACTGCGGCGCCCATCGACAGGGCGGCCAGATACGGGCGGATGCGCAAGAGATCGAACGCGAACCTCGGCGGTATCTCAGCGTCGACGTCGGTCTCGGCGACGTGTGTTCGGGCGACGAGCGGATAGATCGCCACGGTCAACACGGCAATCAGCAGGAAGGGCGCAGCGATCCCGAACGGGCCGACAAGGACGGCGGAGATGGCAGGCCCGACCGCGAAGCCGGCTACGTCAGCAGCCAGCATTCGCCCGAGGTTCTGTCCCAACCGCTCGGGTTCGGCGAGGATCACGATCCGTCGTGCCGCGGGATACGCCAGCCCGACGCCGACCCCCATCACGAACCGCGCGGTCAGCAGCACGATGAAGGTGGAGCCATAGGCCATGCCCAGCAGACCGGCGACGTTGAACACCATGCCGACCACGATCATCACGCGGGCATGGCCCCGGTCGGCCAAGGGTGCCAGTGTCACCTGCGCCAGGAACGACGACAGGAACCCCATCGCCACGATGAGACCGAGCGCGCCTTCACCGATTCCGTACTCGTCGCGGAACTCGTCGAGCACCGTGAACATCACGCCGTAACCCGACGCGAACAGCCCCGTCAGCGCGCCGAACACCACCACGACGGACCGATTGCGCATCCCGCCAGTATTGCTGAGAGACCGCCGAACCTGCCTGGGTATTGACGAATGTCCGACTATTGTCTATTATCCGATAAATGTCGGACAAACGACGTTCTCGCACTACCAAGACCGACGCGCAGGCTGACAGCGAGGTCTACGAACTCGGGTACGACCTCGACGAGACGATCGTCGCCGACTCCCCCGCCCGCCTGAAGGCGGTCGGGAATCACCTGCGTGCCCTCATCCTCGACCTGGTTCTCGAGCGGGCGATGACGGTGACGGAGCTGGCGGCCCGCGTTCGCAAGCCGCGCGGCACCGTCGCCCACCACGTCGATGTGCTCGTCGACGTGGGGCTGCTGAAGGTCACGTCGACCCGTCGGGTGCGCGCCATCGAGGAACGCTTCTACGGCCGCACCGCGCAGATCATCGTCTTCCCCGAGGAGACGAACGACGGCGACCTGCCGTTCGTGGCCGACGCCCGAGCCCAAGCCGACATGTCGGCGCCGGATGACTGCACGGAAGGCACCGGATTCACCCTGCGCCATGCACGGATCCCCCATGAACGGGCGAAGGAGTTCACGGAGCGCGTCATGGCGCTCGCAACCGAGTTCACCCGATTGCCGCGCGGCGGGACGCGTGAGTACGCGTTCCTCGCCGGAGTGTTCCCGACCAACCGCCCAGTAGCCCCCGAGGATCCGGAATGACCGAGAAGAAGCGCCTCGGCGCCAACTACCACAAGCTGTTCATCTCGACCACCGTGTCGAACATCGGCGACGGCATGTCGCTGATCGCCTATCCATGGCTGGCCTCGGCTCTGACCCGTAACCCGCTGTTGATCGCCGGCGTCGCGCTGGTGCAACGCCTGCCGTGGCTCGTCTTCACCTTGCCTGCCGGCGTGATCACCGATCGCGTCGATCGCAAGAAGGCAATGGCGCTCGCCGATTTCACGCGGTTCGGGCTGACCTTGATCGTCGCCCTCGCCGTGCTGGGGCGCCAATCGAGCCTGCCCGGCGTCGACGAGGTCGAGAAGGTCACGGGCACGTCGACCGGTCTGTACCTCGTGCTGCTGTTCGCCACATTGCTGCTCGGCACTGCCGAGGTGCTGCGCGACAACTGCGGGCAGACGTTCATGCCGTCGATCGTCGAGCCCGACCAGTTGGAGAAGGCGAACGGTCGCATGTGGAGCGCGGAGTTCATCGCCAACACGTTCCTCGGCCCGCCGCTGGGCTCACTGCTGCTGATCGCGGCCTTTTCGCTGCCGTTCTTCGTCGATGCCGCGTCCTTCCTGGTCGCCGCCGTGCTTGTGTGGTCGATTCCGGGCAACTTCCGCGCCGAACGGCCCGACGACCACGTGCAGGCACCCTGGAAGACCGAACTTGCCGAAGGCTTCCGCTGGCTGTGGTCGCACGACCTCTTGCGCTCGATGGCGATCATCCTGGGTCTGATGAACCTGGCGTCGGCACTCAGCGGCGGGGTGCTGGTGCTCTTCGCCCAGGAGATCCTCAACATCGGTCCGCTGGTGTTCACGATCATGGGCTTCGGGTTCGCCGCTGGAGGCGTCATCGGCAGCAACCTGGCGCCATGGCTGTCGAAACGGCTCGGCAGCGGCACGTGTCTGGCGATGACCCTCGGGTCCAGCGCAGCCACAGCATTCGTGGTCGGACTGTCGTCGTGGTGGCCTGTCGTGATGCTGGCCTTCGGAATCGGAACGAGCCTGGGTTCGACCTGGAACGTGATCACCGTCAGCCTCCGCCAAACGATCATCCCGCCTCATCTGCTCGGAAGGGTCAACAGCGTCTACCGCTTCTTCGCTTGGGGCATGATGCCGCTCGGCGCGGCGCTCGGAGGCATCACCGTGACAGTGGTCAGCCAACTTGCCAATCGCCGGATCGCTCTTCGATCCGCGTTCTTCCTCGACGCGGCGATCTACGCGGGTCTCTTCATCGTCGGCCGCCGGAGATTGACCACGGAAAAGCTCGAAGCGGCCAGGAACGCCGTGTCTGTTTAAGCTCGCCCCAGAGCAAACGCACAAAGGGGTCAGCAGCATGCCGCTCGGCGAATCACTCACCGGAGAATCCATCCTCGCCGAAAAGGCCAAAGCGCTCGTTCCACTGCTGGATGCCGAGGCCGAATATGGCGACACCGAAGGCGAGCTGTCGCCGGCGGCAGTAGAAGCGCTGCATCGCGAAGGATTGTTCAGCATCTGGGTGCCCGAGAAGCTCGGAGGCTCTGAGCTCGACCCTCTGCACTCGCTCGAAGTGCTCGAGAACCTGTCGTACGCCGATGCCTCCGCGGGCTGGGTGGTCATGGCCGCGAACCTGTCGATCGGAACCGCCGGGGCCTACCTGTCGGATCACGCTGTCGCGGAGCTGTGGGGCGATGGCCGGAAGCCCGTCATCGCCGGCCAGGGCACGAGGCCGGGAACCGCGACGATCGTCGACGGTGGGCTCTCGCTGAGCGGCTCATGGAGCTTCGGCTCCGGCCTCAAGCACTCGACGCACGTGCACTCGCTGGGCATCATCGAGGAGACGGGCGAGCCACGGATCTTCGTCACGCCGATCGCCGACGTCAACCTCATCGACAACTGGGACGTCATGGGCCTGCGCGGCACTGGCAGCATCGACTACACGATGGACAACGTGTTCGTGCCCGATGGCTGGAGTCACTTCGCGGTCACCACGGTGCCGGAGCGCGGTGGCAACTTGTACGGGCTCGGCATCATCGGCTTCGCCGTCACCTGCCACAGTGGTTGGGCGATGGGTGTCGGCCGGCGACTGCTCGACGAGCTCGCCGGCTTGGTGCACGGCAAGGCAGGCCGACCCGGCGCGCAGGCAGACAGCGCCGCGTTCCAGCAGGGCTACGCCGAGGCCGAAGCGAAGTTCCGCGCCGCGCGTGCGCTGGTGATGGAATCGTTCACCGATCTGTCGAAGAGCCTCTACGCCGGTGACGCGATCTCGGTGCGGCAGCACACGCTGATCCGGCTGGCGCTTGCGCACATCACCAAGACGCTCCACGAGATCGCCAGCTTCGTGTATCTGTCGGGTGGCACCACCGCGCTACGTCACGGCACCATCCAACGGTTGTACCGCGATGTGCATGCCGGCACGCAACACGTCACGTCGGGGCCGAACGTCTGGCAGACCTGCGCTCGCGAGTTGATCGGCCTTGCCGACGGCAAGCAGTGGCAGTTCCTCGATCTCGTCGATCCTCACTGACCAACGCCGGCCAAACGCCTCGCCCACTGCAGGGCATGATCCAGTGAGCCCGTGAAGGCCACACCCTTCCAGGCAATGTCGAAGGCCGTCCCGTGATCGACCGACGTGCGCACGATCGGCAGACCGACGGTCACGTTGACGCCGCTCTCGAAGGCCAACAGCTTCATCGGTGTATGACCCTGGTCGTGGTACATGCAGACGATCGCATCGAACCGCTTGTTGTGGACGGCCTGGTGAAAAACGGTGTCGGCCGGATGTGGCCCGGTCGCGTCGATGCCAGCCGTGCGGGCCGCGTCGATGGCCGGAACGATCTGCTCGGCGTCTTCTGATCCGAACAGCCCATGCTCGCCGGCATGCGGATTGACACCACACACGGCGATCCGCGGATGTTCGAGGAAACGATGCAGCGTTTCGTAGGTCAGCTCGATCACCTCGCGGACACGTGCTGTCGTCACGCGGCGGATGGCCTCCTGCAGCGACACATGCGTGCTGACGTGTGTGACCGCCAGGTCGCCGGCCGTCAGCATCATCGTGAAGCGCTGCACGCCGCACACCTCCGCGATCAACTCGGTGTGCCCGACGAACCCGGGGTCGGTCAGCTGAGTCGCCTCCTTGTTCATCGGCATCGTCACGATGCCGGCAACAGTGCCGGCGAGGGCATCGGTCGTCGCCGAGAGCACGTACCGCCGGGCGGCGGCACCCGACGCGGCATCGATGACACCGGGGCGATGATCGGAAGCCTGCAGCAACCCGGCGTCGACGACCTGCAGCGGACCGCCCGAGCGCCAATGGCGCGGATCGGTGATGGACTCGATCTCGACATCTACCCCGAGCACTTGCGCACCGTGCCGCAGTATCGCAGCGTCGCCGTACACCACGATCGGCTCGCCGGCGAACGCGCCCTCCGCAGCGCGACGCAGCACGATCTCCGGCCCGACCCCAGAGGCATCGCCCATCGTGATCGCCATCGGCACCGTCGGGGTCACGTCTGCAGTCATCTCGTCACCAGGTCCACCAGCGTATTGGGTGTACCGAACCCACCGGGCTTGCTGGCGATTCGCAGCCGGGTCCCTCGAACCTCGGCGTCGCCCAGGCTGACGCCGACATCGATCGAACCGAACACCCGCACCACGCTGTCGCCGATGAACGCTTCCGCCGTGTCGCCACCGATCAGCATCACGCTGCGAGCGCCCCTGGTCACGACGAGGTCGTGGGCACGCTCGGCAACCTCGACGGCGATCAGTTCGGGGTCGCCCTGCGCGGACCTGCGACGACGTCACCACCTCGACGCCGGCCTCGGCCACCCTCTCGATCTGGGCGCGGCTGACGGGGTGCAGGCTGGCGCACACCACCACGATCGGCCTCGGCAGCAAGGGATGCGGAAGGTTGGCCCCGCCGTGCGGCGACCAGACGCCTGCGACTGCCCGTACCACCGAGGCCGGGCCGGACACCACGACGTCGTCGGCCACGAGCGCGATGGCGGCCAGTTCGTCGATCTCCGCCAGCGAGGAGGCATCGACGATGGCGACGCCGGGCTCCGACTGCGCCAGCCATTCGGCCAGCGACCGCCGTCCGGCCAACTCGGCGCCAGGCAGAGCCTCGCTCGGCCGGCTACTGCGCACGGGCAGGCGAGGGTCGTTGCCGAGCTCGCTGTCGGCGACGGGAACGCCACCGACGTACACGATCCCACCGGCACACACCCGTCCGGCCAGTGGATGCGAAGGGATCAGCACGACCCGTCGGCCGGCATCGACCAGAGCGGCGAGCTCTGCGGCCCAGTTGCCGCGCAGCGTCGAGTCGATCTTGTGCACCCGATGTGCATGGGTGGTGACGGCGATGATTCGTCGACGAGCCTCCTCAGGCGCTGCATGACGGGATCGCAGGTCGGCGACCACACATGGTGCCGGAACCGACGACACCCCGAACGGAACGACGTCGACTGCCAACCCCGCATCGGCACACGCTGCCGCGGCCTCCGTCGCGCCGGTGCTGTCGTCGGCCGTGACGATCAGCGACGTGCGCGGGCTGCTCGATTCGCGAGCGCGAGCCAAGTCGTCGATCACCGTCACGTTGTCGACTGCAGTGAGCGTCGACGGCGGTGTCAACACCTTGATCGACCTGCTCCCGCCGCCGAGGATGATCCGCTCCCGCGCCATCACCGCAGCATCGATCCAGATCGGCAACCCATCGGGAAGCGCGAACGCGGTCACCCCGCCGATCTCCATGCCGGTGATCTGCATCGTCTCGTCCGCGGAGGCAAACGAGGCCTTGCGCACCTCGAGGCGTTTGCGCACGACACCGTTCACGTCGAGCCGTGTCGAGGCCAGCACGACACACGCGACCGGCCGTGGTGTCTGACCTTTCCCGACGACGATGATGGTGTTGGCCGAGTCGTCGGGCGAGTAGCCGTATGCCTCGCAGAACGCTGCGGTATCAGCGAGGGCCGGATCGCAGGGCACGATCTCGTGATCCACCCCGAGCCGGAGAAGATGGGCGACGACCTGGTCTTGCGGATTCACGACGCATGGCGTACCACGACGAACGACTCGTCCTGAAACCAGAGCCCTCCGTGCTTCAACACGACCTCTGCGGTCGCGTCGAGGTACTTGCCCTCCATCAGCACATCAGCGGTTCGTTCGTCCTCGATCTGCGCGACATAGACGGCTGCGTTCCACGCCGCCATCGTGGTCGACGTGCTGATGCGATTCGACACCTCGTTCGGCATCGCATGGAGGTGATAAGTGAACAGCGACGCCGCGTCGCTGGTGCCTTCGAACCCGAAGTCGGGAGCAACGTCGCCGTTGAGCTGCGCGTCGAGCTCCTTGATCAGCTTGTGACGCGGGGTCGCGAACGGATCCTCTGCGGGCCAGATCTTGCGGATGATCTCCATGCCCGGATCGTGGCCCGTCGACTGCACGACCACCAGCCGACCGCTCGGTGCGAGCGCCTTGGCCAATGGTGCCAGGACGTTCTTGACCTTCGTCTCGGCAGACGTACGGCTGCGGTACGGCTGGGCCGCCAACACCAGGTCGTACTCGAACGGCTGCGGGGCACCCGTCGGTCGCGGGATCAGGTCGTCGAGCGCGAACGCCTGATCGTCGCGGTACAGGACCATGACCGACGGCGTGACGTACACGGGGTTGCCGGTCTTGGCACTGGAGGCTGTTTGCCAACCCTGTGTGAGATGGTCGTCGAGCTCGTGGATCTGCTGGAAGAACTCGTGAGAGGTGTTGCCCTTCAGCGCTACATCGATCCACCGGACCTTGTCTTGGAACTCCGGCGACCTCGGGAACAGGTGCGGCGCCTCGGCGTAGAACATGTTGGTCAGCACGACGACGGATTGCGGGTGCTCGGCGAGCCGATCGGGCAGGGTCGCCAGGGTGAGGCGCGTGTCTTCCATGCTGACTTCCTTGCCGACCACGAAGAACGGCACCGTCGGCATGCGTCGGTGCATCTCGCGGAGCACCTGACTCATCACCATGCCGTTGCCGGTGCCGGCGTCGAACAGCCGCAACGCGGGTGGGCGCGGCACGATGTGGGCGATCTCGCGACCGATGCGCGCCGCGACCTCGGCCTTCTCGCTGGTCGTCATCACGAACAGCAGGTACTTCTCGCGGTTGTCGAAGAACCGGAAGGGCTCTGCCTTCGAGTGGTCGGCACATTTTGCTTCAACCGCTGCGCTGTCGGTCATTTCAACCCCCTTCGACTCGCCGCACCGTACCCCGGCACTCGTCGGGCGACATCACGGGGGTTCGTGCCTGGCGAACGCCGCGCCGAGCGAACTGAGCGCGATGAGAGATGAGCCGGTGCCTTCCGCATATCTCTCATCGCGCTCGCGCTCGACCGGAAGCCGATGAGAGATGTGCGGCGCCGGCCGGCTCATCTCTCATCGCACGGGGGTCAGCCTTTGCGGACGAGGTCGCCGATGATCTGTTGCGATGCCAGTTTGCCCGGTCCGCCGGAGACGCACCCGCCGGGATGGGTGCCCGAACCGCACTGGTAGTAGCCGTCGATCGGCGTGCGGTACTGGTTCCAACCCGGTGCAGGGCGGAAGAAGTACATCTGGGGCGACAGGAACTCGCCGGCGAAGATGTTTCCCTCGCTCAGCCCGACGACTCGCTCGATGTCGAGCGGCGTCACGATTTCGCGGTGCAGGACGAGTTCGCCAAAGCCCGGGAAGAACGACTCGAGGGTCGCCTGAACGGTGTCGCCGAAGTTCTGCCGTTCGGTGTCCCAATCGCTACCCTTCAACTCGTACGGCGCGTACTGGATGAAGCACGACATGACGTGCTTGCCGGGCGGCGCCATGTCGGGATCCACCAACGACTGCAGGCACGCATCGATGTACGGCCGCTTGCTGTACCAGCCGTACTTCGCGTCGTCGAACGCGCGCTCGAGGTAGTCCATCGAGGGCCCGATGTTGGTGAAGCCGCGGAACTGATCCGTGCGATCTCCGAGCGCCGGATAGCGCGGCGCGCCGTCGAGGGCGAAGTTGACCTTGGCGGAGGTGCCCTGGAAGCGGAAGCGACGGATGCTGTCGTTGAGCTCGGTCGGCAGGTCGGCCGGATCGACCAACTGGGTGAACGTACGCCGCGGGTCGAGTGAGCTGACGACCACCTTTGCCTTCAGCTCCGTGCCGTCGGCCAGCGCCACGCCGGTGGCCTTGCCGTTGTTGGTGATCACGTGATCGACGGGGGTGTCGACGACGATCTCGGCACCGAAGGACTGCGCGGCACGTGCCAACACCTGCGTGAACCCTCCGTTGCCGCCCTTGTGGAACGCCCACGAACCGAAGTGACCGTCGTGCTCGCCGAGGTTGTGGAACAACAGCACGAGCCCGGACCCCTGCGAGCGTGGACCGACCTTGCTGCCGATGATGCTCGACGACGACAGCCATCCCTTGATGATGTCGCTCTCGAAGTAGTCGTCGAGGAAATCGGCAGAGCTACCAGTGAGCAATCGGATGCAGTTCTGCAGCACTCGCGGCGGCAGCGACTTCATTCGCCTGGCAAGGTCGGCCAACTGCATCGCGTCGGCAGGATCGGTGCCGAACAGGTTCGGCGGTGCCGAGTCGACGAGCGGCTTCAGCGCCTGGCACACCTGTGCCATGTCGAACTCGTATTGATCCATCGCGTCGGCGTCGTGCTTGGAGTGACGGGCGATCTCCTTGAGGTTCTCGTTGCGGTCGGTGCCCATCAGCAGGTAGTCGCCGTTCTCCATGGGCGCAAAGGCGGACGGCATCTGGATGGGCATGAAGCCGTGCTTGGTCAGCTCCAGTTCGTGGATGATGTCGGGACGCAGCAGGCTGAGGGCATACGAGAACGTGGTGAAGTGGAAACCGGGGATCAACTCCTCGGTGATGGCTGCACCACCGACGATGTGACGCCGCTCGATGATCAAGGTGCGCAGGCCCGACTTGGCGAGGTATGCACCGTTGACCAGTCCGTTGTGGCCGCCACCGATCACGATCGCGTCGTACGAGCGCTTGGCTGTCATGGCTCAGGCTGTCTTTCTCGGCGGGTTGAACAACGGTGGTCGAGCAACGACGGCAGCAACGGTGTGGTAGCGGTGGTTGATCGTGATCTCGAGGTTGACGTGTGATCCCGCCGTCGCGAGATCCGGACGCACACGGGCCATCGCGATGTGACGTTGCAGCATCGGCGAGTACATGAAGCTGGTCGTGTAACCGACCCGGTTGCCCTCGTCGTCGTACAACATCATCTCGTAGACGACGGGGGTCTCGTCCTTTGGCGGGATCAGGCCGGCCTCGCCGTAGTGGCGATCCCAGTCCCGCCAATCGATGGTCAGCCCACACATCTTCCAGCGTGAGGTCTTGTCGGCAAGTTCGCGCTCGATGGCAGCGCGACCGATGAACCGCCGTGTCGAGTTGGCCAGATCACGGAACATCCACGCGAAGCCGAGCTCCGCAGGCGTCGAGCAGTCCTCGTCGTTGAACGCGAATCGGCTGGAGTGGAAGTCGACCCCGATCAGTATGAGGCCGGCTTCGATTCGGGTCATCAGCAAGGCGCTCTGCCCCACGGGCAGCACTCCTCGTCCGGCGCACGCCTCCGTCAACGTGTCCCACATCTCGATGGCACCGTCTGCGCCCACCCACAGCTCGTACCCGAGATCGCCCGTGTAGCCGGTGCGCGAGACATGCACGGGGACATTGCCGATCTTGGCAGGACCGTGGTGAAAGAAACCGAGCGGCGCGATCTGTGGATCGAGACCAGCCAGGATCTCGCGTGACCTCGGACCCTGCACGGCCAGTGATGCGTAGTCGGCCGACACGTCGGTGATCTCGACGTGGTCGTACCCGATGAGCTTCTGGAAGTACGCGAGGTTGGGCTCGGCCGAGGTGAGGATGAAGTCGTCGGCGGCGAACCTGATCACCACGCCGTCCTCGATCACGAATCCACGCTCGTCACACCACAGCGTGTATTGCGCCT
Organism: Ilumatobacteraceae bacterium; assembly: GCA_963746365.1. Lineage (GTDB taxonomy): Bacteria > Actinomycetota > Acidimicrobiia > Acidimicrobiales > Ilumatobacteraceae > JAENVT01. The sequence continues at coordinate 132,794 of CAVVBH010000031.1, read as the reverse complement.
GGCCGTCGCGGCAGGCGCCAATGTCGCGGGCCAGAACGCCACCGAGGAACTTGCCGGCGTCGCGACCGGCTATCCGGTACTTGTAGAGCGGCGAGGTGTCGATGAGGCCGGCAGAGTTGCGCACCGCGAAGTACTCGAACTTGTCGGACATCTGGTACTTCACGGCCGACAGGTAGCCGGACCAGTGCGACCAGAGTTGCGTGTGGTTCAACGGGGCCAGGCGCTCGTGGAACGGCGTCGTCAAGACCATCCGGCGATGGTAGACCCTGTTGGACAAACGCGCAATAACAGTTACTGTGTCGGTGTGCCCCGCCTGAGCCCGAGTGCGCGCCGAGACGAGATCGTCGCTGCGACGTTGCGTGTCGCCGCCACCAAGGGTTTGGCCAATACCACCGTTCGCGATGTCGCAGCCGAGATGGGCACTTCGAGCGGACTGATCCACCACTACTTCGCGTCGATGGACGACGTGCTCGCGGCCGCATTCGCCGAAGCGGCGGGCGCGGACCTTGCGGACACCGAGGCGGCGATGAAATCCTGCAGCGGCGCGACCGAGCAGCTGGCGAGCTTCTTCGGGTCGTACACGCGCACTGACGAGTACAGCGCATTCCAGATGTGGCTCGACGCCTGGGCCGAGGCCAGCCGCCGCCCGGCCTTGGGGGCGACCTCGCGTCGGTTGAACATCGCCTGGCAACGACTGATCGCCACCGCGATCGCCGAGGGAATCGCGGAAGGCACCATGTCGTGCGACGATCCCGACGCCGCTGCGTGGCGAGTGTTGTCGTTGCTCGACGGATTGAGCATGCAATTGGCGGCGCACCCCGGGTTGATCGAGCGCTCCCAGGTGCTGGACTGGGCGATGACGGCGCTGGAGACAGAGGTCGGCCTCGCCGCAGGATCATTGGCGCGGCCGCCGAGCCGGTAGCTCCGTCGTTACGACACCTTCCAGGTCCACACGCGCAACATGACGTCTTCGCCGTCTTCCTGGATCAACGCCATGGGTTCGGTGAGATCCACGAGCTCCCACGTGCCGGTATCGATCAGCCGTTGCTGTTCGGCTCCGTACCCGAGGTCGTCGACGGCGTCGTCGCGAAATGTGATCGACACGTGTCCACCCGGCGAGGTGACCCTGGCCAGTTCGGCGAACGCCGAGCCGTTGACATGACCGAGTGTGAAGACGCCGACCGACACGACGGAGCCGAATCGTCCGTCATCGAAGGGCAGTCGATCCAGCAGCGAGCCCTGGTGAAGTTCGGAGTACACGTTGCGCTCGGCACTGCGTTGCAACATGCCGTCCGACAGGTCGAAGCCCACGATGCGCGTGTGGCCCATGGCGGCCAGCGACACGCCGACCAGGCCGGTGCCGCATCCCGCATCGAGGATCTCTGCACCGGGCCGGGCGAAGTGGCTGCAACGCTCGGCGCAGGCGTGCGGCGCCTTCCAGTTCATGTCGTCGAGGTCGCTGTCGTAGTCGGCGGCCCACACGTCGTAGCGCTCCCGTAGCTGCTCGTCGCCCTGCGACGAGTAGATCCATTGCAGCCTGTTGTCGCGCTCAGTACTCATAGAAGCCGCGACCGGCCTTGCGGCCGAGGAGGCCGGCTTCGACCATTCGCAACAGCAGCGACGGCGGCGTGTAGAGCTGCTCCTTGAACTCGCCGTACAGGGATTCGGCAACCGCCTGCACCGTGTCGAGACCGATCAGGTCTGCCAAGCGCAGAGGCCCCATCGGGTGCGCGCAACCCTTGACCATCCCGGTATCGATGTCGTCGGCGGTGGCGAACCCCGACTCGAGCATGCGGATGGCAGCGAGGATGTACGGGATCAGCAGAGCGTTGACGATGAAACCGGCGCGGTCGCGCGACCGGATCACCGTCTTGCCCAACGTGTCGGTGGCGAACTGCTCGATGTCGGCCGCCGTCTCGGAGGAGGTGAGCAGTGACGTCACCAGCTCGACGAGTGGCAGCACGGGCACGGGGTTGAAGAAGTGGATGCCGATCACCTGCTGCTCGCGCTTGGTCGCTCGGGCGAGCTTCATGATGGGGATGCTCGACGTGTTCGACGCCAGCACCGCGTCGGGCTTGCACACCGAGTCGAGCCGACTGAACATGTCGACCTTCATCGCCTCGTCCTCTGCGACCGCCTCGATGACGAGATCGCATCCGTCCAATGTCTCCAACTGGTGGCCGAACGCCAGGCGCTGCCATGCGGCGTCGTGGTCGGGTTCCGACAGACGGCCCGACGCGACGGCCCGCTTCAGTGAGGTCGCCACGCGAGCCATGCCCGCCTCGGCGGCGGACGGCGAGCTCTCGGTGACCGTCACATCCAGGCCTGCTCGCGCTGCGACCTCGGCGATCCCCGAACCCATCAGCCCGCAACCGACCACACCGACGCTCTCGATCACCTTCGACACGGTGCGACGTTCCTGGTTCTTGACATGTGGAGATCTTGCCAGACCGCACTGCGTCCCGACCGCCACGACACCCCGGTACGACACCCCGGCACGACACCCGCGACGAGGTCCGCGTCACGTTCAGTTGAGGATGACGGTGATCTCGGTGGCCTTCACGGCCGCCCACAGCTCGCGGCCGACCTTGACCCGCAATGCCTCGGCGGCGCCGAAGGTGATCTCGGCGGTCAGTTGGACGGGACCTTCGAGACGCACGCGTACACGATCCGCACGATGGTCGACGTCGACGACCGACCCGCGCCACGCATTCCTCGGACTGCCGTCCGGCCTCGACGCGTGCAGCGAGACCGCCTGTGGACGGATCACTGCGATCGCCGAGCCGTCGACGTCTGCGGCCGCGACGACGAGGGTTGCCCCGCTGTCGACGGCAAACACCCCACCCATCACCGAACCGGTCAGCAGGTTCACACCGACGCTTTCGGCCACGTATGCCGACCGCGGATGGGCGGCGATCTCGGTGAACGTCCCGTCCTGGACGACATGGCCGTTCTCGACGATGACGACCCGATCCGCCAGCGTGTAGGCGTCGACCGGATCGTGTGTCACCAGCACCGCACATCCCCTGAACTCCGAGAGATGGCGACGCAGCTCGCGGCGCACCTCGACCCGTGTTGCGGCGTCGAGTGCCGCCAACGGTTCGTCCAACAGCAAGAGCGTCGGCTCGGGAGCGAGGGCCCGCGCCAACGCAGCCCGCTGGGTCTGACCGCCTGACAGTTGGTCAGGACGTGATCGTTCGATGTCCGGGCTCCCCACCCTGCGCAGCCAGTGCCGAGCCTCCTCGCGCGCAGCCGACTTGTCGACACCGCGAGCCCTCAGCCCGAACGCCACGTTCTCGAGCACCGACATGTGCGGAAACAGCAGGTTCTGCTGGAACATCACGCCCGACGACCGTTGCTCCGACGGCACGAAAACGCCCGACGACGGATCGTCGAAGACTTCGCCGAGCACGTTGATCGAGCCACGATCGATGGCCTGCAGTCCGGCCAGACAACGAAGGATGGTCGTCTTTCCCGCGCCGTTGGGACCGAGCAGGGCGACGACCTCGCCAGGCTCGGCATCGAGCCACACGTCGAGGTTCAACGGACCGTGGGCGACCACGATGTGGGCGCGGAGTGTCACGTACGCTCTCCGCCACCCAACCACCTGTCGCGAAGCGCGACGAGAACAGCAAAGGAGACGGCCACCATCAACAGCGCGAGCACGAGTGCTTGCTTCGGGTCGGTGTCGAGGGTGAGGTACACCGACAACGGCAGCGTCTGGGTCTTGCCAGGAAAGCTGCCGGCGAAGGTGATCGTCGCGCCGAACTCCCCGACGGCACGGGCCCACGACAGCACGGCGCCGGCGATCAGCGCGGGGCGGATAGCGGGCAGTGTGACGCGGCGGAACGAGTACCACGTGCCGGCGCCGAGGGTACGCGCCGCCTCGTCGTGACCAACGTCTGCCTGGCGCAGAGCGGCTTCGACCGTGACGACGAAGAAGGGCATCGCAACGAAGGTCTGGGCGATCACCACGCCTGCCGACGTCAACGGCAAGCGGATGTCGAACCACCGATCGAGGTATTGACCGACCAGCCCGCGGCGGCCGAGCGCGAACAGCAGAGCGACGCCTCCGACCACTGGGGGGAGCAACATCGACAGCGTGCAGAGGGCACGCACGACCGAACGGCCGACAAACCGTTTCCTCGCGAGCAACCAGGCCAGCGGGAGGCCGAGGATGACCGAGACGATGGTGGCGCAGAGGCTGCAGATGATCGAGAGCCTCAGTGCCTCGCGCACGCTGTGTGTGCGCAGGATCGTTCCGACACTTCTCCACGGTGCGCGGCTGATCAGCCCGGCCAGCGGCAGGGCGAAGAAGATGACGGCGAGCACGGCGAGCACCATCGCCGGCCAGGGCAACGAGCGCTCGATGCGGCGTGCTGTCCTAGACGCCATCTGAGCCCGACCACGTGAAGCGGGCGATCCGCTTCTCGACGAACGCTGCGACTCCTTCTGCACCGTCGGGTGCGGCTGCGGCGACATCGCGCCAGTGATCCTGCCACGGCTGGTGAGACGTGACCGTGCGTCAGGATCTCCGAGATCATCGACTTCGTTGCCGCCTGGGTCAAGAGCGAACGCGATGCGAGCACGCCGGTCAACGTAGCAAGCCGTTCCTCGCCGCCAGCGACGTCGACAATCTCGTCGACCAGTCCGACGCGTCGAGCCTCGGCGACCGACATGAGATCGCCGGTGAACAGCAGACGCTTCGTCACGGCAGGACCGAGCAAGTGCGCTGCCCGCTCCAGCGCCCCGCTCGGGTACACGATGCCGAGTTTGGCGGGGGTGATCCCGAACCGTGCGTCGCTGGTGGCAACGCGAAGGTCGCAGTCGATGGCGATGGAGCATCCGCCACCGATGCAGTCGCCGGAGATGAACGCCACCGTCGGCTTCGGTACGCCTGCCAACGCTGCCTCGGCCGCGGCCACGACCGCAGAGAACGACGCCTCATCCGGATCGCGGCGAACGTTCAGTTCCGTGATGTCGGCACCCGCGCAGAAATGTTCGCCTGCGCCACGCACCACGACGACCCGCGTGGCCGGATCCTGCGCCGAGTTGCGTCGCCAACTCGCCCAGCCGCGACCACATCGCATAGTTCATCGCGTTGCGCTTGGTGGGACGGTTCAGCCAGATCGTGGCGATCGGACCATCGCGAGTCAGTCGGATCGGCTCGTCAGATTCCACACTCATCGTCGCACAGTGTGGCCTACTCGATGATCGATGCAGCGGTACCGTAGCCATCAATGGCCATTCTCGTCAGCGAAGAAGTGCAAGAAGCGGTGCGTGCCGGCCGGCCGGTGGTCGCCCTGGAGTCGACGATCATCAGCCACGGGATGCCCTATCCGCAGAACATCGAGATGGCGTGCGATGTCGAATCGATCGTGCGCGAGCACGGAGCGACGCCGGCGACGATCGCCGTTCTCGACGGCACCTGCCGGATCGGGCTGGACCGGGCGGACATCGAGTTGCTCGCCACTCGATCCGGCGTGCACAAGGCCACCACACGCGATCTGGCCTGGCTGGTCGCTACGGGCGCCACGGGTGCCACCACGGTGGCCGCGACGATGCACCTGTCGTCGCTCGCGGGCATTCGGATCTTCGCGACCGGGGGCATCGGCGGTGTGCACCGCGGCGCGTCGGCGACCTTCGACATCTCGGCCGACCTCACCGAACTGGCCACAACTCCCGTTGCCGTGGTGTGCGCCGGAGTGAAGTCGATCCTCGACATCGCCCTCACGCTCGAGTACCTCGAGACCGTCGGCGTGCCGGTGGTGGTGGTCGGCAACGACGAGTTCCCGGCGTTCTACAGCCGGTCGAGCGGCCATCCCGCGCCCCGCCATGTCGACGATGCCAAGCAATGCGCGGGCGTTCTCGATGCAGCGTGGCAGGGCCTGCAGTTGCGTCGCGGCATCTGCATTGCCAATCCCATTCCGGAAGCCGACGAGATTCCTGCAGGCGAGATCGATGGCTTCATCGCCGAGGCACTCGACGACCTGGCCGCGCAGGGAATCGTCGGGCAAGCGGTGACACCGTTCCTGCTGACCCGGATCTTCGACAAGACCGGGGGCCGCAGCCTGAAGGCCAACACGACACTGGTCAAACGGAATGCAGCGCTGGCCGGCGACATCGCAGTCGAGTATTCGGCCCTGACGGAATGATCACGATTCGACAGCGGCGGCCAGCTTCGCCAGCGTCACTTCCATCCCCTGCCGGTTGCGGTCCGGCCGATCTGTCACCCCGATGAACCAGCCGGCGATCGTGCCGATCATCGGCACACGGTGATCGGTCCACGTCTCGACGACCAGGGTCTTGCTGCCCTGCTGGTCGAACGTGTAGTCCCAGTTGGCGATCCTGAGAGGACCGCGGGTCACGTCGAAGCTGAACCGCTCGCCGGGCTCGGCCACGGTCACGACGACGTCGGTGCTCCACCTCGCCCACCCCTTCTTGTTCGAGCCCTTGAAGCGGGCTCCCACGACCGGACCGGCTGCACCGTTGACCCATCGGCCGCCCGTGTTCTCCGGCGACCACTCGCCCATCCTGGGGAGATCGCTGACGAGGTCGTACAGGTCGCGCGCCTCGCCATGGATGGTTCGTTCGACGCGAATCTGCTCGGGCATGCGCCTATCTGAACAGATCCCGGCTCTGATCGCGCAGCACAGGGGCAATGGTCGCCGAGTCGTCGGCCTCCCATTGGTACCCGCGGATCACGCCGACGGGCATGCGCGAGATGTTGCCCTTCACCAATTCCGCCGCTCCGGCGAGCTCGTCCGCGAGGCACACCGCCTGCACCTTGAACTCGTGCCCGTGTGGGTCGAACTGTCCGATGTAGCTGAGGATCGGCTGCATCCCGGCGATGCCGATGGCGATATCGGTCTGCCCTTCGCGCCATGCCCGCCCGAATGTGTCGGAGATGATCACGGCGGCGTCGACACCACGCTCGACCAAGCCCTGCCCGAATACGTCGAGCCGAGGCATCGGGATCGGTCGGCAGCACCACCAGCCGCCCGTGCGCCCCGCTGGACGACTGATCGACGCCGCTGTTCGCGCAGACGAAGCCGTGCTGCGTTTCGGTGATGAGGACCGGCCCGACTTGACGGACGATCCGTTTCGCCTCGCGGAGCACGACCTCGGTGACCGCCGGGTCCTTGTCCCATGTGGCCGACCACTCGACGGGCGAACTGTGACGGCTCGACGGATCGCGAGCTCGATGACGCGACCCTCGGCCTTCGACACGATCTTCGACGTCACCACGACGATGTCGCCGTCCGCAAGAGGGCTGCCGGCGGCGGAAGCGGCATCGGCGATGATCGCGGCCAGGTCGGCACCTCGGGTGATCTCGGGGATGCCGGGAACGCCCAGGATCTGCAGGCCGGTCACGGGCTGAACGTAGCAGCGCCCGATACAGCACAATGGGGTCCATGGTCTCCGACTTGTTCGATCCCGCGGCGTGGCGCGAGGTCCCCGGCTTCACCTTCGACGACATCACCTACCACCGATCGGTCGAGCACGGCACGGTGCGGATCGCCTTCAACCGGCCGGAGGTGCGCAACGCCTTCCGCCCGCGCACCGTCGATCAGCTCTACGCAGCACTGGACGATCGCGCGGATGACGACCGACGTCGGGTGTGTGCTGCTGACCGGCAACGGGCCATCACCGAAGGACGGCGGCTGGGCGTTCTGCAGCGGCGGCGACCAGCGGATCCGCGGCCGCGATGGTTACAAGTACGCCACCGACGAAGGTCGCGAAACGATCGAGCCGGGCCGCTCGGGACGGTTGCACATCCTCGAAGTGCAGCGGCTGATCCGTTTCATGCCGAAGGTCGTGATCTGCGTCGTACCGGGGTGGGCGGCCGGCGGCGGTCACAGCCTGCACGTCGTCTGCGATCTCACGCTGGCCAGCGACGAGCACGCCCGGTTCAAGCAGACCGACGCCGATGTTGCCAGCTTCGACGGAGGCTTCGGAAGTGCCTACCTCGCTCGCCAGGTCGGACAGAAGTTCGCACGCGAGATCTTCTTCCTCGGCCGGGAGTACTCCGCAGCCGATGCCCACCGCATGGGGATGGTCAATGCCGTCGTTCCGCACGCCGAGTTGGAGTCCACGGCCTTGCAATGGGCCAAGGAGATCAATGGGAAGAGCCCGACTGCCCAACGGATGCTGAAGTTCTCGTTCAACCTCATCGACGACGGGTTGGTCGGTCAGCAGGTGTTCGCCGGCGAGGCAACACGCTTGGCGTACGCGAGCGACGAGGCCGAAGAAGGCCGCGCGTCGTTCCTGGAGAAGCGCGACCCCGACTGGAGCGCCTTTCCGTGGCACTACTGACGTCGCTGTGCCGGCGACGAGATGGGCAGACCGGTGTCGTTGCGCATCTGCTCGGCCGTGGGCACGAAGTAGGCCATCAACCGCTCGGCGATCTCCTGCGTGGGCGAACACTCCGCAACGGCGGCTCCCATGTGGGTCAGCCAACGATCACGTTGCACGGGACCGACGTTGAAGGGCATGTGCCGCATGCGCAGTCGTGGGTGGCCGCGTTCGTCGTTGTACGTGGTGGGCCCTCCCCAGTACTGGGCGAGGAACAGAGTCAGGCGGTGGCGGGCGCCGCGCAGATCCGGCGCCTCGGGGTAGAGAGTCACCAGAATGTCGTCGCCCGCCACCCCCGTGTAGAACGCATCGACCAACCGTTCGAAGAACGGCATCCCGCCGACAGCGTCGTACAAAGTCACCTCATCGGTCATCGACCGCTGAGGCTATCGGTCAGGAGTCAGGCAGCAAGGCCGTCGAAGACTCGCACGTTGGCGAGGTCTTCGTGACGCGCTACGCACGGCATGTTGCCGTCGCAGAGGTCAAAGATCACGTTCTCGTTGTTGGCCAGGAGCACCAGCGCCGAGACGATGTCGCCATCCATCTCGAGCTCGATCACATCGCCACCTCGAAGTCGCATCGCTGTTGAGTTCATTGGTCCCGTCCTTGTAGTGAGTTGCCCGCCACAACCGGTACGAGTCGGTGAGATTCCGATTGCGTACCGTTGCAGATGTCACATCGGCACGGAAAGCGGTCGGCTTTACGAGAACTTCCGAATCAATTGCCCAGGAAAGACGTCTGGGACCCCATCGCTGACCCGATCGGTGAACACCGCGGGCCGTTTCTCCAGGAAGCTCTCGACACCTTCCCGGGCATCCGCGCTGCGACCACGTTCGAGTATGGCCCGCGAGTCGACACGGTGTGCCTCCATCGGGTGGTCTGCGGTCAGCATCGACCACATCATCCGCCGCGTCAGGGCGATGCTGACGGGCGAGGTGTTGTCGACGATCTCGGCAGCGATCGCCCGCGCCGCCGGGATGAGATCGTCCGGTTCGTGGACGCTCCTGACCAGTCGGCCCTCCAGTGCCTCGTCGGCCGAGAACACCCGTCCGCTGTAGCACCACTCCAGGGCCTGGCTGATGCCGACCAATCGGGGCAGGAACCACGATGAACAGGCCTCCGGCACGATGCCACGTCGGGCGAACACGAAGCCGATCTTCGCCGAGGTGCTCGCCAGTCGGATGTCCATCGGCAGGGCCATCGTGATCCCAACGCCGACGGCCGGGCCGTTGATCGCCGCGATCACGGGCTTCGTGGACTCGAAGATCCGCAGTGACACCATCCCCCCGCCGTCGCGCGGTACGCCTGCCGACGTGTGCTCGTCGCTGCCACCCTTTTCGAACGTGGCTCCTCCGGCCGACAGATCGGCCCCGGCGCAGAACGCTCGCCCGGCTCCGGTCACGATGACCGCGCGCACCTCGTCGTCGGCATCGATGCGATCGAAGGCATCGATCATCTCGCGCATCATCCTGGTGGTGAAGGCGTTGAGCTTGTCCGGCCGGTTCAGTGTGATGGTCGCAACGTGGTCATCGACCTCGTAAGCGATCTGCGTGTACTCCATCCGCCGGAACCTATCCCCCAACCCGTCCCGCGATGAGAGATGAGCCGCCCCACGCCGCACATCTCTCATCTCACGTGGGCGGCGACGTGCCGCGATGAGAGATGAGCCGTGCCGGGCGGCTCATCTCTCATCGCGGGGGCTAGACGTCAAGGAAGCGGCTGGCGGCGGTGGCGGAGCCGACGGCGCCGACGAAGGCGCCGAGCAGCACCATGAAGATCACGACTCGGATCGGGTACCCATCGGTGACGACAAATCCGCCGAGTCCTGCCGTCGACGGGAACTTGCGCACACCCGATGTCCAGTCGGCGTTACCCAGCAACAGCAGCCCGCTCCCCAGCGCCGCACCGGCGAGTCCCTGCAGCAGGCCTTCGAGCATGAACGGGAGACGGATGAACCAGTTGGTTGCGCCAACCAACTTCATCACCTCGATCTCGCGGCGACGGGCGAACATGGCGGTGCGGATGGTGTTCCAGATCAACAGGATCGAGGCGAACAGCAGCACGCCCGACATCACATAGGTGCGGACGCCGAAGAACGATTTGAGCTTGCCCAACACCGTGATCTGATCCGAGGGGAAATCGGCCCGCAGCACGCCGGGAAGGGCGACGAACGACTCGCGGATGCTCAACAACTGCTGGATGCTCTGCTTGTCGACGGGCTCGACACTGAAGTACGAGGGAATGTTGTCGACGGAGAGGAACCGCAGCGACTCGGGGTCGGCGGCGAACAGCTTCTTGGCCTGGTCCAGCGAACAGTCGATGGAGCAGTACTCGACGTTCTTGATGATCTCCGGGCGGCTCTCCAGCGCCTCTTGGATGGTGGCGATCGCTGCGTCCTCGGCCCCGTTCTTGACGTACACGATCATCTGCACGCCACCGGTCCACTGGCTGAGCTGGTTGTCGAACGCCTGCTGGATCAGCAAGGTCATTCCGAACAGGAACAGCGACACCGTGGAGGTGATCACTGCGGCGACGGTCAGCGTGAGGTTGCGGCTGAGGCTTGCCCACATCTCGCGCATCGTGTAGCGGAGACGTGAGATCATTCGTAGACACCCCTGGCCTGGTCGCGCACGATGATGCCTCGATCGAGTTGGATCACACGCTTGCGCATCATGTTGACGATCCGCTGATCGTGTGTAGCCATCACCACAGTCGTGCCAGTCTTGTTGATCCGGTCGAGCAGACGCATGATGCCCTCACCCGTGGCGGGGTCGAGGTTGCCGGTGGGCTCGTCGGCGAGCAGGATCAGCGGCCGGTTGACGAACGCGCGTGCAATCGAGACGCGCTGCTGCTCGCCGCCACTGAGCTGGTGCGGGAATCGCTCCTGCTTGCCGGACAGTCCGACGAGATCGAGCACGGCAGGCACCTGCTGCCGAATGACGTGCTTCGGACGCCCGATCACCTCGAGGGCGAACGCGACGTTCTCGTGCACGGTGCGGTTGGGCAGCAGCTTGTAGTCCTGGAAGATGTTGCCGATGTTGCGGCGGAGGTGAGGCACCTTGCTGTCGGACATCTCGTTGATGTTTCGCCCGGCGACCCACACCGCACCCTTTTCGGGGCGTTCCTGGCGGTTCATCATCCGCAGCAACGTGCTCTTGCCGGAACCCGATGGACCCACGAGGAAGACGAACTCCGCCTTGGCGACGTCGAAGCTGGCGTCACGGAGCGCGACGACCTCGGTCGAGTAGCTCTTGGTGACGTTCTCGAGTCGGATCATCGGGGTTTCTCCACGAACTGTTGCTGGGCCCGCCACCCCGCCCGGAGCTCGGGAAACACTAACTCGCTCACTGCGCTTCCCGCCGTCGCCACCGCAGGTAGCCCTCCATGAATTCGTCGAGATCGCCGTCGAGCACCGCTGTCACGTTGCCGGATTCGACATCGGTTCGCAGGTCCTTCACCATCTGGTAGGGCTGCACGACGTACGAGCGGATCTGACTGCCCCACCCGACCTGCGCCTGCTGGCCGGCGATGCTGTCGAGCTCGGCATCGCGCTCTTCTTCGATCCGTGTGGCGATCATCGTCCGCAGCCGGCGCATCGCCTTCTCCCGGTTCTGGAGCTGGCTCCGCTCCTCCTGCGACGAGGCAACCAGCCCGGTCGGCTCGTGGATGAGGCGCACGGCGGACGAGGTCTTGTTGACGTGCTGGCCGCCGGCGCCACTGGCGCGGAAGACCTCCATGCGGACGTCGGCCTCGTTGACCTCGAGGTCGAGCTCGTCCATCACCGGCCAGACCTGAACGTTGGCGAAGCTGGTCTGGCGCCGGCCCTGGTTGTCGAACGGGCTGATGCGCACGAGGCGATGGGTTCCGCGCTCCGACGTCATCAGCCCATACGCGTACCGCCCGGACAGCGTGAACTCGGCCGACATGATGCCCGCCTCTGCGCCCTCACTGAGCCCATCGAGCTCGAACGCGAAACCACGCCGTTCGGCCCAGCGGCCATACATCCGCAACAGGATCTCGGCCCAGTCCTGGGCGTCGACGCCTCCATCTTTCGCATTGATCTGCACGATGCAATCGGCATCGTCGTGCTCGCCGGTGAACAGGCTGCGCAGATCGAGTTGGTCGAGTTGCCTGGTGATCGACGCGACGGCGGCGTCGAGCTCGGGCTCCTGCGTGGCATCGTCGACTTCGCGTGCTAACTCGTGCAGGACCTCTGCGTCTTCGAGCTGACTCGCGAGCTGGTCGAACTGGTCGATGTCGGTCTTGACGTTGGCGTACTCGGTGTTGATCTTCTTGGCCTCGTCCTGGTCGTCCCAGAGATCGGGGCGCCCGACCTCCTGTTCGAGCTCGACGAGCCGTGAGCGGTTGGCGTCGATCTTCAGGTAGCCGTGTGCCTCGCCGAGTCGGCGACGCAGCTCCTTCAGATCGTCGGTGTAGTCACGCATGGGAGTGTGAAAAAGGCGAAAGGTGGTCAGAGGCGAGAAGCAGGTCGTCGAGCGACCGCCAGGGAGCCGACGACACGGAGGGAGCAGTCGAAGCGCAGCGGAGACCAGTCCCGACCATTAAGCAGAGCCGTGGCACATCTTGAACTTCTTGCCACTGCCGCACGGGCACGGGGCGTTGCGTGGCGTCTTCGACCACTCGTCCTTGACGATCGTCTGCTGCTTCACCGGTGTCGGAGCGGCCTGTGCAGCGACTTCAGGATCGATGTCGCCTGACGCTGCCGCTGCTTGAGCCGCGGCAGAGAAGCCACCGGGCTGCACGTTGTCGCTCGACGATTGCTGCACGTTCTGCACGCTCAAAGCCGGCGCATCGTTGCGGATCACCTGCACGTGCATGACGTACTTGACGAAGTCCTGGGCGATGCCCTTCATCAGGCTGCCGAACATCTCGTAGCCCTCACGCTGCCACTCGACGAGCGGGTCCTTCTGCCCGACGGCCCGAAGGTTGATGCCCTCCTGGAGGTAGTCCATCTCTTCGAGGTGTTCGCGCCACCGCTGGTCGATGATGCGCAACATGACCTGTCGCTCGACGTCGCGCATGACGGTGGGCGACAGCTCGGCCTCGCGCTTCTCGTAGTACGCCGAAGCGTCGGACATCACGAGGTCGTACATCTCGTCGGTCTCGTCGCACTTGTCGAGCTGTGCTTCGGTGATGTCGCTCGGCCAGAACGTCTTCAGCTCCAACACCAGGCCGCCGAGATCCCACTCGTCGGTGGCGACGCTGGCGCAATGGGTCTCGATCAGCGTGTTGACGGCCTCTGCCAGATACTCCATGGCGGCAGCCTTCAGGTCGACGCCTTCGAGGATCTGGTCGCGGCGCCGGTAGATCACCTTGCGCTGCTCGTTCATCACCTCGTCGTACTTCAGCACGTTCTTGCGGATCTCGCCGTTGCGCTGCTCGACCGTGGTCTGTGCCCGCTCGATGGCCTTCGTCACCATCTTCGCTTCGATGGCCTCGTCGTCGGGCAGGGCCCGACCCATCACCCACGACAGGGCACCGGTCGCGAACAGACGCATCAATTCGTCGTCGAGGCTGAGGTAGAACCGGCTCTCGCCGGGGTCACCCTGGCGGCCGCTACGACCACGCAGCTGGTTGTCGATGCGTCGGCTCTCGTGGCGCTCGGTACCCAGCACGTACAAGCCGCCGAGCGAGCGGATCTTGTCGCCCTCTGCCCTGCACTCGTCCTTGAACTCGGCCAGCAGCTGGTCGTAACGGGCCAGCGCGGCGGTGCGCGCCGCCTTGAACTCGTCGGGCATCTGGTCGAGCGGCAGCGGCAGCGCGAAGTCGTCGACCAGCACGTCGGGGTCGTGCCCCTCCTTGACGACCTCGTGGCGCGCAAGACCCTCGGGGTTGCCACCCAGGATGATGTCGACGCCTCGGCCCGCCATGTTGGTGGCGACGGTGACGGAGTTGAGCCGGCCGGCCTGTGTGACGATCATGGCCTCGCGCGTGTGCTGCTTGGCATTGAGCACCTCGTGGGGGACGCCGCGCTTCTTCAGCATCTGCGACAGGTACTCGCTCTTCTCGACGCTGATCGTGCCGACCAGCACCGGCTGACCGCGCTCGTACTTGTCGGCGATGTCGTCGACGACGGCGCCGAACTTCGACTGCTCGCCTTTGTAGATCAGGTCGGCCTGGTCGCGGCGGATCACGGTCTGGTTGGTCGGGATGGGAACCACCGCCAACTGATACGTGCCCATGAGCTCGGCAGCCTCGGTTGCGGCCGTACCGGTCATGCCGGACAACTTGTCGTACATGCGGAAGTAGTTCTGCAGCGTGATCGTGGCGAGGGTCTGGTTCTCTTCCTTGATCTTCACGCCCTCTTTGGCTTCCACGGCCTGGTGGATGCCTTCGCTCCAGCGCCGGCCCTCGAGCACTCGACCGGTGAACTCGTCGACGATCTTCACCTCGCCGCCCTGGATGATGTAGTCCTTGTCGCGCTTGTACAGCTCCTTGGCCTTCAACGCCACCGACAACTGGTGCACCAGGTTCTGCTGCACCTCGTCGTAGAGGTTCGGGATGTCGAGCGCCTGCTCGACCCTTTCGATGCCCGCCTCGAGCGGAACGACGACCCGCTTGTCTTCTTCGACCTCGTAGTCGACATCGCGCTTCAGCGAGCGCACGATCGACGCGAACCGGTAGTACAGCTTGGCGGCGTCGGCGACTCGACCACTGATGATCAACGGCGTTCTGGCCTCGTCGATCAGGATGGAGTCGACCTCGTCGACGATCGCGTAGTTGTGGCCGCGCTGCACCTTGTCGGCGAGCGTCGTGGCCATGTTGTCGCGCAGGTAGTCGAAGCCGAACTCGTTGTTGGTGCCGTACGTGATGTCGCAGGCGTAGTTGGCTCGCTTCTCGGCCGGGTGCTCTTTGAAGCCGGGGATGATGAGGCCGACGTCGAGGCCCATCCACTTGTGGATGCGCCCCATCCACTCGGCGTGGAAGCGGGCGAGATAGTCGTTGACGGTGATGAGGTGAACGCCCTTGCCACCGAGGCCGTTGAGGTATGCCGGCAAGGTGCTGACAAGAGTCTTGCCCTCGCCGGTTTTCATCTCGGCGACCCACCCGAAGTGCAACGCTGCGCCGCCCATCAACTGGACGTCGAAGTGGCGTTGGCCGATGACCCGGGTGGCGGCCTCGCGCATTGCCGCGAATGATTCGATCAGCAGATCCTCGAGGCTCTCGCCACGCTCGATCCGCCCACGGAACTCCGCCGTCTTGCCGCGAAGCGCGTCGTCGCTGAGCGCGCTCATGGCGGCTGACTGTGCGTTGATGTCGGGAACCAGGCCCTCGAGGGCCTTCAGCTTCTTACCTTCACCAGCTCGGAGGATGCGATCGAGGATGCCCATGCGGGTTCACAGCCTACCGGCGGTACCGGCAACGAGCTTGGCAACGGCCGGGTTCACGCGGCGGTCGTCGGCTCGCGGCGCTCTCTTGATGCGCGGGGCGGTGTGGCGCAGCTGGGCGCTGGAAGCAGCGGCGAGCTCGACGTGGGCGACGCCGGCCGCGCGCAGCGCGTCGGCCGCAGTGCGCAGCGTTGCGCCCGTCGTGACGACGTCGTCGACCAGCAGGACCGTGAGCCCTTGGCGGGGTGTGCGGGCCCGAAATGCCGGGCCAACCAGCCGGTCGGAACGTGACCTGCCGGTCTGGGGTGCGCCGTGGGCGCGATACAGCAAGCGCCGGCAGGGAACGCCGAGCTGACGAGCCACCGCGCGGGCGATGACCTCTGCCTGGTCATAGCCGCGCCGGCGCACGCGTCGAGCACTGGTGGGCGCCCACGTGACCACGTCGACGTGATTGAGGTCGAGCCGGCGAACCATGTGCGTGGCGAGCACAGCACCAGCAGATCGGGCGTGACGGAACTTCAACGCAACGATCAGCTCCCGAGCCACCCCCTCGAACGCGAACGCTGCCCGGATGCCATCGGGCGTGCGCTGCGCACTCAGCGATGCCAGCGAGAACCGGCAGCGATGGCAGAGCGCCAGGGCCCGGACAGGCGCAGGCCACACAATCGACTGGAGAACAACATGGTGCAATCACTACCAGCGGGGTGTGACACGGCCGTCGGTAGGGTCACGCCGTGCTCCGAGCCCTGTTCCCCGATCGCCCTGTCCAGCGACTGACTCGCTGCATCGTCGGGCTGGCGTTCTTCGGGCTCGGCATCAGCATGTTCGTGACGGCCGGGCTCGGGTTGGCGCCATGGGACGTGTTCCACCAGGGCGTCTCGAGCCACACCGGGCTCTCGCTCGGTTGGGTCATCGAGATCGTCGGGTTCGTGCTGCTGCTGCTGTGGATCCCGCTGCGCCAACGTCCCGGCGTCGGCACCATCCTCAACGCGGTCGAGATCGGCCTCGTCGTCAACCTCATCGGCGATCACCTGCCTTCCACCGATCGGCTGATCCCCCGCCTCGCCTACGTCGTCGGTGCCGTCATCGTGATCGCCATCGGCTCGGGCATGTACATCGGTGCAGGTCTCGGCACCGGACCACGGGACGGGATCATGGTCGGCCTCGCCGCGCGTGGCTTCAGCGTGCGCTTGACACGTACCGTTCTCGAAGCGGTCGTGATGGGCGTCGGCATCGCGCTGGGCGGTCACATCGGCGTCGGCACGCTGGCCTTCGTGATCGGCATCGGCCCGATGGTGCACGTGCTGATCCCCATGCTCGCGATGCCCGAGCAGGTACGCGAAGGTCCCATCGCTGTCAGCGAAATGGGCCTCTACGGCCCAAATCAATGACAGCGTCGACGTAGTACCTGTAGTGGCTCGGCTTGAACGGGCCGGAGGGCTCGACGCCGAGGTATTCGGCTTGCTCGTCGGTGAGCTTGGTCAACTTCACGCCGAGTGCGTCGAGGTGCAGGGCCGCCACCTTCTCGTCGAGCTTCTTCGGCAACACGTGCACGCCGAGCGGATACTTCGTCGACGTTGCCGAACAGCTCGATCTGGGCGATCACCTGGTTGCTGAACGAGCAACTCATGACGAAGCTCGGGTGACCGGTGGCGCAACCAAGGTTGACCAGACGACCCTCGGCCAGCACGATGATCGCGTGGCCGTCGGGGAACGACCACAGATCGGTGCCGGGCTTCAGCTGATCGTGGGTGGCGCCGCTGCGCGCAAGACCCGCCATGTCGATCTCGCTGTCGAAGTGACCGATGTTGCAGACGATCGCGTTGTGCTTCATGTTGTGCATGTGGTCGACGGTGATGATGTGGTCGTTGCCGGTGGCAGACACGAAGATGTCGGCGGTGCCGACGACGTCCTCCAGAACGGTCACCTGGTAACCCTCCATCGCCGCCTGCAGCGCGTTGATCGGATCGACCTCGGTGACGATGACGCGGCAGCCCTGTCCCTTCAGCGCCTGCGCGCAGCCCTTGCCGACGTCGCCGTATCCACAGACCACGGCCACCTTGCCACCGAGCATGACATCGGTTGCCCTGCAGATCGCATCGGTCAGTGAGTGACGGCAGCCGTAGAGGTTGTCGAACTTGCTCTTGGTGACACTGTCGTTGACGTTGATGGCCGGGAACATCAGCTCGCCACGCTCGTGCATCTTGTAGAGACGCATGACGCCCGTGGTGGTCTCCTCGGTGACGCCCTTGATCTCGTTCGCCATCCGGGTCCACTTCTGCGGGTCGGTCTTCAACGAGCGCTGCAGCAGGCCCAGCACGATCGCGAACTCCGGGTTCGATGCCGTCGTCGGGTCGGGCACTTCACCGGACTTCTCGAACTCCGCGCCCTTGTGCACGAGCAACGTCGCGTCGCCACCGTCGTCGAGGATCATGTTGGGGCCCTGCGGACCGTTGGGACCGTCCGGCCACGTCATCATCTGCTCGGCGCACCACCAGTACTCCTCCAACGTCTCGCCCTTCCAAGCGAACACCGGCACGCCCTTTGGCTCCTCGATCGTGCCCTCCGGGCCAACGGCGACCGCAGCCGCGGCGTGATCCTGGGTGGAGAAGATGTTGCAGCTCGCCCAGCGCACTTCTGCGCCGAGCTCGACCAGTGTCTCGATGAGCACTGCGGTCTGGATGGTCATGTGCAGCGAACCGGAGATGCGTGCTCCTCGCAGCGGCTTCGACGGCCCGAACTCCTTGCGCAGCGCGCGAAGACCGGGCATCTCGTGTTCAGCGAGATGAATCTCCTTGCGACCGAACGGGGCCAGCGAGAGATCGGCGACGCGGTAGTCGCGCCGCATCGCGAGAGACGAAGTCATGACAGTTCCTCCACAGGATCAGATCTGGCACAGGACGTACCAAGTTGTAGTCGGGCCGGTGCCAGCTGGCAACGTTCAGATCAGCCCGTGGATGCTGTCAGTCTACTTGGACTAGTTGGCCAACACGACCGCTGAGGCGTCGAACAGGTAGTGCGCAAACCCGAACAGGTTGTAGACGTTCACGGTGTTGTCGGTCCCGTACTTGAGCACCGCCATGTTGGGGATCGCCGCGGGCCCCTCGACCGTGTTGAGGTTCGACGACAGCGGCCGCTCCGGACCGGGATAGGCCGTGAGGAACGACCGGACGAAGACCGACGCGTATTGACGTGTGACAGATGCCGACGTCAGGTTGCCGATGACGGCGAGTTGGTTACCGACAGAGTCGGGACCGATCGCGACCGAGCTGGCGAATGCGGCGAAGCTCCAGGCCTCGGCCATCCCCGGCCCCAATGGTGCTGCGCCGAACGCGGCATCGCGCGTATCGAACGTGCGGTACGGCGACGACAGCGGCACGACCCGACCTTCGCGAGTCGAGGCGTCCTTGCCGCTCTGCATGTAGCCCACGACATCCGCGACGACGTCGGTTGACCCCTGGTTGTTGAAGATGCGCACCTTGCCGTCGGTGCCAACGGGCACGAAGACGAGGTTGGCCTTGATCGCGTTGGGTGGCAGGTTGAGGTTCGACGTCGCCGGATCCACACCCCCGAGGTCATTGGGGAAGACCGACAGGTGGGTCGCGCTGGAGCCGGTGATGCCAACCACGTTCAGCAACACGCCGGTGACGTTGGGCTGGTCTGGCACCACGTCGACCTTTGTGGGGTTGATGCCGTCGACCCCGCGGATCTGGAGCGGGAGTACCTCTTTGGCTGCCAGCGGCGTGCCCGATGGGCGACCCACGTTGAGGGCGCCGGGCCGCGTGTCGAGGACGCGCGACGGCGAGGTCGGGATCAACCGAGCTCCAGGGTCGGCGGACGAGACCGGGAACGTGCTGGTCGAGAACCACCCGAAGACGTCGACAACGACGTGCGCTGTCCCGCTCTGGCCGAACAGGCCGATCGTCAGATCGCCGTCGACTCCCGGCCGCACGATGGCCACGTTGGGAACCGTGTCGTTGGGGCCGAAGTTGACGATCGACGTGCGCTTCTCCGGCTTCGATCCCTTGCCGTATGCCTCGAGATAACCACTGGCGCCCGGCTCGGTGACCGTGAGGTTGACCACCACGGCAAGCACGTTGGCCGATGTGGCGGGAATCCCACCCTGACCGAGGAGATGGATGCTGAACTCCGCCGGGCCGGTGCTCAACGGCTTGGCGCCCAACGGCGCGACGTCGTTGATCGCCAGGCCGGGTCGGGAATCGAAGATGCGAGCAGGCGGAAGAGGATGGAACTCGCCGCCCCCGCAGAGCCCGCACGGTGGCGTCGCTGCTTGGACGTTCGGTGAAGCAGTCGGCAGGATGATGATCGCGCCGGCCAAAGACCATGGCTGCCGCCAACCGCGCTGTGTGCCGCCTCGACTTCATTCTGTGAGCGTATCCCACGATGTCTCCAATGTGGTCAGGTGGCAAACGTCGGCGCAAGGCCTTCGCTGCTCACTCGGGACATGATCGCCTCGTGTTCGGCCTCGTCGACGGTCACGGCTTCGTCGATCAGCATCACCGGGATTCCGTCGCGCACCACGTACCGGCGATGGAGGCGCGGGTTGTACAGGCCATCGGCGTCGCCGAGGTAGTACAACGGACCCTTGTCTTGTGGGCAAGCGAGAACAGCCAACAGTCGTGGATCGAGCGCCATCGTCGACAATTCTTTCACAATCGGGTAACGAACGTCATGCGCTCGTAATGAGGGCGAGCACCTCGACCACGCGCTGGTCGCATTCGTCGCGCGTCGCCGCCTCGAGATTGAGGCGCAGCAGCGGCTCGGTGTTGGATGGACGCAGGTTGAACCACCACGAACCGCAGTCGACGGTGAGACCGTCGAGGTGATCCTGTTGTTGATCGCTGAACTCCGCGGCGACCCGCGCCGTGACGGCATCGGGATCGCCGACCTGAGTGTTGATCTCACCGCTCGACGAGTACCGCTCGAACGGCTTGCGGACGACGGAGAGAACCGTGTCGGCCCGACTGATCTCGTCGAGCACGATCAACGATGCGATCAAACCCGAGTCGGCGCCGAAGTTGTCGCGGAAGTAGTAGTGCGCCGAATGCTCGCCGCCGAACACGGCACCGGTCTCGGCCATGATCTCTTTGATGAACGAGTGACCGACCTTCGTGCGCACCGGAACCCCGCCATTCTCGCGGATGACCTCGGGGACGACCCGCGAGCAGATCAGGTTGTGCAACACGGTCGCGCCGGGGTGTGACCGAAGCATCGCGGCAGCCAGGAGTGCCGTGGTGGTGGAACCGCTGAGCCCTCTGCCTGTTTCGTCGACCACGAACACGCGGTCGGCATCGCCGTCGAATGCGAGTCCGACATCGAAGCCACCCGAGATGACCCGTGCCTGGAGATCGCGCTGGTTGGCAGGCTGCAACGGATCGGCGGGATGGTTGGGGAAGGTGCCGTCGAGCTCGCCGTACATCACTTCGAGCGTGATCTGCGGCAAGCGCTCGAACACCGCGGGCACGACGAGACCGCCCATGCCGTTGGCCGTGTCGGCAACGACACGCAACGGGTGCATCGTCGCGGGGTTGATGAACGACGCCACATGATCGGCGAAGGCACTGAGCAGATTGCGACTCGTCGACGACCCGACCCGCGCCGCGTTGGCGGGACCCTTTCCGGCAAGTACATCTGCCGCGACGGACTTGATCTCGGCGAGCCCGGTGTCTTGCCCGACCGCGCGAGCGCCGCTGAGGCAGAACTTCACGCCGTTGTACTGCGCCGGATTGTGAGATGCCGTGAACATGGCGCCGGGAGCATCGAGCGTGCCGGCTGCGAAGTACACCAGATCGGTCGACGCCAGGCCGAGATCGACCACATCGACGCCCTGCTCCAGCACGCCGCGCACGAACGCGTCGACGAGCTCGGGACCGGACGGACGCATGTCGCGGCCGACCAACACGCGCGGCGACTTGGCGAATCGGGCAAAGCCGACACCAAGCGCGTACGCCACATCGGTGTTGAGCTGATCGGGGACGGTGCCACGCACATCGTACGCTTTGACGATGGCGTCCAGCACCTTGGGGTCGGTCGAGGACATGGGGCCTAGACGTTATCGTCGGGAGGCGCCGAGTCGTCCGGGGTCTCAGCCGGCGGGGCCCACACCAGGGAGTTCGGATCCAGGTCGGCTTCGAGGGGAGCGTCCTCATCGGGATCCCAAGGCTCGGACGGCGTGGGGTCCAGCGCCCCTTCATAGGGCGGGTCCCAGTCGTGCCAGCCCGACACCATGCCGTCCGTTGCGTTACCGAACGGATGGGTGTTGGCGTGGCGCACGTCGCCGCGGATCCTCATGAAGATCAGCAGGCCGATGCCGAGGAAGGTCAACAAGTAGGCGAAGTAGTCGAGATTGGATCGTTCGTACGTCAAGTGCACGTCGGTGGAGGTCGGCACCACCACCATCAGGTTGGGGGCAATTCGATATGGGCCCTTCGCGCCGCTTGCATGCCAGTTCGGGAAGTAGCTGATCTTGACGAGGACAGGCACCCCGATCTGATCGACGGTGAACCGGAGATCCTGATCGCCCAGCTTCACGTTGCTGATCGTGACGGCAGGGAGCGCTTTCGGAACGATGGCCTCGACCGGTTGGACGATGTCGATCTTGCGACCCGAGGCGCCAGGCGCCAACCCATCGCTGCGCGTCGGATCGACCGCGACATCGATGCGTTGCCACTCGTCGGGGCCGTCGTTGGCGGGAATCGCCGCCCACTCGTCTTGATGCTGGAACCAGCTCATGCCGAGCTCGAGATTGCGCTCGCGCTGATCGCCGTCGCGGTGACCGACCACGACCGGTTGCACAGCGAGCGGCACGACGAGATCGCTGTCGGCGACCTGGTAGATGTTCCACGGTCCGACCGACGCCAGCTTGGTCAACTCATCACGCTTCTCGGCCTGCGCCTTGGCCTTCTCGGTGAAGACCATGAGGTACTTGACACCCAACGTCTGCAGATACGGCACGCCTTTGGCCGCATCGTTGTCGTCGTAACGAAGTTCGCGCACCGGGTTGGAGCTGTTGCTGCTGATCGCCGCCGCGGTGACGAAGTGGTAGGGCGTGGTTCCGCTGGCCTCGAAGAACAGCCCCTCCATGCTGGCGATGCATCCATCGGTCCAGTGCGGCAACAGCATCAACGCCATCGTGGTTCCGTATTGACCGTTGTCGCCGTTGTTCTCCCACATCGCCCGACCGCAGCCGTGGGTCGTGTCGTCACCGAGCGCCTTCATCTGGTCGACCAGCGCCTTGTACTCGCCGTACGCATTTCGACCCTCGTACCCCATGAAGTTGTAACGGGTCCACCCGTCGCTCTGCGCGTCCTTGGCCGTCGGCGTCAGCGTGATCGGGTTGAAGCCGCCGACGCCCCACGAGTAGACCGCTTTGCCGTGCTGCGTGATGGTGCGTCCACCGGGCATCTGCTGGAACAGGAACAGCTCCATCACCAACACCACCAGGCTCACCGCGCTGGCCGTCGCGAGGCCGACCTTCCACATGTCGGAGCGTGTGCGCACGGCGCGTGTACCTCGAACGAGAATCTCGACGACCTCGACGATTCCGACCATCATCAGCATCAACCGCAGCAGGTAGAGGAAGGGCAGCAATCGCGGGTTCCAGAGCAGGCCGATGACGGGTAGCGAGTTCTTGGCCAGGAACACGAACGCCGTCAGCGCGAGCGCGCAGATCCCCAACCATGCCCCGGCGAGGTGCCGCCGCACGACGGACGCGACGAACCCGAAGATGGCGAGACCCGTCACGAGGATGTCGAGGAAGGTGGTCCACGGGAAGAACATGTCCCAGTACGAGTCGGTGATCCCATCGGGTCGACCGTGGTACTTCATGTCGGTCATGTACGCGTGGTTGGCCAGGAACGGAACGACCCAGAAGGCACTCAACAGCACGGCTCCGGCCAGCACCGTCAACCCGTAGACGAATCGGGTGCGGTCCATCCACACCGCCCACAGCAGCAGCGCACCGAGGACGACGAACAACAGGACGATGCCGTGGCACAACATCGCGAGCGCCAGCAGGATCGCGGCCCAACTGCGGAACTTGCCGGTCTCCATGCCACGGGCGAACACGCCGAGCCCGAGCATGGCGAACGACAAGGCGATGGAGAACGAGAACTCCCCCGCCATCGTGCTCTTCACGTTGCCGCCGTAGATCGAGAAGCTCTCGTCGAACAGGAAGATCGTGGCCGCCAGTGCCATGAGCTCGGGCATCGGGTAGCGGAACCTCGCCAAGCGGCCGAACGCCCAGCAGCAGATTGGCAAGGTCACGAGGCCGAGGATCGCGACGAGCTTGAACGCGACGCCGTACGGGAAGACGATGTTCAATGCCACGATCATCAGCGCCGGCACGACCATGTAGAACCGGTACATCGGGAACCCGTCGTACCAGTAGTTGCTCCAGCCAGTGAGCTGGAAGTGTGGCAGGAGATGGTCGCGCAGGTAGGCAGGCGCCATCACGTGGGCACCCATGTCGCCACCCGTGGGCGTGTTGTTCTCGAAGACCAGGTTGAGATGGACGACCTTCAAGACCGCGAACGTCGTCCCGCCGACGACGATCAGCGCAGTGAGGTACCGGGCAATTCGTTCGTTGGTCCACGGCGCGTCGAGCCAATTGCGCGGCCGGCGCACCACACGCGACGCGACGCGGTCGAACAGCGAGCGCCGAGGCAATTCGGGTCGCACGGGATCCTCCGGCAGGGGCTCCTCGGCGACGATCGGTTCATCGATCAGCTCGGTCATGTCGCTGTCATTGTTTCACCAAGCGACGGGTGATGCGGCGTCACCTCGACGTTCATTGCCACGCAACCAACAACAAGCCAGTGGCGTTGAAGGCCATGTGCGCGAGGATGCTCATGCCGAGGCGACGCGTGCGCAGTGCGCACACGCCGAGCATCGCACCGAAGACGAACAGCCCCGGCAACTCGACCCAGCGAAGATGTATGAACGCGAAGAACGCCGCTACTGCGACGACTGCGACCGTGTCGTTGAAACGGCGCACGGCGGCGCCCTGCAGCAGGCCGCGATACATCAGCTCCTCCACGATCGGCGCGCCGATCACCACGATGGCGACGAGGCCGATCAGCCAGCCGCCGTGGGCCCGATCGTAGAGGTCGCGTGCGTTCTCCTCGACACGCGATCTACTGAACGTGTCGGGCCACGCGCGTTCGAGCGGCCAGTAGAGGACGCGCACCAGGACGAGTTGCGACAGCACGCCGATCGGTACGCCGATGAGGTCGACGAGCTTGAACCGCAGCCCGAATTCCTCGACGAACGGATGACGGGCAAATCGTGGCCGGCCGAACCGCTCGCTCAGCAACCACAGGCCCACCAACATCGGAGCCCACAGCCCGGCCGCCACCGCCATGGTGACCCACACGGGGGCCTCCTCCGTGGAGTGGTAGCCGGCCGCCGATACCACCGCAGCGCCGACCACACTTCCGACGAGCCAAGTCATGACCCATACCCCGAGCGCCTGGCCGATGCTGATGCGCTCCTGGTCCGGGTCGACGCGTGTCGGGGAGACCTGGGCACCGGGCATGAGACGACAGATTACCGGCGCAGCGCGGCCGGCGGGCTCAGCCGGCGAGTCGTGATGAGGACGCGAACACCAGCACCCGACGGCTGCGGCGGTCTTCCAGCCGCCACCCATTCGGAACCGAGAGCCGCGCGGTGTGGCGCTCGCAGAGGTCGTAGTCGTGCGGGTCGCGACTGCCGGTGAGATCGTCGAGCCAGACGATCGCGCGACCGTATTGGTACGAGAGCGTCGCCGACGCCGACTGCGCGCATCCGCTGCGCGAACACTGCCGATTCATGAGCCCAAATTATGTGGTCGTCGGAAGCGTGTGGTGGATGCACTCCTGCAGGACCAATTGCCCTGGGGACCCGTAGGATTGTGTCCATGAGCAACCTGCCTCCCCCGCCTCCCCCGCCGCCGCCCGGCCGCTCGGGTGGCCGTGGCCCGCAGAACGATCAACAGCCTCCCGAGCGCGGCGGACGACGCCCCATCGGTAGTGGATGGCCGCGGTGGGTCATCCCGGTGCTCTTCGCCGTGCTGATGCTCTCGTTCGCCCTTCCCAGGGTGTGGCCGACATCGAGCACCGAGAAGAAGCCGTTCAGCACGTTCTGGTCGCTGGTCGAGGACGGCCAGGTGAAGTCCGTCACCGTCAACAACTCGACCAACAGCATCAGCGGCGAGCTCAACAACGGTGAGAAGTTCACCAGTACCGCGCCGAACAGCTTCCCCGACGTCAACCAGACTGCCGAGCTGCAGGAGAAGGGCATCGAGTTCCAGGCCAAGACACCGAGCTCCAACTGGATCCTCAGCTGGGCCAGCTTGCTGCTCCCGCTCGTGTTGTTGATCGGCTTCTTCATGTGGATGCAACGCCGCGCGGCCGGACAGATGGGCAACGTGATGTCCATCGGTCGTAGCCGGGCGAAGGCGTACACCACCGACAAGCCGTCGACCACGTTCTCCGACATCGCCGGATACGAAGGCGTGAAGCAAGAGATCACCGAGGTCGTCGACTTCCTGCGGATGCCCGAGCGGTTCCGCGAGATCGGTGCCCGAGTGCCGAAGGGCATCCTGCTCGTCGGTCCTCCAGGTACCGGTAAGACACTGTTCGCCCGAGCGGTCGCCGGCGAAGCCGGCGTCGGTTTCCTGTCGGTCACGGGCAGCGACTTCATGGAGATGTTCGTCGGCGTCGGCGCGAGCCGAGTCCGTGATCTGTTCCAGCAGGCCCGCAAGATGGGTCGGGCCATCATCTTCGTCGACGAGATCGACTCGATCGGCCGCAAGCGCGGCGCCGGCCTCGGTGGCGGGCACGACGAACGCGAGCAGACGCTCAACCAGATGCTCGCCGAGATGGACGGCTTCGAGACCAGCGAGGGCATCGTGATCCTCGCCGCGACCAACCGTCCCGACATCCTCGACCCCGCGCTGCTGCGTCCGGGTCGCTTCGACCGCACCATCATCGTTCCCCTCCCGGAGAACGAGGAGCGTCTCGCGATCTTGAAGGTGCACAGCCGCGACAAGCGAATGGGCCCCGACGTCGATCTCGAGGTCATGTCGAAGGCCACGCCCGGCATGAGCGGTGCCGATCTGGCAAACCTGGTCAACGAGGCGGCGCTGTTCGCGGTTCGCCGTGGCAGCAAGCAGATCGAGCGGATCGACTTCGAGAACGCCCGTGACCGAGTGGTGATGGGTGCCCGCCGCGAGAGCCTGGTGCTCAGCGCGGAAGAGAAGCGGGCCACCGCCATCCACGAAGGTGGCCACGCCATCTTGACGACGGTGCTGCCACACGCCGACCCGTTGCACAAGGTCACGATCCTGCCGCGCGGCATGGCCCTCGGTGTCACCTGGAGCCTGCCCGAAGAGCGACACACGTACTCGAAGGAATACTTCGACGACGTCATCTGCCGGGCGATGGGAGGCCGTGTGGCCGAGAAGATCGTGTTCGGTCATCTCAACTCCGGCGCGGCCAACGACCTCGAGCAGGCAACGATGATCGCCCGGCGCATGGTGCGCGAGTGGGGCATGAGCGACGCGGTTGGGCCGATGGCCTGGAGCGGTCACCAGCAGGTGTTCCTCGGCGAGGACCTGATGACACAGGGCCGCGAGTACAGCGACGACACGGCCAAGATGATCGACGAGGAAGTCTTCCGCATCCTGCACGAGCAGGAGGCGAGGGCGTTCGAGGTGCTGTCGAAGCACCGCAAGGCCCTCGATCTGGTCGCCGAGGCACTGCTCGAGCGCGAGACCATCGACGGTGGCGAAGTCGCCCGCATCGTGCACGAGAGCCTCGGCGAGGGTCCGGTCGACGCCATTCCGTCCGACGACGCCCCCGCCGAAGTCGACGCCAACTAGCTAGCACTGCGTTTGACTGTTGCCGCCCGCATGCGGGGCCGGAGATGTCAAACGCACCTGGGTGACCACTGCGTTTGACTGTTGCCGCCCGCATGCGGGGCCGGAGATGTCAAACGCTCGGGCTTCGTGGGGGGTCAGTGATCGTGGTCGTGGCCGAGGTGAGGTTCCGGGCTGGATCCCGGATGACGAACCTCGGCAACGGCCGCCCACAAGTCGGTTGCCGACATCGGTCCGACGAAGCTGGCCCTGACCACACCGGCACGGTCGGCGACCACTGCGACCGGGACCGCATCGACGTTGTACTTGCGGTGCAACGCGGCCGCGGCTGAGTACTCGACATCGACCACGGCGACCTCGGCGCAGGTCAGCACGTTGGCCTTGCGCACGACGTCGGCACACGTCGTGCACGTCGCCGACGAGAACACCGCAACCAGCCACGGCGCATCGAACGCAGCGAAGTCTGCCCGGTCGATCTGCGCTGGAGCAGCGAACACCGGCTGCGTCGGAGCATCGACGCTGCGCCTGCGCCGCAGCACCGCGCCAACACCGAGGGCGACGACGAGCACTGCAACGGCGACGAGCACCTGGTTCACGGCGTCAGCCTGGCAGAGCGAACGACCCGGAGCGACCGCGCAGGTCGGGATCTCGAGGCAGGAGTCGCTCGACGTATATCCGTTGCGTCGACTCGACGATCAATGGATGACCGAGCGCTGTCGCATCCGTGACCCCGATGGGGATCACTCCGCCGGCCGGCAGGGCGATCGCTTCCATACCCGGCACCGGCACTTCTCCCCCAACGCCGAGGGTCTTGACGGTGACGGTGGCGTCGGAGCCTGTTGCGTTCAGCACGACCAGAATGTTCTCGACGGGCAGGTCGGTGCCGATGGCCATGCTCCAGCGGGTGGACGCAAACGACGGTGGCGACCCCATGACCACGGTGGTCGCGACGGTCTCGTCGGTCTGCCGGGTGATTGCGCGCTCGACGATGATGGAGCCCTGCGTCTCGGTCGAGAAGACCGCGCCGTGCCTGCCCGCCGGCACACCGACGTCGTCGGCGATCAACGAGACGACGTTGCCGGCGGGAACCGTGAGCGGCTCCGGGTTGACGAAGCCCGACGCCGGGTCGAGGCCGAGGAAGGCAACGTTGACGACGGCTTCGGTCTCGGAGCCGTTGTAGATGCTGTAGCGCTCGATTGCGTTGGGAGCGACCTCGCCATCGGCAAAGTAGAACTGATCGCCGAGCGACGGCGCTCCCAACGTCATCGTGAAGCCGGCGCGGCCCACCGATGCCAGATACTCCTGTGCCCGACCGACGACGACCCTTCCACGGGTGCTGGTGACCGTGATGGCGAGAACGAACTCGCGCTTGGCGAGGAGGTCCTGGCTGACCACGAGCACCGAGTTGGCCTCGACGAGCAGGCTCTGCAGTGTGGCCGGAACGCGGCTCTCGGTATCGGTGGCCTCGCGGATGCTGACGATGGCGTTGGACGGGAACGGGTTGGTGATGACCAGATCCTCTCTGCTGCCCTCGACGGTGTAGCCGTCGGCGAAGTACCACGACGACGACGTGGAGTTGGAGCACGGTGACACCGCGCTGCCCGACGAGCTGTCGGCGCGTTGCTCGACGAAGCCCCCGCCCCCGTAGATCTCGACCATCGCCGAGACGTAGGTGCCCTGCGGCTGCATCTGACCCAGATCGAACGCCACGGTCTCGCGAGCGGGCACGTCGAACGACATTGCGACCGCCTCGACCCCCGCGGCATCTGTGAACGTCGTGATACGGCCGGTCAGACGTCACCTCGGAGGGATTGGCGACGATCGCGCTGCCTCCCGATTGCGGGCCGCCGACCGGCACGCCGGCGCAGAACCAGGCCGATGTGACGAACTCGCCCTTGGGCACGAACGGCATCGTCGGGTTACCGAGACGCGAGAACTCGGCGGTGCCACTGTGCACGGGGCGTGAGCGTTGCAGCATCACGACCCCGACGATCGAGGCCAACACCAGGATTCCGGCGACGAACCGGCGCAGGGCGATCATTCGACACCGGCCTGCTGATCCGCGATGTCACGGTCTGGGGCCTTACGGTCTGCGGCGTCGCGCTGTTCGGCATGATGCGGGTGCTCCGCCGGACCGGGTTCGGGATCGTCCTGCCACGGAACGGTGTCGTCGTTGAGGGAAACGAGCACCGAGCTGTCGGTCGGAGGAGGGAACGGTGTATCGATCGACAACAGCGGCGCCTCGGGCGCTGCGGAGACGCGGCGGCGCCGCCAACGCGCGATCGAGGACGTGTCGAACCTGCTGATGCCCAACGCGAGCAACAGCCACAGCACCAGCTGGCCGATCAACGCGAATGCGCGCGAGATCGACGTGTGATAGAGCAGGGTGGCCGACCCACCCGAGGTGATGTCGTATCCGGTTGTGGTCCCGAATGCGGGGCGAGGTGCGATCGACTCCGCCCCGAGTTCGATCGTCCAACGCTCGTCGACACCCGTCGCGACCGTCACCGCGCCGGGCTCGGCCGCGAACGACACGTCGGCGTTGTCCGCCACACCGACCGCCACCGGTGTGGCCGCGCCTGACAGTTCGAGTCGGGCCAGCGAGTCGAAGCCGGCTTGACGGGTGGCGTCGGCATCGGCCTCCGAGAACTGCGCGCGGGTGGGGATCCACGCCGTGTTCTCGTAGACCAGGAAGTTGAGCGGACGGGTCAGTGGTGCTGCGAAATCGAGTTGATCGTCGAGCGCATCGACGAGACCATCGGGTAGCGGCAACGGCGCGTCGACCGTGCTGGTCGCACCATCGGCGACCGGCACGACGATGTAGCGAATTGCGTAGGGGGCAAGCAACCGACCGCCGCGCAACGTCGACTCCGACGCGAGTTGCTCGATCACGGAGCCGACCTCGGACTCGGTCTTCGACGGCCGGCCCGGCCAGGTCTCGTATTGCGTCAACGGACCGTCGTCGGTGATGGCGTAGCCGATACCGGGCCGCAGCGTCCACGATGGAACCGGCATCACATGAGGGTTGCCGATCCAGAGGATTCGATAGTCGCCTTCGGAAGGGTCCTCGGCGAACTGACCGAGCACCGACGTCAAGGTCAACGTCGGCATGCGCCAGCGGCCGGAACCGATCGCGGTCAGCCCGGGCAGCACCCCGATCGCAACTGCCGCCGCGCTGAGCAGGCCGAGCGGCTGGCGCCACCCGAACGACCCGGCAAGCACGTCGTCCTGGAAGGCCGCAGCAATGCATGCCGCGGACAAGGCCAGTCCGACCGCGACGGGGGCCAGCAGCACCCCCGGTTCCGGGAGCCGGATCTTCAGCCCGCGATCATCGAGCACCGCGAGCCAGCCGAACACGATGACGAGACCGGCGGAACGGATGGCCCAGGTCAACCGCCAGCTGCGCGCAACGAGTGGCGCGACGAGAACGGGCAGGTACAGCGCGATGGCCAGGATGCCGAACTGTCCATTGCCCAACCCGAACCTGGCGAGACGGGTGACACCGAGCGCGCGGCTCCCCACGGATCCGGCGGGTAGGCCGTCGGCGACGGGCGACGGGACACCGGCGATCAAGTCCCAGCCGTGCCGACCGAACAACGACGACGCCCACGGCAGGTTGGCGAGAAACGCGAGGGCTGCAGCGGCGACCGACATCGCGACGAGCATCAGCGCCGGCCGCCACGAGCCACCCGCCAACAACGTGGTGAAAGCCAGCACGACGCCGATGGCCACGACGACGAGCGCGAACGATGGAACGAATGCGAACGTGACCGCCGTCAGCAGCGCGAGCTGACACAGCATCCGCAGGCGCGCTGCGTCGGCGCGATCGGCGTGTAGCCGTCGGGCCGCGTGCTGTCGGAGATGTCGAACGACTCGATGCCGGCGCTGCGACGTAACAGGTGCACGATCCACGGTGCCGCTGCGTAACAGGCCAACGCTCCCCAACGACCACTCGACAGCAGTTGCGACGGCAGCGGCACCGCCGCATACACCACCAGGGCCGCGATCGCGCGCTCGCGCCGTCGGGAACAGGGTGGCGAGACGCCAGATCCCGAGGTAGCCGACCACCAGCAGGCCGAGCACGCCGACGGTGTGCAGCAGGCCCATGTGGAACAGCGTCGCCGTGCTCGCCAACGCCGTCAGTGCCACGCCCGTCGGTACCGGCGCCGTCGAGCCGAGGCCGTGACCCCACCATCCGGAGCGGTAGTCGGTCAGCATGGCCCGAGGGCTGACTGGAAGCTGCAGGAACTCGCCGAATCGCGGGATGCCGCCGAGGAGATGCCGGCTGCCGAACGAGCAGAGCGAGGAGCACACAGATCCAGGCGAACATCGGCGCGGAGCCAGCGGTCTGACGCCAGCGGCGCTCGATCGAGTTCTCTCCCCGCGACGGTCGCATGTCGCGGCTGCGCAGGTACGCAGAGACACGGGCCGAGCCACGCAGCTGCAACCCGGCGATCTCGCCGTCGGGAACTCGGCGCAGGGCTCGAACGTCGCGGCGTCGCACGAAGATGCCAGGCAGTCGCGGTACGAGGCCGAACATCGCCCGCACCGATGCCCACGCTTCGCGCGGCTTGCCCGAGAGCACGCCGACGACGAGCTCGGCGAGCGTCACGAAGATCAGCTGCGACCATCAGCAGTGGCAGACGTCGTGCGCCTGTCAGCGTGGCGACCGACCGCATGCGATGTCGTGCCTGCAGCAACGCCGGGCGCAAATCGGGTCGGCGCTCGGACAACGCCTCGCGGTGACGGGCGCGCGCCGCCGGCACGACCACGACGCGGGCGCCGCCGAGGTGGGCGCGCCAGCACAGGTCGACGTCGTCGCCGTAGAAGTCGCATCGCAGGTGTCGAAACCGCCGATCTCCCGGAACAGGTCGGCACGCACCATCAGGCACGCAGACGGAAGCGCGAACACGTCGCGGACGGCATCGTGCTGCTCCTGGTCGACCTCGCCCTCCTCGACGAACGAATCGACCTCGCCGAATCGGTCGACGCCGATGCCGACGTGCTGCAGCACGCCCGGATCGTCCCACGACACCAGCTTCGGGCCGACGATGCCGGCGTTCGAGCGGTACAGCTCCTCGACCAGCAGCCGGATCGCGCCGGGATCGAGGGCGACGTCGTCGTGCAGGAAGCAGAAGAAGCCGTTGTTGCCCTCGACGAGGCGGAGGACCTCGTTGGCTGCCGCGCCATACCCGGTGCTGCCTCCGACCCCGCGTACGAAGGCGTTGGGCACACGCTGGCGGACGCGTTCGGGCACGTCGCCTGGCTCGCCGACGACGAGGAACAAGCTCTTGAGATTGGCGTAGTCCTGCTCGGCCAAGCCCTCGAGCACCTCGTCGAACCAGTCACCCGGTTTGCAGACCACCATCACGGCCACGACGGGCGGGGCGAGTTGGTTGGCGGGTTCCACGAGGCGGCCAGGCTACTGCGAGGGCGAGCGGGAGTGCAGGCACTCACAATCAATGCTTGCAAAAGTTAGCACCATGCGGTATATTGGGCGCATGTTCAAACTCCCCGACTTTCCCACCATCAATCTGCCCACCTTCCCCAACTTCGAGCTGCCCAACTTCAACCTTCCCAAGTTCGACTTCTCGAAGATCGACCTCCCGAACATCGACTTCCCGGCAATCGACTTCAGCAAGCTCGACGTGGCTGCCCTCCGCAACGTCAAACTGCCCAACGTTCTCGATGCCGCGTACATGACCGTCGGGCTCGGCGTCGTTGCGATGGAGCGAGCACAAGCTCAGGGCGAGCAGCTCGCAGCAATCGTCAACGACGGCATCGGCAAAGTGCGCGAGTTGATCCGTACCGCGGTCTGATCGGTAGGTCTCCGTCCAGGCCATCGGGGCAGCTAGCCTCGCTGGTCTGGTGGAGCCCTCCGACACACAACCTTCGTCCGACAAGCGTCTTGGACGGGCTCCCCTTCCGGAAGGCACCCTCCCGGTAGGGATCGGACTGCTGATCGCCGGCATCACCGCGTACCTGTTCCTGAAGGTCGCCAAGGTCGCCCTCGGCAGCGACGAGGCGGTGCAACCGATCGCCAGTCTCTGGATCGCCACGTTCGCCTTGGCTCCCGGTTTCTTCCTGCCGCTCGAACAGGAACTGGCCAGGACACTGGCTCACCGGCGCGCCATCGGCGAGGGCGGGCAGCCGGTCGTGGCGCGGCGTGCGCGCACTCGGCATCGGCTTGACGGCGGTGGTCACGATCGCTGCATTGGCGGCGAGCCCGTTGATCGTCAGCGGATACTTCGATGGCGACTGGGTGCTGATGGTGGCCCTGATCCTGGCGTTCTCGGCATACGCGCCTGCGCACCTCGCACGCGGTATCGCCAGCGGCAACGGCCGATTTCGCGCGTATGCGATCGTCATGGGTGCCGACGGCGCCGTACGCATCGTCTTCTGTGCAATTTTGGCCGTTCTGGGTGTCAAGACCGTCGGTCCCTACGGATTCGCCGTTGCCCTGTCGCCGCTCCCCGGTGTGCTGTGGGTGAAGGCGAGGGGCTCGCTGCGCACCGAGCCGGGCCCGGAATCGACGTGGTCGGAAGTGACACCAAACCTCGGTTGGCTGCTGCTCGGGTCGGTGTTCGCGGCGGCGCTCGTCAACGCCGGTCCCTTGGCGGCGACGTTGCTCGCGAGTGACGACCAGAAGCATCTGGTCACACGGTTCACATATGGCGTGCTCTTGGCGCGCATCCCGCTGTTCCTCTTCCAAGCGGTCCAAGCCGCCCTGCTGCCGCGCTTGTCACGACTCGCGGCGCGCAACGAGATCGCCGAGTTCCGTTCCGGGTTCGTGCGCCTGATGAAGCTGGTGCTCGTCGTCGGTGTCGTGGGGACAGCCGGCGCATTTCTGCTCGGGCCGCTCGTGATCGAACGCTTCTACGATGCGACGCTGAGCCGCAAGACGATGGCGATGCTGGCCCTCGGCAGTGCGTGTTACATGATCGCTCTGGCCATCGCTCAAGCCGTGATCGCCCTACGCGGGCATGCGCTCGTCGCACTCGGTTGGGGAATCGGCGCCGCCACGTTCGTGCTCGTCACCTGGCTCTCGTCCGATGAGCTCTTCAGGCGGGTCGAGTTCGGTCTTGTCGCCTCGTCGTTCGCAGCGCTCTGCGCGTTCGCATTGGCACTGCGGTCGCGACTGCGCAGCGGTGACATTCCATCCGGTGATTCCGTGATGGAAGCGATCAGCAACATGCCACTGGAGACCTGAGCCCCTCCGCGGCGATGACGCGTCGCTCAGCTGCGACGGGCCCTCTCGGACTCGATCTCCAGGTCGTTGGCAACCATCATCTTGATCAACTCGGGGAAGGCGACCTCCGGCTCCCAACCCAGCTTGGTCTTGGCCTTCGATGGATCACCGATCAGCAGGTCGACTTCGGCGGGGCGGAAGAACTTGGGGTCCTGGCGCACGTAGTCGCGCCAGTTCTCGATCCCCACCTCGTTGAACGCGAGTCGAACGAGATCTTCGATGCTGTTGGCCGTGCCGGTGGCGACGACGTAGTCGTCGGGATGGTCTTGCTGGAGCATCAGCCACATCGCCTTGACGTAGTCGCCGGCGTAACCCCAGTCGCGCTTCGAGTCGAGGTTGCCGAGCACGATGTCGGTCTGCAGGCCGAGCTTGATGCGGGCCACGGCGTTGGTGACCTTGCGGGTGACGAACTCGAGCCCGCGCCGCGGGCCTTCGTGGTTGAACAGGATGCCGCTGCAGGCGAACAGGCCATAGCTCTCGCGATAGTTGACGACGATGTCGTGACCGAAGACCTTCGCGCAACCATACGGAGAACGCGGGTGGAACGGTGTGCGTTCGGTCTGCGGGGTCTCGCGAACCTTGCCGAACATCTCACTGCTGCTGGCTTGATAGAAGCGGATGGGATTGTTCTCGGCGCCGCCGACCATCCTGATGGCTTCGAGCATGCGCAGCACGCCGGTCCCGGTGATGTTGGCCGTCAGCTCGGCCTGGTTGAAGCTGAGCGCGACGAATGAGATGGCACCGAGGTTGTAGACCTCGTCGGGCTGTGTCGAGTCGAGCGCCTTGACGAGCGACGGCAGATCGGCGAGATCGCCTGGCACCGGCTCGACGTAGGGGAACTCGTCGCGCATCATGGTCATCCTGGGATTGTTCTGGCCCTTGACCATGCCAAAGACCTCGTAGTCCTTGGAGTGGAGGAACTCGGCGAGATGCTGACCATCTTGCCCAGTGACACCGGTTATGAACGCGCGAGGCATGCTGCAAATCCTTCAGGGGTCAAGGCAGAAAAAGCGGGACAGGGCAGTCTAGGGCTTTGGCTCACCGTCAAGTGTCAACGGCTAGCCTCGTCGTGCCCATGAACCCATTCCGCGTCGCTTTCGATGTCGGTCCTCTCGCCGGGCCACGCACGGGCGTCGGACAAGCGGTGGCTGCGACGCGTCAGGCGCTTGGCGAGGTCGAGGATCTCGAGCTCGTCGAATACATCACCTCGTTCAGATCTCCCCCTCCCGCCGGGGCGCGTCGGCTGCCGTTGCCTGCCCTCGTGGCTCATCGGCTCTGGGCGATCGCGGACAAGCCGAGGGTCGATCGGTTCCTCGGCAAGCCCGATGTCGTCCACGGCACCAACTACGTCGTGCCTCCATGCCGCGCCCCGCAGGTGGTGTCGGTGTACGACTGCTGGTTCCTGCGTCACCCGACGATGGCCAACGGCGCGGTTCGTCAGGCCGGACGCGTGCTCCGTCGGGCGATCGGGCGTGGGGCCACGGTCCACGCAAGTTCGGAGTCGACCGCGGCAGAGATCCTCGACCTGTTTCCGCACGCTCGCGTTGCGACCATCCCGCTCGCAGCGGTGCCGGTGCCCGACGCGGCGAGCGAGCCGCCGATCCCCCTGCTCGTCGGCAATCCATTCGTGGCTTCGATCGGCACCCTCGAGCGTCGCAAGAACCTGCCCGTTCTGGTCGAGGCGTTCGGACTACTGGCCTCTGAGCGCGACGAGGTCCTGTTGGTGCTCGCGGGAGCCGATGGCGACGATCGTCCGGCGATCAACGAGGCCATCGACAGGCTCGATCCCGCCGCCGCCCGCCGGGTCGTCATGACCGGCCGGATCGACGAGCCGGCGCTCTCGTGGCTGCTGCGCAACGCGACGGTGCTCGCCTATCCGTCGCTCGACGAAGGGTTCGGATTCCCACTGCTCGATGCGATGCAGGTGGGCGTGCCGATCGCGGCCAGCAACCGCGGCAGCATCCCGGAGGTGTGTGGATCAGCGGGTCTGCTGTGCGACGCGGGCGACGCGGTTGCTCTCGCCACCAACCTTGCCGCAGCGGCCTTCGACGACCGGGTGCGGGCCACGCCTGCTCGCCGCGGCCGGCGAACAACTGGCCACGTTCTCGTGGCATCGTTGCGCGACAGACCTTGCCGCCCTCTATCGCTCGGTCGCCGCAGAGGCCGCCTGATGATCGCCGTGCTGTGCGGTGGTGTGGGTGCCGCGCGCTTCCTCAAAGCACTGGCGCTCGTCGTGGACCCAGCCGACGTGGTCGGCATCGTCAACACAGGCGACGACACCGTGCTGCACGGTCTGTCGATCTCGCCGGACCTCGACACCGTCACCTACACGCTGGCCGATGCGATCGACCCACAACGCGGGTGGGGACTGGCCGACGAGTCGTGGCGCGCGATGGAGGCGCTGCAGCGCTATGCAGTCGTTCGACCCGTGGGGTCCACCGCCGCCCCCATGTGGTTCAACCTCGGCGACCGCGATCTGGCGACCCACTTCTACCGAACCGCTCGACTCGCCGAAGGCGCCACCCTTTCGGAAGTGACGGCCGAGATCTGCGCCGCCTGGGGCGTGAGGCAGCGACTCGTTCCGATGAGCGACGACACGGTCTCCACCGTGGTGACGCTCCTCGACGGCGGCGATGTCTCGTTCCAGGAGTACTTCGTCGAGTTGCGCCACAGCGTTCCCGTGAAGTCAGTGCAGTTCGTCGGCGCGTCACAGGCCGACCTCTCGCCCGGATTGGGCGACGTGCTGGATGCTGCTGACTGCGTCGTGATCGCGCCCTCGAACCCGATCGTGTCGATCGGACCGATCCGGGCGTTGCGCGACGTCGACCCGATGCTCACCGCACGTCGCGAAACGGTCGCGGCCATCTCGCCGATCGTGAACGGCGCCGCGCTGAAGGGACCGGCAGACCGCATGATGAGCGAGCTCGGTCACGAGCCGTCCGTGGTGGGGGTCGCACGGTTGTACGCGCCGATTGCAGCAACACTGGTGATCGATCCCGCCGACGCCCACCTGGCCGATGCCGTCGAGGCAGCCGGGATGCGCGCGGTGGTCACGCCATCAGTCATGACCACGCCCGAGATCGGCTCGGAGCTCGTCCGAGTTTCGCTGCGCGCCGCGACGTCTCGATGATCATCGGGCCGATGACGTTCGGACCGGTGAACTCAGCCCAGTGAGCGCAAGCCGACGCGCAGGTCGGTGAATGGTGCCCAGGCCAGGTGGATGCGGGCACGTGTCGGGGACAGCGCGAACCATGAGATGTCGTTCGGGCGGCGCGGCGCGGCGATTGCAGCCTTCGCACTGGGGCCTGCCATCGTCGTCCACAGGTCGCGGATCGACGTGCTGATGCCCGACCCGATGTTGACGACGAGACCGCCGCCTCGGGCACCGGCTCGAACCAGCGCGTCGACGGCGTCGTCGACGTAGAGGAAGTCGCGGGTCTGACGACCGTCGCCGTGAATCAGCGGGCTGACATCGCTGCGGAGGGCGTGCGCGAAGGCGCCGACGACTCCGCCGTCGGGCCGCTGCCGAGGGCCGTACACGGTGCTCATCGCCAGGGCGGTGAACTCGACCGTGTGCTCGGCGCGATACAGGTTGAGCAGGTCGACGACCGCCTTCGCGACGATCCCGTGCAACCCCACCGGGTTCCAGGCATGACCCTCCTTGATGGGTAGGTCGCGTAGCGGCACCTCGCCGTACAGCGCGGCTCCCGGCAATGCAGTCACCACCTTCGAGCCGCGTGCGCGCGACCGCCTCGAGGACGGCGATCATGCCCTGCATGGCGCGGCCGGCCTGTGTCGCCGGTCCCCGGCCGGGGGGCAGCCACGCCAGGTGGTACACCACGTCGGGAGACCGCCTGGCCACCGAGCGGGGAACTCGTCGGCGAGCACGTCGAGCGTGTGGATCTTGAGCCCGCCACCTGCAGCACGGGCATCAGCCAGATTGGCCAGCGAGCCGCTCGACAGATCGTCGACGACGTCGACCGTGTTGTCCTCCGCGATGAGGCGATCGACGAGGTGCGAACCGAGAAACCCGGCGCCACCGACGACCAGTACGTTCACGTCGATTCGACAGGAGGTCGGTTCTCACCTGAGAGTTGCTCGCCCGACGCGACCCGGCCGTGCAGGCCGAGCACGCTGTCGCGCGACCTTGGCGTCGTTCCCGATCCTGCCCATCACCACCGAGTTTGTCACCACGGCCCGCTCCCCCACGACGGAACCGGTCAGCAACACCGAATCCGTGATCGTGGCACCGGCCGCGACCTTCGCGCCTTCGGCGACGATGCTGCCCGAGACGTCGGCGCTGGGATCGACGTCGGCGTCCTCGTGGACCGCGGCGCACCCATGTGCATCTCGCGTTCCGTCGAGTAGGTCGAGGTTGGCCTGCAGGTACAGGACGGGGTTGCCGGCATCGATCCAGTAGTCGTCGGTCACCATTGCGAACAGGCGCCCGCCGGCTGCCACCTCGGGAAACGTCACGCGCTCGATCGACACCTTGCGACCGGCGGGGATGCGCTGCAGCACCGATGGCTCGAGCACGTACGTGCCACCGTTGATCTGATTGCTCGGTGCGGTACCGGGCGGTGGCTTCTCGACGAACCGCTCGACCCTGCCGTCCGCGTCGGTCACGACCACGCCGAACGACGACGGGTCCTCCACACCGATCAGGTGAATGGTCGCCTCGGCCGACCGCTGCCGATGGAAGTCGACGAGCGCGCCGATGTCCAGATCGGTGAGCACGTCGCCGTTGGCGACGACGAACGTGTCGTCGATCCCGCTGAAGTCGGCGGCGAACCGGATCGCGCCGGCAGTGTCGAGCGGCTCCGGTTCGACTGCGTAGTGCAGCGCGACGCCGTTGCACTCACCAGTCGGGGAAGGCCTCGATGAACGGCTCGGCCTTGAAGCCGAGTGCGAGCGTGACGTCGGTGACGCCGCCGCGGGCCAGGTTGTCGACGAGTCGCTCGATGATCGGCACATGCCCGACCGGCAGCATCGGCTTCGGGGTGGTCAGCGTGAGCGGCCGCAGTCGAGTACCGAAGCCGCCGACGAGAACGACGGCGCGCATCAGCCGCCGGTGGTGGTTGTTGCTGCCACGGTCGTGCTGGTCGACGCCGGCTCGGTCGTCGATGGACCGGTGTCGACCGTCGTGTCACCGGGTGCGCCGACCGACTGTGGTGTCACCGCGTGACGCCCGTGCCGGCACGGTGGAGTCACCAGTCGGAGTTGTCGAGGTGGTGGCGATCACGGCGCCACCGTCCGCTGCGCCGAGCGTCGGCAACTCTGCGGCCCAGTCGGGCATGGGGATGTCGGCGCCCTTGGGAACCACGGCGACCACGAACACCATGCCGTCGTTGGTGATGCGGATGTTGTTGAAGTCGGTGACGACGTCGTGGTGAACGTTCGGGTTGTCGAAGCGGTCCCACACCCTGACGTTGATTTGTGTGTCCTTGCCGTCGCACTTGGTGTCGTCGGTCGACCACTTCTCGCCGCCCTGCTCCGGCGGCATGACCAGTTCGGAGTCGGTCGAGCTTGATGTCGTAGACGTCGAGGAACACACCGAGCTTGGCGCGATTGCCGACGACTTCGTCGAAGCACGGGTGGTAGTGGATGATCGCCGTCGCTCGTGGCTGTGGACGCCGAGAATCTTGAACTTGTCGTTGAGCAGGACACTGCTGCCCGGTCGAATCGACGCCGGTCTCTTCCTTGTGCCGATGATCTTGGGCTGGAAGGTGTCGCAGATGTAGATGCCGAACGCGGCGTGCCAGTGGGCATCGATGTTGGCGCCGTCGTTGACCCTGGGCACGCCCGAGCCGTCGCTGGGCCGGCTCTCGCGCGCGTAGACGATCGCCAGCAGGCC
The DNA here is from genome assembly GCA_963746365.1 of Ilumatobacteraceae bacterium. GTDB lineage: Bacteria > Actinomycetota > Acidimicrobiia > Acidimicrobiales > Ilumatobacteraceae > JAENVT01. The sequence goes on along the minus strand of CAVVBH010000031.1, from coordinate 92,109 downwards.
GAGCACGACCACGATGGCCACGGCGATGGGGAAAACAGAGCCGCCCTGGAAGCGAACCTTCTTGCCCTTGCCCGCGAGGCGAGTCTGGCGACTTTTTTGGCGGACGATGACGGAGCCACGAGGATGCGAGGCTATCGCCTCCCCGAATCAAAACAGGATCACCGTCCGTGGTTGAGCTCGACGATGAGGTCCGCGTAGGCCTGCGCGACGGCAGCCGGCGACGCCGCCTGCTCGACCCATCGCCGCCCTGCTGCTGCCATCGCGCTGCGGCCTGTGGGATCGTCCGACAAGCGTTGCAGCGCGCCTTGGAACGCCACGAGCGTCGTCGGGCGGCACCGACACGCCGGCGCCCGACTCGGCAAGGATCCGCGGCACCTCGGTGCCGGGGTCGATCGCCGCGAGCACGGGCCGGCCGGCGGCGAGGATCGAGTACGTCTTCGACGGCACGCTGACCCGTCCGAGGCCCGCGCTTCAGCGGGACGAGGTGGATGTCGCCGGTCGCCAGCACCTCGGGCAGCCGATCGATCGGCTGGTAGCCGGAGAAGCGGACGTTGGCCAAACCGCGCGCGCAGGTCCTGCGAGTGCCAGGCGCGCCGCGCCGTCGCCGTTGATCACGAACATCAGCGACGGGCATCGCTCTCGCGGCCTCGACGACCATTTCCAACGACTGCGAGAAGCCGACGTTGCCGGCGTACAGCACGACGGTCTCGTCGCCGATGCCGAGCTCGCGGCGCAGTTCGGTCATGCGATCGCTGCGGCCGGATGAAGTCGGTGTCGACGAAGTTGGGGATCACCCGGATGTCATCGCGCTTCGACGGTCGGCACCTTCGCGGCGACGTTGTCGCGCAGGTCGTCGCTGAGCACGGTGACCGCTGCGGCGCGGCGGTAGCTGATCGCTCCAACCACGTGGCCACCGCGATGATCGCCTTGTTCGATGATCGCGCCCGTTTCGACCGCGGCATCGGGGAACACGTCCTGGATGTTGAAGATCAGCGGACCGCGCCGGACCAGATGGGTTCCCCAACCGGTGAGACCCATCGTCAGCGGAGGCGACATGGCGATGACCGCGTCGACGCGTCCGCCGCGGCAGCGACGCGAGCACCGGCGAGCGCAGCTGAAGCCCGCGAAACCTGCTGCACGCCGCAGGAGGTTTCGCTTGTCGCCACCCGGGAACGGGCTGCACCCGGGTGATGGAGCCCCATGCGGTCTGTTCGCGCTGCACCCGCTTGCCCTGCCAGCCGTCTTCGACCGCGTGGGCTCGATACCACGGCAGCGCGGTGACGACGTGCAACTCGTGACCGAGCGATGCGAGCTCGGTGACGATCCGCGTCATCACCTCGCCGGTCGGCGCGGTGTCGGGGGCGAAGTGCGGGCACAGGACGGCAATGCGCAGGCGGTCAGGCGTCATGACCCCTCCAACGCAGCGGCGTAGACGGCAGCCAACGCGACGCCCGATGCACGAGCGGTGAACGCCGCGGCGCGCTGCAGCCCGGCGGCGACCATCGATGCTCGATCGCGCGACCACACGTCGAGCGCATCTGCCCAGGCATCGGTCGACAGCGGCAGCACGAGCCCGGCGCCGCCGACGATCGTCGGGATGCACGTCGAGTCGCGGCGCAACAACGGGGCACCAAGCGCCATCGCCTCGATCAGCGGCGCGCCGAAGCCCTCGTACTCGCTCGGGAAGACCATCGCCTCCGCCATCCCCAGCAGCCCGTTGCGGTCGGCATCGGACGACCCGGCCGAGCCGGACGGATGCGCGCGAGTCGGTCGCAGCTCGCACCGCGTCCTCGGCGGCACCGCTGTCCGCCGATGCAGCACCAGTCGCAGATCCGGGTCGCGCCATGCCGTCGCCATCAGATCGACGAGGAAGTGTGGTTCTTGTGGGGATGTGTCACGGCGGGATAGACGATCACCGGGCCGTCGCCGAGCGCGAACCGCGCGCGCAGCTCGTCCTCGCCGGTGATGTCCGCGAGCAGAGCGGGCTCGTACCCGTGGGGCACCACCGCGACACGTCGACGGATCGACGGCGTAGGCCTCGATCACGGATGTCGCGCACGTACTCGCTCGGCACGCGTCACGCGTGCGCGCCTCGCGGACCGACGGCCGATCATCGCCGGCGCAGGTAGGCGCGCTTGATGCGGCTGAAGTACTCGGGATACGTGCGGTACTGCAGGTCGTGGATGGTCAGCACGTACGGGGCGAGCCGCCGCGATCGGCGCCGTACCGCCGCCGTGGTGGCGAGGTCGGCCGCGACGTCGCGGCGGAAGCCACGTTGCCTCGCCGACGATCCGCCGCGAGCGCGAGGCTCCGTCGAACGGGGCGACGACCGTCGGGAACCGGCGGCCAGCGCGCGATGCGCCTCGGCGAAACCAGCCGACGACGTAGAGCGTCGGGCGCACTCGCGGCTCGCGGCCTCGGCCAGACCGAGCAGCTGGCGGACGAGGTACTGCTCGGAGCCGCCGACATCGCCCGGCACGCACCACATCAGGTTGACGGCGACTCGCCGGCGTCGACCATCGAGCACAGCGACTCCCGGTAGGCGTCGGCGGTCAGCGCGGCGGTCTGCGCCACTCCGCTTGTCGGCACGGGCCACGCCCTTGGCCGACAGCTCGGCACGACGGCGCGATCGCCTCGGTGATGCCGCGGGCGATGTCGTCCGGGTCCTTCGGCTCGACGAGCACCGCCGCGCTGCCGGCGGTCTCCTCGGTCGCCGTGCCGCGGCTCGTGACGACCGGCACGCCCTGCGCCATCGCCTCGAGCACCGGCAGGCCGTACCCCTCGCGCTCGCTCGGGTAGCAGAACACCGTCCGCCCCCGCGTACAACGCGCCGAGGTCCTCGGCGGGCACGAAACCGAGGAACCGGACGTCGCCGCCGGAGCTCGATCGCGACGTCGCCCCAGCCTTCTGCGCCGGCGACGATCAGCGGCAGCGGCTCGTCGAGCATCGGAGACCGCCGCGGCAAGCCCGCGCAGGTTCTTGCGCGGCTCGACGGTGCCGACGAACAGCAGGTAGCGCTCCGGCAGGCCGTATAGCGGCAGCGACCGCGAGCGACCTCGTCGGCAGCGTCGGCTCTGTCGACGTCGACGCCGAGCGGCACGAGGCGCAGACGGTCGGCCGTCGATGCCGGCGAACGGCACAATCGTCCATCGTTGCTTGCTGCTGCACAGCACGAGATCGGCCTTGCGTCGGATCACGTCGAGGCTTCGCCGGAAGATGCGGTTGCCCCTGCGGGTGAACTGCGACGGATCGTGCAGGAATGCCAGATCGTGCACCGTGACGACCATCGGGCGTCGGTGGCGCACGGGATCAGGGTCGTCGCGTGGGCGACGTCGATCGGGTCCGGTCGCCCGTTCGACCTTCGGCCAGTTGCGGCGCAGCCAGAGTCTCGTACAGCAACGGCGCCACCGACGGGAAGGTGGGCGATCGGGATGGCCGGCGACCACGGCTCGCTGGGAAGGTGGCGGTGACGGCCGGCAACGCCGAGCAACGTCACATCCGGTTCGTGCAGTCCATCGCCTCGGCGACGCGCAGTCGCAGCCACCGCCGGTGCCGCCCGGCACGTCGATGCCAGCATTGCTCGAGTGTGTAGGCGACGCGCACGCCCCAATCATGCCCGCACTCGCGTGGATCGACTACCAGTGCCATGCCGGCGTGCGCGGTGACCGAGTCGCTCGTCTACGCTTTTCGGATGCGCACGCAGTTGCCTCCCAACGCTTGCAGCGTGACAGCCGCTTCTTCCGCATCACGACCGAGGAACGCTTCGCCGACGAGCGGCCCAACGATCTTGGCCAGGATCGTCGGTTGGATCCGGCGTCATCGGATCGTTCGACCGGGCCCGCCGTCAGATGCACGGCATCTTCGTGGGCGAGATCCAGGCACTGGAGGGCGCCGGGCGCACGGCGTTCGACTACACCACCGACGAAACGCCATTGCGATGAAGCTCGACATGGCCCGCCAATGCTGGGACGAGGCTCGTCACGTCGAGATCAGCCTGCGGCTCGGCGAGCACATGGGCACCGAGATCGGCGAGTTCAGCGAGGCGGTGACGTTGTTCGAGGCCGCATGCCATCCCGACCCCGTGTTCCGGCTTGCCGGCGTCAACCGGGCGCTCGAGGGCCTGGCCATCGACGTCTTCACGACCATGCGCGACTTCGCCGGCGAGATGAACGACCCGGTGCTGTACTTCTGCGAGGACTGGATGCTGGCCGACGAGGTCACCCACGTGAAGATGGGCAGCACCTGGCTCCGCGAGCGTCACCAAGAACGACAGCGACCGCCAGGCCCGGGCGTTGGAGTTCCAGCGAACCGTCGACGGTCTGTTCAACTTCCGGGGCTCGCGCGGCGAGGACCGCGACTCGTCGATTCGGCTTGCTCGCAAGTTCCGCGAGATGGCCGGCTTCCAGAAGGAAGAGATCGACCAGATCGCCGAGATGTCCCAGGCCCAGCGCGATCAACGGGCCACCGCCAGCGCCTACTGACGCTGTTCCCAGCCCGCCGCTGACCTCGCCGGAAGCGACCCGGACGTGTCATCCCGGACGCAATCGTGCAACCCTCTCGAACTCGTCCGTGACGTTATTGCGCCCGACTCAACCGGATCTGGGCGCCAATCTCGCGTTTTCACCGGCAGGTTCGGGGGAGCCTGGCGCCCAGATCGCCGACGCCGCAAGGGCTCATATCGTCACTGACGATTCGGGAGGGACTGATCGCGCGCGTCCGGGTTCGTCACCCGTAGGGAGGCCAGGCACGAGATATCCGGTGCAGCTGGATATCTCGTGACTTGGTCAACGATTCGAGCTCGGCTCTAGGACGCGCTGCGGAGCTCGGGGATCAGGACGCCATGTTCGATGACGGCGACCCCGTCGAGTGAGACGGTGCAGTGCCGCATGGGCAGGTCGAAGTGGCCGGCGGTGAAGCGCCCGGCGATCTCGTTGGCGCCTGTCGAGTACAGGAAGTTGCCGGCGAATGCACGGGCCTCGGTGCCCCACGCTCGCGACGGTCGTACAGCTCGACCGCTTCCCACCGCGCCGCCTCGTTCATCCCCCATCCGACGTGGCTGGTGGCGTAGCTGGCCCGATCGCCGAACGACGGCGAGGTACGAGCGGAACAACTGCGCGTCGACACCATCGCCGGTGATCGTCGGTGATGTGATCGTCGACGATCGTCAGCGTGATCGGCGACTCGAGTATTCGGTTGAACGTGAGGTTGAGGTCACCGGGCGCCATGCACCAGCGTGCCGTTGACCGTGCCCGCCGCCGGGAAGGCGATCACCAGCCCGCCCGGCCAGTGGGCGATCGAACCGGCACCGATCGTGACACCTGTCGATCCGAGCAGTTACCGCGCCGGCGAGATCGATGCCGAGATCGGTGCCGGCGTCGCTGGTGACACGCATCTGCTGCCGCGTTGCGCAACCGTTGATGCGCCAAGCTCGACTCGCCGTGGCAGATCGGGATCCCACGCGAGCCGATCGAAGACATCGGGATGCTCGTTGGAGATCATCAAGCACCCGCGCACCGCCGCCGAGGATCGACCCCAGCTCGGGCGCATGCAGCAGACCCTCCACCGTGCAATCGATCACCAGGCCCGCCGTCGACAGCGCGGCGATGACTGCCGGGTTGCCGGCGATTGCCTGCGAAGCCCCGGTCGAGCGGATCGGCACCGGATGCTGCGACGCCGGCGTGGGGACGACGACATCGAAGACACGCGCCACCGAGCGACTGGGCCGCCAGCCGCGCCGTCTCGACGAGCAGCGGACGGCTCTGCGACTCGCTGAGCACCGCGACCACCTCGCCTTCGCCGACACCGCAACGCGTGAAGTGAGCAGCGAACGCCTCGATGTACCGCCACTCGGTCACAGGTCCGCACTCCTCGTTGCGGCGCGCTGCAGTTGTTCGACGAGCAGATCGTTGACGTCGTCGGCCGCCTCGACGTTGAGCAGATGGCCGGCCTGCGGGATCACGACGAGCCGTGCGTGCGGGATCAGATCGGCGAGCGCAAACGCGTAGGAGACGGGAGTCTCGCAGTCGAGCTCACCGACCACGCACAACGTGGTGGCGCGTGATGTCGGGCAACACCGCGCGGCTGTCGTGGGTGACGAGGCAATCGATCGAGCTGCGGAGCGCGTCACCCGACACCCGAGCCATCGCAGCGCGCTGACCGGCCAGTGCGTCGGACGAGATGTGTGGACCGGCGATCGCGCTCAAGACGTCGCCGGCGAACTCGGACGGCTCTCGACCGGCATCGAGCGGAGCCATCCGCGCAGCGCGCCACTCGTCGGGTTTCGTACCGTCGAGCCCGAACGCCGGACTGGTCGACAGCAGGGTCAGGCTGAGCAACCGTTGCGGGTATCTCGCTGCGACGTACTGGGCGATCATCCCGCCGAACGAGATTCCGCAAAGGTGCACTCCGCGTTGCGCCGATCACGTCGATGAAGTCGACGACGGCGTCGGCGAGCGCCACGAAGGTGACCTCGCCGTCGAGAGGGGCCGAGTTCCCGTAGCCGGGCTGATCCCACGCGACGACCCGGCAGCTGTCGGCGAGATCGCGCAACTGCGGTTCCCACGACAGCCGGCTCCCGCCCAGGCCATGCAGCAACACGAGCACCGGTCCGGTGCCCGACTCGCGCCAGGCGAATCGTCGGCCGTCGACATCCGATGGCGTACTCACGTGCCCAGTCTTTCCTGCTCAGCGATATTTGTCAACAGTGTTGACATCAGGCGACCTGGCATGAAGAATCACCCCATGACGGTAGATCGCGACGAATTGGTCCACCGGGTGCGTGCCATGGGACCGGTGATCGCCGAGCGCGCCGTCCGCTACGACCGCGAGGCCAGTTTCCCGTTCGAGAACTTCGCCGACTTCCGCCGTGTCGGCCTGTTGGCGCTGTGCATTCCCACCGAGCACGGCGGGCTCGGCGCCAGCTATGCGGACTACGTGCGTGTCAGCGAGGAGATCGGTCGGTACTGCGGCGCCACGGCCCTCACGTTCAACATGCACAACGCGACCATGTTGTGGTGTGGACAGGTCGCCGATGCGCTGACCATGTCGGAGGGCGAGCGAGCCGAGCACGAGCTGATCAGGACCAACATGTTCCGCGGCGTGGTGGAGCGAGGGCACATCCACAGCCAACCGTTCAGCGAAGGGTTGGCGCCCGGCGCAACGAGCGGGGTTGCGACGCGCGCGAGGGCGGTCGACGGCGGATGGCGGGTGACGGGTCGCAAGATCTTCGCCTCGCTGTCGGGTGCGGCCAACTTCTACAACGTGATCTGCCAAGTGGAAGGCGACGACACGATCCGCTTCCTCGGTGTGCCGGCGGAGGCCGAGGGGGTGACGAACGTCGACGACTGGGATCCACTGGGGATGCGCGGGACCGTGTCGCGGACCCTGCTGATGGACGATGTCTTCGTTCCCGCAGCCAACGAATGGTTGCCTGCAGGCATCTACAACCAAGCGGCGGAGCGATACCCATGGCTCTTCTTGTCGCTGTGCCCGAGCTACCTCGGCCTGACGACGGGCGTGCTCGACACCACCAGGGCGTACCTTCGCGGCGAGTTGCCCGGCCAGGCGGCGGGTGCCCGTCGAGACCACCCGATGAAGCAGGTCGGCTGGGCGCAGATGCAACTACGCCATCAGCAGGCCAGGGCGTTGCTGTACCGGGCGATTGACGAGGCAACCCTCGATCCGACCGAGGATGATCTGGTGCTCGGGTGGTCGGCGGCATTCACCGTGATGGAGCACGCCGCCGAGGTGGCATCCACCGCCATACGGGTGTGCGGTGGTCAGGCGATGCTGAAGCACCTGCCGTTGGAACGCATGTATCGCGACGCTCGACTCGGTTCGCTCATGTTGCCGTGGAGTGCCGAAGTGTGCATGGAGCGGCTGGCAACGGCCCGGCTGTACGACTGATGGCCCGTTTGACACCCGACATCATCGTCACGGCCGCGATCGATGTGATGGGCGACGTCGGGTTCGAGCAGTTCTCGGTGCGCAAGCTGGGCGACGCGCTCGACGCTGACCCGACCGCGATCTACCGCCACTTCCGCAGCAAGGACGAACTGCTGCGCGCCGATGGGAGACCGCAGTCTCGATGGAGTCGTCGATGATCTTCCGAACGACTCCTGGCAAGACTGCGTGCGCGAACTGTGCATTCGAATTCGCGCCGCCAATCTGGCTCACCCCGCCCTTGCAACGCTCGTGCGCGGTGCGCCACCGCGACGCCACAACGAGCTGATGATCACCGAGACGATCCTCGGCCAGCTGCGCAATGCAGGGTTCGATGCGCACCTCGCCGCACAGGCGTACCACGCCGTGATCGAGTTGACGATCGGCTCGGCCGCAATCGACTCGACCATGGCTTCGATGGCGCCGACCACCCGCGACGCGGTCTACGACGAGTGGCGCTCCGACTATGCCGCGCTCGATCCCGATTGGGTTTCCAACGGTCCGTGGAGCTGGCGAGCTCGTTGTATCCCGGCACGGCCGATCAACGTTTCGAGTTCGCGCTCGATCGCCTGCTCGACGGGCTCGCCGCAACTCGCTGATTCCGTGCGCGCCGGATTGTGACAGCGTTTCCCCATGGCGAGCTACCTCGATGAGAACCGGGCCAGTTGGGACGACCGTGCGCCGGCGCACGCTGCGTCGCCCGACTACGCGTTCGAGCGCTTTGCGGCTGATCCGGACTTCCTCAGCGAAGTCGTGAGGTTCGATCTGCCGTTGCTGGGCGAGATCAGCGGCGCACGAGGCGTTCACCTGCAATGTCACATCGGCACCGACACGATCTCGCTCGCCCGCCTCGGCGCCGTCATGACAGGACTGGATTTCTCCGGTGCGTCGGTGGCCGAGGCGCGGCGACTCTCGGCACTGGCCGGCACGCCGGTCGACTTCGTGCAATCCGACGTCTACGACGCCCTCGACCTCCTGCACGCCGCGGACTTCGACCTCGTCTACACGGGAATCGGCGCGTTGTGCTGGCTGCCCGACATCAAGCGGTGGGCGCAGGTGGTGTCGGGGCTGCTCCGACAGGGCGGCCGCCTCTTCATCCGTGAGGGTCATCCGATGATGTGGTCGCTCGACGAGGCTCGCACTGCAGACCTGGTCGTCGGCTACCCCTACTTCGAAACTCAGGAACCACTCACCGACGAGGACCCGGGAACGTACGTGACCACCGATGCCACGTTCACCCAGAACGTCTCGCACAGCTGGAACCACGGTCTCGGCGAGATCGTCACCGCCCTGCTCGATGCCGGGATGCAGCTGACCGGCCTGGTCGAGCACGACAGCGTTCCGTGGGAGGCGTTGCCCGGTCATATGGAGAAAGGACGAGCTCGGCGAATGGCGCCTCAAGGATCGACCGTGGCGACTCGCGTGCACCTACACGCTGCAGGCGGTGAAGCTCTAGGAGACCGAGACCTAGAAGACCAAGACTCTAGAAGAACGGCAGGTACTGTTCGAGCTCCCACGGCGAGATGGTCTCGAGGTCCCACGTGCCGTCGGCGGCCTCCCACTTGGCCAACTCGTCTTTGCGAATGGTCAGGAATGCCCGCACCAGGTCGGCCCCCATCGCCTCGCACAGCACCGGGTCAGCCTCCAGCGCGGCGAGGGCGTCGTTGAGGTTGTGAGGCGTGTGGCGATCGGTGTTGGGCTCGGCGTCTCCGTCGCCGATCTGGGGATCGCCGCAATCACGACCGTCGACGACGCCGAGCAGCGCGGCGTTGAGCATGACGGCCGCGGCAAGGTACGGGTTGGCACTGCCGCACGGCATGCGGTTCTCGATCCGTGTGGCCGGGCCACGCTCGCACGGGATGCGGTAGGTGCTGATGCGGTTGTCGAGGCCCCAGTTGGCCCAATAGCCGGCGATGATCCCTGGGATCAGCCGCTTGTAGCTGTTGACCAGCGGAGCCGACATCGCCGCCATCCCCTCGTGATGCGCGATCAGCCCGCCGAGGCATTGCCGGGCGAGCGTCGACAAACCGTGTTCGGCGGTCGGGTCGTCGAAGGCGTTGGCGCCGCCATGGATCGGCGTCAGGGAGAGGTTGACGTGCAGGCCGCTGCCGACCAGATGCGCCATCGGCCGACCCATGTACGTGATCCAGATAGCCCTTGCGAGCCGCGAGCTCGCGAGTCATCTCCTTGCAGATGAACGCGCGATCGGCGGCGTCGAGCGCCGGGCCGTATCGCATGTTGAGCTCCATCTGGCCAGGATGGAACTCGCCCATGATTCCCTCGATGTCGAGCTCGCACTGCTCGGCCGCGTCGTACATGTCGAACATCAGGCCGGTGTTGTCGCCACCGAGCCCGACGCCGTACACGCGATGCGACGGCAGGTCGAGCGGGCCGTAGCCACCCGGCGCGTCGGCGTCGGGTTGCATCACGTAGAACTCCATCTCGAATCCGAGATGCGGCTCGTAGCCGAGCGCGCCCCAGGCCTCGACGGAGCGCTTCAACGCGCCCCGCGGAGACAGCGCCAACGGCTGCCCGTTGTACTCGAGATCGGCAATGGCAACGTCGGTATCGACCTCCCAGCCGGGTCGAAGGGACTCGCCGAGCGGCACGGTTTCGAGATCGGCGAAGCCCACGTCGGGGCCGTAGCCCTCGACCGGGAGGATGTCGCGGTTGATGCCCATCGTCAAGGTGGTCACGGCGTGATGGCCGTGTTGGTTCAACCTGGTGCTGGGGACGTACCGACCATGCGACAGGCCGTTGATATCGGCCCACATCACCCGAACGCGACGATTCCCCATGGGCGGCGACGCTAGCGAAGTCAGCTGTGATGCATCGTGTGCTGGGCCACCTTGTCGATGGACTCTCTCTTGCTGGCGAGCGCCCAGATCAGGGCGACGGCCAGCAGGATCAGCGACAGGTGCCTGCCCCACAGCTCCGAGCCGACGGGTGCAGTTTCGTCCCAGAACTGCGAGTAGATCGCCAGCACCACGGTCGTGAGGCCGATCAGCGCGGCGATCAGGTCGATCGGCTTCTTCAATGCGAAGTTCTTCAACGCCGCGACGCAGAGCAGCACGTAGACGATGGAGATCAGGAAGCCACCGATGCGTGAGGCGATCAAGAACGCGTTGAAGATCTCCCAGTTGAAGAACACGTCGCCAGTCGCGGCATCGATCAAGTCGGTGCCGTACTGCGCGAGTCCGACGAACACGACGACGACTGTCACCGCAAGAACGACGAGCGTTGCGTTGGCCGGCAGCTGCCGGCGATTCAGCTTGGCGAGTGGGGCTGGCAGCAGCCCGTCGCGAGCCAGGGTGTACAGGCCGCGCGAGGCTGCCAGCTCGAATCCGATTCCTACCGCGAGTATGTCGAGGAGGATTGCCAGGTCGATCCACACCGCGAAGAACCGGTTCAGATAGAGGTCGGCCATCGGTGCAAAGTCGAAGACGTCTGGAGTCGCGCCGACTGCGAGCGTGTACTGGGTCATGACGTAGAACGCACCGACGATCAGAATCGTGGCGATCACGGCGATCGGGATCGACCGGCGCGGATCCTTGGTCTCCTCGCCGAGGGCCGCGGCGAGCTCAAACCCGATGAACATCAGTATCGCGAACAGCAAGCCCTTGAAGACCGATCCGCCCTCAGCGATGTTGCCCGGCGTGAACGACTTCAGGCTGTTGCCTTCGGGTCCACCGTCGATGAGCACCTTGATGAACAGAACGATGAAGGGAATGATCGACAGGACGACCAGGACCAGCTGAGCTCGGACCGAGACCTGCACACCGATCGTGTTCGCTAGGTACATGAGCACGGCGACGATCAGCGCCCAGACCCACCAATCGAGCTCGATGTCCATGTGCGACTTGAAGAACGCTCTCGCCCACAGGCCTCCGATGAGCGCGATGCCAGGGCCGGCAAGAGAGATCGCAGCAATGTGGTAGATGCCGGCGCAGAACGCAGCCGCTCGCTTGCCGAGCGAGTGAGCGATGAACTCGTAGACCGTGCCAGTACCGCTGTAGCGCTTGGCGAACTCACTGAGTGTCCAGCCGATGCCTAGCACGCCTACGGTCGTTAGGAGAATGACGAAGGGTCCTGCTCCTGGTGCCCACACGAGATAGAGGAGCAGACCGAGCACTGCTCCCGAGAAGACGGGCCCGACAGCCAGCGACTGCGCTACGCAGTCGAGCGTCGTGAGCTTGCCCTGAGCGAGCCTTGGAGTCTCTACATCGAATGACACGCGATTCCCCTCCCGAGGATCGTTACCCCCACGGTCGATCCTTCGGGGCCGAACGATAACAGAACGCCTCACGCGAGTGATCGATGCGGCGGTGCCCTAGGAGAGCGCGTCGACCGTCTCGCGAAGTGGCTCGCGAAAATCGCGGAGCAGTGGGATGCCGGCCATGCGCAACACGGCGTTGTCGAGCACGCTGTTGGCCGGACGCGGCGCCGGTCGCGGAGGCTGCAGTTCCGCTGTGGTGATGGGTCGGACGATGTCGGGGTTCTTGCCCATCGCAGCGACGACGTCGCGGGCGAACCCGTACCAACTGGTCGGCGGTCTGGTTGGTGACGTGGTGGATCGCCGCTACGGCGGTCGAGCGCGAGACGGCGGATCATCGGCGGCGAGGTCGGCGGTGAACGTGGGATGGCCGATCTGGTCGTCGACGAACGCGAGCTGGGGATGCTGGTCGGCGAGTCGCATGATCGTCTTGACCATGTTGGAGCCGTGCTGCCCGCACACCCACGAGGTTCGGACGATGGCGGCGGCGGTTCCGAGTGCCAACGCCTCGCGCTCGCCCGACCACTTCGTCGCGCCGTAGACGCTTCGCGGCGTCCGGCTCGTCCCATTCGTGGTACGGACGGTCGAGCGTGCCGTCGAAGACGTAGTCGGTGCTGATGTGCACGAGGTGCGCGCCGGCATCGTCGCAGCTCTCGGCGAGCCAACGCACGGCAAGCCCGTTGTGCGCCGAGCGCGCGGTCTGGGTCGCCCTCGCATGCGTCGACGGCCGTCCACGCCGCGCAGTTGATGACGACGTCGGGACCGAGCGACGACGATCAGCTGCCGAGCACCGCGTCGCGATCGGTGACGTCGAGGTCGTCGTGGTCGCAGCGCGATCACATCGTCGCCGGCGGTCTCGCAGCAACGCACCAGATCGATGCCGAGCTGCCCGCCCGCGCCGGTGACCAGCACCCGCATCTAGAAGCCGGCCCGGGCCTTCAGCGGCTCCCACCACGCGCGGTTGTCGCGGTACCACTCGACGGTGGCCGCCAGTCCGTCGATCAGGTTGTGCTCGGTCTTCCAGCCGAGCGCGGTGATCTTGTCGTGCGTGATCGAGTAGCGGCGATCGTGGCCGAGGCGATCCTCGACCGGTTCGATGAAGCTCTCGTCGCGTCCGGTCAGCTCGAGCAGCCGGTGCGTCAGTTCCTTGTTGGTGATCTCGTTGCCGGCGCCGATGTTGTAGATCTCGCCGACAGCGCCCGTGCGCAGCACGAGATCGGCAGCGGTGTTGTGGTCGTACACGTGGATCCAGTCGCGGATGTTGCCGCCGTCGCCGTACAGCGGCACCTTCAGGCCGTCGAGCAGGTTGGTGGTGAACAGCGGGATCACCTTCTCGGGGAACTGGTACGGCCCGAAGTTGTTGCTGCAGCGGGTCACGAGCACCGGCAGCCCGTGGGTCGTGTAGTAGCTGAGGGCGATGAGGTCGCTGCCCGCCTTCGCCGCCGAGTACGGCGAGCGTGGCGCCGAGCGCGATCGGTCTCGCTGAACGAGCCGTCCTCGATCGAGCCGTACACCTCGTCGGTGGAGATGTGCAGGAACCGCTCGACGCCGACCTGTCGCGCGACGTCGCACAGCACGTTGGTGCCGAAGCAGTTGGTGCGCACGAACGAGTAGCCGTCCTTGATCGAGCGGTCGACGTGGGTCTCGGCGGCGAAGTGGACGACGGCGTCGTGGCCGTCCATCGCCGTCAGCACGTCGTCCTGGTCGCAGATGTCGCCGTGCACGAACCGAGCAGCGTCGATCGTCGAGCACGTCGCGGATGCTGGCCAGGTTGCCCGCGTACGTCAGCGCGTCGAAGACGGTGACCTCGTCGTCGGTGTTGGCCAGCAGCCAGCGCACGTAGTTCGAGCCGATGAACCCGGCCGCGCCGGTGACGAACAACTTCATCGTCATCACTCGCATCGGGCCAGTAGGGCCGGCGGCCGGCAGGCAGGTCGGCGCGGAGCGGGTTGGTCTGGTCGCGTGCCGACAGGATGGGATCCGTCGACACCCCAGTCGGCCGCGATCGCTGGATCGTTCCACACCACGCCGAGCTCGTCCGCCGGGTTGTAGTAGCCGTCGACGAGATACGTGATGACCATGTCGGTGATCGCGGCGAAGCCATGGGCGACGCCCGGCGGGATGAACACGCCCGATGTGGTTGTCGCCGCTCAGATCGAGCTCGAGCGTGGCGCCGTCGGTCGGGCCGCCCTCGCGAAGATCGTGCAGCACGACTCGGGCGTTGCCGAACGGCACGTACCAGTAGTCGGCCTGGTGCAGGTGGTAGTGCAGCCCGACGAGCGACCCGGCCTGACGGTTGGCGCGGTTGCCCTGCAGCATCTCGCGCCCGTTCGGGAACCACTCGCGGCGATACGTCTCGATGAACAGGCCGCGTTGATCGCCGTGGATCGACGGCTCGACGATCCACACGCCGGCGATCTTGTCGCTCTCGGTCACGGTCGGCATGGGGCGCCTCTGCATTCGACGTCGATCTGGCAGTGGTCGCCGACCATCAACCGCAGCGCACGCGGCCGCAGCTGCGAGCGGCTGACCACCGCTTCCTTGCCGATCAGGCTGTCCTCGAGGCGCTGGATGTCGATCGACCTCGCTGCGCTCCATGATCACCGAGTGCTCGACCTCGCTGTTGGCGATCTCGCAGCCGCTCGCCGATGGCCGAGAACGGGCCGACGAAGCTGTCGGTCGATCTGTGCTCCGGCGCCGATCACCAACGGGCCGCGCAGGGTCGAGTTGGTCACGATCGCGCCGGCCTCGACGACGACGCGGCCATCGAGGGTGACTTGCATCGTCGACCTTGCCGTCGATTCGAGTCTCGATCTTCTCGAGCAGCAGCCGGTTGGCCTCCAGCAACGGCGTCAGCTTGCCGGTGTCGATCCACCATCCGGTCAGCAGCTCGCATGCGGACGCGTTTGCCCTGATCGACGAGCCACTGGATTGCGTCGGTGATCTCGAGCTCGCCGCGAAGGGATGGACTGATCGCACGGACCGCTTCGTTGATCGTGCGGTCGAACAGGTACACGCCGACGAGGGCGAGGTCGCTGAGAGGATCTTCGGGCTTCTCGACCAGTCGCACCACGTGGCCGTCGTCGTCGAGCTCGGCGATCCCGAAGCGGTGAGGATCCGGGACCTGCTTCAGCAGGATCTGCGCCGCCGGCGGCTCGGTGCCGCTGCGCGCGTTCTCGAATGCGTGGACGAAGGCACCGAGGTCCTGCTCGAGCAGGTTGTCGCCGAGGTACATCACGAAGTCGTCGTCGCCGAGGAAGTCGCTGGCGATCAGCACGCAATGCGCGAGACCGAGCGGAGCGTCCTGCGGGATGAACGTGAACTTCGCCCCGAAGCGAGAGCCGTCGCCGAGCGCGGCCATCACCTCGGCGCGCGTGTCGCCGACGATGACGCCGATCTCGGTGATGCCCGCCGCGACCATCGCCTCGATCCCGTAGAAGAGGATCGGCTTGTTGGCGACCGGAACGAGCTGCTTGGCGCTGGTGTGGGTGATCGGGCGCAGCCGGGTACCGGCGCCGCCGGCGAGAATGAGAGCCTTCATGTCAGTCGCATAGTATGGCGGCCCGGACTACGGAATTGCAGCCGGTGCTGGGCCTTCGCCTCGGAAGTAGGCCAGGACTGCGTCGGAACCATCGCCCAGCAGCAACACCGCGTTGCCGCCGATGGTCTTGCCGAACACCGGGAGCGAATAGGTGGCGATGCCGCTGTCGACGGCCGATCGCAACGATGTGGCAGCTGCGATCGGATCGAGCTCGTCGTCGACACTGAGCGACGAACCGATCGCAGTGACCAGACGGCCGGACGCGAACGGATCGACCTTGATCCGCTCCAACGCAGTCTGCAGCGCAAGGTTGACGAACTGTTGCTGACGCCTTGTCCGGCCGAGGTCGGACGACGGATCCTCCTGCCACTCTTCGTCGCGATACTCCTCGTAGTGCCGGCTGCGCGCGTACGCAAGGGCCTGCTGGCCATCGAGGATGTGGCATCCGGGTTCGGTGATGTTCAGGCCGCTGCTGACGTCGCGGGTCGGCGAAGTCGACGCAGATCTCCACGCCGCCAAGGGCGTCGACCAACGATTTGAAGCCGGAGAAGTCGATCTCGACGTAGTGATGGATCGGGAGGCGGAGGTCGCCCTGCTGCAGCGTCTGCACAAGGACGTCGGGACCGTCGTTGAACGCCGAGTTGATTCGACGATTGCTGTCGTGACCCGGCACCTGAACCCACAGGTCGCGAGGGATCGACAACAAGCGACACCTCGTCAGACGACTTGTCGCGCCGCAGGATCATGATCGTGTCGCTGCGATTGCCCGACACTTCGGCCTCGGTACCGATCCCGCCGGCATCCGGCGACGTCGGGTCGACCCCCGCCCTGCTGTCGGAACCGACCAGCAGGAAGTTCTCGATCGACGCGCCGCCTGTGTCGAGATGCTCGCCCACACCCGGCACGCGGCCGACCGAATCGATGGTGTTGCGAGCGGCGATCAACACGCCGGTTGCGCCGAGCACACCCACCACTGCAGTCATGCCGAGCATGCTGGGCAGTCGCCGATGGCGACGCGACCGAGGGGCAACGTCGCCGACAAGCACGCCCACGAGGGTAGTGGCGCCCCGCCGCAAGTGTCTGGCACCCCAATTTCACCCGGATGCAGTCCCTCGTCGATTGCGTTTGACGACTTGCGCCCGCATACGGGGCCGCAGACGTCAAGCGCACCAGGGTGACGAAACCGTTTGTGAGTTGCCGCCCCGTATGGGGGCCGGAGATGTCAAACGCGGTGTCGCGGCGCGCCTCTAGCGGAGGTGGACCACATCGCCTGTGTCGAATCGGTGCGTGATGCCGCACTCGTCGAGCACCACCAGACGACCGTCGGCGAGCACATCGAGCGCTCGACCTTCCACCGCAGAGTCCTGCAGTTCGACACGCACCGATTGACCGATCGTCGCCAACGCCGCCCGATACGAATCGGTGATGTCGTCCGGGAGCCGGTCGTACGCGGCGAGCAGTGCATCGAGCACTTCGGCCGGTGTGTAGCCGTCGCCGAGCTTGGCCGCATCCTCGGGTGCCCATCCCACGTTGAGCCCGATGCCCACGACGACGTACTGCGGGTGCGCGCCGGGTCCTCCTGCCTGGGCCAGCACTCCGGCGAGCTTGCGACCTTCGATCAGCAGATCGTTCGGCCACTTGAGCGTCGGCGAGACCCCGGCGACGTCGTGGCACGCCTGTGCAGCCGCCAGAGCGACCCGCTGGGTGAGCTCGTGCGGATGCGCCGGCACATCGCGGAACAACATCGACACCAACAAGTTCGCGCCGGCGGGGGCGACCCATCGACGGTCGAGGCGACCCCTGCCCGCTGTCTGGTGTCGCGCCATCAAGACGCTGCGATCGGCGGCGCCCGTCGCCGCAGCGGCCAGCAGATCAGCATTCGTGCTGCCGGTCTCGTCAACGACGGTGATCTGCCAGGTGGCGCGCGGAGTGGTCATCGGCCAAGATTGGCACTCGTGCTGACCAAGATCCTGATTGCCAACCGTGGAGAGATCGCAGTGCGCGTCATTCGTGCCGCCCGCGACCTCGGAATCAGCACGGTCGCCGTGTACAGCGAGCTCGATCGAAACGCGCTGCACGTCCGCCTCGCCGACGAGGCCTATGCCCTCGGCGGGCAGACCGCGGCCGAGAGCTACCTCAACACCGAGGCGATCCTCAAAGCCATCGACGACAGCGGCGCCGACGCCGTGCACCCCGGGTACGGGTTCTTCAGCGAGAACGCCGACTTCGCCAGGGCAATCACCGCAAAGGGCGTGACGTTCATCGGTCCGCCGCCCGCGGCGATCGACGAAATGGGCGACAAGGTCAGCTCACGCAAGGCGGCGCTGCGCGGTGGGGCTCCGATCGTGCCGGGCACGACCGAGTTCGTCAGGTCCGTCGACGAGATCAGCGCCTTCGGAGCCGAGTTCGGCTACCCGCTGGCAATCAAGGCCGCATACGGGGGTGGCGGCCGCGGCATGAAGGTCGTGCAGAGCGCCGGCGACGTGCAGGAGGCGATGGACAGCGCGCAGCGCGAGTCGAAGGCGTTCTTCGGCCGCGACGAGATCTACATCGAGCGCTACCTCACGTGGCCGCGCCACGTCGAGGTGCAGATCGTCGGCGACCAGCACGGCGATGTCGTGTGGGTCAGCACGCGCGACTGCTCGGCGCAGCGCCGTCATCAGAAACTGATCGAAGAGGCCCCCGCATACGGCATGGCGCCCGGCGTCGAACAGGCGATGGGCGAAGCCGCCATCAAGGCAGCCAAGGCTGTCGGCTACTACAACGCCGGCACGGTGGAGTTCATCTATCAGGACGAAGAGTTCTTCTTCCTCGAGATGAACACCCGATTGCAGGTCGAGCATCCCGTCAGCGAGATGATCACCGGCATCGACCTGGTCGAGTGGCAGATCCGCGTGGCCGGTGGCGAGCCGTTGCCGATGACGCAGGAACAGGTCACGGCGTGCTCGCGAGGTCATAGCATCGAGGTTCGCATCAACGCCGAGAATCCCGCAGGCGGCAAGTTCCTTCCGTCACCCGGCACGATCACCAAGCTCGTCGCCCCCGACGGATTCGGCATTCGCTTCGATGCCGGGTACGAGTCCGGCGACACGATCAGCCAGTACTACGACAACCTCGTCGGCAAGCTGATCGTGTGGGCCAAGGATCGGCCGACCGCCATCGCCCGTACGATCGGTGCCCTCGAGGAGATGGTCGTCGAAGGCGTCGCCACCACCATCCCGGCCGACCTCGCCATCTTGCGCCATCCCGATTTCCAGGCGATGCGGCACTCGACGAAGTGGGTCGAGGAGACGCTCGACCTGTCGGGGATCGAGGCTCCGAAGCCGCCGCTCCCGACCGAGGAGGATGCCGAGGAACTCGTCGAGCGCAGCACCACCGTCGAGGTCAACGGCAAGCGGTTCGACGTGAAGATGTGGGTGCCCGACGCACCTTCGGTTGTCGCGGCCGGACCGAGCAAGGCCAAGAAGGCTGCACGATCGTCCGGCGGCAGTGGCGCGGCAGCCGTCGGGTCGGGCAGCGTCGAAGTGCCGATGCAAGGCACGATCGTGAAGGTGCTGGTCGAGATCGGGCAGGTTGTCGAGGTCGGTCAGGCGGTGGTCGTGTTGGAGGCGATGAAGATGGAGAACCAGATCGCTGCCGACAGGGCCGGCACCGTGAAGGAGATCAAGGTGCAAGCCGGCGACACCGTCGGCGCCGGCGACGTGGTGGTTGTCATCGGCTGATCCCTGTGGAGTTGTCTGGTGCACCCAGGTGGGCGTCAAACACTCCACTCGGGGTTAGGCGGTGGAGTTGCGCACGACCAGCGTGCCGGCGGCCTTGTCGTGGAGGCCTTGGCGCAGCGGGTTCCACAGCGCCAGCGAGTAGACCAGCACACCCAGCACGAGCCCGACGCGCGGGATGGCGCCGAGCGAGAGCGGCACGAGGGCGCGCGATCGTCGCCTCTGACCAATCCGGGCGTCCACCATCGACCACCCGCACGACGCGGGTTCCGAAAGCGATCTTTCCGACGGTTCGACCGAGCAACGCGATCATCAACGTTTCGTACACGAACGCCACACAGGTCACCGCGATGTTGAAGACCATCAACGACTTGCTCGTGACCGTGTCGTCCGGGGTGAATCCAACGGCGACGATGACGACCACGACAGGCAATGCGACGAGGATCTGATCGAGGAGCAACCCGGCGATTCGCCGGAGGATCGGCGCCAGGATGAGACCGGCCGGGACTGCGGGTTGGGCGACCTCGTCGCCGGTGGGGAACATCTACTCCGCCGCTTCGGCGAGCGCCTCTGCCAGGGCTGGGTGAACGAGAAGGCTCTCGACGATGTCGGTGACCTTGAGGTTGGCGGTGACGGCCAGAGCGATGACGCTGATCAGTTCGGCAGCATGACGTCCGACGATCGAGCCACCCAACACGACGCCCGTGGCGGGATCGCTGACGATCTTCACGAAGCCACGGAAGTCGTTGTTGATCAACGCCTTCGGCGTGGCACTGAACGGCACCTTCGTCACGCGGATCTTGCGGCCCACTGCGAACGCGTCGGCTTCGGCGAGGCCGACGTCGGCAATCTCCGGCTCGGTGAAGATGGCGCTGGCGGCCTTGTCGTAGTCGAGATGGCGGTGCGCCACCTGCTGCAAGCCCATGACGTGCTCGGCGACCTTGCGACCCTGCATCGCCGCCACACTGCTGAGAGGAAGCTTGCCGCTGACATCGCCCGCCGCGTAGATGTGCGACACATTGCTCTGGCAATGGCGGTTGATGGTGACGAATCCACCAGTGTCGACCTCGACACCGGCAGCATCGAGGCCGAGGCCGTCGCTGTTGGGAATGGACCCGATTGCCAGCACTGCATGCGAGCTGTTCACGATTCTGCCATCGTCGCAACGAACGACGACCGAGTCGTCGACGCGTTCGATCGACACGGCACGAGCACCCTTCAACAGGTGCACACCGCGCTGCAGGAAGTCGGCTTCGAGCACGGCGGCGACCTCGGGGTCCTTCTGAGGAAGGACCTGCTGGCGGCTGACGACCAACGTGACCTTCGCGCCGAAGCTGCTGAACATGTGCACGAACTCGACGCCTGTGACACCGGATCCGATCACTGTGATGCTCTCCGGGAAGATCGACGGCGGATAGCAATCGCGCGTCGTCAAGATCCGCTCGCCATCGGTGATGCACCAGTCGGGGATGCGCGGGCGGCTACCGGTTGACACGAGCACGGCATCCGCCGGAATGGTGCGAGTGCCCTCCGCCGTCGTGAGTTCCACTTCGTGATCGCTGACGAGTCGCCCGGTGCCGTGCAGCAGCTGCACTCCCTGGCTCTCCAGCAACCTGGTGGTGCCCTGCTGCAGGCGGGACTTGATCTCTTCGATGCGGCTGGTCAGCGCTTCGATGTCGACCTCGGCATCCTGCTGTTCGAGACCCATCCCGTGGATCCTGCGCGAGAAGCTCATCGCCCCGCCGGTGGCGATCATCGTCTTCGACGGGATGCAGTCCCACAGGTGCGCGGCGCCACCGACGACATCGCGTTCGATGACGGTGACCTGGGCTCCGAGTCGGGCCGCATAGGTCGCGGCAGTGTTGCCAGCCGGCCCGCCGCCGATGATCACGAATCGAGTTGCCACCGGGACGAAAGGCTAGCGGCGCTCAGTCTCCGGCGAGTGCCCAGCCATCGTCCGCGAACATCACACTGCGGGTGTCGTCCGCGAGTCCGAACGATTCGATCGCACCACCGGCGACGTTCGGGCAATACCTGGACGGATATTGATAGTTGTTGCGCGGCTCCCCGACCCACTCGAAGTGCATGCCGTCGGGGTTCAAGAAGTTGCCACCCCACGCGAAGTTGTGGGCCCGGAAGATCCGCACGACGCGGCAGTCCATCTGCGGGACGCAGCCCTGGCAGTTCGACACGGTGTTGGTGTCGAGCGCCTGGGCCCACGTGTGCCGCGACAGTGATCCGAGCTGAGTGCCGACGATGCGGCTGAACCTCGGGCCGAAACAGCCGCCATAGGTGTTGGCGTTGGCGACATCGATGTAGCCCGCGAGACCTGCATCGACCACGGCTTGCAGCGCGGCTGCGAGATCGGACCTGATGGTCTTGTTGCACGACGCACGGATGCCCGTCGGGTACGGCTCGCGGGGCGGGATGAATGCTGCATACCAGGCGTCGTCGACCAGCACGGCACCACTGTCCGTGACGTGATACGCGAACTCACCCAACAGCTTCTTCGTCCTGGCGAGCCCGATGGTGCCGTCGGGATCGGGCGGATCCCAGGATCTCCTGACACGGATCTTCGGGTCGTTGCTGAGCCCCCTGGCGGCCAGCGATGCGTCGAGGGCTGCGCGATCGAACTGGCCGTAGATCAGCACGCTTGTCGGCACCACTGCGCCCAGCAGATCGGCCTGAGCTGTCGACATCACGATCTCGGTTCCACCGACCTCGGCGTCGGGAGCCACCCGGCCGACCAGGAACTGTGCGATCGAGCCGTCGGCGGCAACCAACTCCAGGATGTCGCCTGCCTGAGCGCCATTGATGCTGGCCGACGTCGCGCCAACCACCACTTGGTTGACGCCGATGTACTTCGAGACCTCGCGACCAAAGATCGCACCGATCGATTCGAGCGGCAGCGCCGTGACCGACGTGGGGAAGTACCACGATCCACGCGGGCCCGGAGCCTGATGCACGGCGACGCCGCCACGCGTCACCTGGACGAGTCCGATGCCGAGCCCTCGGCCGACAACGCCCCATGCGCCGGCGTCGACCGCGGCACGGATGGCCGCATCGACAACGGCAGGCTGCAACGGGCCGAAGTTGTAGATCGACACCAAGTCGCCCGGCACGGAGATGTTGCGAGCGGGCGCGCCACCGCTGGCGGCCTGGTCGATGGTGGCCGCAGGCCCTTCCGCAGAGCCGGGGTCAGCCGCCCAGAGGGCCGATGCGACGACCAACAGTGCGGCGGTTCGTGTCGAGTCGCGTTCGAATCATGCCGGAGAGCAAGCTACCAGCGAGTGCGAAAGGGGTCGCGGTCGCCATCGCCGAAGCGATACGGTCATGCCCTGGTGAATCACGAAGCGCCCGACCTCGAGCGAGAGAACGCGGGCAGCGGCTTGGCGGTCGAGAAGGCCAAGCGGCTCGACAAGATCGCTGCACTGCGCGACGCCGGCACCAACCCCTATCCGTACCGGTTCGACCGCACGCACACCCTCGATCAGGTCCGTGCCGAATTCGGCGAGCTCGAGCCAGGGACCGAAACCGAGCAGCGGGTGAAAGTGGCCGGTCGGATGATGCTTCGCCGCCAGCAGGGCAAGCTGATCTTCGCGACGCTGGTCGACCGCAGCGACGAGGTGCAGTTGTTCGTCTCGAAGTCAGTGGTCGGCGACGACGGGTTTGCCGCGTTCGGCGAGTTCGATCTCGGCGATTGGCTGGGCGCCGAAGGCACCGTCATGACCACCCGCAAGGGCGAGCTCAGCATCAAGGTCGATCGCGTCGAGCTGCTGGCGAAAGCGGTGCGACCGATGCCCGACAAGTGGCACGGGCTGACCGACACCGACACGAGGTTCCGCCAGCGCTACGCCGACCTGATCGTCAACGAAGAGGCGCGGCGGGCATTTCAGATCCGTCACGAGACCATTGCCAGCTTCCGCCGCACACTCCATTCGGAAGGCTTCATCGAGGTCGAGACTCCGGTGCTGCACCTCGAAGCAGGTGGGGCCCACGCCCGTCCCTTTGTCACTCATCACAACGCCCTCGACATGCAGCTCTACCTACGCATCGCCCTGGAGCTGCACCTCAAGCGGCTCATCGTCGGTGGCATGGAGCAAGTTTTCGAGATCGGTCGCATCTTCCGCAACGAAGGCATCTCCACGAAACACAACCCAGAGTTCACGATGATGGAGCTGTATCAGGCGTTTGCAGACTTCTCGGAGATGATCGACATCACGGAGCGATTGATCACGCAGGCGGCCATCGATGCGACCGGTTCAGCCGTCGTCAGTGTCGGCGACGTCACGATCGATCTGTCGCAGACGTGGCGCCGGGCGCGCATGATCGATCTCACGAGCGAAGCCATCGGCACCGTGGTACACCCGTCGATGCCGGTCGAGGATCTGCGAAAGATCGCCGAGCAGCACCGTGTCGGGTACAACCTCTCCTGGGGCAGCGGCAAGATCATCGAGGAGCTCTTCGAGGCGACGGCGGAGTCGTCGCTGGTCCAGCCCACCTTCGTCACCGGTCATCCGGTCGAGATCTCGCCACTGGCCAGGACCGATCGCAACGATCCGTTCCTGACCGAACGCTTCGAGCTGTTCGTGATGGGCCGGGAGTTGGCCAATGGCTACACCGAGCTCAACGATCCGGTCGAGCAACGCGCTCGATTCAACGACGAGCACGCCGCCCGCGAGGCCGGTAACGCCGAAGCCGGCACGGTCGACGAGGACTACCTGAGGGCTCTGGAGTACGGCATGCCACCTACCGGCGGTCTCGGCATCGGGATGGACCGCGTTGCGATGCTGCTCGCCGGTGTTCAATCGATCAAGGAAGTCATCCTGTTTCCAACATTGCGACCGGAGGTGATGTGAGTGGCCGGTGACCGACTTGCATGGGGACGCGGTCTGGCGACCATTGCGTCGGATGGTGCCGTGCTCGACACGTGGTATCCCGAATTGGGTCTCGGCGAGATGGCGTCGGCGACCAACGAGCGGCAGCATGCCGCCGAGCGCCGTGACGAGGTACGCGACGTCGACGTGCGCGCTGTCGAGTTGTCGATCGATCTCGACGCCGCGCCGGCGTCGGCCGGAGATGTCTACCTGCGGCTCCACCTGCTGTCGAACCGGCTGTGCGCGCCGCGCACGATCAACCTCGAGAACCTCTTCGGGTTGCTGGTGAACGTGGCATGGACCAACCTCGGTCCGGTCGCGGTGGATCAGGTCGACGAGGTGCGCTGGAAGGTACGTGGAGCCGGAGGGATCCTCACCGTGCACGGCCTCGACAAGATGCCACGCATGACCGACTATGTCACGCCCACCGGTGTTCGCATCGCCGATGCAGACCGGGTTCGCCTCGGTGCGTACCTTGCGCCGGGCACCACCGTGATGCACGAAGGGTTCGTCAACTTCAATGCCGGAACGCTCGGCCGATCGATGGTCGAAGGTCGTATCTCGGCGGGGGTGATCGTGGGCGACGGCAGCGACATCGGCGGTGGAGCGTCGATCATGGGCACCCTGTCGGGTGGTGGCAAGGATCAGATCTCCATCGGCGAACGGTGTTTGCTGGGCGCAGAGGGCGGCATCGGCATCAGCCTCGGTGACGAGTGCGTGGTCGAGGCCGGGCTCTACGTCACCGCCGGCACCCTGGTGAAGATGCCCGACGGCGACGTTGTGAAGGCTCGGCAGTTGAGTGGTGCCAGTGGCCTGCTGTACCGGCGCAACAGCCAGAGCGGCGCCGTCGAGGCGATCCCACGATCCGTCGCATGGGAAGGGCTCAACGATGCCCTACACCACAACGACTGACGTTGCAAGGACCATCCCCGATCACAAACGCACAAGCGAATAGCATTTTGCGAGAGGTGACAATCCGTCATCCATGAAACGGGGGCTTTCAATGGACGCAGACGACATAGAAAAGCACTCGACGTCGACGATCGCTATCAGCACTGGGTGTACCGGCATCCCGTGCAGGGCGCAGCGCTCGGTGGCTTCCTCGCCACGCAGATCACGACGATCTGGGGCTACTACGCCGTGGGAATCGGCTTGCCAGGCCTTCCGTGGCCGAACTTCAACGGCGGGTTGTTCGCTCCGGGGTCGTTTGCCGCCGACTTCAGCAACTATGGCAACGCGGGACAGTTCTTCGTCGGGCAGTCGATCCACATGGTCAACGGCGTGGTCTTTGCCATCCTGTACGCACTCATGCTGTACCCGAAGCTGCCGACGTTCCTGCCGAGGATGCAGAGCCTGCAGAAGGGCCTGTTGTTCGGAGTCGTCCTGGCAATCATCAGCGCGGGCTTCTTGGTTCCGTATGTGTACGTGCCGAAGCAGGGGTACGGGTTCTTCAGCTTCGGCACCGATGACGGCGCCAAGCTGCCACTCGCAATCCTGATCTGGCACCTCGTGTACGGCGGTCTGCTCGGATTGCTCTACGACCCGAAGCGGCCCGACAACGCCAGAACCTGAGTCGTGTAGGGCCGGTCTGCACCTGCGGATCCGGCCCTCCACGCGTTCGCGGGCCATGATGGGCCTGTGATCGATCACTACCGCGCCGCATGCACCGAGCTCGACAACGGACCCTTCGCCACCAACGAGATCGTCGTGCGCGGCGTGCCCATGCGAGTGTTCGTCGCAGCACCGCCGACCTTGCGCATGCTCTGGCAGCTGACGGCTGCGCACGCCGACAAGACGTACATCGTCTACGAGGACGAGCGGCTGACGTATGCCGAAGCCCATGCGTCGGTGCGCTCGCTCGCGCAGTACCTCCAACAATCGTGCGGTGTGGGTCGCGGCGATCGAGTGGCGATTGCGATGCGGAACTATCCCGAGTGGGTCATCGCGTATTGGGCAACCGTGTCGATCGGCGCTGCTGTGGTCGGCATGAACGCCTGGTGGACGAGTGCCGAGATGGAGTTTGCTCTCACTGATTCACGACCGAAGGTGTTGATCGCCGACGACGAGAGGCTGCAAGCGCGTACTGCCCGTTCTCGATGCATTGCGTGCCGGCACTCCACTGCATCTCGTCTCCGTTCGATCGGAGGGAGAACTGCCGATCGACTCGGCGAGATGGAACGACGTCGTCGTGCCTGACGAAGCTCCGGAGACCCTGCCCGACGTCGAGATCGATCCCGACGACGATGCCTGCATCTTCTACACGTCGGGAACGACGGGCTTCCCGAAAGGCGCACAGCTGACCCACCGTGGTTCGATCCACAACCTCCTCAACATCGCCTACATGACGACCGCGATTTCGATGGCCGAGTCAAAGGGGATCGCTGCCGGCGACATCACTGCTCCTTCGACCACGCCGGTCGCGCCGAGCCAGCTCGTGCTCATGGCACCGACCCCGCTCTTCCACGTGACCGCATGCAATTGCATCATGCATCCCGCGACGCTGACCGGCGGCCGGGTCGTGTTCATGCGCAAGTGGGATGCGGGTCGAGCGCTCGAGCTGATCGAACGCGAAGGTGTCACCAACTTCAGCGGCGTGCCGACGATGAGTCGCGAGCTGTTGATGCATCCCGACTGGGTCACCCGCGACACGAGCTCGCTGGCGGGGATGACCGGTGGCGGCGCGGCCGTGCAACCCGATCTGGTCGACAAGATCGACAAGGCACTGGAGAAGGGCGCGCCTGGAACCGGCTACGGCCTCACCGAGACCCACGGCATCGTCACCGCCAACTCAGCCCGGCTCTACACGGCCAAGCCCGACTCGGCCGGCCCGATCGTGCCGACGCTCGACGCCAAGTTGGTCGACGACGACGGCAACGACCTGGCAGCGGGACCCGACGTCATCGGGCAGCTCTGCGTTCGCGGCGCGGTCGTGATCAAGGGGTACCTCAACCGGCCGGACGCCACGGCCGATGCGATTCGCGAGGGCTGGTTCAACACCGGCGACATCGCCCGGATCGACGACGACGGCTTCGTTTTCATCGTCGATCGCGCCAAGGACATGGTGTTGCGTGGCGGGGAGAACGTGTACTGCAGCGAGGTCGAAGCGGTGATCTACCAGCACGACGCGGTCGCCGAGGCCGCAGTCTTCGGCATTCCGGATGAACGACTGGGCGAAGTGGTCGGGCGCCGCGGTCGTACTCCGGCCCGATGCGACACTGACCGAGGACGACCTGCGAGAGTTCCTCGCTGAACGGATCGCCAAGTACAAGATCCCGGCGAGGCTCTGGTTCCTCGACGAGCAGCTTCCGCGCAACGCCAACGGCAAGTTCGTCAAGCGCGAACTGCGCGCCCAGCTGCTCGGCACCTGACCGCGTCGTTCCACTGAGGCCACGGTTCGACTCCTCTGCGATCATGCCGACATGACCTCACCGAACGAAGATCTGGTGCGCGAGTTCTTCGCGACGTTGAGCAACGACGACCTCGAGGGCCTGCGGAAGCTGATCCATCCCGACGGCTCGTGGGAAGTGATGTCGACCGCCGTGCCAGGTGCCGGCCTCACGACGGGCGGCGACGCGGTGATCGACGACTTCCTGAGGCCCGTGCGCGGCATGTTCGTTCCGGGCGACCCGAAGATCGACGTGAAGCGCACGTTCTCGGACGGCGACATCGTCGGCGCCGAGACCGAGGCAACCGGTGAGCTGGTCAACGGCAACCACTACCACAACCGCTATGCGTGGGTCATCGAGATCAAGGACGGCAAGGTCTGTCACCTGCGCGAGTACATGGACACCGCGTACATCATGAGTGTCGTCTAGACCTCAGACCCAACTCATCAACTCGGCGACGCCTTCCTCGGCCGGTCGCTCGCATGTCGGGCAGTAGAGGCGCGTTTCGAGAGCCGTTCCACACGCAGCATGTACCGGGCCTTCGGTGTCGCCCGTCTGGTGGGCGCCCCACGCGGACAGCAACGCGATTGCGTCACCGAGCTCGCGTCCGCTGTCGGTGAGGGCGTAGGCAAGGCGCACAGGGCGCTGACTGTAGGGAGTGGCGACGACCAGCCCGTCTCGCTCGAGTTGGCGGATGCGCGTGGTGAGCACGTTGGGCGCGATGCCCTGCAACGTCTCGGCCAGCTCACCGAATCGTCGAGGACCGTCGAGCAGTGCGGCGACCACCTGCAGGCTCCATTTATCACCGATGAGAGACAGGGCGTGCGAGAGATTGGATGACACGGTGATAGCTTACTACATGTGAGCTAGTTACTAGCTTTCATAACAAGTAACACCGAACAGGAGTGACCACCATGTCTGCGCTCGACGAACTCTCCACCACCGCACGTTCCGTGCTCGCCCAGTTGGGCGACTCCATCGTCACCATCGGCCGCGACGGACGCGGCAGCGGGGTGGTGATCGCTCCCGGCAAGGTCGTGACCAATGCCCACAACCTTCGCGACCAGACGACCCAGGTGACGTTCGCCGATGGACGGGCCGAGCAGGGTTCCGTCACCGGCTCGGACACCGACGGCGATCTCGTCGTGCTCGAGGTCGACACCGGTGCGGTCTCCCCGGCCACGTGGGCCGACCAACTGCCAGAAGCCGGCGACGTCGTCTTCGCCCTCAGCCGCGGCGGTCACCGCGTCCGGATCTCCTTCGGAATGGTGTCGTCGGTCGATGTCGCGTTCCAGGGTCCTCGGGGACGTCAGGTGCACGGCGGTGTCGAACACACTGCGCCGCTCGTGCGGGGCGCGTCGGGCGGCCCGGTCGCCGATGCGCAGGGACACGTCGTCGCGCTCAACACCCATCGCACCGGCCGCGGCTTCTACGTTGCCCGTCCCATCGATGCGCCCTTGCGTGCGACGATCGAAGATCTCGCTGCCGGCAAGTCGGTCGTGCGTCCACGCCTCGGCATCGCACTGGCACCGCCAGAGGTTGCAGCGAAGCTTCGTGCGTCGGTCGGCCTGCCGCCACGGGATGGCTTGCTCGTCCGTGGGGTCGAACCGGACGGGCCCGCCGACAAGGCAGGGATCGCCGAAGGTGATCTGCTGGTCGCCGCCGGTGATACGCCTCTCGTATCGATCGAGGCGTTGCACGACGCCTTGAGCAACGCCGAGACGTTGACCCTCACCGTCGTCCGTGGCACCGACGAGCGAACCGTGACAGTGACGTTCGAGAAGTGACCTGACACAACCTGAGTGGAGTGTTTCACGCCCACCTGGGTACCCCGGGACACTCCACACCGCGTTGGGATACGTGGTGACGTCGTGGCATGCCCACGACACGCAACGGCAACTGTGAGATCTACTACGAGACATTCGGCGACCCAACGGATCCGACCTTGCTGATGGTCAACGGTTTGGGGAGCCAGTGCATCAACTACCACGAGGAGTGGTGCGCGATGTTCGTCGCCAAGGGCCTGCAGGTCGTGCGCTTCGACAACCGCGATGTCGGGCTGTCGTCCAAGTTCGACGAGGCTCCAGTCGGCAGCGACGGCGCCGCATATCACCTGTCCGACATGGCGAACGACGCCATTGCGGTGCTCGACGCGATCGAGGTCGAGCGCGCGCACGTGATGGGGTTGTCGATGGGCGGCATGATCGTGCAGACGATGGCGATCGAGCATCCCGACCGGCTGCTGTCGATGACATCGGTGATGTCGCGTACCGGCGAGCCGGATTCCGGGCAGTCGACGCCGGAGGCATTCGCGCTGCTCACCGGGCCGCCGGCCACGGACCGCGAATCGTACGTCGCCGGGCACATTGCCGGCCTGCATGTATGGGGCAGTCCGGCATTTGCCGACGAGGCCAGGTGGCGCCGCGACGCCGAGCGCGCCTTCGATCGTTGCTTTCACCCATCGGGGACAGCCCGCCAGTTCCGAGCCGTCGGCGCCTCCCCGGATCGCGCGGACGGTCTGCGCGACGTGACGACACCGTCGCTGGTCATTCATGGCGATCGCGACACACTGATCGACATCAGCGGTGGGCGGCGCACCGCCGAACTGATTCCGGGGGCTCGTTTCGAGGCGATCGAGGGAATGGGACACGACTATCCCCCGCAGCTCTGGGATCGCTGGGTCGAGCTGGTCAGTTCCTTCGTCGCGACGAACGTCGGCTAGAGGCACTCGCTAGTCGAGGATCGTCACGACGCCGTTGTCGCCGTCGACGCGCAACCGCATTCCCGTCTTGATCGACTTGGTCGCGAACGCGGTGCCGGTGACGGCCGGCAGGCCGTACTCGCGACAGACGATGGCCGCATGGCTCATCATCCCTCCCGAATCGGTGACCGTCGCCGCGATCCTTCGGAAGATGGGCGCCCATGATGGTGCCGTGACCGGCGCAACGAGGATCTCGCCATCTTGGATCTCCGAGACCTGCTCCGCGCTGGTCAACACGCGGGCCACGCCTTCGATCACGCCCGGCGACGCGGCGAAACCGCTGAGACCACCGTCGTCGCTGACGCCTCCGAGCCATTTCTGGATCGAGTCACTCGTGATTCCCCACAGCATGATCGTGAAGGGCTCGGTCACCACCTCGGGCGGGGCACCGAGCGCCGGTGGCGCATCCCACGCCTGACAGGCAGCCATGATCGCCCTCCGCTTTGCCACCACGTCGGGCCAGTAGGTGGGCCCACGCGGCGCAACGCCCGCTGACCACGCAAACGTCAGGTCGCTGATTGCCGTCGGGATCTCATCGCGCTTGAGCATGAAGATGTCGTCGGCTTCGCCCCAGAACCCTTCCTTCACCAACACGTTCGACAACTCGCGCATCTTGCGCCACATCACGCTGATGCCCCAGTGCTCGACATAGAAGTTGTGGTTCTCGACGTAGTGGAACACCGTGCGGCTGAGGCCGAGCTTGGCCTCGAAGTTGGCCTTGTCGTCGCCATCGAGCAGGTCGATGTACTCCGACGCGACACGATCGCGTTCCGCGATCACTGCCTCTTGCGGAGTGTCGATCTCCTCGCCCGCCTGCAGCTTGCGGATGTACCCGCGCATGAACGAGAACGGGATGTCGAGTCTCTCGGCCCAGACCGCATCGGTGTGGTAGAAGCCGGTCCCGTTCGAGTAGTTGAACCACGGATACTGCGCCTTGGCGTACTCGGCCAGCCATGCCTCGCCACCGTCAGCCGATTTCACCGCGGCGACCGCCTGATCAACGGTGCCTTCGCACAACGTGTCGCCGAGGCCGCTGCCGACCGCAAGGCGGGCGAGACGACGCAACTCCTCGTCGGGACGGAACAGATCGACGTCGATGCCGGCAACCATCTTGGCGATCGACAGGTCGGGAATGTTGGGGAACACCTGCTTGCAGAAGCCGAAGTAGTCGAGGTACGCGGCGTAGCCGAGGTTGAGCATCTCGAAGTGCAGCTGCCACAGCTCCAGTGACAGATCGATCAGTTCGTGATACTCGTGCTGGAGGTCGTACACGTTGCTGCGGCCGGCATGGCCGGTGACCACTTCGAGATCCACCATGTCGGGCAACGGCTCGAACGTCAGTGCTTCGAGCTTGCCGATCACGACCTTCGCCTTGTCGATCCACTCGGCCTCGATGGCGTCCCAGTTGGCGTAGTAGTGACCGGCGCGTTCCATGAAGTGCTCGACGCGACCGGGGATCTCGGAAGGATCGGCGACGGGAACGGGAGACAGGTAGAACCAGCCGTTCAGTATCCGGATGTCGATGCCCATGGCCGGCGGCACGATGTAGTGGCGGCTGTTGTACGAGCCGAGCGAGGCGAAGGCATACTCCACCAGGCTGATGTCGAATGGTGGCAGCACCGACGGCAGGTGAATCGCGTCGCGGAACCAGAACATCGACTCGTCGTAGTCCTTGCGGGCTTCACTGAAGAGCAAGTGGTACGGATAGAGATCCTCCCAGCCCTCCGCGCCGGGCGGCGTGTCGATGGAGAACGGGCTGTCGAAACGATCCTTGGTCAATTGAAATCCCCCAGTGTTGATGCGATGACTACTGCTTGACTTGCACGGGCTTCAGCAGATTGCTGACGACGCCCTCCACCCCGGTGTGCACCCCTTGGCTCACCTGTCGGGGCTTGTTGCTCCACACCGTTTCCGGCCGGCTCTGCAGGAGATGAACCGTCTGTCGGCCGTCGTCGTCGACCGTGACGGCCCACTCGACGTCCTGCGGCCTTCCGAAGTGCTTCTCGGCCTGACGCGCCAACTTGGCAATCGCCTTGATCTCGTCGTCGGTCAGGCTCGGCGCGGTGCTGCGCTCGACGTCGAGGGGGCGCTGCACGACGTGGTCGCCGTACACGCAGCACTCCACCTCCTTCGCCGACACCGTGCGCTTGGTGATCTCGAAGATGACCTTGTCGATCATGTAGTTGTCGGGCGTCACGATTCCGGAGACGACCGATTCACCGAGACCGAACGCCGAGTCGATGACGATGGTGCTGCGATCGCCGTTGGTCGGGTTCAACGTGAAGGCCACCCCGGCCGCCTTGGGTACCACCATCTGCTGGACGGCGACGCTCATCGCGACATCGGCGTGCGAGTAGCCGCACTCGTAGCGGTAGGCGATGGCCCGGTCGGTGTACAGACTCGCCCAGCAGCGAACGACGTGATTGACGACGTTGTCGGCGCCGCGGATCCACAGGAACGTGTCCTGCTGGCCGGCGAACGACGCGTCGGGCTGATCCTCGGCGGTCGCGCTCGATCGCACCGCGACAGCGACGTCGTCGACACGGGTCTGCTCGCACAGTTGGCCGTACCCGGCACGGATCGTCGCCTCGGCAGCCTCCGACGGCCCGGCGTCGAGCACCAACTGCCGGCAACGTTCGACCCGCGTCGGCCAGCGACTGCAGGTCTGCCACGTCGAGCTTCTCCAAGATGCGCTGCAGGAATGGACCGACGTGGTCCCGGCCCATCGAATCGGCGAAGGCATGTGTGGTGACGGCAAATCCTGGCGGCACCGGCAGGCCTGCTCGCGTCATCGCGCCGAGGCTGGCGCACTTCCCACCGACGATCGGCTGATCGGTTTCGTCGTAGTCGTGGAAGAAGATGGCGTGGTCCGCCACTACCACGACACCCCTTCGTACGCGTCCCAGCAACGGCGGGTGGCCTCTGCGCCGGCGAAGTATGCGGCGCGTGCCGAGCGGCGCTTGGCATCGGTGTCGAGATACTTCTCGGCGAACTCGCCCACATGGCCACCGTGATCTTCATCGACCATGATGTGAATCGTGTGGAAGGCGTAGTCGTCGGCCTCGAGCATGTGGCCGTAGTGGTGCTTGAAGCCCTCGACGGCACGGATGTATGCCGGAGGGATCTGGTTCTCGATCCCGAGGCTCGCGCCGAATTGGAACTCGTACCACGGCCGCTGGTGAGCGAGGTTGTAGAGGAAGCTCTCGCTGAGCACCGCCTCGACATTTGGCGTCGCCTCGGTGATCACTTCGTCGGGCGCGCCGAGCGCTCTGGTGAACTCGAACAGCCAATGCAAGTGGCCGTGGCCCGACTTCGACTGGATTCCCAGCACCTCTTCGCCGATGTTCTCGATGACGCTCTCGGTCATCTCGTAGGGGATTCGTCCGAGCCAGATCGAGAGGAATCGGCGAGTGTGATACGTCACGCCGTGGTAGTGCTGGCGGGCCCAGCCGACCAACTCCTCCTTCGTGGCCTCACCCTGCACGACGCGCTCGACCCAACGGGCCTTGTCGAGTGTGCGACCCGACGCGATCAGCTCGTCGCGCATCTCGTTTACGTACGCCTCACCATCGAACGACATGACGAACCCCCTCGTGTTCTCGTGTCCGGCACTGTCGCACCGCGCGCACTGTCACTCAAGACCACCGTTCCGGGAGTCGGAACGCAGCCCCATGCGAGAGGTGTACTCGTGCTGCGATGATGTGGGCGTGCAATCGTCTCACCTCACTGACCTGATTCGACGCCGCCGCACCAGCGTGCTCGTCGACAAGCAGCGAGACAGTGCCGCACGAGATGATCCGCGACCTGTGCGAGCTCGCCCAATGGGCTCCGAACCACAAGCGGACATGGCCGTGGCGGTTCGCGATGGCAGATGGTGACGCACGGGCGCGACTCGGTGAGGTGGTCGCCGACGCGATGCAGGCCAACGGCGATCCGCCGGAAAAGGTCGTAAAGGCGCGCACCAAGTACATGCGGACCCCCGTCACGTTGGTGATCGGTTCCGCCCCTGGCGACTCGCCCTTGCGTACTGCGGAAAATCGCGATGCCGTAGCAGCCGGCATCCAGAACCTGTTGCTCGGAGCCACCGAGCAAGGCCTGGCGAGCTACTGGGGTTCGTGCCCGAAAGGTGCCAACGACGTGGTCAGCGAGCTCTGCGGCTTCGAGCCAGGTACGCACATCAGCGGGTTGATCTCCCTCGGCTGGGCGACGACGACCGTCGAGTCGCCGGGCCGCCCGGCGCCCGATGTGCACGTGATCGCATCGTCGTAGCCGCCGCCGCGGTGCCAGTGAAGTAGGCCAGGTACGAAATCTCCGGTCGTGCCGGAGATTCGGTGACTTGCCTCGAAAATGCGAGTCGAGGGATCAGCCCCAGATGCTCTTGCGCGGCGGCGGAGTCACGACCGTGGCCCCCATCAGTGTGCCGATCGGTGTGATGCACAACCGCGTGTCTTGACCATTGACCTTCGACTCGCATTTGCCGCAGATCCCCTCCTGACATCCGCGGCGCGGCCGCACGTGCTCGGCGATCTCGCGAATGGCCTTCAACGCGGCCATGGTTGGATCGGCGACGATCGAGTACTCGACATCGTCAACCGTCAGGACAGTGAGCACAGGCGGTTCGCCGAACCCCGCGAAGCCGCCGTGATCCGACTTGGCGTCAGCCTTGCCGCCGTCGACGTTGGCCGGTTGCGACTCGACGATCACGCGAACCAACTCGGTGTTGCGAGCGTCGGGATCTCCAGCTCCAGTCCCCGGCCGCGGTACGTCAGCACCGCGTGTTCGTGATCTTCGTAGACCTTGATCCGCACGTCCTCGGTGTTGTTCGGTTCGCCGGGGTCGTGACCGACGGCCGACGCCGCCACCGCACGGATCGGGCCGGAGTGGCCACACATGTAGATCGCCGTGTTGGGCCCGCTCTCCTCGACAACTTCCGTGATGCCCTGCCAGTGCCGGCGCACCACGACCATCGGTGGCTCGAAGTAGAACAAGGGCTGTGTCAGCCACACGGTGATCGGATCACCGCCGGCCTGCAGCACACGGTAGAACCGGTTCATCTCGGTGATCCAACCCGGTCGGTCACCGATCCCGAACCGCTGATAGTTCTCGTGGATCTGGGCGAACTCCTGGAACGCTGCCGTGACGTCGACCTCGCGACCACCCGCCCACACCTGGAAGTTCTTGAACGCCTCGTGCGGGTACGGGTCCTCGACCGTGACGTCGTGAATGCCGTAGCGACTGAGCGCCTGCAGCACTCCGCTCCGAACCCCCTCGGCTGTCTCGGTGGCGCGAGCGGTCGGTGCGTGCGGGAACCGCACCGTCATGCCCTCCTTCAGACTCTTTGCCAGGTCCTGTCCCTTGCGATGCGACTGCCACTTGCCCAGCGGGGTCAATGCGCCATCGGTGACGTACCCCTGCGTCTGACCGTGGCGGATCAGGCGAACATCGATGGAGGTGGTGACCCGCTTGCGGAACTCGCCGGGGAACTGTTCACGCGGCGACACCGTCTCCCTGGCGAACTCCTCGGTTCGCCCCGGCGGCGCGGTGACACGGTCGAGCTCTTCGAGAGCGCGCAGCGTCGAGCGTTCGCGTGCCCGCAGCACGAATGCCGGCTCCTCACCCTCCGGCACGGCGAGAGGCTCTGCCCGGCGCCGCGCGTACTTGGCCATGTACAGCGGCGCGTCGTCGCGCGTGACGCTCATGTGTAGATCGACACGAACGATTCGACGACACGGTTCTCGTAGTAGAACAGTGCCTTGCCCAACTGATCCTCGGTCCAGGTGATGGTCTCCCAATCGGTGTCGGTCTTGTAGCCGCCGGTGAAGACCTCGTTGCGGTTGCCGACAGGATCGAAGAAGTAGATGGTGTGGCCGCGAGTGATGCCGTGTCGGGTGGGGCCGATGTCGATGTCGATGCCGTTCATCCGCAAGATGTCGGCGGCGCGACCGACCTCGGCCCAGCTGTCGAGCCAGTAGGCGAAGTGGTGCAGTCCACCGTTGGCGCCGCGGGTGAACGCGATGTCGTGCGGCTGACGCGAGCGCTCGAAGAACACGATCAGCTGATAGCCCTCGTTGGTGACGAGTTGCTCCGTCAATCGGAAGCCCAGGACCTCGCTCATGAAGCGGGCCGCGTCGGGCACGTTCTCGGTGGTGAGCAGACAGTGGTCGAGGCGGGGCGGGGCGATGCCGACGAGGTCCATCGGCATCGGCGCCGGGTTGAACAGCGGAAGGCCGTTGCCGACCTTCTCCATCTTGGCGTAGATCTCCATCGTGTGACCGGTCGGTGAGTCGAAGCGGATCGCCTCGCCCTGGCCCAGTTCGGTGCCGGCGGCGATGCGCTCGACCGTGCAGCCGTAACGCTCGAGGTTGGTCTCGTACTCTTCGAGATCATCGACCCACTCGGTCTTGAACGCGACGTGCTCGAGGCCGTAGCGGTTCGCACTCGTCAGCATCAGCGAGTGGTGGTCCTGCTCGTCCCACCCCTTCAGGTACACGTGGTTGTCGTCGCGAGCCACCTCCCGCAAACCCATCACCTCGGTGTAGTAAGCGGCACAGAGCTCTAGATCGGGAGTTCGGACCTCGACGTGTCCGAGACGGAAGATTGCCATGTGGCCATCTTGGTTGTGCTGGGGCGGCTCCGAAAGGACGCCGTTCTGATGGGTGGAACGGGACGGTTTTCCCGAGTCACTCCGAGCGTGAGAGCGTGTGCGCATGGCATTTGACGGTGAGGCGTTCGTGGACGAGATGCGTGAAGAGCTGCAGGCCTCCGGCCGAACGCTCGATCAGGCCGACTGGGTGAAACGAACCCAGCAGGGCGAGGCCACGAAGGAAGAGCTCGTGGCGTGGGCCCGCCAGCACTACCACGGCGTGACGTACCACACCCGGCGAATCCTCTCCGCGTGGGTGACTCGCATTCCCTACGAGATGACCGACGGTGTCATCGACAACATCGCCGAAGAGGTGTTGGGCACCACGTCGAAGTCGGGCTTCGGGCACCTGCACTGGTTGTTCGAGTTCACCCGCGCACTCGGCGCACCCGACGAAGTGATCACCGAGGCGACACCCAACGTCGACGCCATGGCCAGCAGCGGGTTCCTGTATTCACTGGCCATTCAGCAGCCGTGGTACGAGTTGACGTTCGGCGGCATCCTTGCGATCGAGAACCAGATCCCAGCGGCGTACATCAAGGTGGTCGACGGGTTCAAGCAGCACTACACCGACGTGCTGCAGCCCGACGACTACGCCTTCCACACCATCCACATCACGGTCGACGAGGACCACGGAGGACACGTCGGCGAGTTCGCCGAGCAGTACCTCGACACCGACGCCAAGCGCCGCTCGGCCCGTGCTGCGTACTTCGCCGGCGCCGAACTGACCCGCCGCTGCTGGGACAACCTCAGCGAGTGCAGCTGGTAACTGGAAACTGCGCCTCCCGTTGCTGACGCAACGTGCGCCGCAATTCCAGTTAGGACCGTGCTCTAGTCTCCCGGCGATGGGCGCCGCTCGTGAGTCACCGGAATCGGCGGTTGCGAGGGCGTTGTCACTGCTGACCGCGTTCACCTTCGCCGAACCGGTTCTCGGTGTCTCTGAGCTGGGGCGACGAGTGCATCTGCCGAAGAGCACCGTGCACCGCCTCCTCAGCATCCTGGTCAGCGAGGGATTCGTCGAACGCACGAAGGACGAGCGCTACCGGCTGAGCCTCAAGCTGTACGAGATCGGTCAGGAGGTCGTTAGCAGTCGTGTGCTTGCGCCAAGTAGGGCACGTCCCGTTGGAGAAGCTGCACAACGACACCAACGAGGCGACGCACCTGGCCGTGTTGTCGGGCGCGGACGTGGTCTATCTCGATCGGCTCGAGAGCCCGCAGATGATGGGACTGTTCACCAGGGTCGGCCGGCGCCGCTCTGCCCACGCTACGTCGTCCGGAAAGGTGTTGCTGGCGTTCGGTACGCAGGCCGATGTCGACGATGCGGTCGCGGGTGGCCTGCCTCGGCTCGGTCCGCGCACCATCACCAACCGCACCCGGCTGAACCAGGCGTTGGCCGAAGTTCGCAAGGCCGGCTATGCGATCAGCGCCGACGAGGCCGCGCCTGGTGTCGTCTCCATCGCGGCGCCCATCTTCGATCGGATCGGCTCGTGCGTCGCATCCGTCTCGGTGGCCGGACCACTGATCCGCATGCCGTCCGAGCGTCACGACCAGCTCGTCCGCATGGTGGTGCGGACCGCCGCGGAGATCTCGCGAGCCCTCGTCAGCGACCCGGCCGCGATCCGCTGACGATCGAGACGCCATCGAGCGACGTCGACGGCAACAGGCACAGCCTCGTTGGCTGCCGTCGACCGACGACTCGCATGTACCGCAAAGCCCGGACTCGCACCCTCGGCGTGGTCGATCGTGCTTGGCCAGGAAGCGGATGGCGAAGAGCGCCGACACGTCGGACCACGTGGCGAACGAGAACCGCAGGCCGTCGATCTCGAAGGTCACCTCTCGTTCGAATGCCTTCGTCACCCTGCTCACAGTACGTACGTCCATCGCTGCGCCGAATGAAAGTGTCCCGTTCGCCGGAACAACAGCTTGGCGGCGACCGTGACGGTGCACGAAGATGCACGGCGATGAGTCTCAGCGCGTCCGACGTCAACCGCTACGGCGACGAGCTGTATGCAGCGCTCGTCGAGCGACGAACCGTGCCGAACCTGCGTGATCGCGTGCCGGGCATCGACTTGGTCGACGCATATCGCATCCAATCGCGCATGGTGCAGCGACGGCTCGACACCGGCGAGGAGATCGTGGGCAAGAAGGTCGGCGCAACCAGTGCCGCAGTGATGAACATGCTCGGCCTCGACGGTCCTGACTTCGGGCAGCTGTGCAGCAGCATGCTCTACAGCAACGGCAACACGATCCTGCTCGACTCGCTCATCCAGCCACGCGCCGAGGGCGAGATCGCGTTCATCCTGAAACGCGACCTTGTCGGGCCCGGACTGACTGCGATCGACGTGTTGCGCGCCACCGACTACGTGGTGCCGTGCTTCGAGATCGTCGACTCACGCATCGACAACTGGGACATCAAGGTGTTCGACACCGTCGCCGACAACGCATCGTGCGGAGTGTTCGTCTTGGGCACCGAGCGGAAGGACCCGTTGGAGCTCGACCTCGCGCTGGTCGGCATGACGATCGAAGTGCACCGGCCGGGCGAGACCACCGGCGAGCTCTTCACGACCGGCGCCGGCGCGGCGGTGAAGGGTTCGCCCGTCAACTCGGTGGTGTGGCTCGCCAACACGCTCGGCGAACTGGGCATCCCCTGCCGAGCGGGTGAGGTGATCCTCAGCGGATCGCTGTCGGTGATGGCCTGGCTGAAGGACCCGCAAACGATCACCTGCGAGTTCGGCGGGCTCGGCAGTTGCAGCGTGACGTTCGAGTGATCGTCGAGTGATGTCGAGTGATCGTCGAGTAAGGAGCAAATTCGTGGCACTTTCCGCATCAGTGATCTCCGAGCTGGCCGATGTCGTCGACGCAGCGCAGCGCAACGCGGCAGACATCGTGAAGCTGACCGACAGCCAGCCCGACATGGACGTCGAGGATGGCTACGCCGTTCAGGCCGAGCTTGCTCGGCGCTGGCAGGCGGCGGGACGACGGCTCACCGGCTACAAGGGCGGGCTGACATCGAAGGCCAAGATGGTGCAAATGGGTCTCGACACCCCGGTCTTCGGAGTGCTGATGGGCGATACGTGTGTTCCCGACGGCGACGTGGTCGACATGTCGCAACTGATCCATCCGAAGGTCGAGGCGGAGATTGCCTTCGTCACGTCTCACGAGTTGGAAGGCGACGTCTCGATCCACCAGGTCTTGTCCGCGACCGAGTTCGTGTTGCCGGCGATCGAGGTGATCGATTCGCGGTTCAAGGACTTCAAGTTCGACGTGCAGAGCGTGATCGCAGACAACACATCGGCCGCCCGATATGTGGTCGGTGGCTCGCCGCGCAAGCCCGATGGCCTCGACCTTCGTCTGCTCGGCGTCGTGATGGAACGAAACGGTGAAGTGGTGGGCACCGCGGCAGGCGCCGCCGTGATGGGACACCCGGCAGCATCAGTCGTCGCACTGGTCCGGTGGCTGGCCGACGCCGGCCAGGCGTTGCCAACGGGCAGCCTGGTGATGACCGGCGGTGTGACCGAAGCGGTTGCAGTCCAGTCCGGCGACCACGTGACCGCGCGGGTGCAGGACCTCGGAACCGTTGGCGTGCGCTTCAAGTAGACGCCTCTCCTCCCCCACACATCCCGGGGTTCAGTCGAGGAACTCCGCCATCCGCTGGTCGGTCCGTCGCAGCGTCTCCTCGTCACCGAGAAATGCGTTGTATGCGAGATGCACGAGCCCGATGTGCAGCGCACAGCAACGGAGGCGGGCGTCGAAGTTCGGCACGTCGAGACCCATGTCGCCGTAGTGGTCCAACGCCATGGCCGTCATGTCGGTCTGTTCGATCGCCGCATGCCACGGCGACCAGAAGACGAACGTCGCCAGCTCGTAGACGAAGTCGCCGTAGATCGAGCAACCCCAATCGAACAGCGCGGTGACGCTGCCACCGGCCGCCAGGGCATTGCGATTGAGCAGGTCGTTGTGCACCAAGGAGCGAGGGCCGGGGAACGCCCTC
This sequence comes from Ilumatobacteraceae bacterium, assembly GCA_963746365.1. Taxonomy (GTDB): domain Bacteria; phylum Actinomycetota; class Acidimicrobiia; order Acidimicrobiales; family Ilumatobacteraceae; genus JAENVT01. Next base: position 50,977 of record CAVVBH010000031.1, on the reverse strand, counting down.
GCGAGGCCGCGCATCTGGGCGTGGGCACGATCGAAGCTCTCGATACCGATCTGTGAATCGATCAACCGCTGCTTCCATCCGTGGATCCGAGACCCCGGCAGGTCGTGCACAACGGCTGTCAGGTAGTCCACCCACGCGCCGTGCGGAGCCTTGCCGTCGTGGGTTCCACTCCCCGTAGCCGGTGGTGGCCGAGAGGTCGACTCGTCGCAGGGCATCCAGCGTCGCCAGCACCGAAGGGGCCGTGGCGGTCCACTCGGTCGTGTCGAGTTGCTCCAGCGGTGTCCCGTGAGCGCGCGTCGAGATGCAATACCAGGCCCCGAGAGCCTCGTCGACCTCGACGACCTGTGGGATCGGCAGGTTGCGCCCTGCGAAATGGGCCGCGAACCGGTCGCGCTCGAAATCCTCGTGGTGACGACCGAACCGTACGACCAACTCGCTGCCGTTGTGCGTGAACCCGAAGCAGCGCGACCACGCTCCTTCGCCGACGAACTCGACGGTGTCGCCGTCGAGGCCGAATCGTTCGACGAGGAAAGCCCGCGCATCGGGGAGTTGAACGCGTGACGGCGGTTCCAGCACCGTTCGATGCTATGGCGACAGGCGTGGCCGAGCGTTGTGCATTCGCACCATGCTGAAGTCGAACTCGCCACCGACTGCGACGTCGTGCAACGGCCACAGCGACGGGACGATTCGCAACTCGATCGACGCGTCGGCGTGGGCGCTGAGCAGATCCCCCACCGCAGTCACCGATCTGGGCGTGACGTCGCGGTCGCATGTCCATTGACCATTGGCCGCTTCCCACGGCTCGAAGCCCTGCGCGTCGAACTCGTACCGATAGATCTCCGCGGTACGCATGCGTTCGAGCCACACCGACTCGATCGCGTGCAGCCGCAGGGCCGACGTCGCAAAGCGTGCCGCAAACGCGGCGCGACCGTCCTCGTCGAGCGGCCAGAGTGCTACTCGTGGGCAGTCGCGGGGGAACCAGTACAGCGGGGCGTGCTCGGCGTCGATCGCCCACACCGCGGGTTCGTGCGACGGATTGGTTCGAGGCACGTGCGGCACGAACCGTGCGATGTTCGGGTCCTCGCTGAAGTGATACAGAACCGAACGATCCACTGCCGGGTGACAATAAGTGGTGGCGGTCCCGGCTTGCACAAGCCTGCAACGCATCCTTCGTGAATCGTCCGTGACGATTTACCCGCGTGCGTTCGACGGATCGGCTCATATCGTCACGGACGATTCGGGAGGGCTGGGCGCGATTTTGGCCACCCGTGGCGTATTTCCGCACCCGAGCAGGTTGAGCGGGCGCGATTTTGGCCGCCGGCTGCGTATTACCGCGCCCGCGCAGGTTAGCGGGCGCGATTTTGGCCGCCTGCTGCGTATTACCGCGCCCGCGCAGTTGAGAGAGGGGCTTTGCGCAAACACGAGTCACCGGGCAAGTACGTTCCGCAGGTAGGAACGCCGGCCCTTCCTCGGCTGGCGCCGTTGGAGCAGAGTAGGTGCCATGGCCAAAGTGACCGCAGCGATCGTCGGATCCGGCAACATCGGTACCGACCTGATGTACAAACTGATGCGCTCCGAGGTGATCGAGCCGCGCTACATGGTCGGTGTCGACCCGCGGAGCGACGGATTGGAGCGAGCCCGCAAGGCAGGGCTCGAGGCTTCCGCCGACGGGGTCGACTGGCTCCTGTCCCGGAGCGAACTGCCTGACATCGTGTTCGAGGCAACCAGCGCGTATGTCCACGTTGCCAATGCGCCACGGTACGCCGAGCTCGGGATCCGGGCGATCGACCTCACCCCCGCTGCGGTCGGGCCCTTCGTGGTGCCGAGCGCCAACATCGATGCTCACCTCGACGCGATGAACCTCAACATGGTGACCTGCGCCGGGCAGGCGACCATCCCCATCGTCCACGCAGTCGCGGCAGTGACCGAGGTCGACTACGCGGAGATCGTCGCCACGGTCGCGTCGGTGTCGGCGGGCCCCGGCACTCGCGCCAACATCGACGAGTTCACCCGCACCACGTCGCGGGCAATTGCCGAGGTCGGACGAGCCGGTCGGGGCAAGGCGATCATCGTCCTCAACCCCGCCGATCCGCCGCTGATCATGCGTGACACCATCTTCTGTCAGTTGCCGCGCGATGCCGACGAGATCCTGATCACCAAGGCCGTGGAGGATGCGGTGGCGAACGTCGCCCAATACGTTCCCGGCTATCGGTTGAAGTCGGCACCCCAGTTCGGCGAATCACGCGACGGCACGCCTCGTGTTGCGGTGCTCGTCGAGGTCGAGGGTGCGGGCGACTACTTCCCTCCATACGCCGGCAACCTCGACATCATGACGGCAGCCGCTGCGGCGACCGGCGACCGCATCGCCAAGCACATGGCGGCGTCGTCCGCCCTCGTGAACGGAGCCAACTGATGCCCTACTCGAGCTCGCTCGACGTGCGCATGACCGACACGTGTCTGCGCGACGGTTCGCATGCGAAGAACCACCAGTTCACCGAGCAGCAGGTGCGCGACGTCGTCGCCTCGCTCGACGCTGCGGGCATGCCAGTGATCGAGGTCACCCACGGTGACGGCCTCGGCGGTTCGTCGTTCAACTACGGATTTTCGTTGACCGACGAGCGGCTGCTGATGAAAGCCGCCGTCGAGACGGCCAAGCGGGCCAAGATCGCTGCGCTGATGGTGCCGGGCATCGGCACGATGGACGACATCCGGTTCATCCAGGACATCGGCCTGTCGATCGTCCGCGTCGCCACACATTGCACCGAGGCAGACGTATCGATCCAACACTTCGGACTTGCCCGTTCGCTCGGACTGGAGACCGTGGGGTTCTTGATGATGGCCCACGGTCAGCCGCCTGAGTTGATCGCCAAGCAAGCCAGGATCATGGCCGACGCCGGATGCCAATGTGTCTACGTTGTCGATTCCGCCGGGGCGATGATCCTCGAGGACGTGCAACATCGTGTGGAGGCCGTCGTCGCCGAGCTCGGCGACGATGCACAGACCGGCTTTCACGGGCACGACAACCTCGGCATCGCCGTGGCCAACTCGGTCATCGCGGTACGCGCCGGCGCTGTGCAGATCGACGGCTCGGTTCGCGGCTTCGGCGCCGGCGCCGGCAACACCCGCAACGAGGTGTTCGCCGCGGTGGCAGATCGGCTCGGCATCAGCACGGGCATCGACGTGTTGGCACTGATGGATACCGCCGAAGAGGTCGTGCGCCCCGTGATGGACACCGAGTGCATCATCGATCGCCTCGCCCTGGTGATGGGTTACGCCGGCGTGTACTCCAGCTTCTTGAAGCACGCATTCCGAGCCGCCGAGCAGTACGGCGTCAGCGGCGCCGATGTGTTGATGCGGTGCGGTGAGCAGAAGCTCGTCGGTGGCCAGGAGGACCAGATCATCTTCATCGCCGCCGACCTCGCCGCCGAAATGGCTGCAGCCAACGCCTAGTGGAGTGTTTGGCGCCACCCCGGGTGGGCCTGAGACACTCCACTACCCATCGTCCGCCCACTGCCCGATTGCCAGCACGGGCACGTCGTAGCACCACGCTTGCCGGGTGAGGCCGATCGAGGAGTCGCCTTCCCACGGGTACTTCTCTCCCATCAGGTCGCCGACGCGTCGTCGTTCGTCGGGGTCGGTGACATCGCGAGCAACACCTTCGCGAGTCTCGCCGTCCAGGCGCACGTACACCCGTGGGTTGGCCAATGCGTTGCGGTACCAATCGGCCGATGGTCCGTTGCCCGAGATGAGGTACACCGTGTCGTCGATGACACCGAACCAGATCTCGATCTCGTGCGGCTTGCCGCTGCGGCGCCCGACGGTGGTCAGGTCGCAGCAATCCTCATCGCCGTGCGATGTCAGCCAGCTCGTCATCCTGCCGGCGGTACACACCGAACACGGCCCGCAATGCGTCGCTGACCTCGCCCAGCGTCGCGTTGGCGCGCAGGGCTTCCTTCATCGGGTACAGCAGGTTCTGCGTGCCGTGAGCCGCTGCGGTGACGTCGGCGAGACGGGCTTCGACCAGCGCCGATGTCGCGGGCGGATTTGAACTCGGCGAGCGACGCCTTCTGGCCACGTTCCAACTCAGGATCCGCGGGGAAGATGACCGGGTCGCCGTCGGTTGCGACGGCAAACTTGTTGAGCCCGACGATGATCCGTTCGTTGTCGTCGATCGACTTGGCGTACTCGTACGCGGCCTGCTCGATCTCGCCCTGCTGGAAGCCCGCTTCGATGCCGGCGACCGCGCCGCCCATCTCGTCGATGCGATCGATGTACTCCCACGCCAACCGCTCGACCTCGTCGGTCAGCGACTCGACGAAGTACGAGCCCGCCAGCGGATCGGGTGTGTCGACGATGCCGCTCTCGTAGCCGATGATCTGCTGCGTTCGCAGCGCGACCTGCGCGGCCTGCTGCGACGGCAGGCTGAGCGCCTCGTCGTAACCATTCGTGTGCAGGCTCTGCGTACCACCCATCACCGCGGCCATCGACTGAATGGCGACGCGCACCACGTTGTTCTCCGGCTGCTGCGCTGTCAACGTCGACCCGCCGGTCTGGGCGTGGAACCGCAAGAGCTTGCTCGACTCCTTCTTCGCCCCGAATCGCTCGTTCATCAACCGGTACCAGATGCGGCGAGCGGCGCGGAACTTGGCGACCTCTTCGAAGAAGTTGTTGTGTGCGTTCCAGAAGAAGCTCGAGCCGCGGGGCGAACGCGTCGATGTCCATCCCGGCGGCGAGCGCCGCCTCGACGTAGGCGATGCCGTTGGCGATCGTGAAGGCGATCTCCTGCACGGCGGTGCTTCCGGCTTCGCGGATGTGGTAGCCGGAGATCGAGATCGTGTTCCACTTGCGGCACGTTGGTCGCGCAGTACTGGAAGCTGTCGGTGATGATCCGCATGCTCGGCCGCGGCGGATACACGTAGGTGCCGCGAGCGATGTACTCCTTCAAGATGTCGTTCTGGATCGTGCCGCTGATCTCGCTGGCGGGCACACCCTGCTCCTCGGCAACCAGTTCGTACAGCAGCAACAGGATGGCGCCGGTCGAGTTGATCGTCATGCTCATCGACGCGGTGTCGAGTGGTATGTCGGCCAGCAGCATGCGCATGTCGGCGATCGAGTCGATGGCGACACCCACCTTGCCGACCTCGCCCTCCGCCCGCGGGTGGTCGCTGTCGTAGCCCATCTGCGTCGGCAGATCGAATGCGCACGACAGGCCGGTCTGGCCGGCGCCCAACAGGAACTGGAACCGTTCGTTGGTCGACTTCGCCGTGCCGAATCCGGCGTACTGGCGCATCGTCCACAACTTGCCGCGATACATCGTCGGGTAGACGCCGCGGGTGTATGGCGGGCTGCCCGGCTCGCCGAGACGCTCCGCAGGATCCCAGTCGGCAAGGTCGGCCGGACCGTACAGAGCCTTGACCTCGATGCCGGAATCAGTGCGCTTCTCGTCACTCATCATCATGGAGCGTACGACTCCGGCGCCACCGGTGCTAGCGGGCGGCGATGAGGGCGATCTCGATCTTCCACATCGGCCGGGCCAGCGCGGGCACGCTGACCAGCGTGCTGGCCACCCGACGACCAGCCAAGGCGCGGTCACGGGCGGCCATCACCTCGGGCAGCGACGCCATGAAGTCGATCACGACGTAGGTCGTGATGCTGACGATGTCGTTCATGCCCATCTCGGCCTCGGCGAGGATCGCGGCGATGTTCGACCACACCACCGCCGCCTGGTCGGCGACATCGTCGGGAATCGTTCCGTCGGGCCGGGCGGCCACCACGCCACTGAGGTGCAGCATCTTGTCGGCGCCCTCGCTGAGCACCGCGTGGGCATAGTTCGCCGCGGGCGGCGCAATCGACGACGGCATGATCTCGCGGTTCATCGCGCCGACTCTACGACGCGCTCTCCAGCCTTCGATACCTGATGCGTTTGACGTTTCGGCCACGTATGCGGGGCCGCAGACGTCAAACGGTGCGGAGTGGGGGCGGGGGCATATCCTGTCGGGATGACGAGTACCGAATCTGGCGTGCGAACGATCGACGGCATCGAACTGACACCGAAACCGGTCAGCCTCGAGGGCCCGCCCACGTTCACCAACGTCGAGGACGAGCGCCTCCACCGCAAGCAGCGGCTGGCAGGCGCACTTCGCATCTTCGGCCGCGTCGGGTTCGGCGAAGGCGTAGCGGGCCACATCACGGTCCGCGATCCCGAGTTTCCCGACCACTTCTGGGTCAATCCGTTCGCGATGAGCTTCCGCCACGTGCGCGTCAGCGACCTCCTGCTGGTCAACCACGACGGCGACGTGGTGTACGGCAGCCGTCCCGTCAACCGCGCCGCGTTCGTCATCCACTCGGCCATCCATCAAGCCCGTCCCGATGTGATCTCCGCGGCGCACAGCCACAGCCTGCACGGCAAGGCGTTCGCCTCGCTCGGCATCCCCCTCGACCCGATCACCCAGGATTCATGCGCGTTCTACGGCGACCACCGGGTGATCACCGAACAGGGCGGCAAGGTGGTGCTCGACATCGAAGCCGGGCACGAGATGGCTGCCGCGTTCCCGACTGGCAAAGCGGCGATCCACCAGAACCACGGCCTGTTCACCGTGGGCACGACCGTCGACGAAGCCTGCTTCTGGTTCCTGACCATGGACCGGTCGTGCCATGCACAACTGCTGGCGATGGCGGCCGGCACGCCAAAGCACATCGAGCACAGCATGGCTCAGTACACCTTCGAGCAGACCGGCTCGCACGATGCCGGCTGGTTCAGCTTTCAGCCGCTGTGGCAGGAGATCTGCCGAACAGACCCTGATCTGTTCGACTGAACCGTCAGGGCGAAGTGATCCCCAGCGAAGCCGCGACCGCGGGTTTGCGCAGCTTCCACACGAAGCCGTCGTAGAGGATGTGCAGCGCTCCGAAGAACAGGATCGCGAAGGCGTAGAGCTTGCCATTGAGCGGCGACCAGGTGAAGTAGGCCACCGCACCGATTGCGGCGAAGTAGATGGCGTACGCGGTGAACCGACGGGCCCGAGTACGAGTCGCGGTAGCCACCGGCGCGGCATCATTGCGCTTGCGAAGCGAACTGTGCACCACGGCGAAGTATTCGATTGCGTGGGCGGCGACATAGCCGGCAACACCGGCGATGGGATCGATCATCACCGCGACGATGAGACCGGCGGTGCCCAGCGCATACCAATGCTTCGGACGACTGGCGCTCGAGCCCAGTCGTCGCTCTGCCTGCCACCACCTCGAGGCCAGGAGGAGCCCGACCGTTGCAGCGACCCAGAAGACCGCACGGGCCACCGACGTGAGACCGCCCAGCAGGTCGAAGCTGCGGGCGTTCGTTTCACCGACGGCGAGCTTGCTGACGAGTTGGTGCAGGTCGACATAGCCACCGATGTAGGCGATGCCGGCGACGAGCCAGACGATCAGCATCGGCTTCTCGATCCGACCGTGGGTGTCGCCTGCCTTGCGGCCGTAGATGCGCATCACGCCGTAGCGCTGCATCAACGTGTGCTCGGCGTTCCACAGGCCGGCCATCAAGGCCACCAACGACAGGCTGACGTTGAGTCCGACCACGATGATCGCGAACGCCACCCAGGGCGCCCATCGGTACAAGGTGCGATGCGCCTCGCGCTGTGCAGGATCGCCGTAGACGAGTCCGAGCGTGAGCGGTTGGTGGGCGAACGAGATCAGGAAGATCACGCCCATGATCGCCTGGACCGACGTCAGATGCGGTTCGGCCGAGTGCACGACGAGGGCGATCGGTAGCCAGCAGAATCCGAGTGCAATGTCGGTCACGGGGCCGTGAACCCACAGCTTTCGAGTCGTCTGCTGCTGCCCCGTCGCTACCAGCACGAGACGTGACTGTAGTGCTTCAGTCGTGCAGACCCGGGGCGCACAATCCTTCGAGCTCGCTGATGATGATCCGGTCGCGGTTCTCGTACGTGACCTGGTTGGCCGGGTCCTTGCGAAGGTTGAACGTGCGGAAGCTCATGTCGGTGGTGTCGACCGACAGGATGCGACCGATCAACGGTTCGCCGAGTCCGAGCAAGATCTTGATCGTCTCGAGCGCCTGGATCGAACCGACGATCCCGGGGAGCACGCCGAGCACGCCGGCCTCGGCGCAACTGGGGGCCAGCTCGGCGGGCGGCGGCTCGGGAACCATGTCGCGATACGTCGGACCCTCGAGCGGGTGGAAGACGCTGACCATGCCCTCGAATCGGAAGATCGAACCGTGCACGACGGGGATACCGAGCTTCACGCTGGCATCGTTGAGCAGATAGCGGCTGGGGAAGTTGTCGGCGCCGTCGACGATGACGTCGTACCCGGCGATGATGTCCATGATGTTGCTGGCGTCGAGACGGGTGTCGTACGTGACGATGTCGACGTCGGGATTCAACAGGGTGAGGGTCTTCTTGGCGGAGTCGACCTTGCGATCACCGACACGATCCAGGTTGTGCAGGATCTGGCGTTGCAGGTTGCTGGCATCGACCTCGTCCATGTCGACGATGCCGATGGTGCCGACGCCCGCAGCTGCGAGATACAGCGCTGCGGGTGAACCGAGTCCGCCGGCACCGAGCATCAGGACCTTGCTGTCGAGCAGCTTGACCTGGCCGGCCATACCGACCTCGGGCAGCAACAGGTGCCGCTGATAGCGGTTGCGCTGATCGGGAGTCAGCACGACCGGCGTCTTCCACGCCCGACCCTCGTCCTTCCATTTGCCGAAGCCACCGACCAGCGAGACGACGTCGGTGTAGCCGAGCTCTTGCATTGTCTTGGCGGCGAACGCACTGCGCACACCGGCCGCGCAGTAGACGACGACCGGGGCGTCTTTGTCGATCAAACGACCTTCGACCTGACTCTCGAGGTGACCACGAGGAATGTGGATGGCATCGGGCAGCGCACCCTGGTCGTATTCGTCGGGTTCACGGACGTCGAGCACGATCGCCCCGGCAGCGATCTGGTCGGATGCGGTCGCTGTGTCGACCTCGGTGATCTCCGCCTTTGCGGCTTTCAGCAGGTCTCGGTACGTTGCCATGGCTGAAAGCCTACCCAATTGGTCGGGATTCCGCTACGGCTGTCAGGACACGATCAGCGCAGGCAGCAGATCGCCGAGCGGTCCGATCAGCAGGGCATCGGCGAACCGGTCCATGGCAGTGGGCTCGCCGTTCACGATCACGACCCGCGCCCCGTTGGCCTTGGCTCGCGGGACGACATTCGCGGCAGGGAACACCGACAGCGTCGAGCCCGCGGCCAGCAACACATCGCAGGCGTCAGCAGCGCGCATCGCCGCGTCGATCACCTCGGGAACCAGTGACTGACCGAACGACACGGTGTCGCTCTTCAGCACGCCGCCACACACCAGGCAGTGCGGATCTTCATCGCCTTCTCGCACCCGCTGCAGGGTCTCCTGCATCGGCCGGCGGTCGTCGCACGTCCAGCAGCGGCTCCATCGCATCGTTCCGTGCACCTCGATGACCTTGCCGGGCTCATGTCCCGGCGCGCTGGTGCAACTCGTCGATGTTCTGCGTCACGACGGCCAACAACTGCCCACGACGTTCGAGCTCGTAGACGGCCAGGTGCGCGTGGTTCGGCACGGCATCCCACGCCGGCGAATGCAGCCGGTTCTGCCATGCAAACCGGCGCACATCGGGGTCGGCGAGATAGTTCTGCAAGGTCGATGCCTTCTCGGCGGCCGGGTTCTTGGTCCACAACCCGTTCGGTCCGCGGAAGTCGGGGATGCCGGAATCTGTCGAGATGCCCGCGCCGGTCAACACCGTGATCCGCTTCGCCGCGGAACCCACTCGCGAGCGTGCACGAAGTCGTCGTCGATCACGGCGAAGGCCAGGTCGCCAGAACGGCGCCGTCGGCGCCGACGATCTGCGCGGTGTACGGCAACGGCTCACTGAAGGCGTACGCCGCGAACGTGCGGTCGATGAGGGCTCCAGCGTCGTTGAACGGCATCACGACCGCGTCGGAACCTGCGCGGGTGATCAGTAGCTGCGCCGCTGTCGCGATGTCTCGCGGCAGGTCGGCGAGCACGTAGGTGCGCTCGTTGTCGACGACCGTGTTGATCCGAGCCAAATCATCTGCGACGGAGACGAACCCGTTTCCATTCCACCGCCAACTGATCTGTTGCCGACCGTCGACGCCCGACATCGCGGCCTGGACCGTCCACGGCTGCGAACTGGAGTCAACTCCGGAGGCGACCGGGGAGACCTGCGACCGGACGATTCGCGAACCTGAACTGGCGTTCCTCAGCGCCTGGAACTTCATGCCCTCCCACTCGGCTGACGAAACTTGGTGCACCGTACGGGCGATGGCGATCAGCTGGGGCAGCGGCATTGCTGCCGTCACGGTGATGACGTTGTCGTCGTCGATCCAGGTCGCCATGGCGTCGTCCCGATGGCCGACGATGGTGCCGGCGACCCCCGAACGTCCGTTGACGTCGAACGGTGTGCTGCGGTCCAACAGGAAGCGGAGCGCAGTCTGCCGTTCCGGTGTTGCTCCACCCTCGAAGGTCTGCAATCGCTTGCCGACGGTGATCACGACATCGGCGGTCGGATCTTCCGACGATGCGTAGCTGATCTGTTCGGCGGCGATGCTCTGGACCGTCAGCCAGGGCTGCACCGAGGTCAGCATCACGTGGTCCGACGAGAACCAGGAGTCGGCGAAGGAAACGCTGCGCCCGTCGGTCTGCACGGACCCGGCGAGACGAACGAGATCGTCGTCGGTCCAGCCGAACGAGGTAATGGAGACGCCGAATCGGCCCTCGACGTTGAACTGAGTGATGGATTGTCCGCCCGGCGTGTGGGAGATCGCGATTGACGACCTGTCGGTCTGCACCCTGTAGGCGTTGGGGACATTCGTCCTCGATGCACCCCGGTACGTCGCAACCGAGAACCAGGTACCGGACGTCGGCCGACGCGCCGTCGGTGGCCCACAACTGGTAGGCGTATCCGAGAAATGGGGCATGATCGAGTTGCTGCACGTTGGCGTACTGCACGGTGAAGTCCCGCGGCGGGCTCGCGGCGTAGTACGGCACTGCTGCTGCCGGAATCGTCGTCGTTGGCACACGCGGCGACGTCGAGGCGGTGCTCGTGCTCGTGCTCGGAGCGACGCTGGGTGCATCCGTCGACGTGGCCGACGTTGCAACGCCGTAGCCGATGAGGGCGACGAGCGCAGCCGCGGCAACAGGGCCGGCGTAGCGCCGTCTGCCGGGGTCCTCGACCTGGTCGCTCGCCGTGGCATCACCGAACACGTCGAGGTCGTCATCGATCACCTCGATGATCTCCGACCACGGCTCGGTCTTGGCGAGTGTCAAATGATGCCTTCGAGTGAGATGTAGGGAATGTCGCTGTAGGCGACGCGGCGACGAACTTCCAGCCCTCGGGGGTGCGGACGAGTTCGTCGACGTAGCGACCGAGCATCTCGAACACCGGGTGCGTCCTTCTCGCCGCGCGTGACGAAGCCCCAGTTGCTCTTGCGCCGTCGCCGTGTCGCCGTCGACGTCGATGACCGGGTTCATCACGAGGTGGTAGGTGCGTTCCCGATCGCTCGCGTACACCTCGAGGGTGCGGACGAGCAGCGCCTCGATCTCGGCCGGACCGACCGCCTTGCCGAGGTTGCCGACCCACACGGCGTCGTCGGTGAACAACGATGCGTACGCCTTGAAGTCGCGCGCGTCGAGGTGGCGCTTGTACTCCATGAACAGGCACCAGATCGCGTCCTTGTCCTCGAGTCGCCTGCACGCGGCGCGGCGAGCGCATCGAGGCGGGTGTCGGGGGCCGGCGTCCATCGGCGAGCGGCCCATCACCCGCGAGATGTCGTGGCGCTTGATCTTCCACGTGCCGTTCTCACGGACGAGGTCGTCGCGGTAGCGACCTGACTGCAGGACCGTCGGAACGGTGTCGGGATCGCTCGGTGAGGTAGAACCAGACCACGACTCGGTCGTCGCCGTGTCGCCGTCGATGTCGATCCGTTGGTTGTTCATCACGTGGATCGACGTCGGCGGAGATGTCCGCGCACGTGCGGGCCGAGGGTCTCGTCGAGGATCTCCTCGATCGCCGCCGGGCCGACCGCCTCGCCGAGTTGGGCGACGAACACGCCGTCTGTCGGCGAACAGGCTCGCGTAACCGGCGTGGTCGCCGGCGTCGAGGTACTTGGCGTAGTCGACGAAGATCTGCCGGATCTGCTCGCGGTCTTCGAGCTCTTGGAGGCGTTCGGTGTCGGTCATGAGCTGATGTCCTCCCAGCGTCGTAGTGCGGGAGCGGCGCCGAGGTGCACAGCGTCGGCATCGTGTGCACCGTGGTCGAGGTGGTGAGGAACAGCGTGCGCAGGTCGGGCCCGCCCCAGCACAGGCTGCCGCACACCTCGGGCGTCGCGATCATGCCGATGCCGCTCGCCTGTCCGGGCTCGAGCACCCACACGCCGCCCGGGCCCGGTGACCCACACGTTGCCGAACTCGTCGCACTCCATCCCGTCGACGGAGCCCTCATCGATCGTGCCGCCGCCCATCTCGGCGAGCAGGACACGGCCGTTGACGAGCATGCCGTCGTCGGCGACGTCGAACACCTTGACCTCGGCCCGCGGCGAGTCGTTGACGTACATCAGCGACTCGTCGGGCGAGAAGCACAGCCCGTTCGGCTGCTCGAACTCGTCGCGGTCGACGACGAGTTGCGGCCTCGCCTCCCTCGTGCGGCACGCGGAACACGCCCTTGAACCCGAGCAGCGGCTCGCGCTTGCTGCCGATCCAGTCGTTCCAGCGGCCGTAGTCGGGATCGGTGAAGTAGATGCTGCCGTCACGCGCTGCTGGCGACGAGATCGTTGGGGCTGTTGAGGTAGACGCCGCTCGTGGTGGAAGCACACGGTCTCGCGGAAGCCGTCGGCGTGGAAGCGGGTGACCGAGCTCGACACGTGCTCGCACACGATCAGCCGACCCTCGATGTCGAACGCCATGCCGTTGCCCTTGAACGTCGGATACATGACCAGCTCCATGCCCGCCGACTCGGTCCATCGGAAGCGCTTGTCGCCGGGGATGTCGCTGAAGTAGAGCGCCTGCTCGGCGACGCTCCACACCGGGCCCTCGGTGAACACGTAGCCGGAGCCGATCTCGGTCAGCGTGGCCTCCGGGTCGACCAACTGGAGGAACTCGGGCGTATCGGGTTGGACAACGGTCATGCACGTACCCCCTTGCCGGTGCCGATGGATCATATATGATCACCGGGACCCGGACAAGACGTCGCGGACAAGACCCGCCAGCATGAACGGAGGCGTCGATGAAGACCACAGCTGCGGTGCTCTGGGAGGTGGGCACACCGTGGTCGGTCGAGGAGATCGAGCTCGACGAGCCGGGCTTCCAAGAGGTCAGCGTCGAGCTGCGTGCCGCCGGCATGTGCCACACCGACGATCACTTCGTCACCGGCGACATGGCCTGGCCGATGCCGGTCGTTGGTGGTCACGAGGGTGCAGGCGTCGTCACTGCAGTCGGGCCGGGCGTCACGAGACTTGCGGTCGGCGACACCGTGATCCTCAACTTCATGCCGATCTGCGGCCACTGCCCGAGTTGTTCGAACGGTCGGTCGCGGCTGTGTGATCGCGGCGAGGCAATGGGCTCGGGTCTGCAGATCTCCGACGGCACATCGCGCCATCACGCCCGCGGCGAGGACCTGCGCTTGATGTGTTGCATCGGCACCTTCGCCCGCCACACAGTCGTGCACGAAGACAGCTGCATCCCGTTCGAGCGCGACATCTCGTTCGAGGTTGCGAGTCTGTTGAGCTGCGGCGTGGTCACCGGCTGGGGCTCCGCAGTGCGAACAGGAGGAGTGCAGCCCGGCGACACCGTGGCCGTCGTGGGTGTGGGAGGTCTCGGATCGAACGCCGTGCAGGGTGCGCGGCTCGCGGGAGCGCGCAACATCGTCGCCATCGATCCGGTCGAGTTCAAGCGCGAGAAGGCCGGCGAGTTCGGTGCGACCCACAGCGCCGCTTCTCTCACCGACGCGTTCGATCTCGTCACCGGCATCACCGACGGTCGCATGTGCAACGTGGTCGTGATGACGATGGGCGTGGGAGACGGGTCGTTGATCGCGGATGCGATGGCGTTGACCGCAAAGTTCGGCACCGTCGTGGTGACCAACGCTCACCCGCAGCACGAGACGACCGTCAACCTCAGCCTCGCCGATCTGACGATCACGGAGAAGAAGCTCGTCGGATCGTGCTTCGGTTCGGCCAACGCGAGGTCCGACATCCCGATGCTCCTGGACCTGTACCGCAACGGCCAGCTCGAGCTCGACGGTCTGATCACTCGCACCTACGAGCTCGAAAACGTCAACGAGGGCTACGCCGACATGCACGCCGGCAAGAACATCCGCGGCGTCATCGTCATGTGAGTGTGTTTCGGGAAGTGCGTAACTTCAGCGCGGGACGTGCCGCGCCGAAATTACGCACTTCGCTGGATAACCCGACGCGTCAGCGCGATTGTGGTGTGAGCAGGCTGCCCTGGGGTTCGCAGCTCCAGCTCTTGAACTTGATCTGCTTGAACCAATCCGGTAGCACGACGTCGCCTTCTTTGATGCGCCGTGTCAGATCGGTCCGCCACGTCGACATGTCACCCTCGTACTCGTAGAGCGCCAGGTGTTGCTTCTCGCCGACGGGCTCGCCGCCGGCGATCTCGTGAATGACATAACGCTGCGCGCTCGACGAACTTCGGGCTCTCGATGTTCTCCTGGGCGTGGGCTGTGTACCAGCGGTGGTAGTCCTCCACCGAGATGTGATCCGGCTTCTCGCTGAAAACGAGGTACAGGTTGTTCGTCATTGTTGATCTCCTGGGGTGGTGTGGAGGGTGATGCGCTCGCTGACCTGTGTGCAGTTCCACGAACCGAACGTGATCGCGGTGAACCAGTCGGGCAATGGGAGCTTTCCTTCGTCGGTGTCCTTCTTCTCCACGTAGCTGTCGGCCGAGCCCATGTTGGCGGCTTCGAGGTTGGCGACCGCCTCGCTCGGGGGGCAACTGAGCTCGTACAGCGACAAGAAGCGATACGGCGGACCGCCGCCGGCATCGACGACGGCCTCGACCGTGTAGCGAGTGGCCGATTCCCATCCGTCGACCGACAGGATCTCCTGCACGTGGGCGTCGTACCAGGTGTTGTAGTCGTCGTCGGACACTGTCGGCGGCGGGTCGCTGAACACCAGATGGATGTATTTGGTCACGTCGGATCCCCCTGTGTCGCCAGCTGTGCGAACGGCAAGTCTGCACTGCACGTTCGTGGCGTGCAAGTGTTTCATATACGATTTGGCGGTGCATTTGGGTCGTGTCGGAGTGTGGCAGGGCGGGTACGGCCCGCTGGCCGCTGACGATCGATCGATGATCGCCGAGCTCGAGGCGCTCGGGTACGCGGCGTTCTGGTTCGGCGAGGCACCTGGTGGCAAAGAGGCGTTCACTCGTGCTGCCACCTTGCTGGCAGCATCGTCGAACATCGTGGTCGGTACCGGCATCGCGAGCATCTGGGGACGTGACCCGCTCAACACCGCGTCGGCGATCAGGACGGTCGGCGAAGCGTTCCCGGGCCGGTTCATCGCCGGTCTCGGCGTCAGTCATCGGCCGGCCGTCGAAGCTCGCGGCGAAACATACGAGCGACCGTTCGCCGTAATGCGCGGTCACCTCGAAGGCATGGCGGCCGCGGCTCACCAATCGCCCCCGCCGAGCGAAGACGTGCCGGTCGTGCTTGCCGCGCTCCGCCCGCGGATGCTCGAACTCGCATCGACTGCCGCCGACGGTGCCCACCCGTACTTCGTGCCAGTCGAGCACACCGCACGCGCCCGGAAGATCCTCGGTCCCGACAAGCTGCTCGCGCCCGAGCTCGCCGTCGTGCTCGAGTCGGACGCGACGGAGGCCCGGCGGCTGGCGCGCCTTCACACGAGCAGCTTCTACCTGCAAGCCCCCAACTACGTCGAGAACCTGAGATGGCTGGGCTGGGGTGACGACGACCTTGCCGGCGGCGGTTCGGACGCGCTGGTCGATGCGATCGTCGCGTGGGGCGACGAAGCAGCAATCGCCTCGCGCATCCGAGAGCATCTCGACGCCGGGGCCGACCACGTCTGCATCCAGCCGGTCACCGAGGTTCGACCGTTGTTCGACGGACCGGACTCGCAGGCCATCGGGGTGTTGCGCCGCCTCGCCGACGCGGTGCGTGATCTGTGATCATATATGATTCGTTGACTTTGATTGGGGGCACAGCATGATCGTCGACGTCGATTCGCCTGCGTTCGAGGAGCTGATCGATCCCGCCGCAGAGCTGACCGAGCTCGGCGTCCGGCTACCAGTTCACGCGAGGGGCCGGTGTGGAACCCGCGCGACCAGTGCGCTGTACTTCAGCGACATCCCCGGCGACGCTCGCTGGCGCTGGACGCGAGCGAGGCCGGGATGGAACTCGTCGGCCATGCCCGACGTTCAAGGGCAACGGCATGGCGTACGACGTCGATGGCAGCCTGCTCGTGTGCGAGCAGGTGTCGAGCTGCCTGACGCGCGATCCGTCCCGACGGCCGCCGCGAGCTGGTCGCCTGGCACTACGAGGGTGTGTACCTGAACAGCCCCAACGACGTCGTCGTTCGGGCGCTCGACGGCAGCATCTACTTCACCGATCCCGACTACGGGCGGTGGAACGACTGGATCGGCTGCAAGCGCGAGTTCGTCCGCGACTTCAAGGGCGTCTACCGGGTGCCGCCGGGTGGCGGCGCCGTCGAGCTGGTCGTCGCAGCCGGACGAGTTCGAGCAGCCCAACGGGCTGTGCTTCTCGCCCGACGAGTCGCTGCTCTACGTCAACGATTCGCCGCGCGCCGAGATCAAGGTCTACGACGTCGCCGACGACGGCAGCCTCGAGCAACAGGCGCATGTTCCGCGACGACATCGGGCAGGGCACGATGGGGGAGGGCAACCTCGACGGCATGGAGTGCGACGAGCACGGCAACATCTGGACGTCGGGTCCCGGTGGCGTGTGGGTGCTCGACCCCGAGGGCGAGCGGATCGGCGCGATTCGCACCCCCGAGATCTGCGGCAGCGTCGTGTTCGGCGGACCCGACCTGCGCACGCTGTTCCTGACGACGACCACCACCGTCCACATGATGGAGACCAAGGTCGCGTCGGCTCCGCTGCCGTGACACCAAACAATCGATCTCTACTACGAATCTCTACAACTGAGGGGAAGAGTGCACTGATGCTCAAAGTCATTTTCTTGTTCAAGTTCCGCCAAGATCTCGACAAGGCGGCCGTCCGCCAGTGGTGGCTGACCGAACACGGCGAGATCGCGTTGAAGAACCTCGGCATGAAGCGGTACGTGCAGAACCACTTCGTGTCGGCGATCGATCCGGACCACGCCGGTGCCGGAATGGGCTTCGACGGGTGTGTCGAGGTGTGGTGGGAGGATCGCGAGGCCTACGAACGCACCATGGCGAGCCCGGAGTGGGCCGCGCTGGAGGCGGACGGTCCGAACGGCCTCGACATGTCGACGTTGATGGGTGGGTTCGTCAACGAGCACGTCATGCGGTGGGACGCGGATCCAGACCGCCGGCCGTACACCAGCGCGCTTGCACCGACCGACTAGCCGGTGGCCGATCTCGTCGAGACTCTCGGGGCAGTCACCGCGAGTCCCCAATCGATCTAGTGGTTGCCCATCAGGTCTGTGGGTTGGTGTGATCTTCGACCACGATCAGCTCCTGGTCGACCCAGGCTGCCAACGCCGTTCCCTCGAGCAAGGCGAGCAACGCGTGGGCGCGCAGGTACGCCTGTCTCTCCACGGATCGCTCGGACAGTTCTCCGGCTCGGCGTCGTGGAACATGGCTGTCGACTTCGTCGTCGATCACGGTTCTCCAAGCGTGACCATCGTTTCCGGATCCCACGTCGCTGACCATCGTCCCATCCCGGTCGTGTCGTCCATCCACGAATCGCATCCTGATCGCTCGTCGTTGCCGCTCCAAACGCTCCAGCCCGTCACTGTCACCTTCCAAGCGTCGGGCGCGGTCGTCGTACCGTACGGGCGAACTCATCCGTCATTGGCTCGTTCGGCGATCGCCACCAACCGGGCCCGTCATCGATCAACTGTTGTCGCGGCCCGACCGACTAGCTGGTCTCGGCGCGCATCGTCGCGGCGCTCACGCTCGTCGCGGTCTCCGACATCGGTGGCGGTCCGGGCGTGTATTGCATCGGAATCTCGAGTCGACGGCGGAAGCGCCAGCGACCATCCTGCTTGACGAGGTCGTCGTGATACCTGGCGACGATGGTGTTCTCGAAGTTGCCCGAGATCCACACGACGTCGGTGCGCGCCTTGGCTGCAAGCCCGTCGTCGGCAAGGTCGATGACGGGAGGAGCGATCATGTGCTTGCTCTGAAAGCCCGCGGGCAAACAGGTGCGCAAGAAGTCGAGCAGGACATCGCGCGGCTCGAAGACCTTGTCCTCGACCTGGAACGACGCATCGGCGGTCCACAGGTCGGCAAGGCCATCCCAATCCTGGTCGTCGAACAGCATGCAGTAGCGGCCGATCACGTCGCCGATCTCGTGGTAGGCGAGCAGTCGTTGCACGGTGTCCATACCGGAGGCACTACGCGGTGTCGACGGCGGTGGTCGTGGAGGTATGGGCCATTCTGAAGTTGGAGACCCCAAGGCGGATCCGAGCCATCAACTCGGGAGCCTGATAGAAGCTGAGCGCCACCAGGGTCAGCACACCGATGGTGATCTGCCCGCGAGAGTTGCTCCATCCGAGGAAGGGCAGCACGGTGGTGATCATGTTGACGAACAGCGCACCGACGACGGCACCGAGGAAGCTGCCACGGCCACCCAGCAGGCTGGCACCGCCGAGTACGGCTGCTGAGATGCTCGTCAGCGTGTAGGGGATGCCGTAGTTCGGATCACCGATCTGTGCATTGGTGGCCATGAAGTACGAACTGACGGCCGCGGCGGCGGCGACGATGAAGAACGCCCGCACGAACAGAAATCCAACTCGCACGCCGCGTCGCTTGGCGGACTCCTCATCGAGTCCCGTAGCCCGCGCCGCGAGCCCGCCTGCCGAGCGGTACAACCAGAAATCGGCAGCCAACGCAACGAGGATGATGACGACGAACGCGACCGGTACGAAACCGACCTTGGTGAGCAACCCGCTGGTGAAGCGCTCGCTGATGCGACCACCGGGCTGGTGGCGCAGCCGGAGGGAGATGCCCCACAGGATGCTGTAGGTCGCCAGTGTGGCGATGATCGACGACAGTTTGAGGATGCGGATCAGAGCGACGTTGACGCACGCCACGGCCATCGCCACCAGCAGTACGACGAGCATGCCGAGGATCAGCTTTCCCCATCCGCTGTCCGGGGTGAGAACGAACGATGCCACCACCAGACACAACGTCGTCAGAGCACCAACCGAGACGTCGAACGCCCTGACCATCAGTGCACTGGTCTGTCCCATCGCCGCCAGTGCCAGCGGCATCGTGGCCACCAACAGGTTGTTCAACGTGAAGCTGGAAAGAAAGGCCGGGTTGCGCGAGTTGGTGTACACGCCGAGGACGATCATCAGCAGGACCATGCCCACGATCGGCGCCCATCGACCGAGGTGCAACCGCTCGCTCCGACTTTTCGTGCTCATGGTTGGCTCCGACTCGTAGATGCTTGGCCGATGATCGCAGCGATGATTCGCCGCTCGCTGAGCTCGGCTTTCGGAATCTCGTCGACGATCCGGCCACGCGACACCACGACGACCCGGTCGCACAGCCCGGCCAGTTCGATCGGATCGCTCGACTTGATGACCACGGCAGTGCCTTCGTCGGCCTTCCCGCGCAGCGCCTCGTAGATGTCGAGTCGAGCGCCCACGTCGACTCCCTGGGTGGGTTCGTCGGCCAGGATCACATTCAGCTCGCCGCTGAGGAACGGGCGAAGCAAGGCAACCTTTTGTTGATTTCCACCGGACAGGTATTGCACCGGCTGTTCGATCGACGCGGCCTTCAACCGCAGCCGGGAAACCATCGCTGTCACCGGCGGGCGCTCGGCTCGGCGGCTCACGAAACCGAGACGTGCGAACCGCTTGAGGACCACCACGGTCGCATTCGCGCGCACGCCGAGCGCTGTGAAGATCGACTCCGCCTTGCGATCCGCGCTGAGCAGCACGATGCCGGCACGCAATGGCCCGGGGGGACTGGCCAGGTGGACCCGCTTGCCCGCGCAGACCACCCTTCCGTTGGAAGGCTCCACGCCGGCGAGGGCACGCAGGAACTGCACCTGACCGTTGCCTTCCGCACCGGCAATGCCCACGATCTCGCCACGGCGCACAGTGAGATCGACGGGACCGAACCGTCGACCGCTGAGTTGAGTGACGGTCATGGCAACCGCGGCCTGCTGGTCGACCTCCGACTCGGGGAACAACGTGTCCATCGGCCGGCCGACCATCAGCGTGACGACGTCGGCCTCGGTGAGTGCACTGGCGTCGAACGTGCCCTGAGCGACGCCGTCGCGCAGCACCGTGACCCGTGTCGCCACCTCGAGCACCTCCGGCAACCTGTGGCTGACGTAGACGACTCCCACTCCGTCGGCGGCCAGCGAACGGATCAGCTCGTGCAACCGGTCGACCTCGGCGCGACCGAGCGCCGTTGTCGGCTCGTCGAGCAGCAGGACCTTCGGATGCGACAGCAACGCTTGGACGACTTCGAGCATCTGTCGTTGCGCGAGCGACAGGGTCTCGGTCCTCGCCGCGGCGCGGATGTCGAGCTGGTAGTCGCTGAGCTTCTGTGTGGCCCAGTCCTCCATGCGACCATACGCCGGGCGCAATTCTGCGCGGGGCGGCGAGGAACAGATTCTCGGCAACCGTGAGGCCGGCCACCTCGGTCATCGTCTGGTACGCCATGCCGAGCCCGAGGCGCATTGCCTCCTTCGGCGACGCAGTGGTCAACGGTTCACCGGCGATCTCCACCTCGCCGGCGTCCGGTTGGACGGCACCGCTGGCGATGCCCAACACAGTCGATTTGCCCGAGCCGTTCTCGCCGAGGAGGGCGTGGATCTCACCCGCGCGGAAGTCGATGGTGATGTTGTCGTTGGCTTGCACCGGCCCGTAGCGCTTCGAAACTCCGCGCACCGACAAGACGATCGTTTCCGGCGTCGGCTCCGTCGACGGCTCGTTCGTTCGTTCGGTGTTGTCGATGGTCATGCGGGGGGCTCCTCGACGGTGATCAGCTGATCGACGGCGACGTCGTCCAGCGTTTGAGTGCGGCCTGTCGGCCAGCGGACCGAAACCGTGACTGTGTCGGTGGGCGAGCCGAGCCCGAAGTGGACGATCGGCTGGTTCGAAGACCCGGTAGTACCAGAGCCGCACGGCACGGTGCGCCGCATGGTGGGTCCACGTCCTTCGACCTCGACGGTTGCGCCGCAGCCATCCCGGTCGGACGACGTTCCGGCAGCGCGGACCTCGATCCAGTGGTTCGATCCTCGGGGCGTGGTGTTCTGGAGCAGATGAGTCGACCCGCCCTGGTCGACCACGAACATGTCGATGTCACCATCTATGTCGTAGTCGGCGAACGCGACACCCTTGCTATCTCCGGTGTCGTCGGCACCTGTGGCGGAACTGACGTCGAGGAACGTGTTGCCGGTGCCGTCGTTGAGGAACAACTCGTTCGGCTGGACGCCGACCGGAGTGCCGGGGGCTCGCTGCAGGTTCCCCGCACTCATGTAGAGATCCTCCCATCCGTCGAGGTTGAAGTCGTAGAAGCCGCTGACCCAGGTGACGGATGCGTAGTCAGCTTCCTGCGTCGGGCGCTCGATGCCGGATTGCACGTCTTCGACGAAAGCACCCTTGCCATCGTTGCGCAAGAGCTTGTTCCCACCGATGTTGGACAGCGCCATGTCCCAGTCGCCGTCGCGGTCGACATCGGCCACGCCGATGCTCATCGTGTTCATGAACAGCGCTGCACCAGCCTCGAGAGACACGTCGGTGAACATCCACCCGGACGGTGACGGGCCGTCGTTGCGCCACAGGCGGTTGTGGTCGGGTGAGGGCCCGACGAAGTCGTTGGCGAGATACAGATCAGGAAGGTCGTCGGCGTTGTAGTCGATCCACGCCGCGGCGAAGCCGGCCCCGACCGTGGCGCCGTCGTCGCGCGTTCCGAGGTCGTGTTCGAGCCGATCGGTCACATCCGAGAACGTCCCGTCGCCGTTGTTGTGGTAGAGGGTGTCGTCGTAGTAGGCGACCTGGGAGATGACCTCACCGGCGGTCTCCCAGTCGCCGGTGCACTGCATGTAGTTGGCGACGTAGACATCGAGATGGCCGTCGCCATCGAAATCGCCCCAGGCTGCGTTCATCCCTCGGGCATCGTCGTCACCGATGCCCGCGTTCACCGAGACGTCGGTGAAGTGGCCCGCCCCATCGTTTGCCAAGAGCAAATCCGTGCCGTCGCGCACGAGGAGGACATCGGAGTCGTCGTCGTTGTCGTAGTCCGCGAACGACGCCCCGTTTGCATCCGTCACGCTCACACCGAGTTGCGCTGCGTGTTCATCGAAGTGACCCTCGCCGTCGTTGATGAACAGTTGTACGGGGTCGCCCAGTCTGGTCACCAGGAGATCGGGGTCGTTGTCGCCGTCGACGTCGGCCCACGCGGCGCCGTTGGCAAACTGACCGCACTTCGCTGGAGGAATCGACGTCGCTACGCCGGCTTGCTCGGAGACGTCGGCGAAGGTTGGTGTCGCGGGCCCGGGATCGACGACGTCGAAGGCCAACTCGGCGGTGTCCGGCACGGACGCGCTCACAGCCGTGATCGTGTACCGCCCGGTCTGGCTGAACCACTGCGCCGGCGTCGTGGCGACGTCTTCGGTCGACTCCTTGCCTCCGTACGCGAAGACCGAGGTCGTGTAGAAGTCCACCTTCTTGCCATCAGGTGAGGTGAGCGTCAGCGTGATCGGGACCGACTCACTCTTTGACGTGTCATTGCGAACCGCGATCGACAGCGCATACGCGGCACCAAGGGCCGGTGCTTCTGTCGCCTTGGGACGGAGCTCGATGCCGATCGGAGGTGTCTCCTGCGCCTCGGGGCGCGATGAGCTGCAGCCACCCGTGGCGAGCAGCACACTGATCAACGAGAGAGCCTGGGCTGTCATGCAGCGGATGCGTGCCGTTGTCACACAGTACGACGCCAGAAACCCCGGTGGGCGGCGCCAATGGCGCCGCCCACCGTCTCGACCAGGTCGAAATGCATCAAGCCGGGAACATCTTCGCTTGCAGCTCTGGCGGCACCAGGCTCGAAGGCGATCCATCGGGCGGGATGTCGGTGCGGCACGAGTCGTTGTTGACCTTCTTCAGCTGCACACCGAAGACGATCTCGGAGGGCACCTCGTACCCGGCGATGCTCATCATCGCCGACGTCATCGCCGGCGCGCCCCTCGAGGAGCAACGCCACGTAGGTGTACGAGTCGGTGACACCTCCCGCGTCCTTCCATGCGCAGAGGAACGGGTTGTCGTCGGACTGGTGCATGGTGACGAGACCATCCATCTTGATGCCGGCGGCCTCGTATGCCCGGATCGAGCCGACGAAGGCATCTCCGTAAGCTCCGACGATGCCCTTGATGTCGGGGTGCTCGGCGAGGATGGCCGATGTGGCCTGCTGATAGGCATCGCGGCTCCACGCGGTTCCCTGCTTGGCGACGATGTTGATGTTGGAAGGCAATGTCTCTCGAAGGCACTTCTCTTCCAGCGGGTCGGTCGGGTTGCCGGGAGCGCCGAGGATGATGGCGATGTCGCCGCCGTCCGGCAACGACTTGGCGAACTGCTCACCCCAAGCGTGGGCCAGCGCGCACTGATCGCTACCGCTGTAGGTCAGGTAGTCAGAGCCGGGAGCGCCGATCTTGGCGCCCGACCACAGCACCACCTTCGCGCCTTGACCCGTTGCAGCTTTGTACGCGGGAACCAACGCCTCGCCGGCGTCCGGGTAGCTGACGATCACGTCGTAGTCCTGCGCCGCGAAGCTCTGCACGTCGGAGATCGCCTTCTGCGTGTCGAGGTTCGCGTCGGTGTACGCGATGTGGCCGATCTCCGGGTATGTCAGTGCCTGGAGGATGAATTCCATCTTGAAGATCTGACGGGCGATGTTGCCGCCGAATCCATCGGCCAGGCCGACCTTCAGCTTGCCGCCGCTACCGGTGTCGCAACCGTTGTCCTTCCAGCACTTCAAGGCCAGGTCCTCGTCCACGGTTGTCGAGGCGCGGGTGATGGTGGCGAGGGCGACGTTGCGTGCCCGCTCCTCCGTCGGCAGGGACCCGGCGCCACCGAGGCCGGTGGCCAAGATGGTGGGATCGGGGGTGAAGTTCTCGCCGAACTCACCGTCCTTCAGCGTGGCACCCGTGTCGCCGCCGGCCGCCGGGGTTGTTCCCGCCGCCGAGTCGGCCGGCGCGGCCGTATCCGCGGGCGCCGCAGGCGCCGCCGTGCCGGCGGGCGCGGCCGTGTCTGCGGAGTCTTCGCTGTCGCTGCCGCAACTCACGGCGATGAGACCGACAGCGCAGAGCGCGGCGGCCATTCGGTGACGATGGCGGATCATTTGGTGTTCCCCTTTGTTGTTGTGTTCACGAGAGTTAGCCCTTCATTGGATCTGGTCATTGGTGATGGAATCTGACGACGGTTAGGTGGGTTTGGTGGGGGCGAGCGGGTTCGGCAAAACCGTCGGACTTCGCGCCGAACTGCGCACCAGCAAGCGGCCGATGACGTCGGCGATGCGGTCGCCGGAGATGATCATTCCGAGAACGATCGCCAGTCCGAAGACGACGTTGCGCCAGGCGGCGTCCAGACCGAGAATGCTGAGCATCTGCGAGAGAACCTGCAGGAAGAAGGCGGCCACCCACGTCGACCACGGGCTGGCCAGCCCACCCGAGAGAGCGGCACCGCCCAACACCACTGCGGCCACCGGCCCCAGGAGGTACGGCGTACCCGGCGTTGCCCCGGGGCTTCGCACGAGTCCACTGAGCAAGATCGCACCCAGCCCGGCTGCCACGGCCGCCCCGATGTACGCCAGGACCACGTAGGTACGCACGTGGATGCCGGCCGTCCATGCGGCTCGTCGGTTGGCCCCCACGGTTTGGAAACGGCGTCCGGGAACCGACGATCGCAAGATCACCGAGACCACCAACGTCAGAACCATCACGGCCCAAAAGGCCTTGCTGACGCCGAACACCTTGTCGATCACGACGTTGGCGAGCGAGTCCGGCACCGTGGTGCTGTTGGCGATGCCGAGGCGGTACTCGGAGGTGAAGCCATCGATGACGAACTTCATCGACAGCGTGACGATGAGGGGATTCAGTTCGACGATGGCCACCAGCACACCGTTGACGAACCCGATCAGGACGGCGACACCGAGGACAGCGAGCACGGCAATTCCGAGGCGGCCGTTGGCCCCCTTGGAGACACCGACCAGGATGTTGGCGAGCAGCGAGATCGATGCCGCCATCGACAGGTCGATGCCACCGACCATGATCACCAGCATCTGGCCGAGCGCGAGGATGACGACGAGGCTGCCGAACGGTAGGACGGAGCTCCACGACGCCGATGTGAAGATGCTCGGGGCGACGATGGCGCAGATGATGGCCAGGAGCCCAGTGGCGATCCAGATGGTTGCGAAGCGGGTGCTGAACAACGCGTTGCCCATCAGCGTTCCGAGAGCTTGACGCCGCGATGAAACCGCCTTGGCGCTGCTGTCAGAGTTGCTGATCATGTCGGACAAGCGCTCCCCCTGACTCGCTGCTCCACCGCAGATCACTGCGGAAATTGCTGTCTCGGCACCCCAAGGTTCGAGCCATGACAGCCAGCGCGGATCGTATAGGATTCGGCTCAGAGTGTCAAGCTGAGGCGGGCCCGCGCGCCCCCTTGCAGTCTCGGCAAGATCATATACGATGATGCCGTGATCCGTTGGGGGGACATGATTTCGACCATGGTCTTTCGCATTGCCTCGAGCTGCCTGTGACCATCACCGCGCTTCCGGCCGACCCAGTGCACACCGAGATGGCGCCGTATCGCCAGCTTCGCATCCGCGGCCGCCCGTACAGCCTCGTACCCCCCAACATCCGCGACCCTCGAATCCATCTGGCGGTGGTCACCCTCTCGATCTTCGTCCTCGGGATCGCCTGGCTCGGCTTTCAGGTGTCCATCGCTCAGATCCTGGTCTCAATGCTCACCTGCGCGACGATCGAAGTGGCGGTCACGTTCCGGCGCACGAAGATGCTCGCGTGGCCGGCAAGCGCGTTGCAGACGGGCAGCAGCACCGCGCTGCTCCTGCGGGTGATCGGCACGGAGAACGGTGACTACTGGACGCTTCGCGGCTGGTACTTCTTTGCGGGCGTTGCGGCGTTCGGGTTGTTGACGAAGTATGCGGTGCGCTTCCGCAGCGGGCACGTTTTCAATCCATCGAACATTGCCCTCGTGCTCGCCTTCATCATCCTCGGGAGCGAGCGGGTCGAACCACTCGACTTCTGGTGGGCACCGCTCGGGTCGCCAATGGTCGCTGCGTATGCAGTGATCTTCATCGGCGGTGTGTACATCTGTTCTCGGCTCCGCCTGATGGGTATGGGGATCGCGTTCTGGTTGTCGCTGGCCGCCGGCGTCGGCGTGCTGGCGGCACTGGATCACTCGATCACCGTCCGCTGGTCGTTGATGCCGATTGAGGGGTCGCACTTCTGGTGGATCATCCTCACGTCGCCGGAGATCTTCATCTTCCTGTACTTCATGATCACCGATCCCCGCACGGTGCCCAGCGGCCGCGTCGCTCGCATCGTGTTCGGCGCCTCGGTGGGCCTGCTGGCGTCGATCCTGATGGCGCCCTGGAAGACGGAGTTCGGCGTCAAGGTCGGCCTCCTCAGCAGTCTGGCGGTGATGTGCGCATCTCGTAAGTTGCTGGAACGGCGACTGCCGGTTGCCGGATCCCCCGAAGACGATCCCCGACGGTTCTTCAAGAAGCTGTTCACCGGGGGGCGCGCCGAGGTCGGCGCGAAGACCGTCGCCGCCCGCGCCCTCGTCGCCGTGGTGGCAGCCGGCGTGTTTGCCGGAGGTGTGGCGGCCGCCGGCATCCCGTCGAGAGTCCCGGGCGTCGATGCCCTGCCGACACTCGACTCCGACGTTTTGGCGGGCATCGATCCGGCCTCGCTGCCGATCGTGACGATCGATCCGGAAGTCGCGGGAATCAGCGCCAGGCTCGCCACGCCGGAAGGGGCCCAGGATCTCGCCGCCCAACTCGCCTTCAACCTCGAGGTCGAGAGCGAAGCTGCAATGCGGGGGGACGCGACGTTGCTGGCTGCGGTCGACCACGGTGCCCGCCTGCAAGACATGCAAGCGCAGATCGAGGGCAGCGGGCGCGACGGGGTACGTGTCGCATCGAGGTACAGGTTCGATTCGCTCCATCTGATCGTGGTCTTCCCCGGTGGATTGCAAAGTGGAGCCAACGCCGGGCTCGTCGCGAGCGGCACCGTGACGGAGATCAACGTCTCCTCCTCCGGTCAGGAGGGCAGCAGATCTGAACGGCCGTTCGCCTTCACCTTCGCGCTCCGACAGGTCAGGCCGGGCCACTGGCTCATCACCGACACACTGGAGTCGCCCTAATGACCCGCCCACGAATCGGCTTCATCGGTCTCGGCATCATGGGTCACCCCATGGCCGGCCATCTGGCAAAGGCCGGGTTCGATCTCACCGTGTTCGACACCGACGCCGCGGCCGTCGACCGCCTGCACGATGTCCATCCGGGAGTTGCGATCGCCGACAACCCGGCAGGAGTCGGCGCCGACTCTGACATCGTGCTGACGATGCTCCCCGACGGCAGCGTGCGTGCAACAGGTCGCGGTCGGCCCCGACGGGCTCATCGAGACCATGGCCGGTGGGTCGCTCCTGCTCGATACGTCGTCGGCGCAGCCGTGGCTGACCTTGGAAACGGCCTCGAAGCTTGCCGAGCGAGGCATCGCCATGGTCGACGCCCCGGTCTGCGGCGCGCAGTGGGGTGCCGAGCAGGCCAACCTCGTCTTCATGGTCGGCGGCAACCCGGCCGAGGTCGAGCGGGTGCGACCGGTGCTCGATCTGCTCGGCCGGGCGATCTTCCACTGTGGCCCGCTGGGCTCGGGTCACATCATGAAGTGCATCAACAACACCATCACGGCGATGACGTTCCTGGCGACGTCGGAAGGGCTCGCGCTCGGCAAGCGCGCTGGTCTCGATCCTGCGGCCATGAACGATGTGCTCAACGAGTCGACCGGCGGTTCGTGGATCACCCTCAACCACGTTCCGCAACGCATCCTCAGCCGTACGTTCGACGATCCGTTCCGGTCTCGAACTGATGCTCAAAGACGTCGAGATCGCCGCTCAGCTGGCCCGCGACCTCGAGGTTCCGCTGCCGTTCGTCGACCACTGCGAGGGCACGTACGAAGCGGCACACGCCTTCGCCGGACCGGGCAAGAGCCTGAGCGAACTGGTGCGCTGGGTCGAACACACCACCGGAGTCGACATCACACCCGGTGGCGCCGACTCCCAACATCATATATGATCAGCCGATGGCCCTGAGCCATCACAAGCGGTCATGCCTGGAAACAGCCTGAAAAAGAGAGGGATTCGACGCATGAAGTCGATCAAGAACAGCCTGGCGGAGCTCGAGGTCGAAGCCGGACCCGGCGCACCGAGGTCGAAGGCCGACCACGCCTACGCCTTCATCCGGCAGCGGATGCTCGACGGCCAACGCACGCCCGGCGAACGGCTCGTCATCGAACACTTCGCCCGCGAGATGGACGTCAGTGTCGTCCCCGTGCGCGAGGCGATCCGCCGGCTCGAGGCGGAGGGATACGTCACGTACACCCGAAACGTCGGCGCCACGGTCACCAGCATCGACCTCGACCGGTATCCCGAGACGGTCGAGGCACTCGCCGTGCTCGAAGGTGTCGCCATCGGTCTGGCGGCACCGCACATCACCGCGAGGGACATCAAAGCGGCCCGCGAGCGCTCAACGACCAGATGCGCGGCTACGTCGACGCGATGGACCCCCTCAAGTTCACTGCGACCAACCAGCGGTTCCACGAGATCCTGTACCGGCGCTTGCCCGAATCGCCACCTGCTCACCATGGTCGTGAAGGAGTGGGAGCTGCTCGAGACGACACGCAGGTCGGCGTTCGAGTTCATCCCGGAGCGCGCGATCGGCAGCGTCGCCGAGCACGAGCGGTTGCTGCAACTCATCGAGGCGGGAAGGTCGTCGGAGGAGATCGAGGCATTCGCCCGGGGTCACCGCATGAAGACCGCGCGCTCGCTGCTGCAGCACCTCGGCAACGAGATGTCCGACGAGACAGCGGTCGTCGAGCCGGCGCCATGAGGTTCCGGTCGAACCCCGCGTCGATCCGCGGCTCGATCGCTCCGGTCGTCACGCCATTCACCGCCGACGGCGAGGTCGATCACGACGGCCTTCGGAGCGCTGGTGCAGTGGCAGCTCGACGTCGGGCTCGCATGGGATCTCGACTCGGCGGTTCGACCGGCGAGCCGAGCGCGCAGACCGTGGCCGAGCGGATCGCCGCGATGCGGGTCGTCGCCGACGAGGTCGCCGACCGGGTGCCGTTCCTCCCGGGCACCGGATCGGCCAAGCTCGACGAGACGCTCGAGCTCACCCAGGCCGCGATCGTCGCTCGGCGCCGACGCTGCGCTCGTGATCACGCCGTACTACTCGCGGCCCACCCAAGAGGGCCTGTACCAGTGGTACTCGACGGTCGCCGCGCACCTTCCCCGACATGCCGATCGTGCTCTACAACGTGCCGATCCGCACCGCCGTCGACGTCGCCCCCGAGACCGTCGCCCGGTTGCGCCGCGACCACGACAACATCGTCGGCGTCAAGGAGACCACCAAGGACTTCGAGCACTTCTCGCGCGTGTTCCACCTGTGCGGTCGCGACACGTTGATGTGGTCGGGCATCGAGCTGCTGTGCCTGCCGCTTGCTCGCGCTCGGCGGGATCGGTTTCGTCAGCGCCGTCGCCAACCTTGCGCCCAGCGCGGTCGCCAACATGTACGACTACTGGGTCGCGGGCGACACCGAGAAGGCGCTCGCCATCCACTACGGCCTGCACCCGCTCGTCGACCTGATGTTCGTCGAGACCAACCCGGCGCCGATCAAGAACGTGCTCGCGCGCGGCGGCCTCATCGACTCGGAGCTACGTTCGCCCGCCGCTCGTCACCCCGACGCCGGCTGGGGTTGCCGCGCATCGACGCGCTTCTCATCGAGGGCGCGCCGATGCTCGAATCCCCACTCGCCGAGCTCGCCGATTCACTCAGGCCGGCCTGATGACGACGGTGTCGGCGACCGCCGTCAGCGCCAGAGCTCAACGACGTGCTGCCCTCGGCGATTCGTCACTACATCGACGGCGAGCACGTCGACAGCGCCGACTGGCGCACCTCGCCGTCACCGATCCGGTCAGCGCACGAGCA
The DNA here is from genome assembly GCA_963746365.1 of Ilumatobacteraceae bacterium. Lineage (GTDB taxonomy): Bacteria > Actinomycetota > Acidimicrobiia > Acidimicrobiales > Ilumatobacteraceae > JAENVT01. The sequence goes on along the minus strand of CAVVBH010000031.1, from coordinate 20,545 downwards.
GTACTGCACGCTGGCCGCCGGCGGCGCGGCCGACGTCGACAGCGCCGTTGCCGCAGGTCGTCGCGCGTTCGTCGACGAGCGCTTGGGTCGGGCTGTCCGCCCGCAAGCGGTCGCAGACCCTCGACGCAATCGCCGACGCGATCGAATCGCGGGCCGACGTGATCGCCGCGTTCGAGGCGTTCGACACCGGGCTCCCCATCAGCCAGGCGCACGGGCTCGCGGCGCGCGCGGCCGAGAACTTCCGCTACTTCGCCGACGTCTGCGGCGCGATTCACGAGGACGCCTTCCGCACCAATGCCCAGGTCGGCTACGTCGATCCGCCGCCCGAGGGGCGTGGCCGGTCTGATCACTCCCTGGAACGTTCCGTTCATGCTCGCCACGTGGAAGCTCGCGCCGTGCCTCGCCGCCGGTTGCACGGTCGTGCTCAAGCCGGCCGAGCTCAGCGCCGCTGACGGCCAGCCTGCTTGCCCGAGATCATGGAGGAAGCCGGTGTCCCGCACGGTGTGTTCAACATCGTGCACGGCGCTCGGCGAGGAAGCCGGCGCGGCGCTGGTCGCCCATCCCGATGTTCCGGTGATCTCGTTCACCGGCGAGACCACGACCGGGCAAGATCATCATGCGTTCGGCGGCCGACCACCTCAAGGGCCTGTCGATGGAGCTCGGCGGCAAGTCACCGTGCATCGTGTTCGCCGACGCCGACGTCGCCCGCGGCCCTCGACAGCGCACTGTTCGGCGTCTTCTCGCTCAACGGCGAACGCTGCACGGCCGGGTCGCGCGTCCTCGTCGAGCGCCCGATGTACGACGACTTCGTCACCAAGCTCGGCGAGCGCGCCGCCGCGATCCGCGATCGGCGATCCGAGCCGATCCGGCCACCGAGCTCGGCGCACTGATCTCGACCGAGCACTACGAGCGGGTCATGTCGTACATCGAGAGCGGCATCGAAGAAGGCGCACGACTGGTCACCGGCGGGAGTCGCCCCGACCATCTCGCCGATCGGGCAACTACCTGGCCGCGACCGTGTTCGCCGATGTACGTCCCGACATGCGCATCTTCCAGGAAGAGATCTTCGGCCCCGTCGTCTGCGTGACGCCGTTCGAAGGCGACGACGAAGCCGTTCGGCTCGCCAACGACACCCGCTACGGCCTTGCCGCCTACATCTGGACCGAGAACCTGCGCCGCGGCCATCGCATCGCGCATCGCATCGAGGCCGGGATGCTGTGGCTGAACTCACACAACGTCCGCGATCTGCGAACGCCGTTCGGCGGCGTCAAGGCCAGCGGCCTCGGCCGCGAGGGCGGTCAGCACAGCCTCGACTTCTACACCGAGATCGAGCATCGTGCACGTGGCGCTGGGCGACACGCACGTCCCGCGATTCGGAGCCGAGTGACCATCAACACGAAAAGCTTGGGGGTTGATCTCATGCCACAGTTTCCGCATCGCGCCGACCACGTCGGCAGCCTGCTACGCCCAGCACGATTGGCGGCGGCGCGCCAGTCGTGGCGAGACGGTGAGACGTCGAAGGAATCGTTGACCGCGATCGAAGACGCATGCATCGACGAGCTCGTCGCCCGTCAGGAGGCCATCGGCATCCCCGCGGTGACCGATGGCGAGTTCCGCCGCGATTGGTGGCACCTCGATTTCCTCAACGGCTTCGAGGGCATCGGTCTCGCCCAACGAGAGCGGCCCGCCAACTTCCAAGGCGAAGGCGAGAGCCCGCCGATCCCTGTCGTCGTCGGCAAGGTTCGCCACACCGCACCCGATCTTCGTCGACGCCTTCACATACCTGGCGTCGGCCACCAGGAAAGGTGTTCCCAAGATCACCATCCCGGGGCCGGGGATGGCGAGCTTCATGGGCGGTCGAAAGGTCATCGACCAGGATGCGTATCCCGAGATCGAGCAGTACTGGACCGACCTCGTCGACGCCTACAGGAGCGAAGTCGACGCGTTGTACGAAGCGGGATGTCGTTACCTGCAACTCGACGACGTCAGCTTCGCCTACCTCTGTGATCCCGACTTTCGCGAGCAGATGACGGCGCGTGGCGACGATCCCGACGAGATGATCGTCCGGCACCGCGACGCGATGAACGCGGTCATTGCCGGTCGCCCCGACGATCTGCTGGTTTCGACGCACATGTGCCGCGGCAACTTCCGCAGCCGGTGGGTGGCCAGTGGGGGTTACGAACCAATCGCGGAGCGGATCTTCGGCGGTCTCGACGTCGATGCGTTCTTCCTCGAGTTCGACAGCGAGCGTGCCGGCGGTTTCGAGCCGCTGCGCTACCTCGCCCCCGGCAAGACAGCGGTGCTCGGGTTGATCACGACGAAGACCGCCGAGCTGGAATCCGCAGATGAGGTCCAACGTCGGATCGAAGAGGCCTCGACGATCGTGCCGCTCGACCAGTTGGCGCTCAGCCCGCAATGCGGGTTCTCGAGCACTCATCACGGCAACGACCTGACCGAGGACGACCAGTGGCGCAAGCTCGAGCTGGTGGTCGGCATCAGCGAGAAGGTGTGGGGATAGAGGTCTGGGCTTAGTTCAAACCAACGACATCAAACACAGTGGAGGGGTACCGATGTACAAAGTCATTTGGCTCGCCAAGTTCCGGCCGGACCTGCCGCGAGAAGACGTGTTGAAGTGGTGGCGCGGGCCACACGCCGACCTGGCCAAGGCAGCGCCCGGCATGCTCCGCTACGTGCAGAGCTACTGGGTCGAGGCACTCGACGGAACGACCCAACTACCGACCGGTGAGAAGCCGTTCTACGACGGCCATGCCGAGCACTGGTTCGAGAGTCTCGAGGCATACAAGGCGTGCCTGGCGAGCCCTGAATGGAAGCTCACCCTCGAGGACGGACCCAACGGATTCGAGTCGTCGCTCGTCGGCGGTGCACTCGAGGAAACCGTCATCAGTTGGGATCCGATGGACGACGGCCGGACGTCACCATGACGAAGGGCAACCGGCGTGTACAAGATCGCTGAGGTCGCCCGTTTCGCGCCGACCGTCGGCCACACCGCTGGCACAGATCGGTGGCGCGGTGATCACGCCTCGCTGGGGGCCGAGGTGCCCGGTGTCGATCGGTACGTCCAGAACCTCGCTACGGCGTCATTGGGTCTTGTCGGCATTCACGATTCGCTTCCGGCTTTCGACGGTTACGCATGCGTCTGGTTTGCCGACCGCAGCACGTTTCAGTCGTCCGTAGCATCGCCGCAGTGGTCGGCGATGCAGACCGATTCCTCGTCGTTGTTCGACTCAGACTCGTCGCAGTCGATGACTGCCGCCGTCGAGGAGCACCTCATCATCGATGGGCCGATGGGTCCATTCAAGGCGGTGTGGTTCGTGCAGTTCACGAACGAGATCCGTGCGAACCCCAACCTCACGCACGAAGCGCACCAATACTGGACGCGAACGCACGGTGGAGCATTCGGGGTGCGCGTCCCTGGCATCGACCGCTACGTCCAGAACCATGTCGTCGAACCGATCCACAAAGGCGTGAAGCCCGGCTTCGACGGCTTCTCCGAATGCTGGTTCCAGAACCGCGCCGCGTTCGACGTGACGATGCAGTCCGAGGAGTGGGATGAGATGAACAGCGACGCCAAGACCATCTTCGACCGTGATTGGATCGTCGGTGGATGGAGCGCGCTCGTCGACGAAATTGTCGTAAAGGGAGGATGATCGTGGCCCACTTCGAATCGATGCCGGAGCATTCGCGGATGCGCGACCTCGTGATGCGCTTCCCCGAGAAGGGCGCCGCGCTGATGAGCTTGGGCGAGCTCTTCCTGCGCGGCACATCCGAGCTGACACACGCCGAGAAGGAGATTCTCTTCGCGTACGGCTCGGCGATCAACGACTGCGACTTCTGCCACCTGTCGCACAAGTACACGGCCTCGGAGCTGGGTGTCGACGAATCCGCCTTCGAACAGCTCCTCGTCAGCATCGACGCCGCGCCGATCGACGAGAAGTTGAAGCCACTCGTGCGCTTCGTGCAGAAGCTGACCCGCACGCCGAGCCAGATGACCGCCGCCGATATCGCCGCGGTACGTGCCGCCGGCTGGAGCGAGGACACCATCTTCGACGCGATCTGCATCTGCGGTTTCAACAACCTGATGAACCGGGTCGTCGACGCGACCGGCATCGAGGGCACCGAGGAAGAGCACCGCGAGTCCGGTCAGCGGCTCGCCTCGCTCGGCTATGACGGAACCATGAGCAAGGCACGCGAGGCCCTGGCGGCGAACAAGATCCAGTAGCCGACTTGCGGTGCCGCTTCCGGCATCTCGGCGTGCATCTTTGGGATGGCCTCCCCCGTAGCGCTCCAGCATTCCACCCAGCACCCGCGAGGGAGGCCTCGATGGCAACCGCCCCGATGGACATACCGGTCAACGACCAACTGCTGATGGTGGTGCCCTGGCACGACCCGGTCGTCGATTCGGTCGGCTTCGAAGTGCGTTCGCAGTATGTCGAGCTCTTCTGGCTCAATGTGCTCGGCCCGACCGCAACCTGGATCCTGCGTCGCCTCGTGCTCGGCTTCGACCGCTACCCATTGGGATACGAGCTCGACCTCGAGGAGACAGCGAGCGCGCTCGGTCTCTCGTACACCGTCGGCACGGCGAACGCGTTCATGCGATCGCTCAACCGATGCGTCTTGTTCGGCGTCGCGCAGCCGACAGACGGTGGCCTGGCCGTGCGGCGGCGCGTGCCGCCAGTAGCCACTCGCCACCTTCAGCGCATGCCGCCCCACCTGCGCCTGGCGCACCAACAGTGGAGCCTGCCCACGACACGGATCTCGCTGGCCGATCTCGAACGGGCACGCGTGCTGGCCGAGGCCATGGTCGAGACCGGTGACGAAGCGGATGCGGTCGAGCGGCAGTTGCTCGCACTTGGGGTGGCTCCTGCGGCCGCCATCGAGGCAACGTCGATGGCGATCAGCGGCGGTTACCCGCCCGACGCAGCGTGAGTCACTTAGCGAAATCGAGTGCCAGTTGGATCAACAGGCGCGTGCCGAAGCCCGTGGCGCCACGCGACAGCCAACCTTCGTCGGCGTCGACGTTCATCGGGCCGGCGATGTCGAGGTGTGCCCAGGGCGTGTCGCCGACGAACTCGTTGAGGAACAGCGCGGCGAGAATGGCGCCACCGAAGGGGCCGCCGACGTTCTTCATGTCGGCGACGTTGCTGTCGAGCAGTTTGCGGTAACTGCGTTCGAGCGGTAGCTGCCACAGTTGCTCGTCGACGTCGGCCGACGCAGCTTTGACGCGATCGACGAACGGCTGGTCGTTGCCGATGACGCCGGCCATCTTCACACCGAGTGCCCCGATCATGGCTCCCGTCAGGGTGGCGATGTCGACGATTGCATCCGGCTTGTCTTCGACGCCCATCGACAGCCCGTCGGCTAGGACGAGTCGACCCTCCGCATCGGTGTTGAGGACCTCGGCCGTCTTGCCGTTGCGGAAGGTCAGCACGTCGCCGACGTTCAACGCGCTGCCGGACGGCAGGTTGTCGGTGCACATCATGTAACCGGTCACGGCTGCTCTGCAGCGGAGCGACTTCAGCGTCGTCATCGCCGCAAGCACTGCCGCCGCGCCCGTCATGTCCATCTTCATCGTCCTCATGCCGTCGTTGGGCTTGATGCTGAGGCCGCCGGAGTCGAACATCACTCCCTTGCCCACCAGCGCAAGGTGACCACGCGGATTGCGTGGCGTGTAGCGGAGGCGAACCATGCGAGGCGGCTCGACGCTGCCCTTGTTGACACCGACGATCCCGCCACATCCCATGGCCGCCAACTGGTCCCTGTTGAACACCTCGACCTCGAGTCCGTTCGCAGCCCCGAGCGCAACAGCCTTGTCGGCGATCATCCGCGCGGTGAGGTGCGCGGGAGGTGAGTTGGCCAGATCCCTGGCGAGGCTCGCGGCCGTGGACGTGATCGAGCCCCGCTCGCCGCCGAGCTTGGCGCCGGCCGAACGACGCTCGCCGACGATCAGCGTCAGGTCGGTCAGACCCGGCGCAGGTGGTTCGGTCTTCAAGCCGTGATAGCGATACGCAGCGAGCGCGGCGCCCTCGACAACTGCCTGCGCGGCGGTCGCAGCTTCGACTCCTTCGAGATCGGCGAGCGTCGTCGCCATCGACGTGCGCTGACCGGCTGCGCGGACCAAGGCGGCCCCGGCGTTTCGGAGAGTCGCTGCCGTCAGCGCCTCGCCACCGATGCCCACCGCGATCTGAGTCGGCCCTGTCGGCGATGGCAACACCAAGGTCTGACCCGGCTTGCCTTCGAAGCCGGCGGCTGTCGAGCGCGGCCCGATTCATGCCGAGGCTGCGCGGCACGGCACCCCGTTCGCCGACCGGCACACCGATCGAGTCGACGGCCTTCGGCGCACTTCGAGCAATGTGGACGTTCACGGTCATGCTCGCCAGTCTGGCGTAACCACCGCCGCGACGGGCGCGAACTCGTCGCAAATGCGAGGATGTCCACTTGCCCTACCCGCCCCAGGACGCTTAGGAGCTTGATGAAACAGCATTGGAAGAAGATCGTTGCTGCTGTTGTGGTGTTGGCCGCACTTGGCGTCGGCGGCTTCCTGTTCTGGTTCTACGTCCTGAAAGACGACCCGCCTCCCGCCCTCACGACATCGGATCTCGACGCCGCCCTCGCCGACACCGCCGTCGACACCATCGTCGTCTCTAACACGACCCCAACTGACTCGACCATTGGGTCCACGTCGTCCACACCGGTTGCATCAACAGGCTCTGCCGGCGGCGCAGTCACCGATGAGGCGGCGAGCGGCACGTGGACATTGACGTCCGATTCGACGCTCGGCTACAGGATCGACGAGGTGCTCGGCGGACTCGACACCGAAGCCGCCGGACGGACCAACGACGCCACAGGCACCTTGACCATCGACGGCACCAGCGCAACTGCGGCCGAGTTCACGGTCAACATGGCGTCGATGACCAGCGACTCGAGCAGCCGCGACGGCCAATTCCGCACGAGGATCATGACGGTGGATCAGTTCCCCACGTCGACATTCGTCCTCACCAGCCCGATCGATTTCGGTACGGTTCCGACCGACGGCACGACGATCACGGCCACAGCGACCGGAGATCTGACCCTGCGCGGGGTGACGAATTCGGTCACCTTCGACGTGCAGGCCAAGCTGGAGAACGGCAGGATCGGCGTGCTCGGCAACATTCCGATCCTGTTCTCCGACTACGAGATACCGGATCCGTCGACTCGAGTAGCAGTGGTGAAGGACAACGGACTTCTCGAGTTCGTGCTCGTCTTCGAACGCGCCTAGTCGACGCGCGATGTCGGACCCGCCGTGTGGCTCGAGACCAATGAAGTGCAACCTAGAGTGAGTGCCGTATGAACATCGTCGCGTGGATCGTGGTCGGCTTCGTCGCCGGACTGCTGGCTCGGTGGATCGTTCACGACGAGCGCAGCGGGTGCATCTACACAGTGGTCGTCGGCGTGTTGGGTGCCTTGATCGGCGGAGCACTGATGCATGCGAGCGGCCACACGGGCATCAACGAGTTCAGCATCCGGTCGATGCTTGTCGCCGCTGTCGGGGCGATCCTTCTGTTGCTCGTGCTGCAGGCCCTCGGCGGACGCCGGCGGCACCGTTAGCCGCCCAGCAGGGCGCGCACGCGATCCTTCGGGCGACCGATGATCGCCTTCTTCTTGGTGACCACCAACGGTCGCTGCATCAACTGCTTGTGCTTCAGCAGGACCGCGACGACCTGGTCCTCGGTTTCGACATCGGCATCGGTGAGACCCAACTTCTTCCACAAACTGTCACGGCGAACGAGATCAGTGACCGGGTCCTCGAGCTTGGCGATGATCGCCCGCAACGTGGCTTCGTCGGGTGGCGTCTTGAGGTACAGCACGGTGTCGTAGTCGACACCGAGTTCGTCGGCAATGCTCACGGCATTGCTCGACGAGTTTCAATGAACGTTGTGGTAGATCGTCACGTCGGACATGCGCCAACTCTATGCACGAGCTCGGTCCTCGACACGATGGTCCCCGGATCCGTGTGAGACCCCTGTCGTACTGTGACCATGCGACTTCCCCCGAACGTCAACGACAGCACTGTCACGTCATCGGAGGCACCGCATGCCGAACTCCACCGCCCGTTCCCGCCTGCCCATCGCAGGCGAGCCCATCCTTTCGTCGACCGACGCCATCGCCATCGTCTCGTTGGCCATCCATCGGCCACTCGTTGCCGAGACCATCGCCTTCTTCCTCGACGAGACCAGCCGCAGCAACACCATCACCGTCGTCAGTGGCACAACGGATCCCGATTCTGTGCTGACGGTCGCCGAGTGCATGGCGGTTGCCGGCAGCAGATCGCTCAACCTCTGCGGCGTGGTGCTTGCCACGGTTCGCCCGAATGCTGCGCCGAATCTGCCGGCAACGCTGCCCGGTGACATCGACCGGTGGGTCGAGGCCAACGAGATCACCGAGTCTCACGGGATCGAATTGATCGAGTGGTTCGTGGTCGGCCCTTCGGGCGTCGACTGCCCACGCGACCTGCTGGGCGAGCCGCAGCGATGGTGACCGGCCGTCCGCCGGATCATTGCCGGGCCCGCCGCTCGGCGGGGCTCAGTCGCAACCCCGCAGCACGCAGTCGCCGCAACAGGTCGCGACTCGAGGTCAACAGTGCGCCGGCGCCCACCATGTCGTCGAAGTATTCCTCGGGAACGTCGTAGTGGTCCCCCTGGAACCCGCGGCGCGGGATCCCTGCCTGTTCGGCGAACGCATGCAGTTCGTCGTAGCTCACATCGCTGACCAGGTGCGACCAGCGCCGACCCTTGAACCACCAGATCGGCTCGTCGATCAGCACCGCCACGACCGTCACTGTGCCGTAACGTCGCCTCGATGACCCAACCGGAGACCGAGATCCGGCGGGCATGGCGACACGTCGCCGGGCCCGAGCACGACGGCTACGTCGACGCCCTGCTGATCAGATATGCCGAACCGCATCGCCGTTACCACACCGCGACGCACATCATGTTCGTGCTTCGCCACGTGCACGATGTTGCCCAGGCCTCGGCGGCAGGGTCTTCGGCGGCAGTACCGTCGGCCGAGTTGATCGCGGCTGCGTTGTACCACGACGCGATCTACGACCCGACGGCCCACGACAACGAGGCGCTCAGCGCCGTGTTGGCCACCAACGACCTTGCCGAGATCGGATGGTCCACACAGCGCTGTGCCGCAGTTGCCGCGATGGTCGTCGCCACCGCTGGCCATCTCGGCGATCCAGTGGTCGCGCATCGCGACGCCGGCGACGGAGCAACAGAGACAGCGATGTTGCTCGACGCCGATCTGGCCATCCTGGGTGCCGAGCCAGGCGCCTACCAGGCATACGTCAACGGTGTTCGCGCCGAATACGCCCACGTCGCAGACGACGAGTGGAGCCGGGGGCGGTCGGGTGTGCTGCAACACTTCCTCGACCGCGCCCCGCTCTTCATCACCGACTACATGCGGGCCACGTTCGAACACCGCGCCAGAGCCAACATCGAGGCCGAGCTTGCGGCGCTGTCGCATCGCCACCCACGAAATGATTGACTGGTGACGTGAGTGAACTGACGACCACCCCGGTCGAGACGATCCCCGACATCGACCCCGACCTCGAGACCGAGGAACCAGCCGCAGCCCACATCGTGAAGACAGAACCTGGCGAGAGTGCGGCAGCAAAGGTACTGGAGGCACGGATCTACGGAACACCGCTCGAGGCCCTGTGCGGACACGTGTGGGTTCCGTCGCGCGACCCGAAGCAACTCCCCCTGTGCGAGGCGTGCAAGAGCATCTACGACATGTATCGCATGTTCAACGACGGCCTCAACAACGCGCCCGACGAATGACCGCGTATGACTGACCCGGCAGCGGGTCTGCGCATCCGTGAAGCCGTTCGGGCGCTGGTGGTCGACGCCGCGAACCGGGTGCTGCTGGTGCGCTTCGAGTTCCCGACGGCCACACGGTGGGCGTTGCCCGGTGGCGGACTCGACCCGGGCGAGACACACGTCGACGCGCTCCGCCGCGAGTTGGAGGAGGAGATCGGCTTGGTCGAGGCCGACATCGGCCCCCAGGTCTGGCATCGGCTGCACATCGTGCCGTTCCTGAACGGCGAGTTCGACGGGCAGCGCGAACGCATCCATCTCATCCGATGCGATGCGTTCGAGCCCGTGCCTCGACTGACGTGGGAGCAGATGAACGCCGAATACGTGCACGAGTTGCGATGGTGGACGCTCGACGAGATCGCCGCGAGCGACGCGTTCTTCGTCCCGGTCGGGTTGCACTCACTGGTCACGGCGCTGCTCCGCGACGGGCCACCAGCGGACTCCATCGACGTCAGCGCCTGACGAATGACGAATGACCAATGACGAATAGGGTGCCGTCTCGTGTTGTTCAGCGCCCACGCCTGGCCGGGCATCGCCGACGGCTCGATCACGGTCACGTTCCGCTCGTGGGTTCGCCCGCAGGCCAAGGTCGGCGGCCGATACCGGATCGCCGGGATGCTGATCGAGGCGACCGGCGTACGACAGGTACCGGTCAGTGACATCACCGATGCCGACGCCCGACGCGCCGGTGCCGCGGACCGCGCACACCTGCTGTCGCAGTTGGGCGAGAGGGATCCCGTGTGGCGCGTCGACTTCGTCTACGTCGGCCCCGACGATCGCATCGCCCGCAGGAACGACACGTCGCCGGAGGATCTCACGGCAGTGATCGCCAAGTTGTCGCGCCTCGATCGCAATGGGGCGTGGACCCGCCAGACACTGCAGCTGATCGAGCGCTACCCGGGCATCGTGTCGACCACGCTCGCCCGCCACGCCGGCCAGGACCGACCGGCTTTCAAGCTCAACGTGCGCAAGTTGAAAGAGCTCGGCCTGACCGAGAGCCTCGAGGTCGGATATCGCCTCTCGCCGCGTGGCGAGGCCGTGCTGCGCTCGATTGGGATCGTGACACCGGCTGATCGATCTCGCCGTCTCGACAACGACGCCCTCGGCATCGAACGTGTTCGTATCAAACGACTACGTTGGATGCTCTTGTCAACACATACAGCGACTGCGGACGCTGCCGTATGGAGAACAGGAGTGCCACGCCATGTGGGAGCAGTATTGGGAGGACCGCGGATCCCCATGGGACCACGACCCGGGTCCGGCAAAGAATCGCAGCTGGTCGCGACTGTTCGCGGAGACGCCGAACTACCGGGGCTTCGGAATCGCGATGTCGGGCAACGAGGAGTTCAGGTGGCACTTCGGGCCGATGTTCTACCGCGGCCGCCTCGGTGACCAGCAGGTCAAGGTACTCGTCGTCGGCCAGGAGGGAGCCCAGGACGAGTCGTTGAGCCACCGTTCGTTCACAGGGGGCACCGGTGGACGCATGCAACATTTTCTTGGGCACATCGGGATCAATCGCTCGTACCTCTTCCTCAACACCTTCGTGTATCCGATCTTCGGGCAGTACGACGGGCTGCTGCCGATCATCGCCCAGCATCCCGCGTCGCCGATCGCCCAGCACCGCAAGAAGCTGTTCGACTACGTCGTGCTGCGCAACGACCTGCAACTGGTCGTCGCGGTCGGTCGGGCTGCGAAGGAATCGCTGGCCAGCTGGGTCGAGAGTCACGGCGGCACGGCGGATCCCGACAACCTCCACCTGGCCGATGCGTCGGTGATCTCACCGGGCCTGCACATGGTGGGCGTCTTGCATCCCGGTGGTGCGGGCAAGGGCGGGGCCGTGGCAGCGATCATCGCCAGCTTCAACGCCGCCATCAATCGAGTCCACCAATGGGTTGCCGACGATCCCTCGTGGCTGCCCGTCGATCCTGGCGCCGTCAGGGCGACCACGCCGTACACCTATTCGTCGGACCCGATCCCGTTCCGCGATTTTCCGTACGGAGTCTCCTGGCGGCTCGGGCGGGGATCGACCTCGTCGAATCGTCGCGACGGCCAGACGTCGATCCAGATCTTCTCCGAGGACGGCAAGTACAACAACGACGGCGCGACCCTGACGTACCCCGGCGGCAGCGGCGGCACCAACGAGGGATACAGCGCCGACGCCGGCGATGTGGCGTGGGAGCCACCGCGGCGGACCCACAAGGAGTTCGATCGCGGCCCGGGTGACGCGTTCGCCGCGCTGTTGCAAGGCGGCAAGCCGGGTTTCGCCTGGCCGGACTTCACGTCGTTCGGGCTGAAGTGCTCACCCTCGTTCGGCACCGGACCCATCTTCCGCGGCCGGCTGGACCGGCCCAGCATCCTCGTCCTGGCCGATCAGCAATCGCAGGACGATCTGTTCACGATGCGGGCCCTCACCGGCGACGATGGCCAACACCTGCAGTCGTTCCTGCGATCGGCGGGGATCACCGGCCGCTACGCAATCCTCCGCGTGCTGCCCGTCGACACGCTCGCCGACAACTCGACCGCGGCCGCTGCCGCGGTCGACAGCCCAGCGGTACGGGCCATCTACACCGAGGCCGTCCGCCTCTCGCGCCCGCAGGTGCTGCTCTTCGTCGGCCCGCTCGCGCAACGCCTCCGCAACCACGTCAATCCGACCGGGATTCCGGCCGTCAGCATGAAGTCGCGCTTGCAGAGCGGCGTCAACGCGAGCTGGCAGTCAGCGCTGACCGAGCTCTCGACCATGACCTACCGACGAGACATCACGGCGCCGACGTTCACCTACGCAGGCGAACGCGAGCAGATCCCTCGGCAGGACCTGCCCTTCGGCACATTGCGCTGGCAAGCCTCCAGCGGCAATCGCGGATCACGGGCGATCCGCAGCGGATCCCCGTCGTTCGACTACAGCAAGGTGACGATGCCGGCGTGGGCATCAGCAACCGACGCGCCCCCGCTGTCGACGTCAGAAGCCGCGGCAGCACAAGTCCTGCGGAACCTGTGACGCGGTACGCCGATGCTCGAGGTGAACAGTGCTTGAGATACAGGGTCACATCGTGCCGATGGCCGCAGCCGACGCGCAGCGCCACTTCGCCGGTCGTGTGCGGTTTGCCGGAGCGCTGGTCGACAAGGTTCTGCAAGGTCGTCACGCCCCGCCCAGTGGGATCGACCAGATCGACGTCGGCGATGCCTACGTGTACCCGGGCCTCACCGATCTGCACTCGCACCTCGGGTTCGCCACGCTGCCGCTGTGGAGCGAGCCGAAACGCACCAGCGGACCGTGGCTCCACCGCGACCTGTGGCCGAGCGCGCCCTCGTACAAGCCCGCTGTCAGTTGGCCGGCCTACGCGTACTTGAAGGGTGCGCCGGAAGCACTGCTCGCGTACGCCCAGGTGCGCGCCCTGGCCGGCGGCACCACCACCATCCAGGGATGGCCGAACGCCAATGGCACGCCGGCCAATCAGTTGGTTCGCAGCGTCGACGACGGCGTGGATCCGGATTCGATCCGCACCTCCGTGATCAACCTGACGTCGGCCGAGCTCGACGATCGCCGGGCGCTGCTCGACGAGGGCGCGCGCTCGTGTACCACCTGTGCGAAGGCCAGCGCGGCAGCAAGGTGGCCCGAGAGTTCGCGGACGTTGCCACATCCGGCTGTCTCCGTCATCGGCTGATCGCGATCCACTGCTGTGCAGTCGGCGACGACGAGTTCCGCCAGTGGAACGTGCATGCCGATCTCAGCGACGGTGCGGCGCCCGGAGGTGTGGTGTGGTCGCCGTTCTCCAACCTGTGGTTGTACGACCAGACGACCGACGTGCTGGCTGCCCGCGCCCACGGAGTATCGGTGTGCATCGGCTCGGATTGGGGTCCGTCGGGCAGCAAGAACCTGCTCGGCGAGATGAAGGTCGCATACACCTGGATCCGCCACGCCGACCTCGACGTCTCACCCTTCGATCTCGCCGAGATGGTGACCTCGAATCCCGGCGATCTGTTGGCTCGCGCGTGGAACGGAGTGGCACCCGGTCGGCTGGAGCCCGGTCGAATGGCCGACGTGGTGGCGATCAGGAAACGTCACGATGATCCGTGGACCAACCTGCTGCTCGCTCGCGAACGCGACATCGTGCTGGTGATCAGCGACGGTGAGGCCCGGTACGGCACGCAGGCCATGATGAATGCCGCCGGCAAGTCGACGACCACCAGCATGCGGGTCGGATCGACGTCACGACACTTCGCCTTGCGAAATCCCGACGACCCCACGACGAACTGGACATGGTCCGCGGTGATGAGCGCGCTGCGTGCCGTCCAGGCCGATCCCGTCAAGGCCATCGAACAGGGCCTGACCATCCACGAGGGTCGTCGTCGGGTGGGTCGTAAACGGCCCCCGATGAGCAGTGAAGGAAGGCCTTCGCCTCGCGGCAGTGCGCCATCAGGAGCCCGACCGACTCGGCGTTGGCGGCGAGATCCTTGTCCCACCTACCGCTCTTGGCCACCGCCAGGTTGATGACGTAGTCGAAATCGGACGGAAGCCCGGTGAAGTCACCACTGGCCAGGTTGACCGTCTCGCAGCGCACGCCCGACTTCTCGAGGTCATCGCGCGCCGCGGCGTCGGTGAAGCGGGCGATGCCCCACACCTCGTTGTCGGCCGCCAGGGCCTTGGCGACTGGAACGGCGACCTGCCCGGTGGGGCCGGTGATGAGGATCTTTGAACCGCGCATCGGCTGATCGTAAGCGACCGCGCCGCGACTACAGCGTCGCGGTGACCGGCCCGACCAACAGGCAGTTGGGGTCTGTCGTGTAGTCGAAGATCGCGCCGCAACCCCGCCCCGACGACTCATAGGTCGCGCCGGGCTGATAAGGCTCGTAGAAGACCTGCGTCGGTACCGCATTCCCTGGACTTGTGCATTGTTCCGCCCCGCCCTGGATGGACAGGCATGCGACCGCCGTACTTGGGCCTCCATGGCGCAAGACAACCGGCGGGGGTCAACGTGGCGGTCACCTTGGCCACGCCGTTGACCTGGACCACCTGTGGCGGCGACAGCGTGAAGTTACAGGGACCCGGGTTCGGTCGGCGGCTGGGCGTGCGCCCCGCCCGCGCCTGCAATTCCGCGGTCAGCACGACCGTTGAGGTCAACCCGATAACCAAGGCGGCCCGGTTCATTCCTGGATCGTAAACCATTCGCCGCCGCCTTCGGGCTGGTCTTCGCCTAGTGCGGCGTCAGTCGTCGGACCGCCGGGCCCGGAACACCTTGATCTCGCCCTTGACGCCTTTGAAGTGGCGCGCGCCCGCGAACGACCACGCGAACCCGTCGGCCGCACCGATCGCCTCGCGGGCCGGTTCGGCGACCAGCACCGTACCCGGCCGCGCACGCCGGTCACCCGGCTGGCCACGTTCACCGGACTGCCGAACCAGTCCCCCGCGCGGCTCACGGCGCAGCCCGTACGACATGCCCACCCGCATCTGCGGGAAGTCGTCGTACTTCTCGGCGGCGGCGAGAAGTTCCAACGCGGTCCGCAGCAACGCAACCGGGTCCGGGCTGACGAACATCACCGCGTCACCGATCGTCTTGATGAACCGCACCGGCGGCGCGACGACATCGTGCGCCATGGACGGAGCCGGCTGGCCAGATTCTCCAGCTCCTCCGGCGGCACCGCCTCGCCGAGCCGGGTGAAGCCGACGAGGTCGGCGAACGCCACGGCGACACTGCGCGCGCCCGGCAGCGTGCCTGCGGCCCGCTCGGCGACGCTGACCGCCTCGGTCTCCAACGTGTGGCGCAGCTGCACCCGCAGCACGTCTTCGCACAGCGGGCCGAGCAGCGGCGATACCTGCTGCACCAGCCCTCGTAGGCCTTCGCGAGCTCGAGTTCCGTGGCCCCGGGTGACAGACCGCCTCGAGCACGACTTGCCGCATCGCTTCCGCAGTCTGCGCCAGCCCGTGCCCGAGCACTCGCGCCACGGCGATCACCTGCTCGCGGCTCAAGCCCATATCGAGGAAGATCTTCACGCGCGCGGCCGCTTCGATGTCGGCGCGCAGATGGATGGCCGCGTCGGGATCGTCGGCCCTCGGCAGGCCGAGCGCCGGCTGCATCGCCTCGAGCAGTTCCAGATCGATGCCGGTCTCCTCGCAGATCTGACGGGCCGACACGTACACGCCGTCGTCGCCGACGATGCGCCCCGCAGGCATCAGCATCGGCGAGACCTCGCCGCGGATCTGGTCGACGGTGAAGCCCTCGCCCAGCAGCCACTCGATGAGTTCGGCCCGTTCGGTGCGCGCCTGCCCTTCGAGACCGTCGAGCAGCCCGGACGCCTCGATGTCGAAATCTTCGGCCACCGGCTCAACGTATACCGCCTCGCGTGCGATATTCGCTCCCATGACCGCGCCACTGCTGCATGGGCTGCCGCCGATCGTCGACGACGGCGCGCACACGCTGATCCTCGGCAACATGCCCAGCGTGATGTCTGTTGCGTCGCAGCAGTACTACGGCAATCCGCGCAACGCGTTCTGGCGGATCACCGGCGAGATCTTCGGGTTCGCCGCCGACGATCCGTACGACGACCGCACCGCCGCGCTGCGTCGCCAACGGCATTGCGGTGTGGGACGTGCTGCAGTCATGCCGGCGCGCGGGCAGTCTGGATTCGGCGGTCGAGCCGGACAGCATGGTGGCCAACGACTTCGGCGAGCTGTTCGACGCACACCCCGGTATCACACGCGTCTTCTTCAACGGTGCGGCAGCGGAGAAGAACTTCAACCGCCTCGTCCGCGTCGCCCGGACGTGCACTACCGGCGGCTGCCGTCGACCAGCCCCGCCCAGACCATGCGCTACGCGGACAAGCTGGCGCCTGGCGGGAAGCCATAACCGCACGCTAGGACACCGGCGGGCGGCGGTGCGCCCACGGTCGCGCCTTCTCGATCTGGGCGCTCAGCGACAACAGCGTCGCCTCGTCGAACGGCCGGCCCACGAACTGGATCGATGTCGGCATTCCGTTGCCGTCGAAGCCCCACGGCACGACGGCCGCCGGCTGGCCCGTCACGTTGAACAGCGCCTGAAACGGCACACGGGCCGCGACCAACGTCAGCGTCGAGACCGCCCCGCGCCGCTGGTAGGCGCCGATTCGCGACGGCCCCAACGCCGTGCCCGGAGTGATGACGACGTCCACGTCGTCATAGATCGACTGAATGCGTTCGGCGATTTCGACTTTCCGCCGCCCTGATCCGCGTCATCCGCTCATCCGAGATCAACCGACCGATCCGGGCGAACTCCCGGGTGCGAGCCTCCAGTCGCTCCGGATGAGGCAACGTCTGCACATCGTCGTAAGCCCCACGGAAGTACCGGGACAACGCGTGGGCCATCGCGGTCGATGGATAGTCGGGATCCCGCATGACGACCTGATGCCCAAGCTCACGCAGCAGCGCCACCGATTCCTCCACCGCCGCCCGCTGCTGGGTGCCCACTCGTGTCACCACTCCCAGCGGAACCTTTGTGCTCACCGCAATCCGCAGCGTGCCAGGCTCTTTCGCTGCCGCGGCGACGAAGCCGGACTCGTCACCCGTCACATCGAGGAACAGCGCGGCGTCCTCGACCGTCCGCGCCATCGGGCCGTTGACGACCAATCCGTTCCAGGCGTCGTCGTGCGGTGCCAGCGGTACCCGATCCCGCTGCGGCTTGATCCCGAACAGCCCGCACCACGTCGACGGAATCCGGATCGACCCCATGCCGTCGGACCCCAACGCCATCGATGCCAGTCCCGCGGCCACCGCCGCGCCGCTGCCACCGCTGCTGCCGCCCGGGGTGTAGTCGGTGTTCCACGGATTTCTCGTCGCACCGAACGCGACCGTTTCGGCGAACGACCACAGCGTCATCTCGGGCACGGCGGTCTTGCCGACGAAGACCGCGCCCGCCTCGCGGAGCCGCCGAATGACTTCGGCGTCGGCGGTGCGAGCGGGTCCGTGAGCTGAGGATCCGTACGTCGTGACCTCACCCGCGATGTCGACGTCGTCCTTGATCGCGATCGGCACACCGAGCAGCGGCAGCCGCTCCCCCGCGTCCAGGCGGGCCTGGGCGGCCGCCGCCTGCTCCCGAGCGCTGTCGGCGAGGACGACGCGATAGGACCGCAGTTCGGGATCGAGGCGGGCGATGCGATCCAGGTATACATCGAGCAGCGCAGGTGCGGTGACGGTTCCATTGGCCAGCATGCGGGCCTGCTGCGCGGCGCCTGCGAAGGCGAGTTCGCGATCGTCCATGTGGTCCTCCGTACTTGTCGCGCACCCAGCGACTCGGTGCGTGTCGATCAGGCTAACGTGGCGGAATGGCCTGTGTGTTCTGCGCTATCGTCGCCGGCGAATCTCCTGCCATCAGGATCTATGAGGACGACGACTACCTGGCACTCCTCGACATCCGGCCCTTCACCCGGGGCCACACGCTGGTCATCCCCAAGCGGCACACGGTCGACCTGACCGACACGCCGCCGGAGACGGTCGCCGCGCATGGTGACCATCGGACAGCGGATCGCACGCGCGGCGCGGCAGTCCGGTCTGCACGCCGACGGCAACAACGTCGTCATCAACGACGGCAAGGCCGCCTTCCAGAGCGTGTTCCACATCCACCTGCACGTACTGCCGCGCCAGAGCGGCGACAAGCTGTCCTTTGCCAAGGGCATGCTGTTGCGGCGCGACCCAGACCGGGAGGAATCCGGACGCCTCCTGCGGGAAGCGCTGGCGCAAACTCGACTCCACTGAGCAGGACTGACGCCATGGCATCACGTGTACAAGCGCGTCGGCGCTCACGCTGCTGATGCATGCACGACAAGATCTACCAAGGCCACCAACGGCTGGATCGGCCACCGCCTGCCCTTGTGCTCCGCCGAACCTGTTGTTGCACACGTCGGCGCGAAAACCGGTGCAGCAAGGACGAATTCGCTGACCTACGCCAAAGACGGCGACGACCTATCTGATCGTCGCGTCCAAGGGCGGCGACCACAAGGCATCCGGCCTGGTACCACAATCTGAAGGCCAATCCCGAGGTCGAGATCAACGTCGGGCCCAAGCGGTTTCGCGGTGACGGCGCGGACCGTGCTGCCCGACGATGCCGACTACGCCGGACTGTGGCGGATCGCCAACGAGAACAACAGCGGCCGCTACACGGCCTACCAGAAGCAGACGACCCGACCGATCCCCGTCGTCGCGCTCACGCCGAAAGCCTGACTAGAACAGCTCTTTGGCCAGCAGTTCCAGCGTCTTGTCCCGCGCGGGCGCGGTCGCGGGATCGGTGCCGCGGCGCGCCGACGCGACCGGGTTGACCATGACCTCGTCGACGCCGAACTCCTCGGCCAGCGCACGCACCTGCTCGGCCGCCTCGGTCGGTGATCCGACGACGGAGCGACGCAGCACGGCTTCGGCGATGCTCTGTGCCTGCGGGCTGATCACCGCGGCTTCGGCATCCTCGACGAGGTCCAGCGGCCCGAGCGGCTGACCGGTCCGCAGCCGCGCCATCATCTGCAGGTTGGGCAGCGCCAAAGCCATTGCCTCGTCGTGGGTTTCGGCCACCACCGCGTTGACGGTCAGGAACGTCAACGGTTCGGGCGCCAGTTCGCTCGGCCGGAACTCCGACCGGTAGACGGCCAGCGCCTCCGCGGTGCCCTGGCCCGAGAAGTGGTGCGCGAACACGTACGGCAGCCCCTTCGCGGCGGCCAGATGCGCCGAGTACATCGACGAGCCCAGCAGCCACAGCTTCGGCTCGCGTCACCGCGGCCGGCGTCGCCTTGAGGACGTAGCGCTGGTTCGGGATCGGCACCCGCACGCCGCGCGCGCTCATCAGCGCGACGACGTCGTCGAGGTACTCCGGGAACGCCTCGATGTCCCGATCGTCGCGGCCCGCGGCGCCGCGCAGCGCCATCGACGTCACCGGGTCGGAGCCCGGCGCCCGGCCGATGCCGAGGTCGATGCGGCCCGGGTGCGCGGCCTCCAGCAGCGCGAACTGCTCGGCGACGGCCAGCGGCGCGTGGTTGGGCAGCATGACGCCGCCCGAGCCGAGCCGGAGCTGGGTGGTGTGCGCGGCCAGATGGGCGATGACCACCGGTGGGCTGGTCGCCGCGACCGACGGCATGTTGTGGTGCTCGGCGATCCAGTAGCGGGTGTAACCGAGCCGGTCGGCGGTCTGCGCCAGGTGGGTCGAGGCCGCCAGCGCGTCCGACGTGGACTGGTCGGTGCGCACCGGGACGAGGTCTAGGACGGAAAGCCGCATTGCAGCATCAACGCTACGTGCGCCCGCACGTTCCCGGTACGAGCGCACCTATTCGACGGCTGCCAGAGCCTTCGCCTGCCCGAACACGTCGTCGAGCATCTGTGGAGTGAGCCTGCCGGTGAACGTGTTCTGCTGGCTGGGGTGGTAGCAGCCGATCAGCGTGACCGTCGCCGAGGTCGGCCGTCGCACCGTGGCCGAACTTCGGTGCCGGCGATCCGACGGCACCGCCGGCAGTGCGAACCATGTCCAGCGCGGCCCGCCATCGCGAACCCGCCGAGCGCGATGATCACCCGCACGGCGGAACCGCGTGAGCCGCCACTCGGCGTCGAGCCACGGCGCGCACGCGCCCGCTCGGCCGGTGTCGGCGCGTTCGCAGGCGGTGCGCAACGCACTGCGGCCGCGACACGAGTGTCGTTGAGCGCCAACCCGTCCGCAGCATCG
>CAVVBH010000030.1:0-56422 GCA_963746365.1 Ilumatobacteraceae bacterium | reverse complement strand
CGGTCGCGGCCGGGTTGTGCCACAGCGACTACCACTATCTCGACGGCACGCTCAATCGCCCGCGGCCCGTGATCCTCGGCCACGAAGGCGCAGGGGTGGTCGAGGCGGTCGGACCCGATGTCCGCGACATCCAGGTGGGCGATCACGTGGTGACGTGCCTAGTGATGGGGTGCGGCGAATGCGTCCGTTGCCTGGCCGGCGAACCAACGGCCTGCTTGAACCCGGGCGTGACGAAGCGACCGAAGGATCACCGGCCACGGCTGACCCTCGATGGGGTCAGCGTCGGCCAGATGGCCAACGTCGGTTCGTTGGCCGATTACGTCCTGCTCGACGAGCGCGCTGTCACGGCGATCAACAGCGACATTCCGCTGGAGCTGGCCTGCATCCTGGGGTGCGCCGTCGTCACCGGTCTCGGGGCAGCGCTCAACACCGCCGACGTCCACGCGGGCGAATCGGTCGCTGTCATCGGGTGCGGCGGTGTCGGCCTCAACGTGATTCAGGGCGCACGCCTCGCCGGCGCCGGTCAGATCATCGCCATCGACGCCAACGCCGCCAAGCTCGAACGGGCCCGCCAACTCGGCGCCACCGATACGATCGACGCATCCGCCGTCGACGCGATCGCCGCCGTGCGCGAGATCACCGGACCGGGAGCTGATCACGTGTTCGAGGTCGTCGGGCGACCGGCGTTGGTACGCCAGGCGTTCGAGATGGCAGCGCCGGGTCGCTCGGCCTATCTCGTCGGCATCCAGAGCGACGACGCGGAGTTGACACTGCCGGTGACTGGCTTCCGGCGCGGCAAGAAGATGATCGGGGTCTTCATGGGCGACACCAATCCTCGCGACGACATTCCCCGCTACGCCGAGTTGTGGCGATCGGGCGAGCTCGATCTCGGCGGGATGATCTCGCACACGCTGCCGCTCGAAGAGGTCAACCGTGGATTCGCGATGATGTTGTCCGGCGAGTCGGCCCGCACCGTCATCACGTTCTAGAGGAGAGAGTCCATGTCAGATCCTGACGTCGTTCCCATGAGCGCGTTGTCGCTCAGCGCAGCCCAACGAGTGGCCGATGCCGCAGTCGCCGCCGCCCGGTCGCAGGACGTTGCCGCGTGCATCGCGATCTGCGATCCATCTGGCGCACCGCTCCTGACGCTCCGAATGGACGGCGCGGCGCGCCTGTGCGCCGAGATCGCTCTCAACAAGGCCTACACGGTCGCTGTTTTCAACGGGATGCCCACCGACAAGTGGTGGCCGTTGCTCGCAGACGATCCGGCCCTGGTGCATGGCTTTCCGCACACGTCCCGGCTGATCGTGTTCCCAGGCGGCGTTCCCGTACACGTCGACGGCGCGGTCGTCGGCGCCGTCGGTGTGTCGGGCGGTTCGACCGAACAAGACCGAGAGATCGCCCAGGCCGGCGCCGATGCGGTGGGATCGTGACGACCGGGTCGTGCTCGTCGGATAGGCAAGGTACGAGATATCCGGCACAACCGGATATTTGGTGACTTGCTTGGCTGATTCGGGGCTTAAACGCGGTCGAGGACGATGTCGAAGGTCGTGGCGAGTTCGCCGGTGTCGTCGGGCTTGAACTCGCGGATGAGGCTCCGTTGCACGCCGAACACGGCGTCGCCGTCGAGGAAGTCGCTCTCGACGTCGAAGACGTGTGTGATGAGGTCCTTGTATTCGGGATGACGGGCCCAGATGTGGAGGTGGCCGGGCCGCCACCAGTTGCGACCGTTCTTCTTCAGCAAGTCGCCGGCTGGACCATCGCTGGGGATGGGGTACGGCACCGGCCGAATGCTGCGAATCTCGAACGTTCCGTCGGGCTGCGAATGGTAGATGCCACGAAGGTTGTTGGGGCTCTGAATGCCAGGCTGTTGCACGGCGTAGAACATGTTGCTGGCGTTCTGCCAGCAGTCGAGGACGACACCTTCCACCGGCTTGCCGTCGACATCGGTGATGGTGCCGCGCACGACCACGCGGTCGCCGTCGTCGGGATCCTCGAGCATCGACTCGCCGTTGGCACGATCCGGGGCGCCCGCGGCATGGAACGGACCCAGCACGGTGTTGTCGGTGAGGCTCGACGCACTGGCGTCGTACGCCAACATCTCGACCAACGTCGACACCCCTGTGGTGTCACTCAGGAGGATGAACTCCTGACGTACATCGTCGCTGATCTTGCCGCATTGAGTCAGGAACATGATGCCCGCGAACCACTCCTCGCGGGTGAGGTTGACCTCGCGTGCGAACGCGTGCAGATGTCGAATCGCGGCTGTCGTCACTTCCTTCAGCCGCGGGTTCGGTGAGTTGTCATACCGCGACAAGACCTCGGCCAACAGTTCGTCCAGTGCGCCTTCTTTGGCCATCGTGAGCCCCCAAGTGGTTGACGAAGATGTGCCTCGCGTTGCTATCACACGAGGCTCGACGACGACCAGATGAACGTTCCCACCTGCAGAACGCTGCGCTTTCCTTCGTTCCCGTACTACCGTAGAGTCGGGAGTCCAACGCAGGAGGTTGCATTCATGGCAGAGCACGCCGATGGCCCCGTCCGACCCTCGAGCGGCGCGTACATCCAGCACTTGGTGCTGCGCGTTCGCGACCTCGAAGCGTCACACGATTTCTACACACGGATCCTCGGCTTCGAGCAGTGCGCGGAGCTCGAGCGAGACAAGTACCCGGACCACAAGATGCGCTTCTACCGTGGCAGCGCGGAGCGTCATCACGATCTGGCACTGGCAGAACTGACGGACCCCTCGACCGCTCCGCCGCCCGAAACGCCCTGGCAGATGTTCGGCTCGACGCCGGGCGTGGATCACATCGCCGTCTGCTATCCGAGCCGGGAATCGTGGCTCGACCAGATTGCCTACATGAAGCAGCAGGGCGTCGAGTTCCGCGTCCGCGGCAATCACGGCATGACCCACAGCGCGTACATCGAGGACCCTGACGGGAACGGCATCGAGGTTCTGTACAACCTCCCCGAAGAGGTGTGGTCCGGCGACGTCAACGCAGCGCTCAACCACTTCGAGGTCCTGCCGAACGACGGTCCCGAGTCGTTGGTCGACGACACCGACTACGTGTCGTTCGCGCCCGCGAACAACTAGGTCAGCATCGCGTCGACCAGCGCGTAGGCCGTCTCCCGGTCGGAGTACATCAAGGTGTGATGCGTTCGGCTGGTCTTCGCCGACGCGAGGTAGTTGCGTTCGTACAACTCGTTGCGCGAGGCGAGGCCGGAGCCGATGAAGTCCCACGCCAGTCGATAGATGCGGGCCCGCCTCTCGGCGTCGACATCGTTGGCTCCGTGGACGAACTCCTCGATCAACGGACGCAGCCTGGCATCGGCGAACATCGCCTTGCTGGGCGTCGCCAGCAGGTTGTGACCGCCGATCAGCATCAGGATCTCGCGCACCCTCGGATACCACACCGCCAGCATCGAGCGCATGGGATGCATCGGGCGGCCGTCAGGGAAGATCACGCCGTCGCCCCGATCGAACGCGTGCTCCTCCGACAACAGGACCGAACTGCGCGTCACCTCGACGTAGCTCGACAACTCACCGAGCATCTCCATCGTGCCCGGCGAGTTGTCGTTGACGGCCTCGGCCATTCGCAGCGCGAGGCCATACGCGAACTCCAGCTTGGTGAGTGCGCGAATGGTGGTCTGCTGCATGATGTTGGCCCACCACGCGGTGGGTCCCATCACGGAGTTGTAGACCTCGATGTCGCCGTCGATGAAGATCCGCTCGCGGGGCACCTCGACGTCGTCGAAGATCGCGAACGCATCCTGCTCGTCGAGCCGCGATGACAGCGGGTGGTCGAAGGAGTTCGACCCGACCGTTGCAGCGCTGTCGCGGCAGAGGAAGATCAACCCTGGGGTGTCCATCGGTATCGCGAAGCTGAGTGCGTATGCATCGGTGGCGTCGCCCGGCAATGGCAGACCCGGATACACCGTCATCTCGTCCGCGAACGGGGCGAGGGTGGCGAGGATGCGCGCCCCGCGCACGATGATGCCCGTCGATGTTTCACCGACCTTGTGCAGCGGGACCGGGTTGCCGGCGAACGACAGATCCTTCACACGATCGATCGTCGGATGGACGATCGTGTGGGTCAGGGACAAATCCTCGCGGGCGATCATCTTCTGATACGCGATCAGGTTGTCATGCCCCTCGACGTTCGTTCCCTCTGGGCCGAGCCAGGCTCCTCGTTCGCCGGCGAATCCCGCGAACGTGACGTTCATGTAGTCGGGCGTTCGGCCCATGATCCCGACGGTGAGCTCCGCGATGCGACGCAGGCCGCGGTGGCGACGTTTCAGGTCGTCGATGGAACGCGGGATCATGTGGCTGACGTTGATGGCCTCGCCCGTCTCCGGATCCGGCATCAGACAGTCGTCAGGGAACTCGTGCTGGGCGTCGAACACAGCCGCGAGACTGTGCGCCGCCCCCTCCAGCTGGGGGTGCGTGGTGACGTCGTCGACGCGCTCGTCGCCGAGCCACACCTCGCGATCGCGAGCGCGGAGCCCCTTCAGGAACTCTTCCCCGGTACGAGCTGGCATTCCGATCTCCCTCAGGTCGTTCCGCCGCACGATAGACGGTGTCGCGGCCTACGATCGTGTCGATGGCCACTTCCGCTGCTCCCGATATCGTTCGCTCTGCGTACGCCGAATTGATCGTCACAGACCTTGGCGCGAGCAAGCACTTCTGGGTCGATCGAGTGGGCTTCGTCATCAGCTTCGAAGACGATGAAGCGGTCTACCTACGCGGGCACGAGGAGTTCGTCCACCACAGCCTCATCCTCCGCAAGGGCACCGAACCTGCGTGTTCTCGCTTTGCGTTCCGTGTGCGAACTCCGGAGGACCTCGATGCGGCTGCTCTGTTCCACACGGATCGCGGCTGCGAGGTACGGCGATTCCCGGCCGGCGCGACGCGTGCCGTCGGACCCACGGTGCGGGTCGAGGATCCGTTCGGCTTCGTCGTCGAGTACTTCCACGAGATCGAGTGGACCGGTCATCACCATCAGCGGTACGACCTGCGCCACGGGGCGAGCATCAACCGCCTCGACCACATCAACCTCGTCACCGACGACGTCAAGGCGTTCTACGAGTGGTACACCGGCTTGGGCTTCGGACTGTCGGAGACCATCGAAGACGACGACGGCACGCTGTACGCGACGTGGATGTTCCGCAAGCAGACGGTGCACGACGTCGCCTCGACCCAGGGCTCGTCGCCGCGATTGCATCACCTCGCGTTCCGCGTGTCCCGAATCGCACCACATCCTCAACCTCGCCGACACGCTCGGCGCCACGAACGAGTTCCATCACATCGAACGCGGCCCTGGCCGCCACGGAGTCTCCAACGCGTTCTATCTGTACCTGCGTGATCCCGATGGGCATCGCGTCGAGATCTACACGTCCGATTACTTCACCGGCGACCCCGGTCACCAACCGCTGCGGTGGAGCGTCAACGACCAACGACGACGCGACTTCTGGGCCAACCCGGTCGTGAAAAGTTGGTACGAGGAGGCCAGCCGAGTGCTCGACCTCGACGGCAACTTGCAGCCGATCCGCGAACGCAGGAGCGACGAGCAACGCATCACCGTTGGAGCCGACGGCCTCGGTGTCACCCGGTGATCACGGCCGAGGTCGCGCTCGATCTCGCCAAGCGTCACGAGTGGGCACGCCGCGAGGTCACGCCGATCGACCCCATCACTGTCGAGCACCCTGAACTGACGATCGACGACGCCTACGTCGTCCAGCAGGCGTGGGTCGACCTGCAGATCGCAGACGGAGCCACACTCGTCGGACGCAAGATCGGTCTGACGTCGCGAGCGATGCAGCAGCAGATGAAGATCGACGAGCCCGATTTCGGAGCCCTCCTCGATTACATGATCATGCAGAGCGGGGTCGAACTACGTCACGCCGACTTCGTCGATCCCAAGCTCGAGGTCGAGGTCGCGTTCACGATCGGAGATCGCCTCAGCGGCGACTCGGTCACGGTCGACGAGGTGCTGGACGCAACCGAGTACATCCAGCCCGCCCTCGAGCTCATCGACGCACGCAGCTACCGCGTACACCCCGTGACCAAGAAGCCACGAACGATCGTCGACACCATTGCCGACAATGCAGCCGATGCCGGCGTGATTCTCGGCGGCGAGAAGGTCAAGCCGACCGATGTCGACATGCGATGGATCGGAGCGATCTTTTCGTGCAACGGCGTGGTCGAAGAGACCGGCCTCGCGGCCGGGGTGCTCGGCCATCCGGCCAACGGGATTGCATGGGTCGCCCGCCGACTAGCTCCGTACGGGCAGGCGATCGAGCCCGGGCAGATCATCCTTGCCGGCTCTTTCACACGCGCGTCGACGACGCATCCGGGTGACCGGTTCGTCGCCGACTACGGGCCGTTCGGCACCGTCACCTGCAGCTTCGTCTGAGCGTTCCCCACGGCGTCCCGAGGTGCTAGAACGGGATGCAGAATCCTGACGAAGGGAACTGATTGTGCAATACGCAATTGTCAACGGAGTCCGCAATCATCCCGACGCTGCATATGCGCTGCAGGACGTCTACTCCGACTACATCGGCGATGCCGTGCTTGCCGAGGAGCTGGGATTCACCAGCACCTGGTATGGCGAGCACCACTTCCGCGACTGTCAATGGACGGGATCGCCGATGATGGTGGCCACTGCCGTGGCCGCGCGCACGGAGCACATACGGATCGGTACCTCGGTGGTGTTGCTTCCCTTCCACGACCCGATTCGCGTTGCGGAAGACGCCGCGATCGCGGACATCCTGTCGAACGGTCGATTCGATCTCGGCGTGGGACCCGGCTCGCAATACGAGGAGTTCGTCACGTTCGGCAAGGACCCTGCGGAGATGAACCAGAGGTCGTGGGAGATGGTTGACTGGATCCAGCGGGCGTTCACCGAGCCGGGGATGTTCAGCCATGCCGGTCGGTTCTACGACATCCCCGACATGACGTTCACCACCAAGCCTGTCCAGCAACCGTTGCCGATGTGGTGGGGCGGGATGGGCCCGAAGAATCTGGCCCGCGCCGCCGAGCGAGGGATGAACCTGATCGCACCGTTCAACGCCGGATACGACGCTGCGCTGGAGGCTTGCGGACGGAACCCGGCCGACTACGCGGTCTCGGTGATGGTCCCTGTCTGCGTGGCCGATACCACCGACAAGGCTTGGGAGATCGCGGGCGCCGGCATCGAGTACTTCGTCAACTTCTACCAGATGCGCAAGAACCTGCAGGGCGAGCCGGCGCCCGCCGATGCCCGAGTGACCCAGGAGATGCTTCGCACGGGCAATGCTGGTTTCTGGTTCGCCGCGGTCGGGTCACCCGAAGAGGTGACAGCCAAGTTGCGACCATTCGTCGCCGGCCAGCTCGGACGCATCACCCAGTTGGCACTGCAGATGCGTCAGCCGGGAATGAGCAACGACGACACCCACCGATCGATGCGCATGTTCGCCGAAGAGGTCATCCCGGCCCTGTCATAGCGCGGGCGAAGGTCAACGAGGCATCGAAGATCGCCGTCAGATCCGGGGCGCCGGTCCAGAAGTGGTCGCTGCCCTCGACGACGACCAACTCGGCCGTGCCACCGGCGGCTCGGAGTGCTTCGACGAACTCGACGCTCTGCGCGAACGGGACCTGAGTGTCGGCGGTTCCGTGGTGGATCTGGACGACAGGCGCGCCGGCATGAACGTACGAGATCGGGCTCGCCGCCAGCGTGCGCGCCGGATCGGTCTGGAGCGGTACGCCGACGAGCGACGATTCCCACGAACCCGCATCGTCGGGGCGCTTGTCGCTGTCGGGACGATGCTGCGAGCCCACCGAGAGCAGATTCATCGGGCCGTACCAGTCGACGACGCCACACACTGCGCTCGACTCGCCGAGACACTCGCCGACATCGCCCTCCATCTCGGGGCGATCACCCGTCAGACCGGCGAGCATCGCCAGGTGTCCACCCGCGGATTCACCCCAGGCGATCACCCGCGTTGGGTCGACGCCCACGCGGCCCGCATTGGCCCGCAACCATCGGATGGCGGCCTTGACGTCGTGCAGCTGGGCCGGAAAGTGGGCTTCACCGCTGAGGCGATAGTCGACCGTCGCCACCGCGAACCCCGCCTGCGCGAGGCGATCGAGTGGGGTCGGCAACCAGGATGCGAACGCCCGGCCGAAGCGGCGTCGAGTACCCACGGCCCAGCCCCCACCGTGCAAGTACACCACGGCGGGCGCTGTCTGCACCGTGCCCGGAGTCGGTAGATACAGATCGAGCAGCAACGGCCTGAATCCTTCGACGACGGCGAACTCGACACCGTGATGCACCACGACACCGGAGTCCAATGTCTCCGCAGGTGCGCCGAGGTCGACAGCCGTCACGTCACCCACCACCTCATGCTCTCCTCAAGTTGACGATGTCGAGGAGATCCGCGTGGATCGGCGCATTGCTGGCGACGATGTCGGTGATGCCGGCGCCGAGATTGACCGGTTCGCCCTCGAAGCCTGTCGCTACTCCGCCTGCCTCCTCCAGTAGCAACACCCCTGCGGCGACATCCCAGGAGTACGTCGCGTCCTTCTCGACGAAGCCGTCGAGCTTGCCGGCCGCGACATACGCGAGGGCGAACGACGGACACCCGATTGCCCTCGTACCGCGGCAGTGCAGATGCATCTGTTCGATCCGCTTCGAATACTGGTGGATCGCCGCCGGGTCGTCATTCTGCAGACCCGTCGAAATCAGCGCCCTCCCGATGTCGACGGTGTCGCTCGGCTGACACGTCGTTCCGCCACCGCGTTCGACCGCGAACATCTCCCCTCGCAACGGGTCGAGAATGACCCCCGCGAGCAACGGCCCGTTGGTCTCTCGCACCGCGATCGACACACCCCACGGTGACATGCCTCGCGCATAGTTCGAGGTGCCGTCGAGCGGATCGACGATCCAGGTGTACGGCCCGTCGGGGTTGCCGGCCGAGCCCTCCTCCCCCAGGATCGCGTGGTCGGGATACCGACCGAGCAGCAGCTCGACGATGGTTTCCTGCGACGCCCCGTCCGCCCAGGTCACAATGTTCGAGCGAGCAGACTTCTGGTGGATCTCGGGTGGCCGCAGCAGGCCGTCCATCAGCCTCTCACCGCCTGCCCTGGCAGCGTCGATGGCAGATTCCAGCAGGTTCGTAGCGCTCACCCCGGCGAAGCTAGTTGGCGCGTCCAGCGCCGCCCTTACGCCAAGGTTGACGGACGAGAGTGATTCCAATCGTGTGATATAGCATCGCCGCTCGCAGCCCGTGTGGGGCGGTACTGCACGAATGGACTACTGGGGGTCATCACCATGGCAGAGATCGTTCCCGTTGACGAGTTCCTCGACGGCTGGTACCCGGGCTGGAAGCCGGAGCACATCGACGAACCATGGCTGCGCATGAAGTCCGGACCGTTCCGCAAAGAGGACGAGTCACGTTTCTGGTTCGTCGACTTCCACTGGCCCCGGGGCTTCTCGCCACTCGGGTTCTCCTTCGTCACCGACGCAGCGTGGTCGACACAGCTCGCCGCCCACCAGCTGCCGCTGCCGCCTGCGGGAGGCCTGGTGCAACGTATGGGCGGCCCATTCCTGTACGAGGGCGAAGTTCCCATCACCTCGCCGTGGGAGATCGGTTACCGCGCCGCGCGCATCGAGAAGAACATGCCCCGGTTCCTCGGCAACTTCGACGCCATCTGGGAGGAGCGGAAGTGGGAGCTCGAGCTCGGCCTCGGCTACTTCGAGAGCTACGACTTCGCGGGCAAGTCGCTAGCCGAGATCGGTCAGTACATCGTCGACTCGCGCACATTCGTCACCCGGGCGTGGGAGATCCACTTCGAGATCATGTACCCACTGCTTGCGATCTACCTGCAGCTCTACGGTCTGTGCGCCGGCAATGGAATCGACCCCGGCAACATCGCCAAGATGCTGCAGGGCCGCGACTCGAAGATCATGGAGACTGACCGGGCGATGTGGGACCTCGCGGACGAGGCCAAACGGCTCGGCATCGCCGACCTCTTCGAGCACGAGCCAGAGCAGATACGTGACACCCTTTCGAAGGCCGGAGGCAACGCATCCATCTGGCTGACGAAGTTCGACGACTTCCTGAAGGTGCACGGTTGGCGCACGGAAGGCATCGCCGACATCAACATCCCCTCGTGGATCGAGAACCAGGCGTCGCCACTCGGCCAGCTCCGCAACTTCGTCCAAATGGAAGAGAGGCACGACTTCGACAGTTCGCTGGTCGACTCGCACCGCGAACGCGATGAGGCGATCGACGCCGCCCGTTCGCAGCTCAACGGCGACAATCTCGCCGCCTTCAACGAACTACTCGGCATTTGCACCGTCGCCAACTTTGCGTGGTGGAACGAGGACCACAACTACTACATCGATCTCCGTGCATCGATTCCCATGCGTAGGGGCGCGCTGGCCGCAGCAGAGGCGGTAGGTGCCGACAAGTACGACGACACCACGTTCTTGTTCTTCCCCGAGCTGCAAGAGGTCTGCCGTGGCGACGTGGCGTGGAAGGACAAGCAGTCGATTGCCACCGCTCGCCACGAGTACTACGACCACTACCAGGACCTACGCATGACCATCCCGAAGGTCGTGGGAACACTGCCCGACAAGGTCGAGGACCCGGTGCTGATCGAGATCTTCGGCATGCACAGCCACTACTTCGCCGGTCTCAAGGCAGATCCGCACACGACGACGCTCAACGGATTCCCCGCCTCGGCCGGCACGTACACCGGCCGCGCCCGTGTGATGTTGTCGGCGACGGAGTTGTTCGATCTGGACGAGGGCGAGATCCTCGTCACTGAGGCAACGTCGCCCAACTGGACTCCGGCGTTCGCGATCATCGGCGCCTGTGTCTGCGACGGTGGCGGCTCGCTGACCCACGCTGCGACGGTCAGCCGCGAGTACGGCATCCCGTGCGTGGTCGGCACATCCGTCGCGACGCTGCGCATCAAGACCGGCGACCTCATCGAGGTCGACGGAACGCGCGGTGTCGTCACGATCGTGGAGCGCGCCGCCACTGCGTCAGCGTGACCAGATGAGCGTCACCAAATGAGTGTGAAAGGCAAGCGAATCGTCGTCACCGGTGGGGCCCGCGGCATCGGCGCGCGCCTCGTCGGCGAACTCCGCGAGCGTGGCGCCGAGGTCGTCTCCACCGACATCCTTCCGGGCTGCGACGTCTTGTGCGACGTCAGCGACGAACAAGATGTGATCGCGCTGTTCGATCGAGCCGGAGACATCGACGGTCTTGTCAACAACGCGGCGATGCTGGTCGGGCGGCGGCCGTTCCAGGAGATCTCCGTCGACGAATGGGACCGGATGATGGCGGTCAATGTTCGCGGCACGTTCCTGTGCGCCCGCGAGGCATCGAACCACATGCCGAACGGTGGGTCCATCGTCAACGTCTCGTCGACGACAGCACTCAATGGTTCGCAGGGGTTCCTGCACTACGTCGCATCGAAGGGCGCCGTCATCTCGATGACCAAGACACTCGCCTTCGAGCTCGGGCCCAAGCAGATCCGCGTCAACTGTGTCGGGCCGGGATTCACGCCGACGGAAGGCTCTGCAGTGCTCGGCGAATACGACCCAACTGCAACCCCACTCGGACGGGTGATGGATCCCGACGATCTGTTGGGCACCTACTGCTACCTACTCGGCGACGATTCGAAGTTCGTCAGCGCGCAACTGATACTGGTCAATGGTGGACGTTTCCCCCATTGACCTCGACGCCACGGCGCAAGCAGAGCTGGTACGGACCGGCGAGGTGCATCCGCGCGAGCTGGTTGACGAAGCCATCGAACGGATCGAGCGGCTCGATCCGCAGCTCAACGTCATGGTGCACCGTCAGTACGAACGCGCCCGCGACGATGCAGAGCGTTCGTTGCCCGACGGTCCGTTCCGGGGCGTGCCGTTCCTGTTCAAGGACTATCGCTGTCGCGAGGCCGGCGAGCCCTACACCATGGGCATGCGCGCGC
This sequence comes from Ilumatobacteraceae bacterium, assembly GCA_963746365.1. Classification (GTDB taxonomy): domain Bacteria; phylum Actinomycetota; class Acidimicrobiia; order Acidimicrobiales; family Ilumatobacteraceae; genus JAENVT01. The sequence continues at coordinate 44,442 of CAVVBH010000030.1, read as the reverse complement.
TGCGCGACATCGGATTCCGTGCCACGACCGATGCCCCGTTGGCACTTGCCTTTCGCGCCGCCGGCCTGATCCCACTCGGGCGCACCAACACTCCCGAGCTCGCCTCCGTCGGCACCTGCGAGCCGGAGGCATTCGGCCCGACACACAACCCGTGGGAGCTCGGTCGCACGCCCGGCGGTTCGTCCGGCGGATCGGCCGCTGCGGTGGCGGCACGCCTCGTGGCCGCGGCGCATGCCAACGACATCTCCGGCTCGATCCGCATCCCGTCTTCACACTGCGGCCTGGTCGGCCTCAAGCCGTCGCGCGGGCGCACTGTCGCCAGCGTCGCGGGCGACGCTCGCACCGGCATGAATGCCGAGGGCGTCGTCACCCGTTCGGTGCGCGACACCGCGGGGCTCGTCGACGCGATCTCGATTGCCGGATCGAGGTCTGCTACATGCCGTCGGCCAGCCAATCCCAAAGCTCCGCGTCGGGTTGTGGACGCAAGCGTTCAACGGGAGCTCGGTCGACCCGGACAATGCTGCGGCCGCGGAGCATTGCGCATCGCTGCTCGAAGGTCTCGGGAGCAGTGTCGAGATCTCCGCTCCGACGCAGTTGTCGGCACCGGCGCTGTGGAAGGCCGCGGCAATGCTTCTCGCCGTCAACATCGCGGTCGAGCTCGACACATGGTCGGCGAGGATCGGACGCGAGCTCGGTGAGGGCGACGTCGAACCAACGACGTGGCGCATGGTGACAACCGGCCGGGGCATCACCGCGGTCGAGTTGCTCGCGGCGCAGAGCCTGTTGATCGAGCACACCGTCGAAGCCGAGAGGTGGTGGGATCGCTTCGACGTCCTCGTCACGCCGACCACGGCGAATGCCCCGACACCGCTGGGCGACTACGCAAAAGGATACGAGTCGGGACGGGGCAGTGCCTTCACTCGACCGTTCAACATCACCGGGCAGCCGGCACTCAGCCTTCCGCTCGGTTGGCCGGCCGACGGTCTGCCTCGCGGGGTTCAGTTGATCGCCCCGATGGGCCATGACGACGTCCTGATCACGGTGGCGGCAGCGCTGGAGTCCGTCGAGCCGTGGCAGCATCGCCGGGCTACGGTGAGCGCATGATCGTCGCTGTCGTCAACTTCGTCCTCCCCGCGCCGCTCTCCACCGACGAAGCCCGGGCCATGTTCGAGGCGAGCGCGCCGAGCTACCAGAACGTCGACGGCCTGCGCCGCAAGCACTACCTGCTGTCCGACGACGGCCGCACTGCCGGTGGTGTCTACTTGTGGGACAGCCGCGAGCAGGCCGAGGCGCTGTACAACGACGAATGGCGTGCTCGGCTTGCCGCCCGGTACGGGTCCGAGCCACAAGTCACCTACTACGACAGCCAGGTCACCGTCGACCCGTCCTCGATCATCGTCGGCTGACGTCCCCACCCCTTGCGCGTTTGACGGCTTGCGCCCCGCATACGGGCCGGAAACGTCAAACGCCGGGCTGGTAACCGTTGGTTTCCTCTTCGACGATCCGGCGCGACGGGCTCCGATTGATGACCAAACGCAACAGATCGGGACGTGAGTAGTGGCCGGCCACATCGCACATTGCTTTGGCCGCACGCACGGTGTCGAGCGACGCATCGGCGATCAGGATCTCCTCACCTTCGGCCGGGCCGGCGATGATCTCGCCCATCGGGTCGATGATGTAGCTGCCACCGTTCATCGGCTGGGTCGTGGAGATGACCTCGCGCAACTCGGGATCGGCGATCTCGTCGGGGTGGATCAAACCTCCTACCAACACGACGTAGGCAGCCCCTTGCGAGGCGAACGCCCTGGCCAGCAACAGCTGCCTGGTCGACGACATCGCCGCCGGCTCGGTCTCGTGACCGGGAAAGGCCGCGACGTGAACCTGAGTGCCCTGCGCCATCAGCGCGTACCCGGGCAGCACCATGTTGTGCTCCCAGCAGTTCAGGCCGCTGATCGACGCGTAGGAACGTTGATACGGACGCAGTCCGGTGGCATCGCCTTCGCCCCATGCCGTGCGCTCGGCGTCGGTCGGCTTGAGCTTGCGATGCTTGCCCAGGATCTCGCCCTCGCACGAGATGAACAGCAGGGTGCAATACACCGTGCCGGCAGACGTCGCGTCGAGCTCGGCGACACCGATCGTGACGTCGCACCCGGCGGCTCGCGCTGCAGCACACAACTGGTCGGTCTCCGGGCCCGGGATCCGCACGGCTGCGCCGAGATATCGACCGGTGAGCGCGCGACGATGGAGGTACGGGATGCGCGCATGGACCCACCGTGGGTACCCAGGAAGCCACGTTTCACCGAATGCGCACATGGTTGCACCCATCTCGCCCGCCTTGGCGATCAGACCACACGCCTTGTCGGTCGACGCCTGCTTGTCGAGCAGAATCGGTGCCGCTTGAATCGCTGCCAACCGAAAGGTCATCGCGGGTCCCCTTCCTCGATCGCACGTCCATCCGTCAGACGATGATGGTAGGCACGCCATTCGATCAGCAGCCCGTACCGCATGGTCCAGAACTCGCCTGCTCTGCCACGCACGAGCTCGCCGTTCTCGTCGCGGTAACTCGACTCCCACTCGACACAGATGGTGTCGCCGTCGGCTGCCCGCAACGTCTTGTGCAGCTGGTAGTCACGCCGGACCTTCGATCCGAACCCGAGTCGGTTGGTGTGAAAGTCACGAGCCTCGCTCAAACCCTCTGCGACCTTCACACCATCCCAGTAGATGACGACGTCAGGATGCAGCAGCGCCATGATCTGCGAGAGATCCTGACTGCGATAGGCAGCCTCAGCCGTGGCGACCATCTGGTCAGCGGTGGTGGGCGGCGTGAGGCCGACCATTCGGCGAGCGAGCTCGAAGCCGTGCGACCGCGCCAAGGGATCGATCCCGATCGCAACCATGCCGACGGCACGAGCACCCTCGATGCAGTACGGCGTGTCGTCGAGGAAGACGATCTCCTCGGGTGCCAGCCCGAAGTCGGCAGCAGCCTTCAGGTACGGGCCGGGAGCCGGCTTGCGCTCGCCGAACTCCGTGCAATCGACCAGCACATCGAACTTGCCGAACTCCGGCCGTGTGGCAACCCACTCACGAGTGGACGATCTGTACAGGTCGTTGCTGAGGATGCCAACCTTGATCCCCGCCGCTCGTGCATCGTCGACAAGGGCCATCGCGTCGTCGGCGAATGCGGCCGCGCCCAACAGGTTCGACATGTCTCGCCACATCGTGATGCGGTCGGGATACCCGGCCGTCAGCGACAACTGGTTCCAGTATTCGTCGATGTCGATCTCGCCGGCGAGACATCGTTGCCAGGCAGGGTCGCCGGCAGGATCCATCGCTCCCCGCCCAACGAAGCGACGTCCGGTCAAGCGTTCCAGCTCATCGAGCACCACCCAGTTCGACTCCATCAACACTTCGCCGACATCGAACAACAGTGCGCTGGGCATCGACCTAACGTACCTCTCCGGCCTGCAACCGCTTCAGCGCGAGCACCATCGTCAGAGACAGGACCCCGGCGATCGCAAACGCCAGACTGAACGGATTGACGGTTCCATCGAAGGCCTTGTCGAAACGCTGCCCGACGAACGCCGCGCCCGCAGTCGTGACCGTGGCGTAGACGGCTGCCGCCGTGCCGGCGACGTGGCCGACCGGCACCATCGCCGCCGAGTTGAGGTTCGACAGCAACACGTTGTAGCCGACCAGCACCAATGACAGCAGGATGATGAACGGCCAGAACGACGGGTGACCGTCCGACGCCCGACTGAGCACGTACATCGCAACCGCTGCGGCCGTGTACGAGATGACGGCCCATCGGATCAGCCGATCGAGACCGATTCGTCCGACGTTGCGCCCGACTGTCATCGAGCTGATCCCCATCAAGATCGCTGTCCCGCCGAACACGAACGGGAACCACGACCGTCGATGGAAAACGTCGCCGATCACCCGCTCGGAGGTCGCCAGGTACGACGAGAACGCTCCGAATATCGCCACGCTGCACAGTGTGTACAGCAACGCGGCACGGCTGCGCACCATGGCCATTGTGGCAATGCCGACCTGGCGGAGCTGTAGTGGCTGCCGCCGTTCGACCGGCAGCGTCTCGGGCAGCCGCAACGACCACACAGCGATGAGGATCCCGAACACCCCGCAGATCACGAACGTGCCACGCCACGGCATGATCTTGATCAAGCCGGCGCCGAGCGCGGGCGCCACCACGGGCACGGAGATGAACACGGCCATCGCAAATGCCATCTCGCGCGCCATGTCGCCTCCCACGAACCGGTCGCGAATCGTCGCCACCGCGATCACTCGCAATCCGGCGGCACCGAGGCCCCACACGAAGCGAGCCCACAACATCCAGTGCAGACTCGGTACCACCGAGGCAGCGAACGCACCGCCGACGAACAGCGCGCAGGTGGCGAGCAGGATCCATCGCCGTCCGAAACGGTCGGCCAGGAGGCCGAACGGGATCGGACCAACGGCCATTCCGAGGAAGAACGCCGTGACCAGGCCCGCGGTCGCGGCAGAGTCGACGGCGAGGCCGAGGTCGCTGCGAATTCGACCGAAGGCCGGAAGGATCAGATCGATCGAGATCGCGGCAGATGCCATCGACAGTCCGGCGAACGCCCTCAACTCGAGGCGCGACCGTTGCCGCCGGGCATCGACGGCCACCGCGGTAGTCACCTGCAGAGCTCGCCGAGCGCAGTCATGGTCCGGACACGGCGAACTGGTCGAGATCGACACCGCACACGACGTTGCCGTCGAAGTCGGTGCGCGCACGCGCTTCCCAGTGGTCTTCCGGGATCTCGCTGTCGCCGGGAACCTGGTGGCTGAGCACGAGAGTCCGCACACCCGCTCGTGCCGCGATGCGCCCGGCATCTTCCGGCGCGGTGTGGGATTCGGTCAGGTGATTGATGATGTTGTCGCGATTGGGCAGCTTGGCAACCCGCTCGCGGATGAAGTCGACATCGATCACCTCGTGCACGAGGTAGTCGGCGCCCTGTGCCAGCCGAACGACGTTGTCGCAGGGCCCGGTGTCGCCGCTGAAAACAACCGATCCCGACGGTGTGTCGAAGCGATATGCAAACGCGGGAAACACCGGCGCGTGCTGCACCAGGATTGCAGTGACGCGCACACCGTTGTCGTCGAGCGGGTAGATCTCGACTGGCTCCATCGGCGGCGCAGCAGTGGCCATCGACGCACCGCTGGCCACGACCGCGAGATCGATGTCGGGCGTGTAGCCGTCGTGCGCGACGCCGATCTCGTGGACGACAACCTTCTTCGTCACGTCGCTGCGACCCTCGTCGGCGATGCGCACATTGATGTTGTAGGCGAACGCCTCGAACATCTTCTGCGTCACTCCACGAATCCCGGGTGTCGGCGCATCCGGGAACAGCACCGGTACCACACGATCAGACGGAAACGGCGTGATCGGCAGGCCGGCTTCGCCGGGCCCGAACACATCGACGCGCTCGAGTGGGCCAGAACCCGAGGAGCAGGTTGAAGTAGTCGATGATGTGATCGCTGTGGAGATGCGTGAAGAAGATCGAGCCGACTGTGCTGCCACCCTTCGGCTTGCGGTCTGGGTGCATCGAGATGCCGGACCGCCACGCCTGGTGATGCACGCCCTCGCCGCAGTCGACGATGTACGCGGCCTCGCCGACGACTATGGCGTTCGAGTAGCCGGCCCGCGTCGCCTTGGGGTTGGAGGCCCCTGCCGTGCCCAGCAGGATCAAGCGCTCGGTTGCATCGGAGCGAAGTGGCGCACGCGTCGGAGCGTGAGCAGTCGATGGCGCGTCAGGCTGGGCAGCGCGGCGTAGAACATCTGAGGCTTGGCACATGTTCGACGCCGGGTGGCGAGCCTCCTACAGCTCTCGGCCGTCGAGGTAGACGTCGCCCTTGATGCCGTCGACGGTGATCGTCTGACCAGTCTTGATGCGCGTCGTGCCGTCCACGGTCCCGACGACAGCCGGGATGTTGAACTCGCGAGCGACGATCGCACAGTGGCTCATCACGCCGCCGACATCGGAGACGACCGCACCTGCGATGGAGAACATCGGCACCCACGGTGGCAACGTCATCTCGCACACCATGATCTCGCCGTCCTCCAGATCGCCGGCCTCGTCGAGCGACTTCACGACGCGAGCGACGCCACGGTAGATACCGGGCGAGCCGGCCACACCATCGATCACAGCGGGATCCACTTCGCCTTCGGCCGGCGGCTTGATGCCGAGCAACCGGGTGACGATGGCGTCCATGAATGGATCGACGAAGCCAGGAGGTGGCGGCCCAGGCGGCGTGCCAACTGCACCTGGCGGCGACGCCTGTGCAGCTGCCTCCACGGAGGCCCTGCGCTTGGTGACGGTCTCGCGTTGATCGCCTCCGTTGACGAGGGCATCGCGGACCTCGTCCTGGTGGAGGAAGAACACGTCGCTGCGGTCAGCGATCACGCCGTCGCGAACCAGCGCGTCGCCCACGGCGAGCACAAACGTACGAAGCAGGACGACACCCATCTGGTCGATGTAGAACGCGTGATCCTCCGTGAGCGGGACGGCATACTGGGCCGCCTCGTAGTACTCGTCGAACTTGGCGAGCTCATCGGGCTTGTCGGCGAGCTTCGCACGGATCTTGGCAGTGAGATCTTCACGATGCTTGACGGCTCGCTCGTATTGGATCATCGGGTCGTCTTCGTCGGGCATGTTGATGTAGCGGGCGATGTTGCCCAGCGGGATCGACGGGTTCTCTCGCCACGGCACGTCGGCGATGTCGTAGACGGCGTCACTGCGCCATCCGAAGTCGAACAGGTACTCGTTCAACTGCTCGAGGAACGCCCGACCCTCGTCGGTCTCAGCCAACTTCTTGGCGAGATCGCGAGGATGGTTGTCGTCGAACAACTGATGCAATGACTTGCTGTCGCGGACGACACGACTGAGCCGCCACAAGCCGTGAGCGGCATCGACCGGGCGGGTGTGGTGACCCTGGAGGATCTGGTAGGCCTCGGTGGGGTCATCGGGCTGCATGACGTCGGCGTAGTAGTCGCTCAGCTTGACGCCCGAGACCAGAGCGAAGTTGATGTGACCGTGGACGTACCACATCTCGGTCATCCAATTCTTCATGTCGTCGAACTTGGCGAGCAGTTCGGCATTGCTGAGCCCCGAGTAGTCCGCGGTGCGCTCGGCCTCGTTTCGCGTCCGGATGAGCGGAAGCCACTCATTGGTCCAGCGCTTGCCGACAAGTGGCACCTTCTTGTCGAGCGTGTCGAGGTACCGGCTCATGCGGTCCTCGACCACGGCCTCGTCCGGATGCGGGTGGAAGGCCATGTAGAAGTAGTGGTTGATGGCCTGGTTCGATGCGACGATAGGGCAGTCGTACTCCGCTTGCGCCTTGGTGAATCCCACTGCCAACGTCGACATCACCAGATCCTGTGACAACGGGGCCAGTGGCCGCGGCGCGTGCATCTTGTCGAACGCCCAGAAGCCTTCGATCTCGTCCGGTCCCGGAAACTTCACCTGCTCAGCAGTGTCAGTCATTCCATACCCCCATCTGGTTGCGGCGCGGCCCCCAAGATGCCGCGACCTCGTGAATCCTAGTGCGGCCTAACCCCACAGCTTCTTGCTGGCGATCGCAGCGCCCTCGGCCAGCGCCTTGAACTTCGGCCAGACCACGGTGGGATGCACCTCGGGTGCGTAGCTGGCACGGGAGGAGAAACCACAGTCGGCTCCGGCGATCACGTTCTCCTTGCCGACGATCGACGCGTAGTTGCAGATGAACTCGGCGATCAGATCGGGATGCTCCACGTAGTTGTTGGCGTGGCCGAGCAGGCCCGGGATCAGGATCTTCCCGTCGGGAACGCCGACTTCTTCGACCTGACGCCATTCGTGCATGTGCCGGGGGTTCATCACCTCGAAGGAGTAGGCCTGGGCGTTGATCTGGAACGTGAACTCCAAGGCGGTCTTCAGCGGGATGTCGGTCAGGCGCGGACCGTGATTGAGGCCGTAACAGGTGTGGTGACGGATGCGATCCTCGGGGATGCCGCGCAGCGCGTGGTTGAGCGCCTCGACGTGAATGGTTGCCGAGCGTCGACGGTTCTCGATCGCCTCGGCGGGGTCAGACAGCATGTCGATGAGCCACGGGTCGTCGACCTGCAGGATGAAGCCGGCCTCGACGATGCCGAGATACTCCTCGCGCATCGCTTCCGCGACCGAGTTGAGGTACTCCTCGTGGCTCTTGTAGTAGTCGTTCTTGCCGAACCCGCTGGGACCGGTGGCCGGCATGAAGATGTCGGCGACATCGAGGCCCTCGCATGCAGCCTTGAGATTGTCGATGTCGATCTGCAACAACTTCTGGCCGGTGTACGAGATGGGACCCTTGCAAATGATCCTGCGAAGTGGACTGACAGCCGACGAGTACTTCTTGAAGTACTCCGTGTAGTACTCGGGGAACATGTCGAACTCCGCCTGCCACGACGGCGCCATCTGCGAGGGGCCCATGTCGACCTCGAACCCGCCGAGACGATCCTTGACGTAGCCCAGGAAGCTGACCTTGCTCATCTCTCCGTCGGCGACGATGTCGATCCCCGACTCGACCTGCTGCCTGATGCGCTCCTTGACCGCATCGGCGATCTCACGATCCAGCGCTTCAGCGTCGTAGGGACGATCGAATTCGCGCTCTTTCATGATGTCGAGCAGCGAGTGCGGCCTTGCCAGGCTGCCGACGTGCGTCGTGAGAATCCGGTCGGTGCTCTGCTTCATCAATCCCCCAGGGAGTTGTGTCGACCATCGATTGTCGCACAGCCCGGCGGCGGGTCGACTATTCGTGTTCGCCGCTGGCGAACGGCACGGACGTCACTGCGTGCCGGCACCCCGCTCGCGCAACAGATACGCAGAATGCAGCAATTCCGGACGTTCGGTGAGCTCGGCCGCCGAGCCGCTGTAGCGGACCCTGCCTCCCTCGAGCACGTAGGCGGACTTGGCGAGCGACAACGCGACATGGGCAAATTGTTCGATCAGCAACACCCCGACACCGGACGCCGCGACCTCAGCCAGCGTCGGCACCAGTCGCTTCACGACGATCGGCGCGAGTCCGAGCGACAGTTCATCGACCACCAACACCTTTGGCCGCGACACCAATGCTTGAGCCAGCACCACCATCTGCTGTTCGCCACCCGAAAGTGAGCGCCCCTGGATCGACCATCGCTTCTCCAGCTCCGGAAACAACGACAGGGTGTAGGCCAGACCGTCGGTCGCCGCCTTCTTGCCGAGTGAGTAGGTGGCAACCTTGAGGTTCTCTTCGACCGTCAGCTGTGGAAGAAGTCGTCGCCCCTCCGGGACGACGGACACACCCGCGGCGCGGATCTTCTCCGGGCGAGCGTTGGCCAGGTTCTTGTCGTCGAGATTGATCCACCCCTTCGTCACGCGGGCCAGACCGGCGCAGGCGAGGGCCAAGCTGGACTTGCCGGCACCGTTGGGGCCGAGGAGAGTGGTCACCTCGCCGGGTGGCACCTTGATCGTGACGTCGTGCACCACATTGCGCGGGCCACGGGCGACCGACACGTTGTCGATGGACAGATCGGTCATATCGCCACCTCTTCGGTTCCGAGGTAGGCCTTCATGACGTTGCGGTCGCGCAGTACTTCCTGGGTCGGGCCCGACGCCAGGAGGCGGCCGAAATCGAGCACGGCGGTCCAGTCGCAGCACGCCTGCACCAGGCTCATGTCGTGATCGACGAGGATCACCGTCGCGCCGACGCGTTCCGGGATGCTGCGGATGATGCGGCTCAAGTGGGCTGTCTCCTCATCGGGTAAGCCCGCAGCTGGTTCGTCGAGCAGCACCAGCTTCGGCTGGCCGACGACGGCACGGGCCACCTCGATGAATCGCCGCTCTTTGGCACCGAGAGTACGCGGGGTCTGTTGGGCAACGTCGGTCAGCCCGACGAATTCGAGTGCCTCATCGACGGCGGCAGTGCGTCCTGCCTTGCCGCCCGTTGTCGAGTGCTCGTACACGGTCGCGACATTTTCGAAGACCGTCAGCTTCTCGATCGCCTGCTCGGTCTGGAACGTTCGTCGAAGGCCCCAACGTGCCCGCTTGTAACTCGGCAGCGCCAAGAGATCCTCGCCCATCGCGTCGATCCGACCACTGCGCGGCCTGACGAAGCCCGACATCACGTTGAAGAAGGTTGTCTTGCCTGCTCCGTTGGGACCGATGAGACCGCACGTGCCCTCGGGAAACTCGATCGTCATCTGGTCGAGTGACACGACTCCGCCGAAATGGACTGACAGCCCTTCGACCCTGATCACGCTTCGATTCCCTTCTTCTCAGCGGCGCGGTGTTTTGGATGAGGTTGGCGAGCAATCCGAACCCGAACAGTGACAGCGAGAAACGGGTCCAGAACTGATGACCGACGAAGTTCTGGGTGAGGAACTTCAGCAGGCACGTGGCGAAGAACGCTCCGAGCAATCCACCCCACAGGCTGTAGATGCCACCCATGATCACGACGGCGATCAAGAAGATTGCCGACTGACGATTGAAGGCATCGATGGACATGCCCTTCGGAACCGTTCCTGCGTACAGACCACCGGCGACACCGGCCATGAACGCAGCAAGCGCGAACGCCCACAACTTGTAGCGAGTCACGTCGATGCCGGCGGCCAACGCCGCGGCCTCGCTCTGGCGAATCGATGCCCACGCCCGTCCTGGCTTGCGCGACAACACGTACGACGCCAGCATGAACATCACGAACGCGGCGACGACGACGAACCGGTAGTAGCCGGTATCGGTGATGGCCCACGACGGCCGGCGCGTCGGCCTGATGTCGCTGAGCGTCTTGACGACACCTTTGAATCCCGAGCCGCCGTTCGGGAACTTCGTTGCCCCGAGAACGATCTCGATTCCGGCAGCAAGCATCAGCGTGACCAGGGCAAGATACAGCCCACTGACCCGCAGGGCCGGCAGGCCGATGAGCACGCCGATGACCGCAGCGACGATCCCGCCGATGATGAGCAGCATGGGATATGGCAGGGATGTGGCGAAAGCCAAGCGCATGGTGACCCAACATCCGATGCCATACGAAGCAACCTGACCGAGCGAAACCAGGCCGACCCGGCCATACAGCAGCCCGGCGCTGGCCGCGACGATCGAGAACACTCCCATCTGCGTGAAGTTGGCGACCCAGAACGCAGTCGAGGAGCCCGGGGATGCCGAAGCAGGGCGAAGACAAACACGACCGCGACCGCGATCGGCTCGAACAGTTGATGTGAAGTCAGTCGACTCAGCGCAGACCGTTTGATGAAGACCTCGGACGTGGTCGACGACGTGGTCACCGCAGTCATCGCATTTCCCTGCCCGACAGCACGACGGTTCGCTTGCGACTGATCCACACGATCGCCACGACCGACACGACGAACGGTGTCGTCTTTCGGAAGTCGGCCATGAACTGGAAGTTCCCGGTGAACGGGGTCATGACCGACTCGATCACGCCGATCGTCAGGCTCGCGAAGAACGTGATCGGCAACGAGCGGAACTGACCGACGATCGCACCACCGAGGGCGCCGACGACGAACCAGGTCAACGTCCCCTGATCGATGCTCTTGAAGAGTGGCGGGAGAAGCAGGAACACGCAGCCGCAGATCACACCGGAGCCGAGCCACGCCAGTGCTTCGACGCGGCGAACCGGCACACCGAGCAACGACGACACGTCGCGGTCGTTGGCGATTGCTCGCATCGCGGTGCCCGTCGCTGTCGTCTTCAGAAACACGCTGACAACGACCACAACGACGACGGCGAACAGCAGAGCGATGATCTGCGTGGACGTGACGACGCCGCCCCACAGCCTGTAGACCTTGCTCGGCAACACGAGTGCCCGCGGCTTCGACGTGTCCCAGCGTTCCTTCATGATCCCCAACAGGAACAGGGCGACGCCCACCATGCCGAGGGACTTGACGAGTGGATCACGGCGAGCGAGCTTCGGCGCGATCCACATGCCGTACAGCAAGGTCAGAGCCGCGCACACCGCGACGAGAGCAGGGTAGGCCAATATCCGCATGCCGTGGCCGATGCGGCGTTGGTTTGCTGAGGCTTCCACCCAACAGCGACCAGGCGACGTGGGCGCCCATGCACCCGATCGCACCGAACGCCAAGTTCACGACTCCGGTGGTCCGGTACAGGACGACGAGTCCCGTACCGGTCACCGCATACATGGCCCCGAAGGCCAGGCCCTGAATGACGTAGGGCCACCACTCACCAAGACCTGGCATATCGAGGTTTCTTCCTTAGTTGTGTTGTCTTGTCGTCCGGGTATGACTATCAGCCGACGTTGGGTCAGCCGACGTTGAGCCCCTGATCAACCTCTGCCGCACGAACGGCGGTCAGGATCGGCTCGACTTCGGCGATCGGGAAGCAATCCTTGTCGAGCACCATGGTGTCGGTGCCATCAGGAACGACGTTGTAGTCCCAGTTGTTGGGCACGTTGCCGGCCGGCAGGGCACCGAAGTACCACGCCTTGCAAACGATGTGGGTGTTGAAGTTCTTGATGTTCTTGATCGCTTCGTTGACGGCTACCGGATCGTCGAGGTCTGCCGGATCCATGTCGATCAGGGTCTTGACGATGATGCGCCCGAGCATGAAGCCCATCTGCTGGAAGCTGCCCAACGGGGCATCCGGGTTGTACTGCGCCGATACATCGCGGTACAGCTGCATCTCCGGACGAGGATCGTCGAGCAAGCTGAGCTCTGCGTTGACGTTGAGCTTGTTGGCCCACGGGGCACCGAGTGCAGCGGCGACGGAGTTGTCGTTGAGCGGTGTCGACGAGCCCCAGATGACCTTGTCGATCAGCCCGAGCTCTTCGGCAGCCTTCAGGATCTTCAAGCCCTCCGGAGGTGTGTAGTTCAACACGATGGCTCCGCCATCGCCGGCCTTGGCGACCGCGTCGAGCACTGCTGCGTTGGCATCCTCGATGGGCGGTGGGATCTGGATGTCGATCCACTTCAGACCATTGGCCTCGGCGTACAGCCCGGCGAGCGAGTTGTTGTAGTCCGACGTCGCGGTCTTGTTGGTCATCGTGACCATCGTGCCCTTGGCGCCCTTTTCGACCACGATCTGGGCAGCACCCAGTGCGCTGTAGCCAGGACCCATGTTGGCGGCGGCGATGTTCGGCGAGCTGAAGCACTCGGCGGGGACGCCTGCCACCATGACGTAGAAGCCCTGCTGCGTGTAGTAGTCCGCGTTGACAGGGCAGTCGATGATGCTGAAGCCGCCGACCATTGCGACGACCTTGTCGGTCTCGATCAGCTTGCGAGCTGCTGCCGCTGCGTCTTCCGGCTTGAGGTTGTCGTTCTCCATGAGCATCTGGACGGGCCGGCCGTTGATGCCACCGTTGTCATTGACGCAATCGAAGTACGCCTTCATCATGGCCGGGCCGGTGGTGAAGTCGATGCCTGGCACCGACGTCGTGACGTTGCCGAGCTTGATGGGATCGCCAGTGGCTTTCTCACCGTTGCCGAGTCCGCACTCGTCACCCGCGGTTGCCGGCTTGTCGCCGACGAGACCACCGGTGTCGTCGGGGGCGGTGGTGTCGGCGGGTGCTTCCGTGTCTGCGGGTGCTTCCGTGTCGGCAGGTGCTTCCGTGTCTGCGGGTGCTTCCGTGTCGGCCGGTGCGGCGGTGTCGGACGGTGCAGCAGTGGCCGGTGCGGCGGTGCTGTCGGACTCGTTGTCGTCGCTAGCCGCAGGCCACCAGGAGCACTGCTCCGACGGCGACGGCTGCCATGAATCGGCGAACCATTTATTCCCCCTTGTAGTGGATGCGAAGTCACCCGGTGTGTCCGCCCGCCCCGTAGCGAACGGCGAACACCTCCTGTGACGATGGGCACCATAGTGCATAACATTTCGACGAACAACTACCGGAGGCGTCATGCGTTTCAACCATCAGAACATGGCTTTGGCGTGGACGCGTGACGGTTCGTCGTGTGCAGTCGCGGTGCTTGTGCTGCACGGATTGTCGGGAATTTCCAGCGGCTACGACGAGGTCGTCGACGACCTCGGAGCCAGTGCTGATGTATTCCGTCTCGATCTTCGCGGGCATGGTCGCAGCGACCATGCACCGGGTACATACTCGGTTCCGTTCTACTCGGACGACGTCATCGCCTTCATCGAGGAAGTGATCACCGAGCCTGTTGTGCTGGTCGGTCATTCGCTCGGTGGCGTGATCACACACCACATCACGGCGACGCGGCCTGACCTCGTGCTGTCGGCGTTGTGCGAGGACCCGCCGTTGTACTTCTGCGACCAGAGCCTGTTCGAGCAGAGCATCATGGCCGGCGTGTTCCCTATCCTCGAAGCGGCGATGCGGAGCGCGCAGGCCGAGAACAAGCCACGCGAGTTCTACGAGTCGATGGTTGCCGATGCGGTGATGCCGTGGGGACGAGCCGGCGATCACATGAGTGCGCCGGCCTTGCAGAGTCGCGTCGATTCGTTGATGCTCGGTGACCCCGATGTGTGGTTGCCCGCGATCCATGGCGGCGCTCTCAGCGGGTACGACCCCGACGCACGCATCACCAAGCCGATGATCATCCTGCAGGCCGATCCACAGATGGGGCCCGCGCTGTTCCCCGATCACGCGGCGCGTCAACATGACGTCAACCCTGAGATCGACATCAGGCTGATCGAAGGCGCGCCTCACGGAATTCACTCGTTCCTCGGCTCACGCGAGCGATACGTCGAAGCGGTTGCGCGACATCATCGAGCAGAGCGAGTTGAGGAAGTCGAGCAGCGCTGTCGAGACTGGCTCCGGGGCATCCCATTCCAGGAGGTGACCGGCACCGGCGATCACGGTGGCGCCGCCCCACGCAGCTGCATTGGTGACCGGATTGACCTCGTCGAGGTCGCCCCACAACGTCAGTCGCGGTGCGGTGATCCGGTGGAGTCGCTTGGCCGTGCCTCGATCGCCGAGTGGCCACAGGATGTTGGCCGCGGCAACGTCGCTGAGGTAGCTGGCGACCGGCGCCTCCTCCGCGCCGAGATGGGCGAAGCGGTTGGCGAACGCGTCCGGCACCCCTTTGGCGAAGAGATGAGCCATCCGTTCAGCAGCCGGAGTGCCGTAGATGTTGAAGCCGGGATGGGCGGCGTCGGCAATGCCGAAGGGCGCCAGCATCGCGACAGCGGTGACAGCCTCCGGGCGCAGCGCAGCGAGCTCGGCCGCGATCATGCCGCCGATCGACGCACCAACGACCGGACATGGAGCCGCGCCTGTCGCGTCGATGGAGTCCCAGAACGTCGTGAGCCAATCGAGGTACTCGTCGCGGGGTTGGAACCCCGCGACGCCATCGAAGCCTGGCACTGATGGAACGATGATCTCCCAACCCGCACTCTCGACGATGCGCATCGCCGGCGACAGCTCGGGGTGGCCGGCGATGCCGAACAGATAGATGAGCGCTTGCTCAGCGATCAGCGGGCATTCTGGGGCCACCACGGATCGGCGTACTCGGAGAACAACGTGCGCAATCCCGGGGCAACCTTCTCACCGAAGAGATTGGTGTTGTAGCGGGTCAACTCGTCGTTCATGTTGCCGAACTGCAGCATGGCGCAGAGATGTCCGATGCGAAGTTCGCGCGCCGCCTGCTCGAGTTGCTCGCGCACCGTGTCGGGACCGCCGATGACGACATATCCGTTGTCGACCATCTCGTCCCACGTGAGGTCGTGCTTCGCTTGCTTGTTGCGAGCCACCTGGCGAACCTGCGACTTGTATCGGGCGCGCACCGAGCCCTCTGTGACGTACCCGGGTGCATCGGTGAAGCCCGGGTACACGTGCAGCGATCGATTGAAGAAGTACTCCGCAGGCTCTCGGTACAGCTTGTATGCCTCGGCGTCGGTGTCGGCGACGCCGATGAACTGTGTGACCGCCAAACGATGCGGATTGTCGTCGCGCCCGTGAGCCTCGACGCGACTCCAGTATCCACTGACGGTCTCGCGGACCATCTTGTACCCGTAGTAGGTCAGGGCGCCGTAGACGAAGTCGTTCTCCGCGCAGAAGTCCCACGTCTCGACCGATCCGCCACCGGGGATCCACACCGGCGGGTGCGGTTGTTGCCACGGACGCGGCACGGGGTTGACGTAACGCTGCTGATTGAAACGGCCGTTGTACGCAAACGGCTCGGTCGCTTGCCACGCCTTCATGATCAGGTCGATGCCTTCGTAGTAGCGAGGCCGCAGCGTGCCGGGGTTCATGCTGTACGAGTGGGTGGTGTCCATTGCGGTGCCCACGGGGAACCCGGCGATCAGCCGACCGCGCGAGAACAGGTCGAGCATGGCGAACTCTTCGGCAACGCGAATCGGTGGGTTGTACAGCGCGACGGAGTTTCCGAGAACGGTGATCGCCGCGTGCGACGTTCGATTGGCGAGGATCGCAGCGATCAGGTTCGGGGACGGCATGAGGCCGTACCCGTTGTTGTGGTGCTCGTTGACGCAGATTCCGTCAAACCCGCAATCCTCGGCGTAGACCAGTTGATCGATGTAGGTGTCGTAGGTCTCGGCCATCACGTCGCGGTCGAACAACGCCGGGTCGATGTCGACCCACACGCTGCGGTGCTTCGTATTGAAGTCGTCCGGCAGGTCCGGATACGGCATCAAATGGAACCACATCATTTTCATTGAGGCCGATTGTCCCATCCCTCGTGGGGAAGTCCACGACCCGCTGGGACACGGATCATGTCTCAACGGGTCATGATTGCGTTCGGCGGTGCTACGGTCGCCGGCGATGGACCTTCGACGGCTGACCTACTTCGTGACGGTCGCCGAGGAGCAACACTTCGGTCGCGCCGCGGCACGGCTGCACATGACAACTCCCCCGCTGTCCCAGCGAATCCGCGAGCTCGAGGCCGAGCTGGGCGTGCAATTGTTCGAGCGGTCGACCAGACAGGTGCACCTCACGCCGGCCGGGTCTCGGTTGCTGCACGAGGCCCGATCTGCGCTACGCGCTGTCGACCGATTCACCAGTCTCGCCGACACACTGCGACGCGCCGCCGATTCGACCAACCAGCCGTTGACACTTCGGCTACTGCCATGGCAGCGAGCAGGCTGCGCTGGCGGCGGCGCGGACGTTTCACGACGCTCATCCTCAGATCGCGGTTCGCCCTTCGGCGCTCACCTCGCTGCGCATCTTCAAGGATCTCCGCGACGGGCGATTGACGGTGGGCCTCGTTCGTCCCCCGGTTCCCTACCCCGACAGCTTGGCGTCGCAGTTGCTCGCCCGTGTGCCGTTCGATCACATCGCGATCCCCCACAATCATCCGCTGGCTCAACAGGCGGTCGTCTACGCGACTCGACCTCGAGGGGCAGCCGGTTCTGCTGGTCGAGCGCGAAGACGCACCGACCTACCACGACTCGACGGTGGCCTACTGCGCTGCGCTCGACGTGAGGCCGGCGTGGGTCATGCACACGGCGACGCAGGTGGAGCGGATGCTCGACATGGTTGCGGTCGGCTCCGGCATCGGCTGGCTGAATGCCTGGCAGGCTCCCCACGTCGTGCGCGACGGCGTGGTGATCCGCCCGCTGCGGCCCATCGAGCGATTCGACGAGTTCCACCTGGCGTGGCGCGTCGACGAGCATTCCAAGTCGGTACAGCAGTTCGTCGAGATCGCCATGGAGGCCAGCAGGTCATGAGCCAGCCGAACGTCAACGGTCGTCTTGCCGGCAAGGTGTGTGGCATCACGGGTGCCACCGGCATCGCCGAGGCGGCGGCAGAACGGTTCGCCGCTGAAGGAGCACGGCTGTTCGTCGTCGCGCTGCGCGAGGAGGATTGCGTGGCGTTGGCGGAACGGATCGGACCAGGCGCCGACTTCACGTGGGTGGCCGCTGACCTCACCGACGAGGGAGAAACCGAGCGCGCATTCGCCAAGTGCGCGGAGACGTTCGGTCGGCTCGATGCCCTACTCGCCTGCGCCGGCGGGAGTGGCCGCCCGTTCGGCGACGGACCGCTGCACTCGACGTCACTCGAGTCGTGGAACACGACCGTCGCCCTCAACCTCAACACGGCTTTCCTCAGCTCGCGCGAAGCGGTCAAGATCATGCTCGATCAGCCGACGGGTGGCTCGGTCGTCTATGTCTCTTCGGTCGCTGCGACCAACCCGGTCGCCGGTGCGTTCAACACACTCGCCTACGCAGCCGCGAAGGGTGGGATCAACTCGTTGACGCTCAACGGAGCGTGTCAGTACGGCGCAGCGGGCATCCGGTTCAACGCGATCCTTCCGGCCCTCACGCTCACGCCGATGGCGAAGCGCGCCGCGTCGGATCCCGACACCCTCGACATCGTGAAGGTGCGAATGCCCGTGTCAGGCGGCGGCCCACTGGCGGCCGACGATCATGCTCAGGCTGCAGTGTTCCTGTGCAGCGACGAATCGAAGCACATCACCGGCCAACTCATCCGAGTAGACGGCGGCTGGGGCGTCAGCTGAGAGAACTTCCCGGTGGAGTGTCCCGGGGCACCCAGGCGGGCGTGAAACACTCCACACCGACCTTGTGGAGTGTCCCGGGCGCACCCAGGCGGGCGTGAAACACTCCACACGACCGGCTATCGGTCGAGGCCGAGGCGGCGTTGCACCTCGATGGCGGCGGCCATCAGGCGGGTGGCCACGGCTTCGGTGTTGACCGGGTTCCCGGCCAGCCACAGAACGGCGATCGCACCCTGATCAGCAACGGGCACTGCGATGGAGGCCATGCCGGCGATGACCTCGGCCTCGCTCTGGGCCCAGCCGGTCTCGCGGTGCTCTGGCGACCTCGGCGCGTTCTCCCGACAGGGGCAATCGGCCTGCGAGCAGGGCGAGACCCGGCGCACCACGATCGATCGGATGCCGCGTGCCCGGGCGATACGCAACGTGGGCGTTCAGTGATGTCGGCTCGACGCTGTCGATCGTCACGGCTTCCTCGCCGTCGGCCACCACCAGGAACGCGGTCATCTGCAGCTCCTCGGCAAGTGTGGCGAGCACCGGCGCGGCGGCGGCACGAAGCGAACGACGCACCGAGCGGCTGAGCACGGCGAGATACGGGCCAGCGATGTAGTCGCCTTCTGCGTCGCGCTCGACCAGACGCCGACGTTCGAGGGTGCGCAACAACCGATAGACGATCGAACGGTGCAGATCCAGCCCGAAGGCAACATCATCGACGGACACTGGTCGATCCGCGGCAGCGACGAAATCAAGACACGCCAGCCCTCGATCGAGGGTCTGCGAAGGTGCTACTGTGTCGTTCGACATTCGAATCATAAATTCGATTATAGAACACACGAACATCGTGTCAAGGAGTTGGATCATGGGAGCACGAACGGGTCAGCAGGTTCTCGAGCGGTTGCGGGAGCAGCCGCCGGCGATGTGGGTGGAGGGCGAGATCGTGAAGGATCCGACCACACACCCGCGTACGGCCAACGCGGCGCACTCGCTCGCTGCGCTCTACGAATTGCAACACCGACCCGACCTCGTCGACACCATGACGTTCGAATCGCCGACCACCGGTGATCGAGTGGGGATGAGCTTCATCGTGCCGCGCACCCGCGAAGATCTGGAGCGGCGCTCGGCGATGCACAAGGTGTGGGCTGACGCCTGCCTCGGCTTCATGGGGCGAATGCCCGACTACCTCAACGTCAACCTGATGGGTGCCGGCACCGCCGCCGAGTACTTCGGTCAGTGCCGGCCGGAGTTCGCCGACAACGCCCGCAACTACTTCGAGTACGTCCGCGAGAACGACCTGGCCCTCACCCATGCGCTCACCAACCCGCAGGTCGACAAGCGCAAGCAGGCGTACGAGTTGAACGACCCGTTCATCGCGCTCGGGCGTCGTGCGCGAGACCTCCGACGGCATCATCGTGCGCGGCGCCCGAATGCTCGCCACGCTGCCGATCAGCGACGAGATCCTGATCTTTCCGTCCACCGTGGTGAAAGGCGGCGACGAGATGAAGCCGTATGCGCTGGCGTTCGGCATCCCCAACAACACGCCAGGCCTGTCGTTCCAGTGCCGCGAGCCTCTCGACCTCGGGCGCAGTCATCGTGATCATCCACTGGGATCACGGTTCGACGAGATGGACGCGATGGTGTACTTCGACGACGTGCTGGTGCCGTGGGAGCGCGTGATGCTGATGAACGATGTCGACCTCGCCAACCGGGCGTACGCCGAGACGGGCGCTGTGCTGCACATGGCCCACCAGGTGGTCAACCTCAAGATCGCCAAGACCGAGGCGTTCCTCGGCGTGATCCAGGCCGCCATCGACATGGTCGGCTCCGGTGATGCTCCGCACGTGCAACACATGGTTGCCGAGGTGATCATGATCCTCGAGATCATGAAAGGTCTGAAGATCGCCAGCGAGGCGGGCGCAACGCTGAACAAGTACGGCGTGATGACACCCGCCCGTCCACCACTCGACGCCGCCCGCAACTGGTTCCCCGGCGTGTACAAGCGCCTCGTCGAGATCATGCAACTGGTGACGACGAGCGGACTGATCACGATCCCGACCGAGGCCGACTTCGACGGGCCGCGTGGCGACGACATCGCCAAGTACCTGCAAGGCGCGGCCAGCTCCGCAGAAGAGCGTGTTGCGCTGTTCCGTCTGGCATGGGACATGTCGATCAGCGCCTTCGGCGGGCGGCAGTCGCACTACGAGTTGTTCTTCTTCGGCGATCCGCCGCGGATGAAGCAGGCGCTCTACGGCGTGTACGACAGCAGCGAATACGTCGACCGGGTCAATGCGTTCGTCGCCGATACCGGCTGGCCGGAGACTGCTCTCAGCTGACCGGCTGTTGCTGTCGAGCGGCGGCCAGCGCGTCGCGGTATCGCTCGACGTTGGCCATCTTGACACCCTCGTAGCCGCGGACCTGGTCGATCAGGCTGACCAGCTCCAGTGCCTTGTGGGGATCGGTCTCCAACATCGCCGAAGCCTCGTCGACCAGTGCGATGTACTCCTTCACCATTTGTCGCTCGGTGCGACGGACCTTTGCGTGACCGAACGGGTCGAGCGCCGTGCCGCGCAGTCCCTTCATCGACGCAGCGTTGCCAGCACGGGCACGGACCACGCGCCGAACCGCAGCTTGCGCCCGAGCCCCATCGAGCGCAGCATCGGCGGGTAGAGGTTCCACGTCATCTTGGCGTCGTCGCCGAACTGGGCGGCGACCTTCGCTCTGCCGCTCGAGCAGCAGGCGGGCGACCTCGTACTCGTCCTTGTACGCCATCACGTGGTGGAGTTGGCGGGCAACCGATCGTGGCGAACGAGCCGTCGCCGCCGGCCTGCCTGCTCGGCGTGGTGCGCCCCGACGACGACGGTTGCGTATCGCGGCTGCGTACCGGCGGTTCTGGTACTCGACGAGGTCGCCGGCCCGGCGCTCGACGAGCTCGCGAAGCACGGCGTCGTCGATGCCGTCGACCGCGTACGGCTGGATCTCGTAGGCGATGCTGGCACCGGCGGCCTTCTCGACCTCGCCCGGATCGACGGCCCATCGCCGGCCCCACCGGAATGCAGCTGAGGTTGGCCTCGACGGCGGTGCCGTTGAGCTCGATGGCCCGCTCGATCGCGTCGCCCGGCAGCGGGATCAAGCCTGCCTGATAGGCGACGCCGACGATGAACACGTTGGCCGTCACCGCGTTGCCGAGCAGCGCCGTGACGATCTGCGCGGCATCGACGTAGCGGTTGCGCGACTCGTCGGTTCGCTTGCCGATCTCGGCCCGGAGCGGACCGAGGTCGATGCCCATGCGAGGCGACCTTGCCGATCATCCGACCGGTCGGCGCCATGCTCGTCGAGACCACGGCGACGCTGGTCTGCCGGATCGAGGCCGGCGAGGTTGGCGGGCGTCGACGACGCCAACGCATCGAACGCCAGCAGCACGCCGATCCGTCCGGGCGTCGGGTCGCCGATCGTCACCGTCGACACGACCGGACCCGCCTTCTGCGACAGAGCCCGGTCTGGTCGACCGTCTTGGCACTCGACACCTGCGATCTGCGCAGCCGCGGCCAGCACCTGGCTGACCGTCACGACGCCGGTGCCGCCGATGCCGGGCATGCGGATGGCGACGTCAGCGCGGCACCAGCAGCTTCGGCTCGGGCAGGTCGCCACTCGGTGGCCGTGGCGCGCTTGGCCTTCTTGGCCTTGCCGGGCTTGCACGGTGATGAACGCCGGGCAGTCACCCTTCAGGCAGCTGGCGTCGACGTTGCAGCTGGCCTGATCGACGACCGTCTTGCGACCGAACTCGGTCTCGGTCGAGTGGAGCGACAGACAGTTCGACTGCACACCGCAATCGCCGCAGGCCTCGCACACCCGCTCGTCGATCATGACCCGGAACGTGGCCGGCGCGAGGATGCCGCGCTTGCGATCGCGACGCTTCTCGGCCGCACACTGCTGATCGTGGATGTGCACCGTGACACCGTCGATGGCACGCAGCTTCTCCTGCGCGTCGACGATGACATCGCGATGCATGACGTCGACGCCGTCGGGCAGATCGACACCGCGGTACTTGGCGGGATCGTCGGTGGTGATCGTGATGTGCTTGACGCCCTCGGCCATCAGCATCTGGGCCATCTCCGGCACCGTGCGAAGACCGGCTGCGTCCTGGCCGCCGGTCATCGCCACCGCCGCGTTGTAGAGGATCTTGAACGTCATCGTCGTGCCCGAAGCAATCGCGGCCTGAACAGCCAGTTGACCGCTGTGGAAGAACGTGCCGTCGCCCATGTTCTGGAAGAAGTGGCGATCCTCCGACGAACGGCGCCGTACCGATCCACTGCGCGCCCTCGCCACCCATCTGCGTGATGCCTGTGACGTGACCCGTCTGCTCGCGCGGCACGATGCTGACCATTCCGTGGCAGCCGATGCCGGCGCCGACCAACGACCCCTCAGGCACCAGCAAGCCGGTGTTGTGAGGGCAGCCCGAACAGAAGAACGGTGTGCGCACCGCCTCGACGCCGAGGGCAGATCCGGACGGGCTCGGACTTGCGGACCGTGGCGAGTTGATCGGCGGGGATGCGCAGGGTGAGCACCCGGCGCAGCGAGTCGACGAGGTTGTCGCTCGTCAGCGCCCCGTAGTGCGTGATCAGCGACTTGCCGTCGTGATCGACCTTGCCGACGATTGCCGGCGCATTCGCGGTGCCGTACAGGATCGATCGGAGACCGCGATTCGAGGAAGTCGATCTTGTCCTCGCACACCATCACCGTTGCGGTCCCGTCGGCAAGCTCGCGGATTGCGCCATGGTCGAGCGGGTGCAACGCACCGAGCTTCAGCATGCGCACGCCGAGCTCGCCGAGCGCGCTCGGTGCTGAGACCCGAGCACGCGCAGCGCCTCCATCACCTGCTGCATGTCGTGGCCGCCGGCGACGATGCCCAGCCAGGCGTCGGAGGGGTTCGTGACGAACGTGTTGAGCGGGTTCTCCGCGACGTAGCGCTTGGCCCATTCGATGCGGTTGCCGAGCACCTCGATCTCGAGCGTGTTGGCGAAGGGAACGCCGACGTGGCCACTGAGCGTCGGCGCCCACTGCTTGCCGTCGACCTCGAAGTCGGGCAGCACCGGGTCGAGGCGACCGGGTGCGACCTCGGCCATTCCCGAGCCATCGGCGACGGGCGTGGTGATCTTCATCGCCACCCACGAGCCCGGTGAGCCGCGACATGGCGAAGGCGTGGAGGCCGAGATCGAGCACGTCCTGCACCGTGCCCGGGTAGAAGACCGGCAGGTGCAGCGCGACCAGCGTGGGGTCGCTGCGCGACGGAAGCGTCGACGACTTTGCCGCCGCATCGTCGCCGACCAGCAGCACGACGCCACCCTTGCGACCCGTGCCCCCGAAGCTGCCATGACGGATCGCGTCGCCGGCGCGATCGAGGCCGGGCGACTTCCCGTACCAGATGCCCGGCGACGCCTTCGTACTTCGGCTGCGTCGTACGTCTGGGCAGTCTGCGACCCGAACACCGACGTCGCCGCGAGCTCCTCGTTGAGGCCCGGCACGTGGACGATGTTCAACTCGTCGAGCAGCTTGCGTTGGCTCTGCAGCTCCCGGTCGTAGCCGCCGAGTGGTGAACCCTGGTAGCCGGAGATGAATGCCGCGGTGTTCCAACCCTTGGCGCGGTCGGCGCGCATCAGATCGATCGGAAGGCGCACCAGGGCCTGGATGCCCGTTGCGAGGATCTGCTTCGGCGCAGCCTCGTACCGCTGCTGCAACGAGAACTGGTCGGTGTTCGATTCGGTTAACGCCATGTGACCCCCTGTGGTCAGGTTGAATCTACTGGCGAGCCATCTCGATGGCATGCCAGACCCGTTGCGGTGTCGCCGGGCCGTCGAGGTGACGCACACCGAGTGGCGCCAGCGCGTCGATGACCGCATTGAGCACGGCGGGAATCGACCCGATCGTGCCTGACTCCCCTGCGCCCTTTGCTCCGAGCGGGTTGACCCACGTCGGCGTCTCCATGTGCACGAGCTCGAAGCTCGGCAGTTCGGCGGCCGAGATCACCGGGTAGTCGGCGAAGTTGGACGTGACGGGATTGCCGTCCTCGTCGTATTGCATCCATTCCAAGAGAGCCTGGGCGACGCCCTGCCCGATGCCGCCATGAATCTGACCGTCGACGATCAACGGGTTCAAGCAGCGTGCCGGCATCGTCGACTGCGACGATGCGCCTGACGGTGACCTTGCCGGTCTCGGTGTCGACATCGACTACCGCGAGGTGGGCGCCGAACGGGAACGTCGGCTGCGGTGCCGTGAAGTCGCTGACACCGACGAGCGATTCACCAACAGCGGCAGCGACGTCGGCCCAACCGACAGCGGGAGTCGGCGAGCCCGCCACATGAAAGGTGCCGGCATCGGGATCGAGCACCACGTCTTCGACGGCGGCCTCGAGCAGATTGGCAGCGCGTTCACGTGCAGCGTCGACAAGTTTCGCAGCCGCGATCACGAGCGACGAGCCTGCAACCTGCACCGATCGGGAGCCAACGGTGAGCCCGCCCGACGGCACCTCGTCGGTATCACCGTGCACCACGTCGACCGCTTCCATCGGCACGCCGAGCCGGTCGGCGATGATCATCTTCCAGGTCGTGACGTGGCCCTGCCCGTACGGAGTCGCGCCGGTGAGCACCCGCATCCGACCGTCAGCCAGCAGATGCACTGCGCCGTACTCGGTCGGCGCCGCCGCCGACGTGATCTCGACGTACACGGCCATGCCGATGCCGGTCAGCACGCTTCCCCCTTCGGCGCGTTGCGCGGCCTGGGCTGCCCGCAGCGCGGGATAGTCGGCCGCATCGAGCACTCGACGCATTGCTTCGTCGTAGTCGCCGACGTCGTAGACCGTGCCGATGCCGGTGGTGTACGCCTCCATGAACTTGGGGATGAAGTTGCGGCGACGCACGTCGGCAGGATCCATGCCGATCTCGGCGGCGTAGAAGTCGATCGCCCGCTCGATCGCCAATGCAGCTTCGGGCCGGCCGGCGCCGCGATACGCGGTCACCGACATCTTGTTGGTGGCAACGGAAACTCCATGGAACCCGCAGTTGGGAATGTCGTACACACCTGGTGCCATGCGCTGGGTCATCATCGGCAGGTACGCACCCATCAACGGGTACGCGCCGGCGTCCTGCACGACGTCGAGCTGATAGGCCGTGACTCGTCCATCGCGGGTGCCGCCGATCTTCACGTCGATCCGTTGACCGCGGCCCTGCGGCATCGCCTGCATCGCCTCCGTTCGCGTCTCGGTGTATCGCACGGGCTTACCGACCTGTTTCGACAACCAGCCGAGCGTCAACTCCTCGCCGATGGTGCGGGACTTGACACCGAATCCACCGCCGACATCCGGCACGACGGCACGCACCCGATCGGTCGGCAGGTCGTAGAGCTTGGCCAGGATGTCGCGGGTCGGGTGCGCACCCTGACACGACGAATAGTGCACCAGTCGGTCGCCGGCCGGATCCGCCTCCCAGTAAGCCAAGCCGCTGCGCGGTTCGATCGGCGATCCGTTGATCCGCTGGTTGACGACCCTG
The DNA here is from genome assembly GCA_963746365.1 of Ilumatobacteraceae bacterium. Classification (GTDB taxonomy): domain Bacteria; phylum Actinomycetota; class Acidimicrobiia; order Acidimicrobiales; family Ilumatobacteraceae; genus JAENVT01. The sequence goes on along the minus strand of CAVVBH010000030.1, from coordinate 18,480 downwards.
AGGTCGAGCACGACCTCGCAGTCGGTGAAGTCGGCCCGGCGCTCGGAGTCGAATGTCGCATACGTGTTCGTGCCAAGGGCCGGATGCACCAGCGTCTCGTCGAGCAGAGCGTCGTCGAGCTCGACCACAGTGGCGAGCGGCTCGATGTCGACGTAGACCATTGCGCCGGCGTCGACCGCAGTGTGCCGGTCGACAGCCACCACGGCGACGACGGGCTCGCCGACGAACCGCACCGTCCCCTTGGCGATCAGACCGCCGGATGCTCGTACTCCTTCACCCCGCTCCAGTGCAGCCCCACGTCATGATCACGCCAGCACTGGACAAACGGCTCGCCGGCCGCCGACAGCTCCTCGATCAGAGCCTTCATCCCCTGATCCCCCGGCATCATCCCGGCCCCCGTCCGCAACAGAGCGACCGTATTGCGGATCGACTGCTCCCAGTCGTAGAAGAACGACCGCGCCGCCGGATCGAGGAACGTGAACCGCGCGATGTTCACCGGTCCCGCCACCGGCTTCTCGAACAACGGGGCGTACAGGGCATAGCCGAGGTAATTGGCCGCGACCAGGTCCAGCCGCCTGCTCCACACGAACGCCGGCACCGAGCCGATCGCATCCAGCACCCGCTGCACGCTGCGCTTGCCGAAAATATCATCCGCACTGGTGGGAGGCGGTGTGCGCGGTGGACGGGAACTCCTGGACCGCACCCTCATCTGGAACCACCGGCACCTGCTCCGCGTCCTGCGCGAGTTCGAGCAGTTCTACAACGGACACCGGCCGCACCAGGGCATTGCCAACGCCCGCCCGCTGCACCCGTTGCCGCCAGCGATCGCCGATCCGGAGAAGATCACCCGCCTCAACATACGACGCCGCGATCGCCTCGGCGGCATCCTCCACGCATACCGACATGCCGCATGACCTGGGCGGATGAGGTTTCCGGCAAGCGCACACCCCATGCCCGAATCCGCAACTCAGCCCCAACACGGCCTGCACGACCCCGAAACGATCAACCGGGAATCAAGCCGGTCGATCTGGGGTGAGTCAGCGCACCAGGCAAGGGGGCTCTCACAGTACCTGTATCACCAGGGTCTCCCAGACGTCCAAAACGCCTGTCAACCTGGTTGAGTCGAAAGCGCCGACAACACTCCATGGACACGCACTGCAGCTTTACCCCCATCAGTTCAATTCAGCTGCCCCGAATGCGCGACCGTGTCGGCACATTCTTCCACGACAGAAAGGACGGAGACCAATGGCGGACAACCAATTCACCACTCACACAGAACTTTTCGATCTGAGTGGGAAGCACGCCCTTGTCACCGGCGGCACCAGGGGCATCGGGATGATGATAGCGCGCGGGCTTCTCCAGGCGGGCGCCCGTGTCGTCATCAGCTCACGCAAGGCAGAACGTGCGCGGAGGCACAGCAACAGCTGTCCGAATTCGGCGACGTTCAAGCAGTCCCCGCCGACCTGTCCAGGCACGACGAGTGTCAGCGCCTCGCTCGATCTTGTCAGGCCGACTCGGGACGTCTCGACATCCTTGTCAACAACGCGGGCGCAATGTGGCGCGAGCCGTTAGAGACGTTCCCGGACGCAGCCTGGGACACAGTCATCGACCTCAACCTGAAGTCGCCGTTCTGGCTGGTGCAGGCGCTGCTGCCCGCACTTCGCAGCGCTGGGCACCGCCGACGATCCCGCGCGGATCATTAACATCGGCAGTATCGCCGCCATCCACGTCCCCGCGCGGCCCAACTACTCGTACGCCAGCAGCAAAGCTGCACTGCATCAACTCACCAGAGTGCTCGCCAAAGAGCTGGGCCCGCAGCACATCACGGTGAACGCGGTGGCGCCGGGACTGTTCCCGTCGAAGATGATGGCGTCCACCCTCGATGAGTTCGGCGAGGCGATCGCGGCGTCGGCCCCTCTGCGCCGGATCGGCCGCGACGACGACATGGCGGGTATCGCCGTGTTCCTCGCCAGCCGGGCTGGCGCTTACCTAACGGGCACCATCATCCCCGTCGACGGAGGGATCGCCACGACCGCGATCCTTTGGCGACACCATCGACGCGATGCCCGTCCCGCCGAGGCTTCAGGGGTATTCGCGGTACCTCCCTTCGCTTGCGGTGCGGACCTACGGTGAGTGGATGGCGCCACGCTTGATCTGCGCACCGAGATCCGAGAGTTTCTGAGGTCGCGTCGCGCCCGCATCGCGCCCGAGATGGCTGGCCTGCCCGCCTACGGCGGCAAACGTCGGGTCAAGGGTCTGCGTCGCGAGGAGGTAGCGCTACTGGCTGGGGTATCGGTCGACTATTACGTGCGCATTGAGCGCGGCAGTCTGGCCGGCACCTCTGAGGGCGTGCTCGACGCGCTGGCCACGGCCTTGCAGCTCGACGAGGCCGAGCGCGATCACCTGTTCCATCTCGCACGCCAGTCCAGGGCGCCCAGCGGCCGACGGCACCGCAAACCTGCCGCGACGGTGCGCCCGCGCTGCAGCGAGGTGCTCGACGCGATCACCGATGCGCCGGCGTTGATCCGTAACGGCCGCCATGACGTGCTCGCCATGAACCAACTTGGCTCGCGCGCTGTATTCACCGGTGCTGGCCGACCCGCGACGGCCCGCGAACACAGCGCGGTTCGTGTATCTGCATCCCAGGAGGCCGAGATTTCTTTGTCGACTACGACCAGGCGGCGCGAATGCGGCCGCGAAGTTGCGTATGGAAGCGGGCCGCAATCCGCACGACGAGGAGCTCATCGCCTTAGTGGGCGAATTGTCAACGTGCAGTGAGCTATTTCGGCAGCGGTGGGCATCTCAGGACGTGCGGCTGCACCGGTCCGGGAGCAAGCGTGTGAGCCATCCGATCGTGGGCCTGCTCGACTTGGACTTCGAGTCCCTGGATCTGCCCGCCGAACCTGGCCTGCAGTTCAACGTCTACACCGCACCTGCGGGAGGACCGGCCGCTGACAATCTGGCCCTCCTGGCGTCGTGGGCCAGCCAAGAGACGTTGGCGACCGAGCTCGAAGCACACAACGGATAGTCCAACCCCTTCAGCCGTACCAGTAGGACTCCGTTAGGTCTGTCTTGATCTTGGTGTTTGTGTGTCCTGCTGGGCAGAGGTTGGTGGCAGGTGGTGCAGATGCCGGTCCAGCACCTCAGGATGTCCTGGAGGGTGTCGAGGGTCTGGTAGAGAGTGAGTCCGGCCCGGGTGCTTTTGGGGCCAGCCGTTGTTCGGTGAGGAAGGCGTGGGCGGCGGTCACGAGGGTGACGTGGTGGTGCCAGCCGGGCCAGGAACGGCCTTCGAAGTGGTCCAGGCCCAGGCCGTGCTTGAGTTCCCGGTAGTCGTGCTCGATGCGCCAGCGGACCTTGGCCAGACGGACCAGGTCGGCGATCGGGGTGTCGGCCGGCAGGCTGGACAGCCAGTAATCGGTGGGAGCCTCGGCCTCTTCTGGCCACTCGACCAGTAGCCAGCAGTCGGGCAGGACCCCGTCCCACCAGCCCTGCTCGGACGAAGCGGCGGCCCTGATCGGACGCTCGACGGCCTTGCCGGCGGGGCGGACGCGCACGGCGGCGAAGCGGGAACGTAACTCGCCGCGTGAGCCCTGCCGCCAGGTAAGGGCGGTGAACGCCTGCTGCCCAAGACCGGCGGCAAGGGCCGCTGCCGACGGTGCGGGCTGTCGGTAGCGAGGCTGGGGCCAGCAGCCGACCGGCCCGTTGCGGTCCGGTGCCTCGGGCTGGGCGTCGAATGGGTGGGCGGTCACGTCCGCGCGGACGGCCAGCATGTAGTCGATGCCGCGGTCCTGAAGGGTGTCAATATTCCGATCAGGCTGCTGAGCTGGGCATTCTCTGTCGACGGTGAGTCAATCGGAGTGGCGTGGTGTGGTACCCGTTGAGCAGTCCACCGAGTACCTGGCGGCGCCTGATAGGGGGATAGGTATTTGGGTGGTGGTGTTGGGCCGCAGATCCAGAGCCGCGGTGGGGCCGTCCCGCTTGTAGACTCGGCATACGTGGTGAGGACGGTGCGCAGATGTCGTTCGCCAGTGATGAGGAGGCGGTCGGTGCACTCGGTGCGGGCTGTGCGTATCCATCGTTCGGCGAACGCTGCGCTTGCCGAGAATCTCATCCGCCCTGGTCGGAGGCCTGCACCGGGCCCCACACTCGCGCCGCGGTCGCTCGAGTCGGCGCTCTCGCGCAGCTGCCGTCAGCGCGTCATGATGATCGATCGTGCTGCTGCGACTGGCTTACCTGGGTGTGACGAACGCGTTCGCGATGCTGCGCCTGCTGCCGATGAGCGACCGGGACAAGGACGCGGAGATCCTCGCCCTGCGCCACCAGATCACCGTGCTGGAACGCCAACTCGGCAAGGACAAGATCCGGTTCACGCCGAGCGACCGGGCGTTCCTGGCGGCGCTGCTGCACCGGCTGCCACTGCACGTCCTGCGACGGTTACGGCTGCTCGTGCGCCCCGACACGGTGCTGCGCTGGCACCGCAACCTCGTCACACGCCGCCATGCCGCCTCCTCGCCGGCCCAAACGCCCGGGACGACCCCGCACCGTGCGCTCGATCCGGCATCCTGGTGCTGCGCCTGGCGAAGGAGAACCCGAGCTGGGGCTACCGGCGCCTGCACGGCGAGCTGCTCGTGCTGGGGGTGAAGGTGGCCGCCTCCACCGTCTGGGAAATCCTGAAGGACGCCGGCATCGACCCGGCGCCCGAGCGGAACTCCAGTACCTGGGCCGACTTCCTGCGCTCCCAGGCCGATGCCCTGCTGGCCTGCGACTTCTTGGAAACAGTCACCCTGTCCGGGGCGCGGATGTACGTGCTCGCGGTGATCGAACACGGCAGTCGCCGGATCCGCGATCCTGGGCGCCACCGCGCACCCGACCGCCTCCTGGGTGGCGCAAGCGGCGAAGAACCTCGTCATGGACCTCGAAGACGCCGGCTGCCGGGCACGGTTCATGATCCGGGACCGGGACGGGAAGTTCCCCGACCTGTTCGATGCCGTCCTCAAGGACGCGGGGATCGAGGTCGTGCTCAGCGGCATCCAGATGCCGACGAATGAACTCGATCATGGAACGGTGGGTACAGACCTGCCGCCGCGAGCTCCTGGACCGGACCTTGATCTGGAACCAGCGGCACCTCCTCCACGCCCTGCGCGAGTTCGAGCAGTTCTACAACGGACACCGACCACACCAGGGCATCGCGAACGCCCGACCGCTGCACCCGCTGCCCCCACCGATCGACGATCCGGACAAGTTAAGACCGTGTCCTATGTGGTGAGGCGGAGCGAGTCGCTTGTAGCAGCAGAGGGCGGCGGCGAGGCCGAGAAAGGCCAGGTAGTTGCGGGGATGGCGTTCGTAGCGGTGGTTGAGTCGGCGGTAGCCGGTCAGCCAGGACATGGTCCGCTCGATCACCCACCTGCGGCGGCCCAACCGTTCGCTGGACTCGATGCCTTTGCGGGCGATGCGCACGCCGATGCGCTTGCCGCGTAACCATTTCCGCAGGTGGGGGATGTCGTACGCCTTGTCGGCATGCAGGCGCTGGGGCTTGAAGTGGCGGCCGCGGTGGGGGTCGTGTCTCGTTTGGTGACCCGCGACCATGGGCTTCAGTGCTTCGCTGTCGTGGGTGTTGGCGGCCGAGACGCCGACGAGGAGGGGCAGTCCGTTCGCGTCCGACAGGACGTGCATCTTGGAACCCGGCTTGCCCCGGTCCACGGGGCTCGGACCTGTGAGTTCGCCCCCTTTTTAGCCCGCACGTGGGCGGAGTCGAGGACCGCGCGGGAGAGGTCGAGGAGGCCGGCGTCGTCGAGTCGGTGCAGGATCGCCTCGTGCAGCCGGCCCCACACCCCGGCCCGCGACCAGATCAGGAACCGGCGGTGGGCGGTCGACTTCGATATCCCGAAGCACGGCGGCAGCGCCCGCCAGGCACAGCCGCTGACCAGCACGTAGATGATCGCCGCGAACAGCGTCTCATCAGGCGTGTCCTGCGTTCCGCCGCCCTGCGGCCGCACCTTCGACGGCGGGATCAGCGGCTCGGCGATCTCCCACAGCCCGTCCGGAACAATCCAACTCCACGTACCCCGCCCCATAGACAGCCCAACGAGCGCATCACCACATAGGACACGGTCTAAGACGCCATTTCATTTGGCGATACGGCGGTGGCATATGTCAGAAGTCCCGCCCGTCGAGGACCTCGCACAGGTCGGCCCTCTCGGCAAGAGATGACCGCACCGTGCCCGGTCGGATATGAGTGAGCGTTCTGGCTGGGCAGGACCTGCGCCACCAGTGCCGCGCCGCTGCACTGGCCGTAGGTGAGCTTGGTTCAGATGTATGGTCCACTCAAGCCCGGCGCACTCCGACTACGGAGGGCGGCTCTCCTCCGGTGCGCCACACCGGTCGATTCTGATCATGTTCACAAACGTACAGTTCCGGCATGAGCGATAACCGTGCAGAGATCCAGGACCTCAATAGTCGCTACGCGATTGCTTTCGACTCCGGGCAGCTTGACGAGTCCGTCGACTGTTGGGCCGAGGACGGCACCCTGGACGAGACCGAAACCGGCCTCGGCTTGTTCGAAGGCCGCGAGGCGATCCGCGTCTTCTTCCGCGACACTCTCATGGCCAACTCCACGAACGTCGTCCATATGATGTTCAACCACCTGATCACCAGCATCGAGGGTGACCATGGTGAAGGCAGGGTCAACTGTCTCGTTGAAATTGTGAAGACCGATGGCAGTTACGCGCGCGCCCACATCACGTACAGCGATCGCTACGTCCGGGTCGCGGGCCAGTGGAAGTTCGCCAGTCGCGTCGTCACCTCGTCCTTCCCGCACGAGGCACTCACGAGCTGATGCTTGGGTAGCCGATGCGGACATCCTCGGCGTCCCGAGCCGCCCGTGACACCGAAGGCAGCGTTGATCACGACATGCATGAGGAGGCGATGGTCGGCACGGCTGTGGTGGCCGCCCGGCTGTCAGCCCGCCACCCTGCACAGACCTCTCAAGACGCCACTTCATTTGGCGATGCGGCGGTGGCATATGAGGGTTGCCGCGATGGCTGTGAAGGCGAGGAAGTGTTCGGGTTTGCGTTCGTAGCGGCGGTGGAGGCGTCGGCATCCCGACAGCCAGGACACCGTGCGTTCTACGACCCAACGGTGTCGGCCCAAGTCGCTGGGAGGACTCGGTGCCCCTGCGGGCGATGCGGTGGCTGATTCGCCGAAGGGAGAGCCAGCGCCGCAGGTGGGGGTAGTCGTAGCCTTTGTCGCCGTGGAGCTTGGCGGGCCTTCGGCGTCGGGGGCCGCGGCGGGAGCGGATGGGCGGGATGCCGCGAACCAGTGGGATGAGGGCCTGGCCGTCGTGGAGGTTGGCCGCCGAGACGCCGAGTGACAGGGGCAGGCCGGTCCGGTCGACGAGCAGGTGGATTTTCGATCCGTTCTTGCCGCGGTCGGTCGGATTCGGTCCCGTCAGCTCGCCCCTTTTAGGGCGCGGACGCTGACGGAGTCGATCGCGCACCGAGACCAGTCCAGCTCGCCCTGGGCACCGAGCTCGTCGAGGACCAGGCGGTGGAGCTTGGCCCACACTCGTGCCTCGGTCCACTCGGTGAACCGGCGGAACGCGGTCACCCCCGAAGGGCCCGAAGCCCGGCGGCAGTTGGTGCCATGTGCATCCCGAGGTGGCCACGAAGATGATCGCGGCCAGTACCTCCAGGTCACCGTGCCGCCGCCGGCCACCGCCCTGCGGGCGTTCCGGAGCCGGCGGAACCACCCGCTCGAACAACTCCCACAGGTCATCCGGCACCATCCGCTCAACAAGGGATGCAGTCACCGTTCCAGACTGCCGCAAGATCACACCAAACGAAATGGCGTCTAGTACTGCAACGGTGCTTGCCGTGACTGGTGGCCAGTTGGCTCGTTGATGCGGTTATGGGTGGGGACCTTGCTGATGTCAGGTTGTGGGCGGGTGAGCTCGAGGCGGTGCATGAGCGGTTTGTGCACCGGTTCAACAGGTCGGAGCCGCGGGAGTCGGCGTTGGCGTATATGCGGGGGCTGGTCGCTCCGCTGGAGCGGAAGAACGGCTGGACGCTGGCGGAGGAGGCCGGTCATGGCGGTCCCGATCGCATCCACCGGCTGCTGAACCGGATCGAGTGGGACGCCGACGAGGTCCTGGACGACGTGCGGGACTACGTCGTGGAACACCTCGGTGACCGTGAGGCCGTTCTGATCGTCGATGACACCGGCTTTTTGAAGAAGGGTGTCCGTTCGGCCGGGGTCCAGCGGCAGTACTCCGGCACCGCGGGACGCACCGAGAACTCCCAGATCGGGGTCTTCCTCGCCTACGCCACCGGCCGCGGACGCACGCTGATCGACCGGCGGCTGTATCTGCCCACGTCGTGGACGGATGACCGTGAGCGATGCCGGCGGGCGGGCATCGACGACAGTGTCGCCTTCGAGACGAAGGTGGCGATGGCCAAGGCGATGGTCCGCCGGGCCATCGCCGACAAGATCCCGTTCGGCTGGGTGACGGCGGACGCCGCCTACGGCTTCAGCAAGGGCTGGCGGTTCGAGCTCGAGCAGGCGGACGTCTTCCACGTCATGGCCACCACCCGGCACGACACCGTCGTCACCCGCTGGGCCATCGACCACCCCGTCCACGACCTGTTCCCCGCTCTGCCCCGGCAGAAGTGGAAACGCCGTTCCTGCGGCGAGGGAGCCCACGGCAGGCGGATCTATGACTGGGCCCGTGTCGAGGTCAGGCCCTGGCACCGCGAGGACCGCCGGCACTGGGTCATCGCCCGCCGCAGCGTGAGCAGGCCCGAGGAGATCTCCTACTACATCGCCTACTGTCCCGCCGACACCACGCTGGACGAACTGATCCGCATCGCGGGCAGCCGATGGGCGGTCGAGGAGTGCTTCCAGACGGCGAAGCAGGAGTGCGGCCTGGACGACTACCAGGTCCGCCGCTATCCCGGCTGGCACCGCCACATGACCCTGGCCATGGCCGCCCACGCCTGCCTCACCGTTCTGCGGGCCCGCCAGCTGGACACGGAGAAAGCAGAAACGGATCCTCCCAGCTCATCCGCCTGAGCCTCGCCGAGATCCGACGACTGATCACCCGCCTCACCGACCGTCGTCCCACCCCGGTCGATCACATCCTGCACTGGTCGACATGGCGCCGCAGGCGCCAACACCAAGCTCGCCTCAGTCACTACAAACGGCGTGGCCACAGCCCCTGAAAACTGCCCAGCAATCAGAACAAGCACCGTTGCAGTACTAAGCAACCTCGACATACGACGCCACGACCGCCTTGGCGGCATCCTCCACGAAGACAAGCATGCCGCGTGACCTGCACGGATGAGAAGTATTCGGCAAGCACAGCGTCTGCTCAGGGCTGACCGTTTCACCGGCTGGCGTGCTCCGAGCCGGGCCAGTACGGCGGCGCTCGGGCTGCCTGGTTCCGCCTGGTACATGACCAACTGCAGATCGGTTCCCGGCAGCAGCAGGGTTTGGGAGATCACCTCCAGGTCGCCCAGCTGGGAGTGGCGCAGCACCTTGCGCAGTGTGGGTACCGGTCGTACGTCGTGATCGCGCCAGCCAGCGGCGAATTCCGCGCTGTGGGCGGCGAGTTCGTTGATCAGCTCGCCGAGCATGCGGTCGGCCGGGTACCGGACACTGGCTGCCCGCAGCTGCGCGGCGAACTGCCGGGCGAACTCGCCTTCCGCGCCCTGCGCCGCCCGGCAGAACGTGCCGCCAAGGCGGATGGCCAGCCGCACCGTGTTGCGCTCCGCTGCGTGCACCTGCTCAAAGCCGGGGATCAGCGCGGCCACCTCGGCATTCCAGGCCACGATGTCCTGCCGCTCGTCGACCAGGTAGGCGGGGGTCGGTGCGAGCCGGTCAAGGAGCCGGTGGGCCTCGTCGGGAACCGGCTGTCGATCGGCGTCCGTGCCGGGTGGCACCTGCCCGGCCAGCCGCGCCAGGTGCTCGCGCTCCGCTGTGCTGAGCTGCAGCGCCGTACCGAGCGTGGTGAGTACCTCCGGGGACGGGCGCGGCGCGCGGGCCTGTTCGAGCCGTTCGTAGTAGCTGACCGACACCCCGGCCAGTGCGGCCACCTCTTCGCGGCGCAATCCTGGTGTACGGCGGGCACGTCGGCCCGGCGGGTGCGTGCCCGGCGACCGTTCCGGATGCAACGCCTCCCGCCGATGGCGCAGGAAGTCGGCCAGTTCCCTTCTGCTCACCCGTTCATGGTGACACCCGTTGCCGCGCTTAGCCACGGACTGGCGGTCCGGGGCTCAGCCGTCGGTTCCCGGGCCGCGCGCCCGCGCCCAGTCTGGACGGGTCGCACCCCGTCGAACACCGGAGGACACCATGCCGAGCACACGCGAAGACTCGACGAGCACCCCCGAAGCAACAATCCGGCGGATGCTGGACCTGATGACGGCCGGCGACACCGACGCCGCCGCCGACTTGTGGGCGGACGACGGCGTCGCCGAGTTCCCGTTCGCCGCAGGAACCTCACCGCGCCGACTGACCGGGCGGAACGAGATCCGCGCCTACCTGGCCCGCCTCCCTGAGCTGATGGACGTACGGGAGATCCCCTCGATGACCGTGTACCAGACGCAGCAGCCGGACACGCTCGTCGTGGAGTTCACGGGAACCGGATCCACAGTACGTACGGGAGAGCCGTATCGGCTGGACTACATCGTGGTACTCACCGTCCAGGACGGTCTGATCACCTGCTACCGGGACTACTGGAGCCCGCTGGCCACCGCGGCGGCGGCCGGCACGCTGCCCGAACTGCTCGACGCGCTGCGCCCGGAGGATGCCCGATGACCGGTGTGCTGGTGACCGGCGGCACCGGGAAGACCGGGAGCATCCTGGCGGAACTGCTGCGCGGCCAGGGCGTGCCGGTCCGGGTAGCCAGCCGGACCCCGGCTGCCAGTGACCCTGACGCGATCCGATTCGACTGGAGTGACCCGAGGACCCATCCCGCCGCACTGCGCGGAATGGACCGGGTGTTCCTGGTGCCGCCGGTGGAGAGCGTGGATCCGCTGCCGCTGGTCGGACCGTTCCTGGCCGAGGCGCAGCGCCTCGGCGTGCGCAGGGTGGTGCTTCTCGGCTCTTCCATCGTGTTGCCGAACGCCCCCAGTGCGCTGGAGCTGGCCGCACGGGTGCGGGCGCAGCCCGGGTGGGCCGTGTTGCGCGCGTCCGGGTTCATGCAGAACTTCCTGAGCCCGCACCCGCTGGGCGAGCGGATCCGCCGGCACGGCGAGATCCGTACCGCCGCCGGGGAGGGACGAGTGGGCTGGATCGACGCGCGGGACATCGCGGCCGCCGCCTGTACTCTGCTGACCGACACGGCCGTCGAGCCCGACGACCGCCGTGACTACCTGCTCACCGGACCGAAGGCACTGAGCTACGCGGACGCGGCGGCGACCATCACCACCGGCACCGGGCGACCGGTGCGCGTGGTGCACATCGGCACCGACGAACAGGCGGCCAACTACCGCGCGACAGGCATCCCCACCGAGTTCGCGCATGCCCTCGCGGCCGTGGAAGACAGCATCCGGGCCGGTCAGGAAGACCAGATCAGCACCGACGTACTGGGCCTGACCGGCCGCCCGCCGCGCACTTTCACCGAGTTCGTCCACCAGCATGCGCAGGAGTGGGCGGTGATGCCGTAAGCCCTTGCGGCCGCGTAGCGCTTCAAAACTGCTTCACCGCTGCTGACCTGGGCATTGACCCCGCGGTCGGGCATGATCCGTCATTGTGCTCGTACAGCTGACCTACCTACTCGCCACACAAATCTTCGCGTGGCTCGCTCTGCTCTGCCGATCTACCGCGGCCAAGAACGCCGAAATACTCATCCTGCGCCACGAGGTCACCGTGCTGCGCCGACAGGTCCCCACCCCGAAGCCCAACTGACCGGACCGGGCGCTGCTCGCCGCACTCGCCCGGCTCCTGCCCCGCACCCTCCGCGCCAACCGACTCGTCTCGCCACGCACTCTGCTCGCCTGGCACCAGCACCTGCTGAAGAAGAAGTCCACATGTTTCTCACGAGCACGGTCGAGTAGCTGAAACACCACCCGTGAGACAGCCTCTAACGCCACACATTGCGAAGAGTCCTCTCCGCGCAGGCGGGACCACCCTGCCGCGGCGTTGCAGGTTCGAATCCTTTTGTCAGAGCGCGGGCTGTGAGGCCCGTGCTGTTCGGGCCAGGTATTCGCGGGCCTTCGCCATGTTCGAGGTCAGGTCAGCGATCGAATCGAGCACCAGCCGGTGATGGGTCCAGGGCTCGTACTCGTCCCGTCGCTGTTGGACTGCTTCCCAGGTCGGCTCCTCGAAGCCCAGGATGTCCCGGGACCGGTGCTCCAATCGCTGGCGGTGTACCCGCGAGTCCGAGCACACCACCTCGATGAACGCCACTGGCACCCGGTGCCGGTCGGCCAGCGCCCGCCACTGCTGGCGGGCCGCCTCCACCGCGTTGACTGCATCGATGATCACGCTTTGGCCCAGTGCGAGGACATCGTCGGCCACTGCCTCAGCAACGAGGTAGGCCGCCAGGCCTGTGGGCTGATCGCGGTTCACGCCGGCACGCCACATCGCCGCCTCGACAGGATCGACCGACACCACCGCCGCGGGCAGCGCCCGCCCCAGTCCCTCGGCAACCGAACTCTTTCCCGCCGCCGGCAGACCGGCCATCACGATCAGCATGACGGCACTGTCGCATGCCTCCCGGGCCGCGACCGGCGCCTGGCACGCGAGGTCGACCCCGTTCAGCTCGTCGGACTTATCGACGGGTTCACGCGCAGGCCCACCCGCAGGTGTGCAGATAGGCAAAGGAGCCCCGGCATCCGAGGGAGTGCAGCCGTCCGGGACTCCGGCGTCGGCCAGGTGGCTCCTTAACTGACAAGCCCCACCGTTATCACCGAGTCTGGGCAGCGCTTGTTGATCACAGAGCCAGAAAATGTCGATGCGAACTGACACCGGTCAGAGGCAGACAAGTGCCTCGGCGCTGTGACGACGGTCGGCGTCAGGAGGGGTCGCAGCCCTGCAGCGGCGGGCGTGGCGGGTACGCATCCTATGATGTCGTCATGACGGTCCTGACCGTCCGCACCCCGTCTGGCTCTTCTTGTGGGAATCGCGGCGCCAGGTGGCCGTACCCGCTCCGCTGGCTGCGGCTCGCACTGACCTCACCCGACCTTCTGCAGGGCGCGTTCGCGGCGCGCGGCGATGCTGGAGCCGGACTCCCTGCGCGCCATCCTGCGCAGTACGACCGGTGCCACGAGCAGGCCGAACAGCGCCCAGACGCCCAGTACTCCGACCGTCTCCAGGTACCGCCACGACTCCCCGATCTCGACGGCCACAGCGTCAGACGGCAGCAGTGCGGAGCGCATGCCCAGGCCGAGCCAGTAGACCGGGAATACCTGGGCGATCCATTGCAGCCACTCCGGCAGCGCGGTGACGGGGTAGAAGATGCCCGAGATTGCGATCATCCCGAGGACGGGCAGCTGAATCAGCCCCTGGGAGCGTGCACTGGTGAACAGAGAGCCGAGTATGGCGCCGATCGGCAAGGTGGCCACCATGCCGAGCACCACGACCCAGGCAAGACCCAGCCACGCGTCCACACCGAGGTCGAGCCCGTCGATGAGGAACATCCCGGGGATCAGGAAGATCGTCAGGTCGGCCAGCAGCCCGCCGGAGACCGAGAGGACCTTGCCGACGAGGTAGCCGGCCATGCCGTGGGGGGTGGCCTTGGCCCGCAGGAGAGTGCCGTCCTCGCGTTCCGCGGTGAGCAGCTGGCTCATGCTGACCATGCCGAAGGAGGCGTTCATGCCCAGGATGCTCGGCAGCGCGAGGGTGCCGAGCAGCAGCCCCGTGCTCCCGAACTCCGCGTCGCGCATAAACCATAAGGCGCCCAGCATCAGCAGTGGCCAGAGCAGGTGGCTGGACAGCTCCGCTCCGTTGGTGAACGACTGTCGCAGCTCGATCAGGCCGCGTGTCAGGCCGACGCGTATCGCACAGGTCATCGTGAAGCCTCCGCCTCGTGCACGAGTGCCAGATACGTCTGTTCCAGCGAGGCGCGGTGGACTTCGAGTTCGCTGATCTCCTCGCCGTGATGCTGGAGGAGCTTGCGTACAAAGTCGGTCGACTGCGGCATCGACTGGGTGAAGCGCTGCTCGCCGCGCCGCCACCGCACCCGGTCCTCGCCGGCGATCTGCCGGCCCAGTTCGTGCGGCGTGCCGTCGGCGACAATCCGCCCGCGGTTGAGGATCACGATGCGGTCGGCGAGCTTCTTCGCCTCGTCCAGGTCATGGGTGGTCAGCACCCTTTCGGGCGGTCCAGGACGCCGAAGGAGCCTTACGCAGCTAGCAGTCGGCTGCCAGCAGCGTAAAGAGCTCGCAGTCGGGGCAATACCGTCGGGCGATGTCGGGGATTCGGGCTCGCCCGACGGCCACGGCGTGCGTCAGCCCGTAGCGGTGGGGCTCGGTGAGGTGCCCCGCTTCCCCAGGACGCAGGTCTGGATGATCTCTCCCGTCGCCGGGGCGAGGGTCATGCCGAGGGTTCCATGGCCGGTCGCTGCAATCACATTGGGTTTTACGGCGCGGATGATCGGCATTCCGCTCGGTGTCATCGGGCGGGCGCCGTGCCATGGCTCGCCGCGTTCGGTCACCGTGCGCAGGCCCGGCACCGTGCGTTCGGCCGCCGTACGCAGAGCGTCCAGCGCTGCCGGGGCGGGCGCGGTGTCCGGCCGCCCGCCGAATGCCATACCGCCGGTCAGACGGATGTGATCAGCACCGGGGTTGATCACCACATGCTCTTCGGGACACATGAGGGCGTGTCGCAGCAACGGTGTGGTGGTGGGGATGCGCAGGCTCCAGCCATATCCGGGTTCGACCGGGAGCCGTACGCCGAAGTGCTTGGCGACGCCCGGGCTGGCTGTGCCGGCGGCGATGACGAACCACTTTGCGCGCACCGTTCGGTGATCGGTGCGTACCGCGGTGACCTGCGATCCGGCGTGTTCGATGGCCACGAACCGTTCGGCCAGGAAGCGTGCGCCGCGGCGTCGGGCAGCTTCTGCAACGGCATCGGTCGCTCGCGCCGGGTCCAGCCCGCGGTCATCCGGAAACAGCACTGCGCCGGCCAC
Organism: Ilumatobacteraceae bacterium; assembly: GCA_963746365.1. Lineage (GTDB taxonomy): Bacteria > Actinomycetota > Acidimicrobiia > Acidimicrobiales > Ilumatobacteraceae > JAENVT01. The sequence goes on along the minus strand of CAVVBH010000030.1, from coordinate 3,356 downwards.
GGAGGTTGCCAGGCCGGGCTCGGCGGCACGGGCGGCACCGGCGTCGAGCTCCTGGTGACGAATCCCGATCCCTTCGAGCCGACGCGCGATGGTGAGCTGCTTACGCAGCGCTCCGGCGCCGCGGTACGCCCACAACCAGCCCTTCGCGCCGAGGCCCAGGTCGAGGTTCTCCGCCTCGATCAACTCGTCGTAACGGCGTTGGCTGCGAACGGCCGTTTGATGCAGGCGCGCCGCGTCCTTCCACGCCCTGCCGGGTCGGGATGCCAGGGCGAACCGGCTCAGCCATGCCCAGGTGTGCAACGGCAGCGGCCGGTTCAACGTCACGGCGGCATCCTTGCTTCGCAGCTCGGCCAGGCCACCGAGCAACGTGGCGGGGTTCGACATCGGCAGGCTGAAACTCGGGACGAGCATGCCCGCGTTGCCCGCGGAGGCTCCCTTGCCGGGCGTGGGATCCAGCACCAGGACATCCAGTCCCGCGCGGGCCAGGTAGTAGGCGGTGCAACTGCCGATGATGCCGCCACCGATGACGACGACGTCCGCCTGATCTGAGGGACTCATGAGGGTCTCCGATTGATCCGCAATGCCTTATAGGTCAACCGTCGCGGCTCTGCTGGAAGCCGTCGACTGCGTCTGCGCTCTACTGAGCCGACTGGTGGCGGATGGTGATCGGCCACCGTTCCGCGCACGTGACATGCGCGGATGCCTGCTCGCGGCGGTGGGCGGGACGCCCGATCAGGGGAGGAACTTGTCGGCCAGTAGCCGGGCGATGGCCCAGTCCTGCACGGCAATGCCGACGGTCTTGAACACGGTCCGCTTGCCGTACGCCGTGGGAGCCGAGGTCAGCGCGGCACCCAGTTCCGTGAGGGCGTCCTCGGTGATGGCTCCGGCTTCCAAGGCGTGGATGATCTCGCCGGACTCCTCGAGGACCGCGTCGCGTTCGTCGATGACGACGGTGCTGCCGGCGAGCAGTTCGCCGGGCAGTTCTCGCATGGTGGGGCGGTAGGCGCCGATGGCGTTGACGTGCACCTGTGCGGGCAGCGCCGACTCCGGGAAGAGCGGGCTTGTCGCGTTGGTTGCGCAGCAGACTATCTCGGCGCTGCCCACGGCCGACTCGGCGTCGGTCGAGGTGACGAGTTCCACGTCCCCCAGCTCGGGTTCCAGCGTCTCGATGAGGGTCCGGGCACGCCTCTGGTCGGTGTCGACGACGGTCAGCTGACGCAGCGGGCGGACCGCGTGGACGGCGCGGACCTGGTCGGGGGCCTGCCCGCCGGCGCCGATCAGCGTGAGTCGGCCGGCGTCAGGCGCGGCGAGGAGATCGGTGGCGACGCCTACGATCGCGCCGGTGCGCAGAGTGGTCACCGCACCGGCGTCGGCGACCAGGTTGCCCAGACGGCCGGTCTCGCTCCAGACCACGGTGCCCGCGATGGCGGGCTTGCGCTCGAAGTTCAGGCTCAGCGTCTTGATCATGGCGGACGCGGTCGCCCGGTGGTGCGCCGACATCACCAGGAACTGTCCGTCCCGTAGTGCGGTGCGGGTGGGCATCTCGAACTCACCGTTGGCAAGGTCGATGAAGCCACGCCGTACGGCCTCGATCGCCTCGTTCATCGTCACGGCCTTGCGAATCTCACGTTCGCCGATGGTGATGGTCGTCATGGTCAGCTCTCCGCTTCGTCGCCGGGTCGGGTCTCCCGGGGTCTCGGTAAGGTATTACGCCTTACATGTCACGGCAAGAGTGGTCGTCGGAACTGGGTGTTCCGTGTTAGGTATTAGGTGTGACCACTTCTCACCCGGCAGCAGGGGCCGCCCGTACCGCGCAGCTCAAGTCAGTCAGCCTTCGCGACACCCGCGGTGTCGGCCACCTCGGCGCGCAGTGTGAGGAACAGGCTCCCGGCCGGGCACCAGTTCGTCGACATGCAAGGTGGTGACCACCTCGTCGCCCGCACACAGCGGCCGATGCAGGACGAACGACTGCTCGCCGTGGACCATGTGCGCGTAGTCCCAGCTCCCACGGCGGGATCGCGCAGGAACGCCTCCATCATCGGAAAGCGTGAATGCGACCGCGAACGTTGGCGGCGCCACCAGTTCGGGGTGCCCCGGCCGCGCGGGCGGCGTCGAGGTCCGTACACACAGCAGCGCCCTCGCCGACGGCGAGGGCGAACTCCCGGACCTTCTCCCGCCCGACCAGGTACGGCCGGGACGGGTGCAGCGCGCGTCCGATGTACCTCCGAGATCACCTAGGGGTCTCGCGGTGTTCGCTGTGCTTGTCGCAGTTCGGGCAGACTTCTTGATCGCGATCCGGTCGGGGTCGTTGCGCCGGTTCTTCTTGGTGATGTAGTTGCGGTGCTTGCAGTCCCGCACGCCATCGTGATCTTCGGCCGGACGTCGGTGGCTTCGCCACCGGGGGTGCTTCTGCTTGCTTTTCGGTACTGGTCATCCTGGTAGCGGAGGCCGGACTTGAACCGGCGACACAGCGATTATGAGCCGCTTGCTCTACCTACTGAGCTACTCCGCCTCGCGAACGGCTCCGCCATGGATCACGCTAGTGGGCACGGCCTGGCCCCGAGCCCCTTACGGAATCGAACCGTAGACCTTCTCCTTACCATGGAGACGCTCTGCCGACTGAGCTATGGGGCGGAACAGCCCGTCCGGAGCGCTCCTGGCGGGCACTAATGATGCTACACAACCCCGCGAGCGGCATCGAAACGGGGCCGCCGCGGGGTGGAGCGCCGATGTCAGCCGCGGCCCGCTCGGGCCAGGGGAGCAGAGCCATCTCGCGCGCGTTCCGGATCGCGACGGCGACCTGCCGCTGCTGCTGGGGGGTCAGGCCGGTCACCCGACGCGCACGGATCTTGCCGCGGTCCGAGATGAACGTCCGCAGCAGCGTGATGTCCTTCCAGTCGACGTCGACGACCCGCTTGGCGTGCAGCGGGTTGACCTTGCGCTTGAGTGTCCGGCGGGGGGGCGGTGGCACGGCTCGAGCTCTCCTTGTACTTGCCATGGTTTGAGTAAGCCTACCCCGTTCGTGCAGACGACCGCGATGGTCGGGGAACGCCGCTAACGTCCGGGACGCTCCTGACGATCATCGAGTCGTACGCGAGCCGGCCCGACCCGGCGTCCGGCTCCCCGTCCAGGCAGATCCCCGGTGGTCACCATGTCCGCGCCGACACACCCGTCGCGCCCGCAACACGAGTCCGTCTCCGGGCCACCGGCCGACGCCCCCACGGTCTGGATCGCGCCGACGCCGCCGGACGGCTACCGTCCCGCGACCGGTCGACGGCTCGTCCTCCCAGCCCGGTCGCCGGTGGGCACGGCTTTCGACCTGGTCGCACGGCTGGGCACCGCCGTCACCCTCGCGG
>CAVVBH010000029.1:0-47826 GCA_963746365.1 Ilumatobacteraceae bacterium | reverse complement strand
GCATGATCTCGAGTTGCGTCACACTGGCCGGGCCCTGGCGGTGCACTGTGCCGAGGCAGTCGGCGCCGGTATCACCGCCACCGATGATCACCACATGCTTGCCGTGCACGTCGATGGGAGACACCTCGATGTCGCCTTCCTGCACCCTGTTCGACAGCGGAAGATATTCCATCGCCTGGTGGATACCACTCAGCTCGCGCCCTGGTATCGGAAGATCGCGCGCCGCGGTGGCGCCACACGCCAGCACGACCGCGTCGTACGACGCGAGCAGCACCTCGATGTCGATGCCGTCACCGACCGTCGCGTTGGTGCGGAACTCGGTGCCCTCCGCCTCCATCTGCGCGATGCGACGCGTCAGGTGTCGCTTCTCCATCTTGAACTCGGGAATCCCGTATCGCAGCAATCCACCGATGCGATCCGCCCGCTCGAGCACCACGATGTCGTGGCCAGCGCGCGTCAACTGCTGAGCCGCCGCCAAGCCGGCCGGGCCGGATCCGATCACGACGATGCGCTTGCCCGTCTTGACGCTCGGCAGCTGTGGCTCGACCCAACCCTCGTCCCAGGCTCGATCGATGATCTCCACCTCGACCTGCTTGATCGCGACCGGGTCGGCGTTGATCCCCAGCACGCACGCCGCCTCGCACGGCGCAGGGCACAGGCGGCCGGTGAACTCCGGGAAGTTGTTGGTCGCGTGCAGCCGATCGATCGCGTCGCGCCAATGTTCGCGGTACACCAGGTCGTTCCAATCAGGAATCAGGTTGCCGAGCGGACACCCGTTGTTGCAGAACGGGATACCACAGTCCATGCAACGCCCGGCCTGGATCTGCACCTTGTCGAGCGCAAAGTCGTTGTAGACCTCTTTCCAGTCGCGCAGCCGCACCGGCACGTCGCGGCGCGTCGGCATCTCGCGCTGCCACTTCAGGAACCCCGTGACCTCACCCACGAGCCGCCTCCATGATTCTGTCGAGTGTCTGCTGTTCGTCGAGTCCGTCGATGTCGGCTTGTTTCATCACGCCGAGCACACGCGCGTAATCGATCGGCATCACCTTCTTGAAGTGACCGATGTGGTGTTCCCAATCGTCGAGCATCCGTGCAGCTATGGCCGACTCGGTGTGGTCGAAGTGGTCTCGCACGGTTGTGCGGACGAACTCGCGATCGTCGTCGTCAAGTTGTTGCAATTGCACCATCTCGACATTGAGCTTGACGGCGAACACGTCGTCGGGGTCGTAGACGAATGCGATACCACCGCTCATCCCGGCACCGAAGTTGCGCCCCGTTGGGCCAAGCACGATGACGCGTCCGCCGGTCATGTACTCGCAACCGTGATCGCCGACACCTTCGACCACCGCGGTCGCGCCCGAGTTGCGAACGCAGAACCGCTCGCCGACGATGCCGCGCAGGAAGATCTCACCACCGGTCGCGCCGTATCCGATCACGTTGCCGGCAAGCGTGTGCTGCTCGGCGACGAACTGGGCGCGGCGATCGGGCCTGACCACGATTCGTCCACCCGACAGGCCCTTGGCGACGTAGTCGTTGGCGTCGCCCTCCAGTCGCAGGGTGATGCCGGACGGGACGAACGCGCCGAAGCTCTGGCCGGCGGATCCACGGAAGTGGATGTCGATCGTGCCGTCAGGAAGGCCTGCTCCGCCGTGACGCGCGGTGACCGCGTGGCCGAGCATGGTGCCGACGGTGCGGTTGACGTTGTGTATCGGGAAGTCGAGCACGACAGCCTCGCCCCGGTCGATCGCCGGCTCGCATGCCGCAAGCAACTGCTGGTCGAGCGCGTGCTCGAGCCCGTGATCCTGTTCGACCGATTGGTACATCGTCTGACCGTAGGGATTCGAGGGTGCAGCCAGGATCGGGCTGATGTCGAGCCCTTTCGCCTTCCAGTGCGTGATCGCAGCCTTCGTATCGAGGGCCTCGACGTGACCGATCATCTCCTGCACGGTGCGGAAGCCGAGGGCCGCCATGTGCTCGCGGACTTCCTCGGCCATGTACTCCATGAAGTTGACGACGAACTCCGGCTTGCCGCTGAACTTGGCGCGCAGTTCGGGGTTCTGTGTCGCCACGCCGACCGGACACGTGTCGAGGTGGCAGACGCGCATCATCACGCAGCCGCTGACAACTAGTGGGGCCGTGGCGAACCCGAACTCCTCGGCTCCGAGCAGCGCAGCGATCACCACGTCGCGACCGGTCTTCAGCTGGCCGTCGGCCTGCACCACGATGCGATCGCGCAGGCCGTTCAGCAAAAGGGTCTGTTGGGTCTCGGCCAGGCCGAGCTCCCACGGCGCACCAGCATGCTTCAGCGAAGTCAGCGGACTGGCACCTGTGCCACCGTCGTGGCCACTGATCAACACGACGTCGGCCTTTGCCTTGCTGACGCCGGCGGCCACTGTGCCGACACCGACTTCGGCGACCAACTTCACGTTGATGCGTGCTGCCGGGTTGGAGTTCTTCAGATCGTGGATCAGCTGCTTGAGGTCCTCGATCGAATAGATGTCGTGATGCGGAGGTGGACTGATGAGACCGACGCCGGGTGTGGAGTACCGGGTCGCGGCAATCCACGGGTACACCTTGTGGCCCGGCAGCTGCCCGCCTTCTCCGGGCTTGGCCCCCTGCGCCATCTTGATCTGCAGGTCGGTGGCGTTGACGAGATACTCGCTGGTGACGCCGAAGCGGCCGCTGGCGACCTGCTTGATGGCGCTGCGTCGCTGCGGATCGTAGAGACGATCGCTGTCCTCGCCGCCCTCGCCCGTGTTGCTCTTGCCGCCGATCGAGTTCATCGCGATGGCCAGCGTCTCGTGCGCCTCCGCGGAGATCGAGCCGTAGCTCATCGCCCCGGTCGAGAACCGCTTGACGATCTCGCTGACCGGTTCGACCTCGTCGATCGCGACCGGCTCGCGGTCCCCGAGCTTGAAGTCGAACAGACCCCGCAAGGTCGCCAGCTTCTTCGCCTGGTCGTCGACCAGCGCCGTGTACTGCTTGAAGATGTCGTAGCGCTTCGCTCGCGTCGCGTGCTGCAGCTTGAAGACGGTCTCGGGGTTGAACAGGTGCACCTCGCCCTCGCGGCGCCATTGGTACTCGCCACCGAGCTCGAGCTTGCGGTGAGCCCGCTCTGCCGGGCGAGGTGGGTGCGCGACCTTGTGCCGTGCAGCAACCTCGGCCGCGACGTCGTCGAGACCGATGCCGCCGAGACGGCTCACGGTGCCGGTGAAGTACTCGTCGACGAGCTCGTGACCGAGCCCGATGGCCTCGAAGATCTGCGCGCCCGTGTAGCTGGCGACGGTGCTGACCCCCATCTTGCTCATCACCTTCAACACGCCCTTGCCGGCGGCCTTGATGTAGTTCTTCACGGCCTTGTGCGGATCCATTCCGCCGAGACCATGGAGGTTCTCGCGGACCATGTCCTCGATCGACTCGAACGCAAGGTAGGGGTTGATCGCGCCGGCGCCGTATCCGATCAGCAGCGCCATGTGGTGCACCTCGCGGGCGTCGCCGGACTCGACGATCAGGCCGACCTTCGTGCGTTGCTTCTCGCGAATCAGGTGGTGATGCACAGCAGAGGTCAACAGCAGCGAGGGGATCGGGGCGTAGACGTCGTCGCTGTTGCGATCGCTGAGCACCACGATGCGGGCTCCATCGGTGATGGCCTTGCTGATCTGGGCGAAGATCGCGTCGAGAGCCGCGCTTCAGCGCGAGTCCCCCACCGGCAACCCTGTAGAGACCGGTGATCACAACGGCGGCAAGCTCGGGATAGCTGCCCTGATCCTCACCGGCATTGGCATCGTTGATGTGGATGATCTTGGCGAGTTCGTCGTTGTCGATCACCGGGAACGGCAGCGTCAGCTGGCGGCAGCTCTCCGGCCCCGGCTGCAGCAGATTGGCCTCCGGCCCGACCGAGCCACCGACCGACGTGACCACCTCCTCGCGAATCGCATCGAGCGGCGGGTTGGTGACCTGTGCGAACAGCTGTTGGAAGTAGTCGAACAACAAGCGCGAGCGCTCGCTGAGAACGGCGAGTGGCGTGTCGGTTCCCATCGACCCGATCGGCTCGGCACCGGCCTTCGCCATCGGAGCGACGATGATCTTCAGCTCTTCGTGCGTGTACCCGAACACCTGCTGGCGGCGCAGCACGCTCTGGTGGCTGAACACCACGTGCTCGCGTTCGGGCAGTTCGTCGAGCTCGACCACCCCGTCTTCCAACCACTGGGCATACGGCTGCGCCTCGGCCAGCGTGCGCTTGATCTCGTCGTCCTCCACGATGCGGCCCTGTGCGGTGTCGATCAGGAACATGCGACCCGGCTGCAGGCGACCCTTGCGCACGATCTTGGCGGGATCGATGTCGAGCACGCCGACCTCGCTGGCCAGCACCACGAGGTCGTCGTCGGTCACCCAGTACCGGCTGGGCCGCAGGCCGTTGCGGTCGAGCACCGCGCCGATGACCGTGCCATCGGTGAAGGCGACGCTCGCCGGGCCGTCCCACGGCTCCATCAGCGATGGAGTGGAAGCGGTAGAACGCGCGCTTGGTGGCATCCATCGTGTCGTGGTTCTCCCACGCCTCGGGGATCATCATCAACATCGCGTGCGGCAGGCTGCGGCCCGCCGAGGTGCAGCAGTTCGAGCACCTCGTCGAACGTGGCCGAGTCGCTGCCACCCGGCGTGCAGATCGGGATACGCCCGCTCGAGGCCCGGAAGCAGATCGCTGGCCAACAGCGCCTCGCGGGTGCGCATCCAGTTGCGGTTGCCCTGCACGGTGTTGATCTCGCCGTTGTGGGCGATGTACCGGTACGGGTGGGCCAGCGGCCACGACGGGAAGGTGTTGGTGCTGAACCGGCTGTGCACCAGGGCCAGCGCGCTCTCCACGCGCTCGTCGCCGAGGTCGGGGAAGAACACGCGCCAGCTGTGGCGTCGTGAGCATGCCCTTGTACAGCAGTGTGCGGCTGCTGAGCGACGGGAAGTAGGTCTGCTGCTCGGCGGGCAGCTCGTGTTCGATGCGCTTGCGGGCGATGAACACCCTGCGGTCGAGGTCGATCCCGCTCGCGCCAGCCGGGTCGGAGACGAACAGCTGCTTGCAGATCGGCATCACCGCCCGTGCGCTCGCGCCGAGGCAGTCGGGGTTCACCGGCACGTCTCGCCACCCGAGCGTGCGTCAGCCCCTCGTCGGCGACGATCGTCTCGATGACCTCCTGCGCCTTCTCGGCGTCGGTCGCATCGAGGGGCAGGAACGCCAGGCCGACGGCGTACGACGCCAGCCGGCGGCAGCTCGAAGTCGACCACGGCCCGCAGGAAGCGGTCGGGGACCTGGATCAGGATGCCGGCGCCGTCGCCGGTGTCGGCCTCGGCGCCCGGTTGCGCCGCGGTGCTCCATGTTGCACAGCGCGCCGAGGCCCATCGCCACGATCGACCGGCTGGCCTCACCTTTGATGTTGGCGACGAACGAGACGCCGCAGGCATCGTGTTCGAACCGCGGGTCGTAGAGGCCCTGCCGCGCGGGAGGACCCGTTTGAGGTTGATTGCGCATCTGTTTGGCTCCACGGAGTCGGTGTACGGCTAGGTGGCGCACGGGACGACGCTGGCCCGAACGGTTCATCAAATCGTACCGGTTCGGATCCGGCTCGCGCCACAACCATTGTGCAGTTGATACGGCATGACGAGCTGAGCGCTGTCGCTCCAACTACTCTGTTCACCTGGTCGCGGGTGGAGTCCCAACCGAAGGAGACTCCTATGTGCGAACTGTGCGTCGGTGAAGATGTGATCCCGCGCCGCCGGTTCCTACGAATGGCGGCTGCCGGTGCGGCAACCGTGGCGGTCGGTGCGGCGTTCGACACCCGCATCGCCGAAGCCAAGCCGACCCCGTCCAACAACACCAAGGCGACGAGCACGAGCAAAGTTGGCCGGGTCCCCACTCCCTCCATCGTCACGCGTGCGCAGTGGGGTGCCGACGAGTCGATCCGCGACAACCACATCGTCGGGTGGGCGCCGTTCCGCAAGATCGTCGTGCACCACACGGCCAGTCCCAACAGTGTGAAGGACCCTGCTGCAACTGTGCGCTTCGGGTACGAGTTGCATGTCGTCGGTCGCGGCTTCACGGACATCGGCTACCACTTCTTGATCAGCCCCGACGGTGAGATCTTCGAAGGGCGACGGGCGCGCAAGTACGGCAAGGGCGAGCTCCACACGGGAGAAGACGGCGCCGGCAACGCGATCATCGGCGGGCACACCAAGGGCCGGAACGCGGGCACGTGCGGAATCGCGTTGATCGGCAACTTCATGAACAGGGCACCATCGAGTGCCGCTATCGAGAGCCTCATCCACCTCGCCGCCTGGGAAGCTCAACGCCACAAGATCGATCCGCTCGGAAGCGACGAGTTCATCGCGACCGACTCGACGCCGCTGAAGTTCTACAACATCGTGGGGCATCGCGGAATCGGGTCCACGCTGTGTCCAGGATCCCGGATGGCAGCATCGATGCCATGGCTGCGCAAGCAGGTGGCTGAACGTGCCGGCAGCTTCCCGGCACGCAAGGCCGACATGCGCAGGCTCGCCTGGGTGATCGACAAGGACGCCTAGGTGCCGAGTTCGCCCTGCCGGTAGTGCAGGCGGCAGAGCAACTCGTAGCGCACCACGTCGCCGAACAGCGGCTGGTCGCCGGCGGCCTCCGTGTCGCCCACCACGACGGTGTCACCCTCATAGACGACCTCGCCGTTGATGACGCGGGCGTTGTGCGTGGCGCGCGCACCGCACCAGCACCGTGCCTCGACCTGCATCGGCACGCGCTCGTCGGCGATCTCCAGCATCCGCTTGGTGCCGTCGAACAGCTCGCCACGGAAGTCGGTGATCAGTCCGAACGCGAACACGTCGACGCCCAATTCGTCGACGGCTCGAGCCAGTTGGTCGCATTGCTGCGCGGAGTAGAACTGCACCTCGTCGCACACCATGTAGTGGATGGGCCAGTGATCGACGGCGAGCTTGAAGAGGTCGAGCTCGGGCAGCACCTCGACGGCCTCGGCGGCAACACCGAGACGACTGGTCACCTGCGCGCCCTCCCGATCGAGCTTCGTGAGCAGCAATCCGTACAGCTCGCGGCTGGCGAGGTTGTGGTGGATCTGCAGGGCCATGGTGCTCTTGCCGGACCCCATCGTCCCGAAGTTGAAGCGCAAGGTCGCCATGGCGTGTGCGACCATACCCTCAGCGAGCGCCGCCGAGCATCCCTTGGACCCGTTCGATCGTGTCGGCTTCCTGTGCTTGCTTGTCCGGTGCGATACCGACGCACGCGTGCAAACCGCAGCGCGACACCACCGGGATACCGCGTCGAGCGTTGCACGCCGTCGAGCGCGATCTCCACGACGAGCTCCGGCCTGACGTGCACCGTGTGCCCCTCCGTCGCGATCGCTCGTCGCTGCAGCTCGTCCGTCTGCCACCGCAGCAGCTCGTCGGTCATGCCCTTGAATGTCTTGCCCACCATCACGAAGCCGTCGGCACCACGAGCGCCGAGGTGCAGGTTGCTGAGCCAGCCGACGCGGCGGCCGTGGCCCCACTCGGCGGCGAGCACGACGAGGTCGACGGTGTGCACCGGCTTCACCTTGCGCCACCCGGTGCCTCGCCGACCGGCCTCGTACGTGGACTCGATCGCCTTCACCATCACGCCCTCGTGGCCGGTGGCGACCGCGTTCGTCGGCGAATGCTTCGGCCACCGTCGCATCGGCGGTGACGATCGACGGCAGCCGCGCAGTCGCGGGCAGCGAGTGCCTCGAGCGACGACGACGCTCGCGCAGACGGATCGTCGATGAGAGAGCTGTCGTCGACGTGGAGCACGTCGAAGAAGTACGCGCTGGTCGTTGCAAGGCCGCTCATCGTCTCCTGAAAGATCCGCGGCAGGCCCTCTTCGTCGATGCCAAGCGCCTCACCGTCGAGCACCACTGAGGCGGCCGGCACCTGCCTGACGAGATCGACGACACCAGGAAGACCGGCGGTGATGTCGTTGAGACCGCGGCTGAACAGGCGCACGTCGTCACCATGCTTGTGCGCCTGCACTCGAATTCCATCGAGCTTCCACTCGACGCTGGCCAGGCCGATCTCGGCAATGCGCATCGGTGACACTCGCCGACGTGCCGGCGAGCATCGGCTGCACCGCCGTCAACGGAGTGAGACCGACGTCGAGCGATTGACCGGTCAATGCGCGCACTGCTGCGGCACCGAGGTTGCCCAGCAACATCGCTGCTCTGCGCACCGCAGCAATCGGCGTGCCGCTGGCCTTGGCGACACCGTCAGCCACAACCCCCTCGTTGGCGCCCTGGCGAAGCTCGCCCGTCAGGACGCGATAGAGGTGATCCTGCTCGGCCTCGGTCGCCGCCGACCACAGACTCGTCATGGCCCGTCAACGATCGCCCTGCGAGCCGCTCCCCTCCATCGCGGCCAGCCGGGTCAATGCCTCGTCGACGTCGTGAATCGGTCAGTGACGGTTCGAGCCGCCGGCTCGACCTGCAGGTTCGAGATCGTCGCCCACCCGACTCCGAGCCTTCCCTGGCGCGGCTCACCGATCAACAATCCGATCGCCGCCTCGATCTCGTCGGGCTGGCGTGGCGCGCAGCAAGTCGGCCAGCGCGGCGACTTTCTGCGATCGCTTCGAGTGTCGCTGCGATTCGTTGCGACGCGTCAACGAGGTCGCCGTACAGCACCGCTACACCGTCACTGGCCGAAGCTGAAGATCTGACGGGCCTTCAGACGATCGACGAAGCTGTCGTCGTAGGCCTCGCCGGGCGTCTCGCGCACCATCTCGTCGAGAGCGAACGCGTCGTCGCCGACCAGGATTCGCCATTCGTTGGCTCGCACCCCGGCGATGATGACGGCGGCCGCCTGGGCTGCTGTCATCGGCGCGTTGTCACGGAACATCTCGCCGCGCAGCTGCATGCCCAAGCGGATGTCTTCGTCGCTCGCCCCACCGAGGTCGAACCCTGCCCGCTGCAACCTCGTGCGCAAATCCTCGATCTGCTCGGTGGTGAGCTCTTTCGGTTCGCGGCCGAGCAGCTTGCCGGAGTTGATGATGATCGAGGTGCCGATGTGCCCCGGCATCACGACCGACGCCCGCAGGTGCGGCGCGTTGAGCCGGAAGTCTGTGATCAACGCCTCGGTGAACCCCTTCACCGCGAACTTGGCAGCGCTGTACGCAGTGTGCGGGATGCCGAGACCGAGCGACGCCCAGAAACCGTTGACGCTGCTGGTGTTGACGACGTGCCCTTCGGTGCTGGCCAGCAACATCGGCATGAAGGCACGAGTGCACAGGTACACACCTCCCCAGCAGATGTTGAAACGTGGTTTCCCAGTCCACCCGCTCGTCGAGCACGAAGCTGCCTCCACCGCCGATGCCGGCGTTGTTGAACAGCAGATTGATGTGATCGGTGTCGTGGTCTGCTGCAACGGATGCTGCGAAGGCGTTGACCGCCGACTCGTCGGCCACGTCGGCGACGAACATCGAGACACGACTGCCAGGGGCGGCGTCCGCCTCGGCCATTGCCTTGGTCTCGGCAAGGTTCTCCTCCGACACGTCGCACGTCGCGACGTGACATCCGCCGACGCTCAATTGGCGCACGAGCTCGCGGCCCATGCCCGATCCACCGCCGGTGACAACAGCGATGCGTCCTTCGATCTGTTCCATCGCGCAAGGCTGCCAGATCGTCGAGTTCCCCGTCTCAGTGTGCAGGTCTACTCTGACTGGTCGTGGATCCCTACGGATACGCCCGCATCTTCAATGCGGCGGTGACCTCTGGTGATTGGAGCGCGCTGGTCGACCAATTCACCGACGACGCAACGCTCGAGTTCGTCGGTCCGCCGATGGGGCCGTTCGTGGGACGTCAGGCAATTGCTGACGCGTACGCGCAGACACCACCCGACGACACCATCGAGATCGTCGGTACAGCGGAGCTCGATGGTGAGGAGCTCGTCGTGCCGTTCCGCTGGCAGACCACCGCAGCGACGGGCACGATGCGATTCACCGAAGGTGCCAACGGTGTACATCGACTCGTCGTCACGTTCGACTGACTGAGAAGCCCCATCTCACGGGGCATTGACGCCGAGGCGGTGCGACAACCCGCTGGTCAGTGACAAGATCTTCTCAAGTCTCGAACGCTTTCGCCCGATCTTAGGTGCTGTGAGGCGGATCACAATCGGCTATGTGCTGCTCACTGTGGCGGCGGCGGCGGCTTACTTCATCCTGCCCACGACCCCGTTGTCGAAGCTGCTCCTGTACAACGGGATCGGGCTCTCGGCGGTGATCGCCACGGTGGTGGGAATTCGTCACAAGCGCGCTGACAACCGGCACGCGTGGATGTGGATCGTCGCTGGACTGATCTCGTTCCTTGCCGGCGACCTCTGCTACTACATCCTCGACGCCGTGAGCGAGACAACCCCGTTCCCGTCGCCGGCGGATGCCCTGTACCTGGGCATGTACCCGCTGGTGATCTACGGGCTGCTGCGGCTCATCCGTCAGATCGCGCCTGGCCGCGACTGGCCCTCCCTGCTGGACGCGTCGATCGCCGCCGTCGGCACGTTCGCGGTGCTCGGCGTCCTGGTGATCGACACCTACGTCGCCGATGGCTCGATGGGGCTTGCCGGCCGAGTCATCTCGGTCGCCTATCCCGTGATGGACGTCGCCCTCGTCGCCGTGGCCGTTCGTCTTGTCGGAGTCGTGCCCCTGCGCCGTCCCGCCTACGCGTTGCTCGCGGCCGGACTGTGCGGCTTGCTGGTGGCCGACACGATCTACGGAGTGCTCAACTCGGCCGGCACCTTCGAAACAGGGGGGTTCGCCGACCTGTTCTGGCTGAGCTTCTACGTGTTGATCGGCGCGGCTGCGCTGCAGCCCGCGATGCCGGACACTGCACAGATCCGTGGTACATCTACCCAGCTCTCCCGATTTCGCCTGGCGATGCTCTGTCTCATGACGCTCGCAGTGCCGACGATCGACCTGGTGTGGGGTGGACCGGCCGACAAGGTCCTCACCGCCTTGACCTCGATGTTCATGTTCGTGCTCGTGCTCGGTCGGCTCGCCGGCCTCATGGGAGTCGTCCTCCGCAGCGAGCAACGCGCCCGGCTCGACACCTTGACGGGCCTTGCCAACCGACTGCTCTTCGACGAACACGTCGCTCGGTCCGTCGAACGCGGAGGCGAGGGCGTGATCTCCGTGCTGTTCGTCGACCTCGACGACTTCAAGGTGGTCAACGACAGCATCGGCCATCAGGCGGGTGACGACCTGCTCATCGCTGTCGCCGAGCGGTTGCGCTCCTGCGTGCGCGCCGAGGATCTGGTCGCTCGGCTGAGCGGCGACGAGTTCGCCGTTCTGCTCGAGAGCGCGGTCGACAAGGCGCACGCAATCGACGTCGTTCGCCGGTTACAGGACCAGATGCGGATGCCGGTGGTGGTCGGCGGCCGCGAGGTTCTGATCTCGGCCAGCGTTGGACTCGTCGTCGAACCACACCGCATTGATCGATCGTCCGCAGGCCCTGCTCCAGGCAGCCGACGTCGCGATGTACCGGGCAAAGAGCAAGGGCAAGGGTCGCTTCGAGATCTTCGACCACGAGATGTACAAGGAACAGCTCGAGATCCTCGATCTCAAGGGCGACCTCGCCGTTGCGCTCGAACGTGGTCAGTTCGAGGTCTTCTATCAGCCCATCGTCAGAATGGGCGACGAACGAATCGTTGCGATCGAGTCGCTCATCCGTTGGCATCACCCGACGCGGGGAATGATCACGCCCGATCGCTTCATCTCTCTGGCCGAGCAGACCGGTTTGATCGTTCCCATCGGGCGATGGGTGCTCCGTGAAGCGTGTCAACAGCTCAGCAGATGGCAGCGGCAGATGCCGCACACTGCGCCGCGGACCGTCAGCGTCAACCTCTCGGCCCGCCAGCTCCACGATCCCGATCTCGTCAAGGACGTCATGGACGCCATCAAAGACTCCGGGCTGAATCCGTGGCAACTGACGCTGGAGCTCACCGAGAGCATGATGATCGACGAGTTCGAGCGCGCCAGCCGAATCCTCGAGCAGCTCAGGGCGAGTCGCGTCCAGTATCGCGATCGACGACTTCGGCACGGGCTTCTCGTCGCTCAGCTACCTGCGTCGACTTCCCGTCGACATCATCAAGATCGACCGCTCGTTCGTCGCGGAGATGCGGAACTCGACGACCGCCGAGGCGCTGGTACGCATGGTCATCGATCTCGCCAAAGTGCTCGATCTGCGTACCGTTGCCGAGGGCATCGAGGACGAAGGGCAAGCCGAGCAGCTCTCGACGCTGCTGTGCGACGAGGGCCAGGGCTACTTCTTCGCTCGACCGCAGCCGGCCGCCGACATCAAGGCATTGTTCAGCCCGACGAGCAAGGTCCTCCTACCCGGTCCGCCTCTCGCGCAGCTCGACGTTTCCGTCATCGAGGGCGATCGGGCATTGACCGACGCCGCCGCCGACATCGGAGCGCTGCATGCCGATCTCGACGTGCCCGTCAACGCCCGCCTTCGGTGGTTGCAGGCGTGGTCGTCGTTGGAGACCAGTTGGACGCCTTGGGCAGTGCTCGTTCGCGAGCGAGAGTCGGGACGGTTGAACGGGGCGGCGCTGCTTGCCCGCCGTCAGGTGTGTGAGCATCACGAGGTCGTTGCCATGGGCCATGGCCCGTTCGGGTCGACACGTCTCGCGGCACGCGACCTGTTGAGCGCGCAGGTGCTCGCTCGGGCGATCGCCACTGAGATCGATGCATTGCACGGGCCGTGGACACTGACACTCGACAACCTCGGCGACGACGACGATCTCGTCGGGCCCCTGTTGTTGGAGCTGCTGCCCAACGCGGGCACCACACCCGTTCCAAGTGTCCCGTTCGTTGATCTCAACGCTTTCCGCAGCGGGGCTGACCCGCACACCCAGAACATGCGACGACAACTGCGCAAAGCAGAGAATCGTCTGGCGACCGACGGACTGCACGGCGATATCCAGTTTGCTCGCACTGAGCCGGAGATCCGGCTGCTGCTACCGCACCTCGATCGGATTCACATCGACCGCGACCACGCGGCCGGTCGACCGAGCGACCTTGACAACCCGCGAGTGCCGCGAGCTCTGGCGTGACCTGATCCTGGCGCACACAGTCGGCGATCAGATCGAGGTCGCCACGCTCGGCATCGACGGAGCCATCGTCGCCTATGTCGTGGGCATCACCGATGGCAGGACATATCGGGTGTTCGACGGACACTTCGACACGAACTGGGCGAGGTACTCCCCCGGCCGGCTGATCGAGCACGCCGTGTTGCAGCAGTTGATCAGCGACGATCGGTACGACTCGGTCGACTGGATGCTGGGTGTCGCTCCGGAGAAGATCCTCGTTGCCACGGGCGCTCGCAGTGCACTCGCCCTCACCGCGGCATCACAACGCGTCGAAGCCTTCGAGGTCGTCGGCTAGCATCAGGGCGTCGCCAGATCTGCGATCAGTTCGTCTGGCTGCTCGACAGCCACTCGCAGCACCCGCAATCGCACGGGGAACAAGCTCATCGGGCCCGCTCGGGCGGGTCGAGCCCGATCCGGACGATCTGTGACGACGATCCGTTCACCAACCACTCGCCGCGCCAGCCGTGGACGCCCCAACCCCAGACACGGTCGTGGTCGCGTTCGACCGAAACGATCGACGAGCGCCTGATGGTGGCGTCGAAGGCCCACGACATGTGAACCCACACGGTCGTCGGCGAGACCTCGACGACGCATCGTCGACGAGTGAGGCCCACCAGCACCATTGCCTTGTTCAGACCGGTGAATCGGATTGCGTAGCGTTTCAATCGAGACTCGAGTCCGTCATGACGGCGACCTCGTCGGTAGGGGCGCTGCTCGTTCCCCAATGTAGCAACGGTGATCCGATGGCTGCCGCCAAGGGAACGTTCCAGCGCCTCGATGCGCAGGAAGTGGACGCCACGCTGAGCCAGTTGTGCGATCGGATCGAGGCGCGGTTCCCCGAGCGGAACCTGGTGAACGTGGCCGTCGAGTTGCAAGACGTGATCGGACAGGTCAATGAGGAATCGTCGTCGCGCAAACGCCAACTCGCCCTGGTGCGATGGGCGATCGCCATAGGCGCGAGTGCTATTGGTGTCGCGGCTGTGCTGGCCATCGTTCTCGCGGTGCGCGATGCGATCCGCTCGGCCGAGGGGACGCTGGCCTTCGAATGGCTCCCGGTTGTGGAGAGCGCTATCAATGACATCGCGTTTGCCGGCATCGCCATCTTCTTCCTCGTGTCGTTGCCCGGCCGGCAACGCCGACGGCGCGGGCTCGCCCTCCTTCACCAGCTCCGCTCGCTGGCGCACGTGATCGACATGCACCAGTTGACGAAGGACCCGACCGGCTGCTTTCGGCTCCGCCGACCGCGGCCTCCCGTCGAAGCGACCTCGCCGCGCCCGAGCTCGGGAGATACCTCGTCTACTGCAGTGAGCTGCTCGCGCTGGTCGGCAAGACGGCGGCGCTGTGCGCCCAGGAGGTGACCGACGATGTGGTGCTGGACCGGGTGAGCGAGATCGAGACGCTGACATCCGACATGTCACGCAAGATCTGGCAGAAGGTTTCCCTGTTGCATGGACCGACGGACTGACCTGCGGCCGGTACGCGCACATGGGCAGCGCCGAATTCGCCACCGGTTAGGTTGCTGTCATGGCCGACGATCTCGCGCCGCTGCGCTCGATCGCAGGAATCTCGGCCGCTGCCGTCGACGCCCTTGCCGGTCTCATCCGCAACGGTTCAGACCGGGAGATCGTGCGCATCAACCCGGTGCTCTTCGCACGTGGCTGCAACATCGACGAACGAGCTGCCGTCGACATGTTGCTCCACGCCCGCAAGCTCGGCCTGGTCATGATGGAATGGTTGTTCGTGTGCCACGGATGCGGCGAAATCGTGGAGAGCCTCGCCTCGTTGACGTCGGCTTCGTCGCACTTCGTCTGCGATGTCTGCTCCGCCGATCGTCTCACCGACATGACCGAGTTCGTGGAGGTCGCCTTCACGGTCGCCCCCTCGGTGCGGCACTCCAAGTTCCAGGATCCATGGGCGTTGGATCCGGAGACACACTTTCTCGAGCACCGATTCGACTCCAATTCTCTGGTCGACGGGCGCCCGCTCGCCCAGTACTTGCGCGACAACCTGGTGGCGTGCCGCTACATCGGCGCCGGCGAGACCATCGTCATCGACGCCGATGCCGAGCCCGAATACCTGTGGTTCACGAACGGACCGGCTGTCACGATTCGGCCAGAACGGACCACAGCCGTGCGCACGTTCGAGTTTGACTATTCGGGAACGCACACCGCTGGCTTTCGTGCGGAGATCGAAGCGGGACCGGTGCGTACGTGCTTCACCAACCGCACGAGTCATCCCTATGCGTTGATGGTGGTCAACCTGCCGAGCGAGTACGAACTCGAACGTGGGCCGTTCCTCTCCGGAGCCGAGGTGCTCTCGAACCAGACCTTTCTCGACTTGTTCGAGACCGAAACGGTGGTGGCGGCCGAGGGACTGGGTGTCGCACGTCTCGCGTTCGTCTTCACCGATCTCGAGGGATCGACAGCGATGTACGACCGGTTGGGCGACATGCGCGCGTTCGACCTGGTGCGGATGCACTTCGGCTTCCTGCGGGAGAGCGCTGTACAGAACGGCGGTGCCCTGGTGAAGACGATCGGTGACGCCGTGATGGCCACGTTCGTAGATCCGGCCGACGCGTTGCGCGCGGCGCTCGACATGATGGCCCGAGTCGACGAGTTCAACGAGGCGCAGGGCGAGGAGTTCGTGCGCCTGAAGGTCGGCATTCATTGGGGCGCATGCTTGGCGGTCACGCTCAACGACCGTTTGGACTACTTCGGCCAAACAGTAAACCTCGCGGCCCGAGTGCAGGCACTCGCTCACGCCAACCAGATCGTGATCAGCAACGACGTGGCAACCCAGCCGAGCGTGACGGAGCTGATTCGCGGCCTCGAGGCGACCTCCAGCATCGTTCAGGTCAAGGGCATCGAGAGCGAGATCGCGGTCCATCGGCTGACGCCAGCGACGAGCGGCGACCGGCGAGTGAGCTGACCGGTTGGCCGACATGAAGCATCGACCTCGATCGTCGTCGACGGGAGACTGGACCGACGCAAATGTCCACGATCCCGGCATCACCCTCCTCGGCCTGCTCGCGTTCGCCGCCGCCGCATTGTTCGGAACCCGTGCGTTGAGAAGATGGAGACGGCGCCGCCAGATCCACAACTGCTGACGTGGCGCGACCGCTAGTAGCTGTGAGCGCTCCGTGGCACGATTCTTGAGTGAATCGGCTGATAGACAAGGTCCGCGCCATCAGGCATAATTTCGCGCCGGGACGCGAGGCACAGCCACTTCCGCTCACGCGATCCCCCGAGGGAGGTTGCATGAGAGTCCACCGAACGTTCGGAATCGCCACCGCGGTGGCTGCGTTGCTGGTTGCCGCTGCCCCGGCTGCCGCCGCAGCAGCAGCTTTTACCGTCACCGAGCACAACATCGTCCAGTTCGTGGATCCCGCGTTCGTCGGTCCGTGCGATGGAAGCCTGGGCGCGTTGACCGTCGACGGCGAGGAGGTCCTTCACGTGACCGACACCGGTAGAACGTTCCGCTTGAGCAGCACGCTCCGCGGGACGTTCAGCGTCGACTTCTACGATCCCGCCGTGGCCGACGTCAGCGGTCATTTCGTGTCGCAGCATCACGAGAACGTCAACTTCGGCCAGTTGAAGGACTTCCGCATCACCGACAACATCCACTCCGTCGCAGTTTCCACCGACGGCACGAGCCTGCCGGTGCACACGATGTTCACCGTGCTGTTCGGGGCCGACGGGAGCGTCGAGGTGAAGATCGACAGCACGCGCTGTGGAGGCCAACTCATCGAGTAGCGGCCAGCCACGGTTGTTCGGAACTTGTCGCTCACGGATCGAGGCGCCGGTCAGTCCCGACGGATGAGGTTGGTGAACGCAGCGACGAAGATCGAGGCCAGCAACCAACCGGATGCGATCGCGAACCACTGCAGGCTCTCCGCCAGCCATCCCCAATCAGCCTGTGCATTGGGTCGCCACGCGGTCTGCTGTCCGAAATCAACGATGGGGAGGACGACGTCAGCGCCGTATGCCGCGGCGTTGAAACACGTGTACGCAACTCCACATGGCTGCGAAGCGACGTCCGGCGAGACGTTCGGAGTCATCGCTCCGAGGTCGTGAAGTCTCCAAAAACTGACGCAGGCGAGGATCACCAGCGCAACGAGAAGCCAGCCGGCCACCCAGCGGCGATAGCCATAGCCGAGGAGCCAGCCGAACGGGCGCCGCCAGAATCGGTACGGAAGGCTCCCCGCCTTGTGGGTGCGCTTCAGATGCGTGAGCTCGTCGTCGTTCTTGGCGATGCGGATCGCTCGTGCAGAGGATTCGTTGCCGCCGCGGGTGTAGAACGCGCCGAGCTGTTCGTAGGGATCGGACGACCAGTTGGTAAATCCTTGTCGGCGCACCCACTCCAGCCGGTCGACCGGGTTCGCACCTTCGTCGATTCGATCGAACTTGAAACCTACCGCTCTCAGGTTTCCCTCCGGCGGCCAGGACGCCTCCGAGTCGGCGAACTCGGAGCATGTCGCGCCTTGGAGAGTCAATGAAGGGATTCGGGCAGCACCGGCGAGGTCGAGGCGTCCCTCGATATGAGCTTCGGCGAATGTCATTGCACCGGATGACGTGACTTCGGGAAGGAAGACAACTCGGCCGAACTTCGCTCTGCTCGCCAACAAGGAGTCTCCGGCCAATGAGTGGCCAGTCAACGTGGCCGGCCCCAGCTGCATCGATCCCGACACGGTCGCGCCGGGAAGCCGCACGCACCCAGCGGCGCTGAAATTGTCGCGTAGAAACAGATTGCCGTGGACCGTCAGTCCGTCTGCGGTGAGTGCGTCGCCGTCACAGTCGGCGCCGTTGAGTTTCGCGCCGTCCATCTCGAGCGTCCGACTGATCTCTGCGACTGGGAGCCGCATCGCGCCTGCCACTCGCATGTCTCGGGCAAACAGGCTGCCGCCAACCTTGATTCCGTCGGCAATGAACGAGTTGCCGTCAGAGTTCACATCGGTGATTCTCGAGCAGTTCATGACCACGGTGCCAGTTATCTCGGCACCTGTCAGATCGACCACTCCGCGCACCGTGGAATCACAGAGGCTCAACGATGTTGTGAGGCACAGTTGGACTGCGCTCACACCCCCGTGTACGACGCATTCGTCGAATGAAATCCACGTGCCACGCGCCTGTTCGAGATTGACCGCGATCAAGGTTGGCTCGATGGACACCCCGATCGCGCAGTGCTTCAGAATCAGCGGTACCTTGAGTGTCGCGGCACCGAAGTCGAGGCAACCGTAGACAATGGCCGCCGTCAGTCGGACACCCTTCGCGTGCGCTTCCGACGACGCGACGGACAGGTTGTAGATGAGTCCTGCCCGAACAACCCGCTCGTGGGGTTCTCGGCCACTCAGGTCGAGCACGCTCCCACGCGCCGCTGCCTCCTTCAGTTCGAGTTCGATCGAAGTCAGGTCTGCAGGAAGTTGCATTGACCGGGAGTGTAAAGCAAGGCGCGTAATGCCGCGCCCAGGGCATTCGCGGGGCGCGATCTCGGCCAAACGTGGCATATTGCCGCGCCCACGGCATTCGCGGGCGCGATCTCGGCCAAACGTGGCACATTGCCGCGCCCACGGCATTCGTGCGGGCGCGATCTCGGCCGAACGTGGCGTATTACCGCGCCCACGGCATTCCTTTGAGCGCTATCCGGAACTCGGGGGGTTGGCTTCGCGCTGAGACTCGGGGCGCCGTCGTCACCCGCCGGAGATGGCGGGGATGATCGAAACCTCCGAGCCGACGGCGACCGCCGTCTCGACGCCGTCGAGATCGCGGATGTTGTCGGCGTCGACGAACAAGTTGACGTGGACTCTCGTGCGGCCGGTCTCGTCGCGGACCCGCCGCTCCAACGCCGGGTGCGTGGCTGCCAACGAATCGAGCACCGAACTGACCGTCGCCGGGGTCGAGTCGACGACGACCACCACGGAGCTGGCCCCGGCGGCGAGGTTTCGCAGCTGGGTCGGAAGCCGAACTCGAACATCCATCGTGGTCAGCGAACCGGCGCTGCCCGCACGGACATGATCGGCGGCAGGTGCGATGCAAGCTCACGCCAGCTGTCGCCGTCGTCGGTCGATGCGAAGAGCTCGCCCGTCCGGGTCCCGAAGTACAGGCCACACTGTCCGAGGCCGTCACTCGAGAATCCGTCACGCAGGACGGTGAGATGTGCGTCATCCTGCGGCAGACCATTGGTCAATGCGCGCCACGTCTCGCCGCCGTCCTCGGTCTTCCACACGATGCAATGCCCGCCCGGTGTGCAGCGGTACTCGTCGCTCTCCAGCGGCAGCAGGTATGCGGTGCCGGTCCGCGTCGGGTGCGAGACAACGGGAAACCCGAAGTCCATCCCGGCGATGCTCGTCATCGGCTCCCACGAGTCGCCGCCGTTGTCACTGCTGTAGATGCCTCCGTGGTGCTGGAGGTACAGGCGGTCCGGATCATCGGCATCGCGCGCGACCTTGTGCACGCATTGACCGAACTCCGGCGCCGGTGCGTCCGGCATGAACGGCACCACGATGCCGCGGTTGCTCGCCGACCAAGTCTTGCCGCCGTCGTCGCTGCGGTACACGCCCGCAGCCGAGACGGCAATGAGGAGTCGTTCCGGATCCGTCGGGTGGACCAGGATGGTGTGCAGGCACATGCCGCCTCCGCCCGGAACCCATTTGGGCCGGTGGGGATGGTCCCACAGGCCGCGCACGAGCGAGAAGGTACGGGCGCCGTCGTCGCTGCGGAACAGCGCGGCGGGCTCCACGCCGGCGTAGAAGACCTCTGGCTGGTCCGCGGGACCCGGAGTCAACTGCCAGACCCGAGCCAATGACGCACCGGTATCGTCGGGGAACGCCAGCGCAGCGTGATCTTCCTCTCGCCATGTGACCCCGAGATCATCCGAGCGTCGTAGCACGGGCCCCCAGTGGTTGCTGACCGAGCCCACGAACACGCGAGTCTGCGGCCCACGGTTGTCGATGCACGTCGTGTAGATCTCCTCGCCGGGAAAGGTCGGGCCGCTGAGCTCGAACGTGGCTCGCTCAGGTCCGGCGCGCAATGTGAACAAGCCCTTGGTGGTCCCGATGAGGACGAGCGTGTCGAGTGCTTGGTCTGCCGTCAGGCGTTCTTCGATTGTTGACATGATGCTTCCTCCAACACGGAATGTTGCCAGAACTCATCGCTCGGCCAACATCCATAGCTTCAATCGCTTGCCCGCACTGGTGTGTCACCCTCACGTCGCGCGGCGAGCAGGCTCCAACGCGATCACATAGTCGGCGAGGCGGGCAGCAGCCTCGATTGCTTCATCGATGACCTCGGAGTCGGGCGACGGCCAGACCTCCGAGATCCGGCGCCACCCGGAGCGTCCGATGAAGTCTCCCGCCACGGCGGCGTCACCCAGTTCTGGCCGCCACACGGGTTCGGCGGCGAGCAATCGCCGAAGTACCTCGTCATTCTGTGGCTCCTTCGGATACTCCGAATGGAAACCGATCTCCAGCTGCACTTCCCCGTCGACGCGGATCAACTGTGATTCGTAGTGCTCGCGGGAGTCGTCGTCGAACCAGACCTTCATGCCGCGGTTGTGCACATAGATGTTGCGACGACCACCGATCCCGGCGACGAACCCCTCGAATGCATCACGCACGATTTCGAAGAACCTCGGTTCCACGACCCCAGACTAGGTCGAAAGCCACGACCGCTGAGGTGGGATCGACCCCACGAATGTACGAGATGTCGCCAATAGTCTGCGTACTGCATGACGGATCGCGACTTCTCTCATCTCGCCGCCCTCCACACGCTTGGCGAGGATGCGGTTCCCGAGGTCGTCGCGAAGCTTGCAGCTGACCGCCCGGCCGATCTCGTCTGGCGAAATGAGCTCGGCGGGCTGACGTTTCGCATCGACGACCAGTTCGTGAAATGGAATCCACGACGCAGCGGCATCGACCTCGAACGCGAGCAGCTCCGCCTCGTGTGGCTCTCGAGTCGCCACCCGGCACCACGCGTCATCGCCTCGGGCTGCGACGATGAGGCGCAGTGGCTCGTCACAGCGGCGCTTCCCGGCGAGAGCGCCGTCGGCGACACCTGGCGAGCTCGCCGGCCGGAGGCAATTCGCGCCATAGCCACTGGCCTACGAGCCATCCACACGATTCCGATCGATGACTTCCCATCCCACTGGACGTCTGAGGTCTGGGTCGGCCGTGCACCCGACTCACTCGGACCGCGTCCGCCGCTCGATGAAGTCGTGCTGGTGCACGGTGACGCGTGCGCACCGAACACGCTCATCTCGACCTGCCGGCGAGTGGACGGGCCACGTTGATTTCGGTGACTTGGCCGTGGGTGACCGATGGGCGGACTTGGCCATCGCGTCGCTGAGTCTCGACTGGAACTTTGGAGAGGGACACCAGAGCGAGCTGTTCGAGGCCTACGGCATCGAAGCAGACGAGGAGCGCATCCGCTACTACCGCGCGCTCTGGCATCTCGAGTCCTGACGTCGACCTGGCTCCGCCTGCATCGTCGCCGGCGCGCTACTCGTCGAGCAGTGCGCGGAGCTTCGTCGTCGTGGTCCAGCTGCGGATGGTCATCTGCTGATACGCGGGTGTGCCGACAATGCGCGACATGCGGCTCTCCGTGCGTCGAGCGCTCAGACGCGCGAAGTAGATCACGCCGTTGCCGGGCCACGCCTGGTCGACACCCTCGCGCAGCGCGACGACCTTCATCGCCAGCTTGCTCGTCAGCGGCTTCTTCAGGAAGATGGCGTCGGAGTGGTAGGTCTTCGGCTGCGTGCCGAAGCCATCGGGAGCGTTGTCGACGACCTTGCGGATCTGCGCATGCGACCGCACCACGACGACGAGCGGGACCTTGAACCTCTGCTCGAGCATCTTCTCGAGGTTCGACTCGAGCGAAGCTGCCGACGCGGTCGTTCGGAAGAGCACGTTGCCGGACTGGATGTAGGTGCTGACCGAGTCGAAACCGGCATCGTCGAATGCCGAGCGCAGGTCGGCCATCGCAACCATGTTGCGGCCGCCTACGTTGATCCCTCGCAGCAGCGCCACGTATCGCGTCATCGGCATCCGCAGCACCGTAGTCCCGAAGATCGCCGGTTCTGCCGGTTAGTCGACGGGTCGTCGCGCCCAGTTCACTGGGCGTTCACGCCGTTATGGGGATGTAACCCTGCAGGTCGACGATGAAGTGGGTGCTTCCCGGACCGCCGGCGTGCACCTCGATGTAGGTCTCGTCGCCGATGGCGACGAACGCCAGGTTGGCGAGCGTCTGCCCGTTCGTCGACCAGTTCACGTTTGACGTGGGCGGCAGCGGCTTCTCGCCTGTAGCGTCCGACGGGCGCACCACGATGTAGCCGCTCCCCAGCGTATCGGTGACGGTGATGTTGATGTAGACGGCCGAAGGAGAATGCGCGCCGCCGCTGACGGCAGCAACCGGGAGACCGAATGGGACCCCGACGGAACTTCCCCCCGACAGACGTCCTCCGCCGCTGCTTGGCGGCTCGGCCCGGGAGTCGAAAACGCGGACCGGATCGACGAGAACGTACACCGGCCCCGTCCGGAGGTCGGCCGGCGCGGCGGACGCGATCGAGCCGTCGAGGACGATCGGGGCGAGCGCGACAGCACCGCCGGCTCCGATCAGCTTCCGACGTGAGAGGGAGTGCGACACGGGCGGACCTCCTTAATCTTCATGCAAACAAACGCAGATAAGGAATCAGAATGCCCTGATAGACCGCTCGCCGCAAGAAGGATTCGGAGCCTAGAACAACATCAGCTGCAGCCGCTGGTGGAGCCGCAGCTCGGGCAGGCGTGACACGACCCGGCGCGGATCATCTGCACGCCGCATTGCATGCACATCGGCGCGTCGCTCGCCGTGGGCTGGCCGTCGGTATGGCAGCTGGACGAACGATCCCACCGGGGTTGGTGATGTCGTTGTTCGGTGCCTTCGATGCAAGACCGAGGTCGAGCTGAGCCGTGAGCTCGCCGGCCGATGGAACACTCTTCGGATCCGACGCGATCTCGCTACCCGTGCGGGTCTCGATGACGCTCTCTTCGACACCGGGCAGCGTTGGTTGCAGGCGCTCGTCGATCGAGAAGATGCCGAGCTCGGCACGCTCGTCGTAGGTCAAGTACTCGAGGGCGAGGCGACGGAACAGGTAGTCCATGATCGACGAGGCGAACCGGATGTCGGGGTCGTCGGTCATGCCGGCCGGCTCGAAGCGCATGTTGGTGAACGCCTCGACGAACGCTCGCATCGGCACGCCGTACTGCAAGCCGTAGCTGATGCTCTTGGCGAACGCATCCATGATTCCACTGAGCGTGGAGCCCTGCTTCGACACGGTGAGGAAGATCTCGCCCGGGCGACCGTCGGCGTACTCGCCGATGTTGGCAAACCCCTTGCAGTCGGCGACACGGAACTCGAATGTGCGAGCGCTGCGTGTGCGTGGCAGCTTCTGGCGGATCGGTTGGTGAACGAGACGCTCGACGATTCGCTCGACCGTCTGGGTAGCCGCCATGGAGGTCGGCGTGTCGACACCCTCGCCGTCCTTGCGGCCGGTCGACAATGGCTGACCGACCTTGCAGTTGTCGCGATACACCGCGACGGCCTTGAGCCCGAGCTCCCACGACAGTTGGTGGAGAGCCTCGATGTCTTCGATCGACGCCTCTTCCGGCATGTTGACGGTCTTGGAGATGGCACCGGACAGGAACGGCTGCGTCGCGCCCATCATGCGAACGTGACCCTCGTAATGAATGGTGTTGTCGCCCATCGAGCAGGCAAACACCGGCACATGCTCGGCGGCGAGGTGGGGAGCGCCGACGATGGTCTTCTCGCGATCGATGTAGGCGACGATCTCGTCGATCTGCTCGGTCGAGTAACCGAGCTTGCGAAGTGCACGCGGCACCGTCTGGTTGACGATCT
Organism: Ilumatobacteraceae bacterium; assembly: GCA_963746365.1. Lineage (GTDB taxonomy): Bacteria > Actinomycetota > Acidimicrobiia > Acidimicrobiales > Ilumatobacteraceae > JAENVT01. The sequence goes on along the minus strand of CAVVBH010000029.1, from coordinate 23,803 downwards.
GCATGTTGCCGCCGCCGACGAGCTTCTTGAACTTCACGAGCCCGAGGTCGGGCTCGATGCCAGTGGTGTCGCAATCCATCATCAAGCCGATGGTGCCCGTCGGTGCGAGCACCGATGCCTGACTGTTGCGGACGCCGTACTCCTCGCCGTCGCGCACGGCGACTTCCCATGCGTGCTGGCTGGCCGTCATGACATCGGCGGGTACGGCGTCGCCACCCTCGATCTGGTAGCTGGCGTCGCGGTGCATGCGCAGCACGTTGAGCATGTAGCGCTCGTTGTCGGCGAAGCCTGCGAACGCACCCATGCGGCTCGCTGTGCGGGCGCTCGTGGCATAGGCGTGACCGGTCATCAACGACGTCAGCGCCGCCTGCCCAGGCGCGGCCCTCGACCGAGTCGTAGGGAAGTCCGAGAGCCATCAGCAGCGCGCCGAGGTTGGCGTAGCCGATGCCCAACTGGCGGAACTGGCGGCTGGTCTCGGCGATCTTCTCGGTCGGGTAGTCGGCGCGGCCGACCAGGATCTCTTGCGCCGTGAAGATGACCTCGATCGTGTGCATGTAGCCATCGATGTCGAAGTTGCCGTCCTCGTCGAGGTAGTGCAACAGGTTGATCGACGCCAGGTTGCACGCCGAGTTGTCGAGGTGCATGTACTCGCTGCACGGATTCGAGCCATTGATGCGCCCGGTGGCATGAGCGGTGTGCCACTTGTTGATCGTGGTGTCGAACTGCAGCCCTGGGTCTGCGCATTCCCACGACGCGGTGGCCATCTCGCGCCACAGGTCTCGGGCACGGACGGTGCGAACGACCGAGCCGTCCTTCACCGCGTACAGGTTCCACTCGCTGTCGTCGATGACGGCCTGCATGAACTCGTCGCTGACCCGCACCGAGTTGTTGGCGTTCTGGTACTGGATGCTGAAGCTGTCGGATCCGTCGAGGTCCATGTCGAAGCCTGCGTCGCGCAGCACCCGCGCCTTGCGCTCCTCCTTGGCCTTGCACCACACGAACTCTTCGATGTCGGGGTGATCGACGTTGAGGATGACCATCTTGGCCGCACGGCGGGTCTTGCCGCCGCTCTTGATGGTGCCGGCGGACGCGTCGGCGCCGCGCATGAAGCTGACCGGACCGCTGGCGGTACCGCCACCGTTCAACAGCTCGTAGCTGGAGCGGATGTTCGACAGGTTGATGCCGGACCCGGACCCGCCCTTGAAGATCACACCCTCTTCTCGATACCAGTTGAGGATGCCGTCCATCGTGTCTTCGACGGCGAGGATGAAGCACGCACTGGCCTGCTGCGGCACACCCTTGACGCCGATGTTGAACCAGACCGGGCTGTTGAACGCGGCACGCTGCGTCACGAGGATGTACTTCAGCTCTTCGTTGAACGCCTCGACCTCGTGAGGGTTGACGAAGTAGCCACCGTCGACGCCCCAGCGGCTGATGGTGTCGGCGACCCGATCGATGACCTGGCGCAGCGAGGATTCGCGCTCTGGTGTGCCGAGCGTGCCGCGGAAGTACTTCTGGGCGACGATGTTGGTGGCGTTGAGCGACCAACTGACCGGAAATTCCACACCCAGCTGCTCGAAGGCGACCGTTCCGTCCTTCCAGTTGCTGATCCGCGCGTCTCGGCGCTCCCACTCCACCTGGTGATACGGGTCAGTGCCAGCCGACGTGAAATGACGGGTGATCCCGATGGCCAGACGTTCCGGCGCCAGTGACATGTGGAGCTCCTTTGGGAGTCGAGAGAGACGGTATCGATTGGGATTGACGACCACAAGATGTGGTGGTGAGGGCCGCCCCTGACCCGCACCCACCACAAGCGGTTGTAAGATTACAGCACTGTAGTTACACCCATGTCAATGCTATCGCTCACATTCCACGAGAAAGTTCCTGACCAGCGATTCCTGGCCTGTTTCGGCCAGCAGCGGTGTGAGGTCGCAGGTTTAGAGTCTCCCTACCCCGCAGTACATGCCCGAATCGATCAGGCGATACCGCCCATCCGCGCCTCACACCGCACGCTAGCTACGGCCTCGCACCTTAAAGGTTCCTGCCTGTGGGGAGGAAGGGGTAAAACCACTGAATTTGAGCTGAATTCTCTGGGGACAGAAGGTGAATAGGCAGTGTTTATGCACAGATATCCACAGGTTCGAGGGAACCGGGCGGCATGACGCGTCCGACGAGCACCCACATCTAGTGTTCACGGCGGAGGGATGATGGCGACACCACACCTGGCCGTCGACGACGAGTTCCGGCCCGACATCGAGGGCCTCAGAGCGGTTGCGGTCGTGGTCGTGGTGCTCTTCCACGCACGGATCGCACGATTCTCCGGCGGCTACGTCGGCGTCGATGTCTTCTTCGTGCTCTCCGGATTTCTCATCACGCGGCTGCTGTTGCGCGAGGTCGCGGCCACGGGCAGGATCTCGTTGCGGCATTTCTGGGCGCGCCGGGCTCGACGCCTGCTCCCGGCGTCGTGCGTGGTGGTGGTCGTCACCGTTCTGGCGTCACAACTTCTGCTTAGCACCCATCGCACAGCGGCCGCTGGCCACCGACGCCGTCGCGGCAGGCGGCTTCGTTGTCAACTTCGTGTTCGCCGGCAGGCTGGGCGACTACTTCGCGTCGCAACTCGGCCAAACGCCGTCGCCGCTGCTGCACTTCTGGTCGTTGGCGGTCGAGGAGCAGTTCTACCTCTTCTGGCCGCTTGCGTTGGTCGCGTCTGCGACGACGTCCACGCCGCTACCGCAGGCTGGTGACATCGATGATGATCGTGGTGGCGGTGTTGTCGTTCGTCATCTGTCTGTGGATGACCCGCACCCACCCGACCGGCGCGTTCTACCTGCTGCCGGCGCGCATGTGGGAGCTTGCTGTCGGTGGGTTGCTTGCGGTCGGCGGCGCAGCATGGTCACTGGTGTCGCCCAATGCCAGGGCCGTGGCCGGCTGGATCGGCGTCGCCGGCGTGGCGACCGCGGTGCTGACGTTCGACGAGTCGATCGCGTTCCCCGGGTCGGCCGCGCTCCTGCCCGTGCTGGGCACCGCGTTGATCGTCGTGGCCGGTGGGCACGACGCCGCGTCATTTGCCCCACAAACGGTCCTCCGGCACTGGGTGCTGCAGTGGATCGGTCGCCGGTCGTACGCGATCTATCTGTGGCACTGGCCGGCACTGGTGCTGGCGGAGGCGAAGTGGGGCCCGTTGTCGCTCGCCCAACGGTTCGTGGCGATCGGGGTTGCTCTGATCCTGGCTGCTGCATCGCTGCGACTCGTCGAGGACCCGGTGCGCCACTCTCGATGGGTGGCGTCACGCCCGAGTCGAGGCCTGACGTTGGGCGCCTCGCTGTGCGCGACGGTCTTGGCAATCGGCGCAATCTCGCTGGCGTTGCCACGACAACTCGACGGTGGTACGGCTGTCGCTGCGCCCGTGTTGGGTGGCGTTGCGCCGACTACAACGGTGGCACCCGGCGTCGCGTCGGCGTCGACGCCTTCCCCTTCTGCGTTTGCCGCGGGCCTGACCGGCGCCGACCTCGAGAGCCTCGTCGCGGCGAATCAGGTCGTGCTCGCGCAGGGACTGACAACGACCGCGGTTCCCAGCAACATGCGCCCCTCGCTCGGCAAGGTGTACGACGACCGTCCCGACGTGTACGGCGACGGATGTGTCGCCATCGGCGTCGACGACAAGTTGAACCCTTGCCGCTACGGCAACACGTCTTCTTCGGTCAAGGTCGTGCTGTTCGGTGATTCACATGCCGCCCAGTGGTTCCCTCCGCTGCGCACGATCGCCGATCGCAATGGGCTCGAACTGATCGTCATCGCCAAGGGAGGTTGCCCTGCCGCATCGGTGTCGATCCCGACGGCGACGCTGGCGCGCACGTGCCCGATCTGGCGCGACAAGGCGGTTCAGTTCATCGCGAACGAGAACCCCGCCCTGGTGATCGTGACGGGCTCACGGCACTATCCCAACACCGACGAGGAATGGCGCGAGGGGTTCAGTGTCACTCTCGGTCGGCTGCAGGGACTGACGCCTCGTCTTCTGGTGCTCGGCGACAACCCCGATACCCGAGCCGACCCTGCGACGTGTCTGTCGGATCATCTCACCGACGTCGGGGCATGCGTCAACCCCAGATCACGAGCCATCGAAACCGGCAAGCTCGAGATCGAGCGCACCGCGGCACGGGACAGCGGAGGCCGCTTCGTCGACACGTCGGATTGGCTGTGCACGCCAACGGACTGCCCGTTGATCATCGGCAACATCTTGATGTTCCGAGACATCAACCACCTCACGACCGTTGCCGCCGACTGGTTCACGCCGATGCTGGAGGCAATCGTCATGCCGTTCCTGCGGGGCAACTGACCCGGTCGGCCTATCATCGCAGCGATGCGCCGGCTGTTCGAGGACCCGACGGATCTCATCACTGTCCGCGAGGCGTACGACGTGCCGAGGCCTCGTCCGGCGGCGCGGCCGTGGCTGGGAGTGTGCATGGTGACCAGCATCGACGGTTCCACCGTCATCGACAGCAACTCGCGTGGGCTGTCCAGCAAAGCTGACCAAGAGGTTCTCCTGACCCTGCGCGACCTTGCCGACATGTTGATCGTCGGCGCTGCGACAGTGCGCATCGAGGGATACGGACCGCCGCGCAAGCCCGGTCAGCGCGTCGGAGTCGTCAGTCGCCGCGGCGACGTCGACCTGACCACAGCGTTGTTCACCAGTGGGGCGGGCTTTCTGATCCTGCCGGTCGACGCTCCCCCGACGCCGGTCGACTCGATTCGGGCGGGAACCGGCGCAGTCGATCTCGCCGGTGCGTTGGCGCAACTCGACGCTGACTTCGTGCAAGCGGAGGGCGGTGCATTGTTGAACGGCGCGCTGTCGACAGCCGACCTGATCGACGAGATGAACCTCACCATCTCGCCACAGTTGGCAGGCGGCGACGGGCCACGCGTCACCAGCGGGTCGGTGCAGGTCTCGCGTCAGATGCGTCTCGGCCACGTGCTCGAAGACGACGGCTTCCTGTTCACTCGGTATCTGCGCGTGCGACCGTAAGGATCAGACGAGACCGACCCAGCGCGGGTAGGCGGGGTCGCCGTACTCGTACTCGATCCAGACACCGGTGCCGATCTCTGGAGTCTCGATGTACCGGACGTCATCCGACGCCGCGGCCCACACCGTCGACGGGTCGACCTCGGGAACCGTGACCTCGAGTCGGTGCGCTTGCATCGGATCGTCATTGCCGACGACCAGACCGTGGTACTTCCCCACGTATCCGCGAGTCGCGTCCTGCGTGCCTTCGGGCTCGGCGTTCAACTGCCAGACCGGATAGTCGGTGTTGCCGTGTTCGAACGAGATCCACACGAGATCACCGACCGTCGGCATCTGGTCGAAGCCGGTTCGAAGGGCCACAGCCCAGACGGATACGTCGTCGCCGTACACCTCGGGGACGATCACTCCGAGTCGATACTGCTGCATCGGGTCGGCATCGTCGACGACAGCGCCGCGGTATGTGCCCCCGTATCCAGCCACCATCCGATGATCATCGCGCGGGACGGCCGCGAGATCTAGGTTCGCTGCAGCTTCTTCAACAGCACCAGCTCACGCTGGAAGTCGGCGGCGGCGTCGAAGTTCTTGTAGACGCTGGCATACCGCAGGTAGGTCACCACGTCGAGCGATCGCAACCGCTCGAGTACCTCGAGCCCCAGTTCTGCCGTCGTGATCTCGTTGCCCTGGAGCCGGGAATGATCCTCGAGCTCGATGCTCAGTTGCTCGATCTGCTCGGCGGTGACGGGTCGGCCCTTCGACGCTGCTGCCACACCGGCGACGATCTTCGAGCGATCGAACGGCTCGCGCAGCGCCGTGGCTCTTGATGACCACGAGTGCCACTTCCTCGAGCCGCTCGTACGTGGTGAAGCGGTGCTGGCAGCTCGCGCAGAGACGACGGCGGCGGATGGACGCGCCTTCCTCGGCCTCGCGCGAATCGATCACCTTGGTGTCGTCGGTCTGGCATTTCGGGCACCGCATTGCCGCCAGAGGCTAGTGGATGTTATGGAAGCGCGAGAGCCTGCGAGACCTGTATCTCGGTACCGCCGTTGTCGGCGATGAGTTGGTCGACGTAGTCGGCGAGGGACCGGTCTGCCGTGGAATCGCTGGCCGATCGACCACATGGTGTCGCCGGCCTGCACGACGTACATGTTGGTGGCGGCCGGTGTCGCGGCCGCCGTCGGGTTTGCAGGGCGAATCATGGAGGCGGAGGCAGGAGCGCCCCCACGATTCGCCACAACATGGCCGGTGCCGGCGAGCAGCACCAGCACGATCGCCGCCAGGACGAGGAGCACCATCAAGCGACGGCGGGCGTAGATCTGCGACGCAGTGCAGGACTCGCCGAACTGGCCCGGAATGACAACTGCGATGGCCACGATCTACACCTTTCGCTGGCTGAGTTCGCTGATTGAGGTCGTGAGGTTGGTGAGCTGATCGAACACACGTTGCCCGAACAGTCGTTCGTAGCATGCCACGAACAACCGTTCGACGTCAACCTCTGGTCGAACATTTGTTTCTCGAACGAATGTTTGACCTGGCGCACGAACGCGCGTACGCTATGGGTATGTCCGAAACACTCACTGCCCGCCAACGAGGGATCCTCGACATGATCGAGACCAGCATGCGCGAGCGCGGTTATCCACCCAGCGTTCGCGAGATCGGTGAGGCGGTCGGCCTCACCTCCCCATCCACGGTGCACAGCCACCTGGCGTCACTGCAGCGCATGGGCTTCCTCAAGCGAGACCCGACCAAGCCTCGAGCCATCGAGGTTCGCTTCGACCCGTCATCGGGTGTGGCCATCGAACGGCGCCCCGTCCGTCACGTGCCGCTGGTCGGCGATGTCGCCGCCGGTACCGACGTGCTGGCACACGAGAACGTCGAGGAGTTGTTCCCGCTGCCCGAAGACTTCACCGGCACGGGAGACCTCTTCATGCTGCGGGTTCGCGGCGACTCCATGATCGACGTCGGCATCATGGACGGCGACTTCGTGGTCGCTCGTGCGCAAGAGACCGCGGTCAATGGCGAAATCGTCATCGCCGGCATCCCCGGCGAAGAGGCAACGGTGAAGACCTTCCAGCGCAAGGGCTCGACGATCTCGCTGATCCCGGCAAACTCGCGCCTGCAGCCGTTGGTGTTCGATGCGGATCAGGTGCAGATCTTCGGCCGTGTCGTCACGGTCATGCGCCGCCTCTAAGAGCGCTGGTCGTCCTCGGTCTCATCGGGCTCGGGCTGTCTCCACCCACCACTCGGCGGCGTCGGCGGCAAGGTCGGAAGCCTCGGCTGCTCATGCAAGGGTGTGTCGGGCGCCTCTGGGTCCGGTGGCGGTGGTACGTACATCGGCGCGACCGGCGACTGCTCGGTCGGCGCGGCGGGCGCGACACGCGACGGTGGTGGAGCAAACGTCGGCGGCGCGAAGGCGCCACCAGGTGGCGTGTCCGGCATCCGGATCGGTGGCTGGCCCGGCAATTGGATTGGCTGGGTCATCGGTGGCGGAGGATCGAGCCGGTATCCAGGATGTGACGGCAGACCGGGCGGACCGGTCGGGGCGATGCCGCGTGTGGGTCCCGGGCGTCCACGTCGGCAACCGCGCAGCAATGGCGGGCGAGAGATCGGGACGACGGCGGCGGAGGCCCAGCAGGATGAACAGCAGGCCCAGCACCAGACCACCGAGTGCGACCGAGCCACCGATGACGAGCATCAGATCGGAGTGCATCTTTCGGGTTCTTTCCGATGGCGACCGCGAAGTCGGACTCGTCGGACTCGACGTTGAGGCGATACGTACCTGCCTCAGGGATCCGCATCGTTCGCACGCCGATGCCTTCGTACCCAGCGACGTCGTACTCGGCGGTGACGCCACGTTGCAGGTCGATCTCCTCGCCGTTGCTGTCGACCAGCGTCATCGAGACCTTCGGAAGCTTCGAGCCGGGATGGCTGTACGAGCCACCGCTTGCGTCGCAGTCACCACTGAGCTCGCTGAGCTTGCCCTTCGTCTCGACATAGATGGTGAAGGTGGCTGGCTTGTCGAACTCCAACGTCGTCGTGCAGCCCACCGGAGCGCGGGCCAGGGATTTCACAGCCGCTTCGTAGTTCGACATTCCTTTCGCGACGATCCCCGCACCACCCACGATTCCGGCCACCACGAGAATGATCCCGAAGATGATCAAGCCCTTGCGACGCTTGCCTTTCGCAGGGGGTAGGACGGGAGGCGGTGGCGGTGCAGGGTGAGGCGGCGGGGGCTGGCTGACGCTTGGAACTTGAGGTTGAAAAGACATCACAGCACTCCCAGTCGCGCGGCGACCTGCTCGATCCGATCATCAGGTTGTACCACGGCGGCACGCACGTTCTGTGCTCCGCCCGCACCGTAAAAGTCTCCTGGGCTCACCAATGCCCCACCCTCGCGAGCCAAGCGCTCGGCAAACTCCCACCCGTCGCCGGCATCGAACCACAGGTAGAAACCACCCGCCGGGAACGGCACGTCGATACCCGACCAGGCGGAGAACACCTTGCCCAAGCGCTCGAGCCGCCGTCGATACCGGTCGCGCTGCACGACGACGTGGGCGTCGTCGCCGAGTGCAACCGTCGCCGCCGCCTGTGCCGGACCTGGCACCAGCATCCCGACATGTTTGCGGACCTCTTTCAGGTATCCGACGATGTCGGCGTCGCCGGCGTAGAAGCCGACGCGGAGCCCGGCGAGGTTCGACCGCTTCGAGAGCGAATGGACGGCGACGACACCCTCGAGTCCGTGATGCAAGATGGTGCTCGAAGGACCGTCCCAGATGAACTCGACGTAGCACTCGTCGCTGAACACCGGCACGCCGTGGCGGCGTCCCCATGCCGCTGCCGCGCCGAGGTCGGTGAGTGCGCCGGAGGGATTCGACGGACTGTTGACCCACAGCATCAATGCCCGCGCGGCATCGTCCTCGTTGATGGACGACAGGTCGAGCCCACCGTCGGCGCGACACGCCACCGGCACGCCGCGACAGCCGGCGAGCGTGGCACCCATCTCGTACGTCGGGTAGGCAACCGCGGGATACAGGACCGTGTCCTTGGATGGAGTGCGCAGGCGCAGGTATTGCGGCGTGGTGGCAACCAACTCCTTGGTCCCGATACAGGCAGCCAACTGCGCGAGTGGGACATCGATGTCGAAGCGACGATGCAGCCAGGCGCGGATCGCCTGCCGCAGTGGATCGGTCCCGATGCTCGGCGGATACCCGCGCTCGGCGTTCGACGTCGACAGCGCCGCGATCACGCTGTCGATGGGTGGATCGCAGGGCGTGCCGATCGAGAGATCGACGACTCCCCCGTCGTGTGCCTGCGCGATCGGCATCAGGCGATCGAGCCGATCGTACGGATAGGGCGGCGGAACGAAGCCTGCGGACTCAGCCATGAACCATCCATCCTGCCCGATGGCTCGCCATCGCCACCAGTAATAGCGTCAGGCAGGCGCGGCGACGAACCCGGACAGTCGGCCGGCCGACGCGTCCGCCAGTCGTGCTCTCACTCGAACACCGTCCTCGTTGTGATGAGTCGAGAGCACCTCACCCTCGCGATGTACGGCTGCCAGGAGATCGCCGCGGTCGTACGGGATCAGCAACTCGACGACCTTGCTGAGGGCGCGGAGTCGGTCGCCGAGCGCCTGGAGAAAACCGTCGATGCCCTCGCCGGTCGTCGCGCTGACGGAGACGGATCCCTCGTGGCGGTCGACCAGGTTGGCGGCCACTTCGGGCGCCGCGTCGCGCTTGTTGAACACCAGTAGCTCCGGAAGGTGCAGTGCGCCGATCTCGCCGAGCACCTCGCGCACGGCAGCGATCTGACCCTCGGGGTCCGGGGCAGTGCAGTCGACCACGTGCACCAGGTAGTCGCCTCGTCCCGCCACCTCGAGTGTGCTCTTGAAGGCCTCGACCAGGCCGTGGGGAAGGTTGCGCACGAAGCCGACGGTGTCGGTGATCAACACCGGCTCGCCGCCGGGCAGCGACAAACGCCGTGTTGTCGGGTCCAGCGTCGCGAACAACCTGTCTTCGACCAACACTCCTGCATGGGTCAGATGGTTGAGCAGGGTCGACTTGCCGGCGTTGGTGTAGCCGACGATCGTCACCGCGGCCAGGCCGCTGCGACTACGACTCTTGCGCTGCAGATCGCGCGTCGCCGAAAGGTCCTTCAACTCGGACTCGAGCTTGGTGATGCGACGCATGATCCGCCGGCGATCGACCTCGAGCTTCGTCTCACCGGAGCCGAAACGAGATCCGACACCACCGCGCTGCTGCGACAACTTGGCGCTGGCACCGCGCCGCAGCCTCGGCAGGCGATACCGCAGCATCGCCAGCTCGACCTGGGCCTTGCCCTCCAGGGTGTGGGCGTTCTGGGCGAAGATGTCGAGGATCACGGCGGTTCGGTCGATGGCCGTCCTGCCGAGCACCTTCTCGAGGTTGTACTGCTGCGCAGGAGCGAGCTCGTTCTCGAACACCACCGTGTCGGCGTCGACTGCCAAGCAGATGTCTTTCAACTCGTCGACCTTGCCCTTGCCGATGAACCACGTGTGGTCGGGGTGGTCGCGGCGCTGGATCATCCGGCCGGCTTCGTCGGCGCCGGCGGTGTCGATCAGCAAGCGCCAACTCGTCGAGGCTCGCATCTGTGTCGCCGTCGGTATGACCGGGCAGCGTGACGCCCACCAATACGATCTGCTCGCGCTTGGTGCGCTCGATCAGCGTTGCGCCGAGTGCTTCGTTGTATGGCGTCGACATGATTTCCTTGCTGCACCTGCCTTTAGCGATGAACCGTGATCGAGGCGACGAAAACCGCCGGACCGACCAATGTGACATGCCCGTTCTCGGGATCGTGCAAACGTACCTTTGCATCTCCGCCATCCATGTGCACGGTGATTTCTCGGAGTTCCGACGGAACGAGACCCCAGGTCATCGCCGCCCATGCGCTGGCGCAGGCACCGGTGCCGCACGCCTTGGTGATGCCGGCTCCACGTTCGTGCACCCGCATCGTGATCGCATGCGGTTCGGGACCGAGCTCCACGAGCTCGAGATTGATGTCGGGGACGGTCTCCCCGAGGGTCAACAGATCGATGGCCGTGACGTCTTCGACGCCGACCACCGCGTGCGGATTGCCGACACTCAGATGGCTGACCGGGCGGAGCGGATCCGTGCCGATGCGGTGCCAATCGCGCGGTTCGTCGATCGAAAACACGGGCCCCATGTCGACCGCAGCCTCGATCACATCCGGATGCTCGGTGGCGTACAACGTCACGAGTCGCTCGCCGGCGTCGGTGAGGATCCGCTGCGCGTAGAGATCGCCTCGACGGCGCGCAAGGGCTTGGGCGAAGCAGCGGATCCCATTCCCGCTCATCTCCGCCCGCGAGCCGTCGGCGTTGAACAGCACCATTCGCGTGGCCAAGCCGGGTTCACTTTCTCCGACGAGCAGACCGTCGGCACCAATCCCGAGGCGTCGGTCGCACAGTCGTCGAGCCAGCGCTGGCAGATCCTCGACGTGCGGGTGGAAGACGACCAGGAAGTCGTTGCCCAATCCGTGATGCTTCGTCAGTTCGAGATCTGCCATGCACTTTCCAAGACCGGCAGCGCGGTGGCCACCGGGTCGTCGTCGATGTCGATCCAGCGTATGCGCGGGTCGCGACGGAACCACCGTTCCTGTCGCACCGCGAACTGACGAGTGCGGGTGATGATGGTCTCGACGGCCGCGTCGAGTGTGCAAGCTCCGTCGAGGTAGTCGAACAACTCCTTGTAGCCGAGCGCTTGCCGAGCCGTTCGCGAGATCGGGGTGTGTGCCAGTGATTGCACCTCGGCAACCAGCCCGGCGTCGATCATTCGATGCACGCGGTCGGCGATTCGCCTGGTCAACACCGGCCGCGGCCAGCGCAGCCCGAACTGTTGGAATCGACTCGGTGGGTAGACATCGACGCCGGGGCCGAACGAGCTGAACGGTCGTCCGCTGCCGAGCGTCACCTCGAGGGCGCGTACAACCCGACGCGTATTGGTCGGCTCCATCTTCGACGCAGCGATCGGGTCGAGATCGCTGAGCTGCGCGTGCAGCGCTGCCACACCGTCGCGCGCTGCGCGAACGTCGAGCTGGGCACGTACGTCGGGCCAGCGTCCGGGAACCTCCATCGGGTCGGTCACACTGCGCAGGTACAGCCCAGTGCCTGCCACCAGCACGGCACGATGATCGCGATCCGCGATCAGGTTCAGGGCTTCATCCGCCGCTCGTGCAAAGTCGGCGACGGTGAATTCGTCAGAGGCGTCGACGAGGTCGAGGCAGTGGTGCGGCACGGCGACGCGTTCGTCGAGCGATGGCTTGGCAGTGCCGATGTCCATCCGGCGGTAGACCTGCATGGCATCGACGGCGATCAGTTCGACGTCGGAGTGCCTGCCAGCGAGGGCCATGGCCACGTCGCTCTTGCCCGACGCGGTCGGTCCCAGGATGACCAGCGGCGAAGCGGGGATCACCCGGCGAGAACGGCGATTCGCCGCTTGTGCAATGGCTCGCTGAGCAACTCGACGAACTCGCCGATGAGGTGGTGTGGGGCACCGTGTGTGATCTCGACGGACGCGTAGGCGCCGGCGCGAAGTGGCTGCGGCGGCGTGAAGTGCACCAGCTTGTTCTGGCGGGTTCGGCCCGACAGCACGCTGGGATCCTTCTTGCTGGGACCCTCGACCAGTACCTCTTCGATCCTTCCGACGCGGGCCTCGTGCTTGGCCAGTGCGCTGCGCTCGACAACGACACGCAACCGCTGGAACCGCTCGGCCGCAACGGCAGGTCTGACGAATCTGTCGTACATCTCGGCGGCTTCTGTGCCCGGCCGGGGCGAGAAGACGAACGTGTACGCGTAGTCGTACTCCGCGGCAGCCGCCACTTCGAGGGTGGCTGCGAAGTCGTCGTCGCTCTCGCCGGGAAAGCCGACGATGATGTCGGTCGACACCGCAAGATCGTCGAGCACCGCGCGTCCGGCTGCGAGTCGAGCGAGATATCGCTGCGCCGTGTAGCCGCGGTGCATCGCAGCCAACACGCGATCGCTGCCCGACTGCAAGGGATAGTGGAGGTGTTCACACACCGCCGGCGTTGCGGCCATCGCGGCGAACGTCTCGGCGCGCATGTCCTTGGGGTGCGGGCTGGTGAACCGCACCCGGCGAATGCCATCGACCGCACCGACTGCCGTGAGCAGTTCGGCGAACATCGGGCGAAGACGAGCATCGGTGTCACCGGATTGGCGAGCGGCCAGTTGCAGGTCACGGCCGTAGCTGTTGACGTTCTGGCCGAGAAGCGTGACCTCGCTGACACCCTCTGACGCCAGACGAGTGACCTCGTCGACGACGTCGGCGAACGGGCGGCTGATCTCGACGCCGCGAACGGCGGGGACGATGCAGAACGCGCACGAGTTGTCGCAGCCGATCTGGATGGTCACCCACGCGTTGTACGTGGTCTCGCGACGCGCAGGCAGGGCACTGGGGAACATCGCCTGATCGTCGAGCACGGCCTCGTCGAGGATCTCGGTGATGGGGCCGCCGCGGCGAGCCTCGCCGATGAGCTCCGCGGCGCGGTGCACGTTGTGCGTCCCCAGCACCACGTCGACAAACGGCGCCTTCTGGCGAACGAGATCTCGATCCTTCTGCGCCAGACAGCCGGCGACGACGATCTGTCGACCGTCGCGCTCCTGCTTCCATGGCTTCAGCCAACCCAACGTGCCATACAGCTTGTTGTCGGCGTTCTCGCGGATGCAGCAGGTGTTGAGCACGACGACGTCGGCCAGGGCTTCGTCGGTGACCGCGACGTAGCCGTCGTCCTCGAGCAGTCCGGCAATTCGCTCGGAATCGTGCTCGTTCATCTGACACCCGAAGGTGTGAACGATGTAGCCGCGGGTCACGGGCGAAAGGCTACCGGCGCACTGTCTCAGGGTGAAGGGTCACCTCATGAAGGAAGCTGCATCGACCCGTCGGGCGAGAGCGCGAACCCCGGGTTGTGCGCAAGTTCCCAGAGGTGGCCGTCGGGATCCTTCACGTATCCGCTGTAGCCGCCCCAGAACACGCGATGCGGTTGCTTGACCAAGGTGCCGCCGCACGACACCCACTCTTCGGCCACCCGGTCGACCTCTGCCTCGGACTCGAGGTTGATCGCCAACGAGATGCCACTGAACCCTTGGCCTTGCGACGAGACGGTGGCGTCGTCGGCCAGGGCTTGCCGGCCGAAGACCGACAAGGCCAAACCGCCGAGCTGGAAGAACGACACGTCGTCGTTCGAGGCGCTGGACTTTCGCCAACCCAGCGCCTCGAAGAACGATGTCGCCCTGGCCACGTCGGCGACGCCGAGCGTGACCAACGTGAGCCGGGCCGGAACCGACATGAGTCACTCGATCGTGATTGGTTCTTCGTCGGCGGGCGTGAACTCTGGCGAGTCCTCGGGGTGTCTTGGCCGATGCCGGCCTCGACACGCACCTTCTCGGAAACCTCGACCATGATCTCGGGGTTGTCGGCCAAGAAGGCCTTGGCATTCTCGCGGCCCTGCCCGAGCTGCTCGCCCTCGTACGTGAACCAGGCGCCCGACTTCTTGATGATGCCCATGTCGACGGCGATGTCGAGCAGGGTGCCCTCGCGGCTGATGCCCTTGCCGTACATGATGTCGAACTCTGCTTGACGGAACGGTGGTGCAACCTTGTTCTTGACCACCTTGACACGTGTGCGGTTGCCGACGATCTCGGCACCATCTTTGATGCTCTCGATGCGCCGGATGTCGAGACGCACCGATGAATAGAACTTCAACGCACGACCGCCAGGGGTGGTCTCGGGAGAACCGAACATGACGCCGATCTTTTCGCGCAACTGGTTGATGAAGATGGCGATGGTGTTGGTGCGGCTGAGGTTGGCGGTGAGCTTGCGAAGTGCCTGGCTCATCAACCGGGCCTGCAGGCCCATGTGGCTGTCGCCCATCTCGCCTTCGATCTCGGCGCGGGGCGTGAGTGCTGCCACCGAGTCGATGACCACGACATCGACTGCACCGGAACGCACCAACATGTCGACGATCTCGAGTGCTTGCTCGCCGGTATCGGGCTGGCTGATGAGCAGCTGATCGATATCGACACCAATAGCCCTGGCGTACACAGGATCCATCGCGTGCTCGGCATCGATGTAGGCGCAGATGCCACCGTTGCGCTGCGCCTCGGCCACGACATGCATGGCAAGGGTGGACTTGCCCGAGGACTCCGGCCCGAAGATCTCGACCACGCGACCACGCGGCAGACCGCCGACGCCGAGAGCGAGATCGAGGGAGAGTGCCCCCGTCTGTATGGCCTCGATGCCCATCGAGGTCTTCTCGCCCATCCGCATGATGGACCCTTTGCCGAACTGCTTGTCGATGGCTGCCAACGCCACATCGAGTGCCTTTTCGCGATCATTGTTCACTGTCGTTCTCCGATTTCTGCCTGGTGCATATGAGGGCTTGTGGAGGCCGAGTTGCACGGCCTCGATTGCGTTGTCGGCCACCATACGGAAGGGGTGTTACACGGTTCCCCGAACAGGATCTCCCGACCGTTGGTGAGCGTGGTGAGCGTCTTGGCTTGTTCGAACAACAGCAGTGTAACTACGAACAGTCGTTCGATCAAGCATTACCCAATACTTGCCCGGCGGCCACCGATGCCGCAGCCTCGGACAACTCGGCGGCATCGGGACGATGCGCCGCGAGGTCGATCGCCAGCCAGATCGTGAAGGTGAACGGATAGATCAGGATCGGCATCAACACCGCAATGCCGATCAGCGCGAACACCATCCGGGCGACAGGAATGTCGGGGGACGTCATGACGAATCCGATCGTCATCCCGATGGTCAACACGATGAACGTCACGATGGTGTTGATGGTGATGGCGCCGAGCTCGAAGCCTTCTTCGCGACGCCAACGAATGCCACATGTTCGACAGCGCGGGTACTTGCCGAACCATCGGCGGATGAACGTGCGGCGCGAGCCACACCACGGACAGCGCAACAACACAGCACGACGCAGCATCCGCCCGAAGGATGGATCTTTCGCCGGCATGTGCCTCACCCTAGAGACATTGGACAGTTCATCAGCCAAACTAGCGGCGTGCGCCGAACCCTCGCTGGAGTCATCTTTGGTATTGCCTATGTGTGCGCCAGCATCGCCATCAGTGGCTGGTTGCTTCACCGCAGCGCGTTCGACCCCGACCGCACCGGCGACATGGCCGAGGTCGTGTTGCGGGACAACCGGATCAAGACGCAGATCACCAACACGATCGCCGACGCCGTGTCGTCGCAGCGCAGTCTCGACAAGGCCGCCGTGCGCCAAGTCGTGGCGGCCACGGCCAGCACCCCGCAGGGAGCGGAGTTCCTCTCAAAGGTCCTGCACGACGCACACGCCAGGCTGATCGGTCAACTGAAGGGTCCGGTGCGCATCTCGGGCGCACAGATGGTGCTGTTGGTGCGCAACGAGGTAGTTGCCGACATGCCGTCGATCACGTTGCCGGTGCCGCGCGGTCTCGGCCCTCGACAGGATTCGGCGGATCCTTCGATGGACCATTCCGTTCGGCGCCCTCTTCGCCGTCGGGTTCTTCGTCATCGGGTTCATGCTGCACCCCAATCGTTCGGCGCTGGTGCACAGCCTTGGTTACGGCATGGTGTTGCTCGCCCTGCTGATCGCGATCTTGGGATACATCGTGCCTCGATTCGGGTTACCCGCGTTCAGTGACAACGTGTGGGCGGATGTATCGGCGCGCCTCGCCAACGATTCGTTGCCGCTACTGATCGGCTTGGCGATCCTTCTCGGTGGCGGCGGTCTGATGCTGCTCGTCGGCACGGGCTTGTTTCGACGCAGACGCCGTTGGAACGCGCCGGTCAGTATGTATCGGTACCGCGAAGAACGTCGCTGGGGTTAGCTGACCAACTCGTGCGACGAATTCGGAGAACACGTCGGCGTAGTGCATCGCGTCGGACTCGCTGTGCATCACCGAGATCAGCCATTGCTCGTCGAGACCCGGCGGCAGCAGCACGCCACGGTTGATGCCGTGCATCCACTGCGCGAAGGCAAGGTCGAAGTCGGTGCCCTTGTAGTCGCGGTAGTTCTGGATCTGCGTCGGCGCCCACGTGACGCAACC
This sequence comes from Ilumatobacteraceae bacterium, assembly GCA_963746365.1. GTDB lineage: Bacteria > Actinomycetota > Acidimicrobiia > Acidimicrobiales > Ilumatobacteraceae > JAENVT01. The sequence continues at coordinate 6,671 of CAVVBH010000029.1, read as the reverse complement.
CTTCGCCCCGAACTGCACCGTGTGCGCCGGCAGATCGGCATCGGTGATGATCTTCTGGCACGCTTCGAGCACGCGGCGGTTGAGATCGATGGCCGCGTCGGTCGCTTCTGGCGTGCACACCTCGCCGAGCACCGCCTTCGCCGCGGCCATGCACAGTGGGTTGCCGTTGTAGGTGCCGAGGTGCAGCACCTTGCCGCTGGTGATCTGGTCCATGCACTCCTGCGTGCCGCCGAAGGCGCCCAACGGAAGCCCGCCGCCGATGCTCTTGGCGAGCGCAACGAGATCGGGCTGAACGCCGACGGCACCGGTCGCCCCGCCCCACCCCGCGGTGATGCCGGTCTTGACCTCGTCGAAGATCAGCATGGTGCCGTACTTGCGCGTGATCTCGCGCACGGCCTGCAGGTAGCCGGGCTGCGGCAGGCAGATGCCGATGTTCTCCATCACCGGCTCGACGATGAACGCCGCGACGTCGCGGTTGGCCAACGCCTTTTCGAGCAGATCGGGACGGTTGTACGGGATCACCTTGGTGTCGCCGAGCACGGCACGCGTGATGCCCGCGGTCGCAGGGATGGCCCGTGGTTCGTCGGCGGGCCCGGCCTCGCTGATCGGTGGCTTCATCGAGATCATCACCTCGTCGTGATGACCGTGGTAGCCGCCCTCGACCTTGACGATCTTGTCGCGACCGGTGAATCCACGAGCGACGCGAATGGCGTCCATCGTCGCCTCGGTGCCGCTGTTGGTGAAGCGCCACATCGGCAGCTTGTAGCGATCGGCGAGCATCTCGGCGACGTCGGCGTTCAACTCGCATGGCGTGACGAACAGCGTGCCGTCGTCGAGCTGGTTCTCGATCGCTGTTCGCACGACCGGGTTGCAGTGGCCGGCGAACAGTGCGCCGAAGCCCATGTCGAAGTCGATGTAGCGGTTGCCGTCGACGTCCTCCATCCACGCGGCCTGAGCCCGGCGCACGACGATCGGGTGCGGGTCGTAGGCCTGGAAGCTCGACGGTACGCCGAGCGGCATCACCTTGCGGGCCCGCTCGGTGGCCTTCATCGAGCCGGCCGTGCGTTGCATGTAGACCCCCAGCTCGCGGCGGGTGATGTCCTTCGCCCTGCTGACGAGTTGGCGTGTGTCGATGGATTCCATTGCACTCATTCGATTCTCCATGCGGATTTCGTTCTCACAAGCCTACCTCACCACGGAATCCATCGTGGACGACTCGCGTCCAAAGCAACGCGGAAGTCAGAACTGGGCGTGGAAGTTCGGCGCAGATGTGGCACACTGGGCGACCTACATGGTGGCCGTAGCTCAGTTGGTAGAGCGCCAGTTTGTGGTACTGGCTGTCGCGGGTTCGAGCCCCGTCGGTCACCCCAGTCGAACAGTTCGGGGGCACACCAGTGCCCCTACACTGCTCGGGTCCTAGCTTCGGCTCGGGCGATGCGCCTCTAGCTCAACGGCAGAGCAACGGACTCTTAATCCGCAGGTTCTGGGTTCGAAACCCAGGGGGCGCACCAAGAAGTACCAGGTCAGTAGCACTTTCCAAAATTGATCGAGTCAGTCTATCGAATGAGATAGGCACCAACAAGGATCTAGACCTGCGCCATCGACGTTCGATAGACTTTTCGGGATGCCGCTCGACAGAGCACGGTTCGAAGCCAGAGTTGATCGCTCCGGGCACCATCACATCTGGCTGGGCGCGAAGTCACCGGGTGGCGGCGGTCAGGTCCGCGTCGACGGCAAGTTGCTCACCGCGGCTCGAGCCGCGTGGGAGATCGAGAACGGTCCTGTGCCCGACGGTGTCCGGGTTCTGTCGTGCCCCGACGAACCCGCTTGCGTGCGAGTGGACCATCTACGACTCGATCAACGCGCCATGTCGTCGGCATCACCACCGTCGAAGAAGCGATCGCCGCGAGGCGCCGGGACGATTACCGCGATCTCGCCCGGAGTGTGGAAGATCGGCATCACCGCCGGCGTCGATCGCCTCGGACAGCGTCGCCGCACGTTCCGCACCATCCACGGCACCCGAACCGACGCGGCCAAAGCGTTGGCCGCCCTCGTCACCGAAGTCGGCGACGGACACCGACCCTCTACGCCAGAGCGACAAGCAGTTGACCGTCGACAGTCTGGTCGCCTGGTACCTCGAGTTCGCCCGACGAGGACCGAGGACTCGATCACTCCACACTCACCGGCTACGCCGACGCCTACTCCCACTGGCTCAAAGAGCCGATCGGCCACAAGCGGGCCAGCTCGATCACGACGGCCGAACTCGACACGGCCTTCGGCCGCATGCGCCGAGCCGGACTGTCGCGCAGCAGGATGAACAACGCCCGAGCACTGCTCAGCGGCGCGTTCAAATGGGGCAAGCGTCACCGCAAGGTGACCAGCAACCCCGTCGACGGATTCGAGTTGCCGACCAGCACGCACACGCCACGCCACACCACCGCACCCGAGCTTGGACGACCTGCTGCGCCTGCTCGCCACGGCCGACGGAACACGACGAAATGCTCGCACCCGTCCTCAAGCTCGCAGCGACCACCGGTCTGCGACGAGGCGAGCTGTCGGGCCTGCGACGCGACCGGCTGCACCTCGACCGGCAAGAACTCATCGTCGACACGGCGATCAACGACGCCGGCGGAATCGTCGTCGAGAAACAAACCAAGACGAGGAGCAGCCGAGCAGTCAGCCTCGACGAGGCCACCGTCGAGCTACTCCGACAGCATCTCGCCGAGATGGATACTCGGGCAGCCGCCTGCGGAACCAGCGTTGCGCCGGATGGGTTCGTGTTCAGCCTCGACCCCACCTGCAGCACTCCCCTGCGCCCGGAGCTGCTCACCCGACGCATGCGCCAGCTGCGCAAGGAGCACGGCCTCACCGACGGCAGCTTCGACGCGACGATCCTCGCCCTGCGCAAGTGGACGACCAGCGAACTGATGGACGCCGGTTCAATCCCGCCGCGGTGAGCGGCAGGCAAGGTCACACCGTGCAGGTGACCGGTCCGTGCTGGTCGCTGTACGTCACCATGGCGTGGTCGGCGGAGCGCAACACGCCACCGAAGTTATCGCACCACAACGTCCGACGTCCGCTAGCGGCGCGCGCCGATTAACGGGGCGACGGGTTGACTAGACATTGTGTCGGGCCGGTCCGCCAGCGGTTTGGCGCCCACGGATCGGCCACGCTGTACGCACCACGTTCCCGGCGGGTCAACGCGGACGGCCCCTGTCGCGGATTTCGCGCATTAGGCCAGGGCCTCGTCGAGTTCAGCGACCAGGTCGCTGTGTCGATGAGCGGTACCGACGGCGCCGACCGTGGAGGACAGGGCATGCACGGCGATGACGCGGGCACCGACGACGATCGTCTCGATGCGGTCGGTGTCGTGCATGTCGATCCACAGATCGATCTCGAGGCGCTCAACTTCGTTGACGCCATCGTCCCAATGAACCTCCATCGCGGTGAGCTAGTTGGGATAGGTTCGCTGATTCGCCCCGCCCGGCGGCAGGCCAAACCTCTGGGTCTGGGCGGGTCCGGTCTGCACCCGACCTCTCGGGCATCCGCGCCCAGCGTCGATGTGATCGCTGACGTCGCTGGCTACTTCGTTCCCGGGAATGACAAGTTCATTTCGTTGGACATCTTCAGCGACATCAACGACTCCGCAGTCTTCGTCCCTGCAGCAGGGGGCGTCCTCCGCTTCCTCGATGGAGCTCCGGCCGCTACCGCAAGCTTTCACTTCGTCCTCCCTCCCGACTACACCCCAGGCGGGGCCATTGTCGGGTCGTTCACTTGGCGCACCAGCGCTGTGGGCTGCACGGTCATGTGGAATTCCATTTACGCAACAGTGACGCGAAGCGGCCAACTACCGCCCACCGGCGGGACCAACACCGCCGGCATGACCGATCCCGCACCGTCTGCCTAGCCCACCAACACACTTGTGCAACGCGTCGTTGCACAACCGCCAGCGAGACCGTGCGTCTCCGCCTCATCCAGTCGACGCCCCGAGCGTTCGCCCTGCTCAGCCAACGCCAAAAACCAGCCTTCGGCCGCAGAAAAGCGGTCTTATGAAAAGCGGTCTTGCGCGAGGGAAAGATGGACAACTGGATGGACAATTCTCAGCAATAGCCCGGCTACTACTATCTCTGAGCTGGCACTTCTTGTGCTCCCGGGAGGATTCAAACCTTCGCACACGGTTTAGGAATCGAGCGCGAATGGGTCTCGCGAGTCACCCTGAATCGCATCTGACCTGCTCAGCGTCGGTTGTCTCCTCGTCTGGTCTCGTTGAACATCGTGCAGCAGCGCGTGGTGGATGGACAAGTCGATGGACAACTCTTGGCCGAAGATCAACCGTCGACCGTGGGTTTGGTGAGGGCGTCAGTACTGGTCGTGATCGTGTTTGATTACCGCAGGTCACCCGGGACACACGTCGGCCGGCCAAACTGTGCTTGCGAGTCGGCCGGCAACCTTCAGGTATCCGGCATGGCCGTCACAACGACTCGCTGCAGCACATCGAGCGGCGTGTAGCCATCGTCCTTCCAGTTCGGGCCAACGATCGCGTTTGCGAGCCACAACGAGAGCCGGAGGAGAGCGGCCGGATCTGAACGGCCGGTGCTGATCGTGTGCTCGGCCATTCTGGTGAACTCGTTCGGCCCACGGCACGAAGCACGCGAAGGTCTGCGCTCCGAAGGACTGGACCGCGAGGCCGGGGTATCATTGGAGGATGGACCGGTTGCAGTACGCAGGTTTGATGGTTGCCTGTCTGCTGCTGACTCTTCCGCTGGAGTTCCTGTTCGGCGGTCGGGTGTGGCGTCGCCCGCGTCGTCTGGCACTCGCCGTCGCGCCGGTGCTGGCCGTGTTCGTCGCGTGGGATCTGTGGGCCACCCACCGAGGCACGTGGTCGTTCAACCCCGACTACACGATCGGCCTGACGTCGGCGGGCGGCATGGTGGTGGAGGAGCTGTTGTTCTTCATCACCATCCCCGTGTGCTCGTTGCTCACCCTGGAGTCGGTGCGCAACATCCTGGCCGGAACCGCCCCCGTGCAGCAGTGGCTCCAGGACCGCTGATGGCGCTGTACCCGGCACTCGCGACGCTCGCCGCGGCCGTGGTGGTCGTCGCGGAACTGTGGTGGTTCCGCTCGGGAATCTTTCGGTCGAGGGCGTACTACCTGTCGATGCTCATCGTGTTCGGTTTCATGGTTGCCGTCGATGGCTGGCTTACCAAGCTCTCGGCGCCGATCGTCATCTACGACGACGCGCAGACGTCCGGGATCCGACCCATCTGGGACATCTTGCTCGAGGAGTACGCCTATGCGTTCGCGTTGCTGACGATGGTCATCCTGCTGTGGGACCGGTCCGGCGAGAAGGAGACGAGATGAGTATCGGACTCGTCGCGGTCGCGGCCATCGGCTTCGTTGCCATGGAAGGCGTCAGCTACGCAACGCATCGCTGGGTCATGCACGGCTTCGGGATGCGCTGGCATCGCAGTCATCACCTGCCCCCGCAAGGACGGTTCGAGCAGAACGACGCGTTTCCTGTGCTGTTCTCGTTCATCGGGTTCGCGGTGTTCCTCGGCGCATCGCTCACCTCGAACACGTGGCTGTACTGGCTCGGCGGTGGAATTGCCGCGTACGGCCTGCTGTACATGTTGGTGCACGACGTCTACATCCATCGACGGCTCCCCTGCCCGATCGATGATCGGCGAACGCTGGACTGGTTGCGCGAATCTCACGAGATCCACCACCTCTACGGCGGCGAGCCGTACGGCATGCTGCTCCCGCTCGTGAGTAAGGAGCTTCGCCGCAAGGCCGCCGCTCAGCCTCGCTCTGGCGACGGCCCGGCGCTCGCGGCCTCCCGTCGCGACAGGATCCGCCGTACCCGCACGCGGTTGTAGCGCTGGATGGCGATGAAGGGCGCGTTCACCAGCGCCCCGTAGACGACCATGAGCAGCGCGATCGACGGCGGATTCCACAGTGCGAAGAGCGGGGCGACCAGGAACGCCATCCAGTGCGCCATCTCCGCGAGACGAGTGAGCGACGCGACTCTCGCAGCGCGTCGTTGCCCGTCCCGGTGAGGTGCCGCTTCGAGACTCCTCCGGCGAAGAAGGCTCCCGCCTCCGGCAGCGAGTCCTTCCATCTCGGCACGCCGAAGAACCGGCATCGACGCTCGGTGCTGTCAGGGTGTCTGATGCGGGTCAGCCGGTTGTCGCGATCGCACATCCTTGCTGGCAGCCGGTGTGCGGCGTAACCGGTTGCTGCATGCGCAATGCCCCACGCAACGATGTCGATCGGGAGCAACCACCAAGGATGTCCGGCGAGCGTCATTCCTCCGCCGCTCTCGCGGGTCGGGTCGGCACGTTCCTGCCTCGCCACCGCACGGGCCGACCGAGCAGCAGTCGGCCCAGCGAGCGGATGAAGACTGCAATGAAGAACGCGAAGGGCAGTGGGAAGAGCAGCGATGTGACCGCGTGGAAGCGGCCGACGCGTCGCAACAGCACGTGCACCTGGACGGCGGCCAGCGCCCACGCAGCAAGGCCGACCCATGGCACGTCGCCGTCACGCAGCCACGACAGGAATCCGATGATGCCCGACGCGCCGACGGAACTGATCGCTGCGACCCATGTTGCCGCAACGATGGAACTCGGACGGTGCGCCCGTGTGGCACCCGCGGCGATGTTCTTCGTCCATCC
>CAVVBH010000028.1:0-188756 GCA_963746365.1 Ilumatobacteraceae bacterium | reverse complement strand
AAGACGGCGCAGCGGTTCTTCACGCTGAGCTGCCCCCTCCTGCTGGAGCTCGGCGCGATCGCGTACTGGTCGCTCGCGCCGACGGCGCACCCCCAGGCGATGCTCCGGAGATCCACGGCGTGACGCAGTGCGTCGTGATCCTCCACGACGGCCGGATGCGCGTGGCCAAGGCCGAGGGCCGCCCGCCGGGTATCGAGGGGAGCGTCTTCCGCTACCGGGTCGAGGACGGCAGCCCTGTCCTCGCCGCGGCGCCCGCGGCCGCCCGGCTCGGGACCGCGCTCAAGGCGGTCCGCACCACGCGAGGGCTCTCGCAGAGCGCGCTCGCCCGCCTCGCCGGCGTGTCACCGAGCGCCATCTCCCAGGCCGAGCGCGGCCAGCGCGGCCTCTCGCTCGACACCCTGCTCGACCTGAGCGCGAAGCTCAACATCACGCTCGACGAGCTGCTCCGCGGCGAGGTCGTCCCCGGCTATCGCCTCGTTCGACGCGACGATCCCTGGACCGGCAGCGCGGGCGGCCCCATCCCCTCCTCGACGACCCCCGGGCCGGCCTGCGGGCCTACGTCCTCCGGCTCGGCCCCGGGAATCGGCGACGCCCACATCGTCCACAAAGGCGTCGAGCTCGTCACGGTCGCGACCGGCCTCGTCCAGGTGCGCCTCTCGGGCGGCCAGCCCGTCCTGCGCGGCGGCGAGGCGCTGCTCGCCGACTCGAGCCGCATCGAAGGCTGGCGGAACCTGTCCGACCGCGAGGCGCTCGTCTTCTGGATCCTCCGGGACGACCCCTCGCGGCCGACGAGGCCTAGCCGGCCAAAGCCGAGGAGTCTTTCGTGCTCCTCGGCGCAGGCCGGGCAGCCGTCGAGATGCGCGCGCATCCCCGGCACGGCCGCGTCGGCGTCGACGCCCGCGAGCCGGAGGTCGACGTACCGGTCGAGCTCGAGAAGCACTCGTCGCAGCCGACCTCGGGCTCCCCCGGGCCGAGCAGTCGCCGGACGAGGACGTCCGCGTCGGTCATGGCTTGCTCCCTTCGTGTTCGCGCGCGAGACCCCGCTTCTCCAGGTCGGCCCGGAGGCGCGCACGCGCGTCATGCAAGGTCTTGTAGAGGGCGCCCCGCGTCGTGCCCAGCCGCTCGGCCAGCACGTCGATCGGGACGTCGTCGAGGACGACGAGACGAGCACCCGCCGCTGGTGCGGGGTCAGCGCCTCGCGCACGCCGTCGGAGATCGCCGCGAGCAGCTCCCGCTGCTCGGTCCCGGCCTCGGGCGAGGCCGCCCGACGGCACGAGCGGCCAGCGCTCGGGCTCGATCGGGATCTCCCGCCCCTGCCACGCCCGGCGGCGGAGCGCCCGGCGGCCTCGAGGATGGCGAACTTGTAGGCCCAGGTCGTGAAGCGGCTCTCGCGCCGGAAGTCGGAGAGGCGCGCGAGGACGCGACGAGCGCGTCGTCGGCGCTCTGGACCGCGATGTCGTCGAGCTCCTCGCCGCGGAGATGGGGCAGCACCCGCTTCCGCCGGTTGACCTCGAAGCGGGCCGCCCGCAGGAGGAGGCCATGCAGCCGGGAGACGGCCTCCTCGCGGCGAGCGCCCTTCCCCGTGAGCGCGTCGAGCCATTCCTGCGTCTCCGTGTCTCCTGCAGGCAGGCTCACGCGGCCGACGCTAACAACGGGCCCGGCGCTCACGAGAGCGGATCGACCTCCAGCGGAACGGCGATGCGGGCGGCAGTCTCCGGCCGGCAGCCGCGCTCGACCAGCTCGATCAGCGCGTGGACGTCCACGCGCGGGTCGTCGGCGAGCGGGGCCGCCAGCGGTGCTGGGAAGCCGGCCTCGTCGAGCTGGCGGCGCCGCCAGGCCGCTACCGCGGCGCGCTCTGCTCGTTCGGCTCGAAGGACGGTCCCCACGTTGATGTTCGTGTCGCTGCGCCGTGTCCTTACCGGCGATCGAAGCGCCGGTACGACCGCCGGAACCGGTGTCACCGAAGCAGATGCAACCGACCGACTGGAGGCGCCATGCCCTGGGGTGACTGGATCAACGAGCTGCCGATGGGGTTCTTCCTCGCCGTGCACCTCTCCGCGCTGGCGATCGGCGCGTTCTTCGCCTGGACGGCGTTCAAGCGGGACCTCCCGCTGCTCGGCTGGGCGTTCTCGTTCTTCGCGATCGCCGAAGTCAGCTACGTCACGTACCACCTCGACTGGACCGTGTTCCTCTTCGCGCACACGATCGCCGAGGTGTTCGACCTCCTGGCGTTCATCCTCGTCTTCGCCGCGGCCGTCGCGCGCGTCAGAGAGCCGCACCGGGCCTCGCTCGAAACCGGCGGGGCATGAGCGCCACTCGCCTCCTCCCCCTGCTCGCCGCGCTCGCCGCCCTCGTGGCGGCGGGCTGCGGCGGGGCGGACCCGCTCGACTCGGAGCCCGTGTCGACGACCGACGTCTCGCTGCCGAAGAGCTACAAGTTCGAGCCGGCCGTGATCGAGGTCGAGCAGGGCGCGACCGTGACGTGGACGAACGACGACAACTTCACGCACACGATCCGCTTCGACGACGAGGACGAGACGGCCGAGCTCGAGCCCGGGGACACCTTCGAGCACGAGTTCGACGAGGCCGGGTCGTTCCACTACATCTGCACCCTCCACCCGCAGGACATGGAGGGGCAGGTGGAACAGTCGGTCAGTAGCCGTACGTGTGCTCGTCGCGCCAGACGCGCCACATGGCGAACCCGCCCGCGGCGATGGCGGCGAGGAAGACGATCGTCTCGAGGCCGGTGTTCGGGAACCAGGGCGTGAACGCGAAGCCGATCGTGGCGATGGCGAGCGCCGCGCCGCCGTAGAAGACGACGCGCGAGCGTCGCGACCACATGGCGATCTCGTCGCGCCGCCTCATCCAGAGCATGAAGAGCACGTAGACGATCGCCAGGAGGAAGAGAACCTGGAGGAAGTAGAGGACGATCCGCAGCCCGATGCCGATCTGGAGGGCCGTGATGACCGCGGCGATCAGGACGAGGATGGCGAACGCGCGGAGGCTCGGGCTGACGCTCATCACCGGTGACGTAGGCGCGGACGGAGAGGGCGCCCGCCACGAACGCCGCGCCCGTGAACCAGGCGAGCCGGCGCGCGGGACAGGAGGCGCGTACAACCACGGCGAGAGGACGGCGAGGAGCGCCAGGCTCCCGTACCAGGGGTGCAGGCTGTCGGGCGAGGAGTAGCCGTCGCCGAGGAGCAGGAGCCCGATCACCACCTGGGCGATGACGACCGCCTGCGCGAGCGCGAGGACGTGCGCGTAGAGCCGCCCCGGCGTTCTGCGTCGCCGCAGGTAGACGAAACCCCAGCCGGCGGCGAGGAAGTTCGCCGCGATCACGACCACCGCGTTCAGCACGTGCAGCTCGCGCACCGCGTCTCAGCCTACAATTCGCGTCCATGGTCGAGGGTCCCTACCGGGTGCCTCGTCGACCCATCCCTTCGTTCAGTCTCTCGCTCCGGAGCCTTGCGGCAGGGGCAACGCGCCCTTACGCTGGCCTCTCCTGGCGTTCCGGAGGCGTTCCGCGAAGACTCTAGTCGTACCGATCGCCGTCGCGATCATCCTGGGCGTGGTCAGCTCTGGGCTCGCTCAGCCTGCCCCCATCCGGCGCCCGTTCCCCAGCCCGCGCCGACGCCCCCGCTACCGCGCCTGCCCCGCCGCCGGCCGCACCTTCGCCGACTGTTGCGCCGGCGCCTCCCCCCGCCTCCGAATCCGAAGCCTCCGCGGGTGTCCAAGAAGCCTCCGAAGCCCGCGAAGAAGCCCGAGCCGGCCAAGCCCGTGAAGCTGGCGCACGCTCCGCCGATCGACGCGAGGCCGGACGCCGCCTCGCCGCCTCCCCAGCCATCCAACCGCGGCGCTCCCTGCGGTCGCGCTCGGGGACGAGAACGCCGGAGGATCACTAGCGGTCCGAGCAGCCTTCGTCGTCCTTCTAGCCGCGGCCTGCCTGGCGCTCGCGTTCGCAGCGATTCCCGGGCGAGTCCTCGGGACCATCTCGACACGGCTCACCGAGCATCGCGACGACATCGGGCTCGCTGTGATCGCTGGCATGACACTCACCGCGGTCACGTTCCTCCTCCTCCTTGACTGACGTGAGCCTGCGCCGCTCACACCGCTCCTCGTCCTGGTCGGCCTTGCCGGAACGCTGTCGGGATCTGCGGGCGGGGTTTTCGCGCCGGACAGGCCGACGCTCTGGACCGACCTCCAGCGGTGGAGCGCCTCGACCAGCGCGACCTTCAACTTCACCGGTACTGCTCGGCTTCATCTGCCGGCTGGACTCGGCGCGGCCGGTTGGGCACCCTGTACGTCTCCGGTCTCCTACAGCTCACTGGGGAACGCAGCCACACCTTCCAGGTGCGGGCCGTCGACGCGTCCGGCGAAAGCCCGCCGGCCACGTTCGAGTGGACGACCGACGTGACCGCTCCATCGCTTCCAGGCGACCTGGTTGTGGAGGCCACGGCCCCCTCCGGAGCCGTCGTCATCCTCGCCGCACTCGACAACCTCGACCCCTCGCCGTGCTCGACTGCGCCCCCGCCTCCACGTCGACCTTCCCGCTCGGAACCACCACCGTTTCCTGCGCGGCCACCTACGCTGCCGGGAACACGACCCCGGGCACGCTCACGGTCACCGTGCGCGACACGACCCCGCCGACCCTTGCGCCTCACCGGACGTGATCGCAGCGCAGCAGTCGCAACAGGCGCCGTCGTTCCGTACCAGCTCCCGGTGGCCGAGGACGCCGCTGACCCGAGCCCGGCAGTTGCGTGCAACCCGCCCGCCGGGTCGACCTTTCCTCTGGGCGTCACGACGGTGACGTGCGCGGCCACGGACGCCGCAGGGCTCACAAGCGTGCCGATCACCTTCGATGTCATCGTCCAGGCGGGGCCCAAGCCGGCCGCGCCCGCCATCGTCGCGGACTTCCCACCGCTCACCAACCGCTCCCACGCCTCCTTCCAGCTGACCGTCGAGCCAGACGCCTCGGTCGAGTGCAGCCTCGACGGGCCGCTCGGCTCCGGCGGCTTCACGCCCTGTTCGGGAAGCACGCCGCAGGCCTACTCGAGCCTCGTCGACGGCAGCTATCTCTTCACGGTGCAGGTGACGAACTCGATCGGCAACCGCAGTCAAGCATCCTACGCGCTGACCGCAGTCGACCTGACCGCCCCCGGCGTCCCTCGCCGGCCTCGCCGTACAGGCCCGCAACCGGCTCGTGAGGCTCTCCTGGGCGAAGCCCGCCGACGCCGATTACGACCGCGTCAGGATCTGGCGCAGGCGGGCCGGCTCGACCGCGTGGAGGCACCTCGCCGATCCAGTTTCCGCCACGGCGTTCATCGACCGGACGGTGGCGAACCATGTGATCTACCGCTATCGCCTCGCGACGCTCGACGCGGCCGGAAACGTCGCGGCGCCCGTGGAGGTCAGCGCGCGTCCCAGCCCCGTCTTCTCACCGCCGGCGGGCGCCCTGCCTCATTAACCGCCTCTCGTCGACTGGACGTCGGTCCGAGGGCCACGTACTACAACATGCAGGTCTGGCGAGACGGGCGAAAAATCCTCAGTGTCTGGCCCTTCGAGTCGCGCTACCAGCTCCGTTCCAGCTGGATCTTCCGCGGCAAGCGCTACTCGCTCCACGAGGGGCGCCGTGACCGTCTGGGTCTCGGCCCGGATCGGCCCGAAGGCCGCCGCTCGTTACGGCAGGGTCCTGGCTGGACGACGTTCAAGATCGGCTAGCCCCGGAAAGCCATCGCGCTCGGACCCCGCCTCGTACCCTCTCGCTGTTCACAGGGACACGCGAGGAGGTACATCGGTGATTCGCGAAGGCGAAGCGGCTCCGGACTTCGAGCTGCGGTCCGACTCGGGCGAGCACGTCCGCCTCTCCGAGCTGCGCGGGCGCCCGGTCGTCCTCTACTTCTATCCCAAGGACGACACTCCGGGCTGTACGAAGCAGGCCTGCAGCTTCCGCGACCTCTACGGCGAGTTCGAGGAGCGCGGAGCGACCGATCTCTCGGCGTCAGCCCGGACACGGAGAGCTCCCACGTCCGCTTCAAGGAGAAGTACGGCCTCCCCTTCACGCTGCTGGCCGACCCCGAGCACCAGGTGGCCGAGCAGTACGACGTCTGGGTGGAGAAGAACAACTACGGCAAGAAGTCGATGGGGATCAAGCGCTCGACGTTCGTGATCGACGCCGAGGGGAACGTCGCCCGGGCGATGTACGGCGTGAGCCCGGACGGGCACGCCGACCAGGTTCTCGAGGCGCTTCCCGCCGGTTCTTAGAGAACCGCGAGCGCCAGGCGTCGCCCGCCGTGCCAGAGCGCGGCGAAGAGGAGAATCGGCCGCCCCGGCGAGGATGACGAGCGCCTGCGCGCCGACGGCGAAGGAGACGGCACTCGAGGTCCCGACGCCGCTGGCGATGAGGATCGCAGCGCCGGCGCCCACCTGGGTGGCCGCGCCGGCCGGGGCGATCGGGAGCGCTCCGGAGGCGGCCGCCGCGCAGAGGAACGCAATGGCGAGACGGCAGCGACAGCTGGAAGCCGAGGGCGTAGAGCAGGAGGAAGAGCCCGAGGCCCCGCGCGATCCACGAGGCGAGGACGAGCACCCAGGCCTGCCAGGCGTCCCGCGGGGAGACGGTGCGCTGGCCCAGCCAGCGGGCGAGGCGGAAGCGGATGAGCCGGCCGCTCGCGACGAGGCGCGGGAGGACGGCGATGACGACGGCCGCGCCGACGCCGGCGAAGGCGACGACGCCCATTGCGGCCCTGACGGCCGTGGACGTGTCGGAGGTGGCTGCGGCGGTCGACGCGAGCGGCATCAGGGCCGCCGTGTCGATCAGGCCGAGCATGAAGAGCGAGAGGCAGACGGGAGCGACGCCGGCGCGGCCACCGCTTGCTCGCCGCACGACGGCGATGCGAACGACCTCGTCGAAGCGGCCCGGGAGGGCGGCGCCGGTCACCGACGCGGCCCCGCACGAGGCGGCCAGCGTCAGCGGCTTGGGGCGCTCCTCGGGGGCGAAGAGGCGGTGCCAGCCGTACGCCTTGAACGCGAACGCGAGGAGAAGAGCAGACCGGCTGCGGCCACGAACCGGAAGTCGGCGCCGGCAAAGGGCCAGCCGATGTCGGCGAAGTGGCGGGCAGCGAGCACGGAGACCGTGATCGCGAATGCGCCCACAACAAGGTTCAGCGCCAGCTTCCCACGGGGGGAACGGCACACGCGTATCAGCCCTCTCATCGAGTGTCTCATCGGCCGCAGAAGGGACGACCTCAACCCACGATCGGGGTATGCCCGACGTACCGCATGGGGTGAAGACAGCGCCTCGGCGCCCGTCCCCGTTCGAGGGATTGTATGGGCGAACGCGCGCGCGTACCGTCAGAAGCGGAAAGGAGTCGCAAGCATGGCCTTGACCGCAAGCCATGCGGCAGAGCACAACCGATATGAGGTTCACGAGCTCCTGGGCGGCGAGCCTGCCCTGGATCTCGGACGGCGCTTCGAGACGTCGGACTTCGGAGCGGCGGTGGACTATGCCTTCGACTACCTCGAGCGCCGTGATCCACGGCGCGAGGGAATCGTCGGGGCGCTCGAGATCGTCCGTGTCGCCGGCTCGGCGCGCGAGACGGTCTGGAGCTACGTCCACGCTCCCGCCCCCGTCGCGCCCGGTGACATGACCCGGGTCTGGGGCTACGACGTGACGCGTTCGTGGAGCAGCCCGTATCGGACACCTGCTCGGCCCGTGCCCGCACGAAACTATTAAGAAATCGAGCGTCTCCTTGGCCCGCCGGGAGGCCTGGGCTATGTTGGCGTAGCGGATGTCGCAACACGGATTTGACATCAGCGAGTCGTCGCGCGCCTCGTCGCCGACGTTCGGCGCCGCGAAGGGCTGACCACGGACGAGCTCGCGGAGCGCGCCGGCGTGCACGAGACGTACATCGGGCTCGTCGAACGGAAAGCGAGGCAGCCCACGCTCGCAGCCGCAGCCAACCTCGCCGAGGCGCTCGGCCTGAGCCTTTCCGATCTTGTGGCGGAGGCCGAGAAGGACGTGGACGGCGGTTTCGTCCCCGAGGTCGAGATCGTCCACGCTCCGCCGCGGCGCTACGCGAAGGCCGACTCCATCGTCGAGTCCGAGCGGCTGACCGAGACGACCTGGCTGTCGGGCCACATCGTCCGCAAGGCCATCGACGCCGCCTACCGCAAGCTCGACGTGATCGACGAGCAGATGCGGGAGTCCGGCTCGCCGTCGCTCGTCGACCTCGTCGGGCCGGAGCACCTGGACGGCCTACTCGCCGGCGCTCTTGCGGGTGGGGTAGTCAAGTCCGCCCCGACGCTGTACGTGCGGAACAGCCCTCGCCAGCATCCCGACCTGCTCCCGCTCCAGCACGGGCTCCCGGAGATGGTCGTGAAGACGGCGCTCGAGACCGACCGCCCGGTGGCGGGCCCGGAGCTCGCGGGCATCTACCTCGTCTTCCGTTACGTGCTCGTCGACCGAAAGGGCGAGTACACCCGCGGGAAGGCATCGCGCGGCGACATGGTCGCCGTCTGGGAGGCCCGCTTCGGCGAGCTGGGTGAGTCCGACTTCATCCCGCCACGGGGCGGCCACGGCCCGACGCTCCGCCGGGACGTCGCTCGACCGGATGGAGCTCGTCTACTACGACCCCGCGTTGCTCCCTTACGCAAAGGCGACGGGGGTCTACGCGCGGCTCCAGCGGCGCTAGCACGGCTGTGCGGGGGCGCTCGGGACAGCTTGTCCTTCGCGAGATCGAAGATCGTGATCTCGGCGTGCTGTTCGAGCACTCGAGGGATCGCGAGGCGATACGGATGGCCGCGTTCACTTCGCCGGACGCCGATGATCGAACGAGCTTCGAGCGACGGTGGGCGCGGCTGAGAAGCGACGACTCTACGACGAACAGGGTCGTCGAGATCGACGGTCGAGTTGTGGGGCACATTGCGGAGAGCTTCGACCTGGAGGGCCACCGCGAGATCACCTATTGGATCGGCCGTGAAGATTGGGGCCGCGGCATTGCCACGCGTGCCCTACAAGAGTTCTTGCAGCTGGAGGCAACCCGTCCGCTTTACGCTCGCGCCGCGAGCGACAACGCCGCGTCGATTCGTGTGTTGACGAAGTGCGGTTTCCTCATGGTGGGCGAAGGGCGCGCGGGTTCGCTCATGGGCGCGGCGAGGAAACGGACGAGGTCGTCCTCCGACTCGACGCGTGACGCGAACGGCAAGAGGAGACGGCCGCACCCGCCGGCTAGTCGGTGCCAACCTCGAGCACGACCTTGCCACGCTTCCCGCGGCCCGCGACTCGCTCGAACGCCGCCCGGGCAGCCTCCGTGAGCGGAAAAACCGAGTTGACCTCCCCGCGAAGCTCGCCTGCGTCCACGAGCGTGGTCAACTCCAGGAGTTGCTCGTGGTCGGGTTCGACGACGAAGTAGATCGCGCCCGGCATCTCCTCTGCGATCGTGACCACGCGCTCGCCAGCGGGGACCTCGCCGCCACGAGTGTCGAAGACCAGATCGACTGGACCGCTCTCCACGACGGTTGCGCCGGCGTGTCGCGCAAGCTGGACGGCGATGCGCCCAACCCCGCCCGAGGCGCCCGTGACCAGCACGCGCTCGCCTCGGGCGAGCCGCCCGTGCACAAACAGTGCTTGCCAGGCGGTCAGCCCGCCCATCGGCAGAGCCGCCGCCTCGACGTGGCTCAGCCGCAAGGGCTTCGGTGCAAGCACATCGGCTGGGACGACGGCGTACTCGGCAGCCACGCCGTCGCGATCGAAAGGCGTGAGCGCATATACCTCGTCACCGCTGCCGACTACAACGCCCGAAAGCTCGTAAGACGGAATCGCCGGCAATCCATCGACCGGCCACTCCAGCTCGGCACGTGTAATCGCTGCCGCATGCACGCGCACAAGCACCTCGCCCGGATCCGGCGACGGCGTCTCGATCTCCTCAACCTTCAAGCCGTCATCGTGCAGCCGTACCGCTAGCACACCGCTCCCTAGAGCCTGTTGGACTTCGTTCCTCAGGAGATCTTGCCATCTACCACCCTCCTGTTCGGAGGCGTCGCCTGTGCCAGTGTTCAGAAATGTCCCATGAGGAACACGCGGTCAGCCGGCCCCACGACGCGGTCCACCCAGCAGCTAGCCCGGCGACGACGCGCCGATACCCGCCGCTGACCCAGTCGGCGACCAGGCGGCCGTATTCCTCGGCTGCTTGCTCCCACGCGAAGTGGCCGGCGTCGAGAGGATGGATCTCGCTGTTGGGGAGGAGGTCGTGGAGGTACTGGTTGTTCGACCACGGCACGAGGTCATCGTCGCGGCCGGCCACGATCTGGGTCGGCGTGGTGATCGACGGCAGCAGATCACGCAGCACCGGGTTCTGCTCGGGGTAGTGCCGCACGAACCGGGCCGACTCGGCGAAGCGCCCGAGGTCGTAGGCGCTGACGTAGTCCTCGTGGACCTCGGGCTCGCTGGCGCTCGGGGCGGCCGGCCTCGACGGCGTGGCCGATGTTGGTTCTGGCGTCCAGCCCGCGGACGACGTCCAGGCTCGGCGCTTCGATGATGTCCTTGAGCGCGCCGCCCGCTTCGATCGGGAAGCGGACCGCGCCGCCGCCGATGGTCAGGCTGGTGACGCGTTCGGAGCCTTCGCGGCGAGGAACAGCGCCGCGGCGGTGCCGACGTCCGGGCCGACGACGTGCGGGGCGCCGAGGCCCCACTCGTCGATCAGGCGGGCCAGGAACGCTCCCGAGGTGTCCGGGGCGATCAGTTCCGGGCGACCGTCGGAGTGGCCGAACCCCGGCATATCGATGGCGACCACCCGCCCGACCGCCGCGACGCGGTCCCAGATCCGACGGAAGGCCCAAAGGCTCTCGGGCCACGGCGCCAGCAGCAGCACCGTCGTGTCCGAGTCCGCCTTGCTGTCGGCGAACCGCACGCGCACGCCGTC
This sequence comes from Ilumatobacteraceae bacterium, assembly GCA_963746365.1. Lineage (GTDB taxonomy): Bacteria > Actinomycetota > Acidimicrobiia > Acidimicrobiales > Ilumatobacteraceae > JAENVT01. The sequence continues at coordinate 177,841 of CAVVBH010000028.1, read as the reverse complement.
GCAGACTCGGAAGTAGGTGGTGATCGGCGAAACCGCATGAGCACTCATCTGACATCTCCTCCTGCAACAAGTTGCATCAAGAAACTGAGGCCGCGAGCGTAGCAGATCGAGTTGCGTGATGAAACTCTCCCTTGCTACCTTTGCGGTGGTTGCTCAAGCGCGACTACGAAGGACAGGAGTGCTCGATCGCCCGCTCCCTCGAGATCGTCGGCGAACGCTGGACGCCTGCTGATCATCCGCGACGCACTTCCTCGGCCTTCGCCGCTTCGACGAGTTCCAGGAGAGTCTCGGCATCGCCCGCAACGTGCTCAACTACCGTCTTAACCGACTCGTCGAGGAGGGCATTCTCGAGCGGGTTCGGTACAGCGAGCGGCCCGAAGCGCTACGAGTACCACCTGACGCGAGAAGGGCCGCAACCATGCAGACGTTGCGCTCGCCGGGCTGCGGCAGTGGGGCGATACCTACCTCAGCAAGACGCCGCCTCGAATCCTCCGCCGCCGCTCCGACAAGAAGCCGGTCGTAGCCTCCTTCGTCCCCGAGGCGAGAACGCTCGACTTCCGCGAGCTCGAGCTGGTGCCAGGCCGAGGCCGCCGAGACCGCTCGCATGAACATGTCCCTTGAGCGCGCGCCCACGGTCGGCTCCCATGGGCCAGCGCCTGCTCAGGCGCTGGTCAGCCGGCTGCGGCTGTCGCCTCGACGGCCTGCAGGATGAGTTGGGTCGCGGCCTCGGGCTGGGACACGAACGAGACGTGCGAAGCCGGGACCTCCACGATCGTCGCGTTCGCCCGTTCGGCCATGAACCGCTGCAGCGCCGGCGGGATCGCCTTGTCCTCGGTACCGAGCAGATACCAGCACGGCAGTGTCTTCCACGCTGGCGGGGCCGACGGCGTGGCTGCGAACGCGGCGGCGGCGTAGGGCCGCTGTGCCGCGGCCATCACGGCGGCCGTCTCAGGATCGACGTCGGCGGCGAAGGCTTCGCGGAACGCCTCGGGGGCGAGGTAGAGGTCGATGCCCTCGCTCCCGTCGGGGTTGGTGAACGGAACCGGCCTGATCGAAGGCCCCACAAGGCTGCCTTCGAACTTCTCGAGGAGCTGCTGCTGGCTCTCGCCCACGTCGCACATCCAGCCGTTGAAGTAGACGAGCGCCTGGACCTGCTCGTTGCCGATCGCGGCGGTGGAGATCACATTGCCGCCGTAGGAGTGGCCGACGAGCACGATCGGCCCGCTCAGGGTCCGCAGGAACTCGGCCAGGTACGCGGCGTCGCCAGCGAGATCGCGAAGCGGGTTGCCGAACCCGATGACGGAATACCCGCGGTCCCGCAGGGCACGGATCTCGGCGTCGAAGCCCGTCGCGTCGGCCCACGCACCGTGGACCAGGACGATCGTCGGGGTCTCAGCAGCCATTCTCGTCACCGCCCCTCCCTTGACGTTTGCCGATGCCGGACTGTAACCCTGCGGTGCGTCCCGGGCCAAGCCCAGCGCCACCACACTCGGATGTGCCGAGTGTGCGGGAATGTCCCTTGAGCGCTCGCCAGGAGCTCCGCAGCCTTGGCTGCGCAGGAGACGAACGTTACGATCGCTCGGTGTCTCATCCAGCCATTCGGTACGCGAAAACGATCGATGGACTGCACATCGCCTACCAGGTCGTCGGCGAGGACCCGTCGATTTGGTGTATGCACCAGGCTGGTTCTCAAATCTCGAGGCAGTCTGGGAGGTGCCGGATCTCGGCGACTTTCTCGGCGAGCTCGCGAGCGCGTTTCGACTGATCCTGCTCGATCGGCGGGGCTTCGGGCTCTCGGATTGGCCCATCACGAGCGGGGCGCTGTCGATGGAGCTCGGGATGGACGATATTCGAGCCGTCATGGATGCGGCCGGGAGCGAGCGCGCGGTGCTGTTCGGCTTCGACGACGGCGGGCGCGATCTGCACCGTTCGCCGCGTCCTACCCAGAGCGCGTCTCGGCTCTCGTTCTGTTCGCGATGTGGGCCAAGTACTACGCGTCGTCTGATTACCCGTGGGGATGGACGACAGGCGAAGCCGTTCGGCTGGTCGAATGGCTGCCGTATTGGGCGTTCGAAGTCGACTGGCCGATCCTTGGGCAAGCTCGAAGGGCCGCAGGCGGGGATCCTGTACGGAGTCATCCTCGTCCTCATCATCTTCTTCATGCCGGGAGGCATCGTGTATGGGCTCCGCCAGCTTCGTTCGAAGTTCGTGGTGTTCGTGCCCCGCCTTCCAGTTCCCGAGCTGACTTCCGCACAGCGCCCCGTGGCGGAGAGCCAGCCGACCGAATCAACGCAGACAGTCTGACAACGCAATCACAAGCGCCCAAACAAACAACGAGGGAGAGGTACCAATGAGACAACGTTCAACGAAGGTTCGGCTCGGACTTGCGGCCGCAGTCTGTCTGTCGCTCGTAGCGGCTGCCTGTGGCAGCGACGACGATGGAGACTCGGCAGACACCACCGCGGCCCCTCCGGTCGCCACCGAAGCCGGCTCCCGTCGACACGACACCCGCGACCACCGAGGCGGCCCCGGAGACCTCGGCAGCCGAGACATCGGTGGCATCGACCGAGCCCGCCGCGGAGACGTTCGCGGTGCCCACAGACAACTGTCCGGCCGACACGACCGAGGCGCTCGCCGACGGTGCACCGGTCAAGATCGGCTTCATCGGCCCGCAAACCGGGCCGTTGGCCGCATTCGGCGTCATCGGTCAAGGCATGAAGGTGTACTTCGACAAGATCAACGCCGAGGAAGGCGGCGTCGACGGCCACCAGATCGAGGTCATCACCAAGGACGACGCGTACGACCCGGCGAAATCAGCACCTGCCGTCCAAGAGGCGCTCGAGGGCGACAAGATCTTCGCCTCGGTGTTCCAGATCGGTACGCCGAACGTGGCCGGCACGCGGCAGTTGTACGCCGACGCCTGTGTGCCACAGGCGCTCGTCGGCACCGGCTTCCCCGCTTGGGGCGATCCAGAGAACTTCCCATGGACAACCGGAGGCATCCCCTCGTACACCGTCGAGGCGAAGGTCTGGGTGGAGTTCATCAAGGAGAAGTTCCCTGATGCGAAGAAGGTCGCGATCCTGTCGTTCAACAACGACTTCGGCAAGACGTACAAGACGACGCTCGGCGACAGCTCTGCCGGACGCTGGATACGAGATCGTCGCCGACATCGCCCACGAGGCAACGTCGGACCTGTCCAACGAGGTCACCCAACTTCTCGCGGCCGGACCCGATGTGATCATCGGCGGAACGACATCCACCTTCTGCACGAGCCTGATGACACTGGCCCGCCAGGGTGGCTTCACGGGTCCGATCATCAACTCGTACACCTGCCAGTCGATCCAGCAGTTCATGGTGCCGGCTGGCGAGGCGGCGGCGAACGTCTTCACGCTCGTCGTGGCGAAGGATCCGTCCGACCCGGCGTACGCGGACGATGAGGGCGTGAAGCAGTACCTCGCCGATGTCGGCCAGTACGGACCAGGCATCGATGCAACGGTGGGCAACGTGTTCACCGGCTACAACGCTGCGTTCCAGGTGGTCGATGCGCTCACCCGCGCAGCGGAGATGGACGGTGGGCTCACCCGAGCAAACCTGATGAACGCCTTTTGGTCCTTCGACCTCGAGGTACCGATCGCTATCGGCGGCATCGCTCATGTGGACGGCGTGACTGATGCCTACATCTCCGAGTTCGGCGTCATGGCCGAGTTCGACCCCGCCGGACAGACCTACAAGGTCGCCGACGGCGTCGAGATCGACGTCGAAGGCGAAGGTGGGCTCTACACGGGCTGATCGATCTGCCACAACGTCAGGGCCGGCAGGCATTGCGCCTGTCGGCCCTGACGCGTGACTTGGTTCGGGGGAGGTGATTCGCTGTGAGTCATTCGCTGGGCGTCGGTTTCCTCGGCGCGGGCCTGGTCACTCAAGCGATCCACCTGCCGGTGCTCGCCGGTCATCCAGACCGCTTCCATGTCGTCAGCGTGATGGACATCGACGAGGGTGTGGCGGAACGGGTCGCGGCGCGATGCGGCGCGAGCTTCACGACTGACGTCGACGCGGTCGTGCACGATCCCCACGTCGACGTGGTCGCTGTGTGCGGTCCCAACGCGGTCCACGCCGCCCAGGTGATCGCGGCCTGTCAGGCCGGCAAGCGTGCGGTGCTCTGTGAGAAACCTCTCGCCGAGAGCCACGCCGAGGCGGAGCAGATCAGAGCGGCTGCAGCGGCGTCGGGCACTCATGTGGTGGTGGGCGCCATGCACGTGTACGACCCGGCCTATCGCGCCGCACACCGAGCGTGGCTCGAGGAGAACGAACGATCGGTGTTCACGCAATCGGCCATCTTCCTCCCCTCCAACGACATGTTCACCGGGCAGGCGACAGAACCGGCGTCGGCCTTTCCGCCGAATTCGAGCGGCGCAGGCGTCGCCGATGCCGTCATGCTGCGCGGTGCGATCACCGGTCTCGCCGTCCACAACCTCCCTCTCGTTCGCGACTTCTGTCCACGTCTCGGCCAGGTCGAGACGGCGCGATTCATCCAGCCGTTCGGGTACGTGGTCGTGGTCACCGACGACGTACAAACCATCGAACTGCTCGCGTACATGGGAGGTGCCTGGCCGCCGCACTGGATGCTGCGAACGGTGGGCAGGAACAGCGAGCTGCGCGCCAGCTTCCCGCCCTCGTTCGTGATGGCTGGATCCTCCAAGGCGGAGCTGGTCCGAACGGACTCCACGAGGGTGTTCGAATTCGGAACCAACGGCTACCAGTGTCAGTGGGAGATGCTGCACGACGCAATGATGGGAGAAGCCGAGCCGTTCGTCTCGCTCGACGATGTCGTGAACGACATCGTCTATGCCCTCGACATCGCCGACCAGGTCGACCGTTGGCTCGAGGAGAAGGCATGACGATCGTCACGGCTTCGATCGATGCGTCTGGCCCCGTGTCGGTGCTGTACCGGACCCTGGTGGCCAGCCTGCCGAACAGCTATCGGATGGTCGATGGAGGAGCCGATGTGGCGTTGGTAGCAGGAACCGATCTCGCGACGGTCGAGCGCGCCGTCACCGGGGGAGCGCGTGCCGTCGTTCTCGATCAGCCGGGCGGTCTGTCGCTCGACGAATTGATCGTTGTCCGTGATCTCGCGGAACAAAACGATTGCATCGTGGTGCCGGCTCCCCGCTACGCGCCCCGTTTCACCGCGGCTCCGGATCTTGTCGACGCGGCGAACATCGATCTCGTGGAGAGCACCATCACCGCGCCGCATGCCTCTCGCTCGGAGTTGGTCGAACAGCTGGCGCTGCTGCGCCAGGTGCTCAGCTCGATCGCCACGGTTCGCGTACTGCACTCATCGGCGTCGCACTACGTGGCGGAAGCGACCATGGTCGACCATCCCCGGTCCCATGTCATCCTCAATGGACTGGCGTCGCCCGACGATGTCGAAGAAGTGTCGCTGCGTGCGATCGGCGTCGACCAGCATCTGTCGGTTCGGATCGACGCGGGTCCGCTAGCCCGTCCCGCTGAGGTCAGCGTCTTCGACGGTCGCGGTGGACACTCGCCGTGGCCGCTGCACCAACACGGCCATCGCATCACGTTGGCTCTGCTCCACCGCTTGTTGACCACAGGCAAGGGCTACGTCACCTATCCGCTCGAGCACCTGCTCGAAGATGCGGCACTCGCCGACGCCTTGACCGACTGATCGCAGGCGACCCGGGCGGCGCGGAGCCCCTCGAGTGGCGGAATCAGGAGAGAGGCTGATGCGAATCGGGTCCAATGGCCCGGTTGTTGGCCCGCAACATCGGGTAGTAGAGGGGGTCATGGCTAACGAGCGGATGTGCGCGGCCGACCCCATCGCGATTTCGCTTGTGTACCTGGCTGCGCGTGCCGATAGCCAATGTGGCACAGCCGCGGGAGGAAACCGATGTACGGGTTGATCAACCAGGGTTTGCACGACCTGGCCGTGCAAGCTGGTGGAGAAAATATGTGGCGTGAGATCAAGGCGACCGCCGGCGTCGACCTCGAGGCGTTCGTCGGCATGCACACGTATCCGGACGACGTCACCTACCGCCTCGTCGAAGCGGCCAGCGCCGTGATGCAGATCTCCTCCGCCGAGGTCCTGCACGCCTTCGGAAAGCACTGGATCCTGTACACCGCACGTCGCGGGTACGGGGCGATCTTCGACACGATGGGCCGTACGCTGCCCGAATTTCTCGCCAACCTCGACATGATGCACGCCAGGTTGAGCCTCAGCATGCCCGAGATGAGGCCACCATCGTTCGTGTGCGAGCAGCTGAGTGATCACCAGATCCGCCTCGAGTACTGGTCGGAACGCCCGGGTTTTGGGCCCATGGTGATTGGTCTCCTGGAAGGTCTTGGCGAGATGTACGACCTCAACGTTTCAGTCGCCCAAAGCATCGACCGAGCGGATGGTGCTGACCATGACGAGTTCGTGATCGACTGTCACCCGACCACGCCGACAGGCTCAAACCCCACGGATGAGGATCGGTACGGCGTGGTTGCCTCGAATGGATGAGCAGCGGTTTGACCTCAACGCGTCGCTGCTCGATGCTGCCTTTCCATTCCACATCGTGTTCGACCGCGACCTTCGTATCACCCAAGTGGGGACATCGATTCAACGGATGCATCAGGACAGCATGGTGGGCAGTCCGATTCACGCGCTGTTCGACGTCGCAACGCCGAAGATCGCAAACAGCTTCGACGCGTTCGTCGGTCGACCCAAATCGCTGTTCTTGCTCCGTTCGCTGACCAAGCAAGGTCTGCTGCTTCGCGGCCAAGTGCTGCATGATCCGGCAGCAGAGGTCCTGATATTCGTCGGTTCTCCCTGGGTCACGCAGATCTCGGCGTTCGCGACGTTGGGACTCACGTTGACCGACTTTGCAGCCTCGGATGCCGCCGTCGACTACTTGTTGATCCTCCAGAACCAGTCCTCCTCGTTGACGCAGGCCGAGGAGTTGGCGGAGCAACTGCATCAAACGGCTCGGCAGCTGACCCATCAGGCGTTCCACGATGCCCTCACCGGTCTTCCGAACCGTGCGATGCTCCTCGATCACCTGCAACGACGCCTGGAGCCAGTGGTCGGTAGACCTCACCACGTTGCGGTCCTCATGCTCGATCTCGACGGGTTCAAAGCCGTCAATGACAGCTACGGCCATTCCGCCGGCGACGCCGTGCTCGGGATCATCGGAAAGCGCCTGCGGACCGTGTCTGGTGAGAACGACATCGTCGCTCGCTTCGGCGGCGACGAGTTCGCATTCGTGCTCGAGCCGCGAGGACCTCACTCCGACGTCGACGTGGCCGCCGCCTTCGAGGTGGCCGACCGCGTTCTGACGGTTCTCGCCGAACCCATCCAGCTGCCGTCCTGCCCGGCGATCACCGTGCCGCTCACTGCGAGCATCGGCATCGCTCACGCCCACGGAACCGAGACTGCCGAGGACATCCTCCGCAACGCCGACCTCGCGATGTATTCAGCCAAGGCAAACGGCAAGTCGCGGTACGAGCGCTACACGCCGGCGATGCATGTCGTGTCTGTCGGGCGCCTGGATCTGGCCAATCAGCTCCGCCAAGCATTGGATCGTGACGAGTTCCGGCTGATGTATCAACCCGTGCTGCGGATGCAAGGCGATCGGTTCGCAGGTGCCGAGGCGCTGTTGCGCTGGCAACATCCGACACGGGGACTGTTGTCGCCCGACGCGTTCCTCTCGATGGCCGAAGAGACCGGGCTGATCGTGTCGATCGGCGCCTGGGTCCTGGCAGAGGCCTGCCGGGAGCTGCGACGTTGGCAGGACGCACACACGGGTCCCCTGCCATTGGGAGTCGCGGTCAATCTGTCGGGACGCCAGCTCGAACCTGATCTCGTCTCATTGGTCGCACGGTTGCTCGAACAGCACCACCTCGATCCCGGCAATCTGACACTGGAGATCACCGAGGGTCTGATCACTGGTGAGGGACGGGTCGCACACGAAACGTTGCGTGCGCTCAAGAGCCTCGGTGTTTGGCTCTCCATCGACGACTTCGGGACGGGACACTCGTCGCTCGGCCGACTCCGGGACTACGAGTTCGATGAGTTGAAGATCGACCGCAGCTTCGTGGGTGACCTCGACTCAGGCGACCCCACGCTCGTCGCCACCCAGATCGCGATGGCTCACGGGCTCGGACTTGGAGTAGTCGCCGAGGGAGTCGAGACCGAGGCCCAACTGGACTACCTGCGGAAGGCGGGCTGCGAGCAGGTGCAGGGGTATTTCATCGCCCGTCCCCTGCCGGCGCTCGAGATCCGAGCGCTCCTGGCAGGTCCCGGGGAATGGTGCCGGCAGATCCCCCGAAGGCCGTATCTGGCACGCCGTAACAGCCCTGTGACGGCGGCCTAGAACCTTCTTCGATCACTCGCAGCCGACTCCGTCGTCATCACCGTCGAACTTGCTCTGCCAGCCGGCATCTCCGGGCCGAATCGGGGCCGCGCCGGCAGCACGCACCTCGGTGCAGTTCTGGTAGTAGACCGCAGCGGAGGGAGCAGCAATCGGGACAACGACGTCGGCAAAACATGCGTTGAGTGACGGTGTGGCGTCGTCAGCCTGCACGTAGGCATCCTGACGGGGGTGGGTTCCGTAGCCGTCGCGTCCGTCGTACCTGGCAATCGCCCGTCCACTCTCGATCATCTTCAAGTCTGCGTCGACGCCATTCACCTCGACGTATCTGAGTAGACGACCGTACCTATCGACGTCGTCGCGGGCACCGGGAACGAGCGTGATGCTCTGCCCGGTGATGAGCTGGGCAAGCACAGCTGAGGCCTCCTCGAATCCACACTGCCCACGCTCGGGAGTATCGATGCCGATCAGACGCACGGTGCTGCCATCGGACATATTGATCGTGTCGCCGTCGACGACCTCGGCGGTCATGAGAACGATGGCGTCCGTTACCGGGACGATCGTCGTCGCGACAGTCTGGGCAACCGTCGTCATCGGCACCGTCGTGACGACGACCGTGGTGGAGACAGCGGCGATCGCAGGAGGGGTGACCGGCGGGGTGGCGATCGTGGTGGTCGTCGCAGCCACCGATGTGTCGATGCCGACCGTGTCGTCGACGGAGACCGCCGCGATCGCCTCGCGCTTGGGAGCAGCCGCACTCGCGACGATGCCAATCCCCAGGAATGCCGCCAGGGCGGCCCCGAACCAGATCCCAATCTGACCGAGGAGTGGGAATGCCCGAAAAGACCGCCATCTCGATCGATCGTCAGACTGCACCGCGCTACTCGGTGGCGGGAACGGACTTGGTGGTGTTTGCACAGGAGCTTGTTCGACTTTCGGTGATCCCACTGCGAGGTCTGGGCACCGGATGTCAGACATTCGGAGATGGCGCGTCCGCAACCGGCGCCGTCCGAACACTCATCGGCAGGCTCGCGGTCAGCTTGAGCAAGAGCGCGTCATCAGGTGCACCGATCGTTGGGCAAGTCACGAGATATCCGGCTGAACCGGACATTTCGTACCTGGCCTTCTCACGGCTGACGTAACCCGGACCCCGGTGATCGGCACCCTCTCGAATCGTCAGTGACGATATGAGCCCTTCCGGCGTTCCGCACCACGCCCTGCGCGGTCAATTCTCGGACGTGCGTCTCGCGACGATGCAACCGCCAATGACGTTGCCGGACTCGACGTGGTCTCGAAGGTGCCGGCGATCTCGGTTCCACTCTGCATAGTCGGAGCGGTCGATGCAATGAGCATCGATCCACTCGTCGACAGCCTGCGCGGCCGCAGCCCACGAGGCGTCAGGTGTGGCTTCGCCCAAGCCAATGCTGCACGTGGTGAAGCCGTGCCGCCGAAGCAGGCTCGTGACGTCCTCGACACTGCGGAAGATGTTTGGTGGGCTGCATCGACTCTGCTGGCTGTTGCTGAACAGGTCCGCAATGGCGACTCGACCGGTTCGTCTCAGAAGTCGGTCGACTTCTGCGAACACACAGCCGAGGTCGGTCATCAACGAGATCACGCCCGACAGCAGTACGACGTCGGCGAAGCTGTCGGGCAGCGGTGCGTGGTGTGCGCACCCCTCGAGCACGTGCAAGTACGGGAAGGTGCGCGTGGCTGCAGCGCGTGCGCCGTCCACTGGATCGATTGCGTAGACGGAGGCGTCAGTAGCCCGGCGAAGCCACTCACCGACCCCACCTACTCCCGCACCGAGGTCCACGATCACGTCGACGGACGGTGGCAGCGCCGATTTGAGAGAGTGGAGCACCGCTGGGAAGGCTGGTCCCGGACTCATGACAGCGATCATGTCCTCGGCAGCGAGACCGAGCGCGTGCGCACCCTCGAGCCGCCAGAGCGATGGTTGATCGAAGACTTCCGGAACAGCAGCGTCGAGAGACACATCGAAGGAATGCCGCGCCGGGACCCAGCTCAAACAGGGTTGGAAATCTTCGCGTAGGCGAACGGCACCAGCGGCGCTGACTTTGCGTCGATGCGCCGCGCCCGGCAGGCTTGACCGGCATGGATTGGCCTACGTGGGATCAGGCGGCGATCGTCGCGGCTCTGTGTGGGCTGGCCGCGATCGCGTTGCGACGAGTCCGCCCCACCCGGCCACGCCTCGCCGCGATGTTGGCGGCTCAGGAGCTGGCTCTCATGGCTTCGCTCTACTCCATCTGGCGGCTCGCCCGAGTGCTGCCGCTGGCACGCTCCGAAGGCGCCATCGACCGTGCCCGCCAGATCGATGACCTGCAACACAGCCTCCACATGCCGACGGAGTTGTCGCTGCAGCAGTTCGTGCTGCGCCACGACTGGCTTGCGCAGTTCTCCAACGCCTACTACGCGATTGCTCATGTGCCGGCATTGATCGCGTTTCTGGTGTGGCTGTTCGTGCGTCACCGAGACATGTATTCGCGGTGGCGCAACTCGCTGGCGATCCTGACGGCGTTCTGCGTCGTCATCCGCTTCGTTCGGGTGGCGCCGCCACGATTCCTGCCCGACCTCGGATACATCGATCTGGCGACGCGGTACGGCATGTCGCTCTACGGACCTGTCGGTACGGGCGTGTCGGACCAGTTCGCGGCGATGCCGTCGATCCACGTTGGATGGGCAGCCGTCGTTTCGTTCGGCGTCGTGGCGGCAAGCACCAGCCGCTGGCGCTGGGTCGCCCTGCTCCACCTCATCCTGACGATGGTCGTGGTATCGGCCACCGGCAACCACTGGTGGCTGGACGGAATCGTTGCGATCGTGTTGCTGGTGGTCGGGATCGCGATCGACGGCACGGTTCGCCACATCACAAGGGCACGGCAAGCGCCGCGATCAGGCGATCTCTGGAACCGCGGCCTCGTAGAAGAACTCGGTGAGGCCGGTGACCTCTATGACGCGGTGGACGTTGATCGAGGGATTGCTGATGCGCAGCGATCCACCCGCTTGACCCATCTCGAGCGCTTGCGCGACGAGCACGTTGAGTCCGCTGGAATCCATGAAATCGACCTGTTGCATGTCGACCAGAACGCGGTGGTCGGGGTCGAGCTCGTCGAGGACGACTCGGAGGGCGAGCACCGAGTCGGCATCGACATCGCCTCGCAATGAGATCAGGGTCATCCCGTCGACATAGGCGACGTCGACGCGCAGTACGTCATCAACCATTCCGGACAACTTCCCCTCGAGGATCTAGCTCCGATGTGAACTGGCCCCCCATTGTGGCGAGGGCACCACACTGCGTCAAGCAAACGTTTGTAATCATTTCAGGTGATTGGTGCCACCGGGCGAGCGGTGTCCGTCGTTGCGGCCCGTGCGGAGAGTCACAGACGCCCAGGCCTTCCGTGTAACACGCCGTTGGTATCGTCAGCGCATGCCCCGCCTCGACCCGAAGGAGCGAGCCGCTCTTCCTGACCGGGCCTTCGCATACATCGATACCGCCGGCAAGCGACGGTTGCCGATCCACGATCCAGCGCACGTCCGCAACGCTCTCGTTCGCTTCGGCCAAGTCGCCTTCGAAGACGAGCCGGCCCGCGATCTCGCCCGAATGCGGTTGTTGAATGCCGCCAAGAAGTTCAAGATCGTTCCCGTTGGTTTCATCGCCGGTCAGTTGCAGTCCGAGCGCACGCTGGGCGAGCAACCGACGGCAGGTGCTCCTCCCATCCGGCTTCGTCACCTTGCTGATGACCGACATCGAGGGCTCGACGAGCCTGGTGAGGCAGTTGGGCGCCAGGTACAAAGATCTGATCGACGAGGTGTGGTCGATCCTTCGCGGTGGTGTCGTGAAGGCCGGGGGCCATGAGGTCGAGGCGCGCGCCGACGAGTTCTTCGCTGCATTCGAATCGCCGCGACTGGCCGTCGATGCCGCGGTAGCGCTTCAGCAAGAACTACTCGCTCGATCGTGGGTCGACGACCTCGATGTGAAGGTGCGGATCGGTATCCACAGCGGGTACCCGACGTCCACCGAGACCAACTACGTGGGCATGGACGTCAACACTGCATCGCGCATCACCGCAGTCGGCCACGGTGGGCAGGTCCTTGTCTCTGGTAACACTCGCGAAGGCGTGATGTCGTCTGCGCCCGGTGGAGGCATTCGCTTCAAAGCGCTCGGCTCGCACAAGTTGCGTGGACTTCCCGAAGCGCTCCCGCTGTTCCAGGTCGCCGCCAAGGGCCTCCCATCGAGGTTTCCCCCGCTGCGCACATAACGGACGGTCAGGGCATCACCTGATCGCCGGTGGGTTGCCACTGCTCCATCCACGGCGATGCCGGCCAATGCTCGGCTGCGGCCATGATCGGATACATCGTGCCGCCGTCGATGTGTTCACGAATGATGTCGGCGTGCCCGGCGTGCCGGGCGAGCTCTTCGATCAGGTGCAGCAGCACCCAACGAACTTCCCACGAGTCGACATCTTTGGGGAACCAGGGAACGTCCTTCGGAACAGGAACGGGCTGAGCGAGATCGGAGATTCCGGCGACGATCGCCTCGGTTTCCCGGCCGCACTGCTCGCTGTCGCTGAGGATCTGCTGCAGGGTCTCGTCGGGTCCCATGGTGAAGCCGTCGCCGTACTGACCTTCGGCGTCGTCGCCGGCGGGACGCTGCATCACGTCGTTCATCCAGCTCCGTTCCGTCGCCGTCACATGCTTGATCAGCCCGCCGACGCTCAGCGAGCTCGACGTCGGCGTTGCTCGGGCCTGGTCGTCGGTGAGGCCGAATGCGGTCAACCTGATGCCGTTGCGCTGTTGTTCGAGGTAGGCGAGCAGGTTGGCGCGTTCGCCCTCGACCGAGGGAACGTTTCCTGGCATACGTGGGTCTCCTTGCTGGATGCATTGTTGGTCGGTTCGCCAATTCTGGACGTCAAACAGGCCAGCTGATGACCGGTTTGGTCACGGTTCTGTCGTCTCGAGGCGCTCCGGCGCTTCGTGGCCCGTCTGGTCGAGGCCGGCGGGTGTGTAGACGGACAGGTAGTGAGTCACGACAACATCGTGTGTCATGTACGGTCGAACGGGATCGAGGAAGCGGTCGGCGTTGACGGTGGTGCGCCGATGCTGGCGTAGATGCTCGCCCCACGACTCGACGTAGAAGGTCTCGACGAACTGCTCGGGTGCAGCGAGGTCTCGGTACAAGCCCCACCTGTAGGCGCCTGTTCGCCGGCGATGGCGTTCGACCAGTCGCATCGATTCGGCGAAGGCGCGGACATCGTCGCCTGGCACCTCGTAGCTCACGGTGACGAGTACCGGCCCGTCGGTCGGATGCGGCACGATCGTGACCGTCGGATCGTCGGTCGGGACCATGCGGAGGTCGAGCCCGGTGACGGAACCCAGCAGCCACCGACGGTTGGTCGCCAACGAGAGCAGCAGAAACCCCGCTGCGGCGAGATGCGCGCCCGTGAGGCTGAGCTCGGCCAGCACCCCCCAGCCGGCGCTGCCGATGGCGACAGCGCCGGAGAGCACGAGCATGTAGACGCCCATGCCTCGGGCGCGCACCCACTCTGGCAGGGCAGAGAACGCAGCAATGCCGGTACAGGTCAATGCCGTCGCCCACGCCAGTCCGCCGATGAACATCGCTGCACCGGTCGCCAATGAGATTCGGCTGACGCCCTCGACCACCAACGTGGCAACGACCAGAACGGACGACCAGAAGACGAGCTGGTCATGGTGGAAGCGTTCGTCGAGTCGTGGGCGGATGACCGCGGCGGCCGCCGCACCGACCCCGAAGCAGCCGAGCAGCACGCCGTAACCCCCGCTCGACAGCTCCAAGCGATTGCGGGCGATGATCGGCAGCAGTGACTGTTGAGCTGCAGCCGGGAACGTGAAGATTGCCGTGCGATTGAGCACACCGCGGAACGCGGGCGAATGCGTGGCGTAGCGAAGGCCAGCACGCATCGCCCCACTGAGTGTTTCCGCCGGCATCGAGTCCTCGGTGACGGGCCGCCGCCACCAGACCAGCACGCCGACAATCGCGAGGAACGACACCGCATTGAGCATGAACACCCAACCCGGGCCGGCAACCGCCACGACGAAGCCACCGATCGCAGGACCGATCGCCCGACCCACGTTGAAGGTCAACGAGCCCAGCGCGAAGGCCTGACGGAACTCGCGCGCCGGTACGAGGTCGGGCTGGATGGCTTGGAACGCAGGAAACGTCAGCGCCCCTCCGGTACCGAGCCCGAAGGTCAGCGCCAGCAGGCTTGCCGGCGTCACGACGTCGAGAAATTGCATCACCGCAAGTGACGCGGCGCACACCAACATCCACAGTTGACCACCGATCAGCAGTCGCCGGCGATCGAAGATGTCGGCAAGGGCACCGGCTGGGACCCCGAACAGCAGCACCGGCAACATGGTTGCCGTCGGCACGAGGGCGATGAGAAAGGGGGAAGCACCCAGGTCGCCCATCAGCCAGGCGGAGCCGACGCTCTGCATGAGCGTGCCGATGTTGGATGCCAGCTGGGCGATGAACAAGGCCCGAAACACTGGATGCCGCAGAGGAGCCCAAGGAGATTGCCGAGCTTCTTCAGTCTCGACATCGGCATCGCTCATCGACGCAACCCTACGCATTTCCAGATCTCTCTGGAAACGCAGGTCAGGCCACAGAACTGGCCGTACGGTAGCGTTCGCGCGAATGCAAGTTCCTGTACCTCGATGCGGTTGCTTTCGGCAGGTCGCACGCACAATGGTCGTCGCCCTACTCGGCGTCATGGCACCCACCGTCGCCCCGACCACTGCGCAGGCGAACCAGCCTCCGGTCGAGGCGCTGCTGATCGGCGATTCGGTGCTCAACGGCCTGGCGCAGCCCTACAGCTCCGCAGGTCGCGCGGCGTTGGCTGCGCGGCACTCGTTCATCCTCGACTCCGCAGGGTGCCGCCGGCTGATCGCGACGAGCTGTCGCATTCCGCCGGCTCCTGCCCCCACCAATGCCATCACGGTCCTGCGCGCCGGGCCGGTCAATACGACCGCGCGCTGGTCGTCGCGGCCGGCTACGACGATCCCCCGACCGGCGAGTTCGGAATCGGCGCAGCAGTCGACGTGATGATCGCTGAGGCGCACCGGCAGGGGATCGAGCACGTCATCTGGCTCACCTACCGCGAGGCGGGTGGAGCGGGCAACGCCGCCCGCTTCCGTCAGAGCAACGAAGTGCTGCGGAGCCGCGGTGATCCTGAACTGATCCTGGCCGACTGGGCCGCCGTGAGTGCGGGGATGCCCGCGAGTTGGTTCTCCGCGGATGGGATTCACCTCGGTCCACAGGCGGCGGCCGCGATGGGGGATCTCATCGGCGACGCTCTCGATCAGGTGCCGGTGGTTCCGGTGCGGTGCACAACCGGAGTGTGGTCGGGCAGCGACGTGCCACCGGGCAGCACCACCCCTGCCGCAGCCGACGGCGGTCTCTGGCTCCTGCCCACGCCAATACGTGCCGTCGACACGCGAGATCTGCCCGGCAAACTCGGCGGGGGCCACATGCTGACGAGTGCCGATCGCCGGCATCAACGATGTCCCCGACGACGCCACAGCCGCCCTGGTCTCGGTGACCGCTGTCGAGCCGTGCGCCGACACGTTCCTGACAGTGTTCCCATGTGGCACCTCGCTGCCGACCGCCTCGATGGTCAACGCCAGAGCGCTTTCGATCGTCGCGAACTCGGCAGTGGTGCGCCTCGGAGACGGCGCGTTGTGCGTGTACTCGTTGCGTCCGACCGACGTGCTCGTCGATGTCAGTGGATGGATGGCGCCGAGCGGCCTGCTGTCGACGCCGTTGGCACCCGTTCGGCTGGTCGATACGCGACCCGGCGAACATCAAACCCTGCCGGTAGTGCAGCGTCGCCTCGAGGCCGGCAAGTTGCTGGCTGTCGATGTCGCCTCATCGCCCGGAATCGATCCGGGTGCCATGGCTGCGACGGTCAATGTGACTGCAGTGAACCCCGCCGGGAGCGGCTTCGTCAGCGTGCTGCCGGGGCCCTGCGTCAGCGCATCGTTGCCGCCTTCCACATCCAACCTCAACGTCACGACGGGTCGCGATGTTGCGGCCTCCGCCACGGTCGGCATCGGCGACGGCGAGTTGTGCGTGTTCAGCAGCACCGAGACCGATGTGGTCGTCGACCTGCAAGCTATCCACGGCGACGCCGGCGGGAGCCTGATCGCCGTCGATCCTCGACGCATCATCGACACTCGGGACACCGGCCGACTCGCACCTGGCCAGATCTTGACGCTCGCCGTCGACAACGCGCCGGCCGCAGTGATCGTCAATGTCACTGCGGTCCAGCCGTCCGGTCGTGGGTTCCTCACTCTGTACCCGTGCGGGACAACGGTGCCGCTCGTGTCGAACCTCAACGTCGTTGCCGGCGCGATCGTCGCGAATCGTGCCATCGTGGCGACGGCGGGTTCGGGTCAGTTCTGCGTCTTCAGTTCGGTCGACACCGATGTGGTGATCGATATCGAGGGCTCGATCACGCGGAGCTGACCAGTTCGACATCGACGGGCGTGCCACCACCAGGACCGTTGATCGGGATGATGTCTTGCGGGCAAGCCGACGCGATCACGATCACGTCGGTCTCGGCGCGGAACAACACGCTGTCGCCCGGTGCCGACACGGTCGGCTCGAACGCGATCTTGCCGTCGAGGTCCCACGGAATGTTCATGAACAGGTTCAGCGGGGCCGGCACCGGTGCATTGCGCACGACCGACAACTCGGCCAGCGCTTCGGCAAAGTTCTGACAGCACGAGCGGTGAGACGGTGGAGCGCCGAGTTGCTCGTATCGAAACTTGTCGCATGCCGCAATGAACGTGTCGTGCACACCGGGGCTGGTGTCCTCCACGAACGTGAGGATGACCGAGCGCTCTTCGTCGAGCATCTCGTCGCCGGGATGGGGCGCAGGTGGCTCCACAGAACGCGCGAGTGTTGCATCGACATTGCGATCTCGGGCCGGTCCGCTCGGATGGCCCAGAAGTCGACGACTTGAGTGCCATGGGTGTTGACCACTCGCACGGTTTCACCGGCGTCGACTCGGATGGCGCGACCATGACTTCCGGGCACAGTGACGCTGGGCATGAGACCTCCAATAGGCATTGAGTTGATGAACGACAGAACAGGGACAACGTAGTTCGGCAGGCGCGTGGTTCAACCGATCACGCAAGCCTGCCTGGTATGTTCGCTGCCGTGCGTGCCTCTGCCGACGCCAGCGTGTCGAGCGCATCATGCGGTCGACACTGATGCTCGTCGGCCGCCAATTGCTAGCCAACCGGTATCACAACAAGGGAACCGCTTTCACCAGTGCCGAACGCGACCTGTACCACCTCAATGGGTTGCTGCCGCCCGTGGTCGAAGACCTCGACACCCAACTGCAGCGAGTGCGAGCAGAGTTCGATGCTGCGCACGGCGACATCGCTCGCCACATCTTCCTCCGGGCACTCCAGGCCAACAACTCGGTGTTGTTCTACAGGTTCCTCGTCGACAACCTCGAGGAACTGCTTCCCATCGTGTACACGCCGACGGTCGGCCTGGCGTGCCAGGAATGGTCGCGGACGTACCGCCGCGAGCACGGCTTGTACGTCTCGTGGCCCGATCGCCATCGTGTGCCGGAACTTCTCGACAACGCGCTGGCGCAGGGAGACGTCGACGTCGTCGTCGTGACCGACGGCGAGAGAATCCTCGGCCTCGGCGATCTCGGCGTCGGTGGCATGGGGATTCCCATCGGCAAGCTTGCCCTGTACACCGCGGTCGGCGGTGTCGACCCCGAGCGCACCCTGCCCGTGTTCCTCGACGTCGGGACCGAGAACGAGGCGCTGCTCGCTGATCCGCTGTATCTCGGGTGGCGGCATCGTCGCCTGCGTGACGACGTCTACGACGAATTGGTCGATGCCTTCGTCGATGCGCTCCGCAACCGTTGCCCTCGCGTCCTGTTGCAGTGGGAAGACTTCGCGCAGCGCAACGCCAACCGGCTGCTGACTGCTCACCGCGACCGGATCTGCTCGTTCAACGACGACATCCAGGGCACGGCGGCGGTCGGGCTCGCTGCAATCGTCGGAGGGATGCGCATTGCTGCGACGCCACTCGCGGACTTGCGCGTCGTGATCGTCGGATCCGGTTCCGCAGGGATCGGGATCGCCCGCCAGACTGTCGGAGCGCTCGTGTCTGCCGGCGTTCCGGTCGACGAAGCGCGGCGGCGTTGCTGGCTCGTTGATCGCGATGGCTTGCTGCACGACCGCCTGGAAGGGCTCGCCGACTTTCAGGCCGAGTTCGTCAGACCTTGGGAGTCGGTGGCTGCTCTGGCAGACACCCATGGACACATTGGCCTCCTCGACGTCGTGCGCCATGTCGCTCCGCATGCGTTGGTCGGAGTCACGGGGCAGCCAGACCTGTTCACTGAGGCGGTGATCCGCGCGCAGGCAGAGTCGATCCTTCGCCCGATCGTACTCCCACTGTCGAACCCGACGCCGCGCGCCGAATGCAAACCGGCGGATGTGCTGGCATGGACCAACGGCCGGGCATTGGTCGGCACGGGCAGTCCATTCCCCGCAGCGATGGTCGGTGCGGAATCCCATCCGATCACTCAGGTCAACAACCTCTACCTGTTCCCCGGCCTCGGTCGCGGGGTGGTCGCGGTCGGCGCTACGAAGGTCAGCGACTCCATGCTCAGCGCAGCGGCCACCGCCATCGGCTCGGTCGTTCCGAGGGTTCCCAAAGCGCCATTGACATTGCTTCCACCACTCGCACAGGTCGGTGAAGTTGCCGATGCCGTCGCGCTCGGTGTCGCCCGCCAGGCCGTCGCCGAAGGCTTGGCCGATCTGCTCGACGACGACCAGATCGCCGCGGCAGTCGAAGCGCAGAAGTGGCGCCCGCACTACCGGGATGCGCCGGATCAGGCAGGATTGGGTCAATGAATCCTGGACAGGTGCAGCCGAGCCCTTGGGTGCTCGCCGGCGAGGCCACGAGTCTCGGTGACCCAACCGGTCTCATCACACTGGTCGATGGCCAGACGTTCTGTCTCAGCGGACGTTCGGGCGACTTCAACACAAACCCGACGCATGGAGTCTTCTTCGCCGACATGCGTGTGCTCAGTCAGGCCAGGTTGCTCGTGGGCGGCGTCACGGTCGAGCCTCTCGCCGTCAGCCTTGTCGACGCAAGTGGGTGCACCTTTGTGGGCCGTTCCCTGGCTCAACACCAGACCGACGCGCGAATCCTCGTCGTGCGCCGGCGACAACTGGGATCGGTGTGGCACGAACAGATCGAGCTGCGCAACACGACTTCGTCGAGTGTGTCGGCGATCGTCGAGCTGGAGGTTGCTTCGGACTTTGCCGACGTCTTCGCCATCAAGGAAGGGCGGCCGAGCATCGAGGGCGAGCACTCGCTGGAGGTCAAAGAGAACAGCCTGCTGTACGGTTGGCGGCTGGGCGAGATTCATCGCCAAGCGGAGTTGATCGTCGAGGGACCTCCGGTGCAGGTATCGACGCACGGGTTCTTGTGGAGCATCAACATCGAGCCGCACGGTGTCTGCATGTTGCAACTCGATCTCACCGTCGCCCTCGGCAACTCCTGGATCGAGCGCAGGCACCACCACCCGAACCTGCCCAACGCGACGAAGCGCAACGAGGGGTGGTTGGCATCGGTTCCGAAGTTGCGCAGCGCCAACCGGCAGCTCGAGCGCGGCGTACGACCGCTCGATCGAAGACATCGCCGCGTTGCGTTTGCACGACCCGACCGGCCGCCATCGACCGGTCATCGCCGCGGGTGCGCCGTGGTACATGACCCTGTTCGGTCGCGACGCGTTGATCAGCTCGTACATGTCGCTGCCAATCGATCCGACCTTGGCGATGGGTGTGCTCGAGGCGCTCGCCGAGTTGCAAGGCACGAGTTGTCGACCTCGTCACCGAAGAAGAGCCCGGCCGGATCATGCACGAAACCCGGTACCTCGGTGTCGACGCACCAACCCTCACCGGTGGCAGCACGTACTACGGCTCGGCCGATGCAACACCGTTGTTCGTCGTGCTGCTCGGCGAGCTCAGCCGCTGGGGTCTCGACGAGGATGCCCTGCGCAAGCTGTTGCCGAACGCCGACCGGGCGCTCGAGTGGATGGCCACCTACGGCGACAAGGACGGCGATGGGTACATCGAGTACCACAAGACTTCGGACCGCGGCTTGACCCATCAAGGGTGGAAGGACTCCGCCGACGGGATCCGCTACCACGACGGCCGTGTCGCCGACACGCCGCTCGCACTGTGCGAGGTGCAGGGCTACGCCTACGCGGCACATTGCGCGCGTGCTGCGATTGCCATCAGGCTCGGTGAGCCGGAGACCGCCGCGAAACATCAGGCTCTCGCCGCCGCGCTCAAGACGCAGTTCAATCGCGACTTCTGGCTCGAGGAGCACGGCTGGTACGCAGTCGCTCTCGGCCCCGACAAGGAGCCGGTCGATTCGCTGACCTCCAACATGGGCCACTGCCTGTGGAGCGGGATCGTCGATACGGAGCGCGCCGCGCAGGTCGCAGAGCGCCTGATGTCGCGGGAGATGTGGAACGGGTGGGGCATCAGGACGCTTTCCGACGACGAGATCGCCTACGACCCGATGAGCTACCACTGCGGCACCGTCTGGCCCCACGACGGCGCGTTGTGCGCCGCCGGCTTGAAGGCCTACGGGTTCGATGATCACGCCCTGACGGTCGCAAACGGAATACTCGCTGCTTCGGAGTCGTGGCAAGGCCGATTGCCGGAGTTGTTCAGCGGCCTCGATCGGTCCGACGTCGAGACACCAATCCCGTTCCCGACCTCATGTTCGCCGCAGGCATGGGCAGCGGCGACGCCGTTCCTTCTCTTGCGCATCATGCTGGGGATGGAGCCCGACGATTCACTCGGGTTGCGGGTGGATCCGATTCCAGGGGCAATCGAGGACGATCTGTTCCTCGGCGGCGTGCGCTTGGTCGACCGACGGTTCAACGTGCGGGTCGACGATGGTGTCGCCACCGTGCGCGAAGTGCTCCCTGATGCGACGACACCGGTCCTCGGACGGGTTGGTCGTCGGCAATCTCAGCTCGCTCGTGGACGGAGCAGATGCTGATGAAGTGCTTCTGCCACGCCGGAGCCGAAACTGGCCGTGGTCAGCGGCACGCCGGAAGCTCGCACAGCGTCGTCAGCGTTAGCGACACCGATCGCGATCGTTGCGATTGCGAACATCGGCAAGTCGTTGGCCGCATCACCGATCGCCATGATCGGGCGCTCGGCGACATCGAGTGCTGTCATCGCGGCAAGAAGACCCGTGCCCTTGTCGCATCCCGTGGGTGCGAGGGCGATAGATCCCTTGTTGGTGACGATGTGCCGGCTGCTGCCAACTCGATCGCGGATCTCGGTGACGAGGGCGAGCGACGATGTCGGTGCTCCGATGACCACGTGTCCGACGTCGAGGTTGGGCACGCCTGCGGCCTGCAACGCCGCGATCAGTTCGGGTTCGGCCGCTTCGGCGAGCAATGTGACTTCCGCGCTGGCGACGTACACCAGCACACCGCCCTCCTCGCAGATGACGCAATCGGTGAGTGCCAGCACCTCCGGCACGACGTGGCCGAGCTCTGCCCACCGCCGTCCGGTGACGATCACCAGCGTGTGGCCATCGGCGTGGGCTTGGCTGCAGAGCCTCGACGGCTTCCTCGGCCACCCCGGCGCCGTCGTACAGCGTCCCATCGACGTCGACCGCGATGACCATTTTTTCCACAGCCCTTTCTTAGCTTCCCAGTGCGACGAGTGGGCATCTCGGCCTCGAGATCGTTTCGCGGGAGGTACGATCGGGTACATCGGACGGGTTCGCTAGGGAATCTGAAAGGCTTGAACTGATGAAGGGACTCGTCGTGGCTGCCAATCGGCTGCCGGTCGAAGTCGGTGGTGACGGCACGTTCAATACCAGTCCAGGGGGCTTGGCGTCCGCTCTGTCGTCGGTCACGGCCGGCGGCACCCATTGGGTCGGATGGGCGGGGCCCGACGCCCCGGCGCTCAAACCCTTCGACCACGAAGACCTGCGCCTGCACCCCGTGGCGTTGAGTGCGGACGACGTCGACCGTTACTACCGAGGGTTTGCCAACTCGATCCTGTGGCCGCTGTTCCACGGTCGCCTCCGAAAGGTGGAGCTGAATCGGGCGTGGTGGCATTCGTACCGCATCGTCAACCGTCGTTTCGCCGCCGCTGTCGCACGCATCGCACCACTCGGCGGCACGGTCTGGGTTCACGACTACCACCTGCTGCTGACGCCTGCCCTGATTCGTGCAAAGCGGCCGGATCTCCACATCGGCCTGTTCCTGCACATCCCGTTCCCCAACGCGCAGCTGTTCTCCATGTTGCCCTGGCGCAAGGAAGTGATCAGAGGGATGCTCGGGGCCGACGTGCTGGGCTTCCAGGTGGCAGAAGACGTCGCCAACTTCACCACTGCCGCCGAGCGTTTGGTCGATGCTCGGACACGCGGGCACTCGTTGTTCGACGGCGTGCACGTGGTCGACGTCGATGCCTTCCCGATCTCGGTCGACTTCGCCCATTGGGACTCCTCTCGGCGACCGGGCCGCGGCTGAGGCAGCACAAAATCGCGAGAAGATCGGAGGCGACTCGATCCTGCTCGGAATCGATCGTCTCGACTACACCAAAGGGATTTCACAGCGCCTGCGAGCGTTCGGCGAGCTGCTCGACGAAGGCCTGCTCGACACCGAGACATGCACGTTCGTTCAGGTCGCGGTACCCAGTCGTGCCGACGTTGCAGCGTACGAGGATGAGCGCGAGGAGGTCGAGAACTTGGTCGCCAAGATCAACGCAAATCATCCGCGCAACGACGGTTCGGTGCCGATCATCCACATGGACACCTCGCTCGACGAAGGCGAGGTGGCGATGTGGTTCCGCTCGGCGGATGCGCTCGTGGTCACGTCGCTTGCTGATGGGATGAACCTTGTTGCCAAGGAGTTCGTTGCGTCGCGCGGTGACCTGGGAGGCACCCTTGTGCTCAGCGAGTTCGCGGGCGCCGCCCAGGATCTGGACGGTGCGTTGATCGTGAACCCCTACGACATCGAGGCGATCAAGCGGGCACTGGTGACAGCCATCGAAATGCCTGCTCCGGAGCGCGGCCGCGCGGCAGAAGACCATGCGTGCCGCCGTGCAGCACAACGACGTTCACCGATGGGCACGCAACTTCCTCAATCGGCTCGCAGTCGTCGTCACCTGTACGTGCCAGCGACCTGGCGTTGCGAACCGACCCGACCGACGTTGCCGGTTCCGACACGGTGCGTCATCTTCGGTAGTAGACGGCCGTAGGAGAACGACATGGACATCGCGATCATCGCCCCGCCCTGGCTGCCTGTACCCGCGCCTGCCTACGGCGGAACCGAAGCCGTGCTCGACGTGTTGGCCCGTGGTTTGCAGGCGGCCGGGCACGAGGTTCTGCTGATCTGTCACCCGGACTCGCAATGCCCTGTGCCGAAGGCTTCGGTGGTCCCGGCAGAGGACGCCGTGCCCATGGGACGGTCCAGCATCGAGCTGGAGCATGTCATCGGAGCGTACGAGCTCGTCAAGGACTGCGACGTGGTCCATGACAACACGCTTGCGGGGCCGATCTACTCGGCTCGGTATCCGAAGCCTGCCGGTGGTCACCACCAATCACAATCTGTTCAGTCGCAAGTACAACGCGATCTACGGAGCCGTCGTTCCCCGCGTTGCGCTGGTGGCGATCTCCAACTCGCACGCCACGTCCACACACCTTCCCGTCGATGCAGTGGTGCATCACGGCCTGAACGTCGACGATTACCCGTTCGGCGCAGGCGAAGGGGGTTACGCGGCGTTGCTCGGCCGAATGGCCGAGAACAAGGGTGTGCACCGCGCCATCGCGGTGGCGAAGGCGGCAGGCTTGCCATTGAAGATCGCCGCCAAGATGCGCGAACCCCACGAGCATGCCTACTTCGATCGATTCGTGCGGCCGCACCTCGGTGACGACGTCGAGTACCTCGGTGAGGTGGATGCCGACGGCAAGCGCGAGCTCCTGAAGTCGGCAACAGCGCTCCTCAATCCCGATCAGTTGGCGCGAGCCGTTCGGAATGGTGATGCTCGAGGCGCTGGCCTGTGGCACACCCGTCGTCGGCTGTCCTCAGGGTGCAGCGCCAGAGATCGTCGAGCACGGCGTCACCGGTTTCCTCGGTGATTCCGACGCCGAACTGATCGACGGTCTGCTCGCAATCGATCAGATCGACCGTGCTGTGTGCCGCGAACAGGTGCGTCGGCGGTTCTCGGTCGAGCGAATGGTCGATGGATATGTGCGCGTGTTCGAACGCCACCGCAGTGCTTACGTCGCTGCCGCCGCGTCGAGCTGATCCTGGGTCACGCCGCACCGCTTCGCAGACCCGTCGAGCAGCGCATTCACCTCCGGTGGCCGAGGCACTGCGGCGATTCCCATTGCCAGGAGGTCGGCCTCGGAGGTGTTTGCCAACAGGTCGTCTGCCGCGCACCGCGCGATCCCGGGATCGACGCCCACGCGCGTCAGGGCATCCCAGAATGCTCCCGCAACCAGACCCGTCGGCCGGTCGGTCGGACCCGCCGGCAACGTGTCGCCGGGTGGCAGCGATGTCGTCGACGGCGGAGTCGTGGTCGGCGGCGGGATCGTCGCGGGCGCCTCGACTTCGTCGGCGGTCTCGACCGCGGCGGCCACTGGCTTCTCGTCGCTGACCGAAGCGATGACAATCGCAATTCCTACCGCCGCGATCAGCGCGCCGCCGATCAATCCAGTTGTTGCTCGTCCGCGGCGAGAAGTGTCGACGGCAGTGTCCGGCCCCCATCGCGAGCAAGCCTCGTCGATCAGCTTCTTTCACGAGCGGCGGCACGACGACGAGTGCCGAGAGCAAGGCGACGCCGATGTTGATCGTGACGACCGTGCCGAAGTCGGCGAGCAGCGGAAGCGACGAGAACATCAGCACCGCAAAGCCACCGAGCGTCGTCAGCGCGGATGTGAAGAACGCCCTCCCCGTCCGACGAGCTGCCATCTGGGTGCTCAACTCGGGATCGAGACCGCGGTTGCGTTCCTCGGCATACCGCGCGATCAGCAGGACCGAGAACTCCGCGCACGTTGCGACGACCAGCGGTCCGCCCACGGTCGACAGCGGGCTCAGGGTGATGTTGAGCACTCTCACGAGCACCGCAGACGTCCCCACCGCGACGAGCACCGGGATCATCGTCAGCAGACCGCGAGCGAGATCGCGATAGCGAAGCACGACGAACGCGCAACGAGCAGGAGCGCCACGATGGTGAGTTGCGCCCGATTGGCAGTGATGTTCTCGAGCAGTCCAACGCCCACGACGGCGAGTCCTCCGGTGGTGGCGGAGGTCTGCGCGGGTAGCAGCGCCCCGTCGCCGGGCGATGCGATGGCGAGATGCATTCTGTCGAGCACGTCGGCGCGTTGCTCGAGGGACGACGGCCCGACCTGGAACAGCACCTGCGTGGCATTGCCGTTGTCGGCCACCAACAGGCCGCGCAGCGCGGAAGGGGCGACGTTGTATGCCTGCAACATGTCGAGGCCCGTGGGAGCCAACGGGGTCGTGTCGGGGACCTCGGCCAGCCAGCCGACAGTCGTCGCAAGGCTGGACGCGCCGGCCAACTCGGCATTCTCGGCCGACGCCCGTTCGACGAGGTCGAACACGAACGCGCCCATCTGATCGGTGAACACCCCGTTCGCCGGCGCGCCGTCGGTCTCGATGAAGACTCCGAGTGTCGTGGCGAAACCGGTTTCCCTTTCGAGTATTCGCGCATTCTTGATCGAGGTGCTCGACTGGTTCGCCCAGTTGACGGGATCGCTCTCGATCCTCGAGTCGGTCTCCAGAATGAGGCCGAGCACCGGCATCGCGAGTGCCACGAGCACCAATGGCAGCACGGCAACACGCGGCAGACTTCCGAGCCGATCGACCGTCGCTTCCACCCAACTCTCGACGGGTTCTTCGGTCGTCGGCGAGCGACGCTCGCGCCAGCCGATCACCGTCGCCGGCACCACGATGCCGGCGATCAGCAGCGCGACGATCCCGATCGACAGCAGCACGCCGAAGTCCTGCACCATCGGCACCTTGGAGATCTTGACGGTGAGGAAGGCGATGACCGCTGCAATCGTCGCCGCGACCAGAGGCGGTCCCATCTGCAACAGCGTCACCTCGAACGGATCGCCCGAATGCTCGAGGGCTCGTTCCTCTTCGATCCGGTTCTGAATCTGAATGGCGAACTCGATGCCGAGTCCGATCAGGATCGGCAGGCCGGCGATCGTTACGAGCGACAGCTTCGTGCCGGTGAACCCGAACGCACCAAATCCCCAGATGATCCCGACGGCCATGCCGACGAGTGGCAGCAGCCTCCACCGGACCTTGAACGCGACGAGGAGGATCACCATCATCACGACGACCGCGATGCCACCGAGGACGAGCATGCCGCCCTGCAGATAGTCGTTGATGTCGGTCAGGAACGTCGGCGTGCCGGTGATCGTGACCGTGGTGTTGTCGAAGGCGCGGTCCCGCAACACGTCGTGCACTGCCGCCGACCCCTTCGACAAGGTGTCGAGTGGCGCGTTGCCCACGAGCACAGCGGCGAGCACGGCATGACGCGCGTCTGGAATGAAGGCTTGCAATGCCTTGCGCACCACGAGCTCGCTGTCGGGTGGTGACACCAACCGGTTCTGGGAGTCGACGGAGAAGCCATCATTGTCGAAGATCAGGAACTTCACCCACGCCGGGTTCTGCATGTCCTGTTCTCCGGCGCCTCCGAGACGCAGCGTCGTTACGATCGCGTCCTGCTGCCGGAGCTCTGCCGCGGCGGGATCCGGCTCGCGCTCGATGGTGCGGGCGATGATCTCGCTCGCGACGCCCTTCGTGACCAGATCCTGCGTCCATTGCAGCAACGTCAGCGGCGACACGACCGACTGCACCGCGTCGCTCGTCAGCATCTCGGACTCGACCTCGGTGAACTGGGTGATGTTCGCCGGCGTGAAGAGATCGACGATCGACCGTCCCTCGTCGATCGTGAACAGCACCACCATGTTCTCGCCACCGAACAGCTTCTGATAGCTCTCGTTGTCCTTGGCAACCTGCGAGGCCGGATCGATGTAACTGTTCTGGCCCGTGGAGAAGTCGAGACGCTGCAGACCGATTCCTAGGCCCACCGTCAACAACGAGCACGACCAACAACGTGGCGCCCGTGCGCTCGCTCAGCACCCGTCCGGCCCGCCTCCACAGCGCAGCCATCACAGATGAGCCTCGGCAGCTGCATGAACCGCGGCGATGATCGGCTCCCAATCAGCGCCAGGCTGGCGCGTGACCGTCACGAAGTCGTTGACGCCGAACACGGTCTTCACACCGCCGGCTGCGAACACGGCCGCAGCGAACGGCTTGTCGGCCGCGTCATCGGCGTTCGTGGCGTTGAACATCTCCTCGAGCTTGGTGTCGAGCGTGAACTTCATCGCGTCGGGGTTGGGTGTCGAGGACGGGGTTGCAGTTGCCACGCTCCGATCGTAGGCCGCCACGGTCGACCGATGGTTTGGTCGGACCCGATGTGGGTACAACGCGGTATGACCAACGAACCGGCCTTGAACGATTCCGTCCCCGATCCGGGCGATGTGCCCATGGTGGACGTGCTCGCGGCGTACGCACAGGGCGGCTTCGACTCGTCGTTCGTCATCACGGACGATTCTCGACTGGAATGCGTCGAATGCGGCACCGTGTCCGCGCCAGCCGAGGTGTCGATGAGCTCGCTTCGTCGTCTCGAGGGTGCTTCCGATCCCGACGACATGGTGGCCGTCGTGGCGCTCACCTGCCCGGCATGTGGCGCGCAAGGAACCGCGGTCCTCGGATTCGGACCGATGGCGACCCTGCAGGACTCGGACGTCCTGAAGGCACTACGCGACGACCGGGCCGACGAGACGGCGCCCGGAAACTCCGCTCACGGCGAAACGACCGGTGACGACGCACCCCGCGAGTAGCGGAAACCCAGGCGTCTCGCGGCCGTGATTGCGGCCTCGACGCTGTTGTCACGACTGCTTCTCCGTCGGTGCTAAACACAGGACCATGCGAGTCGCGATCAGCACCGGCGGAGGTGACGCCCCGGGCCTGAACGCAGTGATCCGCAGCGCGACCTTGTGTGCGCGCCGGCGAGGCTGGGAAGTGCTCGGCATTCGCGACGGCTTCAACGGCCTCATGTTCCCGGAGCTGTACCAGGAAGGCAGCGGTGTGTTCGTGTTCGAACGACACATGGTGCGGGGGATCGGCTATCTGGGCGGAACCGTGTTGGGCAGCACGAACCGCGGTAACCCGTGCCACTTTCCCGTCGAGCAGCCGGATGGCACGTTCGTCTACGAAGACCGCACCGATCATCTGGTCTCGCTGTTCCGCAACGCGGGCATCGATGCGCTGATCACCATCGGGGGCGATGGCTCGTTGGCCATCGGTCAACGATTGTTCGAAGCCGGGCTGCGCGTGATCGGTGTGCCCAAAACCATCGACAACGACCTCGACAAGACCACCGTCACGTTCGGCTTCGACACCGCCGTGCACGTCGCAACAGAGTCGATCGACCGTGTGTTCACGACGGCGACATCGCACAGCAGAGTCTTCGTTGTCGAAGTGATGGGAAGGTATGCGGGTTGGATAGCCCTCAACGCCGGCGTGGCGGCCGGTGCTCACGCGATCCTGATCCCCGAGATCCCGTTCAGTCTCGAGCCGGTGGCGGCGATGATCAAGGGACGCGAGGAACGCGGTGCCAGCTTCGCCATCGTGGTTGTTGCCGAAGGAGCGACGCCGAAGGACGGTCAGCGATCCGTCGTGGGTCAGGCGTTCGATCAGGCTGAACGACTCGGGGGAGTCGGCCATGCAGTCGCCGAACGACTCACCCAGCTCACCGGTCGAGAGGCTCGGACGGTGGTGCTGGGGCATCTGTTGCGCGGCGGAACGCCGACCGCGGAGGATCGCTTGCTGGGCACTCGGTTCGGTGCCGCCGCGGTGCGTGCCCTGGAAGACGGCTTCGACGGTGTGATGGTTGCCCTCAACGAACCGCACGTCGAATACGTGCCGCTGGTCGAGGCCATCGGCTCGATGCGCACGGTGCCACTCGATTGCGACACGGTGATGGCAGCGCGCGACATCGGCATCAGCTTCGGCGACGACTAGTGCCGCCGTTCGGGTGATGCCGTCTCAGCGGCCGGTAGGCGCCGAACGACGCCCGCTCGAATTGCGGGCACCACCGTTGCGTGCGCCTGCACCACGAGGACTGCCACTGGCGGATCGAGGTGCATTGGCCGACGCAGCGGGACGGCCGCCGCGTGCGAGGCGCCGGCGGCCTGTCCACGACGCCGGCCCGGCTGCGATGGACGCTGGCGCGCGTTGGCAGCGGTGTCCTCCGCGCGCTGAGGGCGGGGTGCCACCTTTGGTGCGGTGGGTCCGGAGAGCTCGGCCAGAAGAGGGTGCGTCGGGTTGACGTTCGTGACCGTGGGCGTGATGCCGGCTGCGCGTGCGAGTGACCGCACGTCGCCGGCCTGATCGGGCGTCATCACCGTGGCGACGACGCCTTCCGCACCCGCGCGGGCGGTGCGGCCCGAGCGGTGCAGGAATGCCTTGTGCTCGGCCGGAGGATCGACATGGATCACGAGTGCGATGTCGTCGACATGGATGCCGCGAGCGGCGATGTCGGTGGCTACTAGCACACGGACCTGACCACTGATGAAGTCGGCCAAGTTGCGTTCGCGTGTGCTCTGCGACAGGTTGCCGTGCAACTCGACCGCGGGAATTCCTGCGGCGCACAACTGCTTTGCAAGCTTCTTGGCGCCGTGCTTGGTGCGCATGAACAGCAACGAACGGTCGAGTCCCGAGGCGAGGGCGCTGACGACAGCAGCCTTGTCGCCCGATGAAACGGCGAGCACGTGATGGGTCATCGTGTTGATCGACGACACCTCGGGATCCACGGAATGCACGACCGGATTGACGAGGTACTGGCGAACCAGGCCGTCAATCGCCTTGTCGAGCGTGGCCGAGAACAACAGTCGTTGGCCGCCGACAGGGGTCGCGTCGAGAATGCGCTTCACCCCGGGCAGGAAGCCGAGGTCGGCCATGTGGTCGGCCTCATCGAGCACGGTGATCTCGACCGCGTCGAGACGGCAATGCCGCTGACCGATCAGATCTTCGAGGCGGCCGGGGCAAGCGACGACGATGTCGACTCCGTGACGCAAGGCGGAAACCTGAGGTCCCTGGCCAACCCCGCCGTAGATGGTCGCAACGCGGAGCGACATGGCTTCTGCGAGTGGCTTCAACGAGATCATGACCTGATTGGCCAGCTCGCGGGTGGGAACGAGGACGAGGGCTCGCGGCCGGCCGGATTCGCGGCGACGTCCGCTCGCAGCGAGACGTGTGACGATGGGCAAGGCGAACGCAATGGTCTTACCGCTGCCCGTCTTGCCGCGGCCGAGCACGTCGTGTCCGAGGAGGGAGTCGGGAAGCGTTGCCGACTGGATCGGGAATGCGGTCAGGACATCGCGGTCAGCGAGGACCCGGATCAGCGGCGCCGGCACGCCGAGCGCGACGAAGTCGGTGATGTAGTCGATTGGCGCAGCCGGCTGCATCGCCGGCACAGGTGTCGAGGCGCCCGATGCCGGGGGGCGCGGTGCGAAGCCGTGATCGGTGGTTCGCAGCGAGCGGTCAGCGCTCTGGTGTCGTGCGCCGTTGCGACGGCGCGTGCCGCGACTGCTCGAGGTGGATGTGGTCATTGTGGGGGATTCCTTTATGGGTTGTTGGCCGTGGATGCAAAGACCAACAACTCGCTGGAATCACTGTGCGCTCGAAGCGCTGCACTCGACCGCGGGATACGTGTTCGTACGACCGCCATCGAAGAGACTACCGCTGAACTGCCCGAATAGGGCAGATGCTAGAGAAGCGGCTCGAGACCGATCATCTCGACGGGGTCGAGACCGAGCATCGGTCGCTTGATTCGTTGGTATGGGATCTTCGACATGTCGAGCGTTGCACTGCCTGGCCCGTCGCAGCGGATGATGCTCGCGGCGATCGTCGCGAAGCCTCCCATGAAGTGCTGCATGCTCTTGACGACGACGATGTGACGGCGCTGCAACTCGATGTCGTGCT
The DNA here is from genome assembly GCA_963746365.1 of Ilumatobacteraceae bacterium. Lineage (GTDB taxonomy): Bacteria > Actinomycetota > Acidimicrobiia > Acidimicrobiales > Ilumatobacteraceae > JAENVT01. The sequence goes on along the minus strand of CAVVBH010000028.1, from coordinate 146,313 downwards.
CGGTGAAGCAATGCGGGCTGAACACCTGCTGGCGGCGCGAGACGAGCACCACATCGATGCCGTTGACGCCGCCGATGCGCACTGCGGCAGATCTGCCCAGCGGCTCCCGCGGGGGTCCTTGACCGAACAGTGCCTGCATCGCGTCGGTGCGTACCGACGTCACGTCGACATCGGCATCGATGGGCGGCCCGGACAACCTGCCGGCCTTGCCTCCAATTCTCAGTGCGAGCCGCGCTCCGACACCGGCATCGTGGCATGCCCGAACTGCCATCGGATCCCAGATCATTCCGAGCGCGGCGTGGGTGATGTCGCGCTCGATCAACTCGGCGAGGATGTACGTCGAATCGCTTGCAGCTCCTGCACCAGCGTTGTCGGATCGATCGGCGATCACCACTGGGCCCTTCGGCTGCCGAAGCGCCTCGTCGATCGCCTCGCTGATCCCGACTCCGCTCCACGTGTTGTCGACGATCGTTGCCAGAAAGTCCGTGGCGATCTCCTCGGCGACCTTCTCCGCCAGTGCCTCGTCGTCGTCGGTCGTCACGACCACCGACGCCCCGGTGAACGGTGTGTCGGATCCCTCGAAGCCATGGTTGGCCGAGATCATCAACACGCCAGGCTGACTCTGCGCATCTCTGGTACGCGTCGACGAACGACCGCATCGGTTCGTCGGGCGTGGGGAACACCCCGGATGCAGGGATGCGCCGTGCCCGGGTCAGCGGTCGGACAGCACCGCGGGCGACGTTGCGAAGCACGGGCAGCATCTCCCACGCGCGTTGCGCGTAGTCGACGTGCGGATACTCGCGGCACGACACGGTCAGATCAGCGAGTGTGCACATCGTCGACGTGACGTTGGCGTGAAGATCGAGCAAGACGCCGACCGCGACACCGGGCACCGACGATCTCGCGAACCGAGGCAAGAAGCGCACCTTCGCAGTCGTCGATTCCTGCAGCCATCTGAGCACCGTGCAGACACAGGAACACGATGTCGACAGGGGCCGCCGCGCGAGCCCGTCGAGGATGGTCTCGCAGATCTCTCGCCATGCGGCAGCCGTTGCGGGCGAGCTCGGCTCGGCGTTGAAGAAGGGCCCCGCGACGACCTCGAGGTTCGCAACCTCGGCCAGCCGGCATGCCTCTCCATAGCCGAACCCGTCACACTCCAGGGGCTTGTCGGCGGACCAGTCCCATCGCTCGAACGATCGGAACGATGTGGGAATCGGCGAGAACGAACTCGACTCGTGCTGCACCCCGGCCACGTAGATCCGCATGTCGACGACGGTAGTTGTCTGGCGGTGATCCGTTCCCGTGGTCAACGCGAATTGGACGTTTCGTGGGAAGGTCACATCCGTTCAGGAGTTGAGCGGCGGCCGCCATTCGGGTGAGCCGAAACCGAAGCCTGCCGCCTCGATTGCAGCGGCCGTCTGAAAGACACTGACATCCTCGTACGTCCGCCCGACGACCTGCACGCCTGTGGGCACGCCGTTCGTGGCACGGCCAGACGGCACAGACAGGACGGGACATCGGCTGAACACGTTGAACGGGAAGGTCATCATCGCGACGACGTGGTGTGGCAACTCCTGTCCGTTCACGACGACTGGTTCGTCGACGTACGAGTTGCCTGCGTGTAGCCCGGTCGTGGCGATCGTCGGGCACAGCAGCACGTCGATCTCCTCGAACAACCGGCCGAGTGGATCCCACAGCGCGGTCTCTTCGACGAGGCCCTCGTAGAAGGTGAGTTCGGGTTTCATCGTGGCCACGAACGCTCTCGTGTAGTCGTTCAACAGTTCGCCGTGCTCGGCCTCGATCGCACCGATGCCCGGGCCGAAGATCGCCGCGAAGTGGGCGCGGGTCGCCTGCCAGAAACGGTCCATCGTCCACGGAAGGACGACTTCGTCGACCTGTGCCCCGGCTCGGCGAAGCGCGTCTGCGACATCGTTGGTGTTCGCCACCACGTCAGGGTCGACCGGCCAGTCGCCCAGCGTCATCGACAATCCGACCCGCACGCCCTCAACATTGGTCAAGTCGCGGGGGATCTGCGGTGGGTCCCGCAGCGACACGTTGTCGCGCCAGTGCGGTCCGGCGATCACGTTCTCGAGCAGCGCGCAATCCGCGACCGTGCGGGCAAGGGGGCCGTCGTGGCAGTACTGGTCGAGGTGGTACGGAGCCAAGCCGGGCACGCGGCCGAACGGCGGCTTGAAACCGACGACCCCGCTGAACGACGCGGGAATGCGGATCGACCCGGCGATGTCGCTGCCCGTGGCCAGCGGTGCGTACCCGGCGGCGAGTGCAGCGCCTGATCCGCCGGACGAACCACCGGGGGAGAAGTCGGTGTTCCACGGGTTGCGCGTCACGCCCCAGAGCTTGCTGTGGGTGAAGCCCGCGCAACTGAACTCCGGTGTTGCCGTGCGGATGTGGATGACCCCACCGGCGTCCTGGATGCGCTCGATGATGGGGTGGTCGTACGTGGCCACGTCGTCAGCGAACGCCAGACACGCTTGTTGCCACGGGCGCCCGAGCATCGGGTGCTCCTCCTTCGCAGCCACGCACAGGCCCTCGAGTGGACGTGGAGCGTCACCCTTGCCGAGGTACCGCTGCTCGGCCGCGCGGGCCTCCGCGCGTGCCTCGTCGTACCGACGGTCGACGACAGCGTTGAGCACCGAGTCATGCGTCTCGATCTGCTCGATCAGACCCTCGAGGTGTTCCATAGGCGACAGGTCGCCGCTGCGGAACAGGTCGAGAGTCTCGTACGCGGATCGATAGTGCAGCTCGCCCATCGATCCAGTATTGCCGAGAGGCTCAGGCGACGATGTTGACCATGCGACCAGGGATGACGATGACCTTCTTCGGCGTTGCCCCGGCCAACGACGTGGCGACCTTCTGATCTGCCAGGGCCGCTGCCTCGACACCAGCGGCGTCGAGATCGGCTGCCACCGTGATGTGGCCGCGCACCTTGCCGTTGACCTGAACCGGATACTCGACGGTGTCGGCGACGAGCATCGCCGGATCGGCCGTCGGAAACGGCTCGTGCGCCAGCGACGTTTCATGGCCGAGCTTGGCCCACAGTTCCTCGGCCATGTGCGCGGCCAACGGGGCGACCATCAGCACCAACGGCTCGGCTACGTCGGCGGGGCAGCCACCCGACTTGGTGAGATGGTTGTTCAACTCGATCAACTTGGCGATGGCGGTGTTGAACCGCAAGGCCTCCATGTCGTCGCGCACACCGCTGATGGTGCGGTGCAGCAGCCGTTGTGTGTCGATGTCGGCGGGCCCGGGAGTCAACACGAGATCGCCCGTCTCCTCGTCGACGATGTTGCGCCACAGCCGTTGCAAGAAGCGGTACATGCCGACGACATCGCGGGTCTCCCACGGGCGCGACGCGTCGAGCGGACCCATCGCCATCTCGTAGAGCCGCAACGTGTCGGCGCCGTAGCTGCCGCAGATGTCATCGGGGGTGACGGCGTTCTTGATGCTCTTGCCCATCTTTCCCCACTCGCGGGTGACCGGCTGATCGTTGTGGAAGTAGCCGCCGTCGCGCTCGACGACTTCGGTGGACTCCACGTAGATCTCTCGGTTGTCCTTGTACGCGGCGGCGAGGATGTAGCCCTGGTTGAACAGCCGATAGTAGGGCTCCTTCGACGACACATGGCCGAGGTCGTACAGCACCTTGTGCCAGAAGCGTGAGTAGAGCAGGTGCAGCACCGCATGCTCGACGCCGCCGACGTACAGGTCGACCCCGCCGGGGTGTGGATGACCGTCGTGACCCACCTCTTGCGGGCCCATCCAGTACTTCTCGACCTCAGGATCGACGAAGGTCTGCTCGTTGGTCGGGTCGAGGTATCGCAGCTCGTACCAGCAACTGCCCGCCCACTGCGGCATCACGTTGGTGTCGCGGCGGTACGGTTTCACGCCGTCGCCCAGATCGAGTTCGACGTTGGTCCACCACTCGAGCCGATCGAGCGGGCTCTCGGGATCGGAGAACTCGTCGTCGGGGTCGAACGTGCGCGGCGCGAAGCTGTCGGTCTCGGGCAGCACCAGCGGGAGCAGTTCGTCGGGCAGAGCGTGCGGGTTGCCGTCGACGTCGTAGACGATGGGGAACGGCTCGCCCCAATAGCGCTGACGACTGAACAACCAGTCGCGCAGCTTGTAGGTGACGGCTGCTTGGCCGTGACCGTTCTGTTCGAGCCACTCGTTGGTGAGGCGCTTTGCCTCGGCGACGCTCGTGATCCCGTTGAGGTCGAGCGATCCGTTGGAGCTGTTGACGAATGGCGCGTCGCCCACGAAGGCGTCCTCCCAGGTGGAGGTGTCGAGGCTCCGGTCGGGAGGTTGTTGGATGGGCAGGATGGGGAGGCCGTACTGACGAGCGAACTCGAAGTCGCGTTGATCGCCGCACGGCACCGCCATGATGGCGCCGGTGCCGTAGCCCATCAGCACATAGTCGGCGATCCAGATCGGGATCGACTCGCCGTTGACAGGGTTGATGGCGTACGAGCCCGTCGCGACTCCGGTCTTCTCGCGCGTGTCGTCCTGGCGGTCGATGTCCTTCTTCGATGCTGCCTGCTGCTGGTATTGCGTCACGACCTCGCGACGGTCGGGTGTCGTCAGCGCGTCGACCAGCGGATGCTCTGGGGCCAGCACCATGAAGGTCGCCCCGAACAGGGTGTCGGGACGAGTCGTGAACACACTCATCGGCCCTGCCGTGGACTGGAAATGCACCGTGGCGCCTTCGCTACGCCCGATCCAGTTGCGCTGCATCGCCTTGATCGCATCACTCCACTCGAGTAGGTCGAGGTCGGCGAGCAGCCGATCGGCGTACGCGGTGATTCGCATCATCCACTGACGCATGTTTCGTTTGAAGATGGGGAAGTTGCCGCGGTCGCTGCGGCCGTCGGCGGTGACCTCCTCATTGGCGACGACGGTTCCGAGGCCGGGGCACCAGTTGACCGGCGCGTCGCTGACGTACGCCAGGCGATAGCCGTCGATGATGGCGTTGCGCTCCGCCGGGGAGAGGTCGCTCCATGGCCGGTCGTCGGTCGCCCGCCTGCCCGATGCGAAGTCGTCGATCAGTTCGTCGATCGGTCGCGCCCTGCCGCCTTCTGGGTCCGCGTCGGTGTCGTACCACGAGTTGAAGATCTGCAGGAAGATCCACTGCGTCCAGCGGTAGTAGGCGGGGTCGGTGGTGCTGATGCTGCGACGCGCGTCGTGGCTGAGCCCCAGCCGACGTAGCTGGCGCCGGTAGTTGGCGATGTTGGCGTTGGTCGTGATGGCCGGGTGCTGCCCGGTCTGCACGGCGTACTGCTCGGCGGGCAGGCCGAAGGCATCGAAGCCCATCGTGTACATCACGTTGTAGCCGGTCATGCGCTTGTACCGGCTGTAGATGTCGGTGCCTATGAACCCCAACGGGTGGCCCACGTGCAGGCCGGTGCCTGACGGGTACGGGAACATGTCGAGCACGAAGATCTTGGGTCGCCCGGCGATCTTGTCGGGCTCTGCCAGGGGTCCGGCAGGGTTCGGTGCCTCGAACGTGCCGTCCGCTTCCCATCGATCCTGCCACCGAAGTTCGATCTCCTGGGCGAGCGCGCCGGTGTATCGAAACTTCGGGGCATCGTCGGGGGTGGTCGGCGCCGAGGTCATAGGCCAAAGATCCTACGATGCGGCGCGGCGCTACTACGGTTGCAAATCATGTCTTCGCGCACCGAGTCGCCGTACGTGGGCATCGTCGATCGCATCGTCACCGCAGCCGACCGGCCCACCGGGGTCCGTTTCGTGGGCCCCTCCGTGGCTCCGGCGTCCGGCGAATCGTTCGTCTCGTGGCGCGAGATCCACGACGAGGCCAGGGTCGTCGGCGCCGCTCTGCAGGCCCGCGGCCTGATACCCGGCGACCATGTCGCCATCCTCGGGCCCGACGTCGCGGCAGCTCATCACCATCGTCGAGGGCTGCTGGTTGGCCGGCCTGGCCAGCATGGTGCTTCCCTTGCCGATGCGCATGGGTTCGCTCGAGGCCTTCGTCGAGTCCACTCGCGGGCGAATTCGTCATGGTGACTCGAAGCTCGTCCTGATCGACGATGTGCTCGCCGCGTTCTACCAGCGAGCCATCGGCGATCCACCGATGGAGTCGATGGAGGCGGTGCTGCCCGGCTCGCCGACAGCGCCCAGCGGCGAGCACCTGGAGATCCCCGCGCACGACCCCGAGCGCCTGGTGATCCTGCAGTACACCAGCGGATCGACCAGCGAGCCGAAGGGCGTGATGATCCCCGACCGGGTGTTGGCCGCCAACATCGATGCATCGTGCACCGCGGCCGAGCTCGGCGAGGCCGAAGTGATGGTCTCGTGGCTGCCGCTGTACCACGACATGGGACTCGTCGGTTTCCTGTCGATACCGATGACGAACGGTTGCCAGCTCGTGCAGGCGGCGCCACAGGACTTCCTGGCGAAGCCGGGCAACTGGATGCAATGGATCAGTGACTGGGGCGGCACCGCCACCGCGGGACCCAACTTCTCGTGGGTGCTGGCGACCCGGGCCCTCGGACGAATGCGGAACCTCGACCTGTCGAAGCTGACGCTGGCGCTCAGCGGGGCCGAGCCCGTCGATCCGAGAGCCGTCGAGGCGTTCGTCGAGGCAGCTGCACCCTTCGGCTTCAAACCGGGCAGCGTCTTCCCGGCCTTTGGCATGGCGGAGCTGGCGATCGGCGGCGTCTTCCCGCCGCGCCACCGAGGCATGGTGTGCGATTCGGTCGACCGCGTCGTGTTGGAGCGCGACCGCATCGCCAAGTCGCTCGATCTCGCCGACGCCGAGGAAGAGCTCGACGTGCGGCGGATCCCGCGGCTCGGCAAAGCAGTACCAGGATTGGAGATGAGGGTCGTCGACCCGGTGACCCGCCATGAGCTACCCGAGCGTCACGTCGGCGAGTTGTTGCTTCGCGGAACATCGGTGACACCCGGGTACTACAAACGACCCGACGCCACCGCTGCGCTGTTCCACGACGGCTGGCTGTGCACCGGCGACCTGGGGTACACGGTCGAAGGTGAACTGGTGCTGTGCGGTCGCATCAAAGACGTCATCATCGTCGGAGGCAGAAACGTCTTTCCGGAAGACATCGAGCGCGCCTGCGGCACTCTCGACGGTGTGCGCGCCGGCAACGTGATCGCGTTCGGCGTGGAGGGCTACAAGGGCAAGGAGAGCGTCGTCGTCGTTGCCGAGGTGCGCACCGAGGATCCACTGCAGGTGCGCGAGGCCTTGCACCGTCGAACCCTCGAAGTCTGCGGCCTCCCGCCGCGCGACGTGATGCTGGTCAAGCCCGGAACGCTGCCCAAGACATCCTCCGGCAAGCTGCAACGCGCCAAGTGCCGCGACCTCTACCTCGAAGAATCCCTCGAGCTCGTCTAACCGAGTGGAGTGTTTGAGGCCCGCCTGGGTGCACCCGGGCACTCCACACAGCGGGTGTGGAGTGTTTGACGCTCACCTGGGTGCACCCGGGCACTCCACAGAGCGGGTGTGGAGTGTTTCGGGGCACCCACGTGGGCGTGAGACACTCCACTCGGGTTAGGCGGCTTGGAGGGTGGCGAGGACTTCTCGCCAACGCTCCGGGTTGCTCTTGTAGGGCGCGTAGAAGCTGATGCGCTGGATCACATCGCCGTAGCGACGCAACAGCTCGGGCGCGATCCGTTCGGGAGGCGCCACGACGGCAAAGGTGGTGAGGATCTCGTCGGTGATGAGGTTGCCCATCTCGACCCAGCCGCCCTTCTTCGAGAGCGCGTTGAGCTCCTCGTGCAGCCCGTCCCAACCGTGCAGCTCCAACACACCCTTGTACGCGGGTGTCGAACCGTAGAAGGCGATCTGCTGGCGAGTGCCGGCTTCGGCTGCGGCCATCTCGGCCTCGTCGTTGCCGGTGACGACGAACGACGGACCAACGATCTCGAAGCCCTCCATCGATTTGCCGGCCTTGGCCCGGCCGCGTGCCAGTGCCGGCAGCGTGACCTCGCGCAGGTATCGCTCGGTGGTGAACCCGTGGCAGATGAATCCGTCGCAGACCTCGCCGGCGACCTCCGTCATCAACTCGCCGACGCCTGCAAGGAAGATCTTCGGGACCCCGACGTCGCCGAGGTCGGCTCGATCGGGAGTGAAGAACGGGGTCATCAACGTGTGCGTGTAGAAGTCGCCACGAAAGGCCAGTGGTGTGCCGTTCTGCCAAGTGTCCCAGATGGCTCGAATCGCCATGATCATCTCGCGCATCCGGGGCGCCGGGTGGCTCCACTCCATGCTGAACCGCTTGGTGATGTGCGGCTTGATCTGGCTGCCGAGTCCGAGGATGAACCGACCCTTGGAGAACGCTTGGAGGTCCCAACCGATGTGGGCGAGCGTCATGGGGTTGCGGGCAAACGCAACCGCGATCGACGTGCCCAGCTCCAAGCGCTCGGTGTGCTCGGCCGCCAGCAGCAAGGGGAAGAAGGGGTCGTGAGCCGTCTCCGCGGTCCACGCTCCGTTGTATCCCGCTGCCTCGGTTTCCTTGGCGCTGGACGCGGCCTTGGAGAGCTCGTTACTGACTCCTCCGTCGACTTTCATCCCGCCGACCGTAATCGCCTGCTGCCGCCGCTCGGTCAGTCCTGGTCTCCCCGGTCAGGTGTCCTGGTCTCCCCGGTCAGGTGTCCTGGTCTCGTAGAAATCGCTCGAACTCGGCGGCGAGCTCGTCGCCGGTTGGGATTCCGCCGGTGCCGAGCAGGTCGGTCTGCTCCTGGGCTTGGTCGTAGAGGTCTTCGAGTTGGCTCACCATCGCACGGTGCTCGTCATTGCTCGCGACCAGTTGGTCGAGACGTTGACGCTGGATGATGGTCTCTTGTCGGATCGCCGCGGCGTCGACGACCAGGCCGGCGACGTCGTGCAGTCCGGTCAGCAATGCGAGTGTCGCTGCCGGGTAGCTCATCGCGCTGACGTAGTGCGGCACCTGTGCCCAGATGCCGAGCGCGGGCACACCCTTGTCGATGAAGGCGTGTTCGAGCACTGCACCCATCCCGGCGGGCACGTCGACGGAGTTCTTGAGGTAGGGCAGGCTTGCGACGGCTTCGGCTGATGGCGAACTGGTCGACAGTCGAGGATCACGCGTGTGCGGTGTGGCGAATGGGTAGGCACCCAACGCAACCATTTGCTGGACACCCAGCTGCACCGCCAACGACGACAACACGTCGGCGAACCTTCGCCATTGCGAATCCGGCTCGGGACCGCTGAGCGTCAGCACATCGTGGCCGTCGGAGTCGGTGCCGACGTGTAGCTCGGTGTCGGCCCACACCAACCGCACGTTGACGCCCTCGCGGAGCTCCATCGTGGGCCGGCGGGCTCGGTAGTCGATGAACGTGTCGCCGTCGAAGGTGGCCAACGGCCGGACGGACCACTCCTCCTGCGCCGTCGCCATGGCGGCCGCTGCGGCTCCACTTGCATCGATCCAGCCAGTGAGCATGACGACCATCACGGGCGTCGTCAGCGACGGGAGCGGCTCGTGCAGCGTGTATGGGTCGTTCACGACAGTGCCTCCAGACATGCGGCCGCTCGCGCCGCGGCAGCATCGATCTGCGTGACGAAGGTTTCGAGCTCGGCGGGATCGCGCGAGCCAAGGGCGCCGCCCAGGTAGCGGTAGTACACCCCCTGCAGGATGCACGCCAGCTTCCAGTAGGCGAACGAGACGTAGAAAGGCAGCTGCGAGAGGTCGCGGCCGCTCACCAGTGCATACCTGGCAACCAGATCGCCGCGGTCCAAGAAACCCTCGGCGGTGGTGGCGGAGCCGCCCCAGGCCGACGCTTCGTCGCTGGGGCCGGTCCAGTACACCTGCAGGAGACCGACATCGGCGAGCGGGTCGCCGAGAGTGCAGATCTCCCAGTCGAGCACAGCACGGATCTCTCCGTCGTCACCGACGATGCAGTTGTCGAGTCGGTAATCCCCGTGCACCAACGTGGCCGGTCCCTGCTCGGGAATGCGTTGCGACAGGGCGTCGTGAGCGTCGTCGACAGCCGGAAGATCGCGCGTCTTCTGGTCGTTCCACTGCCCGTACCAGCGCTTCAGCTGCCGGGCGATGTATCCCTCGTGCTTGCCGAGATCCGCCAGCCCACACGCGTCGAGATCGACCGCGTGGATCGCGGCCATCGTGTCGACGATGGACTTGCTCGCTCGTCGCCGAGCCGACGGCGTCAATGCCAGTTCCGCGCCCGCCAGATCCCGGATGACATGCCCTTCCACGAACCCCATCACGTAGAACGGGGCGTCATTGACCGATTCGTCGGTGCACAACCCGAGTGCGGGTGCGACCGGCACGGCCGAGCGTTGTAGACCGGCGATGATGCGATGCTCGCGGCTCATGTCGTGCGCGCTCGCCAAACGGTGCCCGAGTGGAGGCCGCCTTAGCACAAATTCGCTGCCACCGGCACCACTGACGCGATACGTCAGATTGGAGTGACCGCCGGCGATGATGTCGAACGTGAAGGGGCCGCGGGCGCCGGCCACATTGGCCTCCAGCCATTGAGTGACCGGTTCAACATCGATCCCTGGCACGTCGTTCATGCTGCTCGTACGGTACTCCCGGTATCGTGCCGACATGTCTATCGATGTCACCGACGCAACGTTTCAGACCGAGGTCGTCGACCGCTCCAACGCCGCCGCGGTCGTGGTCGATCTGTGGGCCCCGTGGTGCGGTCCGTGCCGCACGATCAGCCCCATCCTCGAGAAGGTCACCGACGCAACCAACGGCGAGGTGATCCTCGCCAAGGTCAACATCGACGAGAATCCTGGGGTTTCACAGGCCTTCCAAGTGCAGTCGATCCCTGCTGTCTATGCGTTGAAGAACGGCCAGGTCGTCGACGGTTTCGTTGGGGCTCAGCCCGAACACGTCATCGAAGAGTTCGTGGCCGGCCTGCTCCCTTCCGAGAACGAGCGCACCGTCGCATCGCTGCTCGCCGAAGGCACAGAAGGCGCCTACCGGGCCGCACTGGAGCTGGAGCCGGCCAACGAGGACGCGATCGTCGGCCTGTCCGAGCAGCTGGTTGCTCGCGGCGAGGCCGAGCAGGCGCTGTCGTTCCTGGCCCGAATCCCGGAGAACGACCGCACTCGCAGGGTCGCTGCGGCCGCTCGGGTCAGTACGCAGCCGCAGCTGATCACCGACGATTACGACGCCAGGTTGGCCGATCTGCTCGACAAGGTGAAGGGTGACGACGAGGCTCGGCAGCAGTTCGTCGACCTCCTGGAGCTGATGGGCCCCGACGATCCCCGCACTGCCAACTACCGCAAACAGTTGACCGCCCGCTTGTACTGATCAAACCGGATAGGGTTTTCGCCATGCCGAGCGAACGTCGCATCGAACATCGCGATGGCTACCGCCTGTGGGAGGGCGGCCCGGTGCCCAGAGGCGCGGATGGGATCACCCTCTGGTCGCTCGTGATCGTGCGCCGCGGCAAAGCAACGCCGTACCTGCTGCGGCACGAGCTCGTCCACGTTCGCCAATGGAAGCGTTTCGGTGCGGTCGGGTTCGCGGCCAGGTACCTCGGTCCCTACGCCCTGTGGCGTCTTCGTGGCAAGGACCATCGCAGCGCGTATCTGCGTATCCCGCTCGAGATCGAAGCCGATTGGGTGGCTCGCCGGTCGCTGACAACCGCGGTGCGCGACGAGTTGCCGGAGCGCATCGCTTCGTAGCGAAACCGCCGGGCCGTCGATAGTGTCCGGCACTGACTTCCCCCAGTAGCCGACGGCGCGCCATGCGCCGAGCCATGTGGAGGTCGTCATGGATCCGAGTCTGCCTCGACCTGCGCCACCGCGGTCGCCGATCGACCGTCTGCGGGAATGGGTGGTCTGGTTCGGGCCGGGCCGACTGGCGGCGACAGCCCTCGCGGTGATCGCGGTGGTCGCCGGTGGCACGTGGCTGTTGAAGGATTCGCCAAGTCGTGCGGAGGATCAGTTGCCCTTCGCGTCACGAACGACGGCGACTGCAACCGCCACAGCAGGCACCTCCGTCGCCTTGCCGTCCACCACCGTCTCGTCGGAGATCGTCGTGTACGTCGCAGGGGCTGTGACCAGGCCGGGTGTGTACGCACTCCATGGTGCGGCTCGAGTGACCGATGCACTGGATGCGGCGGGCGGCGCCGGCGCGGATGCCGATCTCGATGTGGTCAACCTCGCGGCGGAGGTGCGCGACGGTGAACGGATCTACGTGCCCGTCGTCGGCGAGGTGATCCCGGTCGTCGTCGCCGGCGATTCCGCTCCCGACGCCACCGTGCCTGCAGGGCCCGTCAACATCAACTCGGCGACTGCGGATCAACTCGACGTGCTGCCGGGGGTCGGCCCGACGACCGCTGCAGCAATCGTGGCCCATCGCCAGCAGAACGGTCCGTTCCTGACCGTCGAACAACTCGGCGACGTACGCGGCATCGGCCCCGCCAAGCTCGACGCGCTCCGCGGGCTGGTGACGGTGTGATCAGAACAAGGCGCGCCCGAAGATCAGGTTCACCACAGCCAGGGCAACCACGACGCCCAACCACACTCCCGCGGCCAGCCACACGTACTCGCGCCAGTAGTCGCGCCACGACGCGACCGGCACTCGCGTTGCCCGCCTCGCTGCGATTGCACCGACAATCATCCACAGCACCGCGCTACCAGCGACTGCACCGACGTAGACGGCTCGCCCTGATCGCAGCGGCGCTCCGGCAACCAGCAGGCCAGGCGCGGCCAGCACCGCGGTCAGGAATCCGGCGACACCGCGCACCAACGACGTGTGCCCACGCAGCAACAACAGCGAGATCGCACCGAGTATGGCGGGTGGCACGAGGCCGACGATGGGCCCCGAGCCGCGCAGCCTCGAGCGATAGGCGCGAGGCCCCAGCGGCACCGGTTGGTGGGTGATCGGCATGGTCTCGATGAACCGAGCGTACGACGTGCGAGGTGCTGGTCGCGGGCACCCGCTGACCGACGGCGAGGTCGTGATGGTCACCCTTGCAGCCGTGATCGGGGTTTGGACGCGATCTCCGCCCCGGTCGCCGCCGTGGCGATTGCCTCCGTTGTCGTCGGTCGGCGAGCGATCGTGCTGGTGGCTTGCCTGGTGATCGGCCTTGCCGGTGGATGGCGATCGCAGGCGACCTGGACGTCCGCAGTGCCCCGCCATCTCGGCGACTATTCGGGCTGGGCGACGGTCGTCGGTGATCCGGCGCCGTTCGGAAGTGGGTTGCGCGTCACGATCGAGATCGAGGGCGAGCGCTTCGATGCGTGGGTGTACGGCTCGCCACGTCGCCGTCTCGTCGACCGTCAGGCCGGCGAGTTGGTGTACGTGCAGGGCGAGCGGCGGGTGATGATCTCCAACGTTCGACGTGCGCAGATACGGCACGTCGTCGGACGATTCGAGACCGATGTGGTCGGCGATTGGAGCGAAGGCTCTCCGCTGTACCGAACGGCGTCACGCGTGCGATCCGCGCTGCGCGGCGTCGCCGAATCCACGATGGACGACGATGACGCCGCGCTGTTCACCGGCCTGGTGATCGGCGACGACGCCCGCGAACCGGTCGAGATGATCACAGCGTTCCGCGCGTCCGGACTGTCGCACCTGACCGCGGTCTCCGGCGAGAACGTCGTCTTTCTGATCGCAGCGGCATCACCCGTGCTTCGCCGACTGCGACCCTGGTGGCGATGGGCCACGACACTCGGCCTCATCGGTTGGTTCATGGCGTTGACGCGTTTCGAGCCGTCGGTCCTGCGCGCCGGGAATCATGGCCATGCTCGGCAGTTCGGCGTTCGTGCTGGGGCGCCGGCAATCGGTTGTGCGACTGCTCGCATGCACCGTCGCGATCCTGGTGCTGGTCGACCCGATGCTGGTGTGGTCGGTCGGGTTCTGGCTGTCGACCGGCGCCACAGCAGGGGTGTGCGTCGCCGCGCCACCGCTGGCTCAGCGCCTTCCGGGGCCACTGTGGCTGCGCGCCCCGCTGTCGGTCACCCTCGGTGCGCAGATCGGTGTCGCCCTGCCGAGTTGGCTCGTGTTCCATCGTCTTCCGCTGGTCGTCACTCCCCGCCAACCTCCTCGCCGTCCCGGTTGCCGGGTTCGTGATGCTGTACGGCATCCCAGGCGGGCTCGCGGCCGCAGTCGTACCCCCACTCGCACCCGTGGTGATGGCGCCGTGCGAAGCCGGAACGCGCTGGGTCAGCACCATCGCGTACCTTGCTGCCGGCCGCGGAGCCGTCGCCGTCGCACGGCCGCAGTGGGATGGTTGATCGTCGTCGCAGGTGCTCGCGGCGCTGGTGATTCGGTATCACTGGCGGCACGCGAGCCGACGATGTGCCAATCTGATCCCGCATGGCCGTTCACCTCATCACCGGCGACGACGAGTCCCTGCTGCTCGGCGCGGTCTCGGAGGTCGTGCATCGACTCATCGGCGACGGTGATCGCTCCCTGATGGTCGACGAGTTCGACGACGAAGAGTACGAGGTGCGCTCGGTCGTCGACGCCGCCCAGACCCCGCCGTTCCTGACCGAGTCGCGGGTCGTCGTCGCGCGAGGCGTCGGACGGTTCGGGGCCGACGATGTCGCGCCGTTGGTCAGCTACCTCGGTGATCCGCTGCCCTCCACCGAACTGGTGCTGGTCGCTGGCGGTGGGCGGTTGGTGAAGGCACTGGTCGACGCAGTGAAGAAGGCCGGCGGTCAGGTGGTCGACACTGCACCGCCGACGCGCGCCCGGGAGCGTGGCGGCTGGTTCGAGGAGCAGGTGATCGCCAATGGGCTGCGCCTCGACCAACAGGCACTCGCGCTGCTGGCGTCGTGGCTCGGTGAGGACGCCGGACGGGTGCAGGGGATCCTCGAAACGCTGGTCTCGGCGTACGGCGACTCGCGGATGCTGAAGGTCGTCGACGTCGAGCCGTTTCTCGGCGACGCCGGGGGAGTGCCACCGTGGGATCTCACCGACGCAGTCGATCGCGGCGACACCACCAAGTCGCTGTCGTTGCTGCATCGGATGATGCGCGCCGGCGAGCGGCATCCGTTGCAGGTCATGGCCATCCTCCACAACCACTACACGAAGCTGCTGACGCTCGACGGTGCCAACGTCGAACGACGAGTCGTCGGCGGCCGCCGTGTTGGGCATCAAGCCTGGCTATCCCGCGAAGAAGGCGTTGGATCAATATCGCAAGCTGGGCAACGCGGGAGTGGTGCGCGCGATCGGGCTGCTGGCCCAGGCCGATCTCGACCTGCGCGGCGCCAAGGAATGGCCCGACGAACTGGTGATGGAGGTGCTGGTCGCCCGCCTCAGTCGCCTGGGCGCGGCCCGTCGCTGACGCGCGAACTACGCCCCTGAGTTGATCCTCTTCATCAGGCGGCTCTTGCGACGTGCGGCCTGGTTCTTGTGAATGACGCCCTTGGCTGCGGCCATGTCGAGGCGCTTCACGGCGAGTCGCAACGACTCTTCACCGGTCTCGGTACCAATGGCGCTGATGGCATTCTTGCCGCGCGTCTTCAGCTCGCTCTTGACCGCCTTGTTGCGCTCGGCAGCTTTCGCGTTGGTGAGGATTCGCTTCTTCTGACTCTTGATGTTTGCCACGTTGCCGACTTCTCTCGCAGGTTGGATGAGCCGGGCAAGGCTAACAGCGGGGCCGCAACGCTCCAACCACACGATGAGAGACGCCGATAGCATCTAACGACCGGACATGGACCTCTCACGTATTCGCAACTTCTCGATCATCGCTCACATCGATCACGGCAAGAGCACCCTCAGCGACCGCATCCTGGAGATCACCAACGCCGTCGATGCCCGTGACATGCGCTCGCAGTACCTCGATTCGATGGATCTGGAGCGCGAGCGGGGCATCACCATCAAGGCCCAGAACGTGCGCGTCGACTGGAAGGGCTACACCCTGCACCTCATCGACACGCCGGGCCACGTCGACTTCGGGTACGAGGTCAGCCGCAGCCTTGCTGCGTGCGAGGGTGTCGTGCTGGTCGTTGACGCCGCGCAGGGGATCGAGGCCCAGACGCTGGCCAACTGCTACCTCGCGATGGAACACGACCTCGAGATCGTCGCAGCACTGAACAAGATCGACCTGCCGGCGGCGGATCCCGACCGCTATGCAATGGAGATCGAAACCGTCCTGGGTATTCCGGCCGAAGACATCCTGCGCATCTCCGCAAAGACCGGCGACGGCGTCGCGCAGCTGTTGGACGCTGTCTGCGAGCGAATTCCCGCGCCGAAGGGCGACCCCAACGCCCCGCTCCAGGCCCTGATCTTCGACAGTCAGTACGACCAGTACCGCGGGGTGGTCAGCTCGATCCGGGTGATGAACGGGCGCCTGACGGACGGGTCGAAGCTGATGTTCATGCAGGCGGGCACGCCGCAGGAGGCGATCGAGATCGGTGTTCGCCGTCCGGTCCCGACGCCGGTTCCCGAACTCGGTCCCGGGGAGGTCGGCTACCTGATCGCCGGTATCAAGACCGTCGCACAGGCACGCAGCGGCGAGACGGTCACGACGTTCGCGCACGGTGCAACCGAAGCGCTCGACGGCTACCACGATCCCGAAGCCGATGGTGTTCTGTGGCCTGTTCCCGATCGACGGTGACGACTTCGAGACCCTTCGCGAGAGCCTCGAGAAGCTGAAGCTCAACGATGCCTCCATCAGCTACACGCCCGAGTCCTCCGGCGCTCTCGGATTCGGCTTCCGTTGCGGCTTCCTCGGCCTCTTGCACATGGAGATCGTGAAGGAACGACTGGAGCGGGAGTTCAACCTGGCGCTCATCGCCACCGCGCCCAGCGTGGAGTATCGAGTGCGCAAGACCAACGGCGAGTTCGAGCTCATCGACAACCCAGCGGATCTCCCGCCCACCCAGAACATCGACTTCATCGAAGAGCCGTTCTTCCGTGTCAGCATCATCTCCCCGAAGGACTACACCGGCACGTTGATGGAGTTGTGCCAATCGCGTCGCGGTGAGCTGTCGAAGCTGGAGTACCTGTCACCGGAGCGTGTCGAACTGCACTACCTCATCCCGCTTGCCGAGGTCGTGGTCGACTTCTTCGATCAGATGAAGAGCCGCACCCAGGGCTACGCCAGCCTCGACTACGAGTTGAGCGGCTATCAACGCAGTCAGCTGGTGCGCGTCGATCTGTTGCTCAACGGAGTCCCGGCCGACGCGTTCTCGACGATCGTGCATCGCGACAAGGCCTTCGCATACGGCAGTCGGATGTGCGAGAAGTTGAAGGAACTGATCCCCCGGCAGATGTTCGACGTGCCGATCCAGGCGGCCATCGGCGGCAAGGTCATCGCCCGTGAAACGGTGAAGGCCAAGCGCAAGGATGTGCTTGCCAAGTGCTATGGCGGCGACATCACGCGCAAGCGCAAGCTGCTGGAGAAGCAGAAAGAGGGCAAGAAGAAGATGAAGTCGATCGGGCGAGTCGAAGTGCCGGGCGACGTCTTCATCTCTGCCCTCAAGCTCGACGACTGAGGCGATAGCGGCGACCGTCTTCGCCGCTCTGCGATACTCGTTGCGGTGGCACGAGCATCTGCTGACGGGCACGCGACGAGTCCAAGGCTGTTCTCGCGTTTTCGTACGGCCATGGAGGGTCCCACGGCGATACGCCGGCTCACCCTCACGCACGCTGTCGACGACTTCGCCGACTCGCTGATCACGCTGTCACTCGTCGGCTCGCTGTTCTTCAGTGTCTCGCTGGAGGCCTCGCGCAGCCGGATCCTGCTGTTCCTGCTCCTGACCGCGGCACCCTTGGCCATCGTCGCCCAGGTCGTCGGTCCGGCGCTCGACCGCATCAGGGCGGGCTCGCGTTTCGTCGTCATCTGGTCCCATCTGACCCGAGCGGTCTTTTCACTCCTGCTGGCCAGCTCACTGCTGTCACTCGCGTTCTATCCGCTGGTCTTCGGCATCCTGCTGTCGCGCAAGGCATACGCGCTTGCGAAGACGGCGATGGTCGCTCAGCTGGCACCTGAGCGAACGGCGTTGGTGACGGCCAGCGGACATCTCGCGCGCACGGGCACCATCGCCGGCGGGGTCGGCACGGCAGTGGGCGGCGGTCTCATCGCCCTTGTGGGTGTGGAGTGGCTTCCCGTCGCTGCCGCAGTCGTGTTCGTCGCCGCGGCAATCCTGGCCGGGCGCATTCCGTCGACCGTGGTCGACACCCCCGTCGAAAGCGTCGTCATCCGCGTCGAGACCCCGGTCGACGTGCGCCGCGCCGCGCCGGCGGTGGCGACGATCCGAGCAGCAGAGGGAGCGTTGACGTTCCTGCTCGCCCTGTCGATCAAGCGTGGGGGCGGTGACGAGTGGATCTTCGTTGCCGCCCTCGTCGCGGCCGGCATCGGAACGTTCCTCGGCACGATGGTGTCGCCGCGCCTGCACCGAGCGTTCTCATCCGACGGAATCGTCGTGCTCACGTTGTTGATCCCCGGGGCCATGTCCGCGTTCGGAGTCCTGACCATCGGCAGCCTCAGCATCGTCGGCATCGCGCTGGCGATCGGGCTCGGTGGCAGTGTGGCGGCGCGGGCGATGGACGCTCTCTACGGCGGCGTGCCGTACCTGATCCGCGGCCGCGTGATCTCTCGCAACGAGCTCCTTTTCCAGTTGGCCAACGTCACCGGCGCAGCCATCGCCGTGCTCGTCTATCCGGGCCCACGCGTCGGCTTCGCTGCGGTCGCGGTCGTGCTCATCCTCGGCGGCATCACGTATGCGTCGGAGCTGAGGCTGTCGCTGCGGCACGAGGCCGGTCGCTGGCTACTTGGGCAACGCCCTCCCACCGCCAACGAGGCGCTGCCGTTGGGGCTTCTTGCCGAGGCGATGCGATTCTCGGAGCAGGGAGACCACTATGTGTCCATCGTCGTGGCCGACAGCGCTGTGCGCGTTCTCGACGCGCGGAGCTCCGCCTCGTCCGGGTCCGAGGCCCAGCTGTTGTGGGACGCTCTCGTCGACGAGATCGCCGCAGTCGTCGCCGGCACCACGGTCCCCACATACGACGATTCAACAGCGGTCATCAAGGCGGCAGGCGCACTGATCGCCGAACGTCTGCTGCGACCGGGGGAGTGGAGCAGTGGCAGAACCGCGGACTAGCCGGCGGGCGCTTCGACCGGTGGTCCAGCGAGCACCCACTTCTCGTTGACCAGGTTCAGGGTGAATTGCATCGTCGTGAAGTTCTCGTCGCTCTGGTGCACGTCGACGTCGAGGCGCACCTGGCGGCCTTCCTCGATCACGGGTGCGAGCCGCACCAGGATGCCACCGTCGGCAACGACGACCGTGCCATCGTCGTTGGTGACCAGCGCTTCGTCGCGCGAGTCGATGAAGCGTACGGTCGCGACATCCTGCGTCGACTTGATCAATTCGGCTTGAACGTCGAGCTCGATCGAGGCGCCTTCGCCCCGCGATTCGATGAAGACCGGTAGTGGATCTGGATCGTCGGGGGACTGTTGCGCGAACCATCGAACCACGGTGTCGTACACGGCTCCGGCGCGTACCTCGGGATTTTCTGGAGAGGGTGAAGAGCAAGCCGCTATGACCAGGACGATCGCAGCGAGCACAACTCTTCGGCCGCGCACGGCAACGAGCACGTGTGAACAGTATCACCGGGTCATCGCGCCCGGCCGACTGCCCGGCGCGTAGACGTTCCCGGTAGAACTGCTGTTGATGGCCAAGTCGCAGATGTTTCGATCGCTCGAACATCGCCATGCGCGACTGTTCTTCCTCGGGCTCACCCTCAGCAACATCGGTTCGTGGATCCAGATGACCGCGGTGTCACTGCTGGTGTACCAGACAACCGGCAAGGCAACCGACGTGGGGATCACGCTGTTCTGTCAGTTCCTGCCGATGCTGGTGCTCGGTGTCTGGGCGGGCGCCATCTCGGACCGTCGTGACAAGCGCAAGATGACGATCATGACGCAGAGCGGCCAAGCCGCCCTGGCCATTCTGTTGGGAATACTCGCTCTCACCGGGTGGGCGACGCTACCGGTCATCTACCTCGTCTCGCTGGCCAACGGCGTCGTGCAGGCGGTCGACAACCCCGCACGACGTGGTTTCGTGATCGAGTTGGTCGAGCCCCGGCACATCTCCAACGTCGTGTCGTTGAACACCGCGGCGATGACCGGCTCGCGCATCTTCGGTCCGGCAGTCGCCGCACTGCTGTTGCGCTGGATGGAGCCGGGCTGGCTCTTCATCATCAACGGTCTGTCCTTCGCCGCCATCCTGTGGCCGATCTGGCGGATCGACACCACTCAGCTGTTCGTGTCTCCGCCGGCGTCGCGCGGCGGTCAACCGGTGCGAGAGGCTTTGCGATTCGTCCGCCACAACCCGCGGCTGCTCGTCCTGTTCGCGGTGTTCACTGTGATCGCAACGTTCGCCTTCAACTACGGCGTGTCGTTGCTGAAGCTCGCCGACCTCCGATTCGGCAACAAGGAGCTGTTCGGATGGTTGCTCGCGGTGACCAGTGTCGGAAGCCTGATCGGGTCGTTGATGACTGCGGCGCGCCCACGAATCGGGTCGGCGTGGTTCTTCGGTGCCGCGACCGTGATGGGGCTCAGCGGGTTCGCTGTCGCCTGGGCACCAAACATCTGGGTCGCGTATCTCCTCAGCATTCCGCTCGGTGGCGGTGGCGCAGCGTTCGTCTCGGCGATGAACGCGATCTCGCAACACGAGAGCCCGCCCGACATGCGCGGCAGGCTCCTGGCGCTCGGCGCGGTCGCGTTCCTGGGAACCACTCCCATCGGCGCACCGATCACCGGCTGGATCGCCGACCATGTCAGTGCCGAGTGGAGCCTGGCGTATGGAAGTGCGATCGCGATCGTGTGCGTTGCGATCGGCGCCGCGGCGCGTCGTCGATCAATCGGCGCGAATGTTCCAACCGGTGATCACGTAGCGACCGCGCTTGTCGGAGATGATCCCTACGGAGGCGGCGTCGTTCTGTAGGACGGCCCCGGCCTCGGGCTGCAAGCCGACGAGCCGGGCGGTCAGGGCGCGGCTGAGATGGCCGTGCGTGAACGCGATGACGGTACGCCCGGCCGCGGTGCGCTCGAGCTTGGCGATGAAGCTGTCGCATCGGGCCACCACCTGTTGGAGGCTTTCGCCGCCCGGACACCCGTCCTTGAACAGCTCCCATCCCGGATGACGTTGCTCGATCTCGGCGGACGTCAGGCCCTCGTAGTCGCCGTAGTCGTATTCGACGAGGGCATCGACCACCATTGGTTCGACGCCGGGTACGGCCCGGCGAGCGGTCTCTCGGGCGCGCTGCAGCGGGCTGGTGTACACGAACGGCTGCGCGCCTTGCGACAGAGTCGCCAAGAGGGGTGGAAGCCGATCGGCTTGACGCTTCCCCTTCTCGGTCAACTGCATGTCCGTGCGCCCCGTGTGCCGCCCGTTCTCCGACCATTCGGTTGCGCCGTGGCGCACGAGCAGGATCAGCGACGGACCGGCAACAGCGGAATCGGACACGAACCACCACCGTAGGTCAGGCCGACCTCGATATATGCGGACGCCTCGAAGCGTTGCACCGATACAGACTCGTCGCGGCTAGCACTCGCTAACCTGGAGTGCCAGATGCTCGACGAACGCAAGACCTCCATCCTCCGGGCCGTCGTGCAGGAGTACATCACCACGGCACAGCCGGTGGGGTCGACGCACATCGCCGATCTGCCCAGCGTTCGAGTCAGCTCCGCGACCGTCCGCAACGAGATGGCGGTGCTCGAGCAGGAGGGCTACCTGGCACAGCCGCACACCTCCGCCGGTCGTGTGCCGACCGACAAGGGCTATCGATTTTTCGTCGACCACATCACGACGCCCGGGCGCCTCGATTCGGCCGCGACGCAGCGGGTCGGAACGTTCTTCGACACTGCCCACGGTCGACTCGAAGAGCTCCTTCACCAGACCACCAACCTCCTCGCGCAGGTCACGCAGCACGCAGCGGTCGTCGTCGGGCCCGCGTGCCGAACTGGCCACCGTGCGATCGGTGCAGATTGTCGGCCTGTCGGCTCGCCATGCACTCGTCGTCGCCGTCTTCAGCAACGGCACGGTCGACAGCCAGACGATCGATCTCGACGCCGACACGTCCGACCTCCGCATCTCTGCGGCGTCGGCGCATCTGCAGGCAGCCATGGTCGGCCACACGATGGAGGCGTCCGACGTGCTGCGATCGTCGGGCGAGCCTGCGGTCGACGCCCTCTGCGCGGCAGCCCTCGAGGCCCTGCGCGAGGGTGGCTCCGACGAGTCGGTCTTCGTCGGCGGCGCTTCGTCGATGGCCCGTGCCTTCGATGCCGTCGACACGGTGCGCAAGGTGCTGCGCACGCTCGAGCAGCAATACGTCGTGGTGTCGTTGGTGCGCGACATCCTCGATCGTGGGCTCACGGTGGCGATCGGCGCCGAGCATGGCGTCGAGCCGCTCGCAGTGTGCTCGGTCGTCGTCGCGCCGGTGATGGTCGACGGCGATCAGGTCGGCACGATCGGAATTCTCGGGCCGACGCGAATGGACTATCCGCAGGCGCTGGCCACAGTCGAGGTGGTCAGCGACCGCCTCGCCAAACGACTTGGAGAGGGTACGGCATAGTGGCCGATTACTACGAGCTGCTCGGTGTCTCGCGAGCCGCAACTGCCGACGAGATCAAGAAGGCGTATCGCCAGAAGGCGCGCGAGCTGCACCCCGACGCCAACCCGGGTGACCCGGTCACCGAGGAGCGTTTCAAGCAGGTCGCCCAGGCCTACGAGGTGCTCAGCGACCCCGACACGCGAGCCCGTTACGACCGTTTCGGGGAGGCCGGCGTTGGTTCGTCCGCCGGTGGTCCGAACCTCGGCGACATGTTCTCCGGTGGCGGGTTCGGCGATCTGTTCGACGCGTTCTTCGGTGGTGGGGGAGGCAGCCCGTTCGGGGGCGGTCGAGGTGGTCCGGCGGGCCCGCCGCGTGGCCAGGACCTGGAGGTCGTCGCCGATATCGCGTTCGCCGAGGCAGTGTTCGGCGCAACGGTGGCCGTCGACGTTCGCACTGCGCTGCGGTGCGACGACTGCGGCGGATCCGGAGCCGGTTCGGGTACGCAACCGGTCACCTGCTCGGAGTGCAACGGCCGCGGCCAGGTGCAGCGGGTGCGTCAGAGCATGCTCGGGCAGATGGTCACCGCCAGTGCATGCCCGAAGTGCGGTGGTCTCGGCCAGGTCATCGTCACGCCGTGCCCGACGTGCAACGGCGAGGGCCGAGTGATCATCCGAGAAGACGTACCAGGTCGATGTGCCCGCGGGTGTCGACACTGGCTCCACCTTGCGCTTGACCGGTCGTGGCGCGGTCGGTCCGCGTGGGGGCGGGTCCGGCGATCTCTACGTGCACATCCGTGTCGCGGCACACGAGACGATCACGCGCGATGGCGACGATCTCATCGCCGAGCTGCCGATCTCGATCGCACAGGCTGCGCTCGGCACCAAGGTGCTGCTCCCGACGCTCGATGGCGATGAGGAGATCTCGGTGCCGGCGGGTACGCAGCCGGGCAAGGAGTTCGTCTATCGGCAGCGAGGCGTTCATCGCCTGCACGGGCGAGGACGCGGCGACCTTCGCGTGCGGGTCAATGTGCAGGTGCCGGCCAAGCTCAACGAGTTCGAGACGGAGTTGTTGAAGAAGTACGCCGAATCGCGCGGCGAGGATGTGGGCAGCGGCGAACAGGGTCTGTTCTCGCGGATCAAATCCGCCTTCTCGTGAACCCGCGCCTGCGTGGTTCCGCCGCGCACGTTTTCGTCGATTCGCTCGCAGATCCGCACCTCAGCAACGACGACGATCACCACCTGCGCCGGGTGCTGCGCATCCGCGGTGCCGACGAGATCACGCTCGGCGACGGCGCAGGACGCTGGGTGGTGGCGAGGTTGAAGCCGGAGGGTGTCTCGGTCGAGTCCGAGCCGGTGTTCGAGCCCGCGCCGCGTCCAGCCGGCGTGATCAGCGCGATTCCGAAGGGCGATCGGCCGGAATGGATCGTCCAGAAACTGACCGAGATTGGTGCGACTTCGATCGGGTTCATGGATTGCGCGCGCAGTGTGGTGCGATGGGACGCCGGTCGTGCCGGCAGACAGATCGAGCGAATGCGCCGCGTCGCTCGAGAGGCGGCGATGCAGTCCCGACGGTTGTGGCTCCCTGAAGTGCTTGACGTGATGTCTTTCGGCGAAGCGACCACCGCGTCCGGCAGTGCCATCGCCGACCCGGCGGGCGACGCACTGGCCGACGATGTCGAGACGGTGCTCGTCGGACCCGAGGGTGGGTTCACGGAGGGTGAACTCAACGCCGTCAGATCCCGCGTGGCGCTGTCACGAAACGTGCTGCGAGTGGAAACCGCGGCACTCGCGGCGGCGTTCTTGCTGACGCAGCGTCACGAATCACAGCTAATTTGCCACGGAGAGTTGTATTTCTCAACGTTTCTGGCACAGTTGCCGATGCAATGCTGGCTAGGCGGGAAACAAGCGGAGGAGAGCGGGGCCAATGCGCGAGTTTGAGGAAGATGATGTTTCGGCATCTCCATACAGTCGGAAGGTAGGTGAACGTCTACGGGTCATCCGACGGCAGAAACGTCTGTCCCTTCAGGAGGTCGAGGCGACCTCGACGGAGGAGTTCAAGGCCTCGGTCCTGGGTGCCTACGAACGCGGCGAGCGAGCGATCTCCGTGCCACGGCTGGAGCGGTTGGCCAAGTTCTACAACGTGCCCGTGGATCAGTTGTTGCCACGCGAGGACATCACGGCGCCGGTCGAAGGTGACACTGCCGGGGCAAGAAACTCGCGGTCGATCTGCTGAAGCTGAGCCAGTTGCGTGGCCAGCCTTTCGAGATGCTGGTGCGGTTCCTGAAGATGATCCAGGTGCAGCGCCAGGACTTCAACGGCAAGGTCATCACGGTGCGTGGCGACGACACACGAGCAATCTCAGCGATGCTCGACGTGCCGGTCGACCAGGTGGGTCAGCGCCTCGATGCGCTCGACCTGCTGTACCGTCCGATGTAGTGACTCTCCGCCTTTCTGGGCCGTTCGGCGTCTACATCCACATCCCGTTCTGCAGGCACCGCTGTGACTACTGCGCGTTTGCCACCTGGACCGATCGCGACCATGTGATCGGCGACTACCTCGACGCGCTGCGGCACGACATCGAGCGTGCCGATCTTCGCCCCGTGTCGAGTGTGTTCGTCGGCGGTGGCACGCCGACGCGGGTTCCCGCCGCTGACCTGGCCGCGGTTCTGGCCGTCGTCCCGCTGGCCGCCGGAGCAGAGGTCACGGTCGAGTGCAATCCCGACGACGTCACCGTCGACATGATGCACACCTATGCCGCAGCGGGTGTCAACCGGGTCAGCATCGGCGTGCAGTCGATGGTGCCATCGGTGCTGGCGTCGCTCGGCCGCACCCACGTGCCGGCCAACGTCGAGCGTGCAGTCGAGGCGGTCCGTGAGGCCGGTCTGCCGACGTTCAACCTCGACATCATCTATGGCGGTGCAGGCGAGTCGCTCGACGACTGGCGCGACGACGCTCGAAGGCGTGCTCGCGCTCCGGTCCACCTCACGTCTCGGCGTACGCCCTGACGATCGAGGCCGGCACGCCGCTGGCCGAGGATCCGTCGCGCCATCCCGACGACGACGACCTCGCCGACAAGTACGAGTTGGCCGACGACCTGTTGACCGGCGCCGGGCTGGCCAACTACGAGGTCAGCAACTGGGCGATACCCGGTCACGAGTGCCGCCACAACGTCCTGTACTGGCAGCAGGGCAACTATCTCGGGTTCGGCTCGGCGGCGCACTCGCATCGCGACGGTCGCCGTTGGTGGAACGTTCGCACGCCCGAGCGGTACGTCGCGGCCGTGCAAGCTGGTGAGTCGACCGAGGCGGCGGGGGAGACCCTCGACGCCGAGACCCGCCGTCTCGAGGGGCTGCAATTGGCGCTGCGGATGCGTGACGGAGTGCCGCTCGCGGCCCTCGATGCGGACGGACTCGAAGGGCTTGGTGGTGACAGAAGGCGACCGCGTGCGACTGACACGGAACGGTCGTCTGCTCGCCAATGAAGTATCGATGCGGTTGCGCTGACTGGTAGTCTTGCGGTCCTACACGGGCGTGTAGCTCAGTTGGTTAGAGTGCTACCATGACACGGTAGAGGTCCCGGGTTCGAGCCCCGTCACGCCCACCATTTTCTACGGCGTTTGACGCCTCCGGCCCCTATGCGGGGCGCCAGTTCACAAACGCTCGGTTCATTGCAGATTGACGCCCAGGCGCCCCTGGGGGACGACTGTTGGTGATACCGCTGCGTGTTGTGAAGTGATCAGGGGGCCGGTCGGGTTTGAGTCCAACGTGATCCGGTCCAGTACCGCAGCTCCCCGCGTCCGCTGTCGTACCACCCAGGAGGAGTGGCACCTGTTCCACCGCCGACGGGCAGCGGAGGTTGGTCGTCAGTGCGGGCGGTTGCAACGAGGAACCCCCCGAGAACGAGCGCGAGTCCGCCAGCGGCGACGACGAAACCAGCCGGTCCGACCGACACATCTCGTGGTGTGAAGAACTCGCTGTAATTTGCGTCCAAGTCGAGATCTGCACCGTCGATCAGGATTACGAGCACGGCTGCGCCGGAGGCGACAACAAGCCCGACGAAGGCCGTCAAGGCGCCGGCCGCGCGCCGTGACACCGACGACGTAAGGCCCATCAGACCGAGTGCTCCACCCAGGACCGAAATGATCGTCCCGATCGAGGCCATGTCGAGGAAGAACTCGAGCGGAATATTGACCTGATCAGTGACAACTTCACCCCACGGCATCTGCGAGCCGATCAACGTGGCGAGTACTCCTACGACGACGAACAATCCGGCGACGAGCATCACTGCACCCCCTGTTATCACCTGAGCTTCGCGCCAGCGACTCGACGGGACAAGAGGCGCATCGGATGGGTCCGTGCAGGGGATCTTGAACGATGTGCTATTTTGACGTCCCAAGGCGGTTCGGACGGCCGCTCGGGGGCAAGGGGTCGGCTATGCGACATGGGCGCTGTTTCCGTTTTCGTAGAACGCGTGCTGCGCTCTGCACCGGTGTGATCGTCGCGGGGATGATCCTCGTGCCGTCGGCGGGGGGACGACCGCTGGAGGCGGTGCCGTTGGGAGGGTTCGATTCCAACGGTCGAGACGACAGCTTCCTCGTCGCCCAGAGCCGCCCGCAGGGTCCGGTCATCAAAGGCTCCACCGCCACCGCAGTCGCAGGCGGCGGCGATCGAGGTTGCTGCCGGCGATCCGGTCGCCGGCACGTTCGGGCCACAGGTGGCGTGGCCGATCATGCCCATTCACGCGGTGCTGCTGCCGGACGGACGGGTGATGTCCTATGGCACCGACACCAACGGTGTGCAGACCGCCTACTACCAGTACGACATCTGGAATCCGCAGTTGGGCACCGGAGCCACCGCCCACACGCGTGTTACCCAATGGGACGGCAACGGACATCTTCTGCAGCTCACAGCTCGTACTGCTGAACGGCGACGTCGAGTTGTACGGCGGAGACAACCTCCCGGCGGAGACCAACACGCAGAACCGCGACGTGAACCAATTCCGCCCTGCCGAGAACACGCTGGTACGCACCGGGTCGATGAACCGGCTGCGGTGGTACTCGTCGGCCACGATGCTGCCGAACGCCGAGGTCTACATCCAGGGCGGCACGGGTGGCTCCGACTTCCCCGAGCGGCGTACGAGCACTGGTCAGTTTCAGCTCCTCACCGGAGCCTCGACATCAGGGCTGTCGAGCGGTTATCCGAAGAATTTCGTCGGTCCTGACGGGCTGGTGTTCGGGATCGCCAACCAAGCGATGTACCGGGTCAACCCGGCCGGGACTGGGTCGATCACATCGCTCGGGACGTTCCCGACCGACAACGCGGGTGGCACGTCGACCTCGGTGATGTTCGCGCCGGGACGCATCCTGCAAATCGGTGGCGGCAACGCCAACGCTGCCAGCCGTAACGCCAGCATCATTGACATCAACGGGTCCACGCCGCAGGTCACCGGCTTACCCCAGGTGCAGTACGGCCGTCATTGGGGAAACGCCACGGTGATGGCTGACGGGCGTGTGTTCGTTTCCGGTGGCAGCGCCGTGAACAACGCGGCTACTGGTGTCGCTTACACGTCGGAGATCTTCAATCCTGCTGACGAACTCGTGGTCCACCGGTCCGACGGCGACTCGCATGCGCCTCTACCACTCGGCCTCGCTGCTGCTCCCGGACGCCACCGTCATCACGATGGGCGGTGGCACGCCGGGTCCGGAGACCAACCTGAACGCCGAGATCTACTACCCGCCCTACCTGTTCAACAGCGATGGCACTCCGGCCACGCGCCCCACGATCACGACCGCGACAGCAGCAGCCGATCCCGGCACGACCCTGACCATCGACACGCCCGACGCGGCGACGATCTCGCGGGTCTCCATGATCAAGCTGGGCTCGGTCACCCATTCGGTGGACATGGACCAGCGCTTCATGGACCTGCCCTTCACCAGGACGGGCACGACTCTGCAGGCGACGTTGCCCTCCAACGTCAACCGGACCCCGCCGGGGCACTACATGATCTTCGCGATCAACGCCGCAGGCGTTCCGTCGGAAGCCAAGGTCGTGCGCATCAACGTCGCCGGCACGACGCCGCCGCCGCCGACCACCACAACGACCACCACCTCGACCACGACCACTACGACTCCGCCGACCACCACCTCAACCACGACCACCACGTCGACCACGACCACCACCTCGACCACCACCACCTCGACCACCACGACAACGACGTCCCCACCATCGCCGGTCAACGAGCTGACCAACGGCGGCTTCGAGACCAACTCTGTGCCGGCTGAGGCGAAGGCGGACGTGAGCAACTTGTCGGGCTGGACGAGTCCATCCGGCTTCGTCAGGGTCTGGAACAGCGTCACCGGCTTCCCCGCGAAGGAGGGCTCGTCGTTCGTCGCGATCGATCGTGCCGGGCGCGACAACCGGGTGGAACAGGCGGTCGCCACCCAGGCGG
Source organism: Ilumatobacteraceae bacterium (assembly GCA_963746365.1). Taxonomy (GTDB): domain Bacteria; phylum Actinomycetota; class Acidimicrobiia; order Acidimicrobiales; family Ilumatobacteraceae; genus JAENVT01. Next base: position 117,371 of record CAVVBH010000028.1, on the reverse strand, counting down.
GCCGCCGCTACACGCTTTCGTTCCAGCAGTCCCCAGGTGCCGGCCTCCAGTCCGCCAGCAACAAGTTCACCGTCTTCTGGAACGGCACCAATCTCGGCAACATCGCCCGCAACGGCAAGGGACTCACGACCACGTCGTGGCAGCTCACGACCTTCACCGTGACAGGTACCGGGAACGACCGCATCTCGTTCCGCGAGAACGACAATGACAACGTCGGGTCACTCATCGACGACGTCCGACTCATAGCGGCCTGATCGCCCCTGCGGCAAGAGGTCCCGGGTTCGAGCCCACGTCACGCACACCGAAATCTGCGGTGTTTGGCGCCTCAGGACCCTCTACGGGTCCCCAGTTACCAAACGCTTTGCCATGCGCGGCAATCAGCGGTTGGCGAGGCGAACATCGCCGCTCTCACCAACCGCTGATCGAATTCCGCGTCAGGCGTCAGCGCGTTCCTACGTCTCCGAGACGAGGTCGGCCGCCGGCACGGTGAAGGTCTTGTCGTTGACCTCGAGCTCGGTCTCGTTGCCAACTTCGCGGGCATGTGCGTCGAGCCACTCCTGCCCGGCGACGAGACCGTCGGTCACGATCTCGCCGTCGATCAGGGTGTCGTCGCCGGGACCACCGTCGAGGGTGTCGGTGCCTTCACCGCCGAGGAGCACGTCGTCGCCCTCGCCGCCGGCGATCGTGTCGTCGCCCTCGCCTCCGATCAGAACGTCGTCGCCAGCACCGCCGGCGATGACGAGCGGAATGGAGACGGCAGCGAGTCCCGATGCGTCGACAACGTCGCTGCCGTCGCTGGCCGAGACCGTGAGCCGATCGAACGCCGGCTCGGCACCGCTGACCGTGATGTGGGTCGACAGGCCGACCACCTGCACGTCTGAGCCCTGGCCGGCGACCACGACCACGTCGTCGCCCGTCGTGCCGTCAACCGTCACGGTGTCGGCGAGGTTGTCGCCAACCCCCGTGCCGGGAGTCGCCGCGAGGTCGGTGGCGATCTCATTGAGGGCCGTGCCGGCCATGTCGTGGACGGCCAGGTTGTCGACGCCTCCGAAGGCATTGAGACCGATCCTCTCGACGCCGTCGGTATCCATCGTGATGTTGCCGACGTTGCGCAGGAATCGGACTCGTTGCCCATTTGCCGACACGTCGAAGTTCTCGTTGGCACCGTTGCCGTTGAACACCATCGTGTCGGAGCCATCTTGACCCTCGACGACGTCACTGCCGTCGCCTGGATCCCACTGGAACACGTCGTCTTCGCCACCGAGCAGAGCGGTGTCGTTTCCTTGCTGACCGTCGGCGAAGTCGTTGCCGGTCCCGCCCAGCAACACGTCGTTGCCGTTGCTGCCCGAGATCGTGTCGTTGCCGACGCCGCCGTCGACGGTGATCTTGATGAGCGCCGCAAGGTTTCCGGTGGCAGAGAAGGTGTCCTCGCCGCCGTTGGCGTTGAGCGTCAGGTTCTCCGACGTTCCGATGTCGATGCTGAACGGCGCCGGGGTTACCCGGTCGAACCGCACACGCGCGCCGTTGGCGGTGGTCGTGAACTGCTCGGCGCCATTGCCACCATTGACCTCCGTGGTGTCGACGCCCGCGCCGCCCTCGTTGAGGTCGGTGTCGTCTCCGGGATTCCATATTGCCGCGGTCGTCGCCGGCTTCGCCGAACGCACGGTCGTCGGCGTCGCCACCCGTCAAGGTGTCGTTGTCCGAGCCGCCGAACAGTCCATCGGTGCCTCCCTTGCCGAGCAGGGTGTCGTTTCCGGCCTGACCTGCGAGCGTGTCAGCGCCCGAGCCGCCGGTGAGTATGTCGTTGCCGGAGCCACCGAAAAGATTTGCCCTCGGCAAGGCTCCGTTTACCTCATTGAGTGTGAGCGTGTCATTGCCGGCACCGCCAACCACGGAGATCACCCGCGTGTTGGCGACTGTCGGATTGCCGAACTTGACCGCGACCGAACCACCGTTCACGAGAATGCGTCCCGCTGCGTCGCGGCTGATCACGATGGAGTTGTCCTGTGCATCGCCGATCACAGTGAGAACTCCCAGTATGAACGACGCTGACACGGGCGGGCCGGTCTGTGCCGCGGCGGCGCCCGATGACAGGGTGCTCATGGTCATCGTTCCGGCGCCCATCATTGTGGCCGCACTCATGAACAGGCGTCCGGTCTTACGTCGATGTTCGTTGTTCTTGGTTGAAAGCATCATGTCTCTCCGTTGGTGTGGCGGCCGTTGATCGGCCGGTTCGTAGACGCACTACGCCCGGCGCTCGTTGACGGTTCGCGCTCCACCCACGTATTCACCCGACGTGTGGCAACAGACACAGCGCCGCCACAGAAAGTTTGGTATGTCGAGTTGACAGATCGATATGATCGAACTAGTGTTCGTCCATGAACTCGGACGAGTACGCTGAGCTGGTCGAACAGCTGACCGCCGACCGTCTCGCTGTGTCCGACACCGCCCACTGTGGGTCGCTGCTCGCCCGACTCAACGGGCTCCGCTCATGGGTCGAATCACGCACGCTGGCCGTCACCCGACGCCTCAACGAACTCGCCGAGCAAACCCCCGGGATCTTCCCCGAACAGATCCTCGCCGATGCCACCCGGGTCTCGCTGACCCAGGCACTACAACCATTCAAACGCGCCGAAGCCGTCGAGCTGCTGCCCGAATTCGGTGCCGCGCTGGGCTCCGGTGCGGTCAATGTCGATCATGTCGATCTGCTGGCGCGCAGTGTCGCCGGCCTCGACCAGAACGCCAAGGCCCGGCTCGCCGATCGTGACGGGTTTTTGACCGAGGTCGCCTCCAGGACGACGTCGGCGGAGTTCGGGCGAACCTTGCGCGACGAGATCCGGCGGGCTCGGCAAGACGATGGCATCGATCGCCTCCAGCGGCAGCGGCGCAACACCCGACTGCGCACCTGGACCGACCTTGAGACCGGGATGTGGTGCCTGCGCGGCGAATTCGACCCGGAGTCGGGTGCGATCCTGCAGCAGCGGCTCAACGCCGCCGTCGAGGCGTTGTTCCACGACAGCACACCCGACACCTGTCCCACCGACCCGCTCGACAAACAACACCATTTGCGAGCCCTGGCCTTGTTGTCGTTGACGTCGGGCAAGGGCAGCGGGCGGGGCGGGTCGATCGACATGTCCGTGCTGATCGACGCCAAAACCCTCTTGGAGGGTGTGCATGAGCATTCGGTGATCGACTGTGGGCTGGGCATCGACCTCCCCGTCGAAACACTCCGCCGGATGGCCTGCTACGCCGAGATCACCCCGATCATCGTCGGCGCCGACGGCGTCCACCTCCACCTCGGCCGCACCACACGCCTCGCCAGCCGCGAGCAACGCCGCGCCCTGCGAGCGATGTACCGCGGCTGCGCCATCCCCGGCTGCTGCGTCGCTTGGGACTACGTCGTCATCCACCACCTGAAGTGGTTCCGCAACCTCGGGACGACCGACATCGACAATCTGCTGCCGTTGTGCACCAAACACCACCACCTCGCCCACGAAGGCCGCTGGCAACTCACCCTCGACACCAAACGCAACCTCACCATCACCAAACCCGACGGCACCCAAATGACCACCGGCCCACCAACCGTCCTCGCCGCATGAACGCGATCAGCGCTCCAGGCGATCAGTCGAAGCGAAGTCGGATGGGGCACTCGGGCGACTTCGCGCGACGCAGCGGCTCGCGGAACAATCACCCACTTGCGGTTCAGCGTGTGTCGAGCACTCGATTCGGCCCGATGGGGAAGAACTGCAATGCTCCACCCGTGCTGAACGAACCTTGCATGTCGACGACAAGATTGACGGCTTGCTGGTTGTAGATGCAGAAGCTCCCGTCGGCATCGACTGGCACGACCGAGAGATTTGCGATGGCGGTCGACACGTCATGGTTCCCGTTCGACCGTGACTGAGGGCCGGGCGATAGAGCAGAGCACTTGTTAGCGGTGATGTACCCCGCGGCGACTCCGTCGACCATCGTCAGGTTGACCAGAACTGCGGCGGTGTTTGCCGCGACTCCGGTGTCGACTCGTGTGATCGACCCAGCGGCTGGGCGAACCAGCGGTGCGACTCGGGTATCAAGTTTCCGATGAGGGGCGACTGGCGTGAAGTTCAATCCCGACGGGGCAGTCGAACTGAATGAGCCTTGGAGATCGACCACCAGGTTGACCGCTTGTTGGTTGTAGATGCAGAAGCTTCCATCAGCATCGATGGGCACGACAGACAGGTTGGCGATCGCGAGGTCCGCCCCATGGTTGCCGTTGGACTTGGATTGTGGGCCGGGCACGAGCGTCGAGCATTTGTCGGCGGTGATGTAGCCGGCTCCGAGTCCGTCGACCATCGTCAGGTTGACGAGGACCGCTGTCGTTGCTGGCCCGAAGCTGGTCGGGACTCGGGTGACGAACGATGCCGAGGGACGCATCGGCGCATTCCTGGTGTCGAGGAGCCGAGTCGGTGTTGCCGACGTGAAGACCAGGCCGCCTGCGGATGGCGGCGCGAAGAATCCCTGCACGTCGGCGACCAGGTTGACCGGTTGCTGGTTGTAGATGCAGAACCTTCCGTCGGGATCGAGTGGCACGACGGACAGGTTGGCGATCGCTGCCACTACAGCGTGGTTGCCGTTGGACTTCGACTGAGGCTCCGGTGAAAGCAGAGAACACTTGTCGGCCGTGATGTAGCCGGGAGCCGAACCATCAACCATCGTCAGATTGGTCAACACCGACGAAGCTCCAGCTGGAAGTCCGGGGACCACCGGCGTGATCGAACCCGCCGGTACCTGGCTGACATCCGCCAAGGCCGCGTCCGAGGAGGTCAGCGAGACGAGTATCGCCGAGCTCGCCACCAACAAAGCTGACGCCACGACGAATACAGCGACCGGCCTTCTGCCGCGAGGTCTTGTCGGCACACCTGGTCGCTCGTGATGCGACCGCGGTCCAAGATCATCGCTCGACATGACGGCAACAGTAGGTGCGATCAGCCCAGCGGAGTATGGTTTGGGCAGTTAGTGCGAATGGGGGTCGTTCATGGCTTGGTCTCTGGAAGGTACGTACTTCGAGAATTGCTCGTGCGACACGATTTGTCCGTGTACGTGGTCTGGTCTCACCGCCCACGCCACTCACGACCGTTGCAAGGCGATGCTCGCGTTCCACATCGAGCGCGGAGACGTAGAGGGAGTCGACGTAGGCGGGCTGACATTCGCGTTGGTGCTCGACACGCCGCCGGTCATGTCCGATGGCGGATGGAAGCTCGGTGTCGTGATGGACAGTGCAGCGACCGAGCAACAAGGGGGTGCGCTCGGCCGCGTGCTCGGCGGTGAGCTGGGGGGAACGCCGGCGATGTTGGGCCCGCTCATCGGCGAGATGGCCGGTATCGAGCAAGCACCCGTTGAGTGGCATCAGTCCGACGGAACGTTCACGGTCCGCTTTGGTGACTTGATCGACGTCGAGGTCAAAGAGCATCTGTCTGGTGGACTTTCTGAGCCGGTTCAGCTGGTGAACGTGTTTCATCCGGCGAACACGACCCTGACGGTGGCGCCCGCGACGAAGTCGAAGGTCGACGTATTCGGCATTCGGTTCGACGGCACCGGCACCAGCGGGTTCAGCGCTCCGTTCGCCTGGTCGGCATGACCGCATCCGTAGCGCCGGTCGAGCGACCGGTGCTGCGCCTCACTCGCGAGACCATCATCATCTTGGGCGTGGCGGCACTGGCATGGGCGGGTGTGATCGCCTACGCCCGCCACATGGGGAACGGCGTCGGCACGATGGGGATGTCGCTGCCCGAGTTCATGGGGATGTGGTCCCTGATGATGACGGCAATGATGCTCCCCGCGGTCGCGCCTGTTGCGTCGCTCTACCTGCGCACGATTGTGTCGGACCGACCTCGCCGTCTCGCTGCTGTTCGTCGGCGGGTACCTCATCGTGTGGGCTGCTGTCGGCATTCCGGCGTACATCGGGCTTCGAATCGTCGATGATCGTGTTGCCGACTCGGCGGGCACGATGCGCACCATCGCAGTCGTCGTCCTCGTGGCCGCGGGCATCTACCAACTGACCCCGCTGAAGGCTGTGTGCCTACGCCACTGCCGGTCGCCGCTCGCCCAACTGTTGCACTACGGAAACATCAAGGGTCGGGGTAAGGACCTGAAGGTCGCGCTGCACCATGCCGGCTTTTGTCTTGGCTGCTGCTGGGCGCTGATGGCGCTGTTTCTCGCGTTCGGAGTCATGAACCTGTGGGCCATGCTCGGCCTCGCGGTGATCGTGTTCAGCGAGAAGCTGTTGCCGCACGGCGAGACCATCGGCCGCCTGGTCGGTGCCGCCTTCCTCGTGCTCGCGCTGCTCGTCGCGACCTCACCGTGGGTAGCCGACGCGGTCGTGCCGTCCAGCCCGGCACCCATGAATGAAATGTGATCACTGCTGCGGCGTTTGACGCCTCCGGCCTGTATGCGGGGCGCCAGCTCACAAACGCTGTGGGCTAAATTGAGGCGCGGTGCCGCGTACTCGCCTCCTGACAACGATGACAGCTCGCGACCCCGACGAGGAGCACCGAGCCGCTACGCCGCTCGAGCTGTTCTTCGATCTCACCTTCGTTGTGGCGATCGCGCAAGCGTCGACGGCGATGCATCACGAGCTTGTCGATGGACACGCCAGCCACGTCCTCATCGCGTACCCGATCGTCTTCTTCGCGATCCTGTGGGCCTGGATGGGCTTCACGTGGTTCGCCTCTGCATTCGACACCGACGACGCTGCGTACCGCGTAGCGGTTTTCGTGCAGATGGCCGGCATCCTCGTCGTGGCCGCCGGGATCCCGCGATTCCTCGTTGACCTCGATCCGACGGTCGGTGTCGTGGGCTACGTGATCCTCCGGCTCGGAACCGTCGCTCAGTGGCTGCGCGTCTCCACCTCACATCCTTCGGGACGCGAGTGCGCGCTTCGCTATGCCGGTGGCATTGCCGCATGCCAGGTCGGCTGGGTGCTGCTTGCCGTGTGGGCCGACGGCGGCTGGTGGCTGGCGTTCGCGACGCCGCTGACCATCGTCGAGCTCCTTGTCCCGGTCTTCGCAGAGCGTCAGCAGCCGACGCCCTGGCATCCAGCACACATCGGCGAGCGGTACGGGCTGTTCACGATCATCGTGCTCGGTGAGTCCGTTCTGGCGGCCACGGTCGCGGTTCAGACCGCTGTCGACGAAGGCACCGCGTTTGGTGATTTGCTGAACGTGGCAGCGGGCGGATTCCTCATCGTCGCGTCGATGTGGTGGATCTACTTCGACATGCCGTTCAACCAGCTGCTCGCCCGCGCCCGTCGCGCCTTCTCACGCGGCGAGGAGACGCAATCGTTGATCTGGGCTTACGGGCACTACTTCGTCTTCGGTGGCGCCGCGGCGGTCGGCGCCGGGCTCGCCGTGAACGTCGACCAGGCGACGCGTCACACCTCCCTCACCGACGTCGAGGCCGGCTTGACGGTCACGGTGCCGGTCGTCGTCTACCTGCTCACCGTGTGGGCGATCCACTTCCGGTACAAGAAGCCAGGACTCATCCGCGATATCGCCGCGCCGGCCGCGGCGGTCCTCATTCTCGGGACCAGCTGGACCAGCGAACCGGTCTTCGCGACCGGGGTCATCCTCGCCGCGCTCGTCATTCTGTCGCTCGCGTTCAGCCTCAGGTCGACCGACGACGCGGCACAGGTTCGAACGGTGTCGGTCGACGCGCTCCCACCGGGGGACTGAGACGGCTCGATGAGGGTTGTTCGCGTCCTCCCAGCTGTCGTGCTCGCCGCTCACCACGCGCTAGGCGTGAACGTGTGCCGAGGCCGGATCAAACAGCGGTCGAAGGGACGGGCGCGCCAGCACGGCTGCGCCGGCGACCTCTATCGAGTAGCTCCCTTCCTCGAACCAGCGGCGTGGCACGTCGACCGATGGCGCGTTCACGTACCCCATCCCGATCGACGAGCCGATGGTGTGCCCGTACATCGCCGACGTCAGATGGCCCACACAGTCGCCGTCACGAAAGATCGGCTCACCGTGTAGCAGCAATGGCGCTGGATCATCGAGGGCGAACTGCACCAGGCGACGTTGCACACCCCGCGTGCGCTGGGCGATCACAGCGTCCCTGCCGATGAACCCATCCGGCTTGTCCCAGCCGATGGTGAAGGCCAGGCCCGCGTCCAGCGGTGAGTCACCGGCGGAGATGTCGTGGCCCCAGCTGCGGTAGCCCTTCTCCAAGCGGAGCGAGTTGAGTGCGTGGTAGCCGGCGGGGCGACCTCCCGCGGCGATGATCGTGTCGTAGATGTGGGCGGCGATGTCGTACGGAACCAAGAGCTCCCACCCCAGCTCGCCGACGTACGTGATGCGCGTGGCGTGGACGAACCCGAGGCCCAAGTCGATCACGCGCGAGGTGCCGAAGGCGAATGCCTCGTTCGACAGGTCACAGTCCGTCAGCGGCTGCAAGAGCTGGCGCGACCTCGGGGCCCATCACTGCGATCATCGCCATCGTGCCCGACACATCGGTGACTGTGGCGAACTCGTCGTCGCCGATGTGCCGGCGGATCCAAGCGAGGTCACGAGGCGACGTGGCCGGGGCCGAGAGCACCAAGAACTCGTCGTCACGGATGCGAGTGACGGTGACATCGGCTTCGATCCCGCCGACGTGGTTGAGCCACTGGGTGTAGACGATGCGGCCGGGCTCCACATCGATGTCGGCTGTGCAGATCCGCTGCATCACCGTGATCGCATCACGGCCCTGCATCGAGAACTTCCCATACGTCGATATGTCGAAGACGCCGACCGCTTCGCGGACGGCTCGATGCTCGGCTGCAGCGTGATCGAACCAGTTCTGCCGACCGTAGGAGTACACGTATTCGCGATCGACCCCTTCGGGCGCGTACCAATTGGGCCGTTCCCAGCCCAGCAACTCGCCGAACACCGCGCCGTTTGCTGCGGTGCGATCGTGCAGTGGGCTGCGACGCAAGGGCCGGGCACTCTGCCGCTGGAAGTACGGCCAATGCATGTCGTAGGCGACATCGAGCGTCTCTTTCACACGCTGCTCGAGGAAACGCCGGTTCGTCTCGTGCGGCATCACCCGTGCCGGATCCGCCTCCGGCAGATCGATCGACGGGCGGCCGTCGACGAGCCAGTCAGCCAGCACCGAGCCAATGCCGGGCCCAGTGAGGAATCCTGTCGAGTTGAACCCGGCGGCGATGAAGAAGTTCTGCAAGCTGGGAGCCTCACCGAAGTGGTAGACGCCGTCGGGCGTGAAGCTCTCCGGGCCGCCGAAGAACAACCGGATGCCGGCAGTCGCCAGTGCGGGAATGCGCTGCATCGCGTTCTCGTAGAAGGGCCCGAGGTGCTCCCAGTCGTCCGGGAGCTGCACGAACGCCGGACCGTCGGGGACTCGATCGGAGCGCCATGGATAGCTGCCCGGCTCGAAGAACCCGACCATCAGGCCGTCGCCCTCGTTCTTCACATACATCCAGTCGTCGGAGCTCTTGATGCTCGGCAGGCCGCGGGCGAGCCCCGGGATGCCTTCCGTGACGACGTAGTAGTGGGCCATCGCCTGCAACGGCACGTTCACGCCCGCCAGGGCGGCCAGCTGCCGGCCCCACATCCCGCCGCAGTTGATCACGTATTCCGCCTCGATCGACCCTTTGGCGGTGTCGACACCGCTGACCCGCCTGCCGTCGTGTCGAATCCCATCGACCGGTGTGTTCTCGAAGATCTGCACACCCCGCTGCCGAGCGCCACGTGCCAGCGACATCGTCGTGTCGGTGGCGTTGCCACGCCCGTCCCCGGGATAGAACAACGATCCGACGAGACCGTCGCGACTCAGCAACGGGAACTTGTCGATCGTGCAATCGACATCGAGGATCTCGACGGCGATCTCATCGCGCTTGCTCACCGATGCTTGCCGCAGCAACTCCTCCCACCGGTCGAGATTGGTCGCCAGGTGCAGAGTCCCAGTTGGCTCCCACCCGGTCGACAGACCGGTATCGGCCTCCAGTGTCTTGAAGACCTCGATGCTGCGCTTCACGACCTGACGCATGCCCGAGGTCGGACGGGCCGTGGTGATGAGGCCGGCAGCGTGCCATGTGGTGCCGGATGTCAGTTGGTTGCGCTCGAGCAGCACGACGTCGGTCCAGCCCCGCTTGGCGAGGTGATACGCGACACTGCAACCGACAACACCTCCGCCCATGATCACGACTCGGGCGCGACTCGGCAATCCGTCTTCCATGCGTCGCATTCTGGTACGGCAGGCGAGACCGCCGCTTACCGGATCCTGAAGGTGTGCTCACCCTGCGGACACTCGTCGACGATCTCGACACCGGTCACAATTGCTCCGGAGGGACCCACCCGCATCCACGAAACGATTTGCTCGACGGCGTCGGGATCACCTTCCAACGCGGCCTCGACCGTACCGTCGTGGTTGTTGCGTATCCACCCGGCGAGACCCAGAGCGACGGCTTGACGTCGACAGCCCTGCCGGAAGAACACTCCCTGCACATGACCTGTGACGATGACGCGTCGCCGAATCATGCCGTTGCCTAAAGCGTTTGGAGCCGGGGGACCCCTATGTGGTCCCCACTTACCACACGCTGGATCGGGGCTTGGTGTTTGCTCAGTCGTTGAGGTTCTCGACGAGGAACGAGATCCGCACCAGCGCTCCCCACTCGTCGAGATTGTCGCCTCGCAGCCCGATCGACACGACGTCGAGCGCCTTGACGTTGCGCAGGGTACGACTCGCCTCTGCCAGCGCAGACTTGACGGCGTCGTCGGAACTGACGCTTGACCGTCCGACGACCTCAATGATCTTGGTAACACTCATCACGCCTCCCAGGCTCGACTTTCACCCCAAGTCTCGCGGAGGATTCCGGGTCAAAATTCACGATCCACCTCACGACCCCTGATGGGGCCCGATGTGGCTCGACGGGCGTGTGCGCGACGAAACTGCTGGCATGACGTGGTCACCGGATCGCAGTTCGCTGCGCGGCCGAGTTGCAGTGGTCGCAGGAGCGACGAGGGGTGCGGGTCGTGGGATTGCCGCAGCGTTGGGCGAAGCGGGAGCCACGGTGTATTGCACGGGTCGCTCGACTCGCTCGGGCGGGTCGCTCCGCTCGGACTACGAGCGGCCCGAGACGATCGAGGAGACGGCGGAGCTGGTGACGAGCCTTGGGGGGACGGGCATCGCCGTCGCGGTGGACCATCTCGACCCCACCCAGGTCGGTGCCCTCGCTGATCGCGTGCGCGCCGAGCAAGGCCACATCGATGTGCTGGTCAACGACATCTGGGGTGGCGAGGTGCTGAAGGGCGGACCTGCCGATTGGAACAAGCCGATCTGGGAGCACGACCTCGGCGATGGTCTGCGAATCCTTCGTCTCGCGATCGACACGCACCTCATCACGTCGCACCACCTCCTGCCCTTGCTCGTTGATCGACCGGGCGGGCTGGTCGTCGAGGTCACCGACGGGACACTCGACTACAACGCGTCGAACTATCGCATCTCCGTCTTCTATGACCTTGCCAAGGTCTCGGTCAACAGGCTGGCGTTCTCGCAGGGCCATGAACTGGAGCCCTACGGAGGCACGGCCATTGCCATCACGCCAGGATGGCTTCGCTCCGAGATGATGCTCGACAACTTCGGTGTCTCGGAGGCGAACTGGCGGCATGCCCTGGAGCAGGGACGCAGCGATGGTCCCACCGCGCCACCCGGGTTCGCCGATTCCGAGTCGCCACGATTCGTCGGCCGGGCTGTCGCCGCTGTTGCAGCGGACCCCGATCGCGACAGGTGGAACCAGCAATCCGTCACCGCTGCCCAACTCGCGACCGTGTACGGGTTCACCGACATCGACGGGTCGCAGCCCGACTCGTGGCGACACATCGAAGGCTCATGATCGCCACACACGGCTGCAGCGTCAACGGCCTACTGGGCGATCGGACCCCCGGCCAGGCGACTTGCCGCGTCGCCGGCCGGGGGCGTCACCATCGTGGGACGGTACGACGGTGAGATCGTTGAGGATCACGAGGAGACGGGTGTGTCACAGGGATGAGCACTCGGACCATCTCAAGCTCTGGCATGCCGTCTCCTCTCGAGCGAGGCAACAGCGCGGGGTCCGGACGCTGAACGTGTCGAAAAAGGAAATCACACCAACGGCCATCGCGACAAGGACAGAATCGACAATTTCTTGTCAAGATTGCGCACGATCTCGGGCCGCTGCGTGAACGGCCGATCGGCCCGCACGGCCGAGATGCGACTGTCCTCAGGTCACGGCTGCGCTGCAAGAATGGGTCCATGCTGAGCATCGGAACCGTCGTTGTCGGCGTCGAGGATCTTCACCGGGCCATTGCGTTCTGGACGGAGGCGCTGGGCTACAAACCCAAGCGTGAGGTGAAGGCCGATGACGACTTCATGATCATCGTTCCGCAGGAAGGTGAAGGCGCCCATTTGGCGCTCGACGTCAGCTCGTCGCCCGTCCAGCAGTATCCGAGGATCCACCTCGATCTCTATGCTGGCAACGCAGCCGATCAAGCTGCAGAGGTCGAGCGCCTGGTCGCTCTCGGTGCGACCCGCGTCGACTGGGACCGGTACCCGCCGAATGCTGATTTCATCGTGATGGCCGATCCCGAAGGCAATCGCTTCTGCGTGATCGACACGACCGCCTGACGTTTGCCCGTTGGGGTTCAGCGCCGGCGGGAACGAATGCGGTTGAGCGCTCGCAACGGCCGGGTCACGCTCCACGACCTACTGGACAGTGTTTGGTTCAGCTCGAGCTGCGTGTCACGGAGCTCTGATCGCAGCACGGCATGCTCCGACGTCGAGGCCGGCAATCCGGCGTTGACGGGCTGTGTCGTTGTCTCCTCGGCATTCGTCGCGCGTAGGGTCGCGAAGAACTCGCCACCGATCGTTTCGCTGCAGTGTTCGAGCGAGAACGGCACCAAGTGCAATCGCTGCAGGGCGCTGAACAGGCGCGCGAACGACGGTGGTGTGAAGACCCAGCAGTGGACGTCCTGGTAGTCGGCCGACGACGCCGCGACTTCGGCGCGCTCGAAGGCTTCCTGTTCGGAGTGGACGGGGACCAACTCCGCGAACGGCGGTTCCTCCTCCCACGCGATGTACCCGTGCCACGCGACGGCGGACGAGTAATGGTCGAACACTTGTCGCGGTGATGGAGTTGTCGCCTTCGTCAGATGCGCCTGGATGACCTCGGCCGTGACCGTCGGCGAGCGAAGCGCATCGAAGCATCGGCGGTGGTCGGGGATGGCCAACGACAGCACGGCGTCGTCGCGTAGGACGCTGCGAACATCGCGTAGCCAACTCACGAGATCGGGCACGTGCTCGATGACGTGCGAGGCAATCACATAGTCGAAGGGAATGTCGGCCTCGACCGCCTCGCGTATCGATCCGCCGGACACATAGTCGATCGGCACGATCGCGTCGACATCGAAACCGTCGTGCGTGGAATACCGGGCGCGGAGGGCGTCGGTGTCGACGTGATCGAGGTAGCGGATGTCGCCCATCTCGCGTCGGACGACGGGATTCGACAGCGGGCCGAGCTCGAGACCTTTCGCCGCGGCGACATCGATCGATCTCAACAACCGATCGGTGCGGCCAGCCATCCGCGAGACCCTAGCGATCCGGCTGCGAGCTGGGGGAGTGACGTGTCCGCTCGGAGGGTCAGCGGCCTGTGTCGCCGAAACGGAACTCGTGGGTGAGTTGGTCGAGCTGGCTCTTCACATCCGCGTCGAGCGGTGCGTCGACCGCGGCGACCGAATCGGCCAGCTGCTCGGGACGGCTGGCGCCCACGATCGGGCTCGTGATCACCGGGTTCGCCAACACCCACTGCACGGCCATCGTGGCCATGGACACTCCAGCGGCATCGGCAAGAGGCCGTAGCTCGTCGATGGTCTTGAACATGTGGTCGTGCCAGTACCGCTCCTGATATCGACCAGCCGCTCGACCGAGCGTGAAACGGCTGCCTTCGGTCGGCTCGCCCGGTTGATGCTTGCCACTGAGGAAACCGCCGGCGAGTGGGTTGTAGGGAATGACTGCGATGGCTTCCTCCGCGCACAACGGGAACAGCTCGCGTTCGTTCTCGCGGAACAGCAGGTTGTAGCGAGGCTGCACGCTGACGAAGTTGGTGGTCGCCAGACACCTCGGCGCGACCGATGCTGCGCGCCAATTGATACGCGAGGAAGTTGCTGCATCCGACGTAGCGCACCTTGCCGCTGCGCACGACGTCGTCGAGCGCCTGCAGTGTCTCGTCGATCGGGGTGTCGGTGTCCCATGAGATGAAGTTGGTAGAGGTCGACGTGGTCGGTGCGCAGCCTGCGCAGCGAAGCCTCGAGGGCGCGCATGATGTTCTTACGCGAGTTACCGGCGTCCCACGGCATCGGCCCCGTCTTGGCGTAGCACTTCGTCGCGACGATGAACTCGGCTCGTCGCCCGCTCATCCACTGACCGACCAAATCCTCGGTACGGCCGACCACCTCTGGAGGGCCGCCCAGCGGGTAGGCGTCGGCGGTGTCGAAGAACGTGATGCCTGCCTCGGCAGCGGCATCCATGATGGCGAACGACGTCTCGTCGTCGCATTGATATCCGAACGTCATCGTGCCGAGGCACAACCGTGACACCTTGAGGCCCGTGTGGCCGAACCGAACGTGCTGCATGTCACGACCATACAAAGGACGCAGGTGAATCGACGTGCTCTGCTAGCAAGGGGATGTGGCGATCCTGCTGGCCGCTCTGTGCGCGGTGACCTACGGCCTCGCCGACTACTGCGGTGGCCGCGCTTCCCGAACAGTGGCCAGCACGCTCGTCACGCTGCTCGGCCAGGCCACCAGTTTGATACTGGTCGTCGCCGGCGTCATCCTGATCGGTACGCCACTGGCCTCGGCCCACGACCTGTGGTGGGGCGCAGCAGCGGGTGCAGCGGGCGGACTTGCCCTCAGTGCGTTCTACCTGGCGCTGTCACGGGGGACGATGACCGTCGTCGCGCCGACCACAGCGGTCATCAGCGTGGCGTTGCCGGTCATCGTCGGCCTGTTGCTCGGTGAGCGTCCCAGCGGCGCAGCGATCGTTGGGATCGTCGTCGCCTGTCTTGCCGTCGTGTTGGTCAGTGGCGCCATCGGTACACGTCATCAGGAAACTCACTTCTCGACGGTGCTGCTCGCTGTGGCCGCCGGACTCGGCTTCGGGTTCATCTTCATCGCCTTCGCCCGTACCGCGGACGACAGTGGTCTGTGGCCGCTGGTGTCAGCACGCGTTGCATCGCTGCCGGTCGTCGCGATCGCTGTCGCCGTCACGCGCCCGACCCTTGGCTTACTTCGTCCGATGATGTGGCTGGTCATTGCCTCAGGCGTGCTCGACATGGCCGCGAACTTCTTCTACCTCGAAGCAAGTCATCGCGGCCTGCTGAGCATCGTCGCGGTGATCTCCTCGATGTATCCGGTCAGTACTGTCTGCCTCGCGTTCGTGCTCGATCACGAGCGGGTCAGCAGGACGCAGGCCGTCGGCCTGGCGTGCGCGGCGACCGCTCTGGCGCTCGTTTCGCTAGGGAGCTGACGATTCGACGACCATCTCCGATTCGCGAGCGGCTGCCATGAAGATGCCCTTGCTCATCAGACTCGGTTCGGCCTTGCGCCGTTCGACGTAGATCTCGGCCCGTGCCGCGTGGACGGTCGGATCGTCTGGAGCTGCCCAGCCCGCAAGGTCTGCGAGGTGGCACGCGAGTCGCAGGTCATGGTCGCCGACCGCCTGTTGTGCGCGCCGGATCAACTCGGCCGGCCCCCCGCACAGATCTGCGATGACCGTCGCCAGATGGGCGTCGGGCGATGGCTTCAGCCGCGATGCGGCGCCGTCCCACCATCCGCCGAACTGTCGCCAGATGTTGCGGATCACGAACTCCGGCTCGTCGTAGAGCGGGCGGAGATATGGCTTGGCCAATGTGTCGGCGGGAACCGACACTGTGTGGAGGATGGTGTCGAGCGTTGCGCCCTGGTTCATGAGATCGACCACATCGCCAACCAGTTGCTCCAACGCCTCGGCGATGTCTCCCAGCACCAAGGCGATGCGCGCCGTGCCGGCGATCGGCAAGCCGTGTGCCGGCACGAGGAGCTCGGGCTCGGCGGCGATCATCTCGCGCAGCGCGGCCGCCCATTCCAATGGATAGCGCTGCACCTTCTGTGGGTTACCGGCATTCGGGAAGTTCCAGATGACGAAGTCGCCGGCCATGATCCACTTGCGCTCCGGCAACCACGCCCACAAATGATCATCGGTCTCGCCCCTGGCGTGCCGCAGTTCGATCGCGGTGTCGCCAACCTCGATGGAGTGCTGCTGATCGAACGTCTGCGACGGTCGCAGTGTCGTTGCGGGCAGGAACCGCCGGGCGTCGGCGATGTCGACCCGTGCCCCGCCCTGTGCCTCGCCGATCGACAGGTTCAACTCGCCGGGGATCCCACCGAACTGGCGAGCATTGATGATGAGGTTCCAGTTGTTGGTGAAGTCGTATCGGTCGAGTCGCGTTGTGACGTTCTGATGACCGATCACCGTTGGGTCGTCTTCGGCGAAGTAGGTGCTTCCACCGACATGATCGGCGTGGCCGTGCGTGTAGATCAAGTGCCCGATTCGATCGGCCCGCCAGTCCCGCAACGCGGCCACTACTGCTTCGCCTGTGTGCACGCCTGACGCGTCGAAGCACACCAGACCGTCACCGCTGTCGAACGCGACGCAATGGCTGAAGCTCTCGACGATCGCCAAGTCATCGGATAGCTCGCTGAGCTCGTTGGTGATGCGATTGACCGGCTGATCGACGACACCCGAGTCGATGATCCGCGACGAGATGTCCAGGAGATCGGCCACGGGCCAACCGTACTCAGGCCGTGGCGTCGTCGGGATGGTCGGCGAGGTACGCAGCGGCGTCGATGGGTTGCGCCTGGCTGTACCCGATCGGCAGCCGGATGGTGCCGGCGGACGTCGTGTAGAAGACCTGCCACTCGCGGTATGCGTTGAACAGTTGCGGGTTGTCACGCATGTTCTCGGCGAACGCCGTGACCGTGGCGACGTAGCTGTCGTTGGGGTTGTAGGCGTGCAGGGCAGCCTGCATGTTGCTCGGGCCACCGCTCTGCGCGAGGTAGGTGGCCGCGCCGATCATCGCATCGTGGTGAATCGTCGGATCGCCAATGCAGCACTGCGACCAGGTGCTGGGAAGGAACTGCATCGGACCAACGGCGCCGGCCGAGGACGAGCCGATGATCCTGCCCGTTCGGGTTTCCTGGAAGTGGATGGCCGCCAGCCAGTACCAACCGATCCCCGTTGCGGCTTCGGCATCGCGGTAGCCGGCGAGCAACTCGTCGACTGGGAGAGGATCGACCAGAACCCACGCCGGCAACGTGTCGCTGGGAGGACTGGGATTCGTGTTGGCGGCCTGGCGCGCCTGTCCGAGTTGGCGGGCGCGAACGATCCGCTCCACGTACGGCCTCACGTCGTCGCCGATTGAGGCAAGCACGGCCTCATCGAGGTCGGGGTGGGCAGACAGGTAGCGGTACAACAGCTGCTGACGCTGACCGACGCTGCCGTTGCCCAGCGCCGCAGCCTGCTCGACGGTGGTCAGCTCGATCGCGAGATCGTCGGCAGACAAGTCCCCGGTGATCCGCGCCGCGGCGGATGCAGAGGTCGTGGTCGTCACCGCGAGAGTTGTCGTCGGTTCGGTCGCGGTGGTCACAGCCACGAGCGATTCGGTCGTCGCCGACCCCTCCGGCTCGCCCGAGCAGCCTGCGACGAGAATCGACGCGATCGCGACCAGTGCCAGCCGATCTGGGTGCCAAGGTTTCGCGCCGACCTGGTTCACAGCAAGAGTGTGGCACCCAGATCGCTATGGGCGCGGCCAGTCGTCCTAGCGGGGAAGGCCCAGCACCCGCTCGCCGAGGATGTTGCGCATCACGTTGGACGTGCCACCCATGATCGTGTAGCCCGGCGCATAGGTGAGACCCTGCGCCAATGGATCCCACAACGTGGCCTCGGCGCCGAGCGTCCGCGCGACGAACTCGGCAACACGCACCTCGTGCTCCGTGCCGAAGCACTTGGTGGCGGCGCTGAAGCCCGCCGGTGCCTGGCGGAGCGCCTCGCGAACGACGAGCAGCCGTCCGATGCGATATCCGATCTCCAATGCGGCGATCTCCTGGCGGACAACGGGGTCGGAACGATCTGCGTGCTCGAGCGCGATCTGGTACAGGGCGTAGTTGGACACGAGGCGATCGATACCGCCACGTTCGTGCTCGAGTTGTCTCATCGTCTGCTTGAAGGCCGCACCCTCGACGCCGACGAGGTTGTGAACCGGCACGCGGACGTCGGTGTAGAAGACCTCGCAGAAGTGCCGGTTGGTGGTCATGTCCTTGATCGGTCTGATCTCGATGCCGGCGTGTCCATCGGGACGATGATCTCGCTGATACCTGCGTGCGGGGGACCCTCCGTCGACGTGCGACAGATCAGGTAGCAGTAGTCCGCGACCTCGCCGAAGCTGGTCCAGATCTTCTGGCCGTTGATCACCCAGTCGTCGCCGTCGCGAACAGCCGACGTCTTCAACGCTGCAAGGTCTGAGCCGGCGTCGGGCTCGCTCATCCCGATGCACCACGTGGTTTCGCCCGACAGGATCCTCGGCAGGAACTCCTGCTGTTGATCGGGTCGTCCGTAGGTGATCAGCGACGGGCCCATCTGCCGATCGGCGAACCACATCGCAGCAATCGGCGCACCGGCCTTGATCAGTTCCTCGCCGACGATCAAGCGATCGATCGGCGGACGACCGCCGCCACCGAACTCCGTCGGCCACGTCATCCCGATCCAGCCGAGCGACGCCATCTCCTTGGCGAACTCCTTGGAGTATCCATTGATCCACGAATCGTTGTGACGTCCGAAGCGCTCCGACAGCATCCTCGGCCACCTTGCGGGCCTGCTCGCGCAGCGCGACCTGCTCGGGCGTCCAGGTGAAGTCCATCGGACGAGATGCTAACGGTGGGCGCCTCAACGGCTATGGTGTACAAGTCCGATACAAGTGAGCGCGGTGCACGCGAGCAAGGTGAGAGCTGTGGCAACGATCAAGGTCGAAAAACCCGTCGTGGAGATGGATGGCGACGAGATGACCCGAATCATCTGGCAGTTCATCAAGGACAAGCTCATCTTGCCGTACCTCGACATCGAGCTCGACTACTACGACCTCGGGATCGAGCATCGCGACGCCACCAACGATCAGGTCACGATCGACGCGGCCAACGCGACCAAGAAGCACGGTGTCGGCGTGAAGTGCGCCACCATCACGCCCGACGAAGCGCGAGTCGAGGAGTTCGGGCTGAAGAAGATGTGGAAGAGCCCCAACGGCACCATTCGCAACATCCTCGGCGGCGTCATCTTCCGTGAGCCGATCGTGATCTCCAACATCCCTCGACTGGTTCCGGGCTGGACCAAGCCGATCGTCATCGGCCGTCACGCGCACGGCGACCAGTACAAGGCCACCGACTACAAGGTGCCAGGCGCCGGCACGGTGATGATGACCTTCGTTCCGTCCGACGGCAGCGAGCCGGTCGAGATGAAGATCGCCGACTTCGGCGCCGATGGCGGCGTGACCATGGGGATGTACAACTTCAACGACTCGATTCGCGACTTCGCCCGGGCATCGCTGCGATACGGCCTCAGCCGCAACTATCCCGTGTACCTCAGCACGAAGAACACCATCCTCAAGGCCTACGACGGCTCGTTCAAGGACATCTTCGAAGAGGTCTACCAAACCGAGTTCAAGAGCCGAGATGGATGCCGCCGGTCTCACCTACGAGCACCGCCTGATCGACGACATGGTCGCCGCTGCGATGAAGTGGGAGGGCGGCTACGTGTGGGCATGCAAGAACTACGACGGCGACGTGCAGAGCGACACGGTCGCGCAAGGGTTCGGCTCGCTGGGTCTGATGACATCGGTGTTGATGACGGCCGACGGCAAGACCGTCGAGGCAGAGGCGGCGCACGGCACCGTCACGCGCCACTACCGCGAGCACCAGAAGGGCAACAAGACCTCGACCAACCCGATCGCGTCGATCTATGCCTGGACGCAGGGCCTGACCTACCGCGGCAAGATGGACGACACGCCCGACGTCGTCAAGTTCGCTGGTGCGCTCGAGAGCGTCTGCGTCGAAGCGGTCGAGGCCGGGGAGATGACCAAGGACTTGGCACTACTCATCGCCAAGGACGCTCCGTTCCTCAGCACCGAAGACTTCCTCGATGCTCTCGACCGGCGCCTCCAGGCCAAAATGTCCTGACGATTCGGGCGGCGACCGGGCTTCCTCTTCGCGCCTAATGTTTACGACGGAGGAGGTCGAGAGCATGGTGACATGGGAAGCCCCCGGACCGGGGTTCTGGGAACTCGATCGGTCTCATTTCGTCGGCGGGGAAACGCCGCTCGTCCAACACATCCAAGCCCATGCGATGCCCGCTGGCATCCGCAAGGTTTTTGCCGAACTGGGCACACCGGCCGACACGCTCGATTGTCGATTCGTCAATGGCTCCATGTACACCCGCCTGCGGCCGCTGATCGGTGCCGACCGGCCCGCGAAGAAGCTCCCTCCGCGATTCATCCTGCGTGCGGTCGGTCGATTCCATCCAGAGTTTCGCCGCCGTACCAAGGCCGCGGAGAAGGCTCAAACCGAGCGACCGTGGCGTCAGGTCGTCGACGATTGGGAGCACGGTGGCCGGGCGCTGATCGAATCACGCAACCTCGCGTTGCAGAAGGTCGATCTCCGCGAACTCGACGAAGCCACGCTCGTCGAGCACGTGCATGAAATCCTGGAACATTGCCGTACCAGCTGGGAGCACCACTTCTGGTTGCACGGATACGACCTCGGGCCGATCGGGTCGTATCTCGCCGGATGTCGCGAATGGGGCGTCGAGCCCGTCGACGCCATCCCGCTGCTCGAGGGTGCATCCCCGTCGACGACCGGCCCCGCACAGGTGCTGGCGCGTTTGCGTGGGATCGTCGAGAGCTCGGGCCGAGTTCCTCGTGACCTCGACGAGGTCAGGGCGTTGAGCCCCGAGGCAGCCAAGGACCTCGATCGCTACCTCGAGTACCGAGGCGCGATCATCATCAGTCGCTACGACATCGATGGTGTGACGCTGGCGGAGATTCCCGAGGTCGTGCTGTCAACGATTCTTCACGGTGTCGAACGCCCCGTCGGCGACGGCCTTCACCATCGAATCGAGGTCATCCGATCGCGTGTCGCCTTTGCGCATCAGGAGGACTTCGACAGCCGGTTGGAAGAAGCGCGGGCAGCGATGAACCTCCGCGACGACAACGGCCCGACGACTGCAGAATGGCCTCTCGGGCTGTTGAGGATGGCGATGTTGGAGTTCGGGCGCAGGATGGTCGTGGCTGGGCGCGCCGAGCAGCCGTCCGATGCGCTTGAACTGCATCCGCACGAGATCTCACTCGAGACCTTGACGGGTTCGGGTCCGGGAGCGGCCGAACTGGATCAGCGCCGCCGTCACCGTCGAGAGCTCGCGTCGCTCGACGCACCGTTGACCCTCGGTGAGCCGGAACCGGCGCCGCCGCTCGAACTGTTGCCGAAGCCACTCGCCGATGTCGTTCGAATGGTGAAGATCGTCATCGAGCAGCTCGGCATGGGCGGTCTTCGCCCCACAGGCGGCCTCATGGGTGTCGGTATCGGTGACCAAATCGTTCGCGGGCGCGCCTGCCGTGCCGATTCGCCCGAACAGGCCATCGATCGGCTGCGCCACGGCGAGGTCCTGGTGGTGCCGTGCACGACGCCGGCCTACAACGCAGTTCTGGTGCTGGCCGGGGCAATCGTGACCGCCGACGGCGGCCCGCTCAGTCATGCGGCAGTTCTGGCTCGTGAGCTCGGCATCTCCGCGGTTGTCGGCGCACGCGGGGCCATGACCGACATTCCCGACGGAGCACTCATCGACGTCGATCCTGTGCTGGGTGAGGTTCGGATCGTCGCCGAAGTGTGAGCGCACCAGGCCACGATGGGAGGATGAGGCCATGCGTGCCGTCGTACTTCGCTCACATGGTGGACCAGAGTCGCTGACGATCGAAGAGGTGCCCGATCCCGTCGGCGGACCGGAAGATGTGATCGTTCGGGTGCGGTCGACGGCCCTCAACCGCGCAGACCTGCTGCAGGTCATGGGCATGTACCCCAATCCTCGTCCGGCCGCGCTGGAGATACCGGGTCTGGAGTTCTCCGGCACGGTGACGTCAGTCGGCGAACGGGTGACGATGTGGCAACCGGGCGACGAGGTGATGGGCATCGAAGCCGGCGGCGCCTACGCGGAACTGATCGCAACCCACGAACGGCAGTTGATGAAGGTTCCTCGCGCCGTCGGAGTTGCCGATGCTGCGGCGATACCGGAGGTGTTCCTGACCGCATGGGACGCGTTGGTGGTGCAGGGCGGGTTGACGTCCGGGCGATGGGCGCTGGTCCACGCAGGCGCGTCGGGAGTTGGGACCGCGAGCATCCAGATCGCCAAGTCGATCAATGCTCGAATTGCCGTCACGAGCTCGTCGGGCAAGATGGATCTCTGTCGCTCGCTCGGTGCTGATCTCGTACTCGAGCGATCGCCCGCCGACTGGTTGACGGAGGCGATGGCAGCCGTGCCGGACGGGTTCGACACGATCCTCGATGTCATCGGCGGGGATGAGATCGAACGCAATCTGAAGGCGGTGGCGATGAAGGGCCGGATCCTCCAGGTCGGATTGATGGCGGGCAGCAGTGTTCCCGTCAATGCGTATGCCCTCATGGCGCGGCGCGCAACGTGGATCGGCACGATGCTGCGCGCCCGCCCGATCGACGAGAAGATCGCGCTCACGCGACGGTTCGCTGCCGAGATGCTGCCGCTCTTCGACGACGGCACGTTGAAGCCAGTCATCGACAGCCGCTATCCATTCGATGACATTGCGGACGCCCACCGGCACATGGCCGCCAACGCCAACGCCGGCAAGATCCTCATCGACGTGGGCTAGTCACGCTCAGACAGTCAGCCCACCTTCACCTTGCGGGTGTGATAGCCAGTGGCGCCGTCCGGGTCCGGGGGAGCATGGTCGGCGGTCTGCGTGACGCCGTCCTTGTCGGTGGCGCGCACCTGGATCGTGTGCTCACCTGTCACGGCGTCCCAGTCGAGTACCCATTGCCGCCACGCATCGTCGGTGACATCGGTTCCCAGCCGAGCCGGTTGCCACGACCCTTCATCGATCCGCACCTCGACGCGGTCGACCCCGCGATGCTGCGCCCACGCGATCCCAGCGATCTTCGCCGGTCCGGCGGCGACCTTCTCGCCGGCGCGCGGTACGTCGATGCGTGACTGCGTCTTGATCGGCGCGTCGCGAGCCCAACCGCGCGGGACCCAGAATCCCTCCTCGGCATCCCACGTCGTCAATTCGATCTTGCTCAACCACTTCGTCGCGCTGACGTAGCCGTACAGACCGGGCACCACGAGGCGGGCAGGGAAGCCGTGCTCGAGCGGTAACGGTTCGCCGTTCATCCCGAGCGCGATCATCGCATCGCGGCCATCGAGGGCGACTTCGACCGGAAATCCGCACGTCCATCCGTCGAGGCTCG
This sequence comes from Ilumatobacteraceae bacterium, assembly GCA_963746365.1. Lineage (GTDB taxonomy): Bacteria > Actinomycetota > Acidimicrobiia > Acidimicrobiales > Ilumatobacteraceae > JAENVT01. The sequence continues at coordinate 93,792 of CAVVBH010000028.1, read as the reverse complement.
TGCTGTAGACCTGCTGGGCGCCTGTCTGCACGCCCGCCTGCTTCAACAGGTCCGCCAGCAAGACTCCTTGCCACGACGCATTGCCGATGAGATCGCCGCCGACCTCGTTCGAGACGCACGCCAGCGTGACGATGCGCTCCACCTGAGGCAGGGCCAGAAGATCGTCGTAGCTGAACGACACCGGTGTGTCGACCATGCCGCCGATGTTGACCTTCCACTTCGACAGGGTGATCCGGGGGAAGGACAGCGCAGTGTCGATTCGGTAGAACTCACCGTGCAGGCGTGATGAACGGTGTGATCGGGCTGAGGGTGGCGCCGGCGGGGACGACGATTTCCGTGCTGATTCCTCCGGTCGGACTCAACTGCGGGAGTGTGTCGGGGATCGCTTCGCGGATCGACTGAACACGTCGCTTCTCGAGCGACTCGGCGAGAGCACCGGCGACCACGGCGGCAGCAGCGGCCGAGCCGGTCGAGACGAGAAAGCGGCGACGATCCCATCCCAGTGGCGCACGCGAGCGCCCCGGCATTTCGACCTGCGCGGAGCTTTCGGTCGCTGCACCAGGCGCACCAGCAGCGGAATGCCGATCGCCGCGCCGATCACCGACGGCAACGCCGCCGAGACGGACTCGCCGGGCCGATGCCACGCGGCCAGCAGCGCCGATCAGACCGAAGAGACCGATGCCGATGACCGCGGCGACCGTCCAACGCGCTGCGAGGTAGCCGACCGTCAAGGCTGCGATCCCGAGGACCGACACGATGCCGATCCGCAGGGCCAGCTTGTCGCTGGTGCCGAACCACTGGATGGCCAGTTCTTTGAGCCAGGGTGGGACCCTGTCGATGAACTCACTGCCGACAGCGTCGATGGGCGAAACGACGTCGATGATCCCGGCGACCAGCATGCCGACGGTGACGGCGACAGCGCCGGCCACCAAACCGGCTATCGCGCCGTACTGGCGTGGCGCCTGTGCCGGTTCCGTTGTCGACGGCGGCGACAGCGTTGTGCTCCCGTCGCCGGTCTGCGATCGCGGGGATTCGATCATGGCTTGTCCTTTCGCGGAATCGAGAATCGCACATCTCCACCTGCTCCGGTGGCCAGCCAGATTCGACCACCGTGGGCTTCGACGAGTGCGCGGGCGATGGCGAGGCCGAGCCCCGAGTGTCCCGTGCGTGTGTCGCGTGCCGGGTCGGCGCGCGTGAACGGTTCGAAGGCGCGGCTGGCGGAAGTCGTCGGGGAATCCCGGACCGTCGTCGTGGACGGCAACCTCGACTTCTGTGCCGCTGCGAACGGCGATGTTGACCGCAGTGCCCGAGGGACTGTGACGGATGGCGTTCTCCAGGAGATTGCGCAGCACGCGCGACATGTCGGTGGTGCTGGCTTCCACGACCGCCGGACCGTCCGACTCGAGGTGTACCTCGACGTCCATGCGATGGGCGACAGGTGAAAGCTCCTCGACAGCCTCGTGGGCAAGCTCCGCCATCGACACCGTGGTGCGCTCGCGATTGCTCCGTCCGGATTCGATGCGGGCATATTCGACCAACTGGTCGAGGAGGGCTTCGACGTTGTCGAGTTGCCCGCCGATGATTCCGTAGTAGCGATCCGGCTCTGGTGCCAAACCGTCCTGAAGGCTCTCGACGGCCGCGCGCATTGCCGCGAGGGGTGTGCGCAGGTCGTGACCGATGCTGGTGAACAGCAGCTGCCGAGCATCGGCGGCGCGCATCCGTTCAGCCGCGGCCTCGTCGAGCGCAACCACCATCGAGTCGACCGCACGCGCGGTACGCCCGATCTCGTCGTGGCGGCTCACCCCGGTACGAGCTGTGAAGTCGCCGGCGGCAACACGTTCGGCCACCTCACCGAGCCGAGCGATGTCGAGCGACAACGGACGAGTGAGGTGCGATCCGACAGCCAGGGCGATCCCGCTCGACAACGCCAGGACTACAAGGAACAGTCGGTAATCGTGCGACGACAGGAACATCGCGTTGGATGCGGCCGACGTCGTGACCGCTCCCAGAGTGAGTGAGCAGAGACCGACGAGAAGGGCCGTGCCGGCGACACTGGTGCGTGCGGAAACCCACTTCCCGAGGAACGGCACGAGGACCGCAGCGATCAGGGCGGGCGCGCCGAGGATGGCGATGAGGTGCAGACGTTCGTCGTCGGTGGGTGGTTGCAGCAGGATCTCGGCGACGACAAGTGAGGCGACGAAGATTCCGGTCAACCAGGCGATGAATCGCCAACTCATGGTTCGAACCTGTATCCCACACCCCACACGGTGGTGATCCAGCGCGGCACCTCGGGATTCGACTCGAGCTTGTGGCGCAGTCTGCGCACATGCACCGTGACCGTTGCAGGGTCCTGATAATCGGCCGAAGAATCCCATACGTCGCGCAACAGTTGGCTACGGGAGAACACCTGCCGAGGGCTGTTCGCCATGTGCGCGAGCAGGTCGAATTCCTTGGCCGTCAGCGCAACGACTCGAGAATCGAGCGTGACCTCGCGGCGACGAACGGTCGATGACCAGATCATCGAATCGAAGCGCCTCGTTCGAACCCGTGGGTGGCTGCGCTCGACGCAACACACTGCGCACGCGGGCGACCAACTCACGTGGCGAGAAGGGCTTGGTCACGTAGTCGTCGGCTCCCAACTCGAGTCCGAGCACTCGGTCGGCTTCGTCGACGCGTGCGGTCAGCATGATCACGGGAATCTTGTTTGGACCGATGGCCCGCAGCACATCGAGGCCCGACAGTCCTGGCAGCATGATGTCGAGGACGATCAGATCGGGTTGAAACGTGGTGACTGCGTCGCTGACAAGATCACCGCGATCCAACTCGTGCACGACGTAGCCGTCGCGCTGCAGATATCGCACGACGACTTCGCGCACCGTTGGCTCGTCGTCGACGACCAAAACACGAGCCGCGCCGTTGTTCACGCGATCACGATACGGACCCTGAGTCAGTGTGTGAATGGCAGGTGCGTCGAGTTTCTGGGATGTTTCGATTCTCCGGGCGTCGGCGCATGTTTGAGAAACAGCTGCATTCGGCCCGCACAACTCTCTCGAAACTCGCGGCCGCGCCTCTGTACATCCGTCTTGGCACTCCCCAGAGTCGTGATCGGCAAATCCGCCGAACACGTCATAGGAGAACACCTTGTCACCTCGACTCCGCCGATCAGCAGCGATGCTGGCGCTGATCGCCCCCCTCGTCACCCTGACCTACGCCGGTACAGCGTCCGCGGACGATGGTCATCACGACCGTCACGACAACGATCACGGTGTCAGCACGATTTACACCGAGACCAATGCCGCAAGCGGCAACGAAGTGCTGGCTTTTCAGAACATCGACGGCACACTCTCCTCGGTCGGCAGCTTCGCAACCGGCGGCCTTGGCTCGGGCACTGGTCTCGGCTCGCAGGGCGCGGTCGTTTCGGACGGCCATCACCTGCTGGCCGTCAATGCCGGCTCGAATCAGGTGTCGCTGTTCGGTATCGAACGCGACGGCACCCTCAGCCTCGGCGACGTCGAGTCGTCGCACGGCATGAACCCTGTCAGCGTTGCCGTGCACGACGACATCGCGTACGTGGTAAATGCGGGCGACAGCACGATCAGCGGCTTCCGTATCCGACACGATCGACTCGAGCAGATCGCTGGATCGACTCAATCGCTGTCGGGGATCGGCGCGGCCCAAATTGCGTTCGATGCAACCGGTAAGCGGCTCGTGGTGACCGAGAAGGCGACGAGCACTATCGACGTGTTCGCGGTCAACAAGCACGGCGTCGCCGGTGCGGCAGTGGCAGAAGCGTCGGCCGGCACCACTCCCTTCGGTTTCGCAATCGACGATCGCAACCACGTGATCGTGTCGAACGCCGCCGGTGGTGCTGCGGGCGCATCGTCGGTCTCCAGCTATCGCTTCGCCGCGTTCACCGGCCTCGAGCCCATCAGCCCGGAAGTCGCGGATACGCAGACCGCTGCCTGCTGGATCGCATTGTCCGAAGATCAGAAGTATGCCTATACCACGAACGCCGGCAGCGGCTCGATCAGCAGCTATCGACTCGGGCGAAACGGCTCGCTGCAGTTGCTGCAGGCGATCGCCGCTACGCCAGGCGCCGGACCGAACGACATGGTCGAAGCCAACGACTCGCTGTTCACCCTCAACAATGGATCGCACACCATCTCTACCCACTCGATCGGCGGCGACGGATCTCTGACCCTGCAAGGAGCGCTCACGGTACCGAGTGGCGTGGCCGGACTCGCGGCCTCCTGACTCACCGGCGTTGTCGGTGGCCAGCCGTGTTCAGCGGCTGGCCAGCGGCACGTAGTCGCGTACGCCCGCGCCGGTGTACCACTGGCGGGGCCGGCTGATCTTCTGGTCCTTGTCGCCCAGCAGTTCCTGCCAGTGCGCCAGCCACCCCGACGTGCGCGGGATGGCGAACAGCACCGTGAACATCGCCACCGGGAAGCCGAGCGCTTGGTAGATCAGGCCGCTGTAGAAATCGACGTTGGGATAGAGCTTGCGGCTGATGAAGTAGTCGTCGCTGAGCGCAACTTCTTCGAGCTTCAGAGCGATGTCGAGCAGCGGGTTCTTGCCCGTGACCTCGAAGACGTCGTACGCCGTCTTCTTGATGATCGTCGCCCGCGGGTCATAGTTCTTGTAGACCCTGTGGCCGAAGCCCATCAGGCGATTGCCCTTGCCGGACTTGACGTCGTCGAGGAACGCGGGCACCTGATCCATCGAGCCGATCTCGGTGAGCATCCGTACCACCTGCTCGTTGGCGCCCCCGTGCAGCGGGCCGTACAGCGCCGACGCCGCAGACGCCGTCGCCGAGTACGGATCGGCGTGGCTGGAACCGACGACGCGCATGGCCGTGGTGCCGCAGTTCTGCTCGTGATCCGCATGGAGGATGAACAACACTTCCATCGCCCGCTCGAGGCGCGGATCGACCTCGTACGACCCGATCTTCCACATCATGTTGAGGAAGTTGGCAGGGAAGCTGAGGTGGTTGTCGGGATAGACGAAGGGCAGGCCGACCGAGAACCGGTAGCACATCGCCGCCAGCGTCGGCATCTTGGCGATCAGTCGCAGGATCTGCTTGTCGCGGCTGCTCTGGTCGTGGATCTCTTTGGCGTCGTTGTAGAACGTGCCGAGAGCGGCGATCGAACTGACCAACATGCCCATCGGGTGCGCGTCGTAGTGGAAGCCGTCGACGAAGCGCTTGCGCATGTTCTCGTGGATGAACGTGTGGCTGGTGACGTCTGCCTTCCACTGCTCGAGCTGCGCCGCGTTCGGCAGATCGCCGTTCAGCAACAGGTAGGCGACTTCGAGGTACGTGCTGTGCTCGGCCAGCTGCTCGATGGGATACCCGCGGTAACGAAGGATCCCCGCCTCGCCGTCCAGATACGTGATCGCACTGCGGCACGCTGCTGTCTGCATGAACGCCGGGTCGTAGATGAACAACGAGGGATCGAGCTCGCGCACGGCGCTCGCGGGGAAGATGTTGTCAGTGATCGGAACCGTGAGCTGCTTACCGGTGCGGTCGTCGATGATGGTGATGGTGTCGGGCATGTTGTTCCCCTAGATGACACAGGTGATGAAAATGGGGCTTGCTCCCCAAGGCCTGAGACTAGCGGCGCACGCACGGTTCCACCAGTGGGCGTGATGGACGCAGTGCGAGACCTCGACGAGCTCAACTGTCAGCTCGCTCGATTGGAACACGAAGTGTGTCGTTCGCAAGCTCGACGGATTGACTTCGATGAGCACTCGCTGCGTGACGCCTCGGCGTCACGATGCTCGGTGTCGTCAGGCATCTCGCATGGTGTGAACGCGGCTGGTTCGGCACTTCTTCTCGGCGAGCCGACGGCGTCGAACGACGCGTCGTTCGCCGTGATCTCGATCTCCGGTGGACAGGTCGTCGCGACTACCTCGCGGCGATCGAACGCTCGCGAGATCGTCCGGACAGCCATCGCTCGAGACGCCCAGCGTGCTGCCGCACGAGTACTTCGGAATTGTCACGCTCCGCTGGATATTGCTGCACATGACCACGGAGACCACCCGGCACGCCGGACACCTCGACATCCTCCGAGAACTGACTGACGGCCAGACCGGGTACTAAGTCCCCGTCAGCACATCTTGACGCGATCCAGACGTAGGCTCTGTAGATCACGAAATCGATCGTTGTCGGAGTGCTCTCGCCGGTCACCGGCGGGCTCTACTACGGCAAGATCGTGGCAGGAATCGCCGGCGAGGTTGCTGCCGTCGGCGGCCGTGTCGTGTTGCTGCAGACACTCGACGCCGGCTTGGGAAGCGACGAGGTCGTCTCGGCGCCCGATTACGCCACGCCGACAGCCTGGAAGCATCTCGACGGCGTCATCTCGATTGCCTCCGCCACCACCCAGACCTACCTGCTCCGAATTCGCGCAGCTGGCAAGGCCGTGGCGCTGGCGAGTGACGAGATGGAGGGTTTCGATGTTCCTTCGGCAACGCCCGACAACGCCGCAGGTGTGACGGACGCCGTCGACCACCTGATCGGCCACGGCCACACGCGCATCGGCTTCGCAGCAAACCTCATCCAACCCGACATGCGCACGCGGCACGACGCATACCGGGCCGCCATGCTTGCCCATGGCATTGATCCTCATGCGAAATGGTTCTTCAACGCGTTCGACAACGGTGAGCTCGGCGGTCGCGACGTCGCCCAGCAACTCGTGGCTGCAGCAATGCCCATCACGGCGCTGATTCTCGCTACCGATCGCAATGCGATGGGCTGCATGGCACAGCTCTGCGGATCTCGGCTTCTCGATTCCAGACGATCTGGCAATTGTGGGCTTCGACGGTGTGGAGGCGGGCGCGCACACGCGGCCGACGCTTTCCACAGTGGTGCAGCCCTACGACGAGATCGGCGCGTCGGCTGCACGACTCCTGCTTGCCGAGATCCGAGGCGACCACGTCGAACCCGGAACATACCTGTCGCCATCGAGGTTCGTTGCTCGAGGGTCGTGCGGTTGTCCCGACGACGACGGGTCGCTCGCGACGGACGCTGCAGTCGGATTCTGGCGGGCCGAGGCAGAGATGCGTTACGAGCGTGGCACCGCTCGCGAGGAGTCGATGCGCGAGCAGTACGAGATCAGCATGCAACTGCTCGACCACGACACCGCTGATCCGCGACACCTGCAGTGGCTCGCCGGAACGAACGCACGCGGTGGCGTGCTGGGACTGTGGGACGGCGATCCATCGAGTGGGCGATTGCGCATCGTCGGCGCGCACGACCCCCGCGCTGCGCTGCCGCGTCTCGTCGGCACGACGTGCTCCCTCGAGGAGTTTCCCCCTGCCAGTCTCATCGCCCTCGCCGATCCGCTCGTCAACGAGGTGACGATCGTCGTGCCGGTGAAGGCGCGTGGCCTCGACTACGGACTGCTGGCCGTCTCGGGTGAGGTTGATGCACTCTCCAACAATGGACGCGAGACACACAACCAGTGGGCTGCACTGCTGACGGCCGCGCTCGAACAACAGCACCTGGTCGACGACGTCCGAAGGAGCGAGGAGCGGTACGTCCTGTGGGCGGAGGCGACGAAGGACGGACTGTGGGATTGGGATCTGACGACCGACACCGTCTACTACTCGCGGCGGTGCATCGAGTTGCTCGGACATGCGCACCTCCGGGCCAGCAGTGCGCCCTCGGTCTGGTTCGACGCCGTGCATCCCGAAGACCTCGATCGTGTCCGCGAGGAGCTGCGCGTCGCCGTCGCCGGTCATCTTCAACCCGTCGCGTTCGAGCATCGAGTGCTCGGTCTCGACGGCACCTATCACTGTCTCGCGTGTCGGGCGTTGCCCGTCGGTCCGGCCGATGGACCGGCGACACGCATCGTCGGCTCGATCCACGACATCGAGCCGCGCAAGCAGCTCGAGGAGCAACTCCGCCAGGGAGCGCTGTACGACGAAGTGACGGGCCTGCCGAACCGGAAGCTCTTTCTCGAACGGCTCTACTTCGCGATCAACGATGCCCGCGCACCCACGAAGCTTCGCTACGCCGTTGTGTTTCTCGATCTCGACGGCTTCAAGCTCGTCAACGATTCGCTCGGCCACCTTGCCGGTGACCGCCTGCTGACGCAGATCGGGCAGCGTCTACGGAACGGATTGCGTCCCGCCGACCTCGCGGCGCGCTTCGGTGGCGATGAGTTCGCAGTCCTGCTCCACAACATCGATCCCAGCGCGATTCGTCCGATCGTCGATCGGATGCAGGCGAACCTGGCGGCTCCCATCGAGATCGAAGGCCATCGCGTCGCGGTGACGTCCAGCGTCGGCATCGCAACCAGTGAAGGCATGTACACCCGCGCCGAGGACGTGCTTCGGGACGCCGACATTGCGATGTACTACGCCAAGGCCCACAACCGCAGTTCATTCGCAATGTTCGATGTCGACGATGCGCGACAGTGCAGTCGCTCGAATGGATTTGCAATCCGAGATCCGCAAAGCGATGGACGACCGGCAATTCGAGGTGCACTATCAGCCGATCGTCAGTCTCGACACGCCGACCACTGATCGCTTCGAGGCGCTCGTGCGATGGAACCACCCGCGCCACGGTCTCGTCGGACCGATGGAGTTCCTGCCCGACGCCGAGGAGATCGGCCTGATCGTGCCGCTCGGACGATGGGTCATCGACGAAGTCTGCCGCCAGATCGCGGTCTGGCAGCAGACGTACGACGGCACGGTCAATGTCAGCGTCAACATCTCACACCGTGAGTTCTCGGATCCCGGCCTGCAGGCGCACATCCTCGAATGCATCCGTCGCAATCAGCTTTCGCCGGACAACCTGACGGTCGAGATCACGGAGACCGTGATCAGGCGCAATCCCGGATCGGCGTACGCGGTCATCGAGCAACTGCACGAGATCGGCATCGGCGTGCTGATCAGCGGGGTCGGCACCGGCATGTCGTCGTTGCAGGCGTTGCGCCGTTTCCCGATACAAGCGCTGAAGATCGACCGCGCGTTCATCAAGGACCTCGCCAACGATCCCCGTACTCCGAAGCTCGTCCAGATGATCATCGACATCGGGAAGGGGCTCGGACTCGAGGTCGTCGCCGAGGGCGTCGAGAGCGCCGCGCAGTTGGAGCTCCTACGCAAGATGGGTTGCCGAACGGCGCAGGGATTCTGGTTCGCCGAACCCGTCGATGGCACCGCCGCGGCACAACTGCTCGGTCGAACGTTGATCCCTTCCCCAACCGACTGATCCAAGCCGTCCGGCGACTGGCGCGCCCTACAGGGGGGTGTTGTCGTGGGGTCTGGAAACGAGGGCTTCGCGTTTGTCGATCAGGGTCATGAGGGCTTCGGCGATCACCTGACGTGTCTCGGCCGGCTCGATGACACCGTCGATGAAACCGCGTTCGGCGGCGATGTAAGGGTTCAGCAGTCGCTCGGCGTAGTCGGACTCGAATGCGGCTCGTTCCTCCAGCGTTGCCCGCCGCTGCAGGATCGCCGCGGCCTGTCCCGCGCCCATCACCGCCAGCTCGGCCCATGGCCATGCGATGCACAGGTCGTTGCCCATCGTCTTGGAATCCATCACGATGTACGCGCCGCCGTAGCTCTTGCGCAGGATCACACAGATTCGCGGGACGGTTGCGCGGCCATACGCAAACACCAGCTGGGCGCCATGGCGGATCATGCCGCGCCACTCGAGATCCTTGCCCGGATAGAAGCCCGGCGTGTCGACGAGGGTCACGATCGGCAGGTTGAACGCGTCGCAGAACGCGACGAAGCGGGCTGCCTTCTGCGACGCCGGGATGTCGAGTGTGCCCGCCAGAGCCAGCGGTTGATTCGCAACGATGCCGATCGGAAGGCCGCCGATCGACGCGAACGCCGTGACGACGTTGGGCGCCCATCGGCCGCGCAGCTCGAGCATCTCGCCGTCGTCGCAGATCGCCCGGATGACATCGCGAACGTCGTAGCTGCCGGTCGACGTCTGTGGCATCAGTGCCCCCGCCTCGGGCGTTTGGCGATCGGGCGGATCGTCGGTCGGCCACAGACGGCGGTTCTTCGTCGTTGTGCTGGCGGGAGGTACGCCAGCAGTTGGGCGACCATCTCGATCGCCGAATCCGAGGTCAGGGGCCACGAGGCTCGTGGCACCGGTGTATCGCGCGTGCGACGCGGCGCCGCCGAGCTCCTCGTTGTCGATCTGCACGCCGGTGAACTCGGCAACCATGGTCGGCCCGGTCACGAACGCATACGAATCCACTGTCATCACGACGAAGTCGGCGATGCCCAACAACAGCGCCGGACCCGACACCGCCGGGCCCTCGACGACCATGATGATCGGCACAACGCCCGAGCAATCGGTCAGCGCCTTGGCCGCGAGTCCCCAACCATGCAGGGCCGCGAAACCTTCGACGATGTCGGCGCCGCTGGACCGCATGATCACGATCAGCGGGAAGCCCTTGGCCCGTGCGGTGCACGAGGCGTTCTCGATCTTGCCCGACGAGTCCGATGTCAATGCGCCGACCCGTGAACCGGCGTCGACGTCGACCCACACGACCTGGCGGCCCTCGAAGTCGCGGACGTCGGAACTGACAGCACCGACGACGCGGTTACGAAGCTCGACGGGCGCCATGAACCCCGAGACTAATGGGCTAGACAGCGCGGCCGAGGGGGAATGCCTCCGTGCCGACGTGCACGCCGGGCTGCTTCGGGCCCTGCATGCGACGACATCGCGCAGCACGGCCAGCAGAACTCGCGTGGGGATCCCGGGCGCCGGCCGCCGGCGCTGCACCCAGCCGACGACGCGGCGAGGCAGCTCGGGCACCTGCACGCGCTGGAAGTCGCCCTTCAACCAACGGGGGACCGACGTCGCCGGCACGATCGCCGCGCCGTACCCCTCGAACGCCAGGGAGGCGAGCAGCCGAACGCCGTCGATCTCGGCCTGCGCCTGCAGCTCGACGTCGGCGGCCGCGGCCGCGCGATCGATGATCCGTCGCAGAGCGGTGCCACACGGGGGGAGCAGCAGTGGGATCTTGGCGAGCTCCTTCAACGAAGCGGACTCGCAACCCGACAGACCGAACCGGCTGTGGGCGAGCAGAGCAGATCCTCGGCGAACAGGGCGTCGACCTGCAACTCCGGCTCGTCGATCGGAAGGTGCAGGATCGCGGCATCGATCTGCGAGGCCTGCAGGCGGGGGAGCAGGCTGCTGGTGTTTCCCTCGTGGATCGTGACGCGCACGCCGGGGTGGGCTCCGCTCACCTGACCGAGGAGCTGCGGGAGCAGCCAGCGGGCGGTCGTGCCGATGACGCCGAGCCGGGACTCACCGGTGACCTCGTCGCCCCGCGACGCCATCTCTGCGGCGATATCCTCCAGCTCGTGCAGTACCCGCCGGGCACGGTCGACCACGATGACACCTTCGTCGGTCAGGCCACCGCGCTGGCGATCGACCAGCGTGACGCCCAGCTCACGCTCGAGGCGCGCCATATGGCCGCTGACGTTGGATTGCACGGTGTACAGCGCACGAGCTGCGGCGGAGAAGGAGCCGTGGTCGGCGATCGCCACGAGCGTGGTCAGCTGGCGGAGATCCATCTGCAAAAATGATATCGACTATCTTCGAATACTGCTTGAAAGATCACTCGTTCACGTGCATACTTTCACATGTAGTCGAACGGTTCCCACCCCCAATGGTTCCGTTCGAAAGAACCCCCCAAATGTGGTTCCCCCAATCACAGGGTTCTGGTTGAGAGACCCCGCTTCCCCCAGGCGGGGTCTTTCCCGTTTTGGCGTACAGTCGCGCTGATGGCCAACCCGAGACCGACCGGCACCGTGGGGGCAGCGTTCTTCGATCTCGACCGCACGCTGCTGGCCGGTGCGTCCGGCGAGGTGTTCTCGGAGGCGATGAAGTCGGCGGGGTTGGTCAACCGCTCGATCCCCGGCGAGACCCTGCTGTTCAAGCTGTTCAACACGGTCGGCGAGACGCTGCCGTCGATGGCGCTCGCCCGACAGGCGGTCGCACTCGCGAAGGGCAAGCCACAGGTCGCTGTTCAGGCGGCCGCGGCGATTGCAGCCGAGCGATTGGTCGAGATGGTCCAGCCGCTCGCCGCACCGCTGTTCGAGCAGCACCGCGCCGCCGGGCGGCCGGTCGTGATGGCCACGACCACGCCCTACGACATGGTGAAGCCGCTCGCAGATCTCCTCGGTCTCGACGACGTCGTCGCCACGCAGTACGGCGTCAACGACGACGGCACCTACGACGGAACGACTCGTCGGTCCGTTCGTGTGGAGCGCCGGCAAGCTCGCCGCGGTGCGCGACTGGGCCGACGAGCACGGCATCGACCTCGCCGCACAGCTACGCCTACAGCGACAGCGTCTACGACACGCCGCTGCTGGCGGCGGTCGGCCATCCCGTTCGTCGTCAACCCCGACTCCGCGGATGGCGGTCATGGCAGCGCGCGCTGGCCGTCTCGACCTCTCGGCGCGAGGCGCCGAGTCGACACTGGCGGCGACCGGACACGGTCGGGTGCGGCATGGCCAAGATCCCGGTGGTCAACTTGGAGATACAACGACTCGCGCTCAGCTTCACGCATCCGTTCTTCTTCCCGTATGCGAGGTTCGACATCGACGGGCGTCGAGAACATCCCGCATCGGGGCCGGCAATCATCGTCGGCAACCACCGCAGCTACTTCGATCCGATGGCGATGGCGGTCACGATCGCCCGGACGGACCGGACCGTCCGGTTCCTCGGCAAGAAGGAGGTCTTCGACGCGCCGATCGTCGGGCAGATCGCAGAGGCGATGGGTGGCATCCGCGTCGATCGAGGAACCGGGAGCGGACGAGCCGTTGAAGGCTGCCGCAGAAGCCCTCGAAAACGGCGACATGGTCGGCCGTGATGCCACAGGGCACCATCCCGCGCGGCAAGGCGTTCTTCGACCCGAAGCTGAAGGGACGGTGGGGAGCAGCTCGGCTGGCCGCCATGACGCACGCGCCGGTGATCCCGGTCGGGTCTCTGGGGGACGGAGAAGGTCTGGCCGCGATCGGCTCGCCTTCCCAACGTGCTCAACATCGTCGACCCGCCGACCGTCACGCATTCGTGTCGGTTCAGCCAGTCCCGCTGAAGTACCAGAGCGCCGACGCCGACACGAAGCGGATCATGAAGGCCTTGATGGATCTGCTGCCGCCGGAGAGCCGGGTCAAACGCGAGCCGAGCCCGGAAGAGCTGGCGGCTGCGCTGCCGCCCGGCTACAAGGGCGACGTCGATGCCGAACCACGTCGCCGACCCGGCACCGACTGACGCACGTCGAGCCGGAACAACGTTGTCGACGAGACGCTCTACCTACCGGTCGGTAGGCGGGTATACTTGTCGACGATGAACGACACGGCGCTCCTCAACGAACTCACCGAGGTCGCAGAACGGTTGACCACTCGGCACTACGAGACCGTGCAAGCCCTGGTATCCACACGAGTTCGTGCCATGGAGCATGGGCCGCGACTTCGAAGCAGATGTCGAATGGAATGCCGAACGAGATGCCCATTCCGGACGCGGTCCGCAGCGCGCTGTTCGTCAACCTCCTCACCGAGGACAACCTGCCGTACTACTTCCACACCATCGACCGCATGTTCGGGCGCACGGGGCGTCTGGCGGGAGTGGTCGCACCGCTGGACGGCCGAAGAGGCCCGCCACTCGATCGCTCTGCGCGACTTCATGACGGTCACCCGCTCGCTCGACCCGAAGACGCTCGAGGACGGTCGGATGATCGCAGATGTCAGGCGGGCAGGTGCCGGAGCCCGACTCAGCCGATCGACGGCTTCGTGTACGTCGCGCTGCAGGAGCTGGCCACCCGCATCGCCCACCGCAACACCGGCCGGGCGCTGCGTCGAGCACCTCGGCCGGATCATCCGGCCGCGAAGGCCGGCTACGACGTCATCAGCCGCGTCGCTGCCGACGAGAACTTCCACTTCCTCTTCTACCGAGACCTCACGTCGGCGGCGCTCGAGATCGCGCCGTCGATGGTGCTGCCGGCGATCGAGCGGCAGGTGCGCGAGTTCGAGATGCCCGGCACGGGCATTCCCGGCTTCAAGCACCACGCCCAGGCCATCGCCAACGCCGGCCTGTACAACCTCTCGCAGCACCACGAGCAGATCCTCGAGCCGGTCGTGATGAAGTGGTGGAAGATCGAGTCGCTGCAGGGCCTCACCGCCGAGGCCGAGCTGGCCCGCGAGGCGCTCATCCGTCAGATCCAGCGGATCGGCAAGGTCGCCCGGCGCCTGGCCGAGCGAGCCCGCGAGGCTGCGGAACGGGCTCGATCGACCCTGGTCGATCGCACGGCCGAGATCACCGGCACGCGCGCCATTCGTTCGTCCTGATCCCGCAGTTCGGCTAGTCGCCGACGGTGCCGTCGATCCGTTCGCGGAACAGGTCGGCGTGGCCGCAGTGACGCGCATACTCCTCGATCATGTGAATGAGGATCCATCGGAGGCTCGGTTGCCACCCCGGAATTCGTTGGGTTGGCGGATTTGCCTTCGCCAGGCTGTCGAGGGCGACGCCCGCAGTTGAGTCGCGGGCAAACTCGATCTCGGCACGCAGTGAGCCGAGCGCCTCAGCGAGGGTGTCATCGTCTGTCGGGTGAAAGTCGCCATCGGGGTCGTCGTCGCTGTAGTAGATGGGCGGGGCGTCATGGTCGGCGAATCGGCGGCGGAACCAGTTGCGCTCGACGTCGGCCATGTGCCGAATGAGGCCGAGCAACGTCATCTCGCTCGGCTCGATCCGCAGCCGTGACTGTGCATCGGTGATGCCTTCGGCCTTGCGGACGAGGATCGTTCGCTGATAGTCGAGGAACGAGTGCAACAGCGTGCGTTCGTCGCCAGCCGGGTCCAGTTCGGGGTCCCTGGCCAGTTCGGTCATATCAGCGCATCCCCGTCGAATCGATCGATGGTGGCGAAGGCCGCCACCGGGTTGCGTCGCAGCTTGGTCGTGATCTTGACCGGATGGCCGAGAAAGATCGTCGCCGCGAGCGCGTGATCGGTGGGGAGGCGCAGCACCGACGCAGCATCGGATTCCGCTCGCGACAGGAACGTCGTCATGACGCCACCCAATCCACGGGCTCGCGCCGCAAGCAAGATGCTCCAGCAGAACGGATAGATCGAGGCGCCGCCGGTGATCGGAGGCCGACCGGCTTGGCCGTCCATCAGGGCGATCTTGTTGAGATCGGCGGCGACGGCCAGCATCACCGGAACGTGCTCGATGTTGTCGAAGCAGCGGGTTGGGCTCGGCCACCGGCGCGGCACCTGTCGAACGACCGAGGGCGAACGGCGTGCGTGAATCGTCCTGGCTCTCGCCGAGGTACTCCTGCCACACCGTTGTCATGAGATCGGCGAGCTTGCGGCGCACCGCTGCGTCTTTCACGACTGCGACCCGCCACGGTTGGCGGTTCCCGCCGCTGGGTGCGAATCGGGCGTCGTCGAGTATCCCTGCGACCGTTGCGTCGTCGACCGGTCGATCGGTGAAGTCGCGAGCTGGACCCGGTGGTACGCAGTGCCTGCAGCAGATCCATCGACGCGTCTCTAGATCTTGCCCTCGGCGACCTTGCGGCGCACGACGTTGAGAGCGGAACCGGCCTTGAACCACTCCACCTGCTCGTTGCTGAAGGTGTGCACGCCTTCGAACGGGATGGTGGCTCCGTCGGGCTTGACGATTTCGCACTTGACGTTCTCACCCGGCTTCGGCGGGAGACCCAGCACGTTGATGCGGTCCGTCTCCTCGATCAGGTCGTAGGTGTCGGGATCGGCAAAGGTCAGCGGCAGGAGACCCTGCTTCTTCAGGTTGGTCTCGTGAATGCGGGCGAAGCTGCGCGCCAGGATGACCACGCCGCCACGAAAGCGCGGCTCCATCGCTGCGTGCTCGCGTGATGAGCCCTCGCCGTAGTTGCGGTCGCCGATCGCCACCCAGCGAACGCCTGCCTCGCCGTACTTCTTTGCCAGGTTGGGCAGCGTGTCGGGGGTTCCGTCGCGGAAGTCGACACCCTCGCCGACGGGACGATCGAACGCGCTGACGACGCCGAGGAACAGGTTGCCGCTGATGTTCTCGAGATGGCCGCGGTAGGTCAGCCACTTGCCGGCGGCGGAGATGTGGTCGGTGGTGCACTTGCCCTTGGCCTTCATCAGGATCGGCAGGTCGTAGTAGTCCTTGCCGTCCCACGCTGGGAACGGCTGGAGCAGTTGCAGGCGCTCGCTCGTCGGCGACACCTCCACCACGACACTCGAGCCATCCTCCGGTGGAGGCGTGAACGTGTTCTCGCCGGGGTCGTACCCCTTGTCGGGCAGCACCTCGCCGACGGGCGCGTCGAGCAACACCTCGGTGCCGTCCGGTGCGGTGATGGTGTCGGTGGTCGGATCGAAATCGAGCCGGCCGGCAAGCGCGAGTGCGATGACGGTGTCGGGCGACGTCACGAAGCTCAACGTGTTGGCCGAACCGTCGTTGCGCTTCGGGAAGTTGCGATTGTAGGAGTTGACGATCGTGTTGGGAACGCCGTTGTCGGACGCCGGACGATCCCATTGGCCGATGCACGGACCACATGCATTGGCGAGCACGGTCGCGCCGATGGCTTCGAGGTCTGCCAGCAATCCGTCGCGCTCGATCGTGGCGCGCGTCTGCTCGGATCCCGGCGTGACCATCAGGTCGGTCTTCACCATCAGCCCCCGAGCGGATGCCTGACGGGCAATCGACGCGGCGCGGGTGATGTCTTCGTAGGAGCTGTTGGTGCAGCTGCCAATGAGTGCAGCGGAGATCTCCAGCGGCCAGTCGTTGGCGCGGGCCTCCGCTCCTACCGCGGCACCGACGCGGTTGGCGCGGTCGGGGGAGTGTGGGCCGTTGATCAACGGCTTCAACTCGTCGAGGTCGATCTCGATGAGCTGGTCGTACAGCGCACCGTCGTCGGGACGGAGATCGTCGGCAACCTTGTCGGCTGCGTCGGCGATCGCCTCGCGACCGGTCGACTTGAGATACATCGACATGTTGTGGTCGTAGCCGAACACACTGCACGTGGCACCGATCTCGGCGCCCATGTTGCAGATGGTGCCCTTTCCGGTCGCCGAGATGCTGTCGGCGCCGGGACCGAAGTACTCGACGATCGCTCCCGTGCCGCCTTCGACGGTGAGGACCCTGGCGACTTCGAGGATGACGTCCTTCGGCGCCGACCAACCGCTGAGTGTCCCGGTCAACTTCACACCGATGACCTTCGGCCAGCGCACGTTGAACGCAAAGCCGGTCATCACGTCGACGGCGTCGGCGCCGCCGACGCCGATCGCCACCATGCCGAGCCCGCCGGCGTTGGGCGTGTGACTGTCGGTGCCGATCATCATGCCGCCGGGGAACGCGTAGTTCTCGAGCACGACCTGGTGGATGATGCCGCTGCCGGGTCCCCAGAAGCCGATGCCGTACTTCGCGCTGACCGATCGCAGGAAGTCGTAGACCTCCTTGTTGGTGTCGATGGCCACGCCGAGGTCGATGCGAGCGCCCACCTTGGCCGAGATCAGGTGATCGCAGTGCACCGTGCTGGGCACGGCGGTGGTGGGCAGCCCCGCGGTCATGAACTGCAGCAGCGCCATCTGGGCGGTGGCGTCCTGCATGGCCACACGGTCGGGATGGAAGTCGTTGTACGTTCCGCCACGCTCGATGTCGGCTGGTCGGGATCGCCGAGGTGGTTGAGCAGGATCTTCTCGGTCAGCGTCAGCGGCCGGCCGAAACGCTGCGGCCGGCTCGCATCGAGCGGCCAGGTTGGCGTACACGCCGTGGACCAACTCGACCGGCGTTCCTGCGGTGACCGGCATGGCGGCTCCTCGCTCGGGTTCGGCTGCTCTTGCATTTCATTCAGATGTAGACAAGCATAATACAAGTGAGTCCGCTCGCGGAAGCCCACGACTGACGTGCGCACGATCCGATATCAGGAAATCGCCCAGGTGCTGCGCGAGCGGATCGCCGCGGTCGGTGCGCGGCCATGTGTTGCCGAGCGAGAGCGAGCTCTCCGGCGAGTTCGGCGTCAGCCGGGTGACCGTCCGGCGTGCGCTCGAGACCTTGCGGGACGAGCGGTCTGGTCGACTCTCGTCAGGGCTTCGGATGGTTCGTCGCCGGCCGCGCCGGTGCAGCAGCGGTTGACCCAGCTCGACACCATCGAGCGTCAGCTCGAGGAGCGCGGCATCCATCCACAGCGTCAGATCATCGAGTTCGCGTTCGTCGCGGCGCCGCCGCACGTGAGCCGCAACTGCGCTGCGATCAGGTGCTGCGGGTCAAGAGGATCAACCTGCGCCGACGGCGAGCCGTTCGCTGTCGTCACGGTGTGGTGTCCGGCCGAGCTCGGCCAGCACGTCAGCCGGCGACGACGTCGAACGCAAGCCGTTCTACGAGCTGTTCGGCATCGCACTCCGCGGCGCGACCCAGACCATCGGTGCAGCATCGGCCAGCGCGGAGAACGCGGCCCTGTTGGCAGTGCCGCTCGGCAGTCCGGTGCTGCGCTGCGAGCGCCTGACGACCAGTACTGCCGGCGAACCGATCCTGTTCAGCGAACACATCTTCCCCGCACACCGCACGGAGTTCGTCGTCGACCTGCCATTGGCGGAACCGTCGACGACACCCAGCGGGCTTCGCCTGGTCGAGTGATCTGCAACACTCGGAGCATGTCCGACCGCGTCACCCTGAGCATCTCCGACGGCATCGCCGACGTGCGCATGAACCGGCCCGACAAGCGCAACGCGCTCGACGGCCCAATGTTCCAAGGTCTCGCAGAGATGGGCGAACGGCTCAAGAGCCGAACCGGGCGTGCGCGTCGTCGTGTTGAGCGGTGAAGGATCGTCGTTCTGCGCCGGGCTCGACTTTGCGTCGTTCCAGATGATGTCGAGCGGCGACCGTCCCGCGCCGACCGACGACGGAAACCCCGGGGCGATGAAGGATGGGCGCATCACGCATCTCGGCCAGCAGGTGTGCTGGGTGTGGCAGGAGATCCCCGTGCCGGTGATCGCAGCCGTTCACGGTCACGCGCTCGGTGGCGGCATCCAGATCGCTCTCGGCACCGACATCCGCGTCGTGCATCCCGACACCCAGCTCAGCGTTCGTGAGGTGCATTGGGGCCTCGTGCCCGACATGACAGGCACGTTGATGCTCAGCTCGTTGGTTCGGGCCGACGTCGCCAAGGAACTGGTGTTCACGGGACGGATCTTCGATGGTCGCGAGGCGCTCGCGTTGGGCTTGGCGACAAAGCTGTCCGACACGCCCCACGACGATGCCATGGTGATGGCGCGAGAGATCGCCGGGCGCAGTCCCGACGCCGTGCGCGGCGCGAAGGCCCTCCTCAACAGGCTGTTCAACGACGATGCTGCGCAGCAGTTCGCCGAGGAGCGTCGCGTGATCGGCTCGCTGATCGGGCGTCCGAACCAGGTCGAAGCGGTGATGGCCAACTTCGAGAAGCGCGCTCCATCGTTCACCGACCCGGGATGATCGCTCCAGGATGACGATCGATCCCGACTGGCTCAAGCTCTACGCCTTTCAGCTGTTCTCCAAGCTCGAAGGCGCGGTGACGGCCGGCATGGTCCACCTCGGCGATCAACTCGGTCTGTACGCGGCGATGAAGTCTTCGGGCGCTCCGTTGACGACCGCCGAGCTGGCCGAACGAACCGGTCTCCACGAGCGTTGGATCAGGGAGTGGGCGTACAACCAGGCAGCCGCGAAGCTGATCGACGTCGACGACCACGAGCGATTTTCGTTGTCTCCGGAGGCCGAGGCGGTGCTGGCCACACCCGATCATCCGGCCTTTGGCATGGGAATGTTCCATCGACTGCCGGAGATGATGGAGTCACTGGTTCGTGTGGGGGACAGTTTCGTCACCGGCGTCGGACACGACTACGACAGTCATGGTCCGCAAGGCGCCGTTGGAATCGAGCGCAGCTTCGAGCCGTGGAACAACGCCTTCCTCGTTGCCCTCCGTGTTGCCGGCTCTCGACGGCATCGTCGAGCGATTGACGGCTCGGCGCGCGAGGCATCGACATCGGATGCGGCGCCGGCAGTGCGGTGCTGTTGATGGCGAAGGAGTTTCCCGCGATCGACCTTTGTGGGATACGACATCTCTCGGTATGCACTCGATCGAGCCAATGAGAAGTTGGCGACTTCAGGGCTGACCAACGCCAGCTTCGCCGACCGCGCGATTCACCGATGCCCGACGACCACAGCGTCGCGTTGGTGACAACGTTCGACTGCATGCACGACATGACGCATCCTCAGCAGATGATGGACGCGCATCCGCTCCGCTGTCGAAGAGGACGGGACGTGGTTGCTCGTCGACATCAAGGCGCTCGACACGTTCGAGCAGAACGTCGTCAAGAACCCGATGGCGTCGCTGATGTACGGGATCAGCGTTCTGAGTTGCATGTCGTCAGCCCTCAGCGAGCCCGACGGCGCCGGGCTCGGCACCCTTGGCCTGTCGGCCAACAAGGCGCGGCAGATGGCAGCGGAAGCAGGCTTCACCCGCTTCCGCAAACTCGACATCGATCACAGCGTCAACGCGTTCTACGAGGTGCGTCCGTAGTCGGTGCTGACGAGCAACACCGTTGACCAGGAACAACGTCGTGGTATTGCTGTCGGGAGTGACCTCGTGGATGAGCCGCTATCGGGTGAGCGTGACCGTCAACTCTCACACAGCTCCCGAACACGTCCCTCGTGAATCGTCCGTGACGATTCAATCGCGTGCGTTCAACGGATCTGGGCGCCACCGCCGCGTGTCCACCGGCAGGTTCGGCGGAGCCTGGCGCCCAGATCGTCGACGCCGGAAGAGCTCATATCGTCACTGACGATTCGAGAGGGGCTGATAACCCGCGCCCGGGTTTCGCCACCCGTAGGTAAGCAAGTCACCATGTATCCGGTACGGCCGGATATCTCGTGACTTGCCCAACGATCGGTGCTCGTTCTCAGGCGAGATCGATCACCTCGAGGCGTCGGTCAGCGAACAACCACGTGCCGCCGTGACGCACGTACTGGTCGTGGTAGGTCGCCAGCGTCGTACCTGGCTTGGCGCTCTTTCGCTTCTTGAACCGCTCGTGGAGGGTGACGCGACCCGTGCCGGAGCCGTGCGTCTCGTCGACCTCGAAGACCATCAGCGGGGCGGACTGCACGACCCACTCCTTCTCGCTGAGGGCCTGTTCGAGGGTGGCCACGATCGCCTTGCGGCCGTTGACCGGTTCGCCGGCGGGGTTCCAGGTCGCGTCGTCGGCCCACAGCTTCGCCCACGCCGTGATGTCGCCGCGGTTGACGTCGTCGCAATAGCTGCTGACGAGGTGCCGCAACGCGGCGTCCGTGGCGGCTGATGGCGCCTGCACGATCGGTGATCGTTCGGCACCGCTGAAGTCGGCGACCGCGACACCGATCTCGGCGCCGGCGGCAAAGCGGACGTGGTCGATCAGCTGCATCGCGATCCATCATCCCGTCGTGCGCGGCGAACTGCACCGCGAGACCGTCGACCAGCGCCGTGAGCCGCATCGCGGCCGCACGTCGGATCGGGGCACGTGAACTCGCCTGATTCGACGCCGACGCGAATGATCCGCGCCAAGCAGCTCGGCCGACTGCTCGTCGAGTTCCTGGCTGATCTTCTTCATCATCGGGTTGCGCAGCGCCTCGCCCCAACCGTCGATCCACAGCATCCACTCGACGTCGTCGCTGCCCTCGGGCACGTAGTTCTGGATGACCCGCTCGAGCTTGCCGAGGGCGGTCGGTGCGTCCTCGATCTCGCCTTCCATCTCGGCGAGGTCCTTGCTCGCGTAGTGCGCGAACGCCTCGGCGAGGAGCTGCTCCTTCGAGTCGAAGTGATAGTGGATGAGGCTGCTCGACACCTCGAGCCTCTTGGCGACGTCGGCTGATGCGCGTACCGGCGAAGCCTCGCTCGATCACGACTTCGCACGTCGTCTCGAGGATCTCGTTGCGCCGTTCCTCAACCGTCTGCTTCTTCACTTCCGCGAACGTTATCGCTGCGTTCAAGCTTCGGGTGTGACGTACGGGTCGAGGATGCCGTGCAACCCGGTGGGGTGGCTTCCGATTGCGAGCTGTTCGAGGATGCCCATGCCGTGTTCAGTCGTTCCGTCCGGCGCGACGTAGGTCGCGTCGCAGATCGCCTGCACATGAATGTTCTGACGTGTGCACGGCGCATCGACGGGCAGCCGCGTCCGCTCGGCGGCAATGATCGACTCGCCCTTCCACATCCCGTGGCCGAACTCGGGGTGTCCGTAACCGAGGCCGCTCATCTGGAACTCGAAGCGCGGCACGAGCTCGACGACGTGTACTCCGTCCTGCTCGTCGACGAGGTCGTACTCGAATCGTTGCGCCCACCTTGTGCCCGGCCGCCACTCGACGCGGTAGTCGACCGTGCGCATCAGGTCGGGTGGGCCGCCACCGTCACGGGCGATGGCCCCGACCTCGTGCCAGCGCCGACCGTCGCCGAATTCGTTGACGTCGAAGTGAGTGGCGAGCGACGGAAAGTTGACCGGTGCCCACAGCCAGAAGAACTGGGGCTCGGCGACTGGCGCGCCGGTGACGGCCGGCTCGCCGGTGGGCCGGACACCCCACGATCGATCGCGTGAGCCCCAAACCGTTGCCGACGCCATGTCCCGGCGGTCCCCATCGATCTCGATCCATCCGTTCCACGTGCCGAACTGTGTGAAGCGTGTGTAGTCGAAGATGGTGCGCACGCCGACTCGCCACGAGTAATGGGGTTCCTCGATCGCCGCCGTGCGTGCCGTGTACGTCACCTCGGCCCGCACCCCTTGGTCCACGGCGTTCACCGAGATGCGCACGACCCGCATCGGCTCGACAATGTCGACCTCGATGGGTCCCAGACGGGTCGCGTCGCGTCGATCCGCTGGTGCTCGCTGCGAGGTGAACACACTGATCTGCTCGCCGTTGCGGACCACGCTGAACGCCGCGTCGGCGACGTGACGGTTGGGATAGAGACCCATGGCCACACCGAAATAGACCGAGCCGTCGCGCTCGTAGCCGTTGAAGAAGTAACGGTCGTAGAAGTTGATGTCAGACGTCGACGTCTGCGACACCGGGACCGGCGCCTGATGAATCGGGTAGTCGTCGTAACCACTCAGCACAGCAGGCGACCGTAGTCTGAGGGGGTGGTTCGGCTTCGACAGTTGGTGAGACGGGTTCGTTCGGAGGGCTTCACTCCCGACGAGTTCCATCGGATCTGCGTGTCGGCTCTGGTGTTGCTCGGCGTGATCGTCGTCACCGGTGCAGCAGTTCGCCTCACGGGTGCAGGCCTCGGGTGCAGCGATTGGCCCAACTGCAACGACGAGAAATTGGTCGACGTCTCGTCGCAACACTCGGCGATCGAACAGCTCAACCGACTGTTCACGTTCGTCGTGGGGCTCGCCGTCGTGCTGGCGGCACTCGGAGCCTGGCTCCGACGACCTCGTCGACGGGATCTGTTGTGGCTGTCTACCGCCTTGGTGGCAGGCATCCCGGCGCAGGGCGTCATCGGCGCGGTCGTCGTCTGGACCGACCTCAACCCGGCTGCGGTTCAGCTCCACTTCGTGTTGTCGATGGTGTTGGTCGCGATCGCCGTCGTGCTTGTCATCCGGTCGCGTGAGCCCGATGACGCCAGGCGAGTCAGCACCGTGGTGCCTCGAACCAAGCACAGGGTGCGTCTAACGGTGATCTGGACCGGGCTGGCCATCGTTGCCGGCACGGTCGTCACGGGCACCGGGCCCCACGCCGGCGACGAGGAGGCACGGCGCTTCACCTTCCTGTCGATTACGTGGGCAACGCGCATCCACAGCGTGATCGTGTGGATCGCGGTGCTGATGGCCCTCAGCCTCGTGTGGCACCTGCGCAAACGTGCCCGCGATCGCGAGGTGCTCGACGCGCCGTTGACCGTGTGGATGTGCCTCGCGGTCGCGCAGGGTGCCGTTGGCTACTTGCAGTACGCCAACGGTGTTCCGCCTGCCCTGGTCGCCGTGCACGTTGCGCTGGCAACCACCCTGTGGGCGACGTCGGTCTGGCTGTGGTGCAGCACGACGCGTGCCACCGGAAGCAGCGCGCAGCATGATTGCCGCGTCCTGTCGTGGTCGGTCAGCCGGCTGAGCTCGTCAATGAGACGGGGGTCCCGCTTCGGCGCACGCCTTCGTGGGAGGATTTATCTCGATGTTGGGGCACCTCCTTGCTACGACCGTGCCAGTCGACCCGACGACCGTCCCGACGACAGTCCCGACGACCGTCCCGACGACCGTCCCAGCGACTGTCCCAACGGTCCCGGGCGCGCCCACTCCTCTCGACAGCGGATGGTGGAGACCCGTGTGGGACCATCTCGGCAACAACGGCTACCAGACCGGTACAGCGTTGATCGTCGCGACGATCGCGATCGTCGCCCTCGTCAACGTGAAGTCCAAGCCGTATGTGATCGCACCGGTTGCGATCGGCGCATTCTGGGCCGGTTGGCTCGGCTGGAACACGGTCACCGGAAACAGCAACCCGCTCTTCACGGGCGACCCTCCAGCACTCGGGCTCTGGGACATCGCCTTCCAGAGTGACATGTCGTTTCTCGTCGTCGCGATCGTCGCCTGCGCCGCTGCTGTGCTCGTGTGGAAGAAGGGCATGGGCGGCATGGGCAAGATTGCGGTCATCGTCGGAGTCGCGCTCGGCGCATCATTCGTCTACAACATCGTGCAATCGGTCCGCGCCAGCTGAATGGCAAGTGCGTCGATACCGGTGAACGTGATCGAATAGGTATAGTCGCCGGATCAATACCGGATCTCGCCGACCGTTCGACTTCAGCGCCAACCATGTCGTGCTCGACTTCGTCAACACGGTCGGCGGACGGCCGACCTTCACCAGGGATGATCTGGGCGATGCGCACGACATCCTCGAGTGGGCGGCCGAAGCAGGACTGCTGAGCATATGCCGACCTCGTCAAGCCGTCGGATGGTCAGTCCTCCCAGGTTCGTTCGGCCATCGCGCTGCGCGAGCAGCTCTACCTGGCATTCGGGCCACTTGCCGAGGATGACCCGGCCCGTGCAGCCGCGATCGAGTACGTCGTCCGCCGCGCCGCCCAGGCCACAGGGTCCGCCGGCTGGGCACTGCGTGGTTCGGGCTACGAGCCGTCGTGGCCCCAGGACAGCATCGATTCGATCTGCGATCGGTTGGCCGACGAGGCCGTGCAACTCCTGCGCTCACCGGCGCTGGCTCGAGTCGGTTCCTGTGCGGGATGCGGGTGGCTGTTCCTCGACACCTCGCGCGGCCACGCCCGCAGGTGGTGCTCGATGAACGCGTGCGGCGTTCGCGACAAGATGCGCCGGTATCACCAGCGACTGGCGCACGAGTCGAGCGCGACGTGAGCGGCGCGAAGGTGGCGGTCGGAATGCGCGTTGCGCAGAGGACGCACCCGCAAGGGTCGGCTGATCGCGACGATTGCGGCGATCGCCGTCGGCATCGCCGGCCTGCTGCTTGTGGCCGTCGCCAGCACATCGCCGGAGACCGTGCGTTGCAGCGTGGGGTTGCCGACCTCGAGCCGACGGAACGGGCGTTCTCGGTGACGATGTCCCCCGACCTGACGCCGACGACAGAACAGCTGGCCGGCTTCAACAACGAGATCGAGCGGCCGCCTTCGACGACACGGTCTCGGATCCGTGCTGCACACGGTCGAATACCGAGCCTTGGCTGCCGGAGATGGTCGAACGGTTCGTTTTGCAGGAATCGACGATCTTCAGGACGCCGCCCGGCTGGTCGACGGCGACTGGCCGGCGCATTGCGATGCCGACCGATGCGAGGTGGTGGCGATCGTTCCCGATTCCGGGCAACCGCAGCCGGTCGAGCCCCTGCCTGCAGACTCCCCGCTGGGGCTCACGATCGTCGGGACCGCGATCGCAACGAGCGACCTCTTGCTCAATGGCGAACTACGACCCGACGAGAGTGAACAGATCGTGCTTGCCGATGGTGTGGCCGAGGCATCCGGACTGCCTGATTACAGCCTGATCCGCCGGACGTACGCATGGCAGGCGCCGGTGGTCGGGGAGCAGTTGCGGAGCATCGACATCGTCCCGCTGCTCGCGGCCGTCCGTTCCATCAGCACCGACCTCTCGCTTCCCACGTTGCACGTTGCGGGGCCGGAGGACGACCTCCTGTCGATCAGCAGTCGCACGCGCATCAGTGGGAACCGTCTCGCGGTGCCGATCGCCGCCCTGCTCGTGCTGTTCTTCGGAGTCGCGGTGCTGGCGGGGCTCAGTGGTCGAGCGGACCATCAACAGACTTCGGCGTTGCTTCGTCGTCGAGGCGCAGGGCGAATCGCGATGGTCATGTTCAGGGTGATCGAGGCAGCGTTGCCGATGATCGGTGGTGTGATCCTCGGGCTGGCCGCCGGTCTGTCGCTGGGTGCATGGTTCGGTCACCGCGTAGGACTCGATGGCACCAGCGTGCTCGAGTCGATCCATCGACGGATCTCTTGCCCTTCGTCTCGGCGCGGTCAGCTTGCTCGTGTGGGCGCTGATCTTCGTGACATTGAGCATCAACGACGCACTGCCCGCGCACCGACGTCGACGACCACTTGCAAGCGACGTGGCCGGAGTCTCGGCGTTGGCCGTGTTGTTCGTCCTGATCGGTCGCGGGTCGATCTCGACCGGCTCGCTGAACCGCGTGATCGACCCAGCTCTCGTCGCCGTGCCGATCCTCGCTGCGATCGCACTTGCTTCGGTGGTCGTCCGAGTCGTGCCACTGACGCTGCGGGTCGCGTCGACTGCGAGCCCCCGGCGGTGGCCGCTGACGAAGCTGACGTTGGCAGAGGCCACCGCCCAGCCGCTGCGCTCGATCGCGACCGCCTCGTTGATCGCCGTCACAGTGATGTTCGCGTTGCTGACGTTCGGCTATGCGTCGACGTTGCGGTTGGGGTCCAGCGATCAGGCGGCGTTCGCTGTTCCGTACGACTTTCGTCTGCAACTGGGAGCGGCGCTGGTGCGGCCGCAGGCCGTGGCACCCGCCGGGGGATGGTCGACGCTCGCGCCGGCAACCATCGCGACCGATGTCTTGCGGCGTGGAGTCGCCGTGCGCCGGTCGGCGACCAACGTTCAAACCGTGGAGCTACTGGGCATCGATCCGGCAACCCTGGGCCATCTGCATGGCTGGCGATCGAGCTTCGGGCCGGACCCCGTCGAGCTCGCCAAGTCGATCGACGCGTCAACTCCAAGTTCCTTCGGCACGACGCTGCCCGACGACGCCACATCCATCGAGTTCAGCGGCACCGGCCTCGAAGGCCTGCACACGTCCGCAGTCATCGCGCGAACGAATGGCACGTGGCACGAGATCACTCTCGACGACGACTTGCACACCGCGCTGACGCCTGGTGACGCCGGGGGTGAGCTGATCGGCTTCCGGATAGCTCAACCGGGCGACGTCTCGAAGCTCATCGAGCACCACATCGGTGAAGGCACGACTTCCTTGGCTGCTGAGGCAATCGACGTCGTGCTCACCGGTGTGCACACAACGACGGCCGATGGTCGATCAGCGTCGATCGCGCTGCAGGCTGACCGGCTCCGCGTGGCGGACGCAGTGATCGAACCCCGAGACGATTCTTCGGTGCGCGTCACCGGATCGATATTGGGCGCCTCGATCCTGGTCACCCCATCGGGCCCCGGTCAGGAGAGCCCCCTCCGAGCTGTGATGGACCCGATCACCGCGGGTACCGCGGTCGACGGAATCGTTGCCCTCCAAACGAGCAGCGGAACAGTGCGTGTGCAACCCACCTCGATCGTCGACCGCTTTCCGGGAGCGGGTTCCAGGTTTGCAGTCATCGACATCGCCACCCTGCAACCCGCGCTCGATCTCCTGCAGCCCGGCGCCGGAACCGCCAACGAGTTGTGGCTGGCCACCGACTCGGGTCCACATGAACGACTGCTCGCCGAACAACTCGGTCGGAGCGGGTTCGACACGATCGAGGTCGATCGCCGCTCGAGCCGACAGACGGCGTTGACAACCGATCCACTCGTCCATCGTGACGCTGTTGATCCTCACCGGTTCTGCCGCTGTCGCGATCGTGCTCGGCGCATGTGCGGTGTTGTTCGGTGCTGCAGCGGATGCCAGTGACGACCGCCCACTGCTGCGCATGCTGGCGCTCGAACGGGTCGGCGGGCGACGGCTGGTCGGGATGATTGCAGGCAAATCGCTGGCCGCCGTGTGCCTGGCGATCCCTCTCGGTCTCATCGGGGGTCGTTGGCTGCTGCAAATCGCGACACGTCTCGTGGCGGTGTCCGCGACGTCGGGCCGACCGAATCCACCGCTGCGACTGTCGGTCCCCTGGCTGGTGGTGACGGTGTTGTCGGTCGCGCTCGTGTTCGTTCTCGGACTGGGTGCCGTCGCAGGTGCTGCGTCGGCTCGCCGAGTTCCCGACGAGGATCTGATGCGCGGTACGACGTGACGGTGGCACGCCAAACGTCACCGCCGGCGCCGTCACCGGCACCTCGAGCCCGTCATCGACATCGACGACGCCTTCGTGCTGCACCGCGGTCGAGCCCACGATGTCGCTGCGCTTCGCGGGCTGAGCCTGCGGGTGGAGACAGGAGAGAGAATCGTGGTGCGGGGACCGAGCGGTTCCGGTAAGTCGACGTTGGTCGCCGCGCTCACGGCTGAGGTCCGGGCGCAGCGCCGGACGCGTTCGCTTGTTCGGTCACGACATCGCCCAGCTCGATCATGCAGCCTCGGCGAAGTTGCGCACTGCCCATGTCGGCGTCGTCAGTCAGCGATCCGGGCTCGATCTGATCGACGACCTCGACTGCCTCGACAACGTCGCCATGCAATCACGCCTGACGGGCCTCGCTCGCGTGGACGGTCGCGCGGCGGCCTTGGCGGCGCTGGACCGCCTGGGTCTCGACCACCTTGCGCATCGTCACCCCACGTCACTTTCCGGTGGAGAACGCCAACGTGTGGCCCTTGCGGCCGCCCTCGCGGACGGCCCTGGGCTGGTGATCGCTGACGAACCGACCGGCGAGCTCGACGCCCTCAGCGCCGACGAGGTCTACGACTTCCTGCGCGAGCATGCCGAGCGCACCGGTGCGGCGTTGCTGTGGTGACGCACGATGCGCGAGCCGAGCGACTGGCTACGCGGGTGCTGACGATCCACGATGGCCGGCTGAGCGAGGAGACCTTCGGCGGACGCACAGCGCTCGTCGTCGATGGGCGGGGATGGGTGCGACTTCCTGATGCGCTACGTGCCGGCGCCGGAATCGTGGGACGTGCCGTTGCCGCGAGCGGCGACGGTCAGATCAACCTCGTCGGCTCCGAACCCGTGTCGGCAAGCCCAACCACTGTTTCCAGCGTCGAGCGACAGCCGGGGGCGACTGTCGTCGAGCTGCACGATGTGGAGATCGACCTCGGCACCACCACGATCGGTCCGGTCTCGATGGAGCTGCGCCGCGGTCAGATCACGATCATCACCGGACGATCGGGATCGGGCAAGACCAGCGTCTTGTCGCTGATCCTCGGCGTCAGCCAGCCGACGCGCGGCGTGGTCGACCGAGCAGCGATCTCCTTCGGGTGCGCGCCCCAGACGGCAGCATTCGCCGAACAGCTGAGCGTCGCCGACAACATCGACCTGGTACGGGCGATTCGGCTGAACCGGCCAGATGATGACGGGCTCGTGCTGCTCGCAGCGATGGGTCTCACGGGGCTGGCGGACAGGCCTGCGGCCGCGCTCTCCGGCGGTGAGCGCCAACGATTATCGGTGGCACGCGCGCTTGCGGTCAACGCCGATGTGGTGGTGCTCGACGAACCGACCTCGCAGCTCGATCGTGCGAACGCACGGTCACTATCACGTGCGATCAAGGACAGTGCGCAGGGTGGTGCATGTGTCGTCTGTGCGAGCCATGACGAGGAATTGATTGGGGTTGCGGACCAGATCATCGACCTCGGCGCAGCTCACGCGCCGTCCGGGGTTACTTGTCAGTAGGGGGTCGGGCTGTTAGGGTTCCGGCGCGATTCCGTACTCGGGTCGTACTGTCGGTCGCATGTGGGGGGAGCCATTTGGCCTGTCCCCATTCGTGTGCCGAGGGGGAGAAACCAATATGCCAACGAAAGGCAGGACCATGAGGTTCAAAAAAGCGTCAGCGCTCGTAATTGCGCTGGCATTGGTAGGCGTCGCCTGCGGCGATGACGACACAGACAGCTCAGGCGACACGGCGGCACCGACGGGTACAGCCGCACCTGGTGACACGGCCGCTCCTGACGGCACAACCGCCGCACCCTCCGCTGGTGGGAACCTGATCGTGTCGACCGACCTCCCGCTGCAGGGCGCTTCGGCCGATGCTTCGGCCGACACCAACAATGCAGTCAAGCTGCTCCTCGAGCAGGCGGGCGGCAAGGCCGGTGCCTTCTCGGTCCAGATCAAGGAGTACGACAACTCCACTGCAGCCAAGGGTGGCTGGGACGACGCGACGTGCGCCAAGAACGCCAACGATCACGTGGCCAACGCAACCGAGGTTGCCGTCATGGGTACGTACAACTCGGGTTGCGCCAAGATCGAGATCCCGGTGCTCAACCAGGACCCGAGTGGCCCGATGCTGATGATCTCCCATGCCAACACCAATCCAGGCATCACCAAGGCATGGGACCCGGGCGAGCCCGACGTCTACTACCCGACCGGTATTCGTAACTACGGCCGCGTCATCGCGACCGACGACTTCCAGGGTGCTGCCGGCGCGCAGTTCGCCAAGCAGGACCTCGGGTCCACCAAGTGCCTCGTCCTCAACGACGCCCAGACATACGGCGTCGGTGTTGCACAAGCGTTCACCGACGAGGCCAAGAAGCAGGGCATCGAGATCGTCGGCGAAGAGGCTTGGGATGCCAAGCAGCCGAACTACACGGCTCTGTTCGAGGGCTACAAGGATTCCGGCGTCGACTGCATCTACCTCGGTGGAATCAACGACAACAACGGCGAGCAGTTGATCCGAGACAAGGTTGCAGTGTTCGGTCCGAACGACGGCGCCGTGAAGCTGATCGGTCCTGACGGCTTCACCGGCTATCCGACGGTGCAGGCACTGCCGGAAGCCCAGGAGATGTACATCACCTTTGCCGGTCTCCCGGCTGGTGAGCTGATCAAGGCCGGCGGCGCCGGTGCGAAGTTCGTCAACGACTTCAAGGCCAAGTACGGACACGATCCCGCGTCGGCGTACGCCATTTATGGTGCCGCTGCGTTCCAGTACATCATGAAGGCGATCGAGGCGTCCGACGGAACCCGCAAGGGCGTGCGCGACGCTGCCTTCACCGGCATCGTCATTCCCGCGGCAGAGTCCGTGATCGGCAAGGAGTTCAGCATCGACGAGAATGGCGATGTGACCGTGATCGACATGTCGATCCAGCTCCTGACCGGCAACAAGGAGACGTTCCTGAAGGCGTGGCCAGTCGGCTGACCAGCCACACACTGCAATACCGCAATCAATTCATCCGTAGTTTGGGGTGGCCCTTCGGGGCCACCCCAAACTCATAACCTGGGGGCTCGAACTTTTGTCTATTACGCCTGAGGTGATAACACACCCGCGCAAGCTCTCGCCGGTGGACATTCTGGGGATCATCGTTCTCGGCGCCGGGGCGGCGATCTTGGTGCACGCCTTCATCCAGGGCCCGACCACGTTCGCCCAGGTGTTGACGATCGGGCTGTCGAACGGAGCGCTGTACGCGCTGATCGCCCTGGGCTACACGATGGTGTACGGAATCATCGAGCTGATCAACTTCGCCCACGGCGACCTGTTCATGCTCGGTTCGGTGTTCGCGGCGATCTTCCTCGAGGAGTGGCTCGACCAGACGCGATCATCGGTGAAAGGTTGGTTGCTGCTCGCACTCATCCTGCTCGCGGTGATGGCGTTGTGCGCTGCGATCAACGTACTCATCGAGTTTCTGGCCTATCGGCGGCTTCGCAATGCGCCGAAACTTGCGCCGCTGATCACCGCAGTGGGCATGAGCTTCATCCTGCAGAACATCGGCATCATCTTCAACGGCTCGGCGCCGAACTCCCGAGCCAGCGTTCTGCCGCAGGGCACCATCGACATCGGCGAGGTCTCCATTCGAATCAAGTACCTCGTCGTCATTGCGGTCACCGTTCCGTTGCTCCTGCTGATGACGTGGATCGTTCAGAAGACCAGAGTTGGTAAGGCAATGCGCGCGACGGCGCAAGATCGAGACGCCTCGTTGCTGATGGGCATCAACGTCGACAGGATGATCTCGTTCACGTTCGCTCTGGGTGGAGCAATGGCGGGCGCCGCCGGCACGCTGTTCGTCCAGGTCAACGGGCAGACCCGCTACGACGCGGGCTTCCGACTCGGGCTCATCGCCTTCACGGCCGCGGTGCTAGGCGGCGTCGGCAACCTCCTCGGCGCGGTCATCGGCGGCGTGTTGATCGGTGTGATCCAGGGTCTCAACGACAGTGGTCTCGGCCTCTTCCCGGGCCAGAAGTGGACGCAGACCGTGATGTTCAGCATCCTGATCACGATGATCATCTTCAGGCCCGGGGGCATATTCGGCAAGCATCAGCAGGAGAAGGTGTAGCCATGACTGTCGTGCTGTTCCTGTGGTCGATCGGGCTGCTCGTCGGTTCGTATTTACTGATCCACTATGTCTTTCGTCTCGAGCAATCAAAGGCCGCCTTTGCCGCGATTGGAATCACCCTCGCAATGGTTCTTCCGCACCTCGGGTTCACCAAGGACACGGGCAGCTTCTTCCCGATCTTCACCGTTGTGCTGTGCGCGGTGTACGCACTGTTCGCACTCGGTCTGAACGTCGTCGTCGGGTTCGCGGGCCTGCTCGACCTCGGCTACGTGGCGTTCTTCCTGTTCGGCGCATATGTCGGTGCCTGGTTCATGTCGATCTTCGCCGTCAACGTCACCCCGGCGTGGCGCAACATCAACGTTCACGTCCTCGACGCCGCCAACCCCAACTTCCCTGGCATCCACCTGTCGTTCTGGCTCGTCGTCGTCATCGCCGCCGTGATCGCGGCGATTGCGGGCGTCGTGATCGGCGCGCCGACGCTGCGGCTGAAGAGCGACTACCTCGCCCTCGTGACGCTCGGCTTCGGCGAGATCCTGCCCGAGGTCTTCCGCAACGGCGACGACTCTGATCGGTCTCAACCTGACGAACGGCACCAAGGGAATCGGACCGGTCGACAACGTCGGCATGGGCTTTCTCGACTACATCCCGGGCGTTCCCAAACCATCCGCTCGTCCGACTTCCAGACCAAGTACTACGTGATCCTGGTGTTCTGTGGCTTGTTCGTGTGGGTTTCGCTCAAGCTGCGTGACGGCCGGCTGGGTCGTGCGTGGATGGCCATTCGCGAGGACGAACTCGCCGCCAGCTTGATGGGTGTTCC
This sequence comes from Ilumatobacteraceae bacterium, assembly GCA_963746365.1. Lineage (GTDB taxonomy): Bacteria > Actinomycetota > Acidimicrobiia > Acidimicrobiales > Ilumatobacteraceae > JAENVT01. The sequence continues at coordinate 60,466 of CAVVBH010000028.1, read as the reverse complement.
GTTGATGCGGACCAAGCTGTGGTCGTACGCCGTCGGCGCGATTGCCGGGGGCGTCGGTGGGGCCTTCTACGCCACGATCGTCGGCACGGTCAACGTCGACAACTTCACCTTCAACTTCTCGATCATCATCCTCTGCGCGGTGATCCTCGGCGGTATGGGCAATGTGTGGGGCTCCATCCTGGGCGGGCTCGTCATCACCTGGTTCAACTACACCGGGCTTGGTGTGGATCAGCGAGAAGTCTCGGACTTCAACTTGAAGAAGCTACGAGTTCGGCTTCTTCGGTCTCGTGCTGGTGTGATGATGCTGTTCCGCCCGCAAGGGTTCATTCCCGGCAGCCCGTACGAAACAGGTCAGACAGGCGGAGAAAGAGATGCTCGCGACACAGGAGGTGGACGCATGACAGAGGCATTGCTCGACGCCCGCGAAGTCACCATTCAGTTCGGCGGTCTCACCGCGGTCAACGATGTCGACTTCATCATCCCCGAGGGATCCATCGTCGCGCTCGATCGGCCCGAACGGCGCAGGCAAGACGACGTTCTTCAACGTGCTGACCGGTCTGTACACGCCGACGTACGGCGAGGTGCTCTTCGACGACGAATCGGTCGTCGGCGTCGCCCCGCACGCCATCGCAGCCCGCGGCATGGCCCGAACCTTCCAGAACATCCGCCTCTTCGGGGCGATGACCGCATCGAGAACGTGATGGTGGCCATGCACCCGCATCTGCGCAGTGGTGTCGCATCGACGATCCTGCGGCTGCCGAAGCAGCGCCACGAGGAAAGCGAGGCGCGCGCCGTCGCCAAGGAGCTGCTGGAGTTCGTCGGCATCGGCGGAACCGACGACGAGTTCGCCAAGAACCTGCCGTACGGCGATCAGCGCCGACTGGAAGTCGCTCGCGCGTTGGCGCTCAGACCGAAGCTGCTGCTGCTCGACGAGCCGACGGCCGGCATGAACCCGCAGGAATCGGCCGCGTTCACGGCGTTCGTGCACCGGGTGCGTGACGAGCGAGGCATCACGATCTTGCTGATCGAGCACGACATGAAGGTGGTCATGGGCACCGCCGAGCGAATCACCGTGCTGGAGTACGGCGCCAAGATCGCCGAGGGCACGCCGGCAGAGATCCGTGCCGATCATCGGGTGATCGAGGCCTATCTCGGCAAGTCGGCAACGGAGGGCGCAGCATGACATCCACCGAAGTGACTCAGCCATCGTCGCGAGCTACCGGCGCGCGACCCGATGCTGTCCGTCGACGACCTCCATGTCTATCTACGGCAACATCGCCGCGGTCAAGGGCATCTCGCTGACCGTGTATCCGGGCGAGATCGTCACGCTCATCGGCGGCAACGGTGCCGGCAAGTCGACCACGATGCGCACGATCTCCGGGCTGCTGAAGCCAAAGCGTGGCGAGGTGCAGTTCGAAGGCAGCCGGGTCTCCGGCTTGAAGGGTCACGAGGTGGCCCAGCGAGGGATTGCCCAGAGCCCAGAGGGTCGGCGGATCTTCCCGCGGATGACCGTCACCGAGAATCTCGAGCTCGGTGCCTTCCTGCGCAGCGACAAGGCCGAGATCGCAGCCGACATGGACCGGGTCTTCGAGCTGTTCCCGCGCTTGAAGGAACGCCTCACGCAGAAGTCGGGAACCTTGTCGGGTGGCGAGCAGCAGATGCTGGCGATGGGCCGAGCACTCATGGCACGGCCCGCGGTTGCTGCTGCTCGACGAGCCGTCGATGGGCCTCGCGCCGGTCCTGGTCGAGCAGGTCTTCGAGACCATCACCAAGGTCAACGAGCAGGGAACCACGGTGCTGTTGGTCGAGCAGAACGCGCTTGTCGCGCTCAACATCGCCAACTACGGATACGTGCTCGAGACCGGCCACATCACCCTCGAGGGCCCGGCCAACGAACTGGCCAACAACGACGAGGTTCGCAAGGCATACCTCGGCGAGGACTAACCGCGTCGCTTCGAGCGGCTCCACACCGCAAATCCGATTGCAGCGATCGCTACGACTCCTGCAAGCCCCGCACTGATCGCGCGTTGCAGATCGGTGCTGTCGCCGGGGTCGTCGATGGGCGTTGTCGACAACGGCGGCGCAGTTGCGGCTGGCTCGTCGGGGATCTCAGCCGGCAGCACAACTGGCGGCACCGAGTCCGACCAGTTCGGTGCTGTTGTCGGCGGGCCGAACGTGACAACTGCCCCTCCGTCCGAGCCGATCGGTGATGCGCTGGAGATGACGAGCGGTAGGGTCGACGGTCAGGCGTGCATCGCCCACGGCCAAGATGTTGATCGATGCTTCGCCGGGCGCCAATTCAGAAGGAACCACGACGTCCACCTGGAACGAGTAGTCGCTGTCTGCTGATCCGTTTGCCACGGGGAACTCCAGCGAGCCTTGGTCGATCACGATGAGTATGCCGGTCAGTGGGTTTCCAAGTGCCCCGACGCCTGGCGGCAGTGTCCCGGTGTCGAGGCAATCGTCGCCGAAGTACTTCCCGGTGATCGTCAGCACAGCACCTCTGGTGACTCGTGCTGGTCTGAACGTCACCGTCGGTGCGGCGCAGCTGGCGGCCGCCGGCTGGTCTGGCACGACCGACGCGGCAAGCACCGCCGTCGCCGCGACTGCAAGCGCCCCAAGAGATCTCACTCAGCGGCGGCTTGACGGCCATCAGGCAGGCCAGTTCGTAGACGTCGGTGGCCGCAGCAAGCGACGTGATCTCGGCATGGTCGTACGCCGGGTGCGACCTCGACGACATCGCCCGAGACGAGGTTCATGCCGGCCAGGCCACGGAGGATCATCACCAGTTCGCGGCTGGTCATTCCCGGCGATCTCCGGCGTGCCAGTTCCGGGCGCATGCGCGGGGTCGAGCACGTCGATGTCGACCGACAGATACAGCGGGCGATCGCCGACCCTGGCTCGAATTCGTTGGGCGACCTCGTCCACGCCGAGTCGTTGGATGTCGTCGCAGCTGATCATCGTGAAGCCCAACGCGGCGTCGTCGACGTAGTCGGACGGCGAGTAGATCGGGCCGCGGATGCCGACATGCATCGATGCATCGGTGTCGAACAAGCCTTCCTCCGCTGCACGTCGAAACGGCGTGCCGTGGGTGAAGCGTTCGCCGAAGTAGACGTCCCATGTGTCGAGGTGCGCATCGAAGTGCACCAGTGCGACCTTGCCGAACCTGCGATTGCACGGCCTTCAGCAACGCGTAGGCGATGGTGTGGTCGCCACCGATGGTGATCGACGCCGTCGACCTGGTGCGGGCCTTCCGCCGGACCGAGGAGGTCGCCGACCTCGGCCCTCGATCGCGGCAAGTGACTCTGGGATCGAGTACGGATTGCAGGCGATGTCGCCGGCGTCGGCGAACTGCAGGTCGGCGAACGGCTGCACGTCGAACTGGGGGTGATACTGCGGTCGAATCGCACGCGACGCTTGGCGGACGGCGATGGGACCGAACCGTGCGCCGGGTCGAAAGCTCACACCACCGTCGAAGGGCGCACCGAGGATCGCGACATCGCACCGGTCGACGTCGCGCAGCTCCGGTAGGCGTACGAACGTCGATGATCCGGCATAGCGAGGCATCGTCGTGGCGGCGACGGGTTGGATCGGAGCGGGCTGATCGGTCACACTCAGAGACTGTATGGCGTTGGACCAATCCCTTCCCGATCGCGCCGAGGTGGTGATCATCGGCGGCGGCGTGATGGGAACCAGTGCGGCGTTCCATCTCGCCGAGGCCGGTGTCACCGATGTCGTTGTTGCTCGAGGCCGACCAATTGTCGTGCGGTTCGACGTCGAAGTCGGCGGGCGGTGTGCGGCTGCAGTTCTCCGACGAGATCAACATCGCCTTGGCGCTGCGGTCGATGGACGCGTACGAACGATTCGCCGATCGACCCGGTGCGGACATCGGGCTGAAGCAGGTCGGCTACCTGTTCCTGCTCACGGACCCAGCCGATCTGCCGGTGTTCGAGCAGAACACCGCAGCTGCAGAACGCGATGGGCGTGCCGAGCCGCATGATCTCGGCCGCGGAGGCCGGACAGTTGTCGCCGCTGGCCAACGTGGACGATGTGCTCGCCGCCACCGTGTGCCTACGCGACGGCCACGCAACTCCGGATGCGGTGGTACTGGGTTACGCAACAGCCGCGAGGGCGATGGGCGTCACCTATTGCGACCGGGTGCCCGGTTACGGCAATCGACGTCGATGGCGGAGACATCACCGCTGTGCGCACGCCGCGTGGAACGGTGTCGACGTCGACCGTGATCTGCGCTGCCGGCGCGTGGTCGCCGACGATCGCGGCGATGTGCGGCGTCGATCTCCCCGTGAAACCCGTCGCCCGCCCGATCTGGTACACGGAGCCGATGCCCGACCGTCCGGCGCGAGTGCCGATGACGATCGACTTCACGACCGGCTTCTACTTCCACTCCGAAGGTCCCGGTCTGTTGTTCGGCATGGCCGACCCCGACCAACCCGCTGGGTTCGACGCGCCGATGCGACCCGACTGGCTGGAGGTCGTGGGAGAGGTGGTGGCCCACCGCGCACCCGCCCTGCTCGAGGTCGGCATCGCCGGTGGATGGCACGGCTTCTACGAGACCACTCCCGACCACAACGCGCTGATCGGCGAGGCCAAGCAGGTGTCGCGCTTCATCTATGCAACCGGCTTCTCCGGCCACGGCTTCCTGCTGGGCCCGGCTGTCGGCGAGGTGCTGCGCGACCTCGTGATGGGCCACACGCCCACCTGTCGACGTCAGCGGCTTCGACGTCGAACGCTTCCGAGGCGAGACCCGCCCAGAGCACAACATCGTCTAGGTCCGGGCTGAGTGATCTCCCCGACGTTCACAGCCGCAGCGATTGTAACCGCGGGACCGTATGCGGGTCCTTCGGCTCCAAACGCGGGATTTGTCAGGACCAGGTGGCGACTGGGGCGCCGAGGACCTCTGGGTCGACGGTGACGCCGAGGCCCGGGCTGGTGGGTGCGCTGCCACGACCGTTGACCGACCGGGGCTGGTAGCCCGCCAGGTGGTTGTCGGTCCAGTCGTTCATGAACGACACCGCGAACAACGCATGCGGGGGAGTGCTCGCCCCCAGATGGCTGACCGCCGCCGAGGTCAGGTCCCCACCCCAACTGTCCTCGATCGTCAGACGAATGCCGAGCTCGACGGCGACATCGCGCACCAGCTTTGCGTTGGTCAGGCCCCCGACACGATTGAGCTTGAGGTTGATGGCCTCCATCCCACCAGCATGCGCGGCCTCGACCAATGCAGCCACGTCGGTGATCACCTCGTCGAGCACGAACGGCAGGGACGTGTTGCGCCGAACGAGCAAGCATTCGGCCAGCGTGGGGCAGGGCTGCTCGAGGTACAGCCGCTCCGCGCCGTCCATCATCCGCGCCGCGACCACCGCGTCCTGACGTCGCCAGCCGCCGTTGGCGTCGGCGAGGATCAGGTCGTCGTCTCCGGTTGCTTCGACGACGGCAAGACTGGCCCGCGCATCCGCTCGCGGATCGTTGCCGACCTTCAGTTGAAAGTGATGGATGCCGAGGTCGCGCTGCTCGAGCGTGAACGCGACCATCGACTCGGCGTCACCCAGCGGCACGGCCTTGTAGAGGGGGATGTCGTCGGCGAGCCGGCCCCCGATGAGATCGACGACGGGCCGGCCGACCGCCTTGCCGAAGATGTCCCAGCAGGCGACGTCGAGTGGGCTCTTGGCGTAGTTGTGACCCATCAGGGCTTCGCGCATCCTGCGGTTGATGTCGGCCAGGTTGGTCGGGTCGGCGCCGATCAACGCGGGTGCCAGCTCCTCCAGCGCCGGCACCACACCACGGGCATGCGCCGGCAGGTAGGTCGCACCCAGCGGACAGGTTTCGGCCCATCCGTCGATGCCGTCGTCGGTGACGACTCGCACGACCGTGCTTGTGAGCGTCTTCACGACTCGTCCTCCTGACATCACGTATGTGCCGTAGCGGTAGCCGAGCTCGTACGTGTATGCCTCGATCGACGTGATGCGCATGATCGGGCACCGTACTGCCGGGTCTCAGCCGTGGTGAACTCGTCGCATATGACATGCTGCGAGCGTGCCGCAAGCCTCGTATGTCGCCACTGGTGACAGCCCGCTGACTCCCGACCCCGTCTTGATACAGCGACTGGCATCGCAGCACGATGCTCGACAGCGCATCAGCGAGACGATCGTGCCAGTGCGGTCAGGCCACGCGTTCACGGTCAACGCGGGACAGATCGTGCGCTTCTCGACGGTCGATGGTCCGCAGGTCGTTGATCTCAACCTGTGGTCGCTCGGCGATCCGCGGGAGCGCTTCTGGGCGGCCCGCACGCGACAGTTCTACGGGACCCACGTGACCACGGGCCATCGCCTGTGGAGCAACCTGCCGTTCCTGCGGCCGATGGTCACTTTCATCGCCGACACCGTCGGCTACGGCCGCGACTCCGACGATGCCGGCTGCCACGACCTGCTCGGTACGCGCTGCGACCCCTACGTCAATCAGTTGCTGAGCGGCGCCGCGTACGACTTCCACTGCCACTCCAACCTCACCCGAGCCGTGGCCCAGTTCGGGTTGACCGAGTTCGACGTGCACGACGTGATCAACCTGTTCCAGGTCACGGGTCTGATGCCCGACGACAAGCGCTACTTCATGAAGACCTGTCCTGCCCGACCGGGCGACTACGTCGAACTGCTCGCGGAGATCGATCTGCTGATGGCGATCTCGCTGTGCCCCGGCGGCGATCTCGCCGTCCCCATCTGGGGCGAGGGGTCCGATCGAGAACCGAACTGCAACCCGCTGTCCGTCGAGGTGTTCCAACCCGACGCAGAATTGCTCAGCGGATGGGAACCTGCACGACCGGTCGCCTACCGCGGTGCGACCGGGGTCCGTCATGGGTATGGCAAGCCTGCCGATCCACCGCCACCGCTCACCGAGCGCGTCCCGGTCACGGACTAGGGCGGGGCGTAATGGGTGTGCTGCTTGGTATTGCCGCGGGCATTCTGCTGGGCGTCAGCGACTTCTTGGCAAACCGTGCGTCGCGCACGATCAGCTCTGCATCGGTCAGCCGCACGAATCTCGCCGTCTCGGGGCTGATCGCCCCGCTCCTGCTCTTCGTCAAACCTGTCGAATGGCGGCTCAGCGACATCGTGATCGCCGCGCTGTCGGGCATCACCCTGTCGGCTGGCCTGATGATGTTGTATCGCGGCTACACGGTGGCACGGATGGGAGTCGTGGCTCCCACGGCGTCGGTGCTGCTGGCCGCGGTGCCCGTGGTCTGGGACTTGATCCAGGGGCACACACCGAGCACTCTCGCTGCCTGCGGGATGGTGCTGGGGCTCCTTGCTCTGGTGTTGACGACGTACGAGCGCGGTGGCATGGGCAGCGTGAAGATCGGCCTGCTGTTAGGTGTCGGCGCGGGCGTCCTGTTCGGCATCGCGTTCACATTGACAGCGGAGACATCGGAGGCGGCTGGGCTGTCTCCCGTGCTGATCCAGCGTGTGTCGGGCTTGCTCTTCCTCGATCGCGCTGCGGCCGTTCGTCGACAAGGCACCCGTCCTGGCATTGAGCGTTCCGGCACGGAAGTGGGCCATCGGTTCCGGTCTTGCGGGCGGCCTTGCGTTGGGCTCGCTGAAGCTCGGCTACATCAAAGGCTCCGCCGGTCCGGTCTCAGTTGCTGCGTCGCAGTTCGCGGCCGTCGCCGTGCTGCTCTCGGTGATCTTCAACAAGGAGCGTCTCCGCACGTGGCAGGCCATCGGCGTCACAGCTAGCGGAGTCGGTGTGGCTCTGATGGCCCTCGGATAGACGTGCATCTTCAGGGCGGTGCCTACTGCACCGATCCAGACCCAGTGGTACCGTTTGTGTCATGAGCGACTTGAAACTCGAAGGTGTCTATGTTCCGGTCGTCACCCCGTTCGACGCCGACGAGGGACTCGATCTCTCGACGCTGACGAAGGTGATCGACTTCACGCTCGACGGCGGTGTACGCGGCGTGGTCTCGTGCGGTACGACGGGCGAGTACTACGCGATGTCATCCGACGAGCGCGAGAGGGTGATGGCGCACACTGCGGAGGTCGTGGGCAAGCGAGCGCAACTGGTGGCGGGCTGCAATGCGGGATCGACACGCGAGGCCATCAGACTTGCCGAAGTGGCGATCACGATGGGATACGACGCCATCATGCTCGCCGCGCCTCCCACCTCGCTGCCGTCGCAACGCGAGTTGGCGGCTCACTATCGCGCCGTGGCCGACGCGGTCGACAAGCCCGTCATCCTCTACAACTATCCGGCACGCGCCGGCGTCGAGATCGGGTACGAATGCCTCGATGCGGTTGCCGACCATCCCAACATCATCGCCATCAAGGAATCGAGTGGTGATTTCTCGAGGTTCTTGCATTTGCAACGAACCTACACCGGCAACCTCCAGATCATGTGTGGTAGCGACGATCAGGCAGCCGACTACTTCGCATGGGGTGTACGCAGCTGGCTGGCGGGCACGGCCAACGTGCTGCCGCGATCATCACGTGATCATCATGCACACCGCCAACGAAGGCAACTATGGCCTGGCCAGAGCGCAATTCGCCACGATCTTGCCCTGGATCCAGAACATGGAGAGCGGCTCGTACAACTCGAAGGCCAAACTCGGTCTCGCGCATCAGGGCTTCGACTGCGGTCCGGTTCGGGCGCCGTTGCTCGGTCTCACCGACGACGTCGCTGCCGAGTTCCTCGGCGTGCTCGACCAGGCGCTCGCTGCTCCGTTCGCCAAGAGCTGAGCGGTGCGCTCCACCAGGTCGTACACCGCCGTCGAGGTACACGCCGAGGGCGAGCAGGGAACGTGCTACCTGGGCTCCGTGTTCGACGTGCCCGGCGCGTCGATGCGCGACAAGTTGCGGCACATCAACGAGGTCGACGATTCGATCCGCAAGTTCTTGTGCTTCGAGCCACGGGGCCGGCCGCAGACCAGCGCCAATCTGGTCTTCCCGTCGCTCGACCCGCAGGCCGATGCCGGGTTCATCATCTGCCAGGCCGACCGTGCCCACGCGATGAGCGGCTCGAACACCATCTGCGTGGTCACGGCGTTGCTCGAGACCGGCACGATCGCGATGGTCGAGCCCGAAACACACGTGGTGCTCGAGACAGCGGCTGGGCTCATCCGGGTGACGGCAACATGTCGTGATGGCCGGTGCGAGCGCGTCACGTTCGACGGTGTCCCGTCGTTCGTGGAGGCGATGGATGTTCCGCTACACGTTCCCGGTCTCGGCGACATCAAGGTCGACGTTGCCTACGGCGGCTGTTACTACGTGTTCGCCGACCCTGCACAGTTCGGCGTGAAGCTCGACCGCCAGAGCGCCCGCCAGGTCGTCGAGGCCGGCACGGCCATCTCGCTTGCCGCGCGCCAATCGATCAAGGTTCAGCATCCCGAGATCCCCGAGATCGACTTCATCTCGTACGTGATGCTGATCGGCGACGACGATCCGGCCAACGGCTCGTTGCGAGGCGCGACGGTGCTCAGTGGTCGTGTCGATCGCTCGCCCTGCGGCACGGGAAGCTCGGCGCGGCCTGGCGCTCCTGGCAGCCCGCGGCGCAGCCGGGGTCGGCAGCCGGTTCATCGCCCGATCGCTGATCGACAGCGAATTCGTCGTCGAGATGATCGGTGAGACGACGGTCGGCGGTCGTGCCGCGGTGTTGCCACGCATCTCCGGTCGAGGTTGGGTGGTCGGTACCCGCACCAGTTCGATCGACCCGTCCGATCCGTACCAGCTCGGCTACGTGCTCAGCGATGTTTGGGGCGACGAGGTGGGCGCGCTGCAGTAGCCGCCTCAGCGATCCCGTTTGCGGCGGCGCAACGGGTTGCGGTCCGGGTCGAACGCGCTGATGTCGGTGGAGCTCCGGCCCGTCATGATCAGCTCCGAGATCGCGACTCCGCTGGGTGGTGCCAGGGTCAAGCCGAACATGCCGTGGCCGGCACCGACGACCACGTTGCTCCATCGCTTCGGCCTGCCCATGAAGGGCAGACCATCGGCGCTCATCGGTCGGGATCCGGCCCACGTATCGAACCGTTGGTCCCACTCGAGATCGAGGAACTTGCGCATCGACGCGACGATCATCTCGACGCGTCGATCGTCGAAGGGCGGGTGATCCCCGCCGAACTCCATCGTGCCCCCCAGGCGGATCCGATCCTCGAACGGTGTGGCGACAGCGTGCACTTCCTCGAAGATCACGGGCTGCTGGAGGCCCGGCGACGTCGGTAACGCCACGTTGTAACCCTGGCCGGAAATCACCGAGAGGCGGAGGTCGAAGTGCTTGGCGACCAGGCGGGATCCCGCGCCGGCCGACAGCACGAACTCCTCACCATCGATGGGGCCGTTGGTCGTCGTGAGCGAGCGAACACGGTCGCTGGACGACTCGACGCCGGTGACCTCGGTGTGTTCGACGATGCGAACGTTGCGCGACTTGAGGATGTCGATGACCGAGTCGACAAACCGTCGCGGGTCGATCGAACGATCGCCCGGCATCACGAGCCCGGCCCGGACGTGATCGGTGATCGCCGGGGCGATACGTCGGAGCTCGTCGCCATCGACGACACGATCGGGGATGCGGGCACCGAACTCCACCATCGGTTGCAGTGCCGCGAAGTGGTGCTCGGCCTTCGCCACGTCGTGGTACGGCACGAGGAGCTCGCGACTGAGGCTGACGGCCACGCCCTGTGTGGCCAACCGCTCGAGAATCGCCGAGCTGTTGCGGTTGAACTTCGCCAATGCTGCGCGACCGGACTGGTAGCGCGATGCGGTGCAGTTGCGGGCGAACGCCAGCAGCCAGGGAGTCATTGCCGGAACCGCCCGCGGAAGGACTCGCAACGCCCGCTGCGGATCGCGGAGCGACTTCAGCGCGTTGCCGATGGCGCCAGGGGCAGGGAGCGGCTCGACGATGGCCGTGCACATGAACCCCGCATTGCCGCGGGCCGCGCCACCGCCCAACGCGCCGTTGTCGATGACGGTGACCTCGGCCCCCGCCTCGGTGAGGAAGAGCGCGGACGACAGCCCGACAAGCCCGCCTCCGACAATGACCACCGATTTGCTCATGCCGCCCCCATGATTCCCGCGGCAGCCGCGGCGCGCTGGGCGATGGCGAGGTCCTGTACCGCCAGGCCGACACTCTTGAACAAGGTGATCTCTGTCGGGGATGTTCGGCGTAGTCGGCCCGCAGACAGATCGGTGAGATCGCCGGCGACCCTGTCCCAAGCCCACGCCCCCTCCTCGACGGCGAGGTGCAGGTCGCCGGCCTCTGCTCGTGCAGCTGCGATGTCGTCGACGGCGACGGTGGAACCTGCGACGAGATCGCTGCTGACCTCGCGCAGATCGAGCCGGTACGAACCAACCAGGTTGATGTGCGTGCCGGGTCGCACATCAGCTGAGCCCGAAGAGCGCCGCGTCCGCCCGGGTCGCCGAGCACACGACGTCGCACGCGGCCGCCTCGGCATAGGAACCGGCGGTGGCGGAGACTCCGGCGGCAACGAGCTCGTCGACAACGCGGGCGACATGCCCAGCGGTACGGCCGGCAACGACGACATGATCGATGTCGGGGCGCACCACCGCCACCGCGTGGACGTGCGCAACCGCCTGTGGCCCGGTACCGATGATGCCGAGCGAGCGCACGTCGGTGCGGGCGAGGGCATCGGTCGCCAGTGCGGAGATCATCGGTGTTCGCAGGGTGGTCAGCGCAGCACCGTCGAGCAGGGCGACGGGTTGGCCGATTCGCATGTCGAACAACACGTACACGCCCTGGATGATCGGCAACCCGCGTGCGGGATTCGCGGGCTGGATGCCGACCAGTTTGACGCCGGCCGCGTCGCCGGCAGCCGCGGGCATGACGAGGAACTCGCCGCCGCCCGCGGTGGAGTGCACCCGATCGACGTGTGACGGATCCGGCCGCGAAACAGGCGCGCAACGCGTCGAGCGCGTCGGTCAGCGAGACCAGCCGGAACAACTCGTCGGCGTCGATGTACGGCAGGGTGCTCTGCATCAGAGCGATCATGGCAGGCCCGCTACGGTTCGTGCATGTCTGACGTGCTGCCTGCGATCTCTCGTGCGGATCGGTGGTGACCGTGCGACTGCGTTGCAGGGGTCGACTCGTCGACTCAGAGCACGAAGGTCGAGGTCAGGAACCTCGAAACCGGCGAGGTCGTTGCCCGCGGCTCTGCGCCACATCCCCCGACCACTCCTCCTCGATCCGAACAGGACCCTCGGGCCTGGTGGACCGCGTTCGAGACTGCCTGGGCGGCCGCCGGCTCGCCGACCATCGAGGCCATCAGCGTTGCGGGCCAGCAGCACGGCATGGTGGTTCTCGATGCCGACCGTCAGGTGATCCGTCCGGCCAAGCTGTGGAACGACACCGAGACCGCACCGGATGCGGGATGGCTGATCAAGCAGTTGCCGGGCGGCGCGTCCGACTGGGCTGCCGCCGTCGGCAGCGTCCCGGTGGCAGCGATGACGGTGACGAAGCTCAGTTGGCTGCACCGCAGCGAGCCCGACAACTGGGCGAAGGTCGCTCATGTCGTGCTGCCTCATGATTGGATGACCCTGGGTCTGACAGGCGAACTGGTGACCGATCGGGGCGATGCCTCGGGCACCGGGTACTGGTCGCCGACCACCGGCGAGTATCGATCCGACGTCCTGGCCATCATCGACAACGATCGCGATTGGTCGTCCGTCCTGCCACGGGTTGCCGAGGCGTCGGAGGTCGTTGGCGCGTGGAACGGTGCGCAGGTTGCGTGCGGAACGGGCGACAACATGGCTGCTGCTCTCGGTCTCGGCCTCGAGCCGGGTGTCGCGGTGCTGTCGCTGGGCACTTCGGGGACGGCTTATGCAGTCAGCGATGCCCCGACGGCGGATCCCAGCGGGGCAGTGGCGGGATTCGCGGACGCCAGCGGTCGCTACCTCCCGTTGGCCTGCACACTGAATGCGACCAAGGTGACAGACGCCATCGCCCGCCTTCTCGGTGTCGATCACAAGGAGTTCGACCAGCTTGCCCTGGCCGCGCCGTCGGGCGCCGGCGGGGTGACGATGCTTCCGTACTTCGACGGCGAGCGAACACCCAACCTACCCAAGGCCACCGGGCTTCTCGCTGGACTGCGCAGCGATGTGTCACGCGAGCAGCTCGCTCGTGCCGCGGTCGAGGGGGTGGTGTGTGGACTGCTCGATGCCCTCGATGCGTTGGTTGCCCAAACTCCACTCACCGCGGTGCGTCTCGTCGGAGGCGGAGCACGCGGCGCCGCGTATCGGCACGTGGTGGCCGAGTTGTGCGATCTACCGGTGTCGATCGCGGACGCCGACGAAGCGGTCGCAACGGGCGCGTGCGTGCAGGCCGCCGCTGTAGCTCTCGGTGTGTCGCACGCGGACATCGCACAGCGCTGGGGGCTCGGCGTGCACACACCGTTGGAAGCGTCGGCGAAGGACGTGGCCGGCGTACGAGCGCGGTATGCCGAACTGCGATCTGCAACCCATCCGTCCACCGCATGACCAACGATCCGTTCTCCGTGCTCGGCGTCGGCCCCGATGCAACCCTCGACGAGGTCCGCATGGCTCGACGACGGCTCGCCGCCAGGTTTCATCCCGATCACGGCGGTGATGCCACGAGGATGGGCGAGATCAACGTCGCATTCGACGCCGTCGTCGCCCATCTGGCGAATCCACCGGCCTCGTCGCCGCCGCCCGTCTCACCCACACGTACTGCTGGTCCATCGCCGTCCCGGCAGGTATCCCGGGGTGCAGCACGATGCTCCGTCGTTCACCATCGACTCCCTGCCGGTCGAGGCATTCGAAGCGCTGCTGGTCGTCACCTCGTGGATCGGCGAGGTGCTGGTCGATGATCCGCCGTACGTCCTCGAGGTGCATCTCGACGAGCCCAGTCCCTGCTGGTGCCGGCTCGATCTCGTCCCCGATGCCGGCGGCAGCACGGTGTCCCTGACCGTCGCCTCGATCGACGGCGCCCCCGCCCCCGACATCGAAGATGTCCGCGATCTCTGGATCTCCAACCTGAACAGTCTGTGAATCCGATCGTCGAGCAGGTCACGAGAGATCCGGCTGCACCGGATATCTCGTGCCTGGCCTCGCCGAATCTGATAGCACGGGAAGATGGCACTGAGCGATCTTGTGGATCTCGATCGATACCCAATCGATCGACCCGATACGGACCAGTACGCGTCACTGATCACGCACGCGCGTCAAGAACTTGCCGACGATGGCGCTTGTGTCCTCGATGGATTCGTTCTGCCTGACGCCGTCGCTCGAGTCATCCCTCGTCTCGACGCGATCGAACAGTTCGCGTTCCATGCGGTCAAGCAGCACAACGTGTATTTGAGGAGTGACGACCCAGCGTTCGACGACGACCATCCTCGCAACGCCAAGCAGACCACGACTTCCGCAACCCTGGGCTACGACCATGCTCGTACGGTTCCGGAGCTCGACGGGTTGTACCGCAGCAATGAGGTTCGCAGCTTTGTCGCGGCCGCGCTGGGTTATGACGTGCTGTACCGGTACGAGGACGAACTGGCACCAGTCAGCGTGCTCTATTACCCGCCGGGAACCCAGCTCGGATGGCACGCGGACAACTCGGTCTTCACGGTGACGATCATGTTGCGCGAGGCGGTGGGCGGCGCGGCGTTCGAGTATGTGCCCTTCCTGCTCGACGGTGACGACATGGCGTTTGATCGCGTCGCCCAGATCGTGGCCGGCGGACGGGTTGGTGTGCGGTCGCTGGTGCAGTCAGCGGGGACGCTGGTGCTGTTCAGGGGGAGCCGAACGCTGCATCGCGTCACCACGGTGACCGGTTCCGTGACACGCCTGCTGGCGACTCTGTCCTACTCTCCCGAGCCAGGGACCCACCTCTCAGCGGTCAACCAGCGCACGTTCTACGGACGCGGACTCGACCCGCGATGAGAGATGTGCGGGCTCGAGCGGCTCATCTCTCATCGCGTCAGGACGTGCGGCGGGTGAGATGAGAGATGTGCGGGCTCGGGCGGCTCATCTCTCATCGCACGGCGGCTTTCGTGAGGCGGTCGCGGATGGCGTGGCCGAGGCCGACGGGCGGTGGCAGCACCGCGATCACGGTGTGGACTCCGCGATCGTCTGCGTCGCGCAGTCTGGCGAACAGCGAGCGCGCGTAGTGGACCAGATCCGTCGTCCTCCAACACCTCGGCACCCTGGTTGGCGGCGGCCAGCGCCTGAGCTTCGGCGGATGATTCGGCCAGCAGCACGCGGCTTTTCGGGGCATAGTGCGATGGCAACATTCCCGGCGCTCGACTCGCCCCGGTTGCCGCACCCAGCGACAAGTGCAGCAACGACGTGATCTCGTCAGCCGATATGCCCCCCGGCCGGAGCACCTGCGGTGGATCCACGGTGCAGTCGACGATTGTCGACTCCACGCCAACGGGGCACGGGCCGCCGTCGAGTACGAAATCGACGTCGCTGCCCAGATCGGCACGCACGTGGTCCGCAGTGGTCGGGCTGACCCGGCCGAACCGGTTGGCCGACGGTGCGGCGAGACCTCCGCCGAACCGCTGCAGCAGTTCCAACGTCATCGGGTGCGCGGGAACCCGCACCCCGACGGTCGACAGACCACCCGTGACGACATCGGAGACGTGGTGGGCGCGAGGTACGAGCAACGTCAACGGTCCCGGCCAACATGCGTCGGCAAGCACGGCAGCAGTTGGCGGAATCGTCGAGGCCCAGTCGCCGAACAGTTCGGCGCTCGCGATGTGGACGATCAGCGGATGGTGAACCGGTCGTGCCTTGACACTGAAGATCCGCTCGACCGCGGCCGGGTTGGACGCGTCGGCAGCAAGGCCGTACACCGTCTCGGTGGGGATCGCTACGAGGCCACCGGCTCGCAACACGGCCAGCGCCTGATCCAGGTCGGTCACGGCGGAACAGCGTCGAGAAACTCGAGTGCAGCGTCGATGAACCCGAACGCTTCGGGCGTCGCGAAGTGATCGACCTTTGGCAAGGTCCGCAGGGTCGCGTTCGGCAGCGCATCGACCAACGGCTGACCGGGTCCGGCGAAGTCACGATCGCCGATCACCACAAGTGTCGGACACGTCACCGATGCCAACATCTCGGGCTGCATTGGATGGCGCAAGCGCTTCATCACGGCGGTGAGGGCAACGACATCATTGCCTGGCTGGCCGGCGTACTGCACGAACATCCTCGCCAGGTTGTCGTCGGGGTCACCGTGGCCTTCGAGCGCGGCGATGATTCGTTGGTTTCGAGAGTTGTCACCGTCGAACAGTGATGCACCGATGCCGGCGAGCACCAACCGATTGAACCGTTGCGGCTCGACCATTGCGACCCGCAACAGGGTGATTGCGCCCAGCGAGAACCCGATGGCGTCGACGGGAACGTCGGGCGATGCCTCGATCACGCGGGTCGTCAGGTCGCCGTAGGCCTCGGGATCGTGAGGCTTCGGAGCGGTGCCATGTCCCAGCAGATCGACGCCGATCACCGTCCTGTCTGCCTCCCGCAACAGCTCGGTGAATCCACTTTGTTGCCATGTCGACTCGAACGAGCCACCCCATCCATGCACGAGAACCACTGGCGGCGCCACGACCCAAACCGTACTGGCAGCCGGTCGTCACAGATGCCTTCCAGAACCCGTAGCCTTGTGCGGTCCCCGTCATGGCCACCGTCGATCTGGAGCTGTTATGCGCCTGCTGAACGAAAGCCCGCCGTACGACCTGACCTACAGCGACGTCTTCATGGTTCCCAGCCTGTCGTCGGTGCCGTCACGCTTCACGGTCGACCTCAGCACCCCCGACTGCCCTCGGCACGACCATCCCGGTTGTCGTCGCCAACATGACCGCCGTTGCCGGACGCCGCATGGCCGAGACCGTCGCCCGGCGCGGTGGGCTGACCGTGCTGCCCCAGGACATCCCGCTCGACGTGGTCGAAGGTGTCATCGACTACGTCAAGTCGCGCCACATCGTCTACGACACGCCGATCACGCTCAGTCCCACCCACACCGTCGGCGACGCTCTCGGGCTGATCCACAAGCGGGCGCATGGCGCGTTGGTGGTCGTCGGTGACGATGGCGCGCCCGTGGGGATCTTCACCGAGCACGACGCCGTGGGTTTCGATCGCTTCAGCCAACTGAAGAACGTGATGAGCAGCGATCTGATGGTGATCGAAGCCGGGGCGCCACCCGACGAGATCTACGACCGCCTCAGCGGTCAACGGCTGTCGGTCGCTCCCGTTGTCGACGACTCGGGGCGGCTGATCGGATGCGTCACCCGGAAGGGCGCGCTTCGCTCGACCATCTACCACCCCGCCATCGACGACAACGGCCGGCTGCGGATCGCCGTCGCAGTCGGCATCAACGGCGATCCGGCCACCAAGGCGAAGTCGTTGCTGGCGATGGGCGCCGACGTGTTGGTGATCGATACCGCGCACGGCCATCAGACCCGAACGTTGCGGGCCATCGAAGAGGTTCGCGGCAGTTGCCCCCGACGCCCCGATCGTGGCCGGAAACGTGGTCACCGCCGAAGGCACTCGCGACCTGATCGATGCCGGAGCCGACGTCGTGAAGGTCGGCGTCGGTCCTGGCGCGATGTGCACGACCCGGATGATGACGGGTGTCGGCCGGCCGCAGTTCAGCGCCGTGCTGGAGTGCGCTGAAGAGGCGGCGGCGCTCGGCAAGCACATCTGGGCGGACGGCGGCGTTCGCTATCCGCGCGATGTGGCTCTCGCCCTGGCTGGCCGGCGCCGCCAACGTGATGTTCGGTTCGTGGCTCGCGGGCACCTACGAGTCGGCTGCCGACACCCTGCGCGATCCCGACGGTCGGCTGTACAAGGAGAGCTTCGGCATGGCCAGCAACCGTGCCGTGAAGATCCGCAATCGCACTGAGACGGCGTTCGAGCGGGCCCGCAAGGAGCTGTTCGAGGAGGGCATCAGTACTTCACGGATGTATCTCGATCCCGACCGTCCGGGGGTCGAGGACATCATCGACGAGATCGTTGCCGGTGTCCGCTCGGCGTGCACGTACGCGGGCGCGGCGACGATCGCCGAGTTTCACGAGCGTGCCGTCGTCGGCGTGCAGAGCGCAGCCGGCTACAGCGAGGGTCAGCCGCAGGGGACGAGCTGGTAGGTGCGAGTCATTGCCATCGATGGCCCGGCAGGAGCCGGCAAGAGCACCGTCGCGCGGGCGCTCGCGGCTCGTCTCGGCCTGGAATACCTCGACACCGGCGCGATGTACCGGGCGGTCACGTTCGCCGCGATGCGTCGTGGCATCGACACCGCCGATGTGGATCGGGTCGCGCGAGCTGGCCGCAGATCTCAGCCTCGAGGTGGGCGACCACGGGGTGCTGGTCGACGGGCTCGACGCGACCACCGAGATCCGTAGCCACGCCGTTACCACCGCAGTCAGCGCTGTCGCCGCCAACAGCGCGGTGCGCGCCGAGTTGGTGCGGCGACAACGGGAGTGGGCCAATCAGCGTGGCGGGGGAGTGCTCGAGGGCCGCGACATCGGTTCGGTCGTGTTCCCCGATGCCGAACTGAAGCTCTACCTCACGGCTGCGCCACGGGTTCGCGCTGAACGACGTGTGGCCGAAGCCGGTGGCGACGTCGACGAGATCGCCGCTGCCATCGAGCGACGCGACCGCTCACGACTCTTCCCGCGCCGACGGCCCGTTGGTCGAGGCCGACGGCTCCATCGTGGTAGATACCACCGGGCTCAGCATCGAGCAGGTGCTCGAACGAATCGAACGACTCCTGGAGCGGGAATGACCAAGATCTCGACGAAACTCACCGGCAACACGGTGATGGATCGGATCGCGTACAAGATCGTTCGATTCATCGTCACGTCGTTCTGCCGGACGTGGTGCCGGATGTCCATCGAGGGCGTGGAGAACGTGCCCGCATCGGGACCGTACCTGCTGGCCCCGACTCATCGCAGCATCCTCGACACCCCGATCGCCTCGGGGTGACGAATCGCCGCATGCGGTTCATGGGCGCCGACAAGTACTGGAAGAACAAGGCATTCGGCCGGTTGCTGACCGCGCTGGGCGGCTTCCCCGTCAGCCGCGGTACCGCCGACCGAGAGGCGCTCAGGCGGTGCATCGCAGTGCTGGAGGGAGGCGAGCCGTTGGTTCTGTTCCCGGAGGGCGAGCGCAAGAGCGGGCCGATCGTGCAGCCGCTCTTCGACGGTGCCACATACGTCGCCGTGAAGGCCGGCGTGCCGATCGTGCCGGTTGGAATCGGCGGCTCGGAGCGCGCCATGCCGAAGGGTGCCAAGTACATCCGCCCGCGGAAGCTGCATGTCGTGATCGGCAAGCCGATGCCCGTGCCGAAGATCTCCGAGAGCCCCAAGGCGCAGCGCGATGCCGCCCGGCAGTTGACCGTCGACCTCCGCACCGAGTTGCAACGGCTGTTCGACGTCGCCGAGGCGCGAGTCGGCTGACTGGTCAGACGCTGCGCGAGAAGAAGTGGCGGAGACCCATCGCCAGTGAGATCGGGTCGTCGACGCCGCACAGCTCGCGGGCCGAGTGCATCGACAACTGCGGCACACCGACGTCGACGGTTTCGATACCGAGGCGGGTTGCAGTGATCGGTCCGATGGTGGAGCCGCACGGCATGTTGTTGCGGCTCACGAAGACCTGCGAAGACACTCCCGCCTCGTCGAAGACACGCTGCAACATCGCCGCCGACCGCGCCGAGGTGGCGTAGTGCTGATTGCTGTTGAGCTTGATCGCCGGACCCTTGTTGACGATCGGCTGGTGCTCGGGCTCGTGGCGCTCGCGATAGTTGGGATGAACGGCGTGTGCGTTGTCCGCCGACACACAGGCGCTCGTCGCCAGCTGCCTCAAGAAGTCGGCCCGCGACGCACCCGTTGCCAGGGCAAGGCGTTCGAGCACATGCTCGAGCAGCGGACCCGCGGCACCGGTCGTGCTCTCAGAGCCGACCTCCTCGTGGTCGAACAGGGCAATCACGGCGGTGGCGTCACCGGGATCGTCGGCGGCGCAGATTGCACGCACCGCAGCCCAGCACGACACCTGGTTGTCGAGGCGGCCAGCGGCGAGCAGTGACTCGATCACCGCCGAGAACTGCCGGTGGAGTGCGGTCGAACAGGCAAAGGTCCCACCCCGAGACAACGTCGACCTCGACGCCGCTCCTGTCGGCGAGCCACCCGGCGAACTCACCCGGTCGCGGCGTACCGGTTCCCCACACGGGCGTGAGGTGCTGTTGCTTGTCGAGGATGAGGCCTCGCTCGTTGACATCGCGGTCGAGATGGATGGCGAGTTGCGGGACGCGACAGATCGCCTCGTCGACGACGACGTCGACGCTGGAGCCGTCGGCGAGCTCGACGCGGCCGGCTATCCCGAGGTCACGATCGAGCCACGAGTTGATCAGCGCGCCGCCGTAGACCTCGACACCGAGTTGCTTCCAACCGACTCCACCGGTGTCGGGACGCGGTTTCACGCGCAGTCCGGGCGAGTCGGTATGTGCGCCGACCACGCGAAACGGGGACTGCGCGTCGGCTGCGTCGCCGCGGCTCCACGCCACCAGTGCAGCGCCCCGAATGGCAAAACCGCGAGTCGGCAGGGCGTTCCAGGCGCTTGCGAGGTCGGTGGCGGTGAAGCCGGCCGCCACCAGCCGATCGGCCGCCGTCGAAACGACATGCCAGGGCGATGGCGACGCGGTCAGGAATTCGATCAGATCATCGAGTTGTCGTCATGACGCTCCTTGGAACAGGCCCATGGGCAATCCGGTGCCGCGCAGATGAGGCGTCTCGTTGATGGTCACGACGGATCGAGTGCCGCCACGCGCGGCAGCGACTCGGTTGACGCTGGTGTAGTTGGGATAGAAGAAACCCTTCGGATTCGGTAGGCCCAGAACGTGGCAGAGGTAACCATTGATCACGCCGCCGTGACACACGACAACGATCCGTTGCGCCAGGATGATCCTCGATCATTTGCTCGATGGTCAGCACGACGCGAGCACGGAACTCGTCCGACGTCTCGTCGTGCGCTGTTCCACTCCCCGTTGATGAGCGCGTGATAGCGGGGATCGTTGGCGGCCTTGAGCTCTTCGGTCGGGATGTAGTCGGGGGAGAGACGGTCGTACTCTGCGACGCCGTCACACAACTGCACCTCCAGCGGATGGTGAACGGCGATGGCCGCCGCGGTTTCGCACGCACGTCGTAGCGGACTGGCGTAGATTGCATCGAGATGCTCCGAGGACAGGTACGTTGCGAGATGTTCGGCTTGCGCTCGCCCGTCTGCCGACAGTTCGGGGTCGGCAGGAGCGCCCGACCAGTTCGCGGCGAACCGGCAGCGCGTGGCGGACCAGCAACA
Organism: Ilumatobacteraceae bacterium; assembly: GCA_963746365.1. Classification (GTDB taxonomy): domain Bacteria; phylum Actinomycetota; class Acidimicrobiia; order Acidimicrobiales; family Ilumatobacteraceae; genus JAENVT01. The sequence goes on along the minus strand of CAVVBH010000028.1, from coordinate 39,152 downwards.
ACTCCATGAACCTCTAGATAATCAGGTATGAGCGCCCGGACGAAGATCGTGGCCACGCTCGGCCCGGCCAGCGACCCGCCGTCGATCCTCGACGCGATGCTGTCGGCGGGTGTCGATGTCGTTCGACTGAACCTCAGTCACGGGCCACTCGCCCAGCACGTTGCGCGGCTGCACGCCGTGCGCGAGGCGGCCGAACGGACAGGGTGCGTCGTCGCCGTCCTGGCCGACCTGCCCGGGCCGAAGATCCGCGCCGCGGCCTTTCCCGGTGACGGGGTATTGCTGGCCGCAGGGTCGATGGTCACGCTGGTGCCCGACGTCGCGGCCAGCTCCACGGAAGTGATCGGCGTCGACTACGAGACGCTTGCTCGACGATCTGCACGGCGGCGACCAGATCGTGATCGGCGACGGCGCCATCACGCTGCGGGTCGAACGCATCTCCGCCCGCGGTGCCGAGTGTCAGGTCCGCAGCGGTGGGCACACCCAAGGTCGCCCGGGTGTGCACCTTCCGTCGGAGCGGCTGCGAATCCAGTCGCCGACACCCGAGGACCTCGGCCTTGCTGCGGCGATGGCTGCCGAGGGCGTCGACTTCCTCGCCGTGTCGTTCGTTCGCGACGCCGACGATCTCGACAAGGTGCGCGATGCCGTTGCCCCGCTGACGACCACGGCTGGTCGCCAAGATCGAGACGTTGCCGGCGATCGAGCACCTCGACGAGATCATCGCGGCGTCCGACGCGATCGATGGTCGCCCGCGGCGACCTCGGCATCGAGTGCCCGCTCGAAGACGTGCCCCACATGCAGAAGCGGATCGTTCGCATCTGCGTCGAGGCGGGGATGCCGGTGATCACCGCGACGCAGATGCTGGAGAGCATGATCACCGCGCCGTCGCCGACACGCGCCGAGGTCAGCGACATCGCCAACGCCGTCTTCGACGGCACCGACGCGCTGATGCTGTCGGCAGAGACCGCGATCGGCGCACGATCCCGTCAACGTCGTCAGGACGATGGCGCGGATCGCCGAGCGAGCCGAGACGGAGGCCGACTATGCGCACTGGGCCGACCAGCTCGGGCGGTTGCAGCGACAGCAGCTTGCCGGAAGGTCCCGACCGGATCACGATGGCGATCACCCACGCGGCGGGCTTGGCCGCGATCCGACGCCGGCGCCGAGGCGATCCTGTGCTGCACGCGGTCGGGCCGCACCGCGCGGCGATGGCGCAGGTTCCGTCCGACGGCCCGGCTGATCGGGCTGTCACCCGACCCTGCGACCGTGCGGGCGCTGGCGCTGTCGTGGGGGGTGACGCTCGCTTGCAGGTCGACACCTACACGACCACCGACGAGCTGGTGTGGTACGCGGTCGAGTCGGCGGTGCACGACGGCCTGGTCCAGCACCGGCGCAGATCGTGCTGGTGCTGGCCGGCGCGCCCGACCGCGCCAGCGGCGCGTCCACCGACGTGCTGCGGATCGTTCGCGTCGGCGTGACCGACCCGTCTGTGGGCGGAGGAGGCCGGCGACCCGCGACGCACCCCCTCGTCGTCGTGATCCACGGATCGATGGATCGGTCGGCCGGCATGCTGAAGCTCAGCCGGCGGCTCGACTCCGACTTCCGGGTGCTGCGCTACGACCGGCGCGGCTATGGCCGCTCGTTTCCCCACACGTGGCCCGTTCACGATGGACGCGCAGGTCGGCCGATCTCGTCGAGCTGCTCGCCGGTCGACGGGCCGTGCTGGTCGGGCACAGCTACGGCGGCAACGTCGCGCTCGGCCGCGGCCGACATCACCCCGACCTCGTGCCGGCGTCGGCTGTCTACGAGACGCCGCTGTCGTGGGAGCCGTGGTGGCCGGGCACCACCGCCGGCTCGATAGCGGTGGCAGAGGCGGGCAAGCCACGCGAGGCCGCCGAGCGGTTCATGAGACGGATGCTCGGCGCTGGCCGGTGGGAGGAACTACCCGAGCGCACGAGGAAGGCCAGGCTCGACGAGGGCATCGCCATGGTCGAAGAGCTGGCCGACCTCCGGCGGAACCGGCCGTGGTCGGCGGAGCGCATCACGGTTCCTGTGATCACGTCGTACGGCGGCCTCGGTGCAGCGCATCACCGCAAGGGCATGCAGCACGCTGCGGCCGAGCTCGGGTGCCCGGTCATCGAACTGCCTGGCTGTCGCCACGACGCGCCGCTGAGCCATCCCGACCTTTTCCGGTCGGCCGTCGTCGAACCGCTGCTGAAGACGGTCGGCTCGCCGTGGAGCGAACGCTCTACGGCGCAGAGATGTTGACGTCGGATCCCAGGAACGAACAGGTGACATCGGCGTTGGCGACGGGCCCGCGGTCCCTGACGTTGCCAGCGCAGTCCTGCAGCGACGATCGCTGAGTCCACACTCCGAACGCAAGTCCGCCGATGAGCAGCGCCGTGATCAGCTTGGCGGTGACGTTCTTGATGACGATGGCCGAAATCACCATGAGCGCGAGGAGGCCGACGGCGACTGCGATCCCGATGTTCTTCGCAGTCTCGTAGGTCATTGCGGTCATGGTCGAACGATAGGCCGTAGGGTGATCTCGTGAGTGAGCATTCGATATCGATGCATTCGGCGGGCCCGCCACGCACTGTGTTGCCGGCAGAATCCGATGCTGTCGTCGAGGCGCTGCGCCAGGCACTCGCGAGCCCGGAGGATGATCGTCGCGGCGAGGTGGCCAAGGTCGTCGTGGCCAACCCGCGGTCGATCAACGCCTGGGCTGCGCTGGGCAGCCTCGGGCGCGACGAGATCGAGCGCTACGCGGCGTTTCGGGTCGGCTACCACCGTGGGCTCGACACGCTGCGCGCCAACGGTTGGCGAGGTTCGGGATACGTGCGTTGGGCCGACGAGACCAATCGGGGATTCCTGCGCTGCCTTCGCGGGTTGCAGCAGATGTCCGTCGCCATCGACGAACGCGACGAAGCCGAACGCATTGCGGTGTTCATGCAGCAACTCGATCCCGGTGGCATTCCTGCCGAAGGGTGATCTGGGCGAGAGATCCTGCACACGAAGTTCGCACATCAGCACACGCGACGACCTGGGAAGCCTCTAATCTTGGAAACAGTGAGCATCTCCGAGGCTTCCGTCGACGAACTCGAATCGGCGCTTCAGGCCGGCGCTCGCCTTGTCGATGTCCGCGAAGCCAACGAATACGAGGCCGGCCACGTGCCCGGTGCCGTGCTCGTGCCCCTCGCAACGGTTCCTGACGCGCTTGGGCAATTTGCCACCGACGGGCCGACGTATGTCATCTGCAAGACCGGAGCCCGCAGCTACCGCGCCTGCGAGTACCTGGCCGACCAGGGTCTCGAGGGGATCAACATCGAAGGCGGCACGATGGCGTGGATCATCAGCGGGCGCAGCACGGTGCCTGGGGACCAGCCTGCGTGACGTATCGCTGGGTCGATTCACAGGCTGAGTTCGACGCACTCGTCGATCGACTATCTCGAGAGCCGCGTGTACGCGCTCGACACCGAGTTCCATCGGGAGCGCACCTACTTTCCGAAGCTCGCCCTCATGCAGTTCGCCGTCGACGGCGAGACGACCCTGGTCGACCCGCTCGCCGTCGACCTGGCGCCTCTGCGCCGATTGTTCGCCAGCGACGCCCTTGCCGTGGTGCACGCGGCCCAGCAGGATCTCGATGTCCTGACGCACGCCTGCGGTGATGTGCCCAGGCGCTTGTACGACACGCAGTTGGCGTCCGGTTTTCTGGGATACAGCACGCCCTCGCTGGTATCGCTGCTGATGGCGGAGCTCAAGGTGTCGGCCGCAAAGGGCGACCGTCTCACCGATTGGCTGCGTCGGCCGCTGTCACCCGACCAGTTGGCCTACGCCGCTGCCGACGTCGACCACCTGCTGGCCTTGCAGGATCAACTCGATGGGCAACTCGCCGAGTTGGGTCGCACGGAGTGGGTCGCAGAGGCGTGCGAAGAACTCCGTCAGCGACCCGCGAGCGGTACCGATCCCAGCCAGGCGTGGCTGCGGATCAAGGACGTACGGATGCTGAAGCCGCGGGCACGTGGCGTGGCCAGGGCGCTCTGCGAATGGCGCGAGCGTCGGGCGATGTCGGTCGACGTGCCGGTGCGCCAGATCCTGCCCGATCTGGCGGTGCTGGGCATTGCCCAACGTCAGCCGAAGACGACCGTCGACCTCGTGCAGGCACGCGGCGTCGAGGAACGGCACAGCAAGGGCAACCTCGGCAAGGAGATCCTCGACGCGGTCGCCGACGGGCAGCGCAGCGACATCGATCTACCGGCCCCGGACGGTGAGGAGTTGGATCGTCAGCTTCGGCCCGCCGTTGCGCTCGTGTCGGCTTGGATGGCCGATCTGGCCCGCAAGCAACGAGTCGACACCAGCCTGCTGGCCACCCGCGCCGACATGGTGGCGCTGCTTCGTGGCGACACCGACGCCCGGCTTCTGCGCGGATGGCGGGCGCAACTGGTCGGAGACGGGATCCAGCGACTGGTGCAGGGCAAGGCAGGGTTGACGTTCGACGGGCGAGGCGGCCTGCGGCTGATCGACGTGGCCGACGCCGTCTGACGGCGCAGTCAGTTCCGGGTCAATCTTGCGCAGCTTCGCCCACAGCGCGTCGAACGCGTCGCTGACGTCCGCAGAACGCGCGCCGAAGGAGTGGATGGGCCGGCGCTCGCCGATTGCCTGGTTGACGATCACCCGTTGAGGGATCGATGGCTGCCAGATGGTCTTCCGACCGACGATGCTCGCCAATTCGTCGTAGCGGCGCTCGGCTTCGGTGCTGATCGCCGGAACCTTGTTGACGATCACGCCCGCCAACTCCAGATCGGGGTTGTGCGAATCCCACACCTCGTCGATCGCATCTGCGACGGCGCCGATCCCTCGCAGACCCAGTGCTGCTGGTTCGACGACCACCAGCGCCAGGTCAGCGGCGATCAGACCGCTCATCGTGAGGTTGCCGAGCGACGGAGGGCAGTCGATCAGGACCGCGTCGTAGTCGGCCGCCACGTGGCGCAGCGCCCGGCGCAACCGTTTCGGCTTGCCGGCCTCGTGATCCTGCAGGCTGCGGCGAGGCAGGCACGAGATCGACCTCCAACCCCCACTTCGACATCAGGATGTTCGCCGGCACGCGCGATGCGCCCAAGACGTCGGCGGTCGACGGCTCGTCCGCCGACGGATCGTGGCCCAGCACCCAGGTGCTGGACCCCTGAGGGTCGAGGTCGACAACCAGGACGCGATCGCCCGCCTGGGCTGCTGCGGAGGCCAGACCGAGGGTCACCGTGGTCTTGCCGACACCGCCCTTTTGGTTCAACAACGCGGCAATTCGACCCATTGAGGTCATCGTGCCACATGGCGAGGTCGGAGTGACACCCGCTACCTGGGCAGATGCCGCATGTTGGCGCGCCGAAGGGGTAGAGTGGCATCCAATGTCAACTCTCTAGGTTCGGGAGCCCTACCGTGAAGAAGGGTCGTCATCGCCGCTTCGAAGAAGCGCGAAAGCTGAAACAAGCTGGTCCCAGTGCATTCGATCTGGGATTCGGGAGCAACGATCATCGTCAACCAACTCAAGACGACGAGTACGCCGCGCTTGCGGAGAAGTACGGCGTCACGTTCGACGACGATGAAGAAGACGAGTCCGAAGACTGAACCTCAGGCAGCTGGCATTGTCCGCCTCAACACCCCCCTGATAGGTCATGTCTACTTCTCTTCGTAACGTTGCTCTGGTCGCGCATGTCGACCACGGCAAAACCACACTCGTCGATGCGCTGCTGCGCGCCACCGGTACGTTCGCCGCCCACCAGGCGGTGGTCGATCGTGTCATGGACTCCAACGACCAGGAGCGCGAGCGCGGCATCACGATCCTGGCCAAGGCCGCCTCGATCACGCTGGAAGGGCGTCAAGATCAACCTCGTCGACACGCCCGGCCACGCCGACTTCGGTGGCGAGGTCGAGCGGGCATTGACGATGGTCGATGGTGTACTGCTCCTCGTCGACGCCGCGGAGGGCCCGCTTCCGCAGACCCGGTACGTGCTGCAGAAGGCGCTGGCGCTCGATCTGCCGGCGATCGTCATCATCAACAAGGTCGACCGTGGCGATGCCCGCGCCGACGAGGTGCTCGACGAGATCTACCAGCTGTTCATCGATCTCGACGCCGGCGACCACCACATCGATTTCGAGATCATTTCCGCGGTCGCCCGTGAGGGCAAGGCCATTCGTGGCATCGGCATGCCGGGCGACGACGCCGATCTGGCGCCGCTGCTCGACACCATCCTCGAGGCGATCCCGGCTCCGTCGGGCGACCCGTCTGCACCGTTGCAGGCGATGGTCACCACCCTGGATGCCAGCGACTACCTCGGCCGACTGGCCATTGGTCGCGTCGTCAACGGCGTGATGCGCCGTGGCGAGACGGTCGCGCTGCTCGAGGAGGAGTTCGCCGAGGGCCAGCCACCGCTGAAGCGCCGCCTCACACAGCTGATGGCGTTCGAGGGCGTCAGCCGCAACGAGGTCGACGAGCTCTCGGCGGGCGACCTGTTCGTCGTGGCCGGCTTCCCCGAGGTCGAGATCGGCGACACCATCGCCGCGTCCGACGCACCCGTCGCCCTCACCCGCCTGACGGTCGACGAGCCGGTGCTGCGCATGACGTTCGGTGTCAACACCTCGCCGTTCGCCGGCAGGGACGGCAAGTACGTCACCAGCCGCCACCTCGTCGATCGGCTCAACAAGGAACTGCTCGGCAACGTGTCGATCAAGCTGTTCGAGACCGGCTCGCCCGACATCATCGAGGTTGCCGGTCGTGGCGAGCTGCAGCTGGCCGTGCTGATCGAATCGATGCGCCGCGAGGGCTACGAGCTGCAGGTCAGCCGCCCAGAGGTCATCACGAAGGAAGTCAACGGCAAACGATTCGAGCCGCAGGAGCGCGGCGTGTGCGACGTTCCCGACGAGCACGTCGGCACCGTCACCCAAGAGCTCGCGCCTCGCAAGGGCCGCATCACCGACCTGCGCACCGGCGATGCCGGCCGCACGATCGTCACGTTCGAGTGCCCCAGCCGCGGTCTCATCGGGTTCCGCTCGCTGCTGATGACCACCACGCGTGGCACGGCCCTGCTGCACCAGCACCACATGGGCTGGATGCCATGGGCCGGCGACATGCCCGACTCACGTGGCGGCGCGATGGTGTCCGACCGTGTCGGCCAGACCACCGGCTACGCGCTCGACAAGCTGCAGCTCAGCGGGCAGTTCTTCGTCGCTCCCGGCGAGCAGGTCTACGAGGGCATGGTCGTCGGCGAGTGCGCCCGTGACGACGAGATGGTGGTCAACGCCGTGCGGCCCAAGGAGAAGAACAACATCCGCACCCACAGCCACGACGATGCCGTCAAGCTGCCGACGCCGAAGATCCACACGCTGGAGACCGCGATCGAGTGGATCGTCGACGACGAGCTGGTCGAAGTCACCCCGAAGGCCATCCGCATCCGCAAGCGATTCCTCCCCCTGGAAGAGCGCCGCAAGGCCAACAAGAAGGTCAGCGCCTAACCCGGCTTGACCCCACGCGGGCGCCGCGTCGGTCCGCTGAGGACCGTTTCGACGCCCACGCTCCCCAGCGCCCGACTGTTGCGGCGCGGGCTACCGGGCTGGACGCCGCCGGCCGCACGACGTCGGGGTTGTCAGCGGCGGCGGATGGCGGGGTGGGGAAGCGGGGTCCACTTGGGGCGTTCGAGCAGGGCGACCATCTTGTCGTGGGCGGCTTGGCCGACCATTTCGATGATCTCGTCGCGCAGGTATTGATAGGCGGGCTTGCCGCCCACGAACGCGTCGTCGCTCTCGGTGCACCACCAGTGGAACTCGTCGCCACCGTCGCCCCAGTCGCGCCGCTTCCACTCGCGCAGGGTCGAGGTGACGTAGCCGTTGTCGTCGGTGTGATGTTCGAGCCGCAGCGGGAGCTGCCAGCAGACGTCGGGCTTCCAATCGATGTAGCGCTCGCCGGCCTCGACGGCCGCGAGGTGCAGCGCGCAACCCGCGCCACCCGGGAAGCCGGGCTGGTTGAGGAAGATGCACGCGCCCTTGACGACACGCGTCTTCGTGGCCCCGTCCTCGGTCTCGAGCACCCCCTTGTTGTGACCCTTCTTGTAGTTCTGCCAATGGCGTGGCTCGAGCCGGGTCATCGCGTCGAGCACGGTCTGCACGTCGTCGTCGTCGACGAAATGAGCGCCGTGCTGCAGCAACCCTGGGCGAGGTCGGTCGCGTCGTGCGTCGAGCACGCCCTTGCAACCTGCGCCGTAGATGCAGCTCCAGTTCGATCGCAGGAACGTCGCGTCGAACACCCACGTGCGCCTCTCGGCGTCGTCCTCGAAGCTGATCCACTCGTGCAGATCGATCGGTCGGCCCGGTGCCTGCTCGTCGATCTGGTCGCCGAGCGGCTGAACGGCAGCAGAGGAATGCTTGGGCACTCGCTGAACCTACCTCGGTAGGCTTGCAAGTCCATGGCAATACCACCACAGAACGCCGACCAGCTGCGCGACGCCTTCATCGATTTCTTCGCAGAGCGCGCCGCACACGGTGGTGCCGTCGGCCAGCCTGATCCCGCACGATCCGACCGTGCTTGTTCACCGTCGCCGGCATGGTGCCGTTCAAGCCGTACTTCGTCGGCGACGAGGTGCCGCCGTTCAAGCGTGCCGTCAGCTCGCCAGAAGTGCGCCCGCGCCGGTGGCAAGCACAACGACCTCGACGACGTCGGCCGCACCAAGCGCCACCTGGTGTTCTTCGAGATGCTCGGCAACTTCAGCTTCGGCGACTACTTCAAGAGCGAGATCATCCCGTGGAGCTGGGAGCTCGACACCGAGACGTTCGGCCTCGACGGCGACCGGATGTGGATCACGGTGCACGACAGCGACGACGAGGCCGAGGCCATCTGGCACGAGCAGGTCGGCGTGCCGATGGAGCGCATCCAGCGGCTCGGCGACAAGGACAACTTCTGGCAGATGGGCGACACCGGTCCATGCGGGCCGTGCAGCGAGATCCACATCGACCGCGGGCCGGCGTTCGGGCCCGACGGTGGTCCGATCGGCGATCCCGCAGGGCGACCGGTTCATGGAGTTCTGGAACCTGGTCTTCATGCAGTACAACCAGGCGCCCGACGGCAGCCGCACGCTGCTGCCGAAGCCGTCGATCGACACCGGGCTCGGCCTCGAGCGCATGCTGTGCCTGCTCCAGGGCGTCGACGCTGTGTGGGAGACGGATCTGATGCATGCCGCTCATCGACCAGGCGTGCAGCCTGACCGGCAAGACGTACATCGCCCGGCGACTACGACGATCGCGACAGCGTTCGCAATGCGCGTGCTCGCCGAGCACGCACGCAGCAGCACGATGCTGGTCAACGACGGCGTGTTCCCGTCGAACGAGGGCCGCGGCTACGTGCTGCGGCGGATCATCCGCCGCGCCGTGCGCTACGCATACCTGCTCGGCACCGAGAAGCTGGTCATGCCGTCGCTGGTCGAGACGGCGGTCGACATCATGGGCAACGCCTACCCCGACGTCTCCAAGAACCGCGACTTCATCGTCGGCGTGCTCACCCGCGAGGAGGAGCGCTTCCGCCAGACGCTGAAGACCGGCCTGTCGATCCTCGAGGACGAGCTGAGCGTCGATCGTCGCCGACTTGCCAGGTTCGACCGCGTTCCTGCTGCACGACACGTACGGCTTCCCGCTCGAGCTGACCGAAGAGATCGCCGGCGAGCGCGACATCGCCGTCGACACGGCCGGGTTCGACACCGAGATGAAGGCGCAGCGCACGCGGGCCAAGGCGGCGCGCAAGGGCACAGCGACCGACGACGATCGTCTCGACGTGTACCGCGAGATCGTCGAGCAGTTCGGGATCACCGAGTTCCTCGGGCTACACCGACGACACGACCGAATCGCGCCTCCTCGCCGTCGTCCCCGAACGACGACGGAACCGTCGAGACTCTTCCTCGATCGCACACCGTTCTACGCCGAGAGCGGCGGCCAGGTCGGCGACACCGGCACGATCACGTCGGCCGACGGCGGTGTGGCCGAGGTGCTCGACACCACGTTCGCCCTGCCCGGGTCTGCGCCGTCACACGGCGCGCATCACGCAGCGGCACGCTGACTGCCGGGCACGCCCGTGACGGCGGCCATCGACGTCGCAGCGTCGCGACGGCGATTCGTCGCAATCACACCGGCACCCACGTGCTGCACTACGCGCTGCGCAAGGTGCTGGGCGAGCACGTCAAGCAGGCCGGCTCGCTCGTCGGGCCCGACCGGCTGCGATTCGACTTCAGTCACTACGACGCCGTCACCGACGCACGAGATCGCGCGAGATCGAACGGCTCGCCAACCGCGAGGCGCTGGCCAACGCGCCGGCTCGGGCGTTCGAGACGACGAAGGACGAAGCGACGGCGCTCGGCGCGATCGCCTTCTTCGGCGACAAGTACGGCGACATCGTCAGGGTGCTCGAGGTCGGCAACTCGATCGAGTTGTGCGGTGGCACCCACGTCGCGCGCCGCGGCGACATCGGTCTCATCAAGATCGTCAGCGAGTCGTCCATCGGGTCCAACCTGCGCCGCATCGAGGCGGTCACCGGCGAGAACTCCGTCCGTCTGCTGCAGCGCGACGAGAAGCTGGTCGCCGATGCCGCCCGTCTCGTCGGGTCGACGACCGACGAGCTCGTCGGTGGCGTGCAGCGCCGGCTCGACGAGATCAAGTCGCTGCACGACGAGATCAAGAGCGCTGCGCGGCCAAGCTCGCCAGCGGCCGCGCCGCCGAGCTGGCGGCCGGTGCGTCGGACGGCGTCGTCGTCGACCCGCGTCGACGGCATCAGCCCCGGCGACCTGCGCGATCTGGCGCTCGCGGTGCGCCAGCAGAGCGGGTGTCCACACCGTCGTGCTCGGCGGCGTCACCGACACCGGTGGGGTGTCGCTGGTCGCTGCGGTCACGACCGAGTCAGGCAGGGTTGCCGGCGACCTGATCAAGGATGCGGCAAAGGCCGTCGGTGGCGGCGGCGGCGGCAAGGGCGACATCGCCACCGCCGGCGGCAAGAACCCGGAAGGTCTCGACGAAGCGCTGCGGATCGCTGCGGAGGCAGCCGCCGCGTGACCCGCTCGGGCGTGCGTGCCCTCGGCCTCGATCTCGGGTCGAAGCGCGATCGGCGTCGCGGTCGGCGATCGCACCGGCACCATCGCGTCGCCGCTGCACGGTCCTGCAACGCAGCGGCAGCATCAAGCGTGATCACCAGGCGATCGCCAAGCTCGTGCTCGAGGAGGAAGCCGACATCGTCGTCGTCGGGCTGCCGCTGAACATGAACGGTTCCAGCGGTCCTGCAGCGCAGGCTGCCATCGACGAAGCCGCAGGCGTTGGCTACCGTTGTCGGCGTGCCGGTGGTGACCTTCGACGAGCGACGCACGACGGTGACCGCCGATCAGGCGATGATGGAGTTCAAGATGCGCGCCCAGGCGCGCCGGCGGATCGTCGACAAGATCGCCGCCGCCGTGATGCTGCAGAACTGGCTCGACGCCGGCGGACCGGCATCGTGAGGTACGGCGACGTGAGCGCACGAATGAGCCAGCCGCGGCCGCGACGCTCGACGAGCGAGAGTGGCAGCACGATCCTTGGGACGACCCCGACGTCACCGACGCACTGGTCATCGAGCGCACACGCCGATCTCATCGTTCGATCAAGTACCTCGTCTACTTCGCCGGGATGGTGGCGATTGCCGGACTGATCGTCGCGGGTGGCGTGGGGTTGTGGTACCTCCGCCAGGTCAATCCATCCGGCGACGCAGGTCCGGTCGAAGTGTTCAGGGTGCTGCCCACCGACTCCGTCGAGTCGATCTCCGACCGATTGCAGGACCGCGGGCTCATCAACAACGCCAGGGTCTTTCGCTACTACGTCGATCACAACGGCGGACTCACCCTGACTCCCGGCGACTACGAGCTGCGGCCACGCGATCACCTCGGCAACCTCATGCGCGTGCTGCGCACACCGCCGTCGTTGACGTACACCAACGTCACGTTCCCCGAGGGTTTCACGCTGCAGAGGATGAGCGAGCGGTTGTCGGCGAAGTTGCCGAGGATGGACCCTCAGGGCTTCATGATCGCTGTCACCGATGGCTCCATTCGCGCGCCTCTGCAACCCGAAGGGCGCGACGTCGCTGGAGGGCCTGTTGTTCCCGGACACCTATCGAATCTCGGCCGACGAGACGCCCAGCTCACATCGCCCAGCGAATGATCGATCTCATGGACCTCGTCGTCCGCCAGGAGGACGTCGCCGCGAAGGCCGAGCCACTCGGTCTCACCGCGTATCAGATGCTGATCGTCGCGTCGATGATCGAGACGTGAGGCGAAGGTCGACGAGGATCGACCGAAGATCGCCAGGGTCATCCTCAACCGTTTCCAGATGGGCATGCCGTTGCAGATCGACGCCACGTTGCTCTACGGCCAGCCGCCCGGCTCCTCGATCTCCGACGTCATCGGCCTCGACACGCCGTACAACACCTATCTGCACACGGGGCTACCGCTGACCCCGATCGCCAATCCCGGCCGCGCGTCGATCCAGGCCGCGGTCAACCCGGCGCCGGATCCATCTCAGGGTGATCCCATCTGCGTCGCCCTACCCGACCCCAAGGATTGCCACTACCTCTACTATGTCGTGGCCGACGAGGACGGCCGCCACGTCTTCGCGGCCACCAACGAACAGCACGAGATCAACGTGCAGCACGCTCGCGATCTCGGGTTGCTGGGGTGATCTCGGCGACCACTCGACTTGCCGCCGTCATCGGCAGCCCTGTGCGTCACAGCCTCTCGCCCGCGCTTCACAATGCCGGATTCGCCGCCACCGGAGTCGACTGGGTGTACACCGCGTTCGAGGTCGAGCCCGGCAGAGCGGGCGCGGCGCTGGACGCGATGCGCGTGCTCGGCCTTGGAGGCCTCTCGGTCACGATGCCGCACAAGGAAGCCGTCGCCGACCTGGTCGACGAGCTCGATCCTGCGGCAGCGGCACTTCGAAGCGTCAACACCGTCGTACCCATCGGCGACGGCCGACTGAAGGGCTACAGCACGGACGGTGAAGGATTCGTCGCCTCGCTGGCGGCTGAGGGTGTCGACGTTCAGTGGGCGGAGCGTGTGCGTACTGGGTGGAGGCGGCGCAGCGCGAGCAATCGTGGATGCCTTGACCCGCGCCGGCGCAGCCGCGATCACGGTCGTCAACCGCTCGGCCGAGCGCGCCGAGGCCGCGGCAGCCCTGGCTGGCCCCATCGGTGCCGTCGGTCATCCGGATGTGATTCCCGACTGCGACATCGTCGTCAACGCCACGTCGATCGGCATGGGCACTGCGGAACTGCCGTGCGAGGCCTGCGCTGCTGCACGACCGACAGATCGTCGCCGACATCGTTTATGACCCGCGCCGAACTGCGTGGCTCGCCGCGGCACGCGACAGGGGAGCGCGGACAGTCGAGGGACTCGGCATGCTCGTTCATCAGGCGATTCTGCAAGCAGGGCTGTGGACCGGTGTCAGCGCCGACGCAGCGGTGATGTGGGCGGCAGCAGAGCGGGAGTTGGCATCGCGGGGCCAGTAGCCTTGACGTGATGCTTCGATACCTCACCGCCGGCGAGTCGCATGGTCAAGCCCTGGTCGTGATCGTCGAAGGATCTGCCGGCCGGGCTGTCGATCACCGTCGAAGAGATCCAGGAAGAGATGGCCCGGCGCCGGCTCGGCTATGGCCGCGGGCCCCGCCAGAAGTTCGAACAGGACGAGCTCACATTGCTCGGAGGCGTGCGCCACGGTCGCACGCTCGGCTCGCCGGTCGCCATCGAGATCAAGAACAGCGAATGGTTCCGCAGCGACAAGTGGCACGAAGAGATGTCGCCTGCACCGGGGGTCACCAAGCTCCCACTCACCCAGGTGCGGCCCGGCCACGCCGACCTCGTCGGCATGCAGAAGTACGGTTTCACCGATGCCCGCGACGTGCTCGAGCGGCGCCAGTGCCGCGAGACAGCCGCAAGGGTGGCCGCAGGTGCGGTGGTCAAGAAGCTGCTCTCCGAGCTCGGCGTGTCGATCCTGTCGCACGTCATCCAGATGGGAAGTGTGCGGTCGAAGGCAGTCGAACGTCCGACGATCGCGGATCTCACCCGAGTCGACGAATCACCGGTGCGGTGCTTCGATGCAGCGGCCGAGGCGGCGATGATCGACGAGGTCAAGGCGGCTGCCAAGGACGGCGACTCGCTCGGGGGCGTGGTCGAGGTGCTCGGTTACGGCATCCCGATCGGTCTCGGCAGTCACGTGCACTGGGATCGCAAGATCGACGCTGCCCTCGCCCAGGCGGTCATGAGCATTCAAGCCGTGAAGGGTGTCGAGATCGGTGATGGTTTCGAAGGTGCAGGCCGTCGCGGTAGTGCCGCGCACGACGCCATCGTGTGGGACGACGAGACCAGCGAATACCGTCGCGAGACCACACTCGCCGGCGGCACGGAGGGTGGCATGACCACCGGCGAGTTGCTGGTGGTACGCGCCGCGATGAAGCCACTGGCGACCCTGAATCAGCCATCGTTGAAGACTGTCGATGTCGTCACCAAGGAGTCGACCGTCAGCTTCAAGGAGCGCACCGACGTCACCGCTGTTCCGGCAATGGGCGTGGTCGCCGAAACGATGGTCGCGTTGGTCGTCGCCGCCGAGGCGCAGCGCAAGTTCGGGGGCGATTCGTTGGCGGAGTTCGTGCGCAACGCCGAGTCGTTCCGTAGCTCGCTCGGCTAGCGGTCGTGGCGGTCGCACCGGATCAACACTTCGTCCTCGTCGGTTTGATGGGATCCGGAAAGACCACGGTCGCGCGCATTGCCGCCGAACGTCTCGGCCGGAGCGTCATCGACAGCGACGCGGTCATCGAGAAGGCCACTGGCCGAACGGTACGAGAGATCTTCGCCGACGATGGCGAAGATGCGTTCCGGAGCTTCGAGACCGCCGCCCTGCTCGACGCCCTAGCCACTCCCGAGCCATCTGTGATCGCTGCGGCGGGTGGTGTGGTGCTTCGTGAGGAGAACCGCGACACGTTGAAGAAATCGCAACGCACGAGTGGTGTGGCTGTGCGCCTCACCCGAGGTGCTCGTCGGACGGGTGATGTCGGGTGGCCATCGTCCACTGCTCGACGACGATCCAGCGGGTACGTTGCAGCGCATGTACGACACGCGTCAGTCGCTGTACAGAGAGGTTGCCGACGTGATCGTGCTCGGTCGATCATCGCAGCCCGAACGAAGTGGCCGAGGCGGTCCTGCGATGATCACGGTACGGGTACCACTCGGTGATCGCAGCTACGACGTGCTGGTCGGGCATGGTGCGCGCCACGAGATGGCCGGACTGTTGCCGCGGACTGCCGAGCGCGCCGCGATCGTGACCCAGCAAGGGATCCCGATCGACGTCGACGCGGGGTTGCCCAGCGAGGTGTTCACCATCGGGCACGGCGAGATCGTTCAAGTCGCTTGCGACCATCGAGGAGCTTTGCAGAGGCTTTCGCGCGGCATGGGTCTGACACGCAACGATGTCGTGATCGGCGTCGGTGGCGGCATGGTCACCGACGTCGCCGGCTTCGCCGCCGCCTCGTGGCATCGTGGCGTTTCGGTGGTGCACGTGGCCACGACGCTGGTCGGCATGGTCGATGCGGCGATCGGGGGGAAGACCGGCGTCAACATCGCGGCGCAAGGCGATGCGGAAGGCGCGGCGGGAATCGGGGGCAAGAACCTGATCGGAGCGTTCTGGCAGCCAGCCGGAGTCGTGTGCGATCTCGATGCCTTGGCAACCCTGCCACAGCGCGAGGTTCGGTGCGGGCGAGGCGAGATGGCCAAGTACCACTTCCTGACCGGTGATGATCTGCTGGCGATGGACGAGGCGCGAGCGCATCGCCCGCTGCGTCGAGATCAAGGCGGAGATCGTGTCGAGCGACGAACGCGAAGGCGGCCGCAGGGCACTGCTGAACTACGGCCACACGCTGGCACACGCGCTGGAGATCGAGACCGACTATCGACTGGCTCACGGCGAGGCGGTGGCAGTGGGCTTGATCTACGCAGCCCGCCTGGCTCGTCATCTGGGTCGGATCGACGATCGCGCGAGTCGAGCAGCACTACGACGTGGTCCGTGGGCGCTACGAGCTCGACACGGCGCTTGCCGGCGGCGTCGATCCTCAACGGCTGATCACGTTGATGGGCCGCGACAAGAAGGCGCTGGGCGGCGAGGGTTGACGTTCGTGCTCGACGGCGATCGTGGTGTCGAGGTCGTGTCGGGCGTGGCGGTGGACGCAGCCCGCCAGGTGCTCGACGCCATGACCGAGCGAATGACCGACGCCCCGGCTGACGACCCAGCGCTGCTGCTGCGCGAATGGCGCGACAGTGACCGGGCGCCCTACGCGGCTCTCAATGGTGATCCCGAAGTCATGCGCCACTTCCCGTCGATGCTCACTCCGCAACAGAGCGACGAGATGATCGACCGGATGATGGCCATCTGGCGCGATCGCGGTTTCGGGCTCGTGGGCTGTCGAGCGACTCGACACCGAAGAGTTCATCGGCTTCGTCGGGCTCTCGGTGCCCAGCTGGCAGGCGGAGTTCACGCCGTGCGTCGAGGTCGGTTGGCGTCTGGCGAAGCAGCATTGGGGCAACGGGTTCGCTCCTGAGGCAGCGTCAGCATCGTTGGAGTGGGGCTTCGCCAACGCCCATCCTCCGCAGGACCAGATCGTGAGCTTCGCCACCGTGACCAACCTCAAGTCGCAACGAGTCATGCAGAAGATCGGAATGCGCCGCGATGTCGATGGTGACTTCGATCACCCATTGTTGCCCGACTGGGTGGATCGCCGACACGTGCTGTACCGAATCGATCGCGACCAGCACGCCAGGCGCGTGGCACGATAGAGCCGTGGCGCTGATCACCCTTCTGCACGGACCAAACCTCAACCTGCTCGGTCAGCGCGAGCCGGAGATCTACGGCACGGCAACGCTCGACGACTACGTCGCCTTCACCACCGAGGCGGCAAAGGAGTTCGGTCACGAAGTCGATGCGTACCAGACCAACCACGAGGGCGGGTTGGTCGACGCGATCCACAACGCGCGCGAGCACGTCAGCGGCGATCATCATCAATCCCGGCGCCTTCACGCACTACGCCTGGAGCATTCACGATGCGCTCGCCGCGTTCAGCGGGCCAATCGTCGAAGTGCACATCTCGAATCCCAACGCCCGCGAGCCGTGGCGACACACCAGTGTCATCGCACCCGTCGCGACCGGTTCCATCATGGGTTTCGGCATGCAGGGCTACCGATTGGCGGTCGAAGCCGTCGCGGCGAAGCTGAGCCTGCCGTGATGCCGCCTCTGGAGATCGCCGGCCGTTGTCGCGCGAGTGCGCAAACGGTTCGAGCAGAGCGACGCGTTGCTGGTCAGCGATCTCAACAACATCCGCTGGCTCACGGGGTTCACCGGGTCGAACGGCTGGCTGCTGCTGACGCCCGACGACACGGTGCTGGTCACCGACGGGCGATACGGCGATCAGGCCACCGCCCAACTCGCGCAAGCCGGCGTCGACGGCCGCGTGATCGTCGGCCTGTCGAGCGCGGCGATCTTCGACACGCTCGCTGCGGAGGTCGACCGGTTGCCCTCGGTCGGTTTCGAGGCCGCACATCTCACGTACGAGCAGTTCCAACGCTTCGAGGGTCTGTTCGAGACGCAGCTCGTCCCGATCGGCGGGCTCGTGGAGACCGAGCGGCGACGAAAGGACCCGGGCGAGATCGCCCGCATGGCAGAGGCGTGCAGGATCGCCGATGCTGCGCTGGCGGAGATCCAGCTGTTGGGGCGTACCGAGGCACAGGTTCGTGATCAGCTCGAGATTCGCATGCGCGAGCTCGGTGCCGACGGACCCAGCTACGACACGATCGTGGCGACGGGGCCCATCAACGCGGCCCGCCCTCACCACCGCCCCACCAACACGATCATCGAAGCCGGTCACACCGTGATCATCGATGTCGGCGCGCTCTACGACGGCTATCACAGCGACATGACCCGCACCTTCTTCGTCGGCGATCCGACGCCGCAGCAGTCGGAGTTGTACGAGGTCGTCCTGGCCGCTCAGTGCGCCGGCGTGGCGGCCGTGGAGGCGGGTATCAGCAGCGCCGAGCTCGATGCCGTGTGTCGCGACGTGATCACGGAGGCCGGATACGGCGAATGGTTCAGTCACGGCACCGGTCACGGCGTCGGTCTGTTGATCCACGAGGACCCGTTCATCAATCGAACGGGCGACCTGAAATTGCAGGTCGGGGACGTAGTGACCGTGGAGCCTGGGGTCTATCGTGAGGGATTCGGCGGTATCCGTGTCGAAGACCTCGTGGTCGTGACCGAGAACGGGTGCCGCGTACTGACTGCATCGCCGAAGGATTCACCGTGCCCGCCATCACCACCAATGACCTGAAGAACGGAATCACCCTGGAGCTCGACAACGGGCTGTTCCAAGTGGTCGAGTTCCAGCACGTCAAGCCGGGCAAGGGCGGTGCGTTCGTTCGCACCAAGCTGCGCAACGTGAAGACCGGCAACGTCTTCGACCGCACCTTCAACGCCGGCGTTCGTGTCGAGCAGGCACTGCTCGAGAAGAAGGACATGCAGTTCCTCTATCGCGATGGCAACGAGTACGTGTTCATGGACACCGACAACTACGACCAGCTCCACGTCGCCCCGATTGCTCTCGGCGACGCCGCCAACTACATGGTCGAGCAGGCGATTGCCATCATCGCGTTCTACCAAGGCGACATCGTGTCGGTCGAGATCCCCGCATCGGTCGAGCTGCGCATCGCCGACACCGAGCCAGGCATGCAGGGCGACCGTGTATCGGGCGCTCGCAAGCCCGCAACGCTCGAGACCGGCATTGTGGTGCAGGTTCCGCTGTTCATCAACCCAGGTGACCGAGTCAAGATCGACACGCGCAGCGGCGAATACATCACCCGAGTCTGACGTGGCACGACGCCGCGCACGCCCCGTTGACGACGAGCGCTCCGACTCGCGCGAACGGGCGATGATGCTGCTGTACGAAGCCGACTCGAAGGGCATCTCGGCCAGCGATGTGCTGGCCGCGCAGATCTCCGAAGCCGACGAGTTGACCACGATGCTGGTCGAGGGCGTCGAGACGCATCAACAGCGGCTCGACGAGGTGATCACCGAGCATTCGAAGGGCTGGACGTTGGCACGGATGCCGACGATCGATCGCACCGTTCTGCGAATCGCCGGGTTCGAGCTGCTTGGGACGGGCCGACGTGCCCGTCGCCGTCGTGCTCAACGAGGCAGTCGAACTGGCCAAGCGCTTCTCGACCGACGATTCCGGGCCGTTTCGTCAACGGCGTGCTGTCGGCTCTGGTGCCCGTGCTGCGACCGAGTGCCTGACACCGAGTTCGTCCCGACACGTATCATCGTGACGTGATCACCGAGGAGAACGTCGTCTCCACCGCGGAGGTCGTCGACGATCCGACGGGCGAGATCGCCGTCAGCCGACTCCAGCGCGTGTTCACGAAGATATCGACGACCCATCCGGCGGCGTGGTGCACGGCTGCGGGCGCGCTGATCTTCGCGCTGATCTTCGGGAAGTTGGGCGTGCAACACCACCGGAACTTCGGCACGTGGTCGTACGACATGGGCATCTACGACCAGGGCTTCTGGCTGGTCTCACGCGGTGGTCAGAGCTTCATGACCGTCCGTGGGATGGAGTTCTGGGGGCATCACCTCAACCTCATCGTCGTGGCGTTCGTGCCGTTCTACTGGCTGGGAGCCGGGCCGACGTTCCTGTACATCGCCCAGGCTGTCGGGTTGGCTGCCGGCGCTTTCCCCGTGTACCTCATCGCCCGCGACCGTTTCTCCAAGCCATGGATGGGCCTGGTCTTTGCCGTCGTGTACCTGATGTATGCGCCCATCCAATGGATCAGCTGGGCGAACTTCCATCCCGAGTCACTCGTCATCGCGCCGCTGCTGTACGCATGGTGGTTCGCAACGCATCGCCGCTGGCGGGGGATGTTCATCGCCTTGCTCATCGCGCTGTCGGTTCGCGAAGACGCCGCGCTGGTCGTGATCATGCTCGGTCTGATCCTGGCGATCATGTACCGACCGGGCAAGGGCGAGCACAGCGACCGGATGATGGCCCTGGCGACGGTCGGACTGGGCGTCGGTTGGTACGTGATCGCGACCCGACTCGTCATCCCGCACTTCAATCAGGGCAAGCAGCCCTTCTACATCCAGTACTTCTACAGCAACTACGGCAACGACATGCCGTCGATCATTCGGACGATGCTGCGGCACCCGAACCGGGTCATCGGCGACGCGACCCAGCCCGATCGATTGCGGTTCTACCGCGACCTCGCACTGCCGCTCGGTGGCCTGCCGCTCGCGGCGCCGCTGGCGTTGTTGATGGCGGCGCCGCAGATGTTGGCCAGTGTGATCGGTCTCAGCCCGTACGCGCGCAGCATCCACTATCAGTACACCGCGATGATGATCGCGCCGCTGGTGATCGCGGCGATCGAGGGAGGCCGCGTGTTGTGGCGCTTCAAGGTCATGCACGTGATGCTTGCCGATTTGGCTCCTCGGATGTGCGTACATGACCAACGTCGCCTGGTCGCCGTCGCCCGTCGGCGACTCGTACAACGTGTGGGCGCGACCGACACCACGCCACGATGCGATGCGCGAGGCTCTGAAGCTGGTGCCCGCCGATGCGTCGGTCACCGCCACGTACACGTTGCTGCCGCATCTCTCGCACCGTGAGCAGATCTACGACTGGCCGAACCCATGGGTGCCCTCGTACTGGGGCAACGACGACGGGTTCCGTTTGCCAGACCCGTCGACGATCGACTACATCGTCTTGGATCGGACGCAGGTCGGCGAGGCCCAGAAGGCGCTGGTCGCCGGGCTGATCGCGCCTGACGGACCATACGAGGTGTTGTTCGACACCGACGACGTGTTGGTCGCCAAACGCAAGGATGCCTAACGGCGGCGGGCGATCACCAAGCAGGTTCTTGCCGAACGGCGGGTTGGGCACGAGCCGCTGCGCCAACTTGCTCACGGGAACGACCATCCGGTCGAACACGCCCGATGACATCGAGCTGAGTGACTGCCGATTGAGCACTCGGTACATCAGCCAGTAGGGCACCACGCCCGCGACCTCGAGATAGCGCAACTCCACGATCTCGAAGCCGGCGTCGCCGATCACTTCACGGAGTCGTGCCTTGTCGTACCGGCGGTGGTGGCCTGACTTGTAGTCGAGGCTCCCGTACAGGCGTGACATCGCGGGTACGAACACGCCGAGCGAGCCGCCGGGTGCCACCAGATCGAACGCGGTCCGCATCTCGGCAGCGTCGTCGAGGATGTGCTCGAGCACGTTGATGTAGACGATCGAATCGAACTGCTGCGGTCTCTTCGATGCGAGCTCCTGCGACGTCAGTTGCAGCGGAGTCACATTTCGAAGGCGCTTCGTCGTCGTCTCCAGCTGTTCGAACAGGTTCCCGGCCGGTTCGATCGCCGTGATCTGGCTCGCTGGTTTGCGCGTTGCCAACTTGGTGGCGACCGTCCCGATGCCGGCCCCGACCTCGAGGATCCGTCGGCCGAGATGGGGTGTCAGTTCGTCGGCGATCCACCCGAAGAAGTTGTTGGCCTGAGCGAGGTTCTCGAGCTCTTCGGCCGCGCCGAACTGCGAGTTCGACGACGCGTGCTGGGCCTGCATCCGCGGCGAGCGCGCCGCCCACGTCGCCTGGTCACGCCGGCCCTCGTCGCGCACCTCGGCGACCAGCACCCTGGTGGTGTGGAGACTGTGCCAGAACGCGGTGATGTCGCTGAACGAGATGGACCGCACGCCCGCATATCGGGGGCGGAACGTGATGGGGCACTCGGTGACGGAGAACCCCGCAGCCTGGGCGAGCGCGATCGATGTCGTGAAGTACCCGTAGCCATCGGCAGGGATCTGCCTGTCGATCCACAGCCTGGCCACATCGGGTTGGATGATGCGGAACGATGTGGTGGCGTCGTGTACGCCGTGCAGACCGATGATTCGTCGGGCCAGCCAGTTCGCGGTGCGGCTGACCATGGAGCGCACCGCGGACGTGCCGGGGGAGGATCCACCACGAACCCACCGTGATCCGATCGTGACACCGCTTCGCCGGGCGACGAACGTTCGCACGACATCGGTGATCTGGCGGGCGTCGTGGTGACCGTCGGGATCGAGGGTCACGAAGAAGTCTCGATCGGCGGTGCGAAGGAGATGTTCGAATCCGGCCAACTGTGACCGGCCCAGGCCGAGATGCGAGCCGGTGAGCACTTCGAGCTTAGACCCAGCCGTGCCGCCTCGTCCGAAGCGATCGCGGCGGTGTTGTCGGGACTGGAATCGTCGACCAGCAAGACCTCGATCTCGATACCCGAGCGATTGAGCACCGATGCCGCTTCTTCGATCTCGGCGAGCACCGGGCCCACCGAGGCGCCACTGTTGTACGTGGCCAGCACGATCGTGCCGCGCAGTTCTGGCATCCGAGAGACGGTATCACCGCCCACCAACCGTTCTCCGGCGTTGCCCTGACTGTGTTGCCCGGGCTGGCCGGCATTGGCTGCTACGGTGGCCCTGCCGTGAAATGGGTCCCGTGAGGCCCATACGGGAGGAGTCAATCGTGGTGTCAACCGATCTGGGTGCCGGTCTGCGCGCCCGACCTGGTGCTGTGAACGGGCCATGGCGCCCAGATCCGCGAAACCGGGGCCGAGGCCGCGGTCGAGGTCAACAGTTCGTTGATCATGCATTAGGCTGCATGATCATGCAGTGGACTGGTCGATGATCCGAGAAGCCGCCCTGGTGCTGGCCGATGGCAGCGTGTTCGAGGGCGAGTTGTTCGGTGCGGATCCGCCGAATGGTGTCGCCAGCGGTGAGGTCGTGTTCAACACGGTGATGAGCGGCTATCAGGAGGTGATCACCGATCCCTCGTACGCCGGGCAGATCATCACGTTCACCTATCCGCACATCGGCAACTACGGCACCAACCCAGGCCGACTTCGAGTCCGAGCGGCCGTTCTGCCGCGGTGTCATCGTGCGCGAGATGGCACGTCGTCACAGCAACCATCGAGCCGAGCAGTCCCTCGATGCGACGTTGAGCCGACACGGCATCAGTGCAATCGGCGGCATCGACACCCGTCGGCTCACGCGCATCCTGCGCGACACCGGCGCAATGGCCGGCGCGTTCGGAACGGCCGACGAAGCGACACTGCGCAGTGCGGCGGCAGCCGAACCTGGCACGGACGGCATCGACCTCGTGGCCGGCGTGACCTGCGCGTCGCCCTACACCGCGACCCACACGGGCGCCAACACCGGCAGCGGCACACGGCGGATCGTCGCCTTCGACTTCGGCATCAAACGCACGATGGTTCGTCACCTCGCCGGCCTCGGCACGGTCGAGGTCGTTCCGGCATCCGAGACCTCGGCCGAGGTGTTGGCACGCAAGCCCGACGGAGTGTTCCTGTCGAACGGCCCGGGCGACCCGGCGATGGTCGGGTACGCGGTACGAACGATCGCCGAGTTGCTCGGCCAGGTTCCGATCTTCGGGATCTGTCTCGGCCATCAACTGCTCAGCAGGGCTCTCGGCGGCGACACCTTCAAGCTGCCGTTCGGTCATCACGGTGGCAATCACCCGGTACGTCACGAGCCTTCCGGTCACATCGAGATCACGAGCCAGAACCACAACTTCTGCGTCGACCCGGCGAGCCTCGACGGCAAGGTCGAGGTGACACACCTCAACCTCAACGACCAGACCAACGAGGGCATGCGGGTGCTCGGTGTGCCCGCGTTCAGCGTGCAGTACCACCCGGAGGCAGGGCCGGGACCGCACGATTCGAGATACCTCTTCGACATGTTCGCCGACCTGATGGACGCGGGCGTCTGATGCCGAAGCGGACCGACATCCACTCGATCCTGATCATCGGCTCCGGCCCGATCGTCATCGGCCAGGCTTGCGAGTTCGACTACTCCGGCACGCAGGCCTGCCGCGTGCTACGCGAGGAGGGCTATCGGGTGATCCTCGTCAACTCCAACCCGGCGACGATCATGACCGATCCCGACTTCGCCGATGCCACGTACATCGAGCCCATCACGCCCGAGGTCGTGGCCAAGATCATCGAGCGCGAGCGGCCCGACGCAGTGTTGCCGACGTTGGGTGGCCAGACCGGGCTCAACACCGCGATGGCGCTGTTCGAGCAGGGCATCATCGGGGTTCCCGGTACGCCGGAGATGATCGGCGCCAACGCCGAGGCGATCGCGACCGCCGAGGACCGCGACAAGTTCAAACAGGCCATGGTCGAGATCGGTCTCTCGGTTCCTGTCAGCGGGATCGCCCACACCCTCGACGAGGCCATGGAAGTGGTCGAGCGGATCGGGTTGCCGATCATCATCCGCCCCGCGTACATCCTCGGTGGGCGCGGCACCGGTATCGCCGCGACGGCAGCCGAGTTCGAACTGCGTGCAGCGGAAGGTCTGGCGGCAAGTCCGATCGGGGAGATCCTGATCGAGAAGAGCATCGCCGGCTGGAAGGAATACGAGCTGGAGGTGATGCGCGACTGCGCCGACAACTGCGTCATCATCTGCTCGATCGAGAACGTCGACGCGATGGGCGTGCACACCGGCGATTCCATCACCGTCGCTCCTGCGCAGACGCTCAGTGATGTCGAGTACCAGGAGATGCGTGACGCGGCGTTCGCGTGCATCCGGCGGGTCGGGGTCGAGACCGGCGGCAGCAACGTTCAGTTCGCCGTCAACCCTGCCACCGGCGAGCAGGTGGTGATCGAAATGAACCCGCGGGTGTCGCGGTCCTCGGCGCTGGCATCGAAGGCGACCGGATTCCCCATCGCCAAGATCGCCGCCAAGTTGGCGGTGGGGTACACGCTCGACGAGATCTCCAACGACATCACGAAAGCAACCCCTGCGAGCTTCGAGCCGAGCATCGACTACGTGGTCACCAAGATCCCGCGGTGGGCGTTCGAGAAGCTGCCCGGGTCGTCGGGCATCCTCGGCACACAGATGCAATCAGTGGGCGAGGTGATGGCAATCGGCCGTACCTTCACCGAGAGCCTGCAGAAGGGATTGCGCTCGCTGGAGCAGGGACGCCTGGGGCTCGGTTGCGACCCCGCCGAAGCCGAACTGGCCGAGATCGGCGACGAGACGTTGCTGAAGATGATCGCCATACCCACTCCCGACCGGATCTTCCAGGTGGGGGAGTTGTTGCGACGCGGCGTCGCAATCGAGGCAATACACGAGGCGTGCAAGATCGACGCGTGGTTCCTCGACCAGATGCAGCAGATCGTGGAGGAGCGCGCCGCGTTGGCCAGTACGAACCACGCCGAGTTGACACCACGTCAGTGGCGACGCGCCAAGCAGATGGGCTTCAGCGACGGCCAACTCGCCCATCTCTGGGACAGCGACGAACTGTCGGTGCGGGCCGTGCGTGAAGCCGCCGGTGTCATCCCGACCTACAAGACCGTCGACACGTGCGCCGCGGAGTTCGCCGCGGAGACGCCGTATCACTACTCCACGTACGAGGACGAGAACGAGGTGCGAGCCAGCGATCGCCCCCGCGTTGTCATCCTCGGTAGTGGCCCCAATCGCATCGGGCAGGGCATCGAGTTCGATTACTGCTGCGTGCACGCCTCCTTCGCGCTCCGCGAGGCCGGCTATGAGACGGTGATGATCAACTGCAACCCGGAGACGGTCAGCACCGATTACGACACCAGCGATCGCCTGTACTTCGAGCCATTGACGCGCGAAGACGTGCTCAATGTGATCGCTGCCGAGACGCTGGCAAGCGGCGGCACTGCTCCAAAGGTGATCGTCTCGCTCGGCGGGCAGACGCCGCTGAAGCTGTCCGGCGTGCTGCCCCAAGAGCTGATCGCCGGCACGTCGCCGAGCTCGATCGATCTCGCCGAGGATCGCGAGAAGTGGAGCGCGCTGTGTCATCGCCTGCGCATTCCGCAACCTCCCGGCGACACCGCGGTCGATCTCGACGCGGCGCTGCGCATCGTCGACCGCATCGGATTTCCGGTGCTCGTCCGACCGAGCTACGTACTGGGTGGTCGCGCCATGCAGATCGTGCACGACTGCGACCATCTGGCGCGGGCGATGAGCGAGCTTGCCGGCTTCGGATCGTTGGGTCGCGAAGGTGGCCTGTCGGCCGAGCGGCCGGTGTTGATCGACCGCTTCCTCGAAGACGCGACCGAGGTCGACGTCGATGCCATCCGCGATCACACCGGTGAGGTGCTGATCGGCGGAGTGATGGAGCACGTGGAGGAGGCAGGGGTGCACAGCGGCGACTCGGCATGTGCGATCCCGCCGCAGACCCTGCCGCCGTGGGTCGTCGAGGTCATCGAGTCGTACACCACGTCGATCGCCAAGTCACTGGATGTTCGCGGGCTCATCAACGTCCAGTACGCCGTGCTGGGCACAACGGTCTTCGTGATCGAGGCGAATCCCAGGGCGAGTCGCACCGTCCCATTCGTCGCGAAGGCCACGGGCGTGCCGTTGGCGAAGGTGGCCAGCCGGGTGATGCTCGGTGCGACGCTCGCCGAGCTCCGCGCCGAGGGACTGCTGAAGCCTGCGTCGTCGAACGGTCATGTGTCGATCAAAGAGGCCGTGCTGCCCTTCAACCGCTTCCCCGAGGTCGACCCTGCGCTCGGTCCTGAGATGCGTTCGACCGGCGAGGTGATGGGCATCGACAGCACGTTCGGTCTCGCGTTCTACAAGGCCGAACTGGCCGCGGGCACGGTGCTGCCCACCGAGGGGACCGTGTTCTTGTCGCTGGCCGATGGCGACAAGCCGGCGGGGATCGTCGTTGCCCGTCGGCTGCGCGAGCTCGGTCTCGGAATCGCGGCGACCACCGGAACAGCCGACTACCTGGCCAGCTTCGGAGTCAGCGTCGACGCAGTCGTGGGCAAGATCTCCGACGGTCACGGGATCAACGCGGTCAACCTGATCGCGGGCGGCGACATTGCGTTCGTGATCAACACGCCTCAAGGCCAAGGTGGCGGCGCACGCAGCGACGGCGAGCAGATCCGCAAGGCCGCCATCACCCATCGAGTCAGTTCGGTGACCACCGTCGAGGCGGCCCTGGCCGCTGTGCAAGGCATGGCCGAACACGTCGGCAAAGATCTCTCCGTCCGCTCCCTCCAGGAATATCACGCGTGAGAGCGGTGCGTTTGACGACTCGGGCCCGTATGCGGGGCCGCAGACGTCAAACGCTCGGTGTTGCGCGGCGGTGAGGTCATTGTGAACGTTGATCTACGCACACGGGTGGGGTCGGTCGAACTGAAGAACCCGGTGATGACGGCTTCGGGGACGGCGGGGCACGGGGCGGAGTTCCAGTCGTTCTTCGACCTCGAACGACTCGGCGCGCACGTCGTGAAGTCGTTGGCCGCTTTCGAGTGGAACGGGAACCCAGCGCCGCGGGTGCATCCGGCGGGGGTCGGCATGATCAACGCGGTCGGGCTGCAGGGTCCCGGCGTCGAGGGTTGGTTGGCCGACGACCTCCCGACCCTCACGGCAACTGGGGCGACCGTCGTGGTCAGCATCTGGGGTCGATCGGTGGCCGAGTACCGCAAGGCCGCAGAGTTGTTGGCAGACGTCCCGCCCAGCGTCGTGGCGGTCGAGGTCAACCTGTCGTGCCCCAATCTGGAGGGACGCCGCGGCATCTTCGCTCACGATCCAGAGCTGTCGGCCGAGGTCATCGACGCGACGGAGGCCTGCGGCCGACCAAGGTGGGCCAAGCTCAGCGCCAACACCGATCGTGTGGTCGATGTGGCGACGGCGGTTCAACATGCCGGAGCGGAGGCGGTGACCCTGATCAATACGCTGCTCGGCCTGGTCATCGACCCCGTGAGCAGGCATCCGGTGCTCGGGGCAGGCGGAGGTGGCTACAGCGGACAGCCCGGTCCATCCGGTGGCGGTTCGGACCGTGTTCGACGTGCACGAAGCACTCCCTGAGCTGCCAATAGTCGGAGTCGGGGGTGTGGCAAACGGCTGGGACGCCGTGGAATTGCTGCTCGCCGGGGCCAGCGCGGTACAGGTCGGTACTGCCAATTTCGTGGATCCGCGGGCCTCGTTGCGCGTGCTTCGTGGGGTGGCTGAGTGGTGTCAAGGACACGGCGTGGAATCCGTTGCCGAACTCGTCGGCGGAGCCCATTGAGCGAATGACGCGCATGAATGCGTGGTCAGGACTAGGGTTTTGGAATGGCAACACCTCCTCAACTCACGCCCGAACAACGCACGGCTGCTCTGGCAAAGGCCGCCGAGGCCCGCGCTGCTCGCGCTGAACTGAAGAACCAACTGAAGAATGGTTCGATGACGATCCAGGAAGCGCTGGCTTCCACGACCGCGACCGTCGGCAAGCTCAAAGTGGTTTCCATGCTCGAGTCGCTGCCGGGCGTCGGCAAGGTCAAAGCTCGCAAGATCATGGAAGACATCGGCATCGCCGACAATCGCCGCGTCCAGGGCCTTGGCGCCGTACAGAAGCAGTCATTGCTCGACCAACTCGGCAAGTGAGGCCATGGCGGCCAGCGACGGCACCGCCGACCCACTGATCATTGTCATCTCCGGTCCCGGCGGTGTGGGCAAGGGAACGATCGTCAACGCACTTGTCGAGCGCGACCCCAATCTGTGGTTGAGCAGATCGTGGACGACTCGGCGTCAACGTCCTGGCGAGCCCGACACCGCGTACGTGTTCACCGACCAGGCCAGTTTCGAGGACCGGATCGAGCGCGGCGGCTTCCTCGAGTGGACCCGCTTCCTCGACAACTACTACGGCACCCCGATCCCCGAAGTTGCCGATCATCGCGACGTGGTGCTGGAGATCGAAGTCGACGGTGCCAGTCAGGTGAAACACCTCCGACGAGATGCCGTCCTGATCTTCGTGTTGCCTCCATCGCGCGACGAGCAGCAACGCCGGCTGCGCAAGCGCGGCGATCCCGAAGACAAGGTCGACCAGCGGTTGCGCAAAGCAGAGGACGAGGAGCCCGTCGGCTTGGCCATGGCCGATCACGTCGTCGTCAACGACAACCTCGAGCGAACCGTCGACGAGATGTTGGCGATCATCGGGCAGCATCGGCGATAGCCGGGGTACACTGACCAACCGCTTCAGGAGGCTGAACTATGGCTCGCGCCCACGACACGATGATGAACCCGCCGATCGAGGAGTTGCTCGACACCGTCGACTCCAAGTTCAGCCTGGTGACCCTGGCAGCTCGCCGCGCACGTCAGATCAATTCGTACTTCAACCAGCTCGGCGATGGTCTCGGCCACATGGTGCCGCCGCAGGTCAGCTCGGTCGCCCGCAAGCCGCTCAGCATCGGTTTCGAAGAGATCGCCGCCCACAAGATCGTGCGGGTCGAATTGCCCGATCCCGTCGACGAGACCGCTGCCGAGGGTGCCGGCGACGAAACCGTCGCCTGACAGTTCAGCGTCACGATCTCCATGCTCGCAGGCAAGCGCATCGTCCTCGGTGTCACCGGAGGAATTGCTGCCTACAAGGCGGTCGAGGTCTGCCGTCGGCTGATCGACGCCGGCGCTCACGTCATCCCCGTGATGACAAAAGGCGCTGAGCACTTCCTCGGCGTCACCACGCTGTCGGCGCTGGCAAGCGAGCCCGTGCAGACCAGCCTGTGGGACGAGGCAACGCCGATCCCGCACACCAAGCTGGGTCAGTCGGCTGATCTCGTGGTTGTCGTGCCCGCAACCGCGCGACTGATCGGAGCGTACGCTGCCGGGCTGTCGACCGACCTGTTGACCAATGTCCTGCTTGCCACGCGGGCCCCGGTCGTCGTCTGTCCGGCAATGCACACCGAGATGTGGGAGCACCCGGCGGTCGTCGACAACATCGCAACGCTTCGCCGCCGCGGAGTGCATGTCGTCGAACCCGACGAGGGCCGACTGGCAGGCGGCGACTCCGGCAAGGGTCGCCTGGCGACACCCGAGCGAATCGTCGCAGAAATCGATCGTGTTCTCGGTGGTGGTGCGCTGGCCGGGCTGCACGTCGTGGTGACCGCGGGTGGCACCCGCGAGCCCATCGACGCGGTACGGGTGATCGCCAATCGCAGCAGTGGCAAGCAGGGCTATGCCGTCGCCGCCGAAGCACTGGCGCTGGGTGCGCGAGTCACCCTCGTCTCGACCGTTGATCTGCCGACCCCACCTGGCGCCGAGCTCCAGGTCGTCGAAACTGCCGCCCAGATGCAGGCAGTGGTCGAAGCCCTCGCGCCCACGGCCGACGTGGTCGTGATGGCTGCGGCGGTGGCCGACTTCCGGCCAAAGGTCGCAGAGGCCGGCAAGATCAAGAAGGACGGCGGAGTTCCCGACCTCGTTCTCGAGCCGACGCCCGACATCCTTGCCGGGCTCGGCGCGAACAAGCCCGAGGGGCAGATCCTGGTCGGCTTCGCTGCCGAGACCAGCGACATGGTCGCCAACGCGGAGGCAAAGCTGCGCCGCAAGAATCTCGACCTCATCGTCGCCAACGATGTCGGGGCACCGAACGTGGGCTTCCAACACGACACCAATGCTGTGACGCTGCTCCGCGCAGGCGGCGCCACGAGCACGGTTGCGCTGACGGACAAGCGTTCGGTCGCCAGGGCGATACTGGAATGTGTCGCTGAACTGCGATCTGGTGTATGTAGTAGCGGCCCCACAACGTAACGACCCACAACCTCAGACAAGCGATTCAGGAGCAGCTCAGTGAGCAACTACACGTTCACCTCGGAAAGCGTGACCGAGGGCCATCCCGACAAGATGGCCGATCAGGTCAGCGACGCGGTTCTCGATGCGATCCTCACCGAGGATCCCAACGGCCGCGTTGCATGCGAGACGCTGCTCACGACCGGCCTGTGTGTCGTTGCCGGGGAGATCACGACCAGTGCGTACGTCGACATCCCGAAGTTGGCACGCGAGGTCATCAACGGCATCGGCTACGACAACGCACTGTACGGGTTCGACGGCAACACCTGTGGCGTGATCGTGTCGATCGACGAGCAGAGCGGTGACATCGCCCAAGGTGTCGACCTCAGCGAAGAGGTGCGTGGTGGTCGCAGCGGCGAGGACCTCATCAACAGCCAGGGAGCCGGCGACCAGGGGATGATGTTCGGATACGCGTGCGACGACACCCCCGACCTGATGCCGTTGCCGATCTGGTTGGCGCACCGCATGGCCGAGAAGCTCACCGACGTTCGCAAGGCCGGTGCAGTGCCGTACCTTCGCCCCGACGGCAAGACGCAGGTGACGTTCGAATACGACAGCAACGGCAAGCCGATCCGGTTGGTCACCGCCTTGATCTCGACGCAGCACCAAGATGGCGTCGACCGCGACACGGTGATTCGCCCGGATCTCATCGAGCAGGTCATCCGCCCGGTCGTGCCGGCCCAGTTCGCCGACGACGACTACAACGTCTACATCAATCCCACCGGCAAGTTCGTGATCGGCGGCCCTCACGGCGACACCGGCCTGACTGGTCGAAAGATCATCGTCGACACGTACGGGGGAATGGGTCGCCACGGTGGTGGCGCGTTCAGCGGCAAGGATCCGTCGAAGGTCGATCGTTCGGCTGCGTACGCGGCGCGCTGGGTGGCCAAGCACGTCGTCGCGTCCGGTGCAGCATCGCGCTGCGAGGTGCAGGTGGCATACGCCATCGGCATGGCCCAGCCGATGAGCATCCTCGTCGAGACGTTCGGCACGAACACCGTCGACAACGACAAGATCGTCGCTGCCGTTCGCAGCGTGTTCGACCTTCGACCGGCGGCGATCGTGCGCGATCTCGACTTGAAGCGCCCGATCTACCGCAAGACGGCCGCCTACGGACACTTCGGGCGCTCGCTGCCCGAGTTCACGTGGGAGGCGGTCAGCAGGCTCGCGGACTACAAGAGCGCTGTCGGCCTGTAATCCTCTAGCGTCGCCGGGCAATGGACCCGTCGCCGTTGCTCGTCGCCCGGGTCGTACCCGATGTCACCGGTCTCGACAAGCAGTTCGACTATCTCGTGCCCGAACCGTCTGCGCGCCCGTGTGGCCGTCGGGTCGATGGTGCGGGTGCCGTTGCACGGACGGCGGGTGGGTGGCTGGGTCGTCAGCCTCGGGCCACCTGACGGTTCGGTACCGGTCGAGCGTCTCGTGCCGTTGGCCAAATGGTCGGGCATCGGGCCGTCGGCCGAGATCATCGACCTCGCCCGCTGGGCGTCGGTGCGCTGGGGCGCCGGTCGACTACGGCCGTTCCTCGTAGCGGCCAGTCCAGCAGGCATGGTCGGCTCGCTGCCGCCATCGACGTTTCAGCCGGGCGACCGCGTTCATCCAGGTCCGCTGCCGCGCGTGCTCCGGCTCCCACCGACCGCCGATCAGATGACGGTGATCGTGGAGGCGTTGGCATTCGGTCCAGCGCTGGTCATTCACCCGTCGGTGGACGACGCTCGACGTCTTGCCGCCCGCCTCCGCCAATCCGGTTACTCGACCGCGGTGCATCCCGACCAGTGGGCACGCGCCGCAGGA
Organism: Ilumatobacteraceae bacterium; assembly: GCA_963746365.1. Lineage (GTDB taxonomy): Bacteria > Actinomycetota > Acidimicrobiia > Acidimicrobiales > Ilumatobacteraceae > JAENVT01. The sequence continues at coordinate 6,655 of CAVVBH010000028.1, read as the reverse complement.
GGCGTCGACGTGGTGATCGGCGGTCAGAAGCGCGGTGTGGTCGCCGTGCGAGGGCATGCGATCGATCGTGGTGCTCGACGAGCACGACGAGGCCCTGCAGGAGGAACGCTCGCCGACCTGGCACGCACGCGACGTCGCCACCGAACGCGCCAGCCGCCTGGGTGTGCCGTGCGTCTTGGTCTCACCATGTCCTTCAGCCACCGCACTGCACTGGGCAGGCGACTCGGTGCGGCGAACTTCGGTCACCGAGGAGCGCGACGGCTGGCCGATCCTCGAGTTGGTCGACCGCACACGTGAGGAACCGTGGAAGCGATCGCTGCTGACGTCACCGTTGATCCAGCATCTGCGCAACGCCGGCCAGCGGGTCATTTGCGTGCACAACACCAAGGGCCGTGCCCGCCTGCTGGCCTGTCGAACATGCAAGTCGTTGCAGCGTTGCGAGAAGTGCCAGGCGGCGGTGATGCAGGATGATTCGGGCTCGCTGGTATGCCGGCGCTGCCTCACCGTCCGTCCGGTCGTCTGTCAGACGTGCGGCTCGGGTGCCCTGTCGCTGATCCGCCCCGGTGTCAGCCGACTCCGCGAAGAGATCGAGGCGGCGGCCGGCCGACCTGTCGGCGTGGTCACGGGCGACAGCGATTCGCTCCCGGACTGCGAGGTGTTGATCGGCACGGAAGCAGTGTTGCATCGGGCGGGAAGGGCCGACGTCGTGGCGTTCCTCGACCTCGACGCCGAGCTGCTGGCACCTCGGTATCGCGCCGCCGAGCAGGCCATGGCGCTGCTGGCACGCGCGGCGCGGTTGGTCGGTGGTCGCGGCGACGGCGGACGCCTGCTGGTGCAGACGTTCCTGCCTCGCCACGAGGTCCTGCAAGCGGTCCTGCACGCCGACCCGTCGCGGGTCGCCAAGGTCGAATTGAGCCGCCGCGAGATGCTGGGCCTGCCGCCGTTTGCGGCGTTGGCCGCGGTATCGGGCGCCGGAGCGACCGAGTTCGCGGAGGCGACCGGTCTCGAGGCGTCGTCGGCGGGCGACGTGGTCCTGTTGCGTGCCCCGACATGGGACCAACTGGGAACGGCGTTGGCGGCTACGGCGCGGCCGAAGGGCTCGCGGTTGCGCATCGAGGTCGACCCCGGGCGCTGACGCTAGGAACTTCGGCTGACAAGGATCCTGTAACCGCTCGACGACGCCAACCTGATGGTGGGAAAGCCATGCTCCGTCAGCCAGCGCTGCAACGAATCGGCCCCCAGGTGCTTGTGCACGACCATCGTTGCGGTTCCGTCGGGAGTCAGGCGACCCAGCCAGGTCATCAGCATCTCGTGCAGCGCCACCTTGCCCACATGGATCGGCGGGTTGCTCCAGATGCAGTCGAAGGTGAGCTCAGGGGGCACATCTCCAGGCGCACTGACACGGATGTTGGTGATCCCGTTCGCAGCGGCGTTGGCCTCGCACAGGCTCCGTGCTCGGGCGTTCACATCGACGGCCCAAACAGTCGCGCCGGGCGCTCGGCGCGCCATCGGCAGGCCGATGGTGCCCACGCCACAGCCCAGGTCGAGCAGGTTTCCCACGTTGGGGAGGGAGGGTGCCTTCAGCAGCAGCATCTTGCTGCCGGCATCGACCTGGTCGTAGCCGAAGACGCCGCGATCGGTGGTGAGGGTCAGCGACATGTCGGGAAGCCACAGCTCCACGTCGCGTGGCGATGAGGGCGAGTCGGGTTGTTCGTCGAAGTAGTGGCCCATCTCGATCGGTAGCCTTGCAGTTATGGCGTACCAGATCCGCAAATACGGCGACCCCGTGTTGAAGACCAAAGCGGCAGCAGTCACCGACATCAACGGCAAGGTCGCCCGCCTCGTCGACGACATGTTCGACACGCTGTACGACAGTGATTCGGGGATCGCGCTCGGCTGCCCCGCAGATCGGCGTGCAGAAGCAGATCTTCGTGTGGGACGTCGAGGACGAACAGATGGCCATCATCAATCCCCAGATCGTCGAGTCGAGCGGCGAGTGGGTGTACGACGAGGGCTGCCTCAGCATTCCGGGCCTGTACGTCGAGATGCTACGTCCCAATCACGTGCTCGTACGCGGGTTCACCATCGATGGCGATGAGATCGAGATCGAAGCGAGCGAGCTGATGGGGCGGCTGTTCCAGCACGAGATCGACCATCTGAACGGTGTCTTGATGTTCGATCGGATGACGCCAGAGCAGCGCAAGGAAGCAATGATCGAGTACCGCCGGGTGCAGGATTCTCCGGCTGTCGAGGCCCCGAAACGTCGCTTGAAATTGCAGTGACGCGCGCCGCGCCGCCGCGCCGCCTGGTGTTCCTCGGGACGCCGCAGATGGCGGTGCCGCCATTCGCGCGCATTGGTGGCTGCAGGGTTCGACGTTGCGCTCGTCGTCACTCGCGCCGACAAGCGTCGCGGCCGTGGAGCGCAGCTCTCGCCGAGCCCGGTGAAGGCCGCAGCGATCGAGCTCGGCCTGCCCGTCTCGCATTCGGTCGACGACGCACTCGCCGCCGGCGCCGATCTCGGGGTCGTCGTCGCCTTCGGGCAGTTGATCAAGCCGCACGTGCTCGCCGAACTGCCGATGATCAACCTCCACTTCTCCCTGCTACCGCGTTGGCGCGGCGCGGCGCCTGTGGAACGTGCGCTGTTGGCGGGCGATCGTGAGACGGGGGTCTGCCTGATGCAGCTCGAAGAGGGCCTCGACACCGGACCCGTCTACACCTGCACGGCTGTGCCGATCGGCCCGCACACCACGGCCGAGGAGTTGCGACGCGAGTTGGTCGACGTCGGCACACGGCTCCTCGTCGACGAGCTGCAAGCGGGGCTCGGCGTCCCCCAGCCGCAGGACGGCGAGCCCACCTACGCGGCCAAGCTGCGCAGTGAGGAACTGCAGATCGACTGGACTCGGTCACCCGACGACATCGAGCGACTCGTGCGACTCGGTGGCGCGTGGACGACGCTGCACGGGCGACGGTTGAAGATCGTCGCCGCCGAGTCGATCGATCCTTCCTCCCCGAGCTCGAACGTGCTGCGCGGCGATCGCGTCGGCGGTCTGCGCCTCGTGACCGTGCAGCCCGAGGGGCGCACCGCCATGGCATTCGACGCGTTCGCGCGTGGCACACAGTTGGGCGAAGCCGAGACGTTGGGTGCCGATGACGGCAGTAACGTCGACGACCGATGAACAACGCTCGCCAGGTGGCGTATCACTGCCTGCAGCGGATCGACCACGACGGCGCCTACGCCAACCTGTTGTTGCAGAGCGAGCTCGGCCGCTCGAGGTTGAGCGATCGTGACCGCGGTTTCGTCACCGAGTTGGTCTACGGCACCACGCGCATGCGGCGGGGATGCGATGCGTTGATCGATCGCTTCCTGGTCAAGGAGCCGCAACCGTCGCTGCGCACCCTGTTGCGCCTCGGCGCGTATCAACTGCACTTCGCCGGTGTGGCGGCACACGCAGCCGTTGGTGAGACGGTGGAGTTGGCTCCGAAAGCGGCCAGAGGGTTCGTCAACGCGATCCTCCGCCGTGTGGGGGACACCCCGATGGAGTGGCCGAACGATGCGGTGCGCATGAGCTACCCCGACTGGATCTACGGACGGCTGAGCAGCGAGTTGGGCGACGAGGCCGAGGCCGCGATGATGCGCATGAACGAGCCGGCGCCCGTCTCGGTGCGCGCCGACGGCTACCGCGCAGGACCTCGCGTCGCAATGGGTCGCGGCCGCGGTCGAGGCTGCGCCCGGCGAGCGAATACTCGACCTGTGCGCGGCGCCCGGGGGCAAGGCGACGGCGATGGCGGCCAACGGTGCGTACGTGGTAGCGGCTGATCTGCAGATGCATCGCGCCAAGTTGATCAGCGGCGTGACGGTCGTGGTCGGCGACGCTGTCGCACCTCCATTTCCGCCGAGCAGTTTCGACAAGGTGCTGATCGACGCACCGTGCAGTGGCCTGGGTGCTCTGCGCCGGCGTGCCGATGCCCGTTGGCGGATCACCGAGCGCGACATCGGAGAGTTGGCGTTGCTGCAGCGGGGCATCATCGACGGTGCGGCACCGCTGGTTCGACCGGGAGGATGGTTGGTGTACAGCGTGTGCACGCTCACCGCGGAGGAGTCGACCGATCATCCGATACCTGCCGGGTTCGAACCGATCGTGGAGTCGCCGGGACCCGAGTGGCGACCGTACGCCCACGGGTGGCGCCTCCTGCCGCACGACCATGACACCGACGGCATGGTGCTGATTCGATACCGTCGCACCACATGAGCGATCAGCCAGCACTCCATGCCAAGGTCCTCACCGTCAGCGATGGGGTGATCCATGGCACCCGCGAAGATCGCAGCGGCGAAGCGCTCGTTCAACAGCTCACCGAGGCGGGCTGGGTCGTCGTCGAGAAACGCGTCACGGCCGACGGAGCCGAGAATGTCGCCAACAACCTGCGCGAGATGTGTGGTGGCTTCGCCGGTCTGATCGTGACAACCGGCGGCACGGGGTTCGCGCCTCGCGACCAGACCCCCGAGGGCACGCGAATGGTGGTCGAACGCGAGGCGCCGGGCTTGGCAGAGGCGATGCGGTTGGTGAGCCCGCTGGGTCGGTTGTCGCGCGGGATCGCCGGCGTGCGCGGCCGAGCCATCATTTGCAACACACCTGGTTCACCGAAGGGTTGCGTCGAGCAACTCGGCGCGATCCTCGACATCGTCCCCCACGCTGTCCGCCTCCTCGAGGAATCGCCGACCGAGCACTGACGGCGCCCGGATAGCCTGCTGCGATGCTCAGGCTGGTGTTGCCAAAGGGGTCGTTGGAAAAGGCGACGCTCGAGCTGTTCTCCGCCGCCGACCTGCCCGTCGTGCGGTCGTCGGTCGTCGACTACAAGGCCACCATCGACGATCCGCGCATCATCGACGTACGCATCCTGCGACCTCAGGAGATCCCCATGTACGTCGCCGAGGGATTGTTCGACTGCGGGATCACCGGCCGCGACTGGGTCGAGGAGACGGGCAGCGAGGTGGTCAGCCTCGGCGAGTTGCGCTACAGCAAGTCCACGTCGAACCCCGTTCAGGTCGTGGCCGCGGTGGCTGCCGACTCGCCGGCCCAGCGAGTCGCAGACCTCCCGCAGGGCGTGCGAGTGACGAGCGAGTACCCGAAGTTGACCGAGCGATACTTCGCCGCGAAGGGAATCGCTGCCGACGTGCGGCTGTCGTACGGAGCAACCGAGGCCAAGATCCCCGACATCGCCGATTGCGTGGTCGAGATCACCGAAACGGGACGAGCGTTGCGCGCAGCCGGCCTACGGATCATTGACACCGTGCTGGTGAGCTACACCGAGATGGTGGCCAACAAGGCGTCGTTCGACGACCCGGCGAAGTTGCACGCGATGAATCAACTGATGACGCTGCTGTTGGGCACCCTCGATGCCAGGGGCAAAGTGCTCGTCAAGCTCAACGTCGACACCGACCACTTCAAGGGGGTGCTCGCGGTGCTGCCCTCGGCCAAGTCGCCGACCATCAGCGAACTGGCGAGCGGTGGGTATGCGGTCGAGTCCGTTGTCGACAAGCGAACCATCAACACGCTCATCCCGGAGCTGAAAGACGCCGGCGCCTCCGACATCTTGGAGTTGCCCATCAGCAAGATCGTTGCCTGAGATGCGCGGCACGGTGACGATGTTCGACAGAGAGGTCGGTCTCGGCGAGATCACCGGTGACGATGGTCGAGTGTTCCCGTTCCACTGCATCGCCATTGCCGACGGCAGCCGCGACATCCCAACCGGTGTCGACGTGGAGTTCGAGGTGCTGCCCAAACTCGGTCGGTACGAGGCGGAGCACGTCACCCCGATATGAACGAGCGCGACCAGCGCATCCTCGACGTGATCCGCGCCTTGCGGGAGGGCGAGGTGGTCACCTACGGCGACATTGCCGAGATGCCGGCTACCCCAAGATGTCACGGCTCGTGGGTCGGATCCTCGCGACGACCGACGAGGACGTGCCGTGGTGGAGGGTGGTCAACTCGGTCGGGCGACTGGTGCCGGGTCACGAACGCGAGCAGGCCGCACAACTCCGCAGTGAGAGTGTGAAGGTGACGGACGGCCGCGTCCGCAAGGCCCGCTACGGCCGCTTCGCCTAGCCCACCCCCAGTGGAGTGTTTCACGCCCACGTGGGTGCCCAGCGTCATGACTCCGACGAAGTGCGTAACTTCGACGTGCACACCCTGTGCCGAAACTACGCACTTCCGCTGGCCCAGTTCGGCTGGCGAGCGCCGATTTCAGTTCTCGGACGCCAGGGAGGCCTTGATCTGGACGAAGGCCAGGCGGATGTTCGACAGCGCCACGACCAAGTCGACGAATCGGGACCCAGTCGTTCTCCGAGGCCTTCGACCAGACAGCCGACCGCGTCGATGGCCAGGGAGGCTTCGCCGAGACGGGGGGATTGGCACCCAGATGGATGGCGGCGAGCTCGTAGAGGCCCATCACGTGGTTGACCACGACGGTCTGGGCGGGTACCTCGGCGAGGCGGGCACGGGCGTCGTTGAGGGCGTTCTGGGCGTCCTCCACCACGGATTCGGTGTCTTCGCTGCTCACCTGCGGTATCGTATCCGCCGACAACTCATCGCGAAGTGGGGTGGCTGCTCCCAGCACACTCCCACCCGGCCACATTTGCGTCAGTAACGTGCGTCCG
>CAVVBH010000027.1:0-14063 GCA_963746365.1 Ilumatobacteraceae bacterium | reverse complement strand
AACGTTGTGGTTCACGTCCGCCGAGTCCGTCCCAGTCCCCTGACGTGGTCTCCTGTCCGCCGGCTCGTCCGCCCAGCCCGTCCAGTCCGCCCATTCCGTATACCGGTCTACCATCGCCGCCGCGACGAAACCGGCAATGGAGCAGAGGACGGGTGAGGCTTCGGTCGTTCCGCCGAGCAGCACACGTGTGTTGACCGTAGAACGAGCTGACGACACAGTTGGCCGAGCCGACGCATCGCGTCGATCGCCTCGGGAGGGCGGATGTCGTTGACTTCAGCCGAGATAGGCGAAGGGCTGCCGTGCTCGCGGCAGCCCGTCTCAATCGCGTGGGATGTGACCCGATCTCGTCGTCGATCGATCTCACCATCGACGACGCGTACGCGATTCAGCGGGCTGGTTCAGCGCTCCGGCTGGAGCGCGGCGAGAGGGTCGTCGGCTGGAACTCGGCTACACCTCGCTCGCGATGCGCGGGGAGATGGGGATTGATCAACCGAACTTCGGCACCGCTCACCGACGCAATGCTCGCGGCCCATGACGGCACTGCGAGCCCGGCGCTCATCCAACCACGTGTCGAACCGGAGATCGGGCTTCGCTTCGAACATTCGCTGCCCGGTGACGCGAATCTGGACGAGGTGCTCGGCGCCGTCGGTGAGGCGTTCGCCTGTCTCGAGATCGTGGACTCCGTTTACCCGGACTATCGGTTCCGTCTCGAGGACAACACGGCCGATGGCTCCTCAGCTGCGCAGGTCGTAGTCGGGCCGGCAATCAAGAGCATCGGGCGCCTGGACGAGGTCACTGTCGAGCTACTGCACAACGGCACGGAATGCGGATCGGCGACGGGGCGTGCGGCGTCAGGTCATCCAGCGGCCGGTGTTGTCTGGCTGGTCGGCCAACTGGCCTTGCAGGGTCTGCCACATCGCGGCCGGCCACATCGTCATCACCGGCGGACTGACCCGGGCCGTACCGCTGGACTTCGGCGATCACGTTGAAGCGGTGTTCGATGATGAGACTCGAGTCGCGGTGCATCGCCCATCACTCCCCATCCCGAGGTACCCGACACGACACCTAGGTCCGACAGGGTCCACGGCTTTGAGTGTCGGTGCCGCGAGCGCTGACGGCTGGGTGCCAGGCCAGATCGGGTAGACGGGCGGGCGACCCACTCGAGTGCGGATGTTCGCGATCGGTTCCCCGGACTACCCGATCCCCCATTGTTTCGCTCCCCAAGCTGCGAGGAGTCCAAGTGGGAACGACACGATGACGCCGGCGATGAAGTAGAGGAACTGTTGCCGCGTCGCTCTTCGATCCCGACGGTTCCCGTCCTCATGCAACTCGTGCACCTCGTTCATCATGAGAGCCAACAGAGAAGCATTGTCGACTTGTAACTCTGCGATGTACGCGTTCAGTTCGGCGACGCTCATCGTGCGCTGGTCGGCCGCCTTCTTTTGAAGAGCATCCATTTGGGCTTGGAGCTCAATGATCTGCCCCATCCGATTAGTCCCTATCAGTTCGTCTTCTACGTGTTCTCGGACCTTCGAATCGGTACTGGAAATTCCGCCCGCCACGAGTGGTGTGCCGACGAACACCAACCCGGGGAAGACGACGAGTATCCCGCTGCGGATCGAGGAGTTCTCCGGGCCCACACGATCCACAAGATGAGCGCGGCGGCCAGTCCGGCGGTCACCTGCCAGTAGCGCCGAGCGAAGCCGACCATTTCTCGCAGCACTTCAAGCGCAATGTCGGTCACTGGTGCGAGCCACAGGTCACGTGGGTTTACACCGACGCGAGCGCACGCAACTTTGACGCGTTCGCTCGGTTCTTTGAACGTGCGCCGCGATCGGTAGCAAACAAGCATGATCGCTGCGATCCCGGGGAAGAAGGCGAGCAGACTGGTGACGTCGCTGATTCTTCGTCCGGTGGTTTCTGGCGGCCCGTTTACGACGACAGCCACCACTGTCAGGCAGGCGGTGAGTAGGACCGAGACGGCTAGGACTTTGCGGTCTCGTGTCGTGTTCGGTAGCGGCCAAATCTTGATGCGCGAGATCTGGTTGTTGTTCTCGAGCGCCTCTTCTTGACTAGTGGCATCATGTCGAGCAGTTGCTGCTGATCTGGTGTCCTCGTTGTCACTGCCGGTGATCGTAAATCATGCCCGGATGGCGCCGCGTCGAGGTCACCACGTGCGCATGTTCAGAACGGTGTCGGCCTCCATCAAGCTCATGCCTTAGGTCGCGGGCCCTGGATTTCGTGCAGGTACCAGCAGCGGTTCGAGGCGATGATCAAGCTGGTACTGAGAAGCACGCACCACAGCGACGCTGCCCACGTGACGTCGATCCCGGCGAGATCCTGGAGGTAGTCGGTCGCGGCGTCTTGCCCGTCGTCGATTTTCGCCGAGCAGCTCCCATGTCGCCGCCGTGGACGGTCGCGAAGGAGTGCCAACCAGCAGGTCGCCGACCGGGGCCGGGGTGTCGAACAGGACGCTCGTGGGGTGCGCAGTGCGTCCTCGCGATCAATTGCGATAGACAGGCGCCGGTCGAGTGTGAGTGCTGCGTTCATGGCTGTTCTCCCCGAATGAGGTCGCCTGTAGTGGCGTACATAGGCCTGCGTCTGCGGGCATCGTCCGTGTCGCGTAGGTGAGCAACCCAACCTGCGCGCACCCGCAACTACAGTGACCGTGTGCCCGGCGACTCCGTAACCCTGCGCCTTGAAGGCGAGGTGACCATGGACAAACTCGCCGACGCGCTCACCAAATTCACGGCCGTCCTCAACCGGCTCACCAAGACCGCGGCGCCCACATCACCTGGGTTGTCTCTGAGCTCTCCCATGGCAGCGCCTTCGTGACCGCCCACGCCGTCCCCGACGACGAAGCATCCATTCACCTCGTCCCGACTGTCTGCGACGACTTTCTGGAAGCTGCCCGCCAGGTGCCCCGCGGCAACGGGGCGAGCCGGCCGATCCTGCGCCTCGTCTCCAACCTGACGTCGGTCGCGAACGCCACAAACCGGGTCATCCTCGAAACGGCCGACGACGAACTGATCTTCAACGCGCCGCTCAACGCACTGGCCGCCAGCCCGACCGGGACCACGAAAGCGCTTGGCAGTGTCCGGGCCGCGTCGAAACACTCTCCCATCGCAAAGAGCTCCGCTTCACCCTGTACGAGCTCGCCTCCGACCGGGCCGTGTCCTGCTACCTGAAACCAGGCAACGAGGAACTGATGCGTGACGCTTGGGGCCGGATTGCAGACGTCACCGGTGTCATCACCCGCTACACGGAAAGCGGACGGCCGATCGGGTACGGCAAGTGACCGTTGTCGACGTGATCGACGAAGGAGAAACGATGGGGTTCCTCGACGCACACGGCGTGGTCGGCGGCAGCGAACCTGCCGAAGCGATCATCAGACGGATCCGAGATGCCGGGTAACGGCCCACGTATCTACCTAGACGCGAACGTGCTCCTTGCCTACGTCGGTGGGGAGATTGACCGCGTGGACGTTGTCCTCGCCGTGTTGGACGCGTCACGCAAAGGTGAGATCGAAGCCTTGACGTCGGTCCTGTCGATCAGCGAGGTGGCCTACGGGGCGCTGGAACGTGACGCCGGGCTGACCGCAGCCGGCGAAGCAGAGATCGACAAGCTGTGAACGCCGGCGTCGCCGATCACACTTGTTGATGTATCCGAACCGTTGGCTCGTGCAGCACGGACCCTGATCCGGTCGGCACGCTCCAAGCAGCTGTCGCTCCGATCGGTTGATGCGCTGCATCTCGCGTCGGCCCAGTTGTACGGGTGCGAACGGATCTTCACATACGAGGACGAGGCGCACCGCAAGCGCTGGTCCGAGCTGACCGGGCTTCCCGTGGAGGCACCGGTGGTCGCCCAACAGCAACTGTTGTAGCGCCCGTCCGGTGTCAGCATCAATTGGTGATCGGTGTGCGTTGTCGCGATTTGCCGACGCGCGGCGAGAGTTGTCATCGTCGTGGAGTGCAGCGGCGAACAACTCCCTACATCGAGCCGTGTCAAGATCCCGGTTCCCACCGCTCCCACCATTGGCCGATGCGGACGACTACCTCGAGCGTCACTTGGCAAACGAGCTTCATTGGCTGCTACGTGCGACGTACGAGTGGAAGGTTCAGGCGGACCGCCGTTTCGGCATCAACGGATATCACGTGCAGGTGTACGCGATGGATTCGGCGTTTCTTCATGCGCGGGTGCTGTTCGAGTTCTTCACGAAGGAGCGGACTGGATCCAACTACTACGCGGCGGTCGATCAGTTCGGGCTGCCAGCCGCGCTGGTGTCTGTTTCGTACAAGCAGTGGCAACGGCCGCTGCATGCCCACCTGATGCACGCGCAACCTCGCGACCGCACACCACCGCTGACAGCGCTCGACGGAACCAAGAAGGACCTGAGCGAGATGGCACCGGACTTCGCCGCGGAGATCGAACGCCTGTGGGGCGAGTTCGCCGCTGAGTTGCGTACCGCTGGCAAGCTGGCGACGGCGGACATCGCGGACCGTGTGCTCGTCGAGGCGAGGGATCAGGCGGTACCTGTCCTGACGAACGAGATGGCTACCCGGCCGGCGCCGTGAGCGTCACCGTCTCCAGGGGCGGTAGCCGGTCTCGCACCCTGACCACATGAACGTGATCACGGTTCCGTCGGCGCCGTGCACGGAGCACAGCCGGCCGCGCTGTGGATCTGTCGATCGGGGCCTTGCCGGCTGTCAGCTGGATAGACGAGTTCGGGGTCGAGAGCGACGGCGGCAGTTTCTTCGTCGGTGAGCGCCATTTCTTGCTTGCGTTGTGTGGCGTGGTACGAGAGCCGTAGGTCAGTCATGCCGCCCTCAGTCCTTCCGTGAAGCGCGGGTAGAGGACGTCGCGACAGACGCGAGCGGCGTCGTTGTATGCCGCTGCCCGGATCGCGTCGTTGCGGTAGTACTCGAGGGCGTCGGGATCGGCGGGTGTGGTGAACGCGAACGTGCCGTCTGCGAGCTCTGCTGCGGTCTGGTATCGGACGTCGAGGATGATCACGTGATCGAGGTATTCGATGACACGTGGGAAGAGCCCGACGCCGACGACTGACGTCACCAGGGCGGTAGCTCTCCCGACGCGATGCGGGACCGGATCTCCGCGGCTCGCATGGCGACGTGGTGGTAGTCGACGTTGTCGCTGTTCTCCACGCCCTGCAGCCAGGTGATGGCGTACTCGACGAGCGGCCACACGTCACGGAGTAGCTCGTGGTCTGCGATCGCCTGCATGTCGCGGAGACCCGCTCGACGGGTCGATCCGGGCGAACGATCAACATCTACGAGGACCACGCCGTACTCGAGCTCGAGGTTCTCGACGGACCCCGATCGACGGTCGCCGGCGACAACGACAACTCGGCAAAGGCGGTCCAGGATGCGCTGAACACCAAGACCGACAAGAACGGGTTCGCGACGCCCGGGGCGTTCAAGGACGACCGGCAGATCACCGAGCTCCACGCAGTCCGCCACCCGAAGGCATCGAAGCTTCGCGTCAAGAAGACACGAGCCGAAAACGGGTGTGAGTGGATCGGTGACGCCGGTACAATCGGCGTCGGGTTTACCCATTTTTTGCTCTTCATTTTTGATTGTTTCTAGGTCGTATTGAAGGGGTGCCCCCTCGAAGCCCGTCGGGTTCGGTGGCTTCTTCAACACGAAAGTCAACGAAAATGGTCAACCTCGAAACACTCCTCACCCTGTTGGTGCTTACCCTCGCCGCATGGATGACGATCGCCCCGATGGCGGTGCTCATCATCACCCGCAACTTGCAGTCCGCATGGGAGTGGTACGTCGCCATCATCACCGTCGCCGTGGTGGTGATCCTCAAGTTGAGATAGGTCACCGGCGAGGACCCGGCCACCTCGACCGGGTCCTCGCTGGCGGCACCGAATTGGAGGGACTGGGGACGGCCCGCAACTTTGCCGTAGGTTTCGCGTAGGGAAGCGCTCGAAGGAGATTGTCAAGTCCCGGTACCCGTGTTCCGGTTTGGCTCCGGTAGCTGTGTTACACGTCGGGTGAGGGTTAGGCGGCGTTGATGCGTGAGGGTCGGCCGCCGGCGTTGGCGAAGGCGCCGTGCTCGCGGGAGCGGTCGTGGCGGATCGGATGGACCTTGAGGACTTCGCCGCCGGCGGAGATCTCGACGTGTGTCGCCGACGATCGCGACCTGGACCTGGCGGCGGATGTGTGCTCGCCCGACCTCGATAGTTGCGCGCCGGCGAAGCTGACGTTGCCCGACGAGTCGACCTTGCGGGTCACGCTCTGGCCGACGGTCGCTTGCCGCGGCCGAGGCCGCTGCTGCTTGCACCTTGCCGAGCGAGCGCCTGGGTCTCCTTGGCCGGCCGGTGCCGCTGCGCGTGGGTGGCGACGAGCACGCCGCGGTGGTGGATCGACACGAGCCCGTCGGCGACGCGACACCTCGACGGTCTCACCGGCGAGCCACACCCCGACCGGATACGACGCTCGCCGGCGAAGCTGATCTTGCCGGTCTCGCCCGACCCGCCGGGTCGTGGTCGGCTCCTCGATCGGCTCGACCGGTTCGGCCGGTTCGGCAGCCGGCGAGACGGAACCGTTCCCACGGCACGACGTCACCGATGCCTTGATGGCGACGCTCGTAGTTGTACTCGTGCACCCACCGATCCAGCTGCGCCTGCGCGTCGGCGATCGACTCGAACACCTTGCCGTTCAAGAACTCGCGGCGCAGCGTCTTGTGCCACCGCTCGACCTTGCCCGTCGTCGTCGGCGACCGGGGCGCCGTGAGGATGTGCTTGATCCCGTTCTCCCGGCAGATCCGATCGAACAACACCTCACCCGTGCCCGGCCCGAACCGGCCGGTGAACACCTTGCCGTTGTCCGTCAAGACCTCCCGCGGCACACCGATAGGCGCGCATCGCCTTCGCCAACGCGTCACACACCGGACGCGCCGTCGCCCGCTCCACCACCTGCGCCGAGATCACGAACCGGCGAGTGATCATCGATCCCCGGACACGATCGACGCCTTCCACCCGTCGACGAGCTGCACCCCACCAACGACGTCCATCTGCCACAGCTCCATCGCCCGCGATCGCTCCCACCGCTTGTAGTCCGCCTTCTTCCGCCGCCGCGCCTCGGGTTCGATCAGACCGTGACGCACCAGACACCGATAGATCGACGACCGACCCGGCAACGGCGCCACCCGCTCCGCCTCCAACCGGAACCGGATCGTCCGCGGACCCCACCCCGGGTTCGACCGGCGCAGCTCGACGATCCGCGCCTCCACCTCCGGCGGCATCTGATGCGGACACGACAACGGCCGCGCCGACCCATCCGCCAACCCGGCCAGACCCTTCGGCCGCGTACCGACGCAACCAGCGATGCACCGTCTGGCGCGTCACCCCGAACCGGACCGCCACCTCCGTCACCGTCGCGCCCTGGTTCACCACCTCGAGCACTGCCTGATAGCGCTGCTCCACCAGCCCCAGCTCCACCAACACGATGACGACCTCCCCGGACCAGACGACGATCAACGTCACCATCGAAGAAGGCTCAGCACCAGCAGACGCGGACCCTCACGTGTAACACAGCTACCGGAGCCACTGTCGCCCAGCTACCGGAGCCAGTCCCGGAACTGTCACACACCTACCGGAGCCAACATGTCCACTATGAACCGGGACAGCACAGCTCGAGGCGTCAAACGTGACCTCAACGCCGGTCAACGCAAACGCTCTGGCCGAACACCAAAACGGTACCTTGACCAGGCGTTACATGGGAGCGGACGACGGGATTCGAACCCACGACCCTCACCTTGGCAACGTGAAGAGAACCGTCCGTGCGCTCCGTCCCAGTGCCCTGACATGGTCTCCTGTCCGCCTATTCGTCCGTCCGGTCCGTCCAGTCCGCCCATTCCGTATACCGGTCTACCATTGCCCCGGCCAACGCAACCGGCTGCTCGCCACCGACCACACCGATACGACGATGGCGTGATGGATCGGATCACCGTCAACCCGCGACAGATGGGTGGCGTGCCGTGCATCCGCGGGCTGCGCATCCCCCTGGCCACGGTTGTAGCGATGATCGATGATGGCATGACTCCCGACGAGATCGTCGCCGAGCTTCCGCCGTTGGATCTCGACGACGTTTCGGCCGCGTTGCGGTTCGCTGCCGATGCTGTCGCTGATCGCGAGATACCGCTGCAATCCCCGCGTGAAGTTCCTCGTCGACCAGAACCGCTCACCGCGAGTTGCTCAACTGCTCCGCCAAGCTGGCCACTACACTGTCACATCCTCGAACGGGGACTCGAGCACGCAGACGATGACGTACTCCTCGACGTGGCGCGCGATGAGCGGAGGATCGTCATCTCTGGTGACACCGGGTTCGGAGCGCTCCTTGCGCTCACCCGACAGAAGTCACCTTCGGTCATCTTGTTCCGAAGCCGTCACCACCGAACGGCAGAGCAAGTCCCCCGCAGTCCATCCGCACAGCCTGACGAAGCCACCTTCACGTGTCGTCGCGAGATCGTGGTGAAGATCCGACTTGAGCGTTGCTGGCTCTCTCGACCGCATCTCGTCGCAAGGGGTCAGGGCGGAACGGCCGCCCAGCGAACCACTGGCGGCGACCTGAGGTCGGCGTGCAACTCGCGGAGCCCGACCTTTCCGCTCTTGACCACCAAACCCGCGTGCATTTCGTTGCAGTTCCCACAGCGTCCACGACCGCGTCGTCAATCTCAAGGCATGCGTCGATGTCGAAGCTGTGCAGGTTGATGACCCGTATGTGCGATAGACCATGAGCACGTGATCCGATGAGGGGGTTTGATCGTGACGACTGCCCGAGTCCGTGTCCGGCTGGCTGAGCGACTTCGAGGCGGCGCTGGACGCGAGGCGACATCGACGCGCGCGGCGGCGATGTTCGCCGACGAGTCCTACTGGCGCGATCTGGTGTCGTTCACCTGGAACATCAAGACGCTCGAGGGCCGGCGAGGAGATCGCCGACATGCTCCGCTCCCAACTCGAGCACGTGCAGCCGAGCGGCTTCGCGCTCGTCGGCGAGGCCAACGAGGCCGACGGGGTCACCGACGGCTGGTTCGACTTCGAGACCGCGGTCGCCCGCGGTCATGGCCACGTCCGGCTCAAGGGGAACGAGTGCTGGACGCTGCTGACGACGATGGTCGAGCTCAAGGGCTACGAGGAGAAGCGCCTCACCGCACGTCCCAAGGGGGTCGAGCACGGCGCCGTCAAGGGTCGCCAGTCGTGGCTGGAGCGCAAGCAGGCGGCCGAGTCGTCGCTCGGCTACGACGACCAGCCGTACTGCGTGATCGTCGGCGGCGGCCAGGGCGGCATCGCCCTCGGCGCTCGACTCAAGCAGCTCGACGTGCCGACGATCATCCTCGAGAAGAACTCGCGTCCCGGTGACTCGTGGCGCCGGCGCTACAAGTCGCTGTGCCTGCACGACCCCGTCTGGTACGACCACCTGCCGTACGTCAAGTTCCCCGAGAACTGGCCCGTGTTCTCGCCCAAGGACAAGATCGCCGACTGGCTGGAGGCCTACACCAAGGTGATGGAGCTCAACTACTGGGGCTCCAGCGAGGCCACCCACGCCCAGTACGACGAGGATGCGGGCGAGTGGACGGTCGACGTGCGTGCGCCACCACGACGACGGCACCGACGAGCAGGTGGTGCTCAAGCCGAAGCAGCTGGTGATGGCGACGGGCATGTCGGGCGTGCCCAACGTGCCCGAGATCCCCGGCGCCGAGACGTTCGTGGGCGAGATCCACCACTCCAGCGCGCACAAGGACAGCGCGGCCTACGCCGGTCGCAAGTGCATCGTGCTCGGGTCGAACAACTCGGCCCACGACATCTGCGCCGCCCTGTGGGAGAACGGCGCCGACGTCACGATGATCCAGCGCTCGTCGACGCACATCGCCCGCTCCGACACGCTGATGGAGCTCGCCCTCGGCGACCTCTACTCCGAACGGGCGCTCGACAACGGCGTGACGACCGAGCTCGCCGACCTGATCTTCGCCTCCATCCCGTACCGGATCCTGCACACGTTCCAGATCCCGGTGTACGAAGAGATGGCACGGGTCGACGCCGACTTCTACCAGCGCCTGGAGAAGGCCGGCTTCATGCTCGACTGGGGCGACGACGGCTCGGGCCTGTTCATGAAGTACCTCCGCCGCGGGTCCGGCTACTACATCGACGTCGGCGCGTCGGAGCTGGTCGCCAACGGCGACGTCAAGCTGCGCAGCGGCGTCAGCATCGCCGAGATCCGCCCGCGTTCGGTCGTGCTCACCGACGGGAGCGAGCTCGACGCCGACCTGATCGTGCTGGCCACCGGCTACGGCTCGATGAACGGTTGGGCCGCCCAGCTGATCTCCCAGGAGGTCGCCGACAAGGTCGGCAAGGTCTGGGGCCTCGGCTCGGACACCGCCAAGGACCCCGGCCCGTGGGAGGGCGAGGAGCGCAACATGTGGAAGCCGACCCGGCAGGAGGGCCTGTGGTTCCACGGCGGCAACCTGCACCAGTCCCGCCACTACAGCCAGTTCCTCTCGCTGCAGATCAAGGCCCGCATGGAGGGCATCCCGACTCCGGTCTACGGACTGGCCGAGGTCCACCACGTGAGCTGAGCGCTCGGTGAACCCGATGGTTGTCGTGACTCCCCGATTTTGCGCTTTTAGGGCCGCGTTGTCGCAATGATCCAGTCATCGCCCAACCGCATGGCGACCATGGGCAAACCATGGGCAAAACCATGGGCAGACCATGGGCACAGCCAAGACCACAGTCGGCCGAGCAGCCGTCAAGCGGGCTGCTGACCACGACAACACTCAGAGCGGACGACGGGATTCGAACCCGCGACCCTCACCTTGGCAAAAAAACGTGAAGAGAACCGTCCGCCTGGCCCGTGCAGCACGCTGACGTGGTCTCCTGTCCGCCAATTCGTCCGCCCACCCCGTCCAGTCCGCCCATTCCGTATACCGGTCTACCATCGCCGTCGCCGACGAAACCGCCTGCTGGCCAACGAGTGGACGGATACGATGGCGTGATGGATCGCATCACCGTCAACTCGCGACAAATGGGTGGTGTGCCGTGCATCCGCGGGTTGCGTATTCCGGTTGCCACCGTTGTCGGGATGATCGCTGATGGCATGACTCCCGATGAGATCGTCGCCGAGCTTCCGCCGTTGGAACTCGACGATATTTCGGCAGCGTTGCGCTTCGCTGCCGACGCAGTCGCTGATCGCGAGATTCCGCTTCAACCCACCGCGTGAAGTTCCTCGTCGACCAGAACCGATCGCCGCGACTTGCTCAACTGCTCCGCGAAGCCGGCCACGATGCTGTCCATACCCTCGAACGCGGACTCGAGCAGCGCGGAGGATGACGTCCTTCTCGATGTGGCACGCGACGAACAGAGGATCGTCATCTCTGGTGACACCGACTTCGGAGCGTTCCTCGCGCTCGCCCGACAGAAGTCACCCTCGGTCATCTTGTTCCGCAGCCGCCACCACCGAACCGCAGAACAACAGGTCGCGGTCATTCTCGAACACCTCGACGACATCGCCGACGATTTGACCACTGGCGCAGTGGCTATGATCACGGACGAACGCGTCCGCGTCAGACGATTGCCACTCCTCCACAACGAGTGACTACGGGAACGGCACGGGCCGGCTGGGGTTGGAGGGCGCAGATCGCTGGCTCTGTGCCGCGCCTCTCGCGCTGCGAGGTGCAGTCGGAGGAACGATCTGCGTCCTGGAAACCGTTCGATAGATCCACCTTGGCCGACCGGACGTCTCGTGCGTCGCGGGGCTTCCGTTGTCGCAGATGCAGAACTCGTTTCCTTCGGGATCAGCCATCAGGATCCAGGTGCTGCCCTGTTCGCTGCATGTCTCGTCGCTGACGCGTTGTGCGCCGAGGCCGGACAGGCGGTCGGCTTCGACGTCGATGTCGGAAACCTCGATGTCGAGGTGCATCCGATTCTTGGTCGACTTTGGTTCGGCCACTCGCTGCAACAGCAGCTTCGCGCCGCTCGGGCATCCTGAATCTAAACGAACAGTTCGGTTATCGTCTGTTCGCCTGCGGATTCGGAAGCTCGACGGGCCGTACGCGCCGCGGCCACCGCCTAGGAGCTGCCAGGGGTACCGTGATGACGGGGATTGGGCTTGATGCGATGAGTTGATGGGGGGGATCGTTGAGCCAACCGGCGACGCCATCGCGCGCGACGGGTGTCGCCGACGACGATGTACGACACGGAGTACTCGAACGCGGCGCCCACGATCGACGCAACTGGCTGGCCGAGCGAGGTCGATACGAGCTGGGCTGCCACCTGGATTCCTTGCCGTTCGTAGGCGTGAGCAATCTCGTCGACCAGCTCGTGAGCCAGGTCGGTCGGTTCGGATTCGATTGGCCCAGCCCGGCTCATCCGAACAGTCCGCGCCCGGCAGACCACCAGTTCACCGTCGAGTTGACGAGCAAGGTTGCCCGCCACGATCGACGCATGACGTGTCGCCTCCTCGTCGTCGACGACCAGGAGAATCCGAGTTCGAAGAGACACCTCCACAGCGCTAGGCCTGATCCCGCCGAAACGGGTCCCCTGAGGTCCGAGACCTCAGCGTGAGGATTGCACTCGACCCGCCGGCCGCGAGAACGGATGCGACCAGGATCGCCAGCTTGGCATTTGACTGATCGACTGGATCGGTCAAGGCCAGTTCGGTGATGAACAGCGCGACGGTGAAGCCGATTCCTGCGGCGGCACCGACGCCGACGATCTGGCGCGGCTCGGCTCCTTCGGGGTACTCGGCGAACCCGGCACGGACGGTGACGCGGGTGGCGAGCACGACACCGAGTGGCTTGCCGACCAGCAACCCGAAGAACACGCCCCAAGTGATCGGTGACCGGACCGCATCACCAAGCCCGTCGGCGGAGATCGAGATCCCACTGTTCGCCAATGCGAAGATCGGGACGATCACATAGCTCGTCCACGGATGGAGCACGTGCTGCAACCACTCGACGACCGACACCGAGCCCCTGGCGAGGTCGCTCGTGGTGTGGGCGGCGTCGACGTCGGACAGGTCGGTCAACTCGTCACTGTCGATCAGATCCCGCTGCAGCCGGGGCGTGGACGGCGCGAGAAGGCCCATCGCCACCCCGGCGATCGTGGGATGGATCCCAGCCTCGTGGAGGCTGAACCACACGACCCCCCCGATGACGACGTACACCCATGTCGAGTACACGCCGAGCCGACCCACTGCGACCGTGACAACGACGCCAACCGCTGCGGCGGCGAGCCAGCCGAACATCACGCCGGTCGAATACACCGCGGCGATGATCACGATCGCTCCGATGTCATCGACGATTGCCAACCCGAGAAGGAACGCCCGCAGCGAAGCCGGGATACGGCTGCCCGCGACTGCGAGCACGCCGACGGCGAGGGCGATGTCTGTCGCCATCGGGATCGCCCAGCCACGTGGTGCTGAGGAGCCCGCGATCGCCAGATACACGAGCGCCGGAACGACCATGCCGCCGAGCGCGGCCACGCCGGGCAAGCAGCGCAGCACGACGCGATGAGAGGTGACCGTCGGTCAGCTCGCGCTTGATCTCCAGCCCGACGACGAAGAAGAACACGGTCATCAACCCGTCGTTGATCCAGTGGCGCAGATCGAGCATCGAGCGTGTGTCCGGCGACCGAGATCCCCGCCCGGCTGCTCCACAGATCTTCGTACGACTGCGACCACGGCGAGTTCGCCCAGACGAGTGCGACCACTGCACCACCGGCCAGCAGAACGGCCCCGGATGCCTCGGTGGCGAGGAAGTCGCGCAGCGGCGACAGCATGCGGACGATGGGCGATCCGGTGCGACGAGTGGCGCGATCCATGGAAGTCTCCTTGACATCGCCGACCAGACTTCCCGGCACACCCTGTTGTACGACTGACAATAGCTCCCACCGACCCATTGATCACTCCGACCGGCCCTGGGACCACACGCCGTTCACACACGCCCTGGTCCTTGTTGTCGTGACGGATCGCGCGGCAGGTAAGCCGATATCCGACGCCGTGCACGCTGTCGACGCGATGGAGTGTCAATCCTCAGCCGGC
>CAVVBH010000026.1:0-104590 GCA_963746365.1 Ilumatobacteraceae bacterium | reverse complement strand
GGGTTCCTGATCGAGGCGCCGACGGTGAGCGAGCTGCTGGGCGAGCTGCTGGCCGCCGGCTGACCGCGGTCACCCGGTGCGGTCCGGCTCCGGCTGCGGCACCGGCGGGGCGATGATGTCGACCCGGCTGCTGCCGTCGTCGGGCACGACGAAGACCCGGTCCCGGCCCCGCTGCCAGCCCACCGGGATCAGCAGCAGCGCCTGCTTCGTGCGGATCAGGGTGCGGATCCCGCTGTACTGGAACCGGTAGCGGTCACCGTCCGCGCCGAGCGGGGCGACCTGCACGCCGGGCCCGTCCAGCTGCAGCCGGTGCTCGGTGAACAGCACGACCTGGGGCTCGGCGGGAAGCGTGCGGACCAGGTCCTCGGCGAACCGGCGGCCGGCCGCGTCGGCCTGCAGGCCGGCGGCCCAGAACGCCCCGAGCAGGCCGAGGCCGGCCAGCAGCAGCACCAGCCCCCGGGCCGGTGCGGCCGACGCGGTGGACCCGGTGGCGGGCGGCTCGGCCTGGTGCTGGCGCAGCTCGGCGAAGGGGCGGTAACCGGGGCCGCTCGGGGCCGCCGCCCGGGCCGGCAGGAGATAGGTCCGGCGCAGGTGGTCGAGGTAGCCGACCAGCACCGTCAGCACGACGATCAGCCAGCGGGAAGAGCAGGCCCAGCCCGGACCCGAACCGCTGCGGCGCCAGCAGCCCCATGCCGAGCGCGCCGAACAGCGCCGCCGCCACGGCCAGCACCGCGAGGAAGAACCGGCGCGCCCACCGGGTGCCGTCCGTGCGCCGCCCGGCCAGCGGGGCGACCACCCCGCGGTGCACCGCGAACGCGGCCAGGCCGACGACCGAGACGCCCACCGCGGCCGGGAACGCCACCCCGATGCTGCGCAGCACGTAGTCCGTCGTGTCGTAGCCGACCATCGTCGGATCGAGCCCGAAGTAGGCGAGGAAGGCGTTCGTGCGGGCCCACCCGAAGTAGTACAGCACCCCGGTGAGCACTGCGGTCTGCGAGGCACCGACCGCGATGATGCCGAGCACCCCGGAGTCCTCACCGAGCAGCCGGGCCGGTCGGCGGCGCGCCTCGCCGCCTGCCGGCCCGTCGAGCTCCGGCGTCGTGGCGGTCAAGGGCGGGCCGCCGGGGCTTCGGGTCGTGGGACGGCGGACTGGCCGAGGTCGCCGGAGTGCCGGTCCTGGCGGGTTCGCCGGCGGTACCGGCCTCGGTTGCGGAACGCTCGGGATACCGGGATCGGGCTGGGGTGGCTTGTTCGGCGCCGGAATCGGCGGCGGCGCCGGCGGCCCCGGCGCCGGCAACGGCGGTCCGGCAACCACCGGTTCCGGCGCAAGCGGTCCCGGCTCCGGTGGCGCCGGCGGCGGCGCCGGGTCACCCCCCATGGGTCCGGGGGGTCCGGGAGGCATGGGCCGCCCGACCGCCGCCGGCCCCGGGAGCGGGGCGATCGTCGCGTCCGCACCGCCCGCGGTCGGATCCTGCGGCACCGAGCCGGACGGCGCCGGCATCAGCAGGTAGACCGCCGCCGCCCCGACCAGCGCGGCCCCGACGACCACCGCGAGCAGTGCCTGCAACCAACGATCCGCAGTCAGCATCCTTCGACCCCCGCCTGCCGTCGCCCGACCGACGGCAGGACAAGGAGGGTGGTGGACCCGCCGCTGATACCCCCGGGATCAGCCCACGGTGCCCCAGACCGAGGTCGACCCCAGGTGCCCGGTGATCACGACCAGGATCACGGCCACCAGGCCGACCACCGCGGACACCCAGCCCAGCGCCCGGCTCGGCCCCGCTGCCGCGGCGACCGAGCACGGCGGTGGCCACCGCGACCACCGCGAAGACCCAGGACGCGTACATCGTGTACACCCCGAAGCGGCCGTGCTCGTCGAGCAGGGCCACGTAGGCCGGGCTCACGTTGATCGTGGCCAGCAGCGCGTCGCCGGCCAGCTCGGCCATCGTCGCGCGTGATCGCCGACACCACCGCGCCGGCGGCGACCAGCGGGGCGTAGGGCCGGTTCCAGCCGGCCCGGATCGCCACCGCGACGGCGCCCAGCGCGGACAGCGGGATCAGCACGACGACGGCGTGGACGATGAGCGGGTGGGCCGGGAGGCCACCGATGGTGTACGGCACGCGGGGATTCTCGGCCATCCGGGCGACCGGCCGGTGAGCGGGTACGCCACGCCCGGCCGGCGCGGCTCAGCTGGCTTCGCTGTGCTCCGCCGCGAGCCCGGGGACCACCACGCGGTGCCGGGCGCTGCTGCGTCGGCAGCACCGGGACCAGCGACGGGTCCGCAGCCGGCCGGACCGGTGGGTGCGTCCGGGTGAACCGCCGGGCCAGCAGCAGCACGCCACCGGGCAGGCTGGCGATCAACGCGAGCGCCCCGTAGGCCACCGACGTGGTGACCCCGAGCGGCGCGCCGAGCCCGGCCATCCAGAACGTGAACGCGGCCACGCCCTCCCGGGGGCCCCAGCCGCCGATGCTGATCGGCAGCCCCATCGCGATCAGCGCCAGCAGCAGCGGCGGCAGCAGCGCGATCACCGGGGCGGTGGCCCCGGCCACCCGGGCGGCGATCAGGAACAGCAGCAGGTAGCCGGCCAGGGCCGCCGCGGACAGGCCGAGCAGCAGCGGCCAGGCGCCGCGGGCCAGCGCGCCGGCCCGCACGTCGGCCGCGGTGTCGCCGAGCACCCGCCGCAACCGGGCCGGGCCCGCCGACGTGGCCGCGCGGGACCGGCGCCGGAGCAGCAGCCAGCCGACCAGCACCGCGACGAGCACGACCAGCCCGAGCCCGATCAGCGGGGCCCGGCTGACCCGCCGGGCGATCTCCAGGACCACGGCCGGCTCGGCCGGGATGACCACCAGCGCCGCGAGGACCAGCACCAGCTGGCCGGCGGTGCGCTCGATGGCCACCGCCCGGGCCCCGCGGCCGACGTCGCCGCTGCTGCGGCCGTGCCGGACCGCGCGGTCGACGTCGCCGAGCACGCCGCCGGGCAGCACGGCGTTGAGGAAGATCGCGCGGTAGGTCTCGGCGATCGCGTTGCCGAGCGGCAGCGTCAGACCCACCCGCTGGGCGACCAGGCGCCAGCGCAGCGCGTTGAGCGCGGTCGTGGCCAGGCCGATCCCGAGCGCCGCCACCATCGACCCGGGGGTGAGCACGTGCAGGCCGGTCGCGAAGGCCTTCGCGCCGAGCAGCGAGACCAGCGCGGCCAGGATGGCCAGCACCGCGAGCAGCCGCAGCCAGGGCCACCAGCTCCGGGCCGGTCGTCCGGTCGGGACGATCGTGTCGGTCATGCCGGTCCCCTTCCGCGGGGCTCGCCGGTTCCGCCGGGCGAGGGTGTCGCGCCACCGGTTCGAACAGGGGCGTCGGCCGGCCGGTCGGTTCCGCGGGACGTCGCCCGGTCCCCGTCCGGCAGCACGAGCAGATCGCGGTGCAGCACCAGCGCAGTCAACCCGATGCCCGCCCGCAGCCGATCAGCCAGGTACCCCGCGGCCGTCCCGCGCAGGTCGGGCCGCTGCTCGGCGGCGGCCGCCACCCAGCCGTGCAACCAGCTGCGCGGTCAGCTCCGCCCGGTCCGGGCCGAGCCGCCACGGGCTGTCCGCCGACCGCACGTGCAGGCCGTGTCGGGCGAAGGTGGCCGCGGCGACCTCGGGCGCGTCCGGGCCGAGCAGCCGGCGGCCGGCCACCGTCCGGCGCTGGTGGGCGTCGAAGGCCGCGGCGAACTCGCGGTCGCGCGGGTCCGGCGGGTCCAGCTCGACGTGCCCGGCCACCGACAGCGTGAGCAGCGCGGGGCGGCCGGCGTCGGCGCAGGCGGTGGCCAGCCCGTCCAGCTCGGCGGCGGTGAGCAGGTCCAGCAGCGCCGAGGCGGTCACCAGGTCGGCCCCGGCCAGGTCGGCGGGGCGCAGCCGCCCGAGCTCGGTGGTCCGGGTCTCGATCGCGACCGGCTGCCCGTGCGCGTCGCGCAGCCCGGCGCAGCGCCGGGCGGCCACCGCGAGCAGCGCCGGGTCGTGGTCGTGCAGCACCCAGCGCTGCGGTCCGGGCAGCTGCGGCGCCAGCCAGCGGGGCATCGAGCCGGTGCCGCTGCCGAGGTCGTGGATCTCCAGCGGGCGCTCGCCCAGCGCGGTCCGCAGCCGGTCCACGAGCGCGCCGGAGCGGGCCGCTCCGTCGGCCGGTTCCCGCAGGTCCAGCCAGTCCGGGGCGAACCCCGGGCGCCGAGGGGTCCGCACGGCCGGTCACCGCGACGCCTCGATCGGCGCGCGGCGCAGCCCGTCCAGCACCTCGTGCAGGCGCCGTGCGGTGTGCTCCCATCTGGTGAGTATGGCTCGCCGCTGACGGGTCGACGTCCGTAGCCGGTACCTAAGTGAAGCGTCGTCGAACCACGAGCGCAGCGCGGCGACCAGCCCGTCGTGGTCGCCGGGGGCGACGAGCAGGCCGGGTCGGCTGCCGTCCGGCGCCCGCCCGAGGGTGTCCGGCAGCGCGCCGGCCGCCGTGACCAGAACGGGAATCCCGCGGGCCAGCGCCTCGGTGACGACCATCCCGTAGGTCTCGGTCTCCGACACCAGCACCGCCAGGTCGGCGGCGTCGTACTGGTCGTCCAGGGCGGCGCCGGTCAGCGGCCCGGCCAGCTCGACCCGGTCCTCGAGCCCGTGCCGGGCGATCCGCGCCGCCAGCGCCTCGACGTAGCCGGGGTCGCGGCGCAGCGGCCCGACGCAGGCCAGGGTCCAGCGCCGGTCGGGCAGCTCGGCCAGGGCGTCGACCAGCCGGTGCTGGTTCTTCCGCGGGGTGACCGAGGCCACGCAGAGCAGCCGGGACGCCCCGTCGGTGCCGCCGGCCAGCGCGGCCACGTCCACCCCCGGCTCGGCGACGTGCACCCGGTCCGCGGCCAGCCCGTGCCGGCCCAGCCCGCGCGCGGCGGCCGCGCTGGTCACCACGACCGCCCGGGCCGCCCGCAGGGTCCGCCGTTCCCGCTCGTCCAGCTCGGCCGCGAGCGTCGCGGGCCAGCCCGGTCTCGTCGGCCAGCGGCAGGTGCACCAGCACGGCCAGCCGCAGCCGGGCCGCCGCCGGCTCGACGATCTCCGGCACCCCGCAGGCGACCTGAGGAACGATCACACCAACGAACCCGATGAGCCCGCTGACGCTCACCACCGCTGCGGTGCCCATGGTCGCCGCGACCACCACGATGATCCGCACCTTGGCGACGTCGGAACCGAGTGAGGCCGCCTCGTCGTCGCCGACTCGGAAGAGGTCGAGGTGCCGTCGGTGCAGCAACAGGACGACCGAACACACCACGACGTATGGCAGGACGAGGCGGACGTCTCCCCACGTCGCGTTGGAAACTCGCCCGAGTATCCAGGAGTAGACCTCGCGAATCACGTCGTTGTTGCGTTGCAACACGAAGGTCTGGATAGCCGTGAAGAGCGAAACGACGGCGACACCGGCGAGAACCAGGGTCACACCTGATCGCGACGCGCCGAACGCCGCGCCGACCAGATAGGTGATCATCACTGCGACGAGGCCGCCCACGAACGAAACCACTGGCAGTGGATCGACCGGCCACCCGCTCGTCGCGTCGCGACCAAGCGCAAAGATGATCGTGGCACCAAGGCCGGCGCCCGCAGCAACTCCCAACAGGTACGGATCCACGAGCGGATTGCGGAACACACCCTGGTAGCTGGCGCCGGCCAGCGACAGCATCGCTCCGACGATCCCGGCCAGCGCCACGCGTGGCATGCGAACGTTCCAGATGATGTCCCAGTTCGCCGAGGAGACGCGCCCCGCCGGGCCGATCATCACGCCGAGCACGACGGCGATGATGAATGCCGCGACGGCCGCGATCATCCACCACCTGCTACTCGAGCCGGCTGTGATCACCCGGCGGCCATCGCTTGGGTCACGACCGCGGAGATGTCTGTGATGTAGTCGACCACGCGTGGCCCCCACCGAGACGAGATGTCGGGATCGACAACGACGACACGACCCTCGGTGACGGCCTTCAGATCCGCCCAACCGGGCCGCGCCGCCACCGTCTCCGGCGATTCGCCGAAGCCACCTCCGCAAGGAAGATGAAGTCGGGATCCGCTTGGATGATCGACTCCGCCGAGAGTTGCGGATAGTCGCTGGAGACCTCCTGGAAGTCGGCGATGCTCTGCAGGCCGAACAGCGTGTAGACCTGGCCGATGAACGTGTTCTCGGTGATGCTGTAGTACGTGTTGTCGAGCTCGTGGTAGTAGGTCAGCGGGTTCGCCGGCTTCGGCGCAGCGTTCACCGCTGCATCGATCTTGGTCTGCATGCTCGACACGAGTTCGGCCGCTTCGCCGATGTGGCCGGTGAGTGCACCGAGTTGTTCGATCTGGCTGTACACGTCATCGAACGAGCTCGCCGCGGCGCCGACCCACGTCGACAGACCGAGCGCGTCGAGCTGCTTGCTCAAGCCGCTCGAATCGTCTCCGATCACGATCAGGTCGGGCTTCAGCGCGGCGATGGCCTCGACGTTTGGCTGGTATCCGGACAGATCGTGTGGCTTGTCGAGCACCTGCGGGGGGTAGTTCGACTGATCATCGACGGCCAGTACCTGACTGTCGGCTCCGATGGCGAACAACATCTCAGTCGCGGTCGGCGACAGACTGACGATTCGGGTGACCGGTGGCAGCGTCGAGGTCGTCGCAGCCTGGGGCGGCGAAGATGCCTGACTCGCGACACCGGTCGTGCTGCTCGCAACCTTGGTGTCGTCGCCACACGCCTGCAGCACCAGCGCGGCATGCCGCAACGGCGATCAGCGCACTCGGAAACGAAATCCGTTTCATGAAAAATCCTCCATGGTTTGGAGGACAAAGTGGGAAGGCGGTGGAGCGGTCCACCGCGAACCGCCCTTGCCTCGAGGGTCTAGGTTTCGCGTCGGGAACGAGGCGACCGGACTCGTCGTGTCGAACACGAACCACCGTTGCGGGACAGTGCCGGGATCTCACCGGACTTCGCTGTATTCCCTCCATTCGGCACAGCCGAACGACACGACGTTAGCACGCCGTGCGTATGCTCCACACTCGTGACCGACACACGTTCGACGCGGGTCGGGTGGTGCTCACGTGGGTGACGTCACCTTGCTGATCGGTGGCGTGCGCAGTGGAAAGTCCGCGCTTGCAGTCGAGCTCGGTCGGCGACACGCCGGCGATGTGTTGTTCATCGCAACAGCGGAGCCGTTCGACGACGACATGAGTTCGCGTATCGACCAGCATCGCCGCGACCGTCCCGATTGGCCGACCATCGAGACGGCCGTCGACCTGGGTGCAGCCATTGCAACCGCGCCGAGCGAACCGCTGTTGATCGTCGATTGCCTCACCGTGTGGGTTGGAAATGAGCTGCACCACCACGGATCGGTCGATGCCGACGCGGTGTCGTGCGCCCTATCGCTCGGCGGGGCCCCAGCGTCGTCGTCACCAACGAAGTCGGTCTCGGCGTGCATCCAGAGACCGAGCTCGGTCGCACCTATCGGGACGAGCTCGGTCGGGTCAACCAGTTGGTCGCGACCATCGCGACCACCGTGCTCCTAATGATGGCCGGCAGGGCCATCAGATTGGGTGAACCCTGGAAGGAGCTGACGTGACTTGGTTCCATGACGTGCTGCGAACGATGCCGCAAGGCGACCAGCAGTCGGCGGAGTCGGTGAAGGCCAGAGCCACCGACATCCTTCGACCAGCGGGCGCGTTGGCGCGCTTGGACGACGTAGCGGCATGGGTTGCCGAGTGGCAGGGCACGCCTCATCCGGCAATCCGCAAGCCAGCGGCTCTGATCTTCGCCGCAGACCATGGTGTTGCCGCGGCTGGGGTCAGCAAGTACCCGGTCGACGTGACCGCAGCAATGCTCGCCGCGTACCGGGCAGGCAAGTCGACCATCAGCGCTTTTGCCGCGATCGCCGGTGCAACGGTGGCCGCCTTCGACGTGGGGGTCGGCCGCCCGACCGGCGACATCCGCGTCGAGCCAGCGCTGACCGACGAGCGATTCGACGAGGCGTACGCGGTTGGCCGCGACGCAGTCGAATCGGTCGATGCCGATCTTCTCGTGCTCGGCGAGATGGGCATCGGCAACACCACGGCTGCAGCAGCGGTCGTGGCAGCGCTCAGCGGCGGCGACATCGACGCCTGGGTGGGGCGCGGCACGGGTGTGGACGACGAGGGACTCGCACGCAAGCGCGACGCCGTGCGGATGGCGGTCGAGCGCATCGGTCGACATTCGGATCCGCTGGATGTGTTGCGACAAGTCGGAGGCGCCGAGCTCGTCGCCATCGCTGCTGCCATCGTTGCGCGCGCGCCTCCGTCGGATTCCGGTGCTGCTCGACGGCTATGTGGTCACGGCGTCGGCACTGCCACTACATGCTGTCTCACCGGGTGCCCTCGACCATTGCCAAGTCGGGCATTGCAGCGGCGAGCCAGGACACCGAAGGCTGCTGCAGACGCTGAGCAAGCGGCCACTCCTCGATTTGGAGATGCGCCTTGGCGAAGGATCGGGGGCGATGGCTGCGGTACCGCTCGTCGCGATGGCGTGCGCAGGCATCACCGAAGTCCCGACTTTCGGGGAGTGGTTCGGCTGAGTTTGCTCGCCGCCATCCAGTTCCTGACACGCATCCCGATCCGGTTGAGGCGCCAGCCCGACGTCGCGGCCAGCGTCGTGTGGTTCCCGGTCGTCGGGGCGTTGATCGGCGCCTCTGTCGGCGGAGTCGCGGCCGGTTTGTGGTACGTCGTCCCCCCGATCGTGGCCGCCGCCGTGGCCGTGGCCGCTGGACTGTTGATCACCGGTGCATTCCACGAAGACGGACTCGCCGACGTGTCCGACGCGTTCGCGGGTGGCACGACGATCACGCGTCGACTGGAGATCCTCAAGGATCCCCGCCACGGCAGCTATGGCGTTGCTGCCCTGTGCAGTTCGATCGTCGTCCGCGTTGTCTGCCTCGGATCGATCCCTGGTCCACGGTCGATGTTGCTCTCAGCCGTGGCCGCGCACGCCGTCGCTCGCGGCGCCGCCGTCGGGCTGATGGGTGTCGCCCCGCTGGCAGCTGATCGTGGGCTCGGTGCCGACTACGGCCAGTCAACGACTCGTGGCAAGTCGATCGCAGGCGCATCCCTCGGACTTGTCCTCGCGGCGATGTGCGTTGGATGGTGGGCCGCGCCATTGGCCGGCGTTGTGGTCGTCGCCATCGTCGCTGTTCGATGGCTCGCACTGCGACAGATCGGTGGGATCAATGGTGACGTGCTGGGCACCTGCGAACAGGTCACCGAATGTCTGTGTCTGGTCGTCCTGTCGGGGCTCGCTGCCCACTACACGATGCGATGGTTCTAGGGTCACTAGCCCTTGGCGCTGGCCCAGCTGGCGCCCCATGAGACGTTGACTTCGAGCGGGACATCGAGTTGTGCAGCGTTGCGCATGATGTCGATGACGATCGGCCCCACCGTCTCGCGCTCCGACTCGGGCACCTCCACCAACACCTCGTCGTGCACCTGCAGGATCAACCTGCTGTCCACGTGCACCTCCGAGAGCGCCGCGTGGATGCGCACCAACGCGACCTTGAAGATGTCGGCGGCAAGACCCTGGATCCCCGCGTTCATCGCCTGACGCTCGCCGGCTTGACGGATCCGGAAGTTCGAGTTCGACAACTCCGGGATCGGCCGGCGGCGGCCGAACAGCGTCTCGGTGTAGCCCCGCATGCGCGCCTCGATGACGGTGCGATCCATGTAGGCCTTCACATTGGGGAAGGCTTCGAAGTACGCGTCGAGGATGACCGCTGCATCGGCGGTTGGTATCCCGAGCCGCTGCCCGAGGCCGAACGACTCCATCCCGTACGCCAGTCCGTAGCTGACCATCTTGGCCTTCGACCGCTGATCGATCGTGACGGCACTCGGCTCGACACCGAACACCCTCGCGGCGGTGGCGTTGTGGATGTCGGTGCCGCTGCGGAACGCCTCGATCAACCCGGGATCCGCCGCGAGATGGGCGATGCACCGCAGCTCGATCTGGTTGTAGTCCGCGACCAGCAGCACGCGGTCGGGTGCCGGGATGAACGCCTTGCGGAACTGGCGACCCTCGTCGCTGCGCACCGGAATGTTGTGCAGGTTCGGCTGGTCACTGCTGAGCCGGCCGGTACGTGCGACCGTCTGGTTGAAGGTTGCATGGATCCGACCGTCGGGCGCGACCTCGGCCATCAGTCCCGTCCCGTACGTTCCGCGGAGCTTCTCCATCTCGCGGTACTGCATCAACGGATCGATGAACTCCGGCCACTCGTCGCGCAGCCTCAGCAGAGTGGCTGCGTCGGTCGAGAACCCGGTCTTGGTCTTCTTCTGCGGTGCCAACTGCTTCTCGGTGTACAGCAACTCACGCAGTTGCACCGGCGAGTTGAAGTTGAACGGCCGACCGACGACCCGCTGGAGCTCGGCAGCCAGACGCTCGCTCTCGGAGGTGAGGTGCTGGTTCAGCCTCTTCAGCTCCGTCATGTCGACGGCGATACCGACGTGCTCCATCTCGGCCAGCACGCCGACCAACGGATTTTCGATCGTTGCGTACAACTCGGCCATGCCCTGTTTCTCGAGCGCCGATTGCAGCGCGGTCGACAGGTGCGCAACAGCGAGAGCCCCACGGCCGGCGACGCGCCGGTCGTCATCGCCCTCTTCCGTGAAGTCGAGCTGTCCCGACGAGGCGGCGGCGGTTGCCGGAAGTTGGTAGGGCGTGTACCGCCGCAACAGGTCGGACAGCGCGTATCGCACGTCGGCCGGGTCGATCAGATAGGCAGCAATCGCCACGTCCATCTGCAGCCCAGTGATCGTGACCCCGTGACCGAGAGCCCAACGCATCAGCGCCTTGGCGTTGTGGCCACGCAGCGCCGGGTGGCCAGCAAGCGCAGCCAGCGCCTCGGGAGTGGCGAGAACCTCTGCCGGGATCCAGGCCACCTCGCACGACTCGACATCGGTCACGACAGCGACGCCGACGAGGTCGCTGCGTCCAGGGTCGCCCGACCACGCCGCCACCACATCGAGGTTCGGCAACGACGCGATCATCGATACGGCGCCGGCCGGATCTGAGACATCACTGATCTCCGCTTCCAAGACTTCCAACTCGGAAGAAGGTTGCTGCGCGGCGGGTGAGCCGAGTGCCTCGAAGAGTCGATCCGTCAATGCCCGGAACTCGAGGAAGTCGAACAACTCGGCGCACTTCGTCGACATCCGGCTCGATCGTGTACTTGGTGAGGTCGATCTCGATCGGCGCGTCGCGTCGGAGCACCATCAACTCCGCGTTGCTGCGCACTCGCGCTTCGTGTTCGGCGAGCGATGCGCGCAGCTTGGGGGTCTGGGCCTCGACGTTGGCGAAGATGCCGTCGAGCCCGCCGTAAGTGTTGATGAGCTTCGCCGCGGTCTTCTCGCCGACGCCGGGAACACCTTCCAGGTTGTCGCTCGGGTCACCGCGCAGCGCGGCATATTGCGTGTACTGCGCCGGCGTCACGCCCGTCTTTTCCTTGATCCCTGCCTCGTCGTACAACGCGTAGTCGCTGACGCCACGCCGGTTGTACAGCACTTTCACGCCGGGATCATCGACGAGTTGATAGCTGTCGCGATCGCCGGTGACGATGATCACCTCGTGGCCATCGGCCTTGGCATGTTCGGCGACGGTGGCCAAGATGTCGTCGGCCTCCCATCCCGCCAACTCCACGACGTGCACATGAAGCGCGTCGAGCACTTCGCGCACGAGTCCCATCTGCTGCCGCAAGATGTCGGGCGCCGCTTCTCGCTGTGCTTTGTACAACGGGTTGCTGTCGTGACGGAACGTCTTCTCCGGCCGATCGAATGCCACCATCACACCGTCGGGATGTTGGTCCTTCAGCAGATATGCAAACATCGACGTGAAGCCGAAGACAGCGTTGGTGACCTGACCTGACGCCGTGGCCATGTCGGTGGGCAGCGCGTAGAACGCGCGATAGGTCAGCGAGTTGCCGTCGAGCAAAAGCAGCTTCACGGGCGCAGCGTGCCGGCAAGAACCCGCTCGGCAACCTCTCGCATCCGCGATCGCTCGCTCATCGCCGTGCGTTGGATGAAGGTGAAGGCTTCGCCTTCGCGTATCCCACATTCGTCGATCAGCAAGCCCTTCGCCCGATCGATGATCTTGCGCGATTCGAGCTGTTCGCCCAACGCGTCGACCTCGCCGGTGAGATGCTGCATCTCCCGGAAGCGACCGATCGCCACCTCGATGGCCGGGATGAGATCGCTCTTCTGATACGGCTTGACGAGATACGCCAGCGCGCCTGCGTCGCGGGCCTCCTCGATGACTTCGCGTTGGCTGAACGCGGTCAACATCAGCACGCCGCAGATCCTCTCGGCCGTGATCACCCGAGCCGCCTCGAGACCATCCATCCCCGGCATCTTGATGTCGAGGATGGCGAGATCCGGCTTGAGATCGCGCACCAACGTGACCGCTTCGTCGCCGCGACCCGTCTCGCCCACGACGTCGTAACCCTCTTCTTCGAGGGTCTCGCGCAAATCGAGCCGGATGATTGCCTCATCCTCGGCGATGACAACACGAATCGTCACTGGCGGCTGTCCCTTCGCTTAGGTTTGGTCGATTGTTTGGTCGAATAGTGGCTGGTCGAATCGGCCCGTCGGTGGAGCAGGGATCAGAGTAGGCGAAGTTCATCGAGTAGGTCATCCTGACGGGCCTCCAGTGCATCGATCTCGGCCACGACGTGTCGACGGTGTTCAGCCATCGCCTCGCTGTGACCCAACGCCTCCCGGTGGGCGACTGCGGCAGCAGGGTTGTCGGCGACCAGGGCCCTGATGCTCTTCTCGTCTGCATCGTCGTTGAGGTGGGCCAGCTGCTCGTCGATCACCGCAAGTTCGTCGCGCAGGCTGCGCAGCCGTCCACCTGCCTTTCGCAGTCTCCGCTCGACCGATCGCCTGCTCATGGGCCTCAATTGTACGCAGCGAAACCCGACGAGCCCCGACGACAGCCGTCAGGTCCAGAGGTTGAAATGGCACGCCACGGTGTGCCCGTTGTCGATTTGCTCCAGCGGTGGTTCGACCTCGGCGCACAGATCGCTTCGGCTCGCCAGCAGCGTGTACGGAACCGGCAGCC
Organism: Ilumatobacteraceae bacterium; assembly: GCA_963746365.1. Taxonomy (GTDB): domain Bacteria; phylum Actinomycetota; class Acidimicrobiia; order Acidimicrobiales; family Ilumatobacteraceae; genus JAENVT01. The sequence continues at coordinate 91,499 of CAVVBH010000026.1, read as the reverse complement.
GCTGCGGCGGATTGCGTGGGCGTCGGCGGATCGCCTGCCAGCACGATGCGCACCCGGTCGCGCTCGATCAGTGGATCGGGGATCGGCGCCGCCGACAGCAGCGCCTTCGTGTACGGATGCGCCGGGCGGCTGGAACAGCTCGGCGACGGGAGCGATCTCGACGATCTTGCCGAGGTACATCACCGCAACCCGGTGGCTGAGATGACGAACGACGGATAGGTCGTGGGCGATGAACAGGTAGGCCAGCCCGAGCTCGTCGCGAAGCCGCTGCAGCAGCCGGATGATCTCGGCTTGGATGCTGACGTCGAGTGCCGAGACCGGCTCGTCGAGCACGACCAGGTCGGGTTCGAGCGCCAGCGCCCGGGCGATGCCGATGCGTTGTCGCTGACCACCGGAGAACTGGTGCGGATACCGGTCGGCGGCGTCCGTTCCCGAGCTGCACGTGCTCGAGCAGCTCGGCGACGCGACTCGCGCTGCTCGGCGCGGTCGCGCCGTGCACCAGCAGCGGCTCGCCGACGATCTCGCCGACCGTCATCCGCGGGTTGAGCGAGGTGTACGGGTCCTGGAACACCATCTGGAAACGGCGGCGTGCGTCGCGCAGCTCGCCGGACGACAGTTCGGTCAGCTCGACCCCGTCGAATCGAACCGACCCGCTGCTGGGCTCGATCAGGCGCGCACGCACCGCGCCGTCGTGCTCTTGCCGCAGCCCGACTCGCCCACGATCGAGAGCGCCTCGCCGCGCTCGATGTCGAACGACACGCCCGACACGGCCTGCACCGTCGCCGGCCGGCGTTCGCCACGAGGTGCGGCGCAGCTCGAAGTCCTTGACCAGATCGCGCACCTGCACGAGCGGCGCGGTCGCGGAGCCGGTGATCGCGGCGTCGTCGATCGCAGCGTCGAGCGTCATCGCGCGACCTCGGACGCCTCAGCCGCGAACGGCAATACGCCGCAGGCAACCAGTGACTCGCTGACAGGCTGAAGCGCCGGCTCGCACATCGTGGCATGCGTCGACGGCGTATCGGCATCGCGGCGCGAACGCGCATCCGACCGGATCGTCGACAGCCTGCCGGCGGGATGCCGCCGATCGGCATCAGCTCGCGCTCAGGACGATCGAGTCGCGGCAGCGACGCGAGCAGCCCGGCCGTGTACGGGTGCTGCGGTCGGTGGAAGACGTCGACCGCCGGACGCCGACTCGACGACTGCGTCCGGCGTACATCACGTGCACGCTGTCGGCGAGCCCGGCGACGACGCCGAGGTCGTGGGTGATCAGCACGACCGCCAACCCGCGGCTCGCCTGCAGCGACCGCAGCACGTCGAGGATCTGGGCCTGCACCGTGACGTCGAGCGCCGTGGTCGGCTCGTCGGCGATCAGGATCTCGGGATCGTTGGCCAGTGCCATGGCGATCATCACCCGCTGCCGCATGCCGCCCGAGAGCTCGTGCGGATACGACCGCGCACGCCGCACCGCATCGGGAAACGACACCATCTCCAGCAGTTCGACGGCCTTCGCCTCGGCCTGCCTGCGGCGACTGACGCGTTGGTGGGTCGATGACCGCCTCGGCGATCTGTCGACCGATCTGCATCACCGGGTTGAGCGATGTCATCGGGTCCTGGAAGATCATCCCGATCCGGCCGCCGCGGATCGACCGGAGCACCGACGGCGGCGCGCCGATCAGCTCGATCCCGTCGAGCGTAACGGATCCCGTGGCGCGTGCGTTGACGTCGAGCAGACCGAGCGCCGCCAGCATCGTACGCGCTCTTGCCCGAGCCCGACTCGCCGACGATCGCGGCCACTTCGCCGCGATGCGACCGTCAGGTCGAGGCCACGCACGGCGTGCACCTCGCCGCCGCGAACTGCGAAACGGACGTGCAGGTCGCGGACCTCGAGCAGTGGACGCGCGCGAGTCGGTCATCGGTTGGCCCTCACGTCGAAGCGATCGCGCAGCCCGTCACCGAGGAAGTTGAACGCCATGCCGAGCGTGAGGATGGCGATGCCGGGAGCGACGCGCGATCCACCACTGGTAGAAGAACTTCGCGCCGTCGGTGATCATCGCTCCCCACTCGGGCGACGGCGGCTTGGCGCCGAGCCCGATGAAGCTCAGTGTGGCGGTGAGGATCACGACCTGACCGAGATCGAGTGTGGCATTGATCAGCGCCGGCGTGAACGACAGCGGCAGCGACGTGCTTGCGCAGGATGCGTCCACGCGTCGCCCCGATCGACACCGCCGCTTGGATGTGCTCGCGATGCTTGACCGACATGCACCTGACCGCGTATCAGCCGGGCGTAGATCGGCCACCACACGATGATCATCGCGATGCACGCGTTGCTTGAGACCCTTGCCGAAGGCGGCGTTGACCGCCATCGCCAGGAAGATCGGTGGGAAGGCGAGCGTGACGTCGACGAGACGCATGACCAGCCTGGTCGACCCAGCCGCCGACGAAGCCCGGCGATCGCGCCCAACGCGCTCCCGATCGACACCGCGCTCACGATCACGATCAGCGAGATCGGCAGCGTCTGGCGCGCGCCGTACAGCGTGCGCGTGAACACGTCGCGGCTGAGGGCGTCGGTGCCGAGCGGGTGATCGCCACGTCGGCGACTGCAGACGCTCGCCGACGGCTTCGAGCGGCGCGTACGGCGCCCACCACGTGCACGGTGAGCACGACGATCAGCCAGAACGCGACGACGATCATGCCCGACGACCTGATCGTCGGCACGGCGACGTCCACGTGTTCGCGGCGTACGTCCGTGACGAGCGCGGCTCATCGAGAGGCTCACGCCAGCCTGATCTTGGGATCGGCGTACGGCGTACAGCAGGTCGGTGACGAGGTTGCCGAGCAGGAAGGCCAGACCCGGCGAACAGTGACACGCCGTTGATCGCCGGGTAGTCGAGGTCGTTGGTCGCCTGCACGGCGTACGAGCCGATCCCGTTCCACTGGAAGATCGTCTCGGTCAGCACCGAAGCCGTCAGCAGTTGCGCGAACGAGAACCCGAGGATCGTCAGCGTCGGCAGCCACGCGTTGCGCAGCACGTGGCGGCGCATCACCAGCCGCTCGGCGAGACCCTTGGCACGTGCGGTGCGCACGTAGTCGGCGCTGATCTCGTCGAGCATCGCCGCCCGCACGAGCCGCGAGATCTGTCCCATGTAGGCCCAGCCGAGCACGAAGCAGGGCAGCACGAGTCGGCACAGGCACTGCCGGAACAGCCGAAGTTGCCGTCGAGCAGCGAGTCGATCGTGTAGAAGCCGGTGACCTGATCGGGTGGCTCGATCCGCGGCGGTAATCGTCCGGGACCCGGGAACCAGCCGAGCCGGGCGTAGAGCACGAACAGGAAGACGAGACCGGTCCAGAACACGGGCAAGCGACGACCCGAGCAGTGCGAACCCGCGGCTGATGTGGTCGGCCGGCTGGTCGCGTCCGGCGCGCGGCGTAGGCGCCGATCGCCACGCCGCCGACACCGCCGACCAGCAGCGCCCCGAGCGTCGAGCTCGAGTGTTGCCGGCAGCCGGTCGAGCAGGTCCTCGGTGACCGCCCTGACGAGTGCGGAACGACGTGCCGAGGTCGCCGTGAGCGAGGTTCTTGAGGTAGACGACGTACTGCTCGGCGCAGCGTGCCGTCGAGGCCCCATCCGACCTTCGCCGCGGCCACCACCTTCTCGTTGTCCATCTGCGCGCTCGCCGACGATCGACACCAGCGGATCGGCAGGTATCAACCTCGAAATGCAGAAGCGATGGTGACGATGCCGAGCAGCAGCAACGGCACCGCCGCGAGCCGGCGAAGGATGTAGTCGCCTCACGACGTGCGGTGGCTGCCAGGCCTCGCTGGTCAGCCAGCGAGACGCCGAGCAGACCGAGGTCGAGGTTGCAGCAGGCGCTGTAGTGCATGCCGGTGATGTCGGCCGCTGTGGCCAGCACGAGCTGCGGGTTGACGATCGGGATGATGATGGCGTCGTCGATCATCGCCTGGCCGAGATGCCGTGTATGCCTCGTGCCTTGGCGTCGCCCGACGCCGCCAGTGCCTCGGCGAGCAGCTCGGACTCCTTCGGGTTGTCGATGCGGCGTCCCGGCGTCGCCGCCGCCCGCCCGTGATCGCCCACGACGACCCGGGGATCATCACCGAAGTACTGCACGTACTGGCTCGAGTCGGTGTGGTCGGGCGCGAAGTACACGGCGGTGACCGGGATGCCCTGGCGTTGATCTTGTCGACCCACTCGGGGAACTGCACCGGCGTCAGCTCGAGCTCGACGTTGACCTTGGCCAGGTCCTGCTGGATCTTCTGCATCATCAGGCTGAAGTCGACGCCGTAGACGTTGGCCTCGGGGTAGGTGGCGTCGAGCTCGAAGCCGTCGCCGAGCCCGGCCGGCTCGAGCGCCGCCTTGGCGCCGTCGAGGTCGTACTCGGGCAGCGTCAGGTCGGCGCTGCCGAGGAAGCCGTTGGGGATCGGCGACGCCTGCTTCTTGCCATTGCCGGCCACCAGCGCCTCGATCGCCCCGTCGTAGTCGATCGCCATGCCGATCGCCTTGCGGACGTTGACGTCCTGCAGGTTCTCGCCGCCGACCGCGCCGGGGCTGAGGGCGATGTAGACGTAGTTGAACGAGTCGACGATCTCGACGTGGCGACGTTGGAGTCGCCCTCCAGCTGGCCGACCGAGTCGAACGAGATCTGCATGGCGATGTCGGCGTCGCCCGCCTGCAGCTGCTGCAGCTGCGACGACGAGTCCTTGCACCTGGAGAAGGTGACGCTTCGGGAACACCGGCTTGTTGGGGCCCCAGTAGTTGTCGTTGCGGGCGAGCACCAGTGACTCGCCCTGCGTGTACGACTCGAGCTGTGTACGGGCCGCTGCCGGCCGAGTTGGCGAGGAACCATTCCTCGGCCTTGTCGGCCGTGGCGGCGTCGGCGCCGCGCTGGCACCCTGCGCCTCGGCGACCTCGCTGTTGATGATGCCGAGGTAGCTGGCGGCGACGATCGGCAGGAACGCCGAGTTCGGCGCTCGAGAATGTCACGATCACGGTGCCGGCATCGGGTGCGTCGATCGACTTCAGTACCCGGACATCAGGTAGGACGCCGAGCCTTGGATGTTGGCCAGCCGCTCCCACGTCCACTTGACGTCGGTCGCCTCGACCGGCGACCCGTCGGCGAACGTCGCCGCAGGGTCGAGCGTGAACGTGAACACGGTGTTGTCGGCGTTGCCCTCCCAGCTCGTGGCGAGTCGCGGCCGATCGTGTTGGGGTCGGCGGGATCGACGGTGATCAGCGTCTCGTACACCGCGGTGTTGAAGATCTGGCACGTGTCGCAGTAGCTGCGGCTGAGGTCGAGCGAGTTGATGTCCATGTCGCGAGCGATGACCAGCGGTCGCGCGCCCTCCCGCGGCCGGCGCGGCCGTGCCGGCCATCGTCTGCGGCGCTCGCGTGGCCGCGGTCGGCTCGCTGCCAGACGGAGCAGCCGTTGCCGAGGTGTCGCCGTCGTCATCGCTGCCGCATCGACACAGCCGTCGACGAGTCGCGACCAATGCCGATGGCGACGACCTTCGTCCACTGTCGCGAGCTCCAATGTGTCGACGCAATGTCGGACCCCCTTGTCGTCGCGGCGGCTGCCGCACCCCCATTCGGCTCGCCAACGCATCTCGATATCGCCAGGTGACAGATGTCGACGGCGAGCGTTCGTGGCAGAATAACCCGAGTCCCGCTCGGGTTTCAAGTGTCGCGAGAACGATCGGATGACAGGACGGTGCGACAAGCAGCGACGCAGATCCGGATGCTTGCGATCCTGGAACGCGTCCACGAAGCCGGCCACGCTGCGCCGTCCCCGCTGCAGGCGCGCAGCCGGCGCCGTGTCGAGCATGTGCTCGACACCGCCGCGCACCTGGTCGACGAGCTCGGGCCCGAAGCGATCACGACGGCGATCGATCGCGAACGCCGCCGGCGTCTCGATCGGCTGGCTGTACGACTTCTTCCCGAATCGCGAGTCGATGTTCGACGCGGTTGTCGCCAGCGCAGCCTCGAGAAGGTCACGCCGATCGCCGAGGCCGTGCACAAGGCACGATGCCCGACGCCGACTGGCGCGAAGCGCTCGGCGCTGTGGTCGACGCCCTGTTCGACTTCTACCGAGGCGGAGCCCGGCTTTCGGGTGCTGTGGTTCTCGCGGTTCCAGAGCGCGGCGATGGTCGAGGCAACCGCGAGCTCGACCTGGCCGGCGTCAGTCGGCGCCTACGAGCGTATGCAGCCGGCACGGTCTCGAGCTTGTGGGAGTCGATCCCCGAGCGACGCCATGCATCTCGTGATCGGAATCATCGACAAAGGTCTCGATCTCGCCTTTCTGATCGACCCCGACGGCGACCACCAAGTCGTCGACCAGACGGTCACCGCCGTCGTCGCCTATCTCGAGCGGTACGCCGTGACAGTGGAACGCCGCGCTGGCCATCGATCTCGGCAGCACAGCCTGCAAGGCGTCGGTGATCGCGATCGACGGAGGCGTGCTCGGCTCGGGGCTGACACGAGTACCGCCGACCTTCGGCGACGGAGGGCTTGCAGAACAGGACGCCGAGGTGGTGTGGAGCTCCACGCTGTCAGCGTGCCGTCAGGCGCTCGACGCTGCAGGCCGAGCGTCAAGCGGCGCAGTTCGTTCGATCTGCGTCACCAGCCAGTGGTCGTCGATCGTCCCCGTCGACGCCGATGGCTTTCCCGGTTGCTCCGCTCCACATGTGGTTCGACCGGCGCGGCGAACCGCTGACGGCAGCACTCACCCAGGCGCGGATGGCGACGCCGTCAGATCGCGCTGGGCCGAGATCCACGGCTTTGGTCCCGAGCACGTCGCTGTCGCACGTGCTGTGGTTCCAAGGCCAGACCGACATCCATCGTCGGACGGCGGCGTACCTGGAGCCGATGGACTACCTGAACGCCCGGTTCACCGGCAGGATCGCGGCAACGGCAAATTCGGCCATGCCAATGGCGCTCACCGACAACCGCACACTCGGTTCGACCGACGTGGTCCGACGAGCTCATCGAAGCGGCTGGAGTCGATTCCACTCGCCTTCCCGCGCTGACCCGGTCGCTCAGCGTCTTGGAATCCGATTCGCGGCGATGTGGCCGACGACGCTCGGTTTGCGCCGCGACGTCGATGTGGTCACCGGGGCCAACGACAGCATCGCCGCCGCGTTCGGTTCTGGCGCTCTCGATCCGGGACACGCGACGGTGATGATGGGCACCACCGGGGTGCTGACCGTGCACCATCCGGTGCGGCACGTCGACAGTGCGAAGTTCATCGTCACGATGCCGAGCGCTCTCGACGACCGCTACTACGTCGTGGCCGAGGCCGGCCTGGGCGGCAAGCTCGTCGAAGCCGCACTCAACGAGGCCATGGGACGCGAGCTCGCCGACGGACCCCCTGACGCGATCTTCGAGCAAGCGTTGCAAATGGCGACGAAGTCACCGCCCGGATCCCGCGGCGTGATGTTCCTGCCATGGGTGTTCGGTGCAATGGCGCCATCGCCCGATCCACGACACCGCGGAGCGTTGCTCGGAATCTCACTCAGCACGGCGCGAGCCGATCTCGTCCGCTCGTTGCTGGAGGGCATCTCGATGCAGATGCGCTGGTTGGCCGACGAGGTGGAGCAGCGCGCTCGGCATTCCGTTCGACCCGATGCGCTTCGTCGGCGGCGCCGCCCTGTCCGACGTCTGGGCGACGATTCATGGCCGACGTGGTCGGCCGCCCGATCGAGCAGCTCGACAACCCACGTCATGCCAACGCTCGCGGCGCCGGCCTGATGGCGTTCGTCGCCGACCGGCCAGCTGACCATCGACGACCTCGCCGACCTCGTCCCGGTCCATGCCCGATACGAGCCGGACCCAGCCACTCGTGCACTGTGGGACGATCGGTTGGAAGTCTTCCGCGACATGCACACCGCTCTCGCGGAACCCGTTTCCCGCCTCCACACATGACACCACCATGACACCAGACAGAGGAATCCAATGAGCGCCTATCCATACGCCGATCGATATCCACGTGATCCGCGGCCTCCCTTCGGAAGGGCGCGACCACAAGGCAATCCTGCGAGAGCTCCGGGAGATGGCAGAGCTCGAGGACGCCAAGTGGGAGATCGGGCAAGGCTTCCGGCTCGTTCTACTGCGGCGACCACGAGCACTACGAGTTCATGGGCGAGGCGTACTCGATGTACAGCCACATGAACGCGATGCAGCGCGATGTGTGTCCGAGCGCGACGCGGTTCGAAGGTGAGATCATCGCCATGGGTCTCGACCTGATGCACGCTTCGGCAGCGACCGACGGAGACCCGTGCGGCATGCTGACCAGCGGCGGCAGCGGCAGCATCCTCCACGCCATGCTGGCGTACCGCGAGCAGGCGACGCGCAACGGAATCGACAAGCCGAACATCGTCAAGCCGGAGACCGCGCACCCGGCGTTCGACAAGGCGTGCCACCTGCTGGGGATGGAGATGCGCAGGGTGCCCGTCGACTCGCCGACACCGCTCAGGTCGATCTCGACGCGATGGCCTCGATGATCGATTCGAACACTGCAGCAATCGTCGGATCCGCCTGCAACTACGGCTACGGCACCATCGATCCGATCGAGGAGCTCTCCGCACTTGCTCTCCAACGCGGCGTCGGTCTCCACGTCGACGGATGTCTCGGCGGATTCATGTTGCCCTTCGGCGAGATGCTCGGATTCGACATACCGGTGTTCGACTTCCGGCTTCCCGGCGTGACGACGATCTCCGCGGACACGCACAAGTACGGGTACAGCGTGAAGGGCACGTCGATCCTGATGTTCCGCCACAAGGAACTTCGCAATGGTCAGTACTTCTTCATGACCGAGTGGTCGGGTGGCAAGTACGCGTCTCCCGGAATCGAGGGCTCGCGGTCCAGCGGCCTGCTGGCGGCAACCTGGGCCTCGCATGGTCGCCCTAGGCCGCGAGGGCTACCTGCAAGTACGCCAAGCAGATCTTCGACACCGCGTACGCGATGCAGGACGTGGTGCGTGCGCAGCCAGAGCTTCGCATCATCGGCACTCCGTCGTTCTGCTTCTCGTTCACGTCCGACGAGTTCGACATCTACCACGTCAACGACGAGATGCGAGAACGTGGATGGCGGCTGAACGGTCAGCAATACCCCAATGCTCTGCACATGGCGGTGACTCGTCCGCAGACGCAGGAGGGTGTGCTTCGAGCCTGGGAGGACGACATCCCCGCCGCCGTTGCACACGCGAGCGAGCACCGCGGCGAGCGACCCAAGACCTCGTCGATCTACGGCGATGCGATGGCGCCGACACCAGAGATCACCGCCACGATCAACAAGGCAGTTGCTTCGCGGCTCGACGCTCAGCAGTCGTTACCGCCAGAGTTCACCGAGTAGCCACCGTGCGGTAACCAGGAGCCCACCGACGGTTCAATCCGCCTGCATACCTTTCGAGACATCCGAATCGAAAGCCATGGAGGTAGCAATGCCAGTTTCCCGTCGTGAACTGTTGGGCCGAACCGCATTAGGAGCCGGAGCGGTTGCCCTCGGCAACATGTCGAGCTTGTTGGTCGGTCAACCTGCGTCCGCCGACCACGGCACCGGCGATCCCATCCCCGACCCTGCCGGCATCCTCGACCTTCCCGACGGTTTCTCGTACCAGATCGTTTCGCGCGCCGGGGACCCCCTGCCCGGCGGCGGCGTGACACCCGGTCGACACGACGGCACTGCTGCGTTCAAGGGACCCCGCCGCGGCGTGCAGTTGGTGCAGAACCACGAGATCGGCGCCAGCGATCCGAATCCCTCGCTCGCAGTTCCGGAGCTCACCTACGACCCGAAGGCGATGGGCGGTACGACCACGCTGACGCTCGACAGGGATCTCAATCGGCTCGACGAGTACGTCAGCCTGGCCGGCACGTGGAGCAACTGTGCTGGCGGGATGACGCCTTGGGATACCTGGTTGACATGCGAGGAGACCGAGACGCTGGCCGGCGCAACAGCCGACAAGGATCACGGTTTCGTCTTCGAGGTCGACCCGGTGAACCCGTCGAACAACGTCACCCCGACACCGCTCTTGGCACTCGGTCGTTTCGCCCACGAAGCCGTGACGATCGACCCCGACCGCGGCGAGGTCTACCTGACCGAGGATGCCAGCGGACCGAACGGCCTCGTCTACCGCTTCCGACCCAACGATCGGCATCGCGAATACGGCGCCCTTCGCAACGGTGGCACGTTGACGGCGATGTCGTGCAGTCGTCGCGGCGTTCAGGTCCCCGACCTTTCGGTCTTCTCCACACCGGGCACGCAGCTCGACGTGCAATGGGTTCCGGTCGCCGACCCGAGCGCGGCTGCGCTGTCGATCCGCAAGCAGTTCGGCAACACCGAGGTCACCCGCAGCCGCAAGTTCGAAGGCGCGTGGTGGGACGACGGCAAGGGCCATGCAGGCAAGTCCCGGGCGCTGATCGTGTGCTCGTTCGCCCGCGTGACCGATGGGTCAGCGGGTGAACACGACGGCCAGGTGTGGGGCTACGACCCCGACCGCCGAACGCTGACGCTCGAGCTGTACCTGTCGCTGAACCCGGACATCGCATCCGACATTCCGGATGGGCCGGACAACATCGCCGTGTCGCCGTTCGGTGGTTTCTTTCTCGCCGAGGACGGTCTTGGCGCTCAGCACCTGTTGGCCGTCGACGAACGCGCCAACGTTCGCCCGTTCGCCCGCAACCGAATCAGTGGTTCGGAGTTCACAGGCGTGAACTTCGCGCCAGACGGCAAGGCACTGTTCGCGAACATCCAGGACGAGGGTCTGTGCTTTGCGATCACAGGCCCGTTCCACCGCCTCAGCTGATCGCACAGCGAACCGATCGGCGTCGTCCCATCTCTAGGATCGGCGCGGGGTGGCTCAGACTTGACTCCGCCGACGTCCGGACGAAGCGCCAGCTCGCCACATGGATCAAGCTGGGCATGACATACGCGAGGTCGCTTCCCGCAAAGTCGTGAGACCGTGCCGAGAGTGCGGGATTCGCGCCCGATGACCGAGCGTCTCGGTAGTGTTCCGAGCACGATGAATTGCGGCACTCCAGGGCTCGACACCCTGACGTGTAGCGAACGGCTTGCGTTGCGCTCGCTCCTGATCAGAGCGACAGCGGTGGCCGGTCGACCCCACGCTCCCGACGAGCTCGACGAGTTGGCCAGCAGCGGCACCCACCGGTGCACTTCCAGCGGCGGCCGGAGTCCACCGAGTCGCCGGAACGGTTCTGCGAGGGCTCGAAGGCGTCGACGGCGTTGGCGACGACGTGCGGGCGGAGTTGGCCGCTCAGCGGAGCTACTCGTCCCTCCATCACCTTCTCGTCGTGGGCGCGCTGAACCAGATCAGCCAAGCGTTCGACGAGGCCGGGTTGTCGTGGGTGGTGATGAAGGGACCGGTCATCGCCGGTCTCCTCTACCCCGGTGTCGGCGACCGAACCTACGGCGATCTCGACCTCCTGCTCGACCGCCGCGACTACCCGGAGGCGATGCGACTCCTCGAGGATCTCGGCTACGAACACTCCATCCACAACTGGGCGCTGGCCGAAGAGATGCTGGCCGGCCAGGTCGGAATGACGAGTCCTGTGGTCCCGATCGACCTGCACTGGCACCTTCACTACTCTCGCGAGGACCGACGACCGTTTGCGCTCGACCCCGATGCGATGGTCGAGCGTGCCCGGCGCGTCGTCGTGTCCGGGGCGAGCGTGCCCACCCTCGACCCGGTCGACACGCTCCTCACGCTCGCGTTCCACGCGGCCCGGTCCGATGGACATCGGTTGGTCTGGCTCAAGGATGTCGAGCGAGCGGTTGCCGTGGAGGAACCGGACCTGGATGAGCTCGTGCGGCGGTGCCGGGCAGCCCGCTGCGGACCACCGGTCGGGCTCATCTTGTCCCGCGCACGCTCGCTGCTCGATGCGGAGATCCCTGCCGAGATCATCCGGGCGTTGACACCGATCTCGCTGCGGGCAGCGGACCGCATGGCGTCCGGTCTTCGGCATCCCGTGCAGCTACACGAGCGAGGCACCGCCTCCGCGTGTACACACGATCGGTGAGGTCCTCCACCTTGGCGACGCTGTACGCCGTCCCGGAACGTGGTGCCAGAGTCTTGCGCAGGTTCCTCCGCCCCCCGCGGGCGAACGAGAGCGACAACTCGGACGAGAAGGCGAGCTATCTGCACGCAGTATCGACCACGATCCAGAGCAACACCGCGCGTTCAGCCGCAATCGGCGGACGGCGCGATGGATAGCCAGGATCAGCTCGCTTCGTACCTCGATCCGAAATGGGAGTCGTGCGCAAGTACAAGACACTGAGCACCATCCGCCTTGCGATCTCTCTCGTCTACTCGTCGGGACGCCGCCAGCTTCTCCTGATCATCGCGGCGAGCATCGTCACGTCGGCGGCCATCGCAGGCCAGCTGCTGGTCGGCCGCACGCTGCTGAACCTGCTCGCCGACAGCAGCAAGGTCGACGCGGGTGACCTCGCACCCAGCCTGGCAGCGCTCGGTGCGTTGCTCATGCTCTCGGCAGTCGCCCAGACGATGGCCAACGAACTGCGCATCCCCCTCGGCGAGAATGTATTCCGCCGAACGATGGGCGAGATCCTCGACGTCGCGACCGAGGTCGAGCTCGAAGCCTACGAGGGCGCCGAGTTCCACGACCGCCTGCAGCGAGCGACGTTCGCCGCGAGCGGACAGTCCGCCGCAGTGGTGTTCGGACTCGTCACGCTGATGTCGACGCTCGTCGTCATGATCGGAGTCGTCGCCGTGCTGGTGTCGGTCGCGCCGGTGCTCGTGCCGTTCGCCGTCTTGGGGTACCTGCCGATCGCGTACGTCAACGTCCGCAACAACCGGGCGCGCTACGAGTTGGAGCGCGACACGACGGAGCTCCAACGCCGGCGCTCCTATATGGAGTACGTGATGACCGAGCGCAGCGAGGCCAAGGAGGTCAGAGCGTACGAGCTCGCGCCCGACCCTGCGCCGTTGGCACAACGACCTCTGGGACGTCCGCATGGCGGGACTTCGGGTCCTCGTCCGCCGGCGAATGGCGCTGGCGACCGTTGGATCGTTCGTGACGACGGCGGTGCTCGTCGCCACCCTGTCGTTGGCGTTGATCCTCGCCGGCCGGGGATCCATCTCTCTCGGCGACGCAGCCGTGGCGATCGTCGGTCTCCAACAGCTCAGCGGCCGGCTCCAATCGGCCGGTGCAGCGTTCAACAGCATTCATGAAGGCGTGACGTTCCTCCGCGACTTCGAGGGGTTCCGAGCGACCCTGCCGGTCATCCGTGCCGAGCGACCGACGGGTGTCCCGCCCGCGCCTCCCACGATGCTTTCGGTCGATCAGCTCGGCTATCGGTACCCAGGCGCGCACGACGATGCTCTACGTAGCGTGAGCTTCGAGCTTCGTCGCGGCCAGATCATGGCCGTTGTCGGCGCCAACGGGTCGGGTAAGACCACGTTGGCGAAGCTGGTCTGCGATCTGCTCCCACCGACGCGGGGCACGATCCGCTGGGACGGTGTCGACCTCGCCGGATGCGATCCTTCCCTCGTCCACGCGCAGATCGCCCCGGTGTTCCAGGACTACGCGCGCTACATGCTCACCATCCGTCAGGCGATCGGGCTCGGTGATCCGGCGCGACTCGACGACGAGCCGGCCATTCGGCGCGCCGCAGCGCAGGCCGGTGTGGACGGACTGATCGAATCGCTGCCCGATGGCATCGACACGCACCTCGGGAAAGCCTTCGCTGGAGGAGTCGACATCTCGATCGGTCAATGGCAGCGGATCGCCATCGCCAGGGCGCTGTTTCGCGACGCACCGGTCGTCGTGCTCGACGAGCCCTCCGCATCCCTCGACCCGCGTGCCGAATCCGAGCTGTTCGACCTGCTCCACACGCTCTGCCGGGATCGCATCGTGATGTTCGTGTCCCACCGGTTCGCCACCGTTCGCACCGCCGACGTGGTGATGGTGCTCGATCAAGGCGACGTTGCCGAGATGGGCGCGCATGACGAGCTGATGGCCAAGGGGGGTCTGTACCACGACCTGTTCGAACTCCAAGCGCAGCGATACGGCCTCGGCCGTTCAGGAGCCGACAAGCACAACGACCCCGGCGACCAGAGGTCTCCGGGGTCGTGATGGCAAATCTTCAGCTGGTTTCGTCAGCTGGTTGGCGTGCCGCCGCCCGGCTTGGGCGGACCGTGGAAGAGCATGCCGTCGAAGCGCAGGGCCCAGCGGTCGGCACGCGTGAAGTCGGCGACCGAACCGAGGTCGGTGATCGTAGGGGTCTCGTAGGTCATGTCGTCCGTCTCCTGTGGTTGATGTTGTCTTCCGCTGAGAACATCTCCAGCGCCCGTGCTGGCCCGCAGTATCTCACGGGCAGTGGTGCTTGGCAATGCGCTTTTGCGAAATGAGCCACACGACCTACTCCGCGGCGCGAACCCCGGCGAGCCACGCCGCTTGTAGCAGGGCGGCAGTGGGTGCCACCGGCGACTCGGCGAGCCAGATCCGTCGCAGCTCGTCAGGGTCGACCAGCTGCTGGGTCGACGCCCTCCCCGTTCCAGCTCGCCGCGAACTCCCGAGTGTGGTGGCCCATGTAGCAGCTGGTGAACGACGCCTTGCTGGTGCGTGAGAGCACGTTGTCGGGAAGGAGGTCCGACGCCAGGGCGCGCAGCACGGCCGTACGGTCGCCGCGGCCGAGCACGCCGCCATCTCGGGCGAGCGCGTGGACGAAGTCGGGGTGCAGCAGGGGGCTGGACAGGTCGACATCGCGCCGCCGTGCGAGGATCCGCCGGTTGTGCGCCGCCAGGAGCTGGGTGCGGCGTCTGGGGACCATGCGCACGCTCGCCGCGAACGAGAACGGCCGGTCACGCTCGGCACGCTCCAGCGCCGAGACGAGCGGGTCCAGTGCTGCTGGTCGCAACCATGTGAGGGTGTTCTCGTCCCATCGCCGACGTTCGTGCCGGCCGCGCACCGCGGCGGGAGCAAGGGCTCCGAGTGCGGCGCGGACACGGCGCCACTGCACACGTCGTGGTTCACTGAGCAGCCACGTCACGCCGACGATCCGATGGGCGGCGACGCCCAGCACCTCGTCGCCGCCCTCACCGTCGATCAGCGAGCCGCCCTTCACAGCGTCGATCACCGGCAGGTCACTGGCGATGGATGGCGGCCACACGATCCCGTGGGCGAGGAGGTGCGGCACCGCCAGCGGCCCGATCACGTCGAGCTCGTCGTCGATGACCACGCGATGCCAGTCCTGCAACCCCAGATGGCGCACGACGGCTTCTTGCCACTCGCTCTCCTGCGATTCGGCGACGCCAGGGAACAACCTCGTGATCGGCACGGGATCCGGCAACCCGTCACGCCGGGCGACGTGCGTGGCGACCGCCAGAACGAGCGACGAATCCCGTCCTCCGGAGAACGCGACGCCGCATGGCGGCCGCTGCAGCGCGTTTCGCACCACCTGTTCGAGGGCCTGCCGGGGGGCGGTCGTCGTGTCGGACGGTCGCTCGAGCGAGCCGCTGTGGCCCACCAGGTAGCCCCAGGCGATCTCGATCGGGCTCATCAGGTACAACTCGTCCACCGACTCGCTAGCCTACGACGGCGGTGGCGCGAGCGGCGGCTTGCCGTCCCCCTCTGATCGCGACATGGATGGTGATGATGCAGCTCCGGCAGGAAAACCTGACTTGGCAGGTCGCGGGTGATGACGTGGTCGTGTTGGACCTGAGGGGATCTGTCTACCTGAAGTTGAACGGCACGGGGAGGGACCTTTGGGAGGCCCTCGTCGAACCGCGCACCGAGTCCGAACTCGTGTCAGCCCTCGTCGCGAAGTACGGGATCGACGAGGAGCGGGCCAGCTCCGATGTGGCGGCGTTCCTGGAGGATCTCCGCGGTCGCCAGCTCCTCGAGGGCTAGCACTCCTTCCGCGCCGAAACATCGATGACACGATCCGACATCCTCCGAGTCGGCCGTCGAGCCGTGCGGGCCCTGCGGTTGCCGCCGCGCGAGATCCTGACGACGCTGCACGCCACAGCCGTCCTCGCCGTGGTGGAGCTCCTGATCCGGTGGGTGCCTCTGCCTCGCCTGAGCCGCATGCTCGGCGTCGAGGTGAACCTCCAGCCGGCGAGCTCCGACGCCGCCCAATTGCCGGTTGACGAGCTGCCGACCCGTGCTCGGCGGCGGCTGCGCTGCACCCGAAGGGTCGCCGACGCGTGGCCGTTCAGCAGGGGACCATGTCTGCGACGCGCTCTGGTGGGAGGACACCTGATCCGGCACCTCCACCCAGCCGTCCGGCTCGGCGTGGCGGGCTCAGGCGACACCCTGCTGGCCCACGCCTGGCTGGAGATCGATGGTCGCCCGCTGGAGCCCGTGACCCAGTTCAACGCGTTCCAGCGAACGGCGAACGAGGTGCCGTGGTGAGCGCGCCGGAGGCAAGCATCTACTACCAATGCGGCCTGCGCATCCGTTCTGAGGTGGACCTCGATCTTCCGTTGGTAGCCGGCGACGGCTACGACGTGGACGTTCGGTGGGGACCTGACATCGACAACTCGTCCGAGGTCCCTCCCGGAGAGGTCATCGCCTCGTACGACTACGACGACACGGCGTGGTATACGGCGGTCTCGACAGGTTCCGGCTACCTCCTCCGCTTCCCGAACGTCGGTGAGTTCGTCATCTCGTCAGATCTGTCCGAAGTGACCGTTCGCCGTGACCGTTCCGGTCGTGCCGAGCTGCTACCGATTCTGCTCGCGGGGACAGCAAGCGCGTTCGTGCTCGCACTCCGCGGCGAGACAGTGCTTCACGCGAGCGCTGTCTCGATCGAGAGCTCGGTGTTCGCGTTCGTCGGTCAATCGGGCCGTGGGAAATCGACCCTCGCCGCGCTGCTGTGCGTCGACGGTGCCGAGCTCGTCACGGACGACGTCCTGACGGTCGACCCCGGCCCGCCCGTGACGTGTGTAGGGGGCGCCGCCGAGCTCCGCCTTCGATCCGCCGCGGCTGTCATCGCCCAGACACAACCTGAGCGTCCCACCCGACTGACCGCCGACGAACGGCTCGCGTTCACCCCGACGCCGGCTCCCCTGCGGACGCTCGCGCTGTCGGCAATCGTCATCCCGTCACCGTCCCGCACAGCAACCGAGGTCGAAGTGGAGCGCGTTCCGCCGTCCGACGCGTTGTTTGCGCTGCTGTCGTTCCCTCGCGTGCACGGCTGGCTCCGGCGAGACGTGCTGAGTCGCGACTTCACCAGGCTCAGCCAGATCGTCAATCTCATCCCCGTGCTGTCGGTGACCATCCCGTGGGGACCCCCGTTCAGGCCGGAAGTCGCCAAATCACTGCGGTCTGCACTCTGCGGTACCTGACGAGGAGTTCGCTGTGCCCGAGGTGGGACTCGAACCCACACGCCCTTTCGGACAACGGATTTTGAGTCCGTCGCGTCTGCCATTCCGCCACTCGGGCGAGTGACGCCGAGATCGTACCGGCGGAAGTGAGGCAGTTCACGCCCGTTACCGGGTGGTAGCAAATCGACCTCGCCGGAAAGGGTCTATCGTGTCTGCATCATGCTTGCCTTCACGTTCCCTGGCCAGGGGTCACAGCGACCGGGTATGGGCAGGCCCTGGGTTGATCACGAAAGTTGGGAGCTGGTCGACGAAGCTTCCGACGTCGCCGAACGCGATGTCGGCTACTTGCTCCTCGACGCCGATGCAGAGGAATTGCGCGACACTCGCCACGCGCAGCTCACCACGTTCGTGTCGAGCCTGATGGTCCTCGACGCGACCGAACGACTCGGTCTCGAGCCGAGTTTCTGTGCGGGCCACAGCCTCGGTGAATACACCGCGTTGACCGCAACGGGCGCACTCGGCTTCGACGAAGGCGTGCGCCTGGTCGTCGAACGCGCCGACGCCATGCATCAGGCGGGGATCGAGAACCCCGGCACGATGGCAGCGGTGCTCGGCCTCGACGACGACCAGGTCGAGGTTGCGTGCCGCCGAGCCGACAGCGATGTGTGGGTCGCCAACTTCAACGCGCCGGGACAAGTCGTCATCGCCGGCTCGGCGGAGGGCGTCGCCGCGGCAGGAAGAGTGGCCAAGGAGCTCGGGGCCAAGAAGGTCATGCCGCTGCAGGTGTCCGGCGCGTTTCACACGCCGTTCATGACGGCAGCACGCGACCGGCTCCGCAAGGCCATCGCCGAGGCCAACCCTCGCGACACCGAGGTACCCGTCATCTCCAATGTCGACGCCCTCGCCCACAACTCCGGCGCTTCGATGGTCGAGCCTGCTGTCGGCACAGCTCAGCAGCCCGGTGCGCTGGAAGCATTGTCTGCTGGCGTTGGAGGACGAAGGTGTCACCGAGTTCGTCGAGCTCGGGCCCGGAGGTGTGCTGACCGGCATGGCGAAGCGCACGGTCGAGTCCGCGCGCACGATCGCGGTCTCCACGCCGGAGGATCTCGAGAAGTTGCTCGAGTGGGTGAATGCCGGGTCACAACACAGCGGCACGCAGTTGGAGGGCGAGCACCTCTTCGCCCACGAGCGGCTCGTCGTCAGCCCCGCGGCAGGACTTTTCACCCCGATCGAAGGTCTGGCAGATGGCAGCCGCCTGACTGTCGGCGACGTGCTGGGCCAGGTCGGCGACACGGAAGTGCGATCACCATTCGCGGGCGTCCTACAGAGCTACATAGCCGTAGACGGAGAGAGAGTCACGATGAGACAGCCCATTGCCTGGTTGAGGACGGTCTGAGATGCCAGCACTACCAATCGCGGTCCGCGGTGCGGTGATCACAGGTTGGGGTACCTCGTTGGGACCGAAGACACTGACCAACAAGGACCTCGAGCAGATGGTCGAGACGTCTGACGAGTGGATCGTCGAACGTACCGGCATTCGCGAGCGCCATGTCGGGGGAACAACTGTCGGGCTGTCCACCGAGTCGGGACGTGCCGCGCTCGACATGTCGGGCGTCGCCCTCGGCGAGATCGACGCGCTCGTGTTGGCAACGACGACACCTGACACTCAATGGGGAACGTCCGCCACCGTTCAGAACGAACTCGGCCTGCGGTGCGGGGCGTTCGATGTCAATGCGGCGTGCTCGGGATTCGTCTACGGACTCGTCATGGCGCACGGGCTCATCGCCATGGGCGCGCGCAAGGTGTTGTTGATCGGTACCGACTCGTTGTCACGCATCACCGACTGGGAAGACCGCAACACCGCCGTGTTGTTCGGCGATGGCTCCGGCGCCGTGGTGCTAGAAGCCGTCGAAGGACCCGGCCAGCTCCTCGCGTGGGATCTCGATGCCGACGGTTCGCTGGGGCGATTGCTCTATGCGGAGGTCGGCGGATTCATCCAGATGGAGGGCAAGGAGGTCTTCCGGCGTGCGGTCCGAATCATGGTCGACTCTGCCACCAAGTCGATGGACCATGCCGGCATCACTGCCGACGAGATCTCGCTGGTGATTCCCCATCAGGCCAACGTCCGCATCATCCAGGCCGCATGCGACCGATTGGGGATCGAGATGGAGCGGGCGGTCACCGTGCTCGATCGCACCGGCAACACATCGTCTGCCTCCATTCCCCTTGCACTCGCCGATGCACTCGACACCGGTCGGGTCAAGGAGGGTGACCTGCTGCTGCTCGTCGGCTTCGGCGGTGGGATGACTGCTGCCAGCGCAGTGTTGCGCTGGGGTGGCGGTGCGCCTGCCGGTGAGCCTGCGTGAGCAGAGTCGTTCTGATAACAGGCGGATCTCGAGGCATCGGGCTGGCTTGTGCGCAACGGTTTGCCGCGCTCGACGACAGGGTCGCCGTGACGTTCAACTCCTCACCTCCACCCGACGGCTTCTTCGGTGTGTCGTGCGATGTGACGTCGGCCGAGTCGGTCGACGCGGCGTTCAAGGCCGTCGAAGCGGAGTTCGGGCCCGTCGAGGTGCTGGTTTCCAACGCCGGCATCACCAAGGACGGGCTGCTCCTGCGTATGAGCGAAACCGATTTCAGTTCCGTCATCGACGCCAATCTCACAGCGGCCTACCGCGTCGCCAAGCGGGCGACCCAGGGCATGTTGCGAGCCCGCGCCGGAAGGATCATCTTCATGTCGTCGGTCGTCGCGCTGCTGGGCTCGGCAGGCCAGGCCAACTACGCGGCCTCGAAGGCGGGGCTGGTCGGGCTGGCCCGGTCGCTGGCTCGCGAGCTGGGGTCGCGCAGCATCACCGTCAACGTCGTCGCACCCGGCCCTGTCGAGACCGACATGACCGCAGCATTGGGCGACAAGAGGCTGGCCGAGCTCACCGCAGCCGTTCCGCTGGCGAGGATGGCCGCCCCAGACGAGATCGCAGGCGTCGTGTCGTTCCTCGCCTCTGCCGATGCCGCCTACATCACCGGAGCGGTCATCCCCGTAGATGGCGGATTGGGCATGGGGCACTGACCAGCCCCTTCACTTGGCAAACACAGTCACTAGCATCGTGCACATCACGAACACAAGGAGATAGTCGTGGATCAAGAAATGTTCGCCCGCTTCCGCAAATGCGCCGTCGAGGTGCTGTCGGTCTCAGAAGACCAGGTCGTGCCAGAGGCAAAGTTCGGCGACGATCTCGACGCCGACAGTCTCGATCTCGTCGAACTGGTGATGGCGTTGGAGGAGGAGTTCGGCGTCGAGGTGCCCGAGGAGGATCTCGAAGGCATCGAAACTGTCGGCCAGGCCTACGACCTGGTCGTCGGCAAGCTCTGATGAAGGGTGCCGGCCGGCGCGTCGCCATCACCGGCTACGGCGTCGTCGCACCCTGCGGAATCGGACGGAAGGCTTTCTGGGACGGCCTCAACGGGCCGGGCATCACCGACCACCGCAGCATCGAAATACCCGACTGGGATCCGCTCCCCTACTTCGACAATCCAAAGGAAGCTCGTCGTGCGGATCGCGTCGAGCAGTTCGCGCTCGCCGCTGCGGCCGAGGCGTTCGAGCATGCAGGCATGCCGACGGTCGAGTCGCATCGTTTCGGCACCGTCTACGCGACCGGTGTCGGCGGTCTGCGTTCGACCGAGGAACAGATCGGAGTCCTTCTGACGAAGGGCGAGCGGCGTGTCTCGCCATTTCTCGTTCCGATGATGATGCCCAACGCGCCGGGTGCTGCCATTTCGATGCGGTACGGCCTGCGAGGCCCCAACGAAACCATCACCACTGCCTGTGCAGCCTCGACTCACGCGATCGGCTACGCCGCTCGTCTGATCGCGTGGGGGATGTGCGATGCCGTCGTCACCGGCGGAACGGAGTCGGCAGGATGCCCGATCGGCGTCGCAAGCTTCGGCAACATGACCGCGCTGTCGACTTCTGGTTCGAGTCGGCCGTTCGACGTCGACCGGGACGGGTTCGTGCTCGGCGAGGGCGCGGCAACGTTGATCCTCGAGGAATGGTCGGCTGCCGAGAGCCGTGGGGCAAACATCCTCGGCGAGGTGCTGGGCGCTGCCAGTAACGCCGACGCCCATCACATCACCGCGCCCGCTCCTGGCGGCACCGGCGCGATCGCGTGCATGCGGCTGGCCCTCGACGACGCTGGTCTCGAGCCTGGCGACATCGGCCACATCAATGCCCACGGCACGTCCACCCCGCTCAACGATGCTGCCGAGGCGGCAGCCGTCACCGAGGTGTTCGGCGAGCGGGCTGTGCCGGTGACATCGACGAAGGGCGTCACCGGTCACGCCCTCGGCGCCGCCGGCGCGCTCGAAGCGGTTGCCATGCTGTTGGCGATGGAGCACGGGTTGATCCCGCCGACGGCAGGAACCACGACAATCGATCCGGATTTCACCATCGATCTCGTCGTGGGGACGGCCCGGTCGTGGAAGCCGGGGCCGTCGATCTCGAACAGTCTCGGTTTCGGTGGTCACAACGGGAGCATCATCCTGGGTCCTTCGTAAAGGACACGGGGGCTCAGTTCATGGAGCGCACCGAAACCGCGACTGCCCTCACAACGTCACCAGGCCAAGTTCAGGAGAGCCGTGGACGTCGCTCGGTCGTGTGGGCCAACACCTCGACATCGATCTTCCCTGTTAGCTGTCGACACGGCCGCCTACCTTCGCTGTCGTAAGCCGCAAGAGTCCGGACGGGAAAGTTGCTCCGCTGGGAGCATGTGGATGAGCAACGCCTAGTTAACCCCTCGGGGATGGTGGTGTCAACGAACCCGCCAAAGACTCTCGGACGAGCATTCCCGGCGGACCTATCAAAATCGCTGAGTCGACAGGCTGACCTCCCACCAGCGACAGGCCAGCCTGTCGCCGCAGAAATTTCGCTAGGTACCGCCGACGGTCGATTCGATGCCGCCGATACGGTCAGCCCGCGACTTCCCCACCATCGAACGTGGAGGAACATGCGCATCGGTCCGCGAAGAGTTGCGTGACATGATCGATCGAGCTCTCGGAGACGATCCAAAGGCGGCGCTCATTGCAGCGCGGCAGCTGAAGAGTGAAGTCGAATGGCTGACCGAGCGCTCCGTTGCACTGGCACGTCGCGACGGTTACGACTGGGGGCGCATCGGCCGCCTGCTCGGTGTCTCCCGACAGTCC
Organism: Ilumatobacteraceae bacterium; assembly: GCA_963746365.1. GTDB lineage: Bacteria > Actinomycetota > Acidimicrobiia > Acidimicrobiales > Ilumatobacteraceae > JAENVT01. Next base: position 68,991 of record CAVVBH010000026.1, on the reverse strand, counting down.
GCGCGAGAGCGCTTCAAGTCCGCTCCACCACGGCTACCTCCGCACGTGGTGAGACGCAATCGCTACCTTGCTGAGCAACGAGAGACCGAACGTCTGATCGCGCAGCTGGACAGAGCCAATACCTCTGACCAGGACGAAGGGGACGTCGTGGGTTGGTGAAACCTGCGGCGATGTGCATTGTCCGACAACCGCGTAGCACCCCCTTGTCATGATCTGCTCATGACACAGCGCCAGAACATCAACACCCTCCACCCGACTCGCCGACCCGACCGGTTCGTGATCTTCGACATCGATCGGCCCAACCTCGTCCATACCCGGCTCGATTGCAGCGACCATGTCGGCCTCGTCGACGTGGTCGACCAATGGTTCGGTGGCCCGTGCGACGATCCCGATGTCGTCGAGGAAGTCGCCTTCCGCCACGGCCTCATCGCCGATGCCGAGCTCGTCAGACGGGGAACGCCCTGCCCGCATTGCACCCTCGTTGCTGCGCCCTTGTGGCGGGCCGCTGCCTGACGTCAGCCGTCCACCAGCACGAACATCAGGTCGCACTCACACGCCTTCTCGCCACGCAGCATCGCCCGGCCACTGCCCTTGCCGGCACGCGACGACATTCGCTGCAATTCGACGTGTAGCTCCAACACGTCTCCGGGCTCGACCTGACGGCGAAAGCGGGCGCTGTCGAGGCCACCGAACAACGGCAACTTGCCCGCAAATCTCGCATCGGTCAAGACGGCAATGGCGCCCACCTGGGCGATCGCTTCGCACATCAAAACACCCGGCAGGGTTGGGCGGCCGGGGAAATGCCCGGGGAAGAACCATTCATCACCGGTCAACTGCCACGTACCCACTGCGCTGACCCCAGGCTCGAGGGCGACCAACTGGTCGACGAACAGGAACGGCGGACGGTGGGGCAAAACGTCGGCTGGACGCGGCAGTGCCGTCATCCTGCAAGGGCTTCCAGCAGACGCGTCGGGGTGTCTTTCGGGCTGATCTTGTACCACGCGTTGCGTATGGTCCCATCGGCGCCGATCAGGAAGGCCGAGCGCTCGATCCCCATGTAGGTCTTGCCGTAGTTCTTCTTCTCCTTCCACACGCCGTACTCCTCGGCAACGGCATGATCGAGGTCGGAGAGCAGGTCGAAGTTGAGTGAGTACTTGTCGCGGAACTTCGTGAGGGCCGCTGGCTTGTCGGGGCTGATGCCGAGTATCACCGTGTCGCCCACTTGATCGGCGATGTCGCGCAACCCGCATGCCTGCTGGGTGCAGCCTGGTGTGTCGGCCCTCGGGTAGAAGTACACCAAGACGTCTCGGCCACGCAGTGCAGCCAAGTCCTGCGTCTCGTTGTTCTGGTTCGTCAAGGAGAAATCGGGTGCAGGTCGACCAGCAGTGAGCATGCTGGGATGCTACCCACGCCTTGAGACACGAATCGCCACGGACCGTGCCCTAAAGATTTCTGCAGGTTCTGGTCAAGCAAGTTGCAAACGACGTCACGGAGTGTGATATGTTCATCACCACTCGGCGGAGCCGCCCACCGACGAAACCAAAGGAATCACCGATGCGTCGTCCCATCGTCACCCCCACCTGATCTCGTCTGAGCCAGGATCCTCCCCGGCCAACAGCCCGTGGGAGCAACAATGTGAACAAGCGAACAAGCCGCGCGATGCGGCTTGTTCGCGTTTTGAGGTTCTGGCCGGCACCCGCTAGGTGGTTCGACGCATTCCGTGGCCGAAGAACCCGCCGCGTGGCCGCGCATGGGCGTGGTAATGGTTCGGTATCGAGCGCATGTTGTCGTCGATGTAGAAGCCTTCGAATCGGTACGACGCCCGCACGACAGTCGCCCAGCCTCTGCAACAAGGCGTCGCGCACGTCGTCTGGTGGGGACGGATCGTGCGTCTTCCACACGACCATCGGCACGTAGCACTGCTCGCACTCGGCGATCCAGCACACGTCGTCCTCGTAGAACCACTCAGTCATGCGGGCTGCTTCGCACAGCTCGCACGAATCAGGCATCGATGGCCGCGCGCACTTCGGCGATGTAGTCGCCCACAGCATCGGCGCCACCGTCGAACATGCGCCTGATGACCGATGCACCCATCACGACACCGTCGGCGACCTCTACCGCCTGGCGGGCCTGTGCTGCGTTCGACACACCGACCCCGATCAAGACGGGCACATCGGTGATCGCCTTCAACCGGCGAGCCAATGACGCGGCGGTCGTGGCCAACTGATCGCGTTCGCCCGTGACACCGAGCAGGCCGACCGAGTACAGGAAGCCGCGGGCACGCGCGGCGATCCGCGGTAGGCGCTCGTCGGGCGCCGTTGGTGCTGCGAACATCACGGTCTCGATGCCGGCCTCGTCGGCGGCCGCGCACCACGGTGCCGATTCCTCCAGCGGCAGGTCGGGGACGAGCGCCGCGGTGATGCCGGCCGCAAGCAGTTGGTGAGCGAATCGTTCGTGGCCGGCATGGTGCACGGTGTTGTAGTACGTCATCACCGCAAGAGGAATGCCCGACATCGAGAGCTCGGGCTTCGTCGAGGATCGACACTGGCGTGGCGCCCGCTTCGAGAGCCATCTGCGACGCCTGTTGAATGACCGGGCCGTCCATCACCGGATCGGAGAATGGCAGCCCGATCTCTATGGCGTCAGCGCCCGCGGCGGCAATGGCGCGTACGGCCTCTTGCCAACCCGGCAGGCCCCCGGTGATGTATGGCACCAGCAGCTTGCGCCCGGCGGCGCGCTGCGGCGCGTAGCGCTGACTCCAGGATCCCCGTCATCGAGCGAGGATGTCCATCATTTGCGCGACGTCCTTGTCGCCACGACCCGACAGGTTCATCAAGATCGTGCAGCCCTGCATGTTCGGGGCCTCGCGGACGATCCACGCCAGGGCATGGGCGCATTCCAGAGCAGGGATGATCCCCTCGGATCGGGCGAGCAATTGGAACGCGTCGATGACTTCGGCATCCGTGACTGCCGGGTACTCTGCCCGGCCGATCGACGCCAGGTAGCTGTGCTCCGGACCGACCCCCGGATAGTCGAGGCCAGCGGAGATCGACTCGGCTTCCTGCACCTGGCCGTACTCGTCCTGCATCAGGTAGCTGCGCATGCCGTGCACCACGCCGGGCTGCCCGCGTCCGACGGCGGCACCCCCGGCCGGTTCGACACCGACCAACCGGGTTCGATCGTCGACGAAGCCGGAGAAGATGCCGATCGCGTTGGAACCACCGCCCACGCATGCGACTACGACGTCGGGAACATCGCCCAGCAGGTCGTGGCACTGTTGCTTGGCCTCGTCACCGACGACGCGGTGGAACTCGCGAACCATCCACGGATACGGGTGCGGACCCATCACCGAGCCCAGGCAGTAGTGGGTCGTCTCGACCGTGGCGACCCAGTCGCGCATCGCCTCGTTGACCGCGTCCTTCAACGTTCGGCTGCCGCTCTGTACGGACTCGACCTCCGATCCGAGCAGTCTCATGCGGAAGACGTTCAGGGCCTGACGATCGACATCGACAGCACCCATGTACACCTTGCATTCCATGCCGAGCAAAGCCGCTGCGGTGGCACTGGCAACTCCGTGCTGCCCCGCGCCGGTCTCGGCGACGAGCCGCTTCTTGCCCATCCGCTTGGCGAGCAGCGCCTGGCCCAGCACGTTGTTGATCTTGTGTGACCCGGTGTGGTTGAGGTCCTCGCGCTTCAGCAGCAGCCTGACGCCGAGCTGATCACTGAGGTTGGCGCACTCGGTCAAGATCGACGGTCGTCCAGCGTATTGGCGGAGTTGACGGTCGAGATCGGCCCGGAACACCGGGTCGGCCCAGGCCTCGCGAAACGCCGCCTCCAACTCCTCGCACGCCGGCACCAGGGTCTCGGGTACGAAACGACCTCCGAATTCGCCGAAACGTCCGGTGGCCGATGGTTCTGCCATCAGCGACATGATCTACTCCTCGTCGTCGGCCCAGTCGTACGGCATCGAATCGGGCCCGAGGTGTTGCTGCGGCGCGGCAGCTCGGGCTCGTTCGATGAATACCTTGACCTTCATCGGATCCTTGTGGCCGGGTGATTTCTCGACCCCGGTCGACACATCGACGCCCCACGGCTGCGCCTCGCGCACTGCCATGGCGACGTTGTCGGGGTCCAGGCCGCCGGCCAGGATCACCCGCGGACCTTCGGGCACCTCGCCGATCAATCCCCAGTCGAACAGCTTCCCGGAGCCCGGCGACGCAGCGTCGACCATGATGAAGTCGGTGCCGAACTCCTTCGCCCTGCGGGCGTCCTCCGAACCGGCGACGACGGCCTTGATCACCCACCGGATCTGCTCGGCGACCTCGGCGACCATCGCCGGCGACTCGTGACCGTGCAGCTGAGCCGCCTTCAACCCGGCGCGGTGGACGGTCTCGATGACCCTGCTCGGTAACTCGTCGCGGAAGACGCCCACGGTGAGGATCTCGGGCGGCAGGCGCCGCGTGATGTTGAACACCTGCTGTGGTGCGATCTGCCGCGGCGACGGTGCGAACACGAAGCCAACAGCATCGGCACCCATGGCGACGGCCAAGAGAGCATCGTCCTCATTCGTGATACCGCAGATCTTGACGAACATCTGGTCGCAAACGTATCGGGCGGAGGACAGGTGCCGCGGGATCGATTTCCGCTAAGCCACGCGGAGCTCGTCGATCGCCGCGACCGGATCGGCAGCGGTGACCAGTGACTCGCCGACCAACACTGCGTCGTAACCCGCATCGCGCAGGCTCTGCGCGTCGGTGCGATCGCGTACCCCGCTCTCGGCGACACGAACGACATCGGACGGGATCAAGGCCGCCATGCGGACGGCCCGCTCGTGATCGACACGGAAGGTCACGAGGTCGCGCTGGTTGACTCCGATGATCGATGCGTTGACCGCCAGCGCGAGATCCAGCTCCGCCTCGTCGTGGATCTCGACCAGTACGTCGAGACCGATGCTGGTGGCCAGTTCGTGAAACGTCGCCAGCTCGCGCTTGTCGAGGCTCGCGGCGATCAGCAACACGCAATCTGCACCCATGATCCGCGCATCCAGCACGTCGCGTTCGCTGACGGTGAAGTCCTTCCGCAACACGGGCAGCGCACAGGCACTGCGCGCCGCTTGCAGGTCGGCGACGGAGCCCCCGAAGTGTGGTTGATCCGTCAGCACCGACAGGCAACTGGCTCCACCGCGCTCGTATGCCTGCGCCACCGTCGCTGGATCGAGATCGGCGAACAGATCTCCTCTCGACGGTGAGCGACGCTTGATCTCGGCGATCACGGCAAGCTTGGATTGTCCGCGTAGCGGACGCGCAAAGGGACGAATGGGCGGCATCGCATTTGCGGCCGCGAGCATCGCCTCGATCGATCGATGGTCCGACTCGGCGACCTCACGATGATGTTCGAGGATGCGATCGAGGTAGGTCGTCATGACAGCTCGTTCCTAGAACCCGAGTCGCGAGCGGACCTCGCCCAGCAGCGTGTCGATGGGCACGCGAACCTGCTCAGTGGTGTCGCGATCGCGAATGGTCACCGCGCCGTCGTCGAGCGAATCGAAGTCGATGGTGACGCACAGCGGCGTACCGATCTCGTCCTGACGGCGATAACGCCGCCCGATCGCCTGCGTCTCGTCGTACTCGACCATGTAGTGCTCTCTCAGCATCTTGCCGACCTGGTGCGCCAACGGAGTCAGCGTCTCCTTCTTCGACAAGGGAAGCACCGCCACGTTGTAGGGCGCCAAGCGGGGGTGCAGCCGCAGCACGGTGCGTTTCTCGTCGTTGACGACATCCTCGTCGTAGGCCGACAGCAGGAAGATGGCGAACAGCCGGGTGACACCAACAGCCGGTTCGATCACGTACGGCTTGTAGCGCTCGTTGGTCGCCTGGTCGAAGTAGTCGAGCTTCTCGCCCGAATGGTTCGAATGTTGGACGAGGTCGAAGTCGGTGCGCTGCGCGATGCCTTCTGCCTCGTCCCAACCCCAAGGAAACAGGAACTCCACGTCGGACGTACCGGCCGAGTAGTGCGAGAGCTCGTCGGGATCGTGTGCGCGAAGGCGCAGCAACTCCTTCGGGATGCCGAGCTCGTAGTACCAGTCCATCCGCTCGTTGCACCAGTAGTCGTACCACTTGGCACTGTCTGCCGGTGGCACGAAGTACTCCATCTCCATCTGCTCGAACTCGCGGGTGCGAAAGATCCAGTTCTGTGGCGTGATCTCGTTGCGGAAGCTCTTGCCGACCTGGGCGATGCCGAAGGGCGGCTTGCGGCGGGTGGAGTTGAGCACGTTGGCGAAGTTGATGAACATGCCCTGTGCCGTCTCGGGACGAAGGTAGGCCACCGCGCCGGCGTCTTCGATCGGACCCGCGTGGGTCTTGAACATCAGGTTGAACTGGCGTGGCTCGGTGAACGTGCCGTGCTTGCGACAGCTCGGACACGTGTTGGGGTCGTCGAGCTTGTCGAGACGAAACCGGTTCTTGCAGTTGGTGCAATCGACCAGCGGATCCGTGAAATTGGCAAGGTGGCCGCTGGCTTCCCACACCTGCGGCGGGCCCAGCACCGCGGCGTCGATCAGCACGACGTCGTCGCGCATCTGCACCATCGAGCGGATCCACGCCTCGCGGATGTTGCGCAGCATCAGCGCCCCGAGAGGGCCGTAGTCGTACGTGCTGCGGAAGCCCCCGTAGATCTCCGCGGACGGGTAGACGAAGCCACGTCGCTTGCAGAGGTTGACAACTTGATCGAGATCGGTCGCTGGCATACGGGTGCAAGGCTACGAGGCCTACGTCTCCATGCGCTCGAACATTGCCACCGTTCGCAGCCGGCGTTCGATGTGATGCTCCATCGCGCGGGTGGCGTGTGCTGCCATCTCATGGGTCGCCGACGAGGCCGGGACCGACAACGCATCGTTCATGCGACCGCCGAGCACCATCCGCATCAGTTCCAGTGCCTCCTCGCTGAGTGGTGCACCCGTGCGGCAATTGCGGCACAGCGCGCCGCCGTGGTTCATGTCGAACGCGACGAGCGGGCCCGGTTCGCCACATCGCGCGCATTCGTCGAGCAACGGGGAGATGCCTTCGGCTGCCAGCAGCTTCCAATAGAAGGCGGGGACGACCAAGGGCCCTGATCGTCGGGCGACGGTGCGCAGGGCGCCGACGAGCATCCGATACAGGTGCGGCGCCGGATCGCGTTCGAGCGCCAATTGGTCGACCGCTTCGAGCATGGCGATGCCGTTGGTCATGTGATCGAGGTCCGCGACCATCGGCGCGAGGGTCTCGATCGACTCGGCCTGGCTGACGATGTCGAGGTCGGTGCGGCCGTGCGCCAACAGCAGTTGAACGTGGCTCATCGGCTCGAGTCGAGCGCCGAACTTCGACATCGTCTTGCGAACACCCTTGGCGACGGCGCGTACCTTGCCGTGGTGCTCGGTCATCAGCACGACGATCCGATCAGCCTCGGCAAGCCTGTATGTGCGCAGGACGACGGCAGAGTCGCGGTAGACGGGGGAACCCACTAGTCGAGCCCTCCGAAGCGTCGGTGCCGTCCGCCGAACTCGGCGAGTGCTGCTTCCAGGTGGTCGCCGCCGACGTCGACCCACGAGAGATCGAGGTAGACCAGTTCGCAATACGCCAACTCCCACACCAACGTCGACGGCAGATCGGTGTCAGGTCCGACGATGATGGCCAGATCGGGATCGCACGGCGCAGGGGCGTTGACGATTTCTGTCAGATTTGCATCGGTGACCGGTCGGCCATCGCGACGAAGCACGTTGATCGCCGACACCAGCCGCTGCCGTCCATCGGTCAGCGGATCGACCACAACGGTGCAGTTGCCCACGCGCGTGATGGAAGCAGGCGTGCCGCCGGGCGGAGGCTCGGCGCTGTCGAGCGGATGCATGGTGAGCCAGCCGGCGCCGGCATGTTCGGCAAACTTTCCGAACTCGAGAATCCGTTCCCTCCAGGCAGCGTCGCCGAACGTGTTCCACTCGCCCAAGGACCCACCGACGATCATCACGTGCCGCAGCTCGACAGGATGTTCTGCGGCGCGGGTCATGCACCTCATCATCCCACGCCCGACCCTGACGTGGCTGGCTGCGACGTGCCGGACATGGCGTCGAGGGCCACGGACGGGTGGTGCTGGCTATGGTTGACAACCTGTGCGACACGAGGACGAACGACCACTTCACGTCGCCTGCATCATGGACGGCAACGGTCGTTGGGCCCGGCGACGCAGCCTGCCGCGCACGGCCGGGCACACCGAAGGTGAGGAGAATCTGGCCGCTGTCGTGCGCCTCGCCGTGAAGCGCGACATCGGTTGGCTCACCGTTTTCGGGTTCTCGACCGAGAACTGGGTTCGACCGCGGGTCGAGGTCCGGCACATCCTGGGCCTGCACAAGAAGCTGTTCGGCAGGGTCGCCGAGCTCAATGACCTCAATGTTCGAGTGCAGTGGATCGGCCGTCCGTTCGACAGTCGCGAAGCACGAACGCCCCGATACGTGCAAAAGGCGATCCACAAGGCCATTTCCGACACTGCCGGCAACACCGGCATGGTGCTGACGGTCGCGTTCGACTACGGCAGTCGGGCAGAGATCGTGCATGCCGCCGAGCAGGCGATCGCCGAGGGTCGCGAGCGGGTGACGGCCTCCGATCTCGACGCCAACATGTACCTCCCCGAGCTCCCGCCGGTCGACGTCGTGGTGCGCACATCCGGCGAACGTCGCATCTCCAATTTCATGCTGTGGCAATCGGCGGGATCACCGGTGTACTTCACCGAGCAGACGTGGCCAGACTTCGGCGAGCCCGAGCTCGACGCGGCCATCGCGATCGCTCGTCGATCCTGATCGCCCGCCTCGGTAGCGTCATCCTGCATGTCTTCCGACCGGGTCCGCACCGCATTGGCGACGGTCACGGCGGCCCTGCCTGCTGCAGAGTACCGACCCGGCCAACAGCAGATGGCGACAGCGGTGAGCGAGGCTGTCGTCAGCGGCAAGCACCTGATCGTGCAGGCCGGGACGGGCACCGGCAAGACGATGGGCTACCTCGTTCCGACCGTGCTGGCAGGCAAACCAATCGTCGTGGCAACCGCCACGAAGGCGTTGCAGGACCAGTTGGCAGCCAAGGACCTGCCGTTCCTCGAGGCACACCTCGGCATGCCGTTCGACTGGGCAGTGTTGAAGGGACGGAGCAACTACATCTGCATGCAGCGCGTCCGCGAGCTGCAATCGACAGAAGGTCAGGGCCAGCTGGAGATCGAGGACTTCGCCGCCACGACGAAGGTGGAGATCAAACGACTGTGCGAGTGGAGCGGCGACACCAAGACCGGAGATCAGGCCGATCTCACCTGGTCGCCCGCTGATCGTTCGTGGCAGGCCGTCAGCGTCGGCAGCGACGAATGCCCCGGGGCGACGAAGTGCCCAATGGGCGGCGTGTGCTTTGCCGAGTTGGCCCGCGCCAGGGCATCGGTCGCCGATGTCGTGGTGGTCAATCTGCACCTCTACGGCCTCAACGTCGCCAGTGGAAACATGTTGCTGCCCGAACACGATGTCGTGGTGATCGACGAGGCTCACCAGCTCGAAGACATCATGAGCGACACCGTCGGCGTGCAGATCGGTCCGGGCCGTTTCACCAACCTTGCCGCCGTCGTGCGGAGGGTGATCGAGGATCCTGCCGTTGTCGGCGGCCTCGCCGAATCGGCTCCGGCGATTCGCGAGGCGTTGCGATCATTCGCCGGTGATCGTCTGACCAAGCCGTTCCCGGACACCATCCAAGATGCCCTCATCGACGCCCGCGGTCGCATCGAGAAGGCCCAGTCCGCTCTCCGCGCCATCAACACCGACGTGCCCGAGGCGCAACAGCGCAAGATGCGCGCTCAGCAGGTCGCGACACGGGTTCAGGAGCAGATCGACATGGCGCTCGGTCCGCACGAGGGATACGTCGCCTTCGTGTCCGGCAGTCCCGACAACGCGCGGCTCGAGATCGCTCCGCTCGACGTCGGGCCGGTGCTGTCGTCGGGAATCTGGACGAAACGCACCGCAATCCTCACCAGCGCGACCCTGCCGGCAACCCTCGCGCATCGTGTTGGCCTTGCGGATGGGTCGTACACCCAGATCGATGTAGGAAGCCCGTTCGACTACGGCACGAATGCGCTGCTGTACTGCGCGCTGCATCTTCCCGATCCTCGATCCCCGCTGTTCGCCGGCGCGGTGCACGACGAGTTGGCGGCGTTGATCGCTGCAGCGGGTGGCCGCACCCTTGCCCTGTTCACCAGTTGGAAGGCGATGGACGCCGCCGCGGCGGCGTTGAAGGATCGCGTCGATGTGCGGATACTCACCCAGCGCGACCTCCCCAAGACGGCACTGGTCAAGGCGTTCACGGACGACGAATCGTCGTGTCTGTTCGCGACGGCCGGCTTCTTTCAAGGCGTCGACATACCCGGGCGAACGCTGTCGCTGGTCACCATCGATCGGATCCCGTTCCCTCGTCCGGATGATCCGTTGCTGACGGCACGTCGCGACCTGCTCGGCGCGTCGGCCTTCGGCGAGATCGACCTGCCCCGGGCGGCGATGTTGCTCGCCCAAGCGACCGGGCGACTGATCCGCAATGCGACGGACCGGGGCGTGGTCGCCGTGTTCGATCCGCGTCTCGGCAAGGCGAGCTACCGCTGGCAGATCGTGCAGGCGCTCCCCCCGATGCGACGTACACGGCTGCGCAGCGACGTCGAGGCCTTCCTGCACGAGATCACAACCTGAGGAGGCGGCAATTGCCGCCTCCATTACAGTGCGAGTGCTTCTGTGACCTCCCGACGCGATTTCTACGCGCTTCCGGCGCGATGGGTGCCTGCGGTCCTGCTCGGCATCGTGGTCGTGGTACACCTTCCGGGGCTCGCCAACCGGGTCTTCAACAACGACGAGGCGTACGTGGCCACGGTCGCCGACGTGATCGCCCACGGCGGCAGGCTCTATGTCGACGTCGTCGATCGCAAGCCACCCGGGCTCTTCTATCTCTACCACTGGTTGTTCGAGGTGACTGGTAGTCGTCAACTGTGGATCCCGCGAATTGCGGGAATGCTGGCGCATGGAGCCACCGCAACGCTCGTGTGGGTCTTTGCTCGTCGCCGGCTGGGCGTCCATGGAGGTCTCGTCGCCGGTGTCCTGGCTGCTCTCGCCTCCGTCACCGTGACGCCGGGCGACGCGCAGAGCGCCGAGTTCGAAGTCTTCATGATGCCTCTGGTGCTGGCCGCGATGGTGCTGGCCGACCGCGGCAGAACGTTCGGATCGGGGCTGGCCGTCGGCGCGGCGACGATGGTGAAACAGACAGCAGTGACCACGCTGCTACCGCTGGCGTGGATCACCTGGCGGAACCGTGCCAGTCGCTGGTCACAGCTCACGCTGCTCGCAGTGGGCGCAGCCGTACCCGTGATGGCGTGCGCGGTGATGTTCGGGCCCCGTCGGTTCTGGTTCTGGGTCTTCGGCGCTGCCAACGGCCAATACCTGGACATCGGTGATGGTGGGCTCGGCCTCGCAGTGCGTCGCATGCTGACGACGAACGCCTCCATCATCGGCCTCAACATCGCCCTGTTCGGCTTGGCGGCCATGGCATGGCGTTGCCGGCGCGACGACATCGATGTCTGGCTCTGGCTGCTCTCGGCAGTCATCGGCGTCGTCTCTGGCACGCGATTCTTCGGCCACTACTACTGGCAGCTCCTGCCGCCGTTGTGCATCCTCGCGGCCCGTGGGGCGACACAGGTGGCCGCGAAATGGACGCGCATCGGGGTCGCCAGCATGGCCCTCACCAGCGCGGGTGCCGCGATCGCTGCCGTGGCATTGCATCTCGGTGGTACGAGCACGGACTACGAAAGACTTGCCGACTACGTCACGGCCAACACCACGCCCGACGAGACGATCTTCGTGTGGGGTCACGAACCGTCGTTGTTCTGGGCTGCAGACCGTCTGCCAGCCTCGCGGGTGATCACGACCGGGTTTCTTACGGGCCACACAACCGGACGCCCCGCAGGGTTCGACAGCATCGACAAGGCAGTGCCCGGCCTCTGGGTCGACGTGATGGCAGATCTCAACGCCCATCCGCCGACGCTGTTCTTCGACACGCAGCCCGACGACCCGCTCGACCCGCCCGATTTTCCGATGAGAGACTATCCGCCGATTAAGGAATTCATCGATGGGCATTATCAGTTGGTGGGCGTCGTCGAAAGGATCTACGTGTACCGGTTGGCAGTGTCGCCATGACGATGGTCGAAACCAAGGAAATAACGGATCAAAAGCTGGTGTGGTGGCGGGAGGTCCTGCTCGCCTACGGCTTCTACTTTGCATACAGCCGCATTCGCGGCAGCGGCAGGGTGTCGGGCTTGCAGCCGGTGCACAACGCCCGCCGCATCGTTGACTGGGAACGCGCGATCGGTGCGTACCACGAATTGGGCTTCCAACGCCTCGTGCTCACGAACGAGCAGATGGTGGTGGCTCTCAACACCTTCTACGGCACCGCGCATTTCATGGTGACCCCGGCTGTCGCGGTGTTCCTCTTTCGGAAACGTCGTGACGTGTACAGGCTCTGGCGCAACGTGCTCGGCTTGACCACTGCGCTCGCGCTGGTCGGCTACTTCTTGTTCCCTCTGGTGCCACCGCGTCTCGTTCCATGGCTCGGGTTCAGAGACACCATGGTCAGTCATCCGAGCCCCTGGAAGGTCGCGCCGATCCCGATCTGGAACATCGGCAATCCGTACGCGGCGATGCCCAGCCTCCACGTCGCGTGGTCGATCTGGGTCTGCTTGGTGCTGCTCGCGACCACGCGATCCGTGTGGATTCGCTGTGCCGCGTGCGTCTACCCGTTCGTCACGCTGGTCGCCATCGTGGCGACGGGAAACCACTACGTGCTCGACGCGGTCGGTGGCGCCTTGGCAGTCGCCGCTGCTATGGCGCTCCTGCCGGTGCTCACGATCGTGTCGGACTGGCGCTGGTCCTTGTGGATGCACGCTCACATGTCTCCCGCCTTTCTTCCGCGGGAGGCCTTTCTCCCGGGAGAGGCCTTTCTCCCTGGGGATGACGGTGCCGGCGGTTACAGTCCCCCGTTGTGGGGCAGCTCGTCACAGCCGTAGTCGCCGGTGGGATCGCCACGATCACCCTCGACTCCCCGGCGAACCGCAATGCCCTCTCACAACAGCTGCTGGCAGATCTCCACGCCGCCCTCGACACGGCCGAAGCAAGCGGAAGCTCGCGTCGTCGTGCTCACACACACCGCGCCCGTGTTCTGTGCCGGAGCCGACCTCAAGGAACGTGCGTCTGGAAAGGTCGACTCGACTTCCTACGTACGAGCCATTGAGCGCCTCGGCACGATTGCAGCGCCGGTGATCGCGGCGGTCGACGGTCCGGTACGCGCCGGCGGTCTCGGGGTGATGGCAGCGTGCGATCTCGTCGTCGTCAACACGTCCATCACGTTCGCCCTCACCGAGGTCCGGATCGGGGTCGCGCCGGCCATCGTCAGCGCTCCCCTGCTGCAGCGCTGCAACTGGTCGAAACTGGCTGCACCGTTCCTGACCGGCGAAATGTTCGACGCGGTGCGCGCGCTCGAGATGGGGCTTGTCACGCACGTCACCGACGACGTGGCAGCGACGGTTGACGAGCTCAGCCGCGACATCCTCCTTGGTGGACCGAAGGCGGTGGCCGCAACCAAGCGCTTGTTGCGCAGCACCCACACCATGGCGCGAGCTGCAGGAGCTCTCGGAGTCGCTGTTCACCAGCGAGGAAGGTGCCGAGGGCATGGCCGCGTTCGCCGAGAAGCGATCGCCGCGGTGGGCCACGTGACGATCGTTCCCGACCGCGTACTTCCCGACAGCGAGACCTTTCGTGCCAACCGCGACGCCATGCTGGCGCAGCTTCGACAGCACGACGAGCAGCTGGCGCTCGTCAACGGCGGCGGCGGCGAGAAGTACGTCGAGCGCCACCGCCAACGCGGCAAGCTGCTGGCCCGCGAGCGCGATCGAGCTGCTCCTCGACCTCGACGTCGCCGTTCCTCGAGCTGTCGCCGCTCGCCGCCTGGGGCACCGACTTCCCGGTCGGCGCCGGGCGTCGTCACCGGCATCGGCGTCGTCGAGGGCGTCGAGTGCGTGATCATCGCCAACGACCCGACGGTGCGCGGCGGCACGAGCAACCCGATGACGGTGCGCAAGAACGCTGCGCGCGATGCGAGATCGCACGGCAGAACCGCCTGCCGCTCGTCAACCTCGTCGAGTCCGGCGGCGCCGACCTGCCGACCCAGAGCGAGATCTTCATCCCCGGCGGGCAGGCCTTCCGCGACATCACCCAGCTGTCGGCGGCCGGCATCCCGACGATCGCGCTCGTGTTCGGCAACTCCACCGCCGGCGGCGCCTACGTGCCGGGCATGAGCGACTACGTCGTGATGATCGAGCAGCGCTCGAAGGTCTTCCTCGGCGGCCCGCCGCTGGTGAAGATGGCGACCGGCGAGGAGAGCGACGACGAGTCGCTCGGCGGCGCCGAGATGCACGCCCGGGTCAGCGGTCTCGCCGACTACTTCGCCGTCGACGAGCTCGACGGCATCCGCCTCGGCCGCCAGATCGTCCGCCGGCTCAACCACCGCAAGCGCGGGCCGGGTCCTCGCGGGCCGGGCAAGCCCCCGCGCCACGACCCCGAGCAGCTGCTCGGCATCCCGTCGGTCGGACCCGAAGGTGCCGTTCGACCCACGCGACGTGATCGCCCGGCTCGTCGACGACAGCGACTTCGACGAGTTCAAGCCGCTCTACGGCATCGTCGCTCGTCACCGGGTTCGCCGAGCTGCACGGGTATCCGATCGGCATCCTCGCCAACCACCGCGGCGTGCTGTTCAACGAGGAGTCCGCACAAGGCGACGCAGTTCATCCAGCTCGCCAACCAGATCGACACGCCGCTGCGTGTTCCTGCAGAACACGACCGGCTACATGGTGGGCAAGGAGTACGAGCAGCGCGGCATCATCAAGGACGGCGCGAAGATGATCAACGCCGTCACCAACTGCAGCGTGCCGCACCTCACGATCAACATGGCGGCCTCCTACGGCGCCGGCAACTACGGCATGTGCGGGCGGGCGTACGGCCCGCGCTTCCTGTTCGCCTGGCCCAACGCCAAGACGGCGGTGATGGGCCCGCAGCAGCTCGCCGGCGTGCTGTCGATCGTCGCCCGGCAGTCGGCGGCGTCGATGGGCCGGCCGTTCGACGAGGAGGCCGACGCGACGCATGCGCAGGCAGGTCGAGGACCAGATCGAGCGCGAGTCGCTGGCGCTGTTCATGACCGGCAAGCTGTACGACGACGGCATCATCGACCCGCGCGACACCCGCACGGTGCTCGGCATGTGCCTCAGCCGTGATCGACAACCAACGAGATCCACGGCACGCGCGGCTACGGCGTGTTCCGGATGTGATGCGCGTGATCACCATCGACGGTGCTCATCGCCAACCGCGGCGAGATCGCCGGCCGCATCATCCGCACGTGCCGCCGGCTCGGCATCGGCACCGTCGCCGTGTTCAGCGACGCCGACGCCGACGCGCCGCACGTCCGCGAGGCCGACACCGCCGTCCGCCTGCCGGGCACCGCCGCCGCCGACACGTACCTGCGCGGCGACCTGCTGATCGACGCCGCGCTCGCGCAGCGGGTGCCGACGCCGTCCACCCCGGCTACGGCTTCCTGCCGAGACGCGCCGCTTCGCCCAGGCGGTCGTCGACGCCGGGCTGACGTGGATCGGCCCGCCCGCATCGGCGATCGCGGCGATGGGCTCGAAGATCGAGGCCAAGGCGCTGATGCGCGCGGCCGGCGTGCCGGTGCTGCCGGACACCACGGTCGAGTCGCTCGCCGAGATCGGCTTGCCGGTGCTCGTCAAGGCCTCGGCCGGCGGCGGCGGGCGGGGCATGCGCATCGTGCGCGATCGGTCGGCGAGCTCGACGACGCCGTTGCCGCAGCGCCGAGCGCGAGGCGGCCGCGGCGTTCGGCGACGGCACCGTGTTCGTCGAGCGCTACGTCGAGCGCGGCCGCCACGTCGAGATCCAGGTGTTCGCCGACGACGCACGGCAACGTCGTCTCGCTGTTCGAGCGCGAGTGCTCGATCCAGCGCCGCCACCAGAAGATCATCGAGGAGTCGCCGTCGCCCGCCGTCGACGACGCGCTGCGGGCCGCGGATGAGCGAGGCGGCCGTCGCTGCCGCGAAGGCCGTCGGCTACGTCGGCGCCGGCACCGTCGAGTTCCTGCTCGACCGCGACGGGCGACTTCTCCTTCCTCGAGATGAACACCCGCCTGCAGGTCGAGCACCCGGTCACCGAGCTGATCACCGGGCTCGACCTCGTCGAGCTGCAGCTGGCTCGTCGCCGCCGGCGATCCGCTGCCCGAGGCGGCGCTGCATCCCGCCATCGTCGGCCACGCCATCGAGGTCCGGCTGACGCGCGGAGGACCCGGCCACGGCTACCGCCCGAGTCCGGCACGTTCCACCGCTTCGAGTTCGCCGACGATCGACGGCGTCCGCGTCGACAGCGGCGTCGAGTCGGGTCGGTGGTCAGCCCGTTCTACGACTCGATGGTCGCCAAGGTCATCGCCCACGGCCCGACCCGTGCGGGCGCGATCCGACGAGCTGCGACGTGCGCTCGGCGCAGAGCCCATCTGCACGGCCCGGTCACCAACCGCGACCAGCTGCTCAACTGCTCCTCGAGACCTGGCGGTCGTCGGCGGCGAGATCGACACCGGGTTCCTCGACCGAGCACCCGTGCACCGACGCGCCGGCGGTCGCGCCGGCGTTCGTCGCCGCGGCAGCGCTGGCCGGGCAGCCGATCACAGCGCAGCGGCCGTGCTGGCCGGCGTTCCCGCCGGCTGGCGCAACAACCCGGCCGTCGCAGCAGGTCGCGGGTCGGCGCCCACGACGTGCGATACCGCTACGACCGCGCAGGCTCGGCGGTCGACGGCATCCGTCGACGGCGAGCGCGATCGACCGACGAGTCGGCTGACGGCGCTGAAGTTCGATCGACGACGCGAGATCGACGGACGATCGTCGTGTTCGTGTCGCGCGGGTCAGCACGCGCTTCGTCGTACCGACCGCGCTTCGCGCCGCCCGACGACGCCGGCCGCGCCGGGTCGCTCGTCGCGCCCGATGCCGGGCATCGTCCTGCGGGTGCTCGTCGACGTCGGCGACGTCGTGGCGGCCGGTCAGGCGTTGGTGGCGATCGAGGCGATGAAGATGGAGCACCAGATCGTGTCGCCCGGCCGACGGCACGGTGGCCGAGGTGCTTCGTCGCGCCGGCCAGCAGGTCGACACCGGCCAGCCGCTCTGCGCTCGAGGATCGAATCGGCGTGAACCGGCGATCGGCCCGTCCGCATCGCCAACTGCTCGCGGCTTCTACGGCGACCGGCTGTCGGCGGCGAGGGAGATGGTCGAGGGCGGCGCCGATCGACGTGCTCACCGGCGACTGGCTGGCCGAGCTGACGATGCTGATCCTGTGGAAGCAGCGGGCCCGCAACACCGAGCTCGGCTACGCGCGCACGTTCCTGACGCAGATGGAGCAGGTGCTCGGCACGTGCGCCGAGCGGGGCATCAAGGTCGTCACCAACGCCGGCGGGCTCAACCCGGCCGGCTGCGCCGAGCGGGTGCGCGAGATCGCCGACCGGCTCGGCGTCGCGGTCAACGTCGCCCACGTCGAGGGCGACGACCTGATGCGACCGCATCGACGGCCTGCGGCCGCAGCTGACCAACCTCGACACCGGCGAGCCGCTCACCGCCGACGCCGGTGTCGCGCCAACGCCTACCTCGGCGGCTGGGGCATCGCCGCCGCGCTCGCAGCCGGCGCCGACGTCGTCGTCTGCCCCCGGGTCACCGACGCGGCCGCTCGTCGTCGGGCCGGCGGCGTGGTGGTGGGACTGGGCGACCGACGACTGGGACCGCCTCGCCGGCGCCGTCGTCGCCGGCCACGTCATCGAGTGCGGCGCGCAGACGACGCGGCGGCAACTACGGCTTCTTCGACGAGCTCCCCGACCTCGCTCGCACCGCTCGGGCTTCCCGATCGCCGAGGTCGACCGCGACGGCTCGTCGGTCATCACCAAGCACCCCGGCACCGGCGGGCTGGTCACCGTCGGCACCGTCACCGCCCAGCTGCTCTACGAGATCGGCGCGCCGGCCTACGCCAACCCCGACGTCGTCACCCGCTTCGACACGATCCGCCTCGACGAGGACGGGCCCGACCGGGTGCGCGATCAGCGGCGTACGCGGCGAGCCGGCGCCGCCGACGACCAAGGTGTGCATCAACTTCGACGGCGGCTTCCGCAACCGGATGACGTTCGTGCTCACCGGGCTCGAACCAGGAGGCCAAGGCGGCGTGGGCCGCAGGCGGCGCTGTTCGCGCCGGCTCGGCGGCGAGGACGCGCTTCGACGAGGTCGACGTGCCGCTTCGTCGCCAGCGCCGGCGGACGCCGTCGACCAGGAGGCGTCGTCGGGCGGCTGCACGTCACGGTCAAGGCCGCCGACGAGCGACTGGTCGGGCGGGCGTTCTCGTCGGCCGCCGTCGAGCTGGCGCTGGCCAGCTACCCGGGCTTCTTCGCGACCGTCACCGCCCGGCCGAGGCGCAGCCGTTCGGCGTGTACTGGCCGGCGCTCGTCGCCAACGACGAGGTCGACCAGGTCGTCGTGCTCGCCGACGGCACGCCGGATCGCGCATCGAGCCCGCCGCCGACCGGTGCCGCCGTCGACGACCCGATCGAGCCGGCCGACCGTCGACGCCGTCGCACCGGTCGGACCGTCAGCGGGCGAGCCGCTCGGCGCTGCACTTCGGCGCCCGCTCGGGCGACAAGGGCGGCAACGCCAACGTCGGCGTCTGGGCCCGCGACGACGCCGGCTACGCCTGGCTGGCCGCGAACCTCACCGCCGACGCGATCGCGCCGCCTGTCCCCGAGGCCGCCGACTCGAGGTGCGCCGCTACGAGCTGCCGAACCTGCTGGCGCTCAACTTCGTGCTCGTCGGCTACCTCGGCGAGGGCGTCGCCCAGCACCGTCGTTCGACCCCCAGGCCAAGGGCCTCGGCGAGTACCTCCGCAGCCGCAGCTGGCCGCCGTAGCCCGCCACGACGTTTGGCAGCCGGACGACGCCACATACGGGTCGGAGTACAAACGGGTATCGCGGCAGGTTCAGGGCAGGAGGCGGTAGCCGATGCCGCGGACGGTGACGATGAGCTTCGGGTCGTCGGGGTGGTCCTCGATCTTCACCCGCAGGCGGCGGACGTGGGCGTCGACGAGGCGGCTGTCGCCGAGGTACTCGTAGCCCCACACCCGCTCCAGCAGCTGATCGCGGGACAGCACCTGCCCCGGCGTGGTCGGCGAACTCGCACAGCAGGCGGAACTCGGTCTTCGTCAGGCTCAGCTCGCGCCCGCCCTTCAGCACGATGCCCTGCTCGCGGCGCAGCTCGACGTCGCCGAAGCGGCTGGCGCGGGGCGCCGACGGCGTCTCCTGCAGCTGGACCCGCCGCAGCAGGGCCCGGATCCGGGCGGCCAGCTCCTTGGGCACGACCGGCTTGGTGACGTAGTCGTCGGCGCCCGCCTCGAGGCCGGCGACCAGGTCGTAGGTGTCGGTCTGGGCGGTGATGATGATGATCGGCACGATGCTGCGTGGCCCGCAGCGCTGCGGCACACGTCGAAGCCGGACATGTCCGGCAGCCGCAGGTCGAGCAGCACGAGGTCGGGCTCGCGCTCGGCGAACGCGGCCAGCCCGCTGCCGCCGTCGGCGGCCTCGCGCACCTCGTAGCCCTCGTCCTCCAGGGCCAGGCGTCAGCGCCAGGCGGATCTGGTCGTCGTCCTCGATGAACAGCAGCGAGTGCACCTGCAGGAACCTACTCGCCGTCGGTCTGATTCTGTTACAGAAATCGCACACACGTCGCGTTGTCCCGTCACATTGGTGCGTCACCATAGCGGCTGTTCACGCTGCCCCGGTGGGGTACCTACCTCCCCCTGGTGCCTCACCGGCAGCGGAAAGGTGCGGGCAGCACATCCCTTCCGATCTCATCAACGTCCAGGTGAGTCCGTCCATCGTAGGAGGCTGCAAGTGTTGACGCCGGTTCTCACAGCGCACACCGACAACTTCCGCCATGTGACGATGATCTCCGTCGCCGGTTCGATCATCAATCGCGAGCAGGCAACGTCGATCAGCAGCACCTGCCTGATCGGTCCGCCCTCGTACGGCCTGGTCATCAACCTCTCCGGCATCTCGCTCCTCGCCGAGGTCGGCCTCGACGCGTTGCGCGACGTGGCCCGGATCTGCGCCGACCGCGGTCAACAACTGGTCTTCGTCTGCGCCGAACTGATCCTGCGCAGCGAGCTCATGCTCGCCGATCTCGACTTGCTCGCTCCGGTGCTGCCGAGCGAAGAACAAGCGCTGCCGCTGGTCAGCGTCGCCGCCTGAGCGCACCCGCATCCGCACCGCGGCTTCATATCGGGCACACTGTGCCCGTGGCCGATCGCCAACGACGCTCGTTACGTCTTCGCACCCGCGTGACGCTGTTCTTCAGCTTGACCGCGCTCGTCGCCAGGCTCGCGCTGGCGGTCGTCACGTATGGCGTGGCGCGCAACTTCCTCGTCGACCAACGCAGCGACGTCATCCTCACGCAGGCCCTCTCCAATGCCACCTCGGTGCGCGCAACATTGCTGCAGCAGAACCCGGCGCCGAGGGACGACCAGGTCGGCGCGCTCGTGAGAAGCCTGAAGCGCAGCAGCGAGGGATATCGCCTTCCTCACCGTCGCGGGCAAGGACCCGCTGAGCTCCGACGCGGCCGTTTCCAGGGTCGTCCTATCCGGCGGATCTCATGGCCTTCGTTGCCGTGGGCGGCAGCGCGACGCAACGCTTCAGCATCGACGGCGACCCGTACATGGCAGTCGGGCATCAACATCCCGCGCCGCGAAGGCGCAGTACTACGAGGCCATCCCGCTCAGGGACACCGACCGCGCACTGCGCGACATCGGAACGGCGCTTGGGCATCGGTGCGGCGGTCACGACATTCTTCGCAGGAGCGCTCGGCTGGTCGACGAGCCGTCGCCTGCTGCGACCGATCTCGCGGGTTGCAACGACCGCCGGGCGAAATCGCCTCCGGCGGCCTCGACACGCGGATGGCCCCGGAAGCGGACCCCGACCTCGCCCGGTTGGCCAAGTCGTTCAACGACATGGCCGATGCCGTGCAAACCCGCTTCGAACGCGAGGCCCGCTTTGCCTCCGATGTCAGCCACGAACTGCGATCACCCATCACCGCGCTCACCGCGGCAGTCGAGGTGCTCGACACCCGGCGCACCGACCTGCCGGAACGAACCCAGCAAGCGCTCGACGTCGTCGTCGGCCAGGTCCGCCGCTTCGATCAGATGGTGATGGACCTGCTCGAGCTGTCACGCATCGACGCCGGCTCCACCGAGCTGCTCCGGGAACAGGTCGACGTCGAAGAGCTCGTCTCGCGCATTGCCCAGCGCTACGGGTTCGGCGATGACGCCGATCGAGATCGATCCCAAGGTGTCCCGCACCGTCCGGATCGACAAGCTGCGATTCGAGCGAATTCTGGCCAACCTCCTGGAGAACGCTCGCGAGCACGCCGGAGGGCCGACTCGGGTCAAGGTCGAACCTCACGGCCGCCACGGCATCGCCTTGTCGGTCGACGACGCCGGCCCAGGCGTCGCGCGAGGCGAACGGGTGCGCATCTTCGAACGTTTTGCCGCGTGGTAGCGCGGCCCGCCACCGCGTCGGAACCGGTCTCGGGTTGGCGCTCGTCGCCGAGCATGCGCATGCCCACGGCGGCGAAGCGTGGGTCGAAGATCGCCCAGGCGGCGGCGCCCGCTTCAAGGTCAGCTTCGCGGAGGTGGTCTGATGCTCAAACGTCTCATCGACCATCTCTGTGCTGCTCGTCGCAGCACTGGTCGCGTGTGGCATTCCCGAACACGGTCAGGTCACCACGATCCAGGACAAGGACCTCCGTCAGCTCGGCGACACCATCCCTCCGACGACGACGTCAACCATCCCGCAAACCACCATTGTGCCGGCGACAACCACCACGCTGGTCGACACGGTGACGACTATTGCCAACGAGGACGTGACGCTCTACTTCATCAGTGGCGGACAGTTGAAGGGCTATCCTCGTGCCCTCGCCAAGCCGGCGAGCGGCCAATGCTGTGCTGGAGGCGTTACAAGAAGGTCCGCCGGCGGGTGACCTCGGCGTGGGCATCAGGTCGGCGGTTCCGACAAAGGTGGAGGCGCTGATCAACGTGACGGAAGATGGCTCCGGTGTTGCCACCGTCGAGTTGCCGCCCGGCTTCTTCGAGCAGATCCCGCAAGAGGATCAACTGCTGGCGATCGGTCAGATCGTGCTGACGATCACCGAGGTCGGAGGCATCGGCCAGGTGTTGTTCGTACAGAACGGATCGCCGTTGCCGCGTGCCGCGACGGGGAGGCGGGGGGCTGACCGATGGAAGCGAGCCCCTCGCCCACCGCGATTACGAAGAGCTACTCAACTCCCCCGCCACGACCACCACGACGACGACTACCACCACCACCACGCCACCCGTCGAAACGACGGTCGCCTAGTGCGCAGCGGGTTCGTCACGCTGATCGGTCGACCCAATGTGGGCAAGTCGACGCTCGTCAACGCGATGTGCGGTCGCAAGGTGTCGATCGTCAGCGACAAACCGCAGACCACTCGCACCAGAGTGCGAGGCATCCTGTCGACCCCCGACGCACAGGTGATCTTCGTCGACACGCCAGGGCTGCACAAGCCGGTCACCGCGCTCGGCAAAAGGGTCAACGCGACCGCACTCGACAGCGTCAGCGATGTCGATGCCGTATGCCTCGTGATCGATGCGACCAAGCCCTTCGGTACAGGCGATCAATGGGTCGCCGGCCACCTCGATCTTCCCGCGTCGATCGTCATCGTCAACAAGATCGACGCCGTCAGCAAGGACAGGGTCATCGGTCAGCTCAGCGCGGCGTCGTCGCTGGGCGCATCCGACTACTTCCCGGTTTCGGCGAAGACTGGCGAAGGCATTCCTGAGCTGATCGCCCACCTCACGGCCATGATGCCCGAAGGACCGTTGTACTTCCCCGACGACACGGTCAGCGATCAACCCGAAGAGACGTGGGTGGCCGAGTTGGTCCGCGAGCAGTTGCTCGCGGTCACCCGAGACGAGTTGCCGTACAGCATCGCGACGCGAGTGACCGAGTGGGAATGGCCGCGCATCCGCGTCGAGATCATCGTCGAACGCGAGAGTCAGAAAGGCATGGTCATCGGCAAGGGCGGCTCCGTCCTCAAAGAGGTCGGCAAGCTTGCGCGCGCGCAACTTCCCGAAGGGGCCTACCTCGAGCTCTTCGTCAAGGTCGACAAGGACTGGCAACGCCGACCAGATCGCGTGGAGCGACTCGGATACTGATGGCCCTGCGTCGGCGTCAGTACGTCAGCTGCGGATACCAGTCACCGCCGCGGCCGTCGGGCGTGGTATCAAGCAACAGCCACAGAGGATCCATCTCCACGGCACCGCGGGGGTCCTGCCCCGGATCGGCCATGTCGAAGCTGATCTCGTCGCTCCAGAAATGGCGGATCGTCGCGTCTTTTCGCACGAACACGTTGTACGCCGGCATGTCGGCGTCCTCCGCGGACACATAGTCCCTCGTGAAATCGCCACTCTCGTCGCTGAACACGGGAAGGTCCGTCCACCCGCGTGACTTCTTGGCGTCGATCAAGCGATCGATCGGCGAGCGTGCAGTGAACGCGACGGCGACGCGTCGGCGGATGTCGGCGATCTTGTGGTCGAACCCACCCATCAGTGACGTGCACATCGGGCACGGTGCCTCGCGCTGCGGTCCGAACATGTAGCTGTAGATGACGAGGGTGTCGTGTTGACCGAACATCTCGGCCAAGGTCACGTCTGATCCATCCTCGGACACGAAGTGGTAATCGCGAGGCACCTCGCCACCAGGCGGAAGGTCCCTTCGCAGCGCCGCCACGCGCGCGGCGTGACGGCGTAGATCGATCTCTTCGACCAACAACTGTTGGCGAGCGCGTCGGTATTCGTCGGATTCGTTGGGATGACGGATCGGGTTCTTGGCTGCAAGGTCAGCAGCAGGTGTCAGTTCTGGTGGCTGAGACGTCATGTGTCATGTGTAGCCGAGATCGAAGTGAGCCAAACATTCGACGTGGTCGCCGAAATGGTCGCATGTGGACCGAATCGGCGCCCACGCCCTGGTTTCGAGTCCGCCGAGGGCTGAACTGTGCGCAGCCGACCCGACCGAGCCGGCGTGCCATCGTGTGTGGTGATGGCCACTGAGGAACAACCGCTCGCGGCGACAGCAACTCCGAGCACGTGGGTTCTGCACGTCGACCTCGACCAGTTCCTGGCCGCCGTCGAGGTGCGCCGTCGACCCGAGCTCCGCGGGTTGCCAGTCGTCGTGGGAGGCGATGGCAACCCAAGCAGGCCACGCCAGGTTGTGGCGACCGCGTCGTACGAGGCTCGCGAGTTCGGGATCCGCTCGGGAATGCCGCTCGGTCAGGCGTTCCGCCGCTGTCCCACCGCCGTCTTCCTGCCGTCGGACCGCCCCGCCTACGACGCGGCATCGGCCGAGGTCATGGCGACGCTTCGCACCTTTCCAGCCACTGTCGAGGTGTGGGGCTGGGACGAGGCGTTCATCGGTGTCACGACCGACGATCCAGAAGCGTTCGCCAACGAGTTGAAAGCAAAAGTCATGGCCACCACTGGACTGTCGTGTGCGGTCGGCATTGGTGACACGCGGCTGCTTGCCAAGACGGCGACGGGGTTCGCCAAGCCCGGCGGTGTCGCTCGGCTGACGCGTCGCGAGTGGATCCCGACGATGGGGGCGAAGTCGGTCACGGCGATCTGGGGCATCGGCGCCCGTACGGCCGCCCGACTCGGTGAGCTCGGGATCCTCACGGTGGAGGATCTCGCCCGTTCCGACCACGAGCAACTCGCCCGCATCTTCGGCCCGACGATCGGTCCGCACCTGCGCGTGCTGGGTCTCGGGGGCGACGACTCGCCGATCGTCGACGAACCGCACGTCGCCCGGGGACGCAGCAAGGAACAGACCTTCACCACCGATGTCAGCGACGCAGCGGCGATCGCTGCCCACGTCGAGAGACTGGCGCACGAGGTCACTGCCGAAGTTGTGGCCGACGGCCGCCGCGTCACTCACGTCGCTGTGAAGGTTCGCACCTCCACCTTCTTCACTCGAACCAAGATCAGCAAGCTCCCGGGTCCCACCACCGACCCGAACGAGGTCGCGGCCATGGCGACGACCGTGCTGGCTCGATTCGGCGAGCTCCGTCCGGTTCGCCTCCTCGGCGTGCGGGTCGTCCTGGAGATGCCACCCGACCAGAAGGCGTAGCGTGAGACCGTGATCGCGATTGGGCTGTTGCTGGTGCTCGTGGGGTTCGCGTTGACCGTCTCACGCGGCGGGATGCCTGGGTCGGTCGCCGTGCGCAACGTAACGCTCGGAAGGTCGCAACTGTTCAGGACGCGCGGTTATCAGGGCAATCCCTCGAAGCGATATCGAATCATTCAGGTCCTGCTCGGGCTGGCAATGCTCGCTGGAGGATTCGCGCTGATCGCCTCCTCGAGCTGATCTTCCCGTCACTGGCCCTACTGCTCGAACTCGCGATCACGGGCGGTTGACCAGTTGCACCAGTTTCCTCGGCGCCAGCAGGCAGTAGCTCTCGGTGAGGAGCTCGCCGACCTCCGCCCAGTCGACGTCGTCGCCAAGGATCATCCCGACGATGTTGGGTCGCCATCTCGGTCGAAAGAACGGATGACCGACGCTGCTGAGCGCCGCGAGATCCTGGCCGTCGGATTGGAACGTCAGCACCGTGCTGGGCCCATCGGTGCCGGCGGTCTTGGCATAGACAGGCGGCCAGCCGTGGTCGATCACGAGCACGTGCGCGAACGTCTGCTTGCGAATCCGCCACCTCGTGCCCACCCACGCCGATTCCTCGTAGGTCTCCGGCAGCGCACAGCACACGGATCGAAGGCGGGTGAGAGTGTCGAGCGAGACCTCCGCGCGCTCGGCCATCAGACCTTGCTGGCGCGTCCGGCCCAGAACGGTGCGCGCAGATCGCGTTTGAGGATCTTGCCGCTGCCGGTCTTCGGTAGCTCGGGGCTCCAGGTGACCGAGCGAGGAATCTTGTAGCCGGCGAGGTGTTCGCGCGAGTGCGCGATCACGTCGTCTTCGGTCATCGTCGCGCCCTCCCGCACAACCACGACGGCATGCACGGACTCGCCCCACTCCTCGCTGGGCACGCCGAAGACCGCAGCCTCGAGCACGTCGGGATGGATCTCCAGGGCGGCCTCGATCTCTGCGGGGTAGATGTTCATGCCGCCTGAGATGATCATGTCCTTCTTGCGATCACAGATGTAGTAGTAACCCTCGTCGTCACGGTACGCGATGTCG
The DNA here is from genome assembly GCA_963746365.1 of Ilumatobacteraceae bacterium. Lineage (GTDB taxonomy): Bacteria > Actinomycetota > Acidimicrobiia > Acidimicrobiales > Ilumatobacteraceae > JAENVT01. The sequence goes on along the minus strand of CAVVBH010000026.1, from coordinate 42,566 downwards.
CCGACGGTCTGATAGCCGTCGCGCTGATCATTCAGGAACTGATCGTGCTGCTTGTAGTAGTCAGCGAACACACTCGGGCTCTTCACGAACAGCTCGCCGGTGTTCTCCGGGCCTGTGCCAGTGACCTCGCTGCCGTCGTCGTCGAACAGCTTGATCTCGACCATCGGTGCCGGCATGCCGCACGACCCTGGCTTTCGCAACTGATCCTCGGGCCGGAGGATGGTGTTGACGCCGAGCTCGGTCGAGCCGTACACCTCGAACAACGAGTCGCCAGGGAAGTCGGCAAGGTACATCTGCTTCAGCGTGAAGCTCCACGGGGCAGCGTTGGCGACCATGCGCTTCATCGACGAAACGTCGTACCTGGCCTTCACCTCTGCCGGCAGGTTGCACACCATGCGGATCGGGGTCGGCGCGCTGAACGTGGAAGTGACCTTGTGGGCCTCGACAAGGCGGAGCCAATCCTCCGGGTCGAACCTGCGCTGTAGCACCACCGTTTGACCGAGGGCCTGGGCGATGGCCATGAATCCGCTCGGACCGCTGTGATACAGCGGGCCGGTGGTCATGTACACGTCGTGGGGCGTGTAGCCGACGAGTGCGATCATCGCCCCAACCTGTACGGGGTCGGCCGCACCGCGACGGAACGCGCCCTTTGGCTTACCCGTGGTGCCACTCGTATAGATCATGGTCGCCCCGGATTCGGTGGACGCCGGCACCTCCGGCTCGGCAGCCGAGGCAGCCGCTCTGGCCGCGTCCGCGTCGATCATGCCGTCGGGAGCTTCGCCGTCGAACACCAGGAAGTGCTTCACCTTCGGCAGGTCGTGCCTGATGCGTTCGAACATCGGCGCGAACTCGGCGTCGACGAAGACGATCGACGCATCGCAGTGGTCGGCGACATAGGTCGCCTCTTCGTCGCTGAGCCGGTAGTTGAGCGGCACTGCAGTGACGCCCAGCTTGCGCGCCGCGTTGATCACCACGACGACCGCTGGCGAGTTCTGCCCACACCACACCACCTTGGTCTCGCCGGGACGCGCATCGAGATCGAGCAACACGTTGGCCAGACGATTCGCCTGCTCGTTGAGCTCCGCGAAGGTCATCGTCGTGATGGTGCCATCCGGACTGTCGTCGATCACCGCAGTCTTGTCGGGCTGGGTGATCGAGTAGGCGGTCAGGAAGTCGGCCATCAGCGCACTTCGTAGCAGGCGCGCCGCGTTCTTCGTCAAGCGAAGGGGCAAGAGCGCAGCGCGTAGCAGGCGATCGGACACGACTTCACCGTACGCCGCGGCGACTGCAATGCTCGCACCATGTCAGCACGCACAATTCACGGTTCCGCCGGACTGAAAGAGGTCGTGGGCGAACATCTGGGCTACAGCGACTGGATGGAGATCACGCAGGAACGGGTCAACCAGTTCGCCGAGGCGACCGGAGACTTCCAGTGGATCCATGTCGATCCCGAGCGGGCCGCAAAGGAAAGTCCCTTCGGTGGGCCGATTGCCCACGGATACCTCACGCTGTCGCTCGGCCCGGTGATGATGCCGATGGTCTTCAAGACGACCGGGTTCACGATGGGCGTCAACTACGGCTGCAACAAGGTGCGCTTCATGTCGCCCGTGCCGGTCGGCGCCAACCTGCGTCTCGGTGTGAAGGTGCTCAGCGTGGACGACATCGCCGGCGGCGTGCAGACCACCTACGAGCTCACCTTCGAATGCGAGGGAGCAGCCAAGCCCAGCTGCGTCGCCGAGATCGTTGCCCGCAGCTACGAATAGCCCTCCGAACATCCCTACCGGAAGCTTGGCATCACCTTTTCGGCGAACAGGTCCATTGTCTCGGTGTCGGGGTAGTCGTTGCACCATGGGATGAATCCGGTGCAACCGAGATCGACGTAGGTCTGAACCTTCTCGCAGATCTGCTCGGGTGTGCCGACCAGGCCGTTGGCTTGCCACTTGTCGAACGAGTCGCCCCACAGGCTGCGGCTGCCCATCGCCTTCAGCTCCGCCTCGGTCTCGCGAATGCACATCTCCGGTGACCAGGTCTTGCCGATCGTGTCTTCGTCCCGACCGACGGCCGCGCAGTGGCCCTTCAAAATCTCGCGCTTACGTGCCCACTCGTCCGGCACTCCGCCGAAGTTGGAATAGTCAGCGTGACGCGCGACGATCCGCAGCGTCAGTTGTTCTCCCCCGCCACCGATCCAGATCGGCGGATGCGGCGATTGCAGCGGCTTCGGATCACAGTTGGCACGCGACAGTTGGTAGTACTTCCCGGCGTAGGTCGTCTCGGGTTGAGTCCACATGCTGGTGACGATCTCGACGCACTCGCGCAGCATGCCGAGGCGGTCCTTCGGCTTTTGGAACTCGAACCCGTATCCCTTGTACTCGTTCTCGTACCACCCGGCGCCGATGCCCCAATCGAGCCGGCCACCGCTGATCACATCGATGGTCGATGTGATCTTGGCGAGCACGCTCGGCTGGCGATAGCTGTTGCAGCCGACCATCTGGCCCAGGCGAACAGTCGAGGTGAGCTGGCTGATCGCGGCGATGGTGGTCCAACACTCGAACACGGCCTCGCCGGCCGGTCGCGGCACGTTGTGAAAGTGGTCGTACACCCAGACCGAGTCGTAGCCCGACGCCTCGGCGCGCTGGGCGATGTCGACCGCCTTGCGCCACTTCGCTTCGGCCCCGTCGATACCGGCCAACTCCATCTTCCAGCCCTGAGGCACGAAGACACCAAAGATGATCTTGCTCATGTGGGCGCACCATAGTGTCGGGTCGTCACGGCAAAGACGCTCGTCCGCGGTCCGATAGGTGACGCTGGTCACAGCTTCTCTAGGTTGCGGCGATGGAGTTCTCGGTTGCCGAAGTTCACGAGGCGATCGCTGCCACCCGGCCTGACGCAGAGTGTCTGGTGTTTCGTGACCGCCGCCTGACGTGGGCAGATGTCACCGAGCGCACGCGTCGATTGGCCAACTTCCTCATCGACGCCGGCCTAGGGGTCACAGCCGAACGATCGCAGCTGGCGGGGCACGAGAGCGGCCAGGACCACCTGGCCGTGTACCTGCACAACGGCAACGAATACCTGGAGTCGATGCTCGGTGCATTCAAGGCGCGCGTCGCACCTTTCAACGTGAACTATCGGTACGTGGCCGAAGAATTGCGGTACCTGCTGACCGATTCGCGAGCTGCGGCCATCGTCGTGCACAGCCAGTTCGCGCCCACTCTCGCCGAGGTGCTTCCCGATCTTGCCGGCCTTCGGGTGATCGTGCAGGTGGCCGATGAATCGGGAAACGATCTGCTCCCCGGCGCGGTCTGGTACGAGGACGCACTGGCTGCTGCGTCACCCGACAAGCCTGCGGTGGACTGGAGCCCCGACGATCTGTACATCCTGTACACCGGCGGTACGACTGGGATGCCGAAGGGCGTGCTGTGGCGCAACGCCGATGCCAACGTCGAGTGCTTCGGTGGATCGTCCGCCACGACCATCGGTGAGGTCGTTGCAGCGGCCGATGGCGGGTTGAAGGCATTGCTCGCGCCGCCCTTCATGCACGGAGCCGGCCACTGGATGAGCTTCCGCACATGGAACCTCGGCGGAACGGTTCACGTTCAATCGATCCCCGAACGTCTCGACCCGGCCGACGTGTGGGGACTGGTCGAGCGCGAGCAGCTCAACTTCCTCTTGATCGTCGGCGACGCGTTTGCCAGACCGTTGCTCGACGAGCTGTGCGCATCGACCTACGACCTCCAATCGCTCACCGTGCTGTTGTCCGGCGGCGCTCCGCTGAGCGCACCGTTGAAGGAGGAGTTCCTTTGCCATCTACCTTCGCTGATCATCGTCGACGGCCTCGGTTCGTCGGAGGCCGGTGGCCAGTTGGCGCACGTGTCGGCCGGCAACAAAGCCACGACCGGGACGTTCGCGATCAGTCCCGGCAACCATGTGTTGTCGGCCGACCTCGACCGGGAGCTGCAGGCCGGCGACGAAGAGCTCGGGTGGTTGGCGAAAAGCGGCCGGCTGGCGCTCGGGTACCTCGGTGACGCAACCAAGACCGCACGCGCCTATCCCGTGATCGACGGCGTCCGATATGCGGTGCCAGGCGATCGGGCACGGCTACGCGCCGACGACGTGGTCGAACTGCACGGCCGCGACAGCGCCACGATCAACTCGGGCGGCGAGAAGATCTTCGCCGAAGAGGTCGAGGCCGCGATCAAGGCTCACGGCGACGTCTACGACTGCGTGGTGGCAGGTCGGCCCAGCGAGCGTTGGGGCAACGAGGTCGTGGCCGTCGTGCGGATGCGTGCCGGGTACGAGCCCGACGAGGCGTCGTTGCTGGCCGAAGCCGAACGCCACATCGCTCGCTACAAGCTGCCGAAGGCATTCGTCTTCGTCGACGAGGTCGTCCGCTCGCCGAGCGGCAAAGCCGACTACCGCTGGGCCAAACAAATCGCCGCCAAACCCTGAAGTTCAGAGGCAAGTGAGAGCGATGGGCTGCGCGGTTGACACGAGACGGCGAATAGCCTCCACGCCGTGAGCAAACGAGCGTGGGACAGCGAGACGCTGCCGCAGGGCGACGACAAGGTCACCGCGGTTCGTCAGATGTTCGACGCCATCGCCCCCCGTTACGACCTGGTCAACCGCATCATGACCTTTCGCCTCGACGTGCATTGGCGACGCAAGGCGGTGAGGTTGCTGGCCCTGCCGGCGGGGAGCACGGTGATCGATCTCGCCAGTGGAACGGGCGACCTCTGTGTGGATCTCGCCCGTGCGGGCCACCGCCCGCTGTCGTTCGATCTCAGCTTCGGCATGCTCGCCGCGGATCGCAGCGGTGCACCGCGCGCCCAGGCCGACATCTTGCGGTTACCCCTTCCGGATCGATCAGTCGATGGTGCGACGTGCGGGTTCGCGCTGCGCAATCTGGTGGAACTGCCGAAGTTCTTCGACGAGCTGGGCCGTGTCGTTCGGCCCGGTGGACGCATCGCGCTGCTCGACGTCGGGGTACCGCGCAACAAGCTGATCCGATGGGGAAACAACGTCTACTTCGGCAAGATCGTTCCGAAGATCGGCGCGCTCCTGAGTGACGCACCGGCCTATCGGTACCTCCCGAAGAGCGTCGCGTACCTCCCATCGCGCGAGCAGATGTTGACGGATCTGCGCTCGGCGGGTTTCGCCGACGCCGAGCATCATCAACTGTCCGGCGGCATCACTCAGCTGTTGCTCGGCACGAGGAGCTGATCCCGTGCAGGCGGTCAGCCGACCTCTGGATCGCGACGTCGACCTCAACGACATCGCGCGCGGCGACGGCTACCTCTTCGTGCGCGATGGCGTCGGTATCGCTGGACGAGGAGTCGCCGCCCGTGTGCACATCGACGACGTCGCCGACTTCCTCGCCGGCCTCGATCACGACGACCGCGCCGACGGTGCCAGACCGATCGCGATGGGCGTGGTGCCGTTCAAGCCGGGATCGCCGTGCGAATTGGTCGTTCCACAGATGAACGTCGTGAAAGCAGCTGACGGTCGGCGTTGGGTGACGACCATCGACGACGCGCCGGCCGACCTCGACACGCCGGCCCGTCCCGCACCGCGGGCGCAGAGCTTCACGACAGCGCCGCTCACGCCCGTCGAGCACTACCTGCGCGCAGTCGCTGCGGCGCGCGACGCGGTTCGGGATGGCCGCCTCACGAAGGCTGTGATCGCCCGCGAGATCTGCGTCAGCAGTGACGAGCCGATCGACATCCACGCTGTATTGGTGCGGTTGCGCATGTCGTTCGGGTCGAGCTACCGCTATTCGATCGATGGCTTCGTCGGCGCGATGCCCGAGCTGCTGGTGTCGGTGACAGGCAACACCGTGCAAGCCCATCCGTTCGCCGGCACCACGCCGCGCACAGGCGACCCCGACACCGATCAACGAGCAGCCGCTGAGCTGCTCGCCAGCGCCAAGAACCAGACAGAGCATCGAGTGGTGATCGACATGATTCACGACACGCTGCTGCCCTGGTGCAGCTACCTCGATTGGGAGCCAGAGCCATCGATCGTCGCCGTCGCCAATGTGCAACACCTCGGCACACGTATGGAGGGTCAGTTGTCGAACCCGAGGCCCAACGTTCTCGAACTCGTGCGGGCGTTGGCACCGACACCCGCAGTCGGTGGATTTCCCCGCACGGAAGCGTTGGCCCTGATCGAGGAGGTCGAAGGATTCGAGCGGGGTCGTTACGCGGGGTCCGTCGGCTGGGTCGACGCCGCGGGCGACGGAACGTGGGCCGTCGCGCTCCGTTGTGCCGAGTTCTCCGCTGACCGGCGCAGTCGCGCGTTTGGTGGCCGGCGGCGGAATCGTCGCCGACAGCGAGCCGCTCGCCGAACTGGCCGAGACGCAGGCGAAGTTCCAGGCGATGCTCTCGGCCATCGTGCGGCCCTAGAGCTCAGCCCAGGGCGGTGACCACCGCGGCGTTGAGCTCTGCATGGGCATCGACATTGTCCTTGCGGTTCGACATGACACGCACAACACAGGTGTCGGGCTCGTCGAACGCCGCCGCGAGAACCTCGGTCGTCTCGGCGACGTACGCGCGAAGTCCAAGGGCGCGGGCGACTTCGACGATGTCGGTGCCGTGCGGCGTTCCGAACACCTGCTCGAAGACGTCGACAGGCAAGGTCGTCGCCTGCGGGAGGAACGAGAATATTCGCTCCACCATCGTTGTCCGACGACGACGATCGAGAGATCGAGTTGGCGTGCGCTCAGAGCGGTCAGCGACGACATGTCGTGGCAAAAGGCGATGTCGCCGAGCAGTGCGACCGTGGGAGCGCCGCTGCCGATCGCGACGCCGATCGCTGTGGCGATGACGCCGTCGATCCCGTTGGCACCACGATTCGCGTGAACGGTGATGTCGCTTCGCGGTGTGCCGAACCACTCGACATCGCGAACCGGCATCGACGAGGCAACGACGAGATGGCCGCCCGACGGCACGTTCGCCGTGATGGCCCGGGCGACGCCCGGCTCGGACAGCGTCTGGTCGGCGCCGAGTGCTGCATCGATCGCTACGCGGGCGACCCGATCAGCGTCGAGCCACTCCTCGAGCCATTTCCGGTCGCTGGCTGCCGACGCCTCCTGCAGCAAATGCGAGCAGAACGCACCGATCGGCGCGTGCACCTGTCGCGCGCCGACCAAGTTGGGGTCGGACACCAACCCGACTGGCGACACCGCCACATGCGTCGCGGCGGAGCTCCGCGAGCCATTGGGCCAGCACCTTCGAGGCCGGCGGCATGCCCAGCTGCACGACCACCTCGGGACGATGAGCCGTGGCGAAATCAGTGTGGCGCAGCACCGAATCGAACCGCACCACTGCGGCGTCGAGCATCTGACAACCAGACAAGGGGTCCGCCAACACCGGCCACCCCGTGGCATCGGCCAGCGCCTGCACCAAGTGCGGTTCGTCGACACCGTTGCCGGCCACGATCACGCCGCGAAGGTTGTCGACGAGCCCGACAAGACCTTCGTCGTCCACACGCATCGGAGACTGGGACGCGACGACCTGCTCTGTCGGAAGGTCGCCTGCCACACCGACGAGCGGCTCGCGGAACTGCAAGTTGAGATGCACGGGCCCGGGAAGGTCGCCGGTCGCCCGAGCCCAAGCGTCGGACGCGATCGTGCGCCACGTCGTACGCTGCTCGTCGGCCGGCACCCCGGGATCGCTGAACCACCTGACCGCGTCGCCGTACAGTCGTGTCTGCTCGATGGTCTGTGGCGCGCCGACGCCGTGCAATTCCGGCGGGCGATCGGCGGTGAGCACCAACATGGGTACGCCTGACTGATGTGCCTCGACGACTGCGGCGTGAAAATGGGTGGAGGCCGTGCCGCTCGTGCACAGCAACGCCGCCGGTACGCCGGTCGCCAGCGCGACGCCGAGCGCTGCAAACGACGCGGAACGTTCGTCGTGGAAGACGTGGACTTCGAGGTCGGTCCGAGCGGTCAGCGCCAGCACCATCGGCGTGCTCCGCGAACCCGGTGCGACGATGGCGTGACGCAGTCCGTGGCGCATCCATTCGTCGACCAACGTGGCGCAGAACGTGGCCTGCACATCCTGCGGCGCCGGGGTCATGATCGCCACGATACGGGCCTATCATCCAGCATGTGCGTCCCCACATCGAGGTCGAGATCTGGTCGGACGTGGTCTGCCCATGGTGCTACATCGGCAAACGTCGCTTCGAGGCTGCCGTCAGCGAGCTCGCCGACGAGATCGATGTCGCCGTCAGGATTCGGCCGTATCAACTCGATCCCACTGCATCGCCGGGCAAGTCGAGACCAGTGCTCGACGCGTACGCCAACAAGTTCGGAGGCCCCGAGCGCGCGCAGGCGATCATCGATCACGTCACCTCGGTGGCGGCCGACAGCGGCATCGACTTCCGGATGGATCGCGCCTTGCGCGCCAACACGTTGCTGGCCCATCGACTGCTGTGGCTGTCTCGGGCAACCGGCCAGCAGGTCGAGATGAACGAGCGGTTGTTGCAGGCGTACTTCATCGATGGTCTCGACATCGGTGACCCCGAGACGTTGGCGACATGCGCTGCCGAAGTCGGCCTCGATCACGATCGGGTGCTGGCGTTCCTGGAGAGCCGCGACGGTCTGGCCGAGGTCCGCGCCGAGATGCAACAGGCGGCTGAGATGGACATCACCGCCGTGCCCACATTCGTGTTCGACGGCAGATGGATGGTGCCCGGCGCGCAAGACCCGGACACGTTCGCGCAGGTCTTGCGCAGAGTCGTCGCCAAGCGCACCGCGGATGTCTGATTGGCGCCCACTGTCCGGAAAGCTCGGTGGGTGGAGCTCCGGGCAGGGTCCTCGCCTGGTCTTCGTGCACGGCTTCACCCAGACCGCGAACTCGTGGAAGCCCATCGCCGCGCTGTTCGCCGCGGCCGGGTACGAGGCCATCGTGGTCGACGTTCCGGGGCACGGCGACAGTTCGAACGTACGCGCAGATCTTCGCCGCGGTGCCGACATGTTGGCCGCGCTGTGCGGGTCAGGCGTGTACATCGGCTACAGCCTCGGTGGCCGGTTGTGCATGCACGCCGCGCTGATGTATCCCCATCTGGTTCGTGGACTCGCAGTCATCGGTGCATCTCCCGGCATCGCCGACGAGGGCGATCGTGCCGCTCGGCGGGCGGCCGACAACAAGCTCGCTGATCACATCACCGAGGTCGGCGTCGACGCCTTCCTCGACGAATGGCTCGCCCAACCGCTGTTCGCGGGGCTCACACTCGACGATGCGGCCCGCGCTGATCGCTCGAGGAACACTCCCGAGGGTTTGGCGAGCAGTCTGCGACTCGGGGGAACCGGCGCGCAGGGTTCCCTGTGGCCACGGCTACACGAGATGAACATGCCGGTCCTGACGATTGCCGGCGAGCTCGACGAGAAGTTCGCCGCCATCGGTCGTCAGATCGCCGGATCGGTGCCCGAGGGCGAGTCCACAGAGATACCCGGAGCGGGTCATGCCCCTCATCTCCAGGAACCGCGACAGGTCGTCGACGCGTTGGAAACCTGGCTGCGCAAGATCAAGTATTGATGGGCCCCAAGGCAAGGCCGATGGCCATCAGCAATCCGACGACGAGTTGAGTTCGAGCGGTCGCGGCAAGCACCGGAATCAGCTGCTTGCCTTGCGCACCGCTGCGAATGGTCTTGATCGGCGGGATTGCGACGATGAAGCCCGCGAGCGCAATCGCGGTCCACGCCCGCCACACGGCCGCGATGACGATGATCGATATTGCGGCCGCGCCGATGCAAGCCACATAGAGCCAACGCGTTCGGGTGTCGCCGAGCCGTACGGCCAACGTGCGCTTTCCCGACGTGGTGTCGGTCGGGATGTCACGCAGGTTGTTGACGACCAGCAGCGCGCACGCGAGGAACCCGGCTGCGCAACCTGCCACCCAGGCATGCGCGGGGAAGCTCTCGACGATCACATAGGTCGTGCCGACCGTGGCAACGAGACCGAAGAAGACGAACACGAACAGCTCGCCGAGCCCGAGATAGCCGTACGGCTTTGGGCCGCCGGTGTAGAACCAACCTGCGAGCATCGCGACGAGGCCAACGAGGATCAGCCACCATGTGGTGGCCATGGCGAGCGCCAGCCCGGCAACGGCAGCGACACCGAATGCAATGAACGCTGCCCGCTTCACATGGCTGGGCTCGGCGAGGCCTCCGGCCACGAGACGCGCTGGGCCGACGCGAACATCGTCGGTTCCGCGGATTCCGTCGCTGTAGTCGTTCGAGTAGTTCACCCCGACCTGCAACGCAAGGCTGACGATCAACGCAGGGCCGACTCGCCACCACACCGGCGACGGGCCCCCGACCGCGGCGCCGGCACCGATCGCCACGGGCACGACCGCAGCCGGGAGTGTCCGCGGTCGAGCGCCGAGTATCCACCGATTCACGGCGTCACCGTAGCCTTCTGACCGTGCCGCACCTCGTTGCGATCGACCTCCCCGGCGGCGACCGATTCGTCGATGCTCTCCGGCGGATATGGGACGCCGGTGACGCAGCGTTCCCGCTCGATCGTCGCCTGCCTGCTGTCGCTCGCCGTGCGATTCTCGATGCGATCGACCCCGACCGACTGATCGACGCTGACGGCGTACACAAACTCGATGGCCGTGGCGTCGAGGAAGGTGACGCGCTGGTTGTCTCGACGAGCGGCACGACCGGTACGCCGCGCGGTGTGGTGCTGACCCACGACGCGATAGCCGCGTCGGCCACCGCCACATCCGCGCGTCTGGCTGTCACTGGCGACGACACATGGCTGGCCTGCCTGCCGCTATCGCATGTCGGTGGGCTGTCGGTGGTCACTCGAGCGCTCGCATCCGGCACACCTCTGATGGTGCACGACGGGTTCGATGCGGAGGCGGTGTCGAAGGCGGCCAGACACGGCGCGACCCTGGTCTCGCTGGTGCCGACCGCGTTGCGGCGTATCGAGTCGAACCTCTTCCGCCGAATCGTTCTCGGTGGCTCGCAACCTCCTCAACATCTGCCCGACAACGTCGTCACGACATATGGCATGACAGAGACCGGCAGCGGCATCGTGTACGACGGTCGACCACTCGACGGTGTGGAGGTCCGCGTCGATGTGGACGCTGAGATCCACATTCGTTGCCCGATGCTGTTGCGTTGCTATCGCGATGGCGAGGCGCCGTTGGTCGACGGTTGGTTCGCGTCCGGCGATCTCGGGGAGCTCGGCGACGACGGCCGACTGATCGTGCACGGCAGGCGCGGGGACCTGATCATCACGGGTGGCGAGAACGTCTGGCCGGCTGCGGTCGAGGCGGCATTGATCGACCATCCTCGGGATTGCGGAGGTAGCCGTTGCCGGAATGCCCGACGACGAGTGGGGCCAACGCGTCATCGCCTGGATCGTGCCGTCCGACCCGTCGGCCCCGCCGACTTTGGAATCGATTCGCTCAATGGTGGGTCAAACTCTGCCGATGTACATGGCGCCGAAGGAAATTCGTCTGGTCACTACGTTGCCGACGACGTCGTCGGGCAAGGTGCGCCGACACGATTTACCCACCTGACCGGCTAAGGTTCGGCCCACATGCGGAACAAATATTCGGCTTACACGGTCTTCTTGGTCGGAGCGGCCCAGGGTGACTTCCGCTGACGTAACGGCTCGGCTTTCGCCGGCCTACTGGCGTTTGTGGACGGCAAGCACGATCTCCAACCTCGGCGACGGGGTTTTTCTGGTCGCCCTTCCCCTGCTTGCCTCGCGCCTCACGCGCAGCGAGTTGTCGATCTCGTTCATCGGTGTCGCGGCTGCCCTGCCGTGGCTGCTGTTCTCGCTACCGGTCGGTGCGCTGGTCGATCGCTTCGACCACCGCCTGCTCATGGTTCGAGCCGATGCCTTCCGGGCCGTCACCGTCGCGGCACTGGCGATCGCAGTGGCCACACACAACGTGCACATCTGGATGTTGTGGCTCGCTGCCGGCTTGCTGGGTGTCGCAGAGGTGTTCTTCGACAACGCCTCGCAGGCGATGGTGCCCTCGCTCGTCCCCGTCGAACTGCTCGAGAAAGCCAACGGGCGACGCTACGCGTCCGAGATTGCCGCCAACAGTTTCGTCGGCACGCCGATCGGCAGTGTGCTCTTCGTCGCAGCGATGTGGCTGCCGTTCGGTTTCGATGCCGCGAGCTTCACGATCGCGGCCTGCCTCGTGCTCACCATCCAGGCGACCACGACACCGCGAGTGACTCCGGCCGATCCGAAACGGCGGCGCTTGCGTGTCGAGATCGCCGAGGGACTGCGTTGGCTGTCTCGCCACCGAGTGCTGCGGGGGCTGGCGATCGCCGCCGGTTTATCGGTGCTCGGCATGCAGATGACTGCGGCGATCTTCGTGCTTTTCGCACAGGATCTGCTGCACCTCAGCGATCGCTGGTACGGCGCGCTGATCGCGATCGGTGCAATCGGCGCGATCGGCGGCGGACTCGTGGCGGAGCGATTGACGAAGCGGTTCGGTTCGGTGGCCATCATCTACGGCACGGTCGTGGTGTGGATCGTCTGCATGTTCGCCGAAGGTTTCTGGCCACGGTTGTGGGTCAGTGTGATCGTGACAGTCGTGATGGCATTTGGGACGACCGTCTGGAACACCGTCACCGTCTCGCTCCGGCAACGGATCGTGCCCCCGCACCTGTTCGGTCGCGTCAACAGTGTGTACCGCTGGCTCGTGTGGGGATCGATCTCCATCGGCGCCGCCTTGGGCGGTGTCGTCGCCAGCCTGTTTGGCTTGCGAGCCCCCTTCTTCTTCGGTGCGGGCCTGGGCGTGATCGCGTTGCTCACTCTGTTCACCTCGATCTCTGCGCGCACGCTGGCTGCGGCCGGCAGCCGGCCGATGCCCTCCGTCGGTGCGGTTGACGCCACGCCGATCGACACGCAGACGGATCTCTATTCGTTCCCCGACGACACGCGGTAGCGAACGGTCAAATCGGCGTCTGCTGGTGCACGGCCAGGCGCCACTCGCCGCGCACGCGGACGTACGTGCTGCTGATCAGCGCTCGGTAGTCGTCGTCACCTCGACGAGCTCTCGCCTCGTAGGCGACGACAGCGCTGTCGTGCGTCAGCTCGACAACACGCTCATTGGAGAGCTCGAACTCCGTCCACGGCGCGCCCTGCATGGTCTCGATGATCTGTGCACGGTCGTCGATCACGAGCCCGCCTGGCAGCAGCATGAGGACACGATCAGCAATGACTCCGCGATAGAACTCGGCCGCCGCCTCCCCCGAAGTCGCGAGCGCATCCCACCCGCTGCGTTCCAGTTCGATCAAGTCTGAATTCATATCCAAAACCTTACATTTCCGTTGACGACCTGATCGAACACCTGTACGATTAGGGCTATGGATGAGGCCGCCGCCGTTGCCTTGCAGACCCGAATGGCTGACGTGTGCGGGCATCTCAACGTGCTGCACGCACAGTTGGTCGCGACGGTCGTCGAAGCCCTCGAGGGCGACTTGTGGATGCAGTGGGGCATCAAATCTCCGGAGCATTGGCTCGCGTGGCAGACCGGGCTCTCACCGGCGCGCGCCAAGCAGATGGTCGACACCGCCCGGCGTGCTGCTGAGTTGCCGGCAACATTCGAGGCGTTCGCCGATGGCGAGCTGTCGATCGATCAAGTGGCAATCGTCGCCAAGCACGCGAAGGCACACAATGACGCCGAGGCGTGTCAGATCGCCAAGTCTGCGACGGTCACCCAGCTCCGCAACGCGTTGTCCCGGTATGTGCACACCGACCGACGCGTGCCCGATGAACCGGTACCTGTCGCGGTCGATGGTGGCGATCCACGCGACTACGTGTCGACCTCGTTCGACGAGCAAGGCCGCTTCGCTCTTCATCTCAGTGCTCCCGCAGATCGAGGTGCGATCATCAGCAAGGCACTCGCCGAAGCCCGCGACGCTCTCTTCCACGCCGGTCAGAAAGATGTCACGTGGCTCGACGCGCTCGTCGAGGTCTGCAACCGGTCATTGGGCACGATCACCAGTCGGTCGCGACGCGACAGCTTCCGCATCTACATGCACCTCAACACCGACGATCCCGATGGCGCGGCCAGCGCTTGGCTCAACGGCGGGCCGACGTTGCCCGACGCGATTCGTGACGTGCTGTGCTGCGACGGAGTCGTTCAACCCTTGTGGCACACCGGAGGTCTACCGATCAACGTCGGCAGAGCCCGTTACATCGTGCCCCCGCACACTCGCCGGTGCGTCCTCGACCGGGACCGCTCCTGTCGACACCCGTCGTGTTCGAGCACCACGTTCTTGGAGGTGCACCACATCATTGATTGGCTCAAGAACGGCCGCACCGACATGTGCAATCTGGTCGCGCTGTGCCCGAAGCACCACGACGCATACCACCGCGGCGAGTACCGCATGTCCGGCAACCCCGACATCCCCGGCCAGCTTCGCTTCTACGACGCGCGCGGACGGCCAATCCCCAACGCTGCGGTGGCCAACTTGCCGACGGGGCCACCACCGGCACCACCACCGGGCAAGCGATATGCCCACCCAACGGGCGAGCGGTTCGACACCCGCTGGCTCAACTTCACCGCCGCACCGGTCTGAATGACGACGCCGGCCGCGCTCGCTCGCTATCGCTCGCCCGGAGGCACCGGAATGGATTCGGCGAACGCACGGTGGGCGTCGATATCGACAGGACGATGCTTTCGTTCGGTCGACGCAGGGCGCTCGCCGAGATAGTTGCCACCCTTCCAGCTCATCGCCGGACGGATCGGCCGCGCGGAGAACCCGCCGCCGCAGTTCGGGCAGACGTTCCACAGGACGGTGTCGACACATTCCTCGCAGAACGTGCACTCGAAGGAGCAGATCATCGCGTCTGGGGACGCCGGAGGCAGATCGACGTCACAGTTCTCGCAGTTCGGGCGTAGTTCGAGGGCCATGGTGACGCTCGATCTATCCCTCGTCGGCCTTCGCACAGACCTCGAGCTCCATACCGTCGGGGTCACGGAAGAACAACGACCATTCGCTGCCGAGTCGTTGGATCTCACCGATCTCGGCGCCAGCGGAAACGAGGCGGTCCTTGATCTTTTCCAACACGCCCTTCGATTCAACGGCGAGTGCGTAATGGTCGATCGCGCCACGGTGACCCTGCTTGCGGCGGTCGCCGATGATGTCGCCCGCCTCGACCTCGAAGACGTTGAGAGCCGCCCCACCGCCCAGATCCAGTATCGACATGCGCGGATGGTCGTCCTTGGCGTCCATCTCGAACACCAACTCCGCCTCGAACGCATCACGGTAGAACTGCACGGTGCGGTCCATGTCGGACGTCAGTGTGGCGACGTGATTGAAACCCGATGTGACTGGCATGCGGTGCTCCTTGTCTGTGCGACGTAGTTAGTCCATTGCTCCCGATCGAACTCCTGCTCCCCCGTCGATGATGTACGTCTCGCCCGTGATCCACGATGCCAGATCGGATGCGAGGAACGTCGCCAGATTTGCAATGTCTTGCGGTTCGCCGAGCCGCTTCAGCGGCATCGATGCTGCAAGGCTGTCGCCGAAGTTGGCGACGAGCACGGCCGCGAAGTCGGTCTTCACCAGTCCGGGCGCAATTCCGACCACCCGGGTAGGGCCCAGTTCGCCACCCAATTGGCGAGTCAAGTGAATGAGCGCCGCCTTGGTGAGGTTGTACACACCGAGCACGCCGCCGTCGACGCGCAGGCCGCCGACCGAAGCGATGTTGATGATCACGCCCGGCTTCTCGCGCATCGCCTGCTCCCAGGCCGCCTGGCACCAGAACAGCGGGCCGCGCAGATTGACCTGGAGCGTCTTGTCGAAGCGACCTTCGTCGATGCCCAGCGTCGACCCGTAGTAGGGATTGGTGGCCGCATTGTTGACGAGGATGTCGAGGCCGCCGAATCGTTCGATCGTTGCCGCAACACACGCCTTGGCCGAGTCGACGTTCCCGGCGTTTGCAGCAAACACAGCGGTGTCGCCGCCGATCTCTGAGGCGGCGATCTCCAGCTGGTCCTGCTTGCGTGAACTGAGCATCACCTTGGCGCCGGCTTCGACCATTGAGCGGGCGATTGCTCGGCCAATTCCCTTGGACGCACCGGTCACCAGCGCGATCTTGCCCTCCAGCGAAATCTGCATGCCCGGGAAGCTAACGGGTCTCGTGCTTCACCGACGAGGCGTCTCGATCCCCCATGCTGTCACTCTCGAGGCTGACCTGAACACGCTTGATCCGCCGGCCCTTCACCTCGGTGGCCGTGAAGCGCCAGCCTTCGTGCGTCACGCTCTCGCCGGCCACCGGCACATGCTCGAGCGTGCCGAACAGGAACCCGGCGACCGTCTCCCACTGGTCGTCGGGCAGATCGAGGTCGAGCAGCTCGTTGAGGTCGTGGATGCTCATGCCGCCGTCGACCGAATAATCGCCGTTCGGAAGCCGCTGCACTTCGGTCTCTTCCTTGTCATGTTCGTCGACGATCTCGCCGACCAGCTCCTCGAGGCAGTCCTCGAGCGTGATCAGGCCCGCCAGTGCGCCGTACTCGTCGAGTACCAGAGCAAGGTGGAACTTTTCGGCCTGCATCTCACGCATCAACCGGCTGACCGGCTTGTTCTCCGGGATGAATCGCGCCGGCCGCACGTACTCGGTGATCGTGTGATCGCCTTCGCCGTTGCGCTCTGCCCGCATCAGATCCTTGATGTAGGCCAGCCCGACGACGTCGTCGTCACCTCCCGGGCCGAGGACCGACAGCCGGCTGTATCCGTACTCGAGCGCGCGATCGAGCGCCGCTGTCACCGTTGACGAGGCGTCGAGCGTCACGATGTCTGGTCGCGGCACCATCACCTCGCGGGCCACGGTGTCGCCGAACTCGATGATGCTCTCGATCAACTCTCGTTCTTCGTGCTCCACGACGCCGTCGTCCGCGGCGGTCTCGACGATGCCGAGCAACTCGGACTCCGTCACGAACGGGCCCTGTTGTAAGCCCTTACCTCGAACGATGACGTTGGTCAGCTTGATCAACCACCGAGAGATCACGCGAAGCGGCGGGAACGCCACCAGTGCGGAAACCGGCCGGGCAGTGAACAGTGCCGCCTTCTGCGGATACAGCACTGCGTAGGTCTTGGGGACCGCCTCGGCCAGCACGAAGAACACCAGCACGTTGAGCGCGACGCCGACGATGACCCCGTACGTGCCCCAGAGGCGCGCAGAGAGGATGCCGGTCAACGTGGCCTGCACCGTCTGACAGATGTTGACCGTCAACAGCAATGGGTTGACCCAGCGCTCTGGGGCACCGACCAACTTCTTCAACGCCTTGCCCGACTTGAAACCTTGGTCAGCGAGCGACGCCGCCTTCGGCTTGGTGATGCGAGACAGAGCCATCTCGGCGACTGACGTGAAGATCAGGACGAGCAGCAGGACGAAGATCGTCACCAACATCAACAGATCGACGTTGTTGAAGGCGATCACGAGGAGATGTGCTCCTGTCGGAAGGTGGCTGGGGCGGGACCATGCCACACGTACTGCTCGAGCAGTTCCCGTTCGCGGGCTTGCATAATCAGGCGCTCGTCATCGTCGGCGTGATCGTGGCCCAGCACGTGCAGCACTCCGTGAACGACGAGCAGGGCCAATTCGTCGTCGACAGTCCCGGCATGTTCGGGCGACTGACGCGCAGCGACCGCGGGACAGATCACCACATCGCCGAGCAACAACGGCATGTCAGCGGGGTCGGGAGGCGCCCGATCGGGACCACGACTTGGTGGTTGACCGTGCTGCACCATCTCTGCCTCGGCCGCATCGATGGGGAACGCCAGCACATCGGTCGGGCCCGGCTTTCCCATGTAGCCGTCGTTGAGCTCGGCCATCTCGCGCTCGCTGACGAACAGCACCGCCAACTCGGCGAGCCCCCGCACCCCCTCGGCGAGCAACACGTCGAGAGCGAGTTGCTGCCAACGCCCGAGATCCACGCGGATGTCGTTCTGCTCGTCGGCGCAGAAGACCTCGGGCACCCCGTCGCCGCCCACACGTTGTTGACGTGAAAGCCGTGGTCGCCCGTCGTCGCTCACTTTCGGGCGTCCTTGCGTCCGGCTTTCCGCTCGGCCTCGCGCTCGTCTTGTCGACCGTACGCGGCGACGATGTCGGCGACGATGCGATGGCGCACGACATCGCCCGTGCCGAGCCGAACGAACGCAAGACCCTCGATGTCAGCGAGCGTTCGTTCGAGACCGAGCAACCCGCTGCGGCCGTCGGGAACGTCGACCTGCGTGGTGTCGCCGGTGACGACCACCTTCGAGCCGAAGCCGATGCGGGTGAGGAACATCTTCATCTGCTCGGGCGTCGCGTTCTGCGCCTCGTCGAGGATGATGAAACTGCTGTTGAGCGTGCGGCCGCGCATGAATGCCAACGGAGCCACCTCGACGGCTTGTCGTTCGAGCAGTCGCTGTGCGCCTTCTGGCTCCACCATGTCGTACAGCGCGTCGTACAACGGTCGGAGGTACGGATCGATCTTGGCCATGAGGTCGCCGGGAAGGAACCCGAGGCGCTCGCCTGCCTCGACCGCCGGACGGGTGAGGATGATCCGCTGCACCTGTTTCGTCTGCAGTGCCTGCACCGCCATCGCAACAGCCAGCCAACTCTTGCCCGTACCGGCCGGACCGAGACCGAACGTGATGACGTTGTTGCGGATGGCATCGATGTATCGCTTCTGGCCGGCCGACTTCGGTCGAACCGGCTTGCCCTTCGCGCCGCGCATGATGTCGTCCGTCAAGACGGCGCTCGGCCGTTCGTTGTCCAGGATCATCGCGATCGAACGGCGCAGCATTCCTTCCTCGAGATGCTGGCCCCCCTGCAGGACCACGATCAGTTCTTCGAAGAGCCGGCTGACCAGTTCGGCCTGCGGACCATCGATGGTGATCTCGTTGCCCCTGACCACGATCGTCGCCGCCGGAAACGCTGCCTCGATCGCGCGCAGGTTCATGTCGCGTTGTCCGAGCAGGGCGGGCATCAGGTGAGCGCCGGGAACGATGACGCTGTACACCCCAGTGAGCGCGGTCATACGGTCATCAGCACGGCCATGGGGTCATCGGTCATGGGCAGGGTGGGCCCGATGTGGGACTCATTTGCCCAATACGGTAGCGAACCGGCACAGGATCCGCGACAACTGCTGCTATCGCCGCAGCGGCACATTGGTCGGCGCATTGGCCGGGAGGTTGGCCGGTCGCTCGACCTTCGCCGGCTCAGGTTGTGTTGCCTCGATGTAGGCCGATGTCGCCGCGAAGTCGATGCAGAAGTAGCGCGAGACATCGAGAGGCACCAACGGAGCACCACTGACGACCATGTTGGCCAGTCGTTCCATCAGCAACGCCACACCGCCGTCGTCGCGCGGCTGGTTGATCTCCGGGGAATCGAAGACCAACAACACGCCCTCGGCGGCCTCGGTTCCCAACACATCACGAGCCATTCGGGTGAGCGCACCCTTGGCCGCGTAGCGTGGATGCACGACCACGAACAAGATGTAGTGCACGGCGCCGCGCCAGCGCGTGATCCGTGAAATGTCGATCGAAGAAGGGCTGGCTGAGATAGCGGGTGGCACCGATGTCGGTCGCGATCAACACCATTGCAACGGGTTCGTCGTCCGCCCACAGGACCCAAAGTCGGTTGGAGGAGTCCGCGATTGCTGCGTCGAACTCGGAGCGGAAGAACATCTCGCGGCTGGCCGACTCTTCGGCGGTGCGGCGGTATGCCAATTCGTACAACTCCCACAGGCGTTCGAGCAGGCCACGTTCGACCACGGAGTTGTGGCGAGTGACGAACATTGAGAATTCCCTGCCTTTCCGGTGACTGCTCGCGCGGGGAAAACCACCCCTTGTGGAAAATGGGACTTTCGTGTAGCCTAACGAGACGCTTCGGGCGGGGTGCGGATGCACGCTGCCCGACGCTGTACGGGCACGGGAGGGCTATGAAGCGGGCGCTTGCCCCCC
Source organism: Ilumatobacteraceae bacterium (assembly GCA_963746365.1). Classification (GTDB taxonomy): domain Bacteria; phylum Actinomycetota; class Acidimicrobiia; order Acidimicrobiales; family Ilumatobacteraceae; genus JAENVT01. The sequence continues at coordinate 22,630 of CAVVBH010000026.1, read as the reverse complement.
TTACATGGTGGGCGATTGCAATTGGGTACATGTTGGCGGTAGCCGTCATCGTGCTGCCCGTGGACTGGTTGGGTACAGCCGCGTACCTGTGCGCCGCGCTGACATTGGTCGGTGCAACCTTCCTTGCGGCGCGGGTTCACCGGGTCAACCGTCGCTTCGTGGCCGCTGTCAGCGCCATTGGCGCCTTCTTCGCCGCCTCACAGATCGTCGACAGCCTGGGAGACAGCGGTTCCTACACACGGATCTCCGACCTGCTCGGCCTGTGCGGCTCGATCTGCATCATCATCGCTCTGATCAACATGCTCAGCGGTCGAGCCTCGGCGAACATCCGCTCGGTGATCGGCGACGCGCTGATCGTGGGACTCGGCAGCTGGCTCATCAGCTGGGTGGCACTCATCGAGCCCGCTCTCAGGAACCGCGGTGGCTCGCTCGGCGACTCGATATTGGCCGGCGCCTACCAGCCGGCGGGAACTGTCGTGCTGTTCCTGCTCGTCCTGCTGCTGTTCTCCGGTTCCGGCACCCGGCAGGCGTCGGTCTGGCTGGTCACCATGGCCATGGCGTTCAACCTTGCCGGCGATGTGTTGTGGGGCCTCTCCACTGCAGGGCATCTCGGTGACGGAGCCGAGCGGGTGTCGATGGCGCTCTACGTGGCCGCTTACTTCACCGCGGCCGGTGCGTTCATCCACCCCACCGTCGTGTGGTTGAAGCGGTCGGTCGACGATCCGGTCAACAACCGTGTCTTCGGGCGTCTCATCCTGACCACCTCGTCGTTGATCATTCCCATCATCGCCCTCGCGGCGACGGGCCCAGCCGACCGCCTCGACGGCGTCGTTCGTTCGGTGTCCGCGCTGGTGCTGGCGGGCGCGGTCACGTTGCGTGTCACTCAAGCGGTGCGCGCCAACGGCCGAACGCAGGACGACTTGCGCCTCAGCGCCCAGACCGACGCGCTGACCCATCTCCCCAACCGCACGCTGTTGCTCGAGCGAATCAACGACTGCTTGCGCATGGCGTGGCAGTCCGACAGCCACCCCACCCTGTACTTCGTCGACCTCGACCGCTTCAAGAACATCAACGACAGCCTCGGTCATGCCGCCGGCGACGAGGTGTTGAAGATGGTCGCCATTCGCCTCAGCAAGGCTGCTCCGGAGCACTCGACGGTCGCCCGCCTGTCGGGCGACGAGTATGTCGTGCTCGATCCCTCGACCCGCTCCCCGGGCTCTTCGTTGGCGTTGGCGGAACGTTTGCTGTCGATCTTCCGCGAGCCGCTGCCGATCAGCCAGGGCGATGTGTTCGTCACGGCCAGCATCGGCGTCGCCTCGCTGAGCCCGAGCTCCAGTTCATCGGCCGAAGACCTGTTGCGCCATGCCGACACGGCGATGTACCGGGCGAAGGACGCCGGTCGCAACTGCCTGGCCGTGTACGACGAATCCATGCACGAGCGGGTCGCCCATCGTCTCTCGGTCGAGACCGCCCTGTACCGCGCCCTCGATCGTCGTGAGCTGCGCCTGTTCCATCAGCCGATCCTCGACCTCGAATCCGGCGACGTCGTCGGCTTCGAGGCACTGATGCGTTGGCAGCAGGGCGACGGCACCATCGTGTCGCCGGCCGAGTTCATCCCCATCGCCGAGGACACGGGCACGATCGTCCCCATCGGGTCGTGGGCATTGCTCGAGGCGCTCACCCAGTTGCGACACTGGATCGACGACGGTGTCTGCAGCGAATCGGCGACCATGTCGGTCAATGTGTCTCCCCGTCAGTTGAGCGATCCCAACTTCCCGTCGATCGTCAACGAGGCGCTCACCCGCTCGGGCGTCTCGCCACAACTGCTGTGGCTCGAGGTCACCGAGAGCGTGATGATCGCCGAGCCCGAACTCGCGCTCGCCACGCTCCGCAGGGTTCGCTCGCTGGGCGTGCGGATCGCGCTCGACGATTTCGGCACCGGCTACTCCTCGCTGTCGTTGTTGCAGAAGTTCCCGTTGCAGCGCATCAAGATCGACCGCGCGTTCGTGCACGGTGTGGCCGACAATCCCAACGATCGCTCGCTGGTGCGAACGATCGTGGCGATGGGTCGCTCGCTCGGTCTCGACATGGTCGCCGAAGGCGTCGAGAGTGTCCACCAGTTGCAGGTACTCAGCGATCTCGGCTGCACCAAGGCGCAGGGCTACCTCATCAGCCATCCCGTGCCGGCCGACGCGATGCGCAGCACCGTGGCCGCGCTCGAACGCCTCGGTCAGTTCCCTGGCCTGCGTCCGGCGCCGACGAGCTACTCCACGCGCCAGCCGTAGCAAACCCCTGTTCGTTCGCCCGTGCACAAGGCGTAACGCGGCGCTCCCGACGGTGGATAAAGTCCGTGCACGGATAGGTAATCGAGCCCTGGGGGGTCAAGCCGGTGGACGTCATTCCAACACAGCGCATCCGCAACGTGGTGCTTGTCGGTCACAGTGGATGCGGCAAGACCACGTTGGTCGAAGCGCTGTTGCATCGAGCGGGCGTCACGACCCGGGTTGGACGGGTCGAAGACGGCACCACGGTGACGGGCACAGATCCCGAAGAAGTCAAACGGGGCATGTCGTTGTCGCTCGGCATCGCCCCCTTCGAATGGAAGGCCAGCGACGGGGAGACCTACAGGATCAACCTGCTCGACGCGCCCGGCTACCCGGATTTCGTCGGCGAAGAACTGGCGGCACTCAGTGTTGCCGACCTGGCCATCGTCGTGGTGAGTGCCGTCGACGGCATCGAGGTCGGCACCGAACTGTCGTGGGAGCGTTGCGTCGACAGCCAGATCCCGCGACTGATCTTCGTCAACAAAGACGACAAGCCACGCGCCAACTTCCACAACGTGCTCAGTTCGCTACAGGCCAGGTGGGGCCATGGATTCGTCGCGCTCGAACTGCCGCTCGGCGAGGAGGAGTCGTTGCACGGAATCGCCGACGTCCTGTCGGATCAGGCGTTCGAATACGACCGCGACGGACGCCATCACACCGCTCCCCTGCCTGCCGACATCGTCGACGAAGAGCACCGCATACACGACGAATTGATCGAGGAGATCGTGTCGGGCGACGACGATCAACTCGAGCGCTACCTGTCGGGCGACGTGCCGACGACGGCCGAGTTGGAGCGCACGCTCGCCCACGAGGTGCTCGACCGCCTCGAGTTCCCCGTGCTGGTCGGATCCGCACTCACGGGTGTCGGCATCGACCGGCTGGCCGACTTCATCTGCGAGATCGGTCCCTCGCCGGCGGACCGGCCGATGGCCGTCATGGCCGGCACCGAGCAGATCGAGGTGCCCGCCGACGCCGACCGCTCAGCCGCTCGCCTACGTGTTCAAGACCCTGGCCGACCAGTTCGTCGGCCAGGTGTCGCTGTGCAAGGTCGTCTCCGGCACCATCTCGACCGACGACCGTCTGATCGCCAGCTCGACATCGGCGGAGGAGCGTCTGCACGGGCTGTTCCACATGCGTGGCAAGGAACAACTTCCGTGTCCGCGTGCAGTCGCGGGCGACATCGTGGCCGTCGCCAAGCTCACCAACACATCGACCGGCACGACGCTGGCACCGCGCAACATGCCCGTGCGGGTCATTGCCCACCAGCACGCACCGCCCGTCTTCGGGCTCGCGCTGAAACCGCTGACGCAGACCGACGACGACAAGCTGTCGGGTGCGTTGCACAAGTTGCTGGCCGAGGATCCGTGCCTCAGCGTCGACCGCAACCACGCCCACCAGACCATCCTCAGCGGCGCGGGCGACACGCATCTCGCCGTCGCGCTCGAGCGACTGGCGCGCAAGTTCGGTGTGCGTGTCGAGACAGAAGACGTTCGTGTGCCGTATCGCGAGACGGTGGTCGGTGTTGGCGATGCCGAGGGCAAGGTGAAGAAGCAATCCGGCGGCCACGGGCAGTACGCGGTCGCCAACCTGCGGGTCAGCCCGCTCGAGCGTGGCGCCGGATTCGAGTTCGTCGACTCGATCGTCGGCGGCGCGATCCCGCGCAACTACATCCCGGCGGTCCAGAAGGGGATCGAGGAAGCGATGCACACCGGCGGTGCGCACGGCTTTCCGGTCGTCGACGTGCGCGTCGAGTGCTACGACGGCAAGTACCACAGCGTCGACTCATCCGACATGGCGTTCAAGAACGCCGCGGCCAGCGGATTCAAAGAGGCGCTCGGCCGGGCCGGCGCTGTCGTGCTCGAACCGATCTCCTTGCTGAAGGTGACGATCCCCTCCAGCTACCAGGGCGATGTGTTGGCCGATCTCACAACGCGACGCGGGCGAGTGGTGGGCACCTCGGCAGGCGAGCACGGCGAGCAGGAGGTGTCGGCGCTCGTGCCCACCGCGGAGATCATTCGCTACGCGCTCGACCTGCGTTCGATCACGGCCGGTCGTGGACGATTCGTCGCACAGCACGACCACGACGAGATCCTGCCCAACAACCTGGTCAGCAAGGTGAAGGCGGCAACCGCGGCCAACCACAACGGAGGCGCGAGTCGCGCGGCCGCCCGTTAGAGAATCGTTCGAGAAGAAAGGGAATCTTCATGTCTGATCGCCTTCGCTTCGGAATTTTCATGGCGCCATTCCACCCGGCGGGACAGAACCCGACGCTGGCGTTGGAGCGAGACCTCGACCTGATCGTGCACCTCGACAAGCTCGGTTACGACGAGGCATGGATCGGCGAGCATCACTCCGCCGGGCAGCGAGATCATCGCCTGTCCCGAGATCTTCATCGCTACTGCCGCCGAGCGAACACGCTCGATCAAGCTCGGCACCGGCGTCACCAGCGTCGCGTACCACAACCCCTACATGGTGGCCGAGCGTGCCGTCTTGCTGGACCACCTCACTCGTGGCCGTTTCATGCTGGGCCTCGGGCCAGGGTCGCTGCCCACCGACGCCATCATGCTGGGGCTCGATCCAACCGAGACCCGTCCTCTGCTCGAGGAGGGTGTCGATGTGATCATGAAGTTGCTGCGCAGCGACGACCCCGTCAGCAGCCAGACCAAGGCGTGGAACCTCGTCGATGCCCGCCTCCATCTGCGCCCGTACAGCAATCCGCTCTTCGACGTTGGCGTACCGGCGGTGGCCTCACCATCCGGCCCGCGCCTCGCGGGTCGTTACGGCATCGGCCTGTTGTCGATCGGGGCCACGCAGTCGGAAGGCTTCGACTTGCTGGGCCTCCACTGGGGCGTCATGGAAGAGCGCGCCGCGAAGTTCGGCACCGTGGCCGACCGCGACCAGTGGCGCCTGGTCGGCCTGATGCACATCGCCGAGACCAAGGAACAGGCCTACAAGAACGTCGAGTTCGGCATCGAGCACTGGTTCAACTACTTCCAGAAGGTCGCCGCGTTCCCGCAGATGGCCGTCGGAGGCGACAACGTTCGCGAGATGATCGACTTCGTCAACGAGAGCGGTCTGGGATCCATCGGCACCGCCGACATGGCCGGGGAGCAGATCGAACGGCTCGCCAAGCAATCCGGCGGCTTCGGTTGCTACATGCAGTTGGCGCACGAGTGGGCCAACCCGGTGGCGACGCATCGCAGCTACGAACTGATCGCGCAGCGCGTCATGCCCGAGTTCCAGGGTCAGGCGTACAGCACGTTGAACGCCAAGGCACGGGCCGTCGAGACCCGACCCGAGCTCGCTGATCGCAACATGAAGGCCGTCGAGGAGATGGTCGCGAAGCACCAAGCCGAACTTGCCGCCAACTGACGCAAGAAGCTCACGTTTGACACCTTCAGCCCCGTATCGGTGCCGCGAACGTCAAACGCTGCCGCGATGAGCACCCTGGCCTACCCCGCGGTGAACGACCTGCTCGTGCTGCATTCGGCACGAGGCCGGGTCGCGCTGGTGGCCACAGTCGCAGCCAGTGCCATGGCAAGCCTCGACGCGACCGTCGTGAATGTCGCCTTGCCGCACATCGGCGAAGAGTTCGATGCGTCGATCAGCGCGTTGCAGTGGGTGCTGACCGGCTACCTCGTTGCTCTGGCGTCGCTGATCCTGCTCGGCGGCGCGCTGGGTGACCGGTTCGGGCGACGCAAGGTCTTCGTGATCGGCACGATTTGGTTCGCCGTGGCCTCGCTGCTGTGCGGAGCGGCTCCCAACATCGAAGTGCTCGTCGCAGCCCGGGTGCTTCAGGGCGTCGGCGGCGCCCTGTTGACTCCCGGAAGTCTGGCGATCCTGCAAGCGAGCTTTCGCGCGTCGGACCGAGCCGCGGCCGTCGGGGCATGGTCGGGATTGGGAGGCGTCGCCGGGGCCATCGGACCGTTCGTCGGCGGAGGTTTGGTCGACGGACCTGGATGGCGATGGGCATTCCTGATCAACGTGCCGGTGGCAGCGATCGCGATTGCCTGCGCCCACTCGGCCATACCGGAGACCCGTGATCCACATGCCGGCCGCGGCCTCGACCTCGTCGGTGCAGCGCTCGCGGTTGTGGGCCTGGCGGCGAGCACGTGGGCATTGACCGAGGCAGGGCCGCAGGGTTGGACCAACGCCGGGGTGTTGGTGGCTGCTGTGATCGCCGCGGCCGCGATCGGTGCGTTCGTGCGCCGCATGATGCACACGACTGATCCGTTGGTGCCGCCGGCACTGTTCCGTGATCGCACGTTCACCGTCGTGAACCTCCAAACTGTCCTGCTCTACAGCGGCCTGGGGGTGTCGTTCTTCCTCGTCTCGTACGAACTGCAGGTCGCCACCGGCTGGTCGGCCCTGAAAGCCGGTGTCGCGCTGCTGCCTGCCACCTTCTTGATGCTTGTGCTGTCGGCCGCTTCCGGCACCCTCGCCCAACGGATCGGACCACGGTTGCAGCTCACGGTCGGGCCCATCGTGGCGGCCTGTGGGCTGCTGCTGCTGACCCGGATCGGTGAGAGCGCATCGTGGATCCGCGATGTCCTGCCCGGCGCCGTCGTGTTCGGCCTGGGGCTCGTCACCTTCGTGGCGCCGCTCACCGCGACGGTGATGGCCGCCGCCGATCCTGACCACGTCAGCGTGGCATCGGGGGTGAACAATGCAATCGCGAGGGCGGCGGGATTGAGTGCCCTGGCGGTGATCCCTGTGGCCTCGGGTCTCACCGTCCGCCACCGACCCGGCCGAGATCACCCACGCATTCCGCGTCGGCCTGGTGATCACCGCGTGCATTGCGGCAGCGGCAGGTCCGCTCGCCTTCTTCGGCCTCGCGCCACACGTGACCGCCCCGTGCACCGCCCGCCGCGTGCACTGTGCGCTCGATGGAGCCCCGTTACAGCCCGAGCCACAACTGACGGGACGTCCGGCCCCGTGATTCCGCGCCGCTTGACTCCGAGTCCGTGTGGGTATCGTGCGGCGATGAGGCACTTCTTGGCTGCACTGTTGATCGGTTGCGTCGCGATGCTGCTCGGGAGCCAGGTAGAGGCGGCAACGGCGACCGTCGACCTCGACGAGGTCGCCGCCGCGCTCCGCACCAATCCTGTGTACGTCGATCCGAACGCGGAACGGGCATTGTCCGACGACGAGGCCGACGAGCTGCGGTCGGCGATCCGCAGCGCGAACACACCGCTCTACATCGCTGTCCTCCCGGCGTCCGCCGCTGACGCTGCGGGTGGTGACCCGGCGGAAGTGGCGCGGCAGTTGGCCCAGGCCGTTGATCGACGGGGAACGATCGGTGCAGTGGTCGGCGACAGCTTTCGGGCAGGCAGCAGCGAGCTTCCTGCTGGTCGTGCCGGTCAACTCGCATCCGCAGCCCTGGCCGCCGAGGGCGATGACACGCTCGCTGTCCTGGTGGACTTCGTCGATCGCGTGAGTGAGGCCGTGGGCTCGGCGCCCTCCTCGGGCTCCGGGGGCTCTGCCGACACCAGCGGCGACGACGATGGCGGCAGCGTCTGGGGACCGGTGCTGCTGGCCGGCGGCGTCGGCTTGGGCGGGTTGTGGTTGTGGCGCCGCAGCAAAAGACGCCGAGCCGCTGCTGTCGAGCTGGCTCGGGCGCAGGAGGCGGACCGTCAGGTCCTGCGCGCAGAGCTGTCTGTTCTGGCCGACGACGTGGTCCGACTCGAGCCGGAGGTGCAGCTCCACCCCGAGGCCCAGAGCGACTTCGACGCCGCAGTGAACCGGTACCGGGCCGCCCAGGCGGCACTCGAGTACGCCGACCAGCCGGTCGATCTCGTCCGCGTCGCTCGCGTCGTCGCCGAGGCACGCTATGCGATGGATCGAGTGCGGGCCATCCTCGATGGGCGCGATCCACCCCCGCCGCCGGAGGAGCTGCAACGCGACGGCCCCCACGGCGAGCCGGCGGTCACGCTGGACGAGTCCCGTCAACCGGCGTACATCGGCTATCCGGGTGGATTCCAGGGCGGCTGGTTCGGCGGTACAGGGGGCGGGCTGTTCAGCGGTCTTCTCCTCGGCTCGCTCCTGGGTGGTGGTTTCGGCCACTGGGGCTACGGCGGTACCACCATCATCAACCAGGGCGGAGACAGTGGCGACGATGGCGATGGCGATGGCGACGGCGGAGATTGGGGTGGCGGAGACTTCGGTGGCGGAGACTTCGGTGGCGGAGACTTCGGTGGCGGAGACTTCGGCGGCGGAGATTTCGGCGGCGGCGACTTCTAGCCGCGAGACATCCCGGTCGTTTGATCTGGCCATGGCGCGGGTACAGCCAGGCTTCCCCCTACCTGAGGAGCATCACCGTGACCGACACCACACCCCCACCGGTATCGAACGACCCGGCAAACGACGGGTACGACATCGAAATCGACAGCGAAAAGGACGCCGGCCGCGATGTCGACGACGAGGTTCGTGAAGCCCGCCGCGACGTCGGCGACGACGAGCGCACCGTCGGCAAGCGGATCTCGGACGCGATCGAAGACGTGATCCCCGGCGACTCCGACAACGACGGCCACTGATCGAACGTCACCACAAGGCGGCACTGGCCAACTTGGCACCTTCGGTGAGGGAGTTCAGTTTGGCCCATGCCAGAGACGGATGCAGCCGAAGACCAAGGCCGCAGTCGGTTGAGGCAATGACGTTCTCGCGGCCCACCAATTCGGCGAATCGCTCGATGCGACTTGCGACGAGTTGTGGGTGCTCGATCAACGGTGTCGAGTGGGTCACCACACCCGGAGCGAGCATCTTGCCGTCGGGCAGCTTGACGTCTTTCCACACCGCCACCTCGTGCTCGTGGCGCACATTGGCCGCTTCGACCGAATAGGTCTGCGCTTTCACCGACAGCATGATGTCGACGATGTCGGGCAACGGCAGGTCGGCCGAGTGTGGCCCGTGCCAACTCCCCCAGCACAGGTGGTAGCGGATCTGCTCCTCGGGGATGTTGCGCAGCGCGTGGTTCAGCGCTTCGCAACGCATCTGGCAGTACTTGCGATATCCGTCGAGCCCCATCGGGATGCCGATGCGGTCCCACAGTGCGCCGAGCCACGCGTCGTCGACCTGCACCTGGAAACCAGCAGCGGCGATCGCCTCGTACTCCACCCGCATCGCCTCGGCGATGCCGTAGATGTGCTCCTCGTCGGTCTTGTAGATGCCTTTGACGCGACCCGGTTCAACGCTGAGCGGCGCGGTCGTTGTGAGGAACGCGTCGGATACCGGGGTGTCACCGAGCGCCGCCTTCATGACGTTGATCTCGCGCTCGAGCGCAGCCTGACCGCGGTAGTAGATGGGCTCGGCGGCCACCCAATCCTCCACCGCCTGTGTTGTTGCCTCGGCTCCCTCGGGCACGTGTTGTGTGGCGCCCGACTGCTCGAACAGCGTGCCGTTCCCCAGGACTGCCAGATAGAAGTCGCGGAACTCCACCCAGTCGGTGCTCGACAGCAACAACTCCCCCAGCGCACCCGGATGACCGGCCGGTTCGTAGCCGCCGAGGCGCGACGCGAGATACTCGGTCCAGTGACCGCCCTTGGTCAGCTCTCCCTCGTTGATGAAGTCGACACCGGCGCTGCGTTGCAGATCGACCACCTCCGCCACCGCTTCCGTGAGGCGTTCGTCGGAGACGTTGGGCTTCGCCCACACATCGAGCGGCGCGGGCAATGCGCCGACGTGGGTAGTAAGAATCCTGTCTGTGCTTCGCCTCACGGCATGACCCCCTATGTCGTCGAGCACGGTCCCGTGTTGTCGAGCCTGCGACCGACGCTAACAGTCAGTCCATCGTGCGAATTCAGCGAATCTGTCCCGGCTCAGAGGTCGAGCTCGGCAGCGATCGTGTCGATCGTGCGGCGTATTTCGTCGAACGGAACGGGCGTGTGCGGTACGTCAGTCGGCGCATCGGGTCGGGGCAGGACAACGACCCGGTCGACACCGAGCTCGGCGTATTGATCGGCAATCGATCGGTCGAACGGACCCGCAGGGATGATCGTGAGCTCGAGTGGCGCGAGCTCCGCCGGGCGGCCGATCTCCGCTGTTTCCTTCGCGATGACATCGAGAATGTCGCGGGTCCAGTCGACGGTTGCGTTGTACGCGAACCAGCCCTGCCCCGTGCGGATGGCGCGGCGTCGTGCAAGGCCACTGAGTCCGCCAATCAGCACAGGCGGACCTGACGCGTTGGTGGGCCGCGGGTGCGCATCGATGCCGTCGAAGTCGATGTGGCGTCCATGGAACTCGGGCTCGGCCATCGACCACAGAGCGCGCATCGCGCTCGATGAACTCGTCCATGCGTTCCGCACGGTCCGACAACTCGACACCCATCGCCTTGAACTCGGGCTCCAGATAGCCCACCCCGACTCCGACGATCAGGCGACCGTTGGAGATCTGGTCGATACTGGCCAACTGCTTGGCGAGCTGGACGGGGTGGTGGAGCGGAAGTTCGAGGACCCCGCTTCCGATCTTCACCTTCGACGTGTGTGCGGCAAGCAGCGTCATCGCCACGATCGCATCGAGGAACGGAAGCGTGGATGGCATCGTGAACCATTCGGGCGGGTGGGTCGGAAGCGCCAAGTGCTCACCCGTCCACACCGATTCGAATCCGGCCGCTTCGGCGTATTGTGCGACCGCCACCGCGATGTCGGGGTCCGCGCAGGTACCGAAGTTCATCGAGTACATCCCGATTTTCATGGCGCCACCGTAGCCCGACCGCATGAGCGCGATCCGAGGGCTTCTGCAATGCTGTGCCGATGCTCGCCCACGATGACGTTGCGTTTCTTCACCGGCTGGCTGACGCGGCCGACGCGGTGTCGCGGCAACACTTTCGGTCGGAGGAACTGCGAACCACCACCAAGGTCGACGGCACTCCGGTGTCCGAAGTCGACCGTGCGGTCGAGGAGGCGATGCTCGCTCTCGTCCGCGCCAAGGGCACTGATGCAGTGCTCGGGGAGGAGGTTGGGAAGCAGCCGGGCTCGTCCAACCGTCAGTGGATCTTCGACGGCATCGACGGCACGCACAACTATGCCGATGGGCGCCCGGGGTGGGGAACGATCATTGCGCTCGACGTCGACGGCACGGTCGAGTTGGGAATGGTGTCGGCTCCGTTGTGGGGTCGGCGTTGGTGGGCGGTGCGTGGTGTAGGCGCGTGGAGTGCGCCGTTTGCAGAGGACGGTTCGTTCGATGCCGCCGTGTCCGAGCCGTTGCGATGCGGCGACGAATCGTCGCTCGCCGATGCCTCGACCATCGTGATTCCGTGGGAGGGGGCGCTGCTCGGTTGGCGCAACACGGTGCCGAGGCTCTTTCACCTTCCCGAGTCGATTCGCAGCCAATGTTTCGCGCTCGACGCGGTGATGGTCGCCGAGGGAAGGCTCGATGCGTCGATCATCGTGTTCGGAGGTATCTGGGACTTCGCGGCCACCAGCCTGATCGTGCGCGAATCCGGTGGCGTGTTCCGCGATGCCTGGGGCGGCGAGCGACTCGACACTTCCACCGGAGTGTTCACCAACGCGGCGCTGATCGATGGTGTACTTGCGAGGCTTGCCGATGTTCGCCCGCCCGCGCCGGATCGTCCCAAGCTTGCCAAGACCGTCAGCACGCCGATCGGCACACCCGAGGAGCAGGCGGTCGACGGATGGCGGGCGTTCGGGATCCGCCGGCTGGCGTCGATGTCGGCTCGCCAACGGATCGTGGAGGCACCATCGCCCATCCTGGCCATCGTCGATGAACGCGCCGCCCATCTCGAGCGCCCGCTGCTCGGCGTGACGACGAATGGAACCGTTCAGACCGGCCTGCGCTCGCTGGGCGGTCGCAAGGTCGACACTCGCCCGATCGCGGATGCCGCCAGCGCGTTCCTGCAGGCGCTCACTCACGATCAACGCGAGCAAGCGACCTTTCCGATGGACGCTCCAGAGTGGCGGATGTGGATCAACGTCCACATGAATCACTTCCGCCACGGCGTCATGCTCGAAGACCTGGCGCAACCGGTGCGCGATCTCGCACTCGAGATCGTCCGTGCCACCATGTCGGCGCGTGGATATCACCATGCTCGATCGATCATGCGCGTCAACGAGTTGATCGCTGACTTGTCAGGCGATCATGAGGCGTTCGGCGAGTGGCCCTACTTCGTGTCGGTCTTCGGTTCGCCGGACTCAGGCGAACCGTGGGGTTGGCAGTTCGACGGCCACCACGTGTGCGTGAACACGGTGGTGTTCGACGACCGCATCGTCATGACCCCTGCCTTCCTGGGTGCCGAACCGAGGCGCATCGGACTGGGGCCACTCGCCGGGTTGTCGCTGTTCGATCCAGAGGAGCAACTCGGACTTGATCTCATCCGTTCGTTCGCGGCTCCGCAGCGCGATCGGGCAATCATCTACCCATCGCTGCATCCCGACGAGATCTCGCCGAGCCTGCAGAACCTGTTCGACGGCCGAATGCAGGCCGGCGCGTTCCACGACAACCTTGTCGCACCACACCAAGGCGTACCTGGCACCGACATGACCGACGCGCAGCGACGCGTGCTCCTCGCGCTGATGGGCACGTACGTCGATTGGCAAGGCGACGCGCACGCCGAGTTGAAACGCGAGGAAGTCGTGGCGCACCTCGACGAGACCTGGTTCTCGTGGTATGGCGGCTTCGACGACGAGGCGCCGTTCTACTACCGGGTGCACAGCCCGGTGATCCTCATCGAGTTCGACCACCATCCCGGAGTGGTGTTCGACAACGAGGTCCCCAGCCGGCATCACGTTCACACCGTCGTGCGCACGCCGAATGGTGGTGACTACGGCGCCGACCTCCTTCGGCAGCACCACGAGCAGTTCGACCACAGCGGTGGACGCCACCATGCCCGTCACTGACCGACGGCGCAACACACGTGATCTAGTCTGCCGAGGGCACGAGCCCAGTCCGGCTGATGCGCCGACCAGGCTGACATGAAGCACGGAGGACAAGTCATGACAACGGTTCCCGACTCGCACCGAGACCTGCTCGATGCACCTGTGGCAACGCTCGCGACTGTGGGCGCAGATGGTCGCCCGCAGGTGTCGGCGGTGTGGTTCCTCGCAGATGACGACACGGTCCGCGTGTCGCTCAACTCGTCGCGTCAGAAGACGAAGAACCTCACCAGAAATCCTGCGGCGACGTTGTTCATCCTCGACACCGCCAACCCGGCCAGATATCTCGAACTGCGCGGCGACGCCACAGTCGCTGCGGATCCCGACTATGCCTTCGCTGATCAGGTCGGTGCCAAGTACGGCGGCGTCGACTTGCGCAACATGGATCAGCCCGGCGAAAGCCGCGTCGTCGTGACGATCGAACCGGTGCGGGTCAACGCGGTCGACATGAGTCGCTAGTTCACGACATCGTCGTGTGGAGTGTCTGGCGCCCACCTGGGTGCACCGAGACACTCCACACCACGATGTGGAGTGTTCACGCCCACGTCGGTACCCAGACACTCCACACCCACGATGTGGAGTGTTTCACGCCCACGTGGGTACCCCGAGACACTCCACCGGGCTCAGGGCATCGGGTACTCGTCGGCGTTCAGCACCCAGCCGGGACGTTCTGAGAAGTCGCGCCGGGGCGGTGCGAACACGTCGATCAGCCAATGGCGCATTGCCCCGACTGCCTGACTGGTGTGAACGAGCGGCGGAGGTATCACGACGACCGAAGGGGCCCGGCACGCGCTGTGTTCATCGTCGCGCCAGGTGGTCGAGTCGGGCGTCCACGGCACCCGCATGTGGTGGACGTAGTCGCCAACGGCCTGCAGCGAGACCTGCTCGAAATCGTCGTGGTGATGAGGCGACAGTTTCGACGGATCGCGCGGATCGTCGGATTCCGGCAGCACGTTGATCATCACGGTCGAGCACCGGAAGATGCGCCCGAGCCGTCCGTCGACGATCGGGTGCTCGGCGATCGGGTAGACGCGAATTCGATGCCCGTCAGCTGGGTCGGGCCACGGCACGAACGCCCCGACGTTCGCGTCGTCCTCCTCGTACTCGCTCTTGTTCGCACAACGGCCCGCCAACTCCGGAGCCGTGGCGGCAGCGATCACCCGGATCACCGTGCCGGCCGACGTGATTCGCAGGCTCGACGACCCCGGCGGCACGATGACCACGGCTGGCTCGTCGACCGCGGCGACCTCGCCATCGTGAGTCACCTGCAGCGTGGCCCCGTCGAGCGCCAGCACGGCGTGCTCGCCCGCCACATCGGTCGTGAGCTCATCGCCTGGCTGCGCCTCCGTCCAGCCGATGAGCATCGCCTGGCTGCGGGTCCACCACGTGTTGCTGCCGTTGTCGTGTTTTTCGTCGGGGCCCACCTCGTGGAGCTCGCGGTACTGCGCCGGACGCGGGATGCCGGAAGGCGAGTTGCCTGCGGTGGACAGTTGCGATCGCGGATCGTTCTTGTCGTATGGCATAGCTCGTATCGTGCCATCTCTGGCAAGTAGAAGGTAGAGATGGACGAACGTGGCAGCTTTCGCGCGGCGGCTCGCGGGCGACGGACCGACCGTTTCGGTACATGGGTGAAGCTCCCCACGATCGAAACCGTGGAGCTTCTCGGACATGCCGGATTCGACTTCATCGTCGTCGACATGGAGCACGCGCCGCTCACCTTGGAGAGCGCATATCGCGCGATCGTCATGGCGCAGGCGATGGGAATGGGCGCGCTGGTGCGCGTACCCGGACCGCTCCGATAGCCATCTCCAACGCCTGCTCGACTCGGGCGCCGATGGGATTCTGGTGCCGCGGGTCACCGACGCTGCGACGTGCCGCGCATCGGTCGACGCGATGCGATTCAGTCCCGCCGGCGTACGCGGGCTCGGCAGTACTTCGCGTGCGGGACGTTGGGGACTAGACGCCTCTGCTACCTACCTCGAGCACGCGAACGACGGCATCGTTCGGGGCGTGCAGGTGGAGGACCAAGGTGGACTTCGAGTGATCGATGAGATCCTGGCCGTCGAAGGGTTGAGCGCACTGTTCATCGGCACGGGTGATCTGTCGCTGTCGAGCGGACACCCCGCCACTCACCCCGACAACGACGCGCTGATCGCCAACACGCTGGAGAGATGTCGCGCTCGAAGCATCCCGTGCGGAACCGCCGTTGGCGACGCGGCTGCCGCACGCGCTGCTGCCGAACGGGGCTTCCGGTTCGTCATGGTTTCCAATGACGCCACGATGTTCGCAACAGCGGCACGCGACATCCGGCGCGCCATCGAGAACTGATCGCAGGCTGTCGACGAAGGGGAACGTTCGGCTAGAGCGAACGTTTCAGTGCCAGCGGTTACATCGCTCGGTGTACTGTTTCGCGAACTGGCCGGTCCCGGGGGGTAGGCCCAATTGCGAATGGGGGAAGCATGCGTCAGACCGACATGCCAAAGGCCCGCAGGTCACGGGGAAAGCTGGGTGCTGTACTTCTGGCAGCGACGCTCGTCGCAACCAGTTGCGGCAGCGACGACGACGAGGGTTCAGCAACTCCGACCGACGGAGGCGGCACCATTGCCCCAGCCGACACGGCTGCTGCACCAGCCGACACCGAGGCTGCTCCAGCCGACACCGAGGCTTCACCAGCCGACACCGAGGCCACACCAGCCGACACGACGGCGCCAACCGGGAGCGGCGAGAGAGTCACTGACTTCGCGGGTACATCGGCGGGTCGGGCACAGCCGATGCGAGCCTGTCACCGATCAAGGTCGGATACTTCAACCAGCCGGGCGGCGCTGTCGTCGTCAGCGACACGAACATCAACGGCATCAACGCTGCCGTCAAGTTCATCAACGAGGAGGCCGGCGGCATCGGCGGCCACCCGCTCGAAGTGTCGCGGTGTCGCCGCGCGTGAGCTTCGCGTGGCCGATCCCCGGCGAGCCGTCCGCCGCGCGGGCACCGTCCCATGGTCCTCCAGTTCAGCAAGCCCCTCGACCCCAGAGCCTCGAGGGGCGGCTGCGCGTCCGCTACGCGGGCGGCGCGATGCCGGCCGCCCGCAGCGTACGAATATCGCGCAGCGCTACCGCGCCCTGGTCGTCACCCCCGATCCGCCGCCTCCGCCGCGGCACCGACGTGGTGGTCGAGCTGCTGGAGGGGATCATCGACGTCGACGGCCGCGCCCTGCAGCCCCGCGCCGGTCATGTCCGGCGACGGGGCGAGGCGCTACCGCGGCCGGCGTGGTGGACCGCCGTGCGGTTCCGGAGCGGGCCGTGAGCGCGGCGTGGCCGTGCAGCGGCCCTCGCTGACCTTCGGGCTTCGCCCGCCGCGCCGGCGCGGAGCCAGGAGCCGCCGCGGCGGCCCGCCCGTCTTCGGCTCCGACGTGGAGGTGGTCCGCCTCGACGTCACCGTGCCTCGGCCGCGACGGCCGCTTCGTCACCGACCTCGCGGGAAGCGGACTTCGAGCTCTAGGAAGACGGCACCGCGCCAGGCCCCCCCTCCTTCGACCGCCAGGAGCTTCCGGTGTCCCTGGTCCTCCTCCTCGACGCCTCGACTCGGTCACGGACCGGATGCCCGTCGCGCAGGCGGCGACCGCCCGCTTCGTCCAGGCCCTCCGCCCGGACGACCACGTCCGGGTCGTCGAGTTCAACGACCGGGTGTCCGTCCTCCAGGACTCGACGTCCGACCGCGCGCGCTGCAGGACGCGCGATCGACAAGGTGTCCGCGGGGCGTCGACCGCGCTCTACAACGCGCTCTACGTCGACCCTCAAGCAGCCTTCCCGCCGCGCGCCCGGCGCGCAGCTGCGGCGCCGCGTGGTCGTCCTCGTCTCCGACGGCGAGGACACCGCGTCCCTGGTCTGGGAGGAGCAGGTCCTCGAGCTGGTCCGCCGGCGCGAGGCGACCATCCACGTCATCGCCCTCCGCCGCGGAGAGCGACGCCTCCAACCGCTCCGCGCGCCTGCTCCGCCTGCTGAGCGCGGAGAGCGGCGGGGAGGTCCATTGCCCGGTCCATCCGCGACCTCGACTCCGTCTACGCCCGGATCGGCGACGAGCTCCGAAGCCGGAACACGATCGGCTATGTCTCGTCCAACCCCGCCGAGGACGGCGCGATGGCGCGGCATCGAGCTCCGCGTGCGCGGGCGGGAAGAACCTCCAGGTCCGCCATCGGACCGGCTACTATGCGGTTCCCTGAGACCGTTCCCGGGGCCGGGCGCGCGGGATGGCTTGGCGCTCTCCGCTCGCCCGCCCCGCCGCCGCCGCGGCCGCCATCGAGATCGACCACGCGCCGTCACCGTGCGTCTCCCCTCGAGCGCTATGCGCGCATCGCGGCGTCCGCGTGCCCGCGGCCCAGGTGGCCCGCGCGGAGCTCGAGTTCAGGTCCGCGCCCGGCGACGACTGGTATTCCGTCGGCATGCGGCCCACGGGCACGGGATGGTCGGCGTTCCTGCCACGGCCGATCCGTCCTCTGCTCGCCTCGAATACCGCATCGCGATGCGGTCGTCGGAGGCCGGCGAAGGTGGCGACTCCCCCACCCATCGAGGCCGCGCGTGGAGGCGGACTGCGGAGCCCCGGGGTGCGATTCGCGCGGCGGCGATGGACAACCCCGATACCGTCGTCCGCGTGCCGCGGGGTCCGCGCGGCCTCTCGCCGGTTCCCTCCGGCTTCAGCCCGGCGGGGGTCGTGGCCGCCGTGGAGGCGGTCCGAGGGTCAAGGGCGAGGAGCTCTTGATTCGGCTGGCCTGATGGCCGCCGTCGTTGCCGCGCTGTGGGCGCGGGCGGCGCGGCCCGGGAGCCGCGCGAGGTGGGCGAGCTTCCCGTGGCCACGTTCGCGGGGACGTCGCCCGCGCCCGGCGCCGTCCTGTCGTTGAGCGAGGACGATCTCTCCGTGCTCGTCCACCTCGCGGGCCGCGGCAGCACCACGATCAATTTTTTCTGGGTCTTCGAGTTGTTCGGCGTGGGCGGGGACACGGTGTGCGTCTCGATGAACGGCCGGGTCTTTCCCCTGACGTCTCTTCCGGCCAGCCTCACGTTGACCGCCTCGTTCCTGCCCCGGCCCGGCTGCGGCCCGCGGTTCGACGTGGACCGGGCCCGGCTCCGCCTGACCAGCAACGCCCGGCCCATCTTCGACGAGATCCTGGCGGTGCGGTTCCACTTCGAGCCTTGAGCGGGTGAGGGGTCTCCGATGAGGGGTCGGCGGTGGCTCGGTGGTCTGACGGCGCTCGCGCTAGCCGCGCCGGGTGCGTCCGCGTCCGCGGCCCGCATCGCGATCGATCACGTACCCGTCGAGTGCGTCGGCTACGAGCGGTACACGCGGATCGCGGCGCGGGGCGTCCCCCGCGGACGACGTCGCCTCCGCGCAGCTCCAGTTCCGGGCCGCGGGCGGCGGCGCCTTGTGGTATTCGGTGGCCATGGTGAGGGACGGCGCGGAGTGGTCGGCGTTCCTGCCGCGGCCGATCCCGGCCGCTGACCGGCGTGGAGTACCGCATCGTCCTGCGCGCGGGCGGATGCCGCCGAGGCGGCCACACCGTCGGTTTCGGTGCTTCCCCGAGCGGGCGCGGAATGCGACGACGGCTGCGCCGATCGGCGTCCGCGGTCGAGGCCCCCATCGTGGTACGCGTTCCGAAGGGCGCCCCGCTGGTGCCGCCCGTTCCCGCGGGCTTCAGTCCCGCGGGCGTGGTGGCGGCGTGAAGACCGCGCGCGGCCGTCGACGGTGAAGACGCTCGCGATCGGGGCCGGCCTCCCTGGGCGCTGCAGGCGCAGACGGTGGCCCTCGCCGGCGACGCGGGGGGACCTCCCCTCGAATTGATGGGGACGCTCCCTCGTTCGCGTTCGCGGCGACGGCGCCGGTGCCCGGGAGCACGCGTGTCGGTGGGGAGACGTGATCCCCTCACCTCTGGTCCTGCTCCTGAGCGGCCGCGCCCGCCGGCGCCATGAGCCTGTCGTCTGGAACGTCGAGTTGCTGGGGGCGGGTGTGGAAACCATCTGCGCCACGATGGGCGGCAACCTTTTGCGTCCTCTTGCGCCCGCCGGCCACCATCTCCACTTGAGCGCGCCCCTGCGGGTGTCCGGAGCCTGCGGAGAGCGGTTCGAAGTGGACAGGGCACGTCTTCCGCGTATCCTGAGGAGCGGGCGGCCCGTCTTCGACGCCGTCCAGGCCCCCCGCTTCCGTTCCACTTCGAGCCCTGACCCTCGGACCCCGGTTACCATGTCCTTTCGTGAGGTCTCCGCGCTGAGGGCCATGGCCGGCCGGGGTCGTGGCGGGGCTGGCGCTCGCCGCTGCCGCGCCGGCCGCGGCCGCCGATCGCATCGCGATCGACCACTCCCCGCGTCGAGTGCGTGCCCCGGGACCGCTACACGCGGATCGCGGCGACGGGCGCGCCCGCGGACGCGGTCGCGTCGGCACTGCTCCAGTTCCGGGCCACGCCGGACGCGCGGCTGGTATTCCGTCGCCATGACCGCGGAAGCGAAGGAGTGGTCGGCGTTCCTGCCCCGCCCGGTGCACCCGCTCGCCCGCCGGGAGTACCGCATCGTGATGCGCTCGTCCGATGCCGGCGAGGCGGCGACCCCGGGCCATCGCGGCAACACGGGTTGGCGCGGAGTGCGGGATCCCGCCGCCCCGCTCCGCGTCGGCGGTGGACGCGCCGATCGTCGTCCGTGTCCCGAAGGGCGCGCCGCTCGCCCCGCCCGTTCCCGCGGGCTTCAGCCCCGCGGCGTCGTGGCCGCCGAGGATCGGGTGCGGACGTCGCGCCTGAGGATGATCGCAGATCGGGGCCGGGCTGGTCGGGGAATCGCCACCGGCGTCGCCCTCGGGGGCGAGGCCGCGGCGGACTCGCCCGACGTGAACCTGCCGGATCCCCGCGATCACGACCTCGCCCGAACGGTTCCCGGGCCCGGCACCGCGCTGTCCCTGAAGTCGCGACCAGCTCTCGGTGTTCGTGCTCCTCACCGGCAGACGCCGGCCCGCCCGTTCACATTCAGCTGGAATTTCGAGATGCTCGGCGTGGGCGGGGAGACGATTTGCGTGTTCACCGAGCGGCATCACTTCGGTCACCTCCAGCCGCTCCCCGTCACCGTCGCCCCTGACCGGTCTGTTTCCCCGGCCCGGCAGCTGCGGCGAATCGGTTCGACGTGGACAGGGGTCGTCTCCAGCCTCTGCTGATCGGCCCCCGGGTCGTCTTCGAAGCGATCCATGCCGCCGTTGCCGTTCCACTTCGTGGTCAGCCATGAGCTCACTCGATGACGGCGGCACGGGCCTGGACGGCGGCGCCCTCCTCCTCGCCGCGCCCGTCGGCGCCGTCCGCCGCCGGCCGCCTCGCGATCGCCGCATACGCCGCTCGACTGCGTCCCGTACGACGTTTATACGCGGGTGGCGGCGACGGCGGCGCCCGCGGACGCATGTCGCCTCCGCGCAGCTCCAGTTCCGGGCCGCCGGCGACGGGGCTGGTACTCGGTGGCCATGGCTGCCCCGGGCACCGGGGAATGGTCGGCGCACCTCCCGCGCCCGGTCCGGCCAGTGGAACGCGTCGAGTACCGCATCCTGATGCGCGCGGCGGATACCGGCGAGACCGCGACCCCGGTGATCGCAGCGCGGGTGGGCGACGAGGCGGCCGTGCGGTGGCCCCGGGGCAGACGTCCGGCGCACTCGCGGCGCCGATCGTGGTCCGCGTGCCCAAGGGCGCGCCGCTGGTCCCGCCCGTGCCCTCCGGCTTCAGCCCCGCCGGGGTCGTGGCCGCCGAAGACCGCGTCAGCGGGTCTCGGGATGGAAGACGGCCGGCCATCGGGGCCGGGGCTCGCGGGCGGCATCCGCGGCCGCGGTGGCCCTCGGGGGCGACGCGATCTCGGACCTCGCCCATGTCGACGAGTTCCCGAAGTTCCGGTTCTCCCGGACCAAGCCCCGTGCCCGGCAGCGTGCTCTCCCTGAGCCGCCAGCCAGCTCTCCGTCTTCCTGCTCCTCACCGGCCAGGCCCGCTCCCCCGATCCGCTTCGACTGGAGCTTCGACTTGATCGCCCCGGGCGGGGACACGGTCTGCGTCCCTCCACTCAGATGGAACGCCCAACCTGACCGCTCGCCCCTTCCCTCCACCGTGACCCTCACCGGACCGCTGACCGCATCGGGCCGCTGCGGCGAGGAGTTCGACGTGGACCGGACCCGCCTGCGGGTCATGGTCGGAGCGGCCGGGTCCTCTCCTTCCACCCGCGATCCAGGCCGCCGCACCCGTTCCGATTCGAGCCCCCTGATGGCGGTCCACGCGGGTGTGCGACTGGCCGTGCTCCTCCTCGCCACACCGGTGACGGACGTCGGCGACCGCCCCATCGCGATCGGCCCGCCGCGTCGATGCGTCGCCTACGACCGCTATACGCGGATCATCGCCACCGGGGACGCCGGGCCGTGGCGGCGGCGCGGCTGCAGTTCCGGCCCGAAGGGGAGGCGGGTGGTATTCGGTCGGCATGGCCACCGAGGGCGGGAGTGGTCGGCCTTGCTGCCGCGTCCCTCCGGCCCCTGGCCGGCTCGAGTACCGGATCATGATGCGCTCCGCAGTGCCGGCGGGAAGTCGACCCCAGGGGTCGCGGTGCGATCGGGGCGCACGGAGTGCCCCGCAGACGAGCGCAATCGTCGGCCGCGGTGGACACGCCCATCGTCGTCCGGGTTCCGCGGGCGCCCGCCGTCCCCCCTGTTCCCGCAGGCTTCAGCCCCGCGGGGGTCGTGGCCGTGGAGGACCGCGCGAAAGCGTCGCCCTGGAGAGCTGGCCATCGGCGCCGGCCGGCGGGCGGGATCGCCGCCGCCGCACCTCTTCGGAAACGCCCTTGAAGCCGCCCCCGTTCTCCCTCCTCCCCGCTTCCGTTCAGCCAACCGCTCCCGTCCCCGGCACCATGCTCTCCCCGAGCCGCGATCGGCTCGCCGTGTTCCTGCTTATCACCGGACGTACGACGACCCTGTTGAATTTCAACTGGAGTTTCGAGTTGATGGGCGCGGGCGGAGAGACCGTCTCGTCATGAACGGCAGGCTGACGTCCCGAGCGCCTTCCGGCCACCATCACCCTGTCGGACCCCTTCCCGCGGCGGGGCCTGCGGGGACCGCTTCGAGGTGGACCGGGCCCGCCTGCGCCTGTTGGTCACAGGGCCCGCCGGTCTTCGACGCGGTCCAGGCCCCGCTGCCGTTCCACTTCGAGCCCTGAGCCCCCGTCGCTCGCAAGGCCGCCCGAACGGGAAGATTTCCTGCCACAATGCCCGAAGGGATTGGTTAGAATGGGCGGCCCGGGTTGGCGACCATTGCCGTGCGGCGCAGCACCACGAGCGGAAGTCAGAGAGGATGTGAATGGAGGCGGCGCAAAAGAAAGAGGCGGGGAAGGCTACGACCACGACCTAGCAATACGTAGTCGAACGCGAACAAGAAGAA
>CAVVBH010000025.1:0-109642 GCA_963746365.1 Ilumatobacteraceae bacterium | reverse complement strand
ACGAGTCGCGCGCCAGCGCGTCCGTCCCGACCTGCACCGGTCCGCGTCGATCCGCGGCGAATCCGGGCGCCGCGACAGTAGGAGGAGCGCGATGGTTGCGAGAACGACGACGAGCGGATGACGACGGCCAGACGGACACATGAGTGCCCTCCCGCCGACAGGTGGCATGGCAAGGTGCCGTCCTCTCGGGTGATGGCATTTTCGGCCCACAGTGCCGCCTGTCGCGCGCGTCAGTGTGCTCCGTGGACCGCGCGCTGGGAAGAGTGACCCGGGTGTTACCTGCTGCGCTGGGGGACGAGGGCTATCCGATGAGGATGAGGGAGGTCGCGTTCGCTGCAAAGCCAATCAGCCCAAGGCTCGTTGCCATGGCGCCGCCCCAGACCAGCAGCCGCGGAAAGCGCGGGGCGGTGTAGGCGAGGAGGGTCGTCGTGATGACGATCACCGCGCCCTTCAATAGCAGCACGGCGTCGACCCCGCCGGCGTGGTAGAGCCCGGCGGCGAAGCCGTTGCTCTCGAGCCCGATCCCGAAGCGCGACACGCCGACCATGAACGTGGTCGCGTCAGCGAGCTGCGCCAGGACGAGCCCGAAGAGGATGAAGCGAGCGACGAACACGTCGGGCGTCACAGCATGCGTGGGCCATCGGTCCGGGGTGGCCATGGGCCGTCAGAGCCATGTGTTGACTGCGCGCAACCGCCGATACTGCCCTTGGCTACGCCACATCCCGAGGTGCATAACCCGATGCAATATCTGCCGCTCTTCCTGCTGTTCCTGGCGGTCCTCATCGCCGCCTGGTTCTACCTCCAGCGCGCCAAGCTCCGCGGCGCGGGAACGAGGCCGTCGAGCATGCCGACAACGCCGTCGAGGCTCCGCCAGCAGCCCGCCACTCCCGTCGACCGGCCCGAGTAGACGACCGAGGCTTGACGCCTCGGTCATGCTGAGGCGCGATGAAGGCCATCTTCCTCATCCTGCTGCTCGTCGTCCTGGTGGGCGGCGGGCTCAAGGCCGCCGGCGTGCGGCTGCCGATCATCGACTACCCGATCGGGCCGATCGGCATCTTTGACGGGCGCGGCCCGGCGATGCCGGACGTCCAGATCCAGCCGCCCGGCTTCGACGACTTCAGCGCGCCCTAGCCGCGGGTGACGGAGATCGCGACGTCCAGCCGATCGGGCGGAATGGCGACCACACCATCAGATCGCCGCGACGCTCGCTCGGCGTGCGCCTGGCAAAGATCGTTGCGCTCGCCGTGATCATCGGCATCGGCTTCAACCACCTGTACTGGTCGGTTGCCGACTGGCACCTCGGCGACATGAACGCGTACTGGGATGCCGGCGTGCGCCTGCGCACCGGGCAGGCGCTCTATCCGCCGGTCACCGACGTCCTGGCCTCCGAGGTCTACCGATACAGCCCGTGGTTCGCGTGGCTGTGGGCGCCCCTCACCGTCCTCCCGCGCGAGATCGTCAACGTCGCTCTGGTCGGCAATCCTGCTCATCGGCAGCGTCGCGGCCGTCTGGCCGATGGCTCGGCGCGGCGCCTGGATCGGCGTCGCGTTCTTCCTGCCGATCCTGATCGGCATCTCGGCGGGTGGCAACGTCCATGCGCTGCTGATCGCGGCGCTGGTGCTGGACGTCGAACGCCGCAGCGGGCCCGCCTGGATCGGCGTGGCGGCCAGCCTGAAGCTCTTCCCGCTCCTGTTCGTCCTGACCTATCTCGGTCGCCGCCAGTGGCGGCGCGCGGCTATCGCCGCGGGATCGCCGCGCTCCTCCTCGCTCCCTACCTCCTCTACGACCTGACCAACTACGTGACGACGGCGGGCGGCGCCGCGCTCCTGTGGGCGGGCCGGCGGTCTACGCCGCTGGCGGTCGCGGCGGCCATCGCGCGGCCTGTGGCTGGCGAGGACGCGGTTCGGGTGGCTGGCTTCGTCCACGGCCGTCGTCCTGGCGCTTCCCCGCTCGTTCCTGTACGACGTGACGTGGGTCATGGTCGGTGCGCCCGCCGGCAAGGCCGACGGGACGAATGGACCATTCACCGGGGCCGACCGCGGCCCGTAGCGTTGTGAGAGCGTTGCCGGGCGACACCACGCTGTTACGGTAGGCGCGATCATCACGAGGAACCCGAGAGTCTCATGCCCGATCAGCCGCCTCCCCGCGCCGGAACGCATCAGCCGAGACCACGCCCCCCGACGTCGTCGTCGTGGGTGGCGGCGGCCACGTCGGCCTCCCGCTGAGCCTCGTGTTCGCGCGCGCGGGCCTGCGGGTCGGCATCTACGACACCTCCAGGCCACCGTGGAGCGCATCTCCCGCGGCGAGATGCCGTTTCTCGAGAACGGCGCCGATGAGCTCCTGACCGAGGTGCTGGCCACCGGTCGCCTGACCGTCAGCGCCAAGCCGGAGCTGCTGTGCGACGTGGAGCAGGTGGTCGTCGTCATCGGCACGCCGATCGACGAGTTCCTGAACCCGTCGATGGCGATCTTCGAGCGCGCCGTCGAGGAGCTGGCGCCGTACCTGGCCGACGGGCGCGCTGGTCGTCCTGCGCAGCACCGTCTATCCCGGCACCACCGCCTACGTCGCCCAGGCACTGGCCGATCGCGGCAAGCGGGTCGACGTTGCGTTCGCCCCGGAGCGCATCGCGGAGGGTCATGCGCTCGAGGAGCTCGGCAGCCTGCCCCAGATCATCGGCGCCGATGACCCGCGCTGCCGGCGATCGGGCCGAGCGACTGTTCGCGCAGCTCGGCGCGCAGATCATCCGCACCTCGTCGAAGGAGGCGGAGCTGACGAAGCTGTTCACGAACGCCTGGCGGTACATGAAGTTCGCGATCGCCAACCAGTTCTTCATGGTCGCCCACGAGGCGGGGGTGGACTACACCCGCGTGCTCGACGCCATCCGCACGAACTATCCGCGGGCCGCCGATCTGCCGGGTCCCGGGTTCGCCGCAGGACCGTGCCTGCTCAAGGACACGATGCAGCTGGCCGCCTTCACGGCCGATCACTTCCCGCTGGGCCAGTCCGCGATGCAGATCAACGAGGGCTGCCGGCCTACGTCGTCGTCCGCCATGGAGCGCCGTTACGGCCCGCTGCGCGGCCGATGATCGGCATCCTCGGGACCGCCTTCAAGGCGGAGTCGGACGACATGCGCTCGAGCCTCTCGTACAAGCTGCGCAAGCTGCTCGCCTGGAAGGGCGCGACGGTGCTCGACCGATCCGTACGTCCCCGACGACCGCCTCTCCCCTCGAGTCCGTCTGGCCGGCCGAGATCCTCGTCCTCGGCGCGCCGCACAAGGCGTATCGCGGGCTCGAGGTCGGCGGGCGCGACGTCGTCGACGTGTGGGGCGTGACCGGCCAGGGAATCCGGCTGTGAGGTCGCTGCGCTCGGCGCGAGCCGCCAGGTCGTGAGCGAGCAATCCTTCCCCGAGCAGGGGAATCGGGATCGTCTTCTCGGGTAAACGCCCGCCCGCCTGGTCGGGGGCGCCGACCATTGCTGAGGCTCGATCGCTACCGGGTCGGACTGGTGGTGTGCGGTGTCGGATTCGGGCTCATGGCTGCTCACCTCGATGGCGTTGGGCGTCCGTGGGCATGGTTCGCAGTGGCGATCGTGGCAGGGGCCATGGCGATGCCGAGACGCCTTCGGGTCGATTGTCGCTCATCTGGCTGGCTCGTCCTCCTGCGCCTCGCCTACGCGGGGATGGGCCAGTCCGACCAGCTTCTCGTGGCAGAGGCCGCCGCGGAGCATGTGCTGGGAGGCGGCAATCCGTACGGCATCGGGTATGCCGTCGCGATTCCGCCCGGCGCGCCGTATCCATACGGGCCGCTCGGGCTTCCTGTGGTGGCTGCCCGGATGGCCAGTCGAGCTGGTGGCCAGCGGCGTCCTGCTGTGGGTTGCTGGCGCGCCAGCGCACGTGGCTGACATTTTCGGCTGATTGCCGCGTTTCCGCCATTCGTCTACCTGACGCCGACAGGGAGTCAACGACTACTCGCCGACGTTGCTTGATCGCCCTTGCCCTGGTTGGGGTGCGCGTTCCCACCTCGGCTCGCGGCGATCGGCCTTGCCGCCGCGATGAGCCCTCAAGCCCTACTCCGCTGCCTGGCTCTTTCCCGATGATCGGTTTCGGCGGCCTACCGGTGCTGACTTCTTTCGGGTCACCAGCCTCGTCCCCTCTGGAGCCCTGTCCTGGTCACCCGTGAGAATCCCGGGTTTACCCGAGAGCTTTCGATCCACGCTGGCCAACGACGTCGTACATGCGGGGCCGAACGCGGGGGCATTGGATATTCCATTATTTCGGCTTCGCGGCCGAGCCCGCTGATGGTGGTGGCCCTCTTCACCAAGAGTTGGCCCGGGATGGTGTGGACCGGATGTGCGATCTTCGCGGTAGCTCCTGTTCGCACGGGACCTGGGCAAGCATCGGATACTGGATCCCGCTCATCGCGGCTGCCGGGCTCGTTGCCGAGCGCCAGGAGGATCGGCCGGTTGTGACTGGCGACCATGAGGGTGGCAACGGCCTGTAATGGGCTTCACCACGGCGACCTCCGTTCGATACCACAGCCAACGAGTCCCTCGCGCGGACCGACCTTCGAGGGCCTATCAGCTTCGGCATGTTCGTACCATGCCCGGCCTGTTACGTTTCCAGTAGGCTGGGCCGAGAAAGGGATCACGGTGCGAGCTTGGACGAAGGGGCGCGGCGAGGTGAGGCGAGAGGAAACTGAGATGAGGGACCTGAATGTGATGGGTGACCACACCGACCGGCCCACACTCCTGCGCATGAAAATCCTGGTCACCGGAGCCGCCGGCTTCATCAGCGGGTATCTGGTCGAGGAGCTGCTGGATCACGGGCACGAAGTGGTTGGCATCGACAACTTCAGCAAGTACGGCCGCGTCGCGAAGAGCTACGACGATCATCCGAGGTACCGCTCGTGGAGGGCGACGCGACGAACGTGCTGCTCATGACCGAGCTGGCGGCCGACGTGGACCAGGTCGTCGCGGGCGCGGCGATGATCGGCGGCATCAGCTACTTCCACGAGTTCGCCTATGACCTTCTGGCCGAGAACGAGCGGATCCTGGCCGCCACCTTTGATGCGGCGATCGCGGCACATCGGTCCGGCCGCCTGCAGCGCATCGTGGTGCTGTCCAGCAGCATGGTCTACGAGTCGGCCACGGTCTTCCCGACGCCGGAGGGCGCACAGCTCACCAGCCCGCCGCCGATCAGCACATACGGCTTTCCCGGAAGCTCGGCGAGCGGTTGCTCCGCGAAGGGCGCGGAACTGGCAGTTCGGGCTGCCGTCACCACGGAGCAGCAACGCACCCAGAGGTGTCGCTGGACGTAGCTGTGCTTCTCCTGATCATCAGGTGGATGAGGCAGGACACCGGCCACCGCGGCCGTCGACGGTAAGCCCACAGGTTGGCGGTGAGCGCTGTCGCCTCGGCCTCCAGCCCACCGGTCAGTTCCTGACCAGTGACGGGCCCCGATGTCGCCGCCGAGGCGAGCAGGCAACGACTGAACAGCTGTCACAAGAAGGATCCCCCGATCCCCTCCGGCGGGACCCCCCGATCCCCAACCGGATGCCGAGCCTACTGACTCGAACTGAGATGCGTCCAATCCCCATTGCAGGTAGAGATTGCACCTTGATTACCGGATCGGTGCCAAGCTCCACCTTCCCGCTATATAGGCGGGCGGCGGAGGCCTGGCTCTGCAGGGGCAGCCTGCAATCAGCCTGTGCGCCGGCCTTCTGATCCACGTGCCGGCCGTCACTCAACCTCAGATCGGCTGCCAAATCGAGTCACTGATCAGTTGACACAGCGTCCAGGCGTCTCTTGGCCTCGGCGTAGGTATCAGCCGGCAACGGCTGGGAGGCGGTGGCGATGTTTTGTTTCAGATGATCAAGATTCATGGTGCCGACGATGTTGGTGTTCATCCCAGGATGGGCATTGGTGAACCGCAGCAGGAACCCGGTACGGGTCTCACCCTCCTCGAGCAGCTCGTCCAGGCCGGCGGCTTCCCAGATCGCCCACCGGTCCTGACGGCCCAGGCCAGCGCCCGGTTCACCGCGGGCAACGCCACCCCTAAGGATGACGCCCGCCCCAGAGTCTGACGCCGCCTGGATCAGCTCCTCATGCTCGCGTTCCAGCGCCGAGTACGGAATCTGAAAGGTGTCGAACACGCCCCAGCCGATGTAGGTCTCCAGATGCGGCTGTGGTGGACGACATGCCGATCCAGCGCACCTTTCCCTGCTCTTTCATCGCCTGCAAGGCGGCGACCAGGTCACCTTCTTCGCATTGTTCGACGCTCGGGTTGTGCAGCTGCATCACGTCGACATGATCGGTTCGCATCCGCTCGAGGCTCTCGTGCAGGCAACGGAACAGGTTCTCCCTCGTCCAGACATGAGGAGTGTCGTCGGTGCTCTCGTCGCGGCGCACCACCGTACAGCCGCACTTGGTGGCCAGAACGAATTCATCGCGGCGGTGCGACAGGAACCGGCCGATGTACTCCTCGCTGCGACCGTAGTCGTTGGCTGTGTCGATGAAGGTGATGCCCGCTGTCGACGACCGCATTCAAGATCGTCTCCGCGTCCGCGTCCTCGATCGGCCGGCCGCCCCAGATCCGCGACCCGCGAACCTCCATCGCGCCATAACCGAGCTTGGTCACGGTCAGGCCCGTACGCCCCAACACCTCCCGTGGCAATGCCATAGTCCTCAGACTAGGCCTCGGAACTCCAATGGCAGCAATGACGGTGGGAGACCAACAAGGCAGCAGCGCGGCATTTCACGGAGGCACCCAGATGGAGGGTCACATCCCTTAAGAAATGGATCCCGGTATGGAGATCAGTGTCATAACCGGGACTGCGAATCACAACGTCATGACGGGAACTCCGAGTCCCACTGGTTCGCGACGGCATTGAGCGCGTGGAGGAGCGCCTCGTGCTGGCCGGGGCGGATGCGGAGAACGGCGTCGGGGATGCGAATCACGTGCTCGGTGCCGTCGCCGAGACGAACTGTCCGGCCGGCGGTCGAAAGGAAGATCTGCGCCTCCGACTCCGTGTGCTCCTCGCTGTCGAGGTCAGGCACCAGCAGCTTGAAGCACGGGGTGAACTCCCGCGAGAGGTCGACGAAGATCCACGACAGCGTCCGGCCCCGGGCATCGTCGACGACGATGCGGCCGCCGTGGGCATCGGCGCTCCAGTCGAGCTCCTGCTCGCGGCTCGACCCCCAGCTCGATACGAGCGGCAGCACGAGGTCGTCCCAGACGCGGCGGATCGGCCCCACCGTGGCGTCGAGAACGAACCGGATCTTCGTGATGCGATCGTTCTCGAGTGCCGGCTGGAGGAAGCTCCGGAACCCTTCCGGGTACGAGATGCCGCCCAGCGGGACCCGAAACCAGTACATCGCGCCCCCGCCGCTGGTGGCGAACTCGCGACCGTCGCGCGCGACGAGCTCCCACGGTCGAATGACGGTCGCATGCGCGAGTGCGTCGGCCGCCGGGGGAGCAGCCTGCGCCGGCGTCGGCGCCGGAGCCCCGCGCGCCGCCTCGGTCTCGACCTTGTCGCCGCGCAAGCGCCGCGACGGCCGCGTCACGTTCGCGTTGTACGGCTCGAACAGCTCGAGTGGCGGCTCGCCGCGCTTGACCCTGTACGCGCCGTGCGTCTTCCAGGCGATCTTCTGCTTCGTGATCCAGCTGAACGCATCCGTATAGACGGGCCGCGTCACGCAGATGTGGCCGTCCCCGGCGAGCGCGGTTGCACGCGCCGCCCAGTCGACGTGCCGGCCGAAGCAATCGACTGGGCGCTCGCCCTCCCACGCGACCTTGATCTCGCCCATGTCGATGCCGATCCGGACGCTGGAGATGCGGGTGCGCGTGCAGGAGCTCCTGGATCTCGAGCGCGCGCTCGACGGCGATCGAGGGCCGCTCGAAGAGCACGATCACCCCGTCGCCGGTCGACTTGATCACCTGGCCGCGCGCCGTCACGGGTGACGACCTTCGTGATGAGCTCGTCATGCTCCCGGCGGAGGACGTGGAAGGCCTCCTCGTCGCTTCGCTCGGCGATTCGCTCCTTGAGGACCGTCGATCCGCGCATGTCGTCGAAGAAGACAACGCGGACGCACGCGTCCTCGCGAACGGCTCGACGGGAAGCGAGTTCGGCCTCCATCGACGTCAGACCCTTGTCGCCTGTCCCATGGACGCCATTCTGGCCCAGGTGTCGAGGGTTCGAGGGCTTGCGCGTGTCGATGGCTACCGCTGATCTGTTAAGCCGTCAACTCCACAACGCTTGGTGGTCATTGCGCCGGCGAAGTGTGATGACCAGGAGCACTAGCGCGATGAGCTGCGTCGCGCTGACTACGGCGATCAGAGCGGGTAGGGAGTGTTCGTAGAGCGCGCCGGCCATCGCGCCACCGAGAGACGGCGGCGGCGCCTTGGACGGCGGCGAAGACGCCATAGGCGGTGGCACGCCGGGTGGCGGGTACGAGGTCTGCGACGAGCGCTTTGACGGTGGAGTCTTGAACACCCATGGCTGATCCCCAGATCAGCACCCCGACCAGCGCTGCGCCGGCACTGTTGGTGAACGCCAGGGGCGGAACGACAGCGACGAGGAACGGCAGGACGAGGAGCACGCGGCCTTTGATCCGGTCAAACAGCCAGCCGGTCGCCAGCGCGGCGAGGGCTGCGGCGGCCATGGCGGCGGCGTAGATCAACGGGACGGTGGCGACTGGCACGACCTGATCTCGGGTGAGATGGAAGGAGATCACCCCGAAGGTGACCAGCCCGGCCGTGGCCGAGCCAGCGAAACCGGTCCGATGGATTTGTCGATCAATGAACGCATTGGTGCACGCCGTTCAGCATCGCCTGCCGTGAGATCCCAGACTCCGCATCCGAAGTCGGCTCCGGCAAACACCGCGCAGGCGATGACGCCGATGAACATGATCGCCGCGACGACGGCTGCGAGGCTCATTCGGCGACCTTCGCCGGCGGCGGCGAGTATGGCGTCGGAAGGTCGAGCGTGACGTCACTCCGCCAGCGTCGAGCCATGCTGCGAAGTGCCGCGATTGCGCCGGTGACCATCCCGGCGTAGACGATCACGAGCACGGTGAAGCTCGCCCAGACCGCGTTGCCGTGAGTGACACCGTCGGCGACGTGCATCACGCGGTACACAATCCACGGCTGTCGCCCCAACTCCGTCGTCATCCAGCCCAGTTCGAGTGCCAGGACCGATAGCGGACCTGCTGCCACCGCCGCGTACAAGAAGCGACGTGAGGCCAATGGATCGCGCCGGCGCCGGCGACTGCGCCAGTACCACGCCGTGATTGCCACCAGCGTCAACCCGCAGCCGACCATCCCTTGAAACGACAGATGGACCATCGTGGCCAGATGATCGTTGGGTCGATCAGTTGCGGGAAGTCGCGCAGGCCAGGAACTGTCGCGTCGGGATCGCTGCGCGAGATCAACGAGCCCAACACCGGTATGTCCAGCCCGAAACGCACCCGGCCGTCGATGATCACGCCGCCAATGGTGAGGGCCGACCGTCGCTCGGAGTCAATCTCCAGTTCCATCGCCGCCAACTTCGTCGGTTGCGCAGTCGCAAGGCGCATACCAGCCAAATGGCCGACCACGGGCTGGGCGAGCGAGGCGATTGCCGCGAAGGCGAACGGCACAGCAAAGCCGAGTCGGTGATGACGATTGTCGCGACCGCGCAGAATGCCGGGTCGCGTGCACCGCGGCAACGAGGAAGCCGACGACCATGACCGTTGCAATCCACATGTGC
Source organism: Ilumatobacteraceae bacterium (assembly GCA_963746365.1). Taxonomy (GTDB): domain Bacteria; phylum Actinomycetota; class Acidimicrobiia; order Acidimicrobiales; family Ilumatobacteraceae; genus JAENVT01. Next base: position 99,899 of record CAVVBH010000025.1, on the reverse strand, counting down.
AGGAACTGCAGCCAGACCGCATGGTTGAACATCGCCGCCCATGGATCGACGTCGGTGACCTTGCCGTCGACGATGTGAAATCCGCTCGGCGAGTTCATCCACGAGTTCACCGCCAGGATGCAGAACGTACCGGCGACACCCGAGACGCGCGATCGGGATGAGAACCGCCCGATGCTGCCTGGGCGGCATGCGATCCCATCCGTAGAGGTAGATGCCGAGGAAGATCGCCTCGAGGAAGAATGCGATGCCCTCCAACGCGAACGGAAGGCCGATCACATCGCCGAACACGCGCATGAACTCGCGGCCACAACAATCCCATCTCGAAGCTGAGGATGGTGCCCGACACCGCTCCGACTGCGAACAGCACGGCCGCGACCTTTGACCACCGCTTCGCCAGACCGAGCGCGACCTCGTCGCCATCACGAATCGCTCGACCGTGAATCACCCAGATCATCAACGGAAACGCCACGCCGAAGCACGACAACACGATGTGCGTGCCGAGCGAGACGGCCATCTGCCAGCGAGCAGGAAGCAAGACCGACGAATCCGCTGCCAGCAGGTGATACACGATGGAGGCAATCGTAGGCACGCACTAAAGCTGCCGGAATCCCGGTTCTGCCGCGTCGTACCCAGCACACCCCTGCAGCGCGTAGTTCGCTCAAGCACCACCCGAACCACACGCGGCATTCACTCTCCTGTGACATTCCGGCAAACTACGAAGCGCACACTGGTTCCATGCCACAGATCGCACCTCGAGGCCCGATATTGCAGCGGGCGTTCCGCACGCTGCTACGGGCGCCCGTGCGCCGGCTGTGGCCATGGGCGCTCTCCGGATATGAGGCGGTCCCTGAGAACGGGCCTGCAGTGCTGTGCGCCAATCACCTCAGCTTCTTCGACTCGGTGCTGATGATCATGACGATCGACCGCCCGATCTACTTCATCGGCAAGGCCGACTACCTCGACTCCTGGCGAACTCGCCGACTGTTCCCGGCGATGGGCATGATCCCCATCGACCGTGACAGCGGGACCAGAGCAATGGTGGCGCTCGACGCTGCGGCGGACGTGCTGCGCGATGGCGCGCTCCTGTGCGTTTTTCCGGAAGGAACGCGGTCGCACGACGGGCATCTTCATCGCGGTTACATCGGCGCAGCACGTGTGGCGATCACGGTTGGCTGTCCGATCCTGCCGGTCGGCATCGTGGGTACCGCGCGAGATTCAGCCACCCGGGGCGCGCCTGCCCCGACCGGGTCCGTGTTCGATCTCGATCGGCGCCCCACTGGTGGCGACCGACGTCGAGTTGAACAGTCGCCGCAGCGCGGCCAGGGCATTGACCAATGCGGTGATGGAACGCATCGCCGAGCTGTCCGGCCAGCAGTACGTCGCCGAGCACACGGCGCGCGCACCTCGTGTCGACGCAAATGCGCAACGCTCACGGCCACAACGCTCACGGCCACAGCGCCGGCGATCACACGTCGGCACGCACGTCTCCCATCACCCCGCCCCTGCTTGAGTCGTTGGGTGCGGCTTTCGGTACTGGTAGTACCCCGCGGTACTGCCAGTACCGAAATCGCGCCCGCGTCGCGCCCTGGGTGCGGTATTACGCGGCGGGTGGCCGGAGTCGCGCCCGGGCAGCGCGACTGGGTGCGGTATTACGCCCGGGTGGCCGGAGTCGCGCCCGGGCAGGGCAACTGGGTGCGGTATTACGCCTCGGGTGGCCGGAATCGCGCCCGCCCGACCTGGCCCGGCTCAGGGGGTGATGCGGTGTCGTGCTTGCCTGGCGTCGAGCGCCGTGGGGGAGCCGAGCGCGAATTCGGCTGATGCCGCGACACTCGGCGAGGGTCCAGCGGGACAACTTGCCCGGACGGCGGGGATTGCGTTCGCCGACATCGACAACGACGTGATGCCCATCCCGGCGAACACCGGGGCGAGCGCGGGTCGGCGGCGGCTTCGCCGCAGATCCCGACCGGCTTGCCGTGCACGGCGCCCGCGGCCGCGCACAGCGCGACGAGCTGAAGCAACGCCGGCTGCTGCGGGTCGAGCAGCTCGGCGAGGCCGCCTTGCATCCGGTCGGCGGCGAACGTGTACTGCGACAGGTCATTGGTGCCGATGCTGAGGAAGTCGACCTCGGCGAGGATCTGCGTGCGCCGTGAGCGCCGCCGCCGGGATCTCGATCATCACACCGGCCCGGGTGAGACCGTGGCGTGCGCGGCGTGTCGACGAACCATCGCGCCTCGGCGGCGGTCGCCACCATCGGCGCCATCACCCACACGTCGGACCCGGGCACGTCGGCGGCGGCCGCAGCGAGCGCCGCCAACTGCTCGTCGAGCACGTCGACGCTGCGCATGCCGATCCGCATCCCGCGGATCCCGAGCGCCGGGTTCGGCTCGGGCTGCATGTCGAGGAACGGGAGCGGCTTGTCGGCGCCGGCGTCGAGCGTGCGCACCGAGACCTTGCGGCCCGTCGACCGCCTTCAGCACGGCGGCGTACGCCTGGCGCTGCTCGTCGAACGAAGGGGCGATCGTGGCGGTCGAGGAACAGGAACTCTGTGCGGAACAGGCCGACCCCCTCGAAGCTGTCGTCGAGGGAGACCGAGGTCGTCCGCCGAGCCGATGTTGTGGAGCAGCGCGACCGGATGGCCGTCGGCGGTGCGGCCCGGTCCGCTGACGCTCTTGACGCTCGCGCGCCAACGCCGTCGGCGCGTTCAGCGATCGCTGCCACCTCCGATTCGGGGATTCCGACGGCGACCGTCCCGGCGCCCGCATCGACGCCGACCAGCGTCCCGTCGGCGACGTCCATGATGCCCGTGCATCCCACCACGCACGGGAGGCCCGAGCGCGCGGGCCAGGATCGCGGTGTGGCTCGTGGTGCCGCCCCGCTCGGTGACGAGCGCCAGGACCTTCGACGGATCGAGCGGGCCGTGTCGGCCGGCGACAGGTCGTCGGCCACCAGCACGAACGGGTGACCGGGATCGGGGATGCCCGGCATCGGGAGACCGAGCACGACGGCGATCACGCGATCGCGGATGTCGGCGAGATCGGCGGCCCGCTCGGCCAGGTAGCCGCCGGCGCCGAGCAGCATCTCGCGATAGCCCTCGAACGCCCCGTACAGGGCGTGCGGGGCATCGAGGCGCTGAGCGATCAGCTCGGTCACCTGGTCGCGCAGCTCCGGGTCGGCGGCGATCATGCTGAACGCGTCGAGCACCGCCGATGCGGTCGGGTCGGTGGCTTCGAGCGAGCGACCGGCGAGGTCGGCGCTCACCGTGTCGAGGGCGGCGGCGGCGAGCTCGGCCTCGGCGTCACCGTCGATCGACCGGATCGCTCCGACGGCAGCTCTGGTGGCCGGCCCATCCTGACCGTCGGGCCGGCCGCGAGACCGCTCCCGACGCCGACTCCGCGCAGCGGGACAGTTTGCGTCATCAGCCGCCGGCCTCGGGCTCCGCCTCGTCGAGGTTCGTCTCGAGCAGGTCGTCGCGAGGTGCTCGACCGCCTCGGCCGCCTCGGGGCCGTCGGCGTCGGACTCCAACGTGACCGACGTGCCCTGACCGGCGCCGAGCGCAAGCACGGCGAGCATGCTCGCCGCGTTGGCGGGTTTCTTGCCGTCGACGACGACTCTGACCTTGACGCCGCACTGCCCGGCGGCCTTGACGAAGATCGCCGCCGGACGGGCGTGCAGCCCGCTGCTCGAGGCGACGACGGCGGTTCGTTGGATCATGTCTCCTCCAGATATGGATGAGTTGGCAGGTTCGGATGTGTTGGTCGGGTGCTCGCCCGGGAACCGGTGCGCTCGGCCGTGTGGTCACGGCTCGATCGTCACCTTGATCGCATCGCCGCGGGCGACGATGTCGATCGCGTCGAGCACGCCGTCGAGCGGCAGGCGATGGCGTGATCAGATCGTCGACGGGCACCAACCCGGACGCGATGTCGTCGAGCGCCTGCTTGTTGTGGGCCGGGCTCGAACCGTTGGCGCCGACGAGCATCAGCTCGCGGTAGTGGACGAGGTTCGAGTCGAGCGTGATCGTCGGCTGGTCCTTGGGCAGCCCACCGAACAGGCTCATCCGGCCCTGCCGGGCGAGCATCTGCAGCGCCTGCTCCTGGGCGGCGCCGGCGGCAGTGGCGGTGATCGCCACGTCGACGCCGCGCCCTTCGGTCAGGTCGAGCACACGTTCGACGGCGACCGGGTCCGCCGAGGATCGTGGCGTCCGGAGCGACCGCCGCCTGCGCCTCGGCCAGGCGCGCCTCGTTGAGGTCGAGGAGATACACGCGCTTGGCGCCATTGCCACGGGCGACGCGCACGTGCAGGCAACCGATCGGGCCGGCGCCGAGGATGACGACATCGTCGCCGTCGGCGACGCGGGCCAGCTGCTGGCCGTTGATGACGCACGCCAGTGGCTCAGCGACCGATGCCTCGGCGAACGACACGTTGTCGGGGATGCGGTTGAGCCCGTCGACGGCGAGCACCGCGGCCGGCACCCGGCAGTACTCCGCGAAGGCGCCGTCGAAGTGGTATCCCATCGAGGTCTGGTTCGGACAGATCGTCAGACGCCCCGCTCGGCAGTCGGGACAGATGCCGCACGGAATCGCGGCGATCACCTGCACACGGTCACCGACCGCCCATCCGTCGACGTCGCCGCCGAGCTCGACGATCTCGCCGGCGATCTCGTGGCCCATCGTGCGCGGCGGCACGATGTGATGATGCCCGTGACGGCTGATCTTGACGTCGGTGCCGCACGTCGAGCAGTTGCGGACGCGGATGACCACATCGCCGGGCCCGGCGGTCGGTTCGTCGACGTCCTCGAGCCGGATGTCGCCCGGCGCGTAGAAACGAGCGGCTTTCATGCTCATGCGTCGGCAGTCGTCGTCGCTCGGGGTGAGGTAGGTGAACACGGCGTCGACGGTGGCGGCCGTTCGCAACGCTTCGGCGTGGTCGGGCTCCATCAGGATCTCCGCCAGCTGGGCGAGGATCGGGACGTGGACGTCGCCGGATGCGGCGATGCCGATGCACATCTCGACCCGCTCGCCGTGCCAGTCGACCCCGTCGGGGAACTGGACCACGGCGAGCGCGTCGCGTGAGACGAGGTCGCGGCCGGCGAGCGTGCCGTGGGGGATCGCGAACCCCTCACCGACGAACGTCGAGATGTCGCGTCGCGCTCGACCATCAGGTCGACGTAGCCGGGTGCGACCGCGCCGGCGGCGACCAGCAGCCCGCCGACCTGTCTGACCGCGGCCTCCCAGTCGTCCGCACTGCTCGCCAAGTCGGACCGACCGGCGGCGAGCAGGTCGGTCACCCGCCGGCATCGCTGTCGGCGGCCACGTCATCCATCGATGGTTCCGCCGTTCTTGAGTCGCCTCGACGACCTTGGCGACGGCTGGGTCACCGAGGAACAGCTGGAACGACACGACGACCGCGCCTCGGCGCCACCTCCCGGGCCCGCTCGGCGAGCCCGTGATGGCACAGCACGAGCTCGGCGTCGGACGGGAGGTGTGCACCGGCGTGTGCTCGACGGTGACGTCGGTCTTCTTCAACTGCTTCTTGAGCGTGCTGGCGAGCATCACGCTCGATCCCATGCCGGCGTCGCAGGCGACGATCAACCTGCGGACCTTCGAGGCCTCGATGCTGGGCATCTCAGGCTCCCTCGACTGCCGGACGCCAGCTTCGACCCTGCCTTCCTCCGGCGCGACTGTCCTCTCGGGCCGCCTCGAGCTCGTCGGCGACGTCGGACCTTGCGTCCGAAACCGAGCAGCGCCGACCGGCGACGGCGGCGCTGACCGCGGCCGACACGGCGATCCCGAGCAGCACCCGACACTATGTCGCCACCCGGTGTCTCGCGAGTGTAGGCGAAGATCGAGCCGGGTGAGGGCGTGGCCCGCAGACCGACATCGGTGGCCTGGAAGATCGCGACGCCAGAGGCTGCCGCCGGCGATCGCGGCGAGGATCAGGCGCGGCTTCATCAGGATGTACGGGAAGTAGATCTCGTGGATCCCGCCGAGGAAGTGTGATGATCGCCGCGCGGAGCCGCTCGGCTTGAGCGCCTTGGGCCGAACAGCCAGTAGGCGAGCAGGATCCCGAGCCCCGGGCCGGGGTTGGTCTCGAGCATGAACATGATCGACTTGCCCTTGTCCAGCGCTTCCGCGACGCCGATCGGCCCGAGTACTCCGTGGTTGATGGCGTTGTTGAGGAACAGCACCTTGGCCGGTTCGATCAGGACCGGCGCCAGTGGGTCAGGTGTTCTGTCGACGAGCCTCTCGACGCCGTCACCGAGCCAATCGGCGATGTGGCGCACGATCGGTCCGACGCCCCACACGCCGAGCATCGCCATGAGCGCCGCCGATGATGCCGAGCGAGAAGTTGTCGACCAGCATCTCGAAGCCGGCCTCGACCTTGTCCTGGAATCTGCTCGTCCCACAGCTTGAGAGGTAGGCGGCCAGCGGTCCGATGATCATCGCGCCGAGGAACATCGGGATCTTCGAGCTCCCGTCGGCGATTGACGACCCTCGATCACGCCCATCGTGGCGATGGCACCGACGACGGCCCCGCGTTGGCCGTGGACCATGCGCCCGCCGGTGTAGCCGATCAGCATCGGCAGCATGTACAGGATCATCGGCCCGACGAGCACGGCGAAGCTTCTCGCTCGGCATCCACCCGTCGGGGATGAACAACGCGGTGACGAGCCCCCACGCCATGAACGCCCCGATGTTGGGCATGATCATCCCGGCTAGGTAGCCACCGAGGCGCTGGATCGTTGCTTTGACCCCGGTCCCTTCGATCGTCGGTGAATACGGCATTGTCTCCATGTTCAACTCCCCTTCTGTTGAATTGGTCGTCGCCGCCCTGCGGAGGCGGGAACGAATTGCTATGTGTTCCTCACGTCAAAGTCGACAGAGTCCTGTGATCGAAATCGGTGATGAGGTCTGGGTGCCGCAGCGCGATCTGTGCGCTCGACGGCACGCCGCTTCCAGGTAGCGCCACCGAAGCGGCTGCCCACTGGACTGCGTTGAGAAGGGCGCGCTGGCCGGAGGCTCCGGCCGCAAGGAAGCCCGCGAGCAGGCAATCGCCGGCCCCGACGGTGCTGCGGCGATCCGCAACGGCGCACGTGGCGGCGGAGAGGCTTCCGTCGGCGAGAATCGCGCCGTCGCCACCAAGACTCGCCAACACGGCGCCGGCACCTCTCGTCCGCAGCGATTCGGCGGCGGCCGCGGCATCTGCGAACGAGTTGATCGATGCACCGAACGCCTCCGCGAGCTCCTCGCGGTTGGGCTTGATCAGCGTTGGGCCGGCGGTGAGCGACTCGACAAGCGCGGGGCCGGAGGTGTCGACCGCAACCTTCACGCCTTGCCCGGTGAGTCGGCGTACGAATCGTTGGTAGGTGTCGTCGGAAGCGCCGGCAGGAAGTCGCCCACTCAACACGACCCAGTCATCGGCACGGGCGACCTGCAGCACGCTTTCCTCGACATTGCCGATCTCTTCGATGGTGAGAGGTGAGCCGACTTCGTTGATCTTGGTGGTGGTGCCATCCGGCTCCGACAGGGTCACGTTCGAACGGGTCGTCTCCTGCACCGGCACGATGGTCATCTCCACGCCTTCGGCCTTCAGCAGCGCCGCCAGTTCGTCGCCAACGGCCCCACCGAGTGGGATGACCGCGATGGACGGCACGCCGTTTGCCAGCAGCGCACGTGAGACATTGACACCTTTGCCACCGGCCTCCACGCTGCTCGTCGTCGCCCTGATCACGTCGCCGCGCCGAAGAGCTGGAATCTCGATCGTGCGATCCAGGCTCGGACTGAGCGTGACGGTCACGATCATGCCAACACCGTTCGCGGTCCGGCGTCGGACAACTCCTCGATGAGCTCTCGATCGACGTTCGAGTCGGTCACGATCACATCGACGCTGGCCAACGACCCGAACGATGCGAAGTAGTCGGTGCCGATCTTGCTGTGATCGGCCAGCAGCACGACCCGTCGTGCGGCGGCCATCATCGACCGTTTCACCTGTGCCTCGGCGGGATCGTGGGTTGTCAAGCCGCGGTCGATACTGACTCCGTTGGTCGCCATGAACGCAACATCGACGCGCACGTTCTCGAGCAAGCGGGTGGTCCATTCGTCGACTACAGCCAAGGTGCGCTGACGAAGCCGGCCACCCAGCATCCACACCGTCAAGTTGGCTCGGTCCGAAAGGGTCATCGCGATCTCGGGGGAGTTGACGACGACAAGCAGCTCGCGATCGCCTGGGATGATCGCCGCGAACTCGTGTGTCGTTGTTCCCGCGTCGAGCAGGATCGCGCCGGCTTCGGGAAGCTCGGCGAGCGCCGCCTTGGCAATCCGTTGCTTTTCCGACGTGAAGGCCTCGGCCCGCGCCGACAACGTCGGTTCGAAGCCGAACCGTTCGAGGGGGATGGCTCCACCGTGCACTCGTCTCACGTGACCGGCGCGTTCGAGCACGGTGAGGTCGCGCCGGATCGTCTCCGGTGTCACAGCGAATTCCTCGGCCAACGAGGCGACATCGACACGCCCGGCAGCGCGTGTGCGATGAAGGATCGCTTGATGACGTTCCTCAGCGAACACCTGATCCCCCAATCAGATCTGTATTTACATTTGTTTGTGTCTGTTTAGTATTGTTTATCTTCGATTCGATGTCAAGACCATTGGCGTGGAAGGGCTTTAGCTCGAGGGGTGATCTGCCGAAAGGAGATACACACTGCGGAGAGCGAGACCATGAGAGCTTGGAAGGCACGTCGGAACAGGTCTGTTCGTGCTCATCTGGCTGCCATCGTTGTGGTGGTGATCGTGGCGTTCGCCGGCGTCGGCAGCGTGTTGGGCAGTCAAGTCTGGCTGAGCTCACGGAATGATGTGAAAGACGAGGCCGCCTATCTGGCCGACTTCGCCGCAGGCCTCCTCGCCGACACCGCGGCGGCCGCTCTCGGACAAGCACAGATCGATCGCTGCGAATCCTGGCGTCGTACCGCTGTTGACGGATCCGTCCAACTGCAGCCTGGAATTCAAGCTGCTGCTCTTTCCGGGTAGCCATCTCGATGTGGTTCGGCCCGACGGGACCATCGCGTGCTCGTCCGCCGATTTGCCCGCCGAGGGTTCGACCCATGCGGGGGCAGCCTGGGTGCGTGCACCGGTCGAAGCCTGGCGCACCTCGGGGCTCTTCATCGATGCGGTGTCCGGGGGACGCGCCCTCGCGTTCGTTGCCGCTGTCGAGGATCAGGGTCAGGTCGTCGGCAGGGTCGCCGTTGTCGTTCCGACCGCCGAGATCGCCCAGGTGATCGCTGCCACGTACGGCGGCAACCGTCACTACGACTTCGCTCTGGTCGATGTTGTCTCCGGCCGGGTGCTGTCATCGTCGCACGATCGCGTCGACGGCTCGTCGCCGAGCCGCGTGACGATCGCAGATCCGATGCCGGGTCATGTCGCCGCGTCGCACTCCGTGGCTGGGATGCCGTGGTCGCTCGTCGCCGGTGCTGATCCTCAGACCGCGCTGGCGTCGACGCGTTCGGTGTTGATCCGCGGTGGGTTGCTGGGCGTTTGTGTTCTCATGGCCCTGATCGGGTCGATGTTGATCGTGAATCGCCGCATTGCGCGCCCGCTGCGGGACCTGACTCGCGCGGTCGGCGGCGGTGGCACGCGGCTCGTCAGCGCGTTGGCCTCGATCGACGGACCGATAGAGATCGAACAACTCGCGGCACGGTTCCAGGCAGTGATCGCGGACCGAGATGCCTACGAGGTGCAGCTGTCTCACCAGGCCCTCCACGACCCGTTGACCGGTCTTGCCAACCGCGCGTTGCTCGTGGAGCGACTCAACGACGCGCTGGAGCGAGCAGCACGATTGCGTGCACGTGTCTCCGTGCTCTTCATCGACCTCGACCGATTCAAGCTCATCAACGACAGCCTCGGTCACGATGTCGGCGACACGGTCCTGGTCGAGGTTGCTCGCCGCGTCTCTGAAATCATTCCTGCCAGCGGCACGCTTGCCCGGTTCGGTGGCGACGAACTTGTCGTCGTCGTCGAGATGTCCGACGACACCCAGTTGCAGCGCCTTGTCGACGAGCTTCTCGCCGGCATCGTGGCGCCGATTCAAACGTCTACAGCGGTCGTTCGCGTCACGTGCTCGATAGGTGTCGCCACAAGCTCCGCAGGGTGCCGCGCCGTCGACCTCGTACGCGACGCCGACAACGCCATGTATGCGGCCAAGGAAGCTGGACGAGACCGGGCCGAGCGATTCACAAGCCGTCTCCACGACCGAGCCGCCGCCCGGCTGACGCTTGCGACCGAGTTCCGAGTCGCACTCGACCGTGGTCAGCTACACCTGGTCTATCAACCGAAGGTCGAGCTCGACAGCGGCAAGATCGTCGGCGTCGAGGCCCTGTTGCGTTGGAACCATCCAACGCTCGGGTCTGTCCCGCCTTCCACGTTCATTCCCATCGCCGAAGAGACCGAGGCCATCATCCGTGTCGGCGAGTTCGTGCTGGAGCAGGCCTGCCGCCAAGCCATGGCGTGGCGGGACGAGGGCCTCGACCTGACGATGGCCGTCAACATCTCCGGGCGACAACTCAACGACGGCGGGCTACCCCTCCAGGTCGCCACGGCACTCGCCATCTCGGGACTTCCCCCTGAAATGCTCTACCTCGAACTGACCGAGACCTTGCTGATGACCGACACCCTCGTCACCCAGCGCAGCATCGAACGACTGCACGAGCTCGGCACACGACTGAGCATCGATGATTTCGGTACCGGCTACTCCTCGCTCGCATATCTGCATCGATTTCCCGTCGACGAGCTCAAGATCGACCGGACGTTCATCAGCGACCTCGGCGGCTCCGCACATCCGTCGCCGCTGGTCGCGGCGATGGTGGCGATGGGCAAGGCACTCGGTTTGGAGATCGTCGCGGAAGGCGTCGAGACCCCGGACCAGGCTGCACAACTCCGGGCCCTGGGCTGCGACAAGGCTCAGGGCTACCTGTTCGCACGACCGCAACACCCCGATGCAATCGCGGCTCTCCTCGAACGCGTGCCGGTGGGACGCTGAAACCCGAGACCGCCCTCCAATCGGAGGGCGGTCTCATCGCACGAGGTGGTGTTGGGAACGGGGGATCGATCAGCCGTGGCCGACCAACGTCTCGGTGATTGCAAAGCTCGCATCGAGCTTGACGGTTGCATCGGAACCGTCGGCCTTGGTGATGTGCGCTTCGTAGGTCGCGCCCTCGACATCAGTTTCCATGCGGTCGATGGTGGCATCGGGGAAGGCCGCCTTGACGGCTGCTTCGACGCTGGTGGCGGTGTCGCCGGTCAGCACTTCCTCGGTGATGCCGTTGGCGCTGTGAGGACCGCTGGGCGGGTCGGGCTGAGCCGTGTCGGTGCTCGTGCTGTCGACGGCAGCGGTGTCGACGGCAGCGGCGGCCACCGACGGCGAAGCAGCGGCGGCCACGGTCGGCGTAGCAGCACTGGCCGTGCTGAACGAGTTGGCTGCGGCAGCGCCGGCACCGAAGGCACCAAGGGCGGCGAGCCCGACGATGAACTTGCGGGTGGGGGTCATGGTTTGCTCTTTCTGTCGTGAGTTCGGGAGGTGAACTCGGTGCAAGGCAGTGTGAGCCACCGAGGTGAGAGCACTACGTGACACATCTTGGAGTTGGCTGGGAAGCGGGATCTACCGCGACGAGCTCACTGCAGGCCGGTCTCGCGGATCGTGATGCTGAGTCGCCCCGCCGGTAGGCCGAGCCGGCTCGGAGCCGTTCCATCGAACACCTTCGGGACGCCGTGGTAGATGCGTCGGTTGCTGCCGCCGAACACCAGGAGGTCACCGGAGCGGAGCTCGACATCGGTGAACGGGCTCGTTCGGCGGTCGACGCCGGCCATTCGGAAGATGCACGTGTCGCCGAGGCTGATGGTGATGACTGGCGCATCGGATGGTTCTTCGCCGTCGAGGTGTAGACCGAGCCGCGCTCCCGGCTGGTAGAAGTTGAGAATTGCGGCGTCGGGATCGAACGATCCGCCGTCCCCGAATGTGACGACATCGGTGACGGCGCGCCGAGCAAGTTCGATCACGTCGTCGGGCAGTGGCTTCACCGGTGCGCCATCGGTGTCGTCGGCTGTGCGCGAGTACAGGTACGGCTGCCAGTGCCAGCCGAGGCAGACCGACTGCACGCTCATCAGGTGACCCGTCGGGACGCGAGGGTGCCGCAGTCCTGCGGGTGGCAGAGCCCACTGCCGGAACCGCGCCACGAGGGACTGCTGTTCTGCGGCCGACAGCCAGTCGCGGACGTGCACCACGTCGGGCAACAGGGTCCTCGACCTATCCGCGACCGGTCGAGTCTCGCCGTCGGTCTCTGGGCGATCATCGTGCAAGTCGAGCGAGAGCTGAGCGGCCGACGCGACCGCCTCCGGCAGAATTGTGGGCACGCCGCCGAGGCGACTCGTCGCCATGCGGCTTCGGGCTGAGGTGGTTGCTGTTCTCATCTCATGTGTCCTTCGTCTGCAAACGCTACGGACGCGCGGAACGTGAGGTGGCTCGCCACGGACGAGAATCGAGTGACAGACCTCACACAATCGAAACGCAGGGCGTCTACATGACATGACGGGCAAACCGACCTTCGAAGCAACCGTCAGCACGCACGGCAACACCGTGCTGCGCGTTTGCCGCGCCGTCGTCGGACCTGCCGACGCGGACGACGCGTGGTCGGAGACGTTCCTCTCAGCAATGCGTGCCTATCCCGACCTGCCGGCAGGCGCCAACATCGAGGCTTGGTTGGTGACGATCGCCCACCGCAAGGCCATCGACGTCATCCGCAAGGCGGCCCGCACGCCGATTCCGGTGGCTGTGCCGCCAGACGCCATCGCCGTCGTGGACGACCACCGGCTCGACGCAGACGCAGAACTTGCCGACGCGTTGCAGCGTCTCCCGACAAGGCAGCGACAAGCCGTCGCTTATCACTACCTGGGCGGTCTGCCGTATGCAGAAGTCGCGGCATTGATCGGTGGCAAACCCGAAGCGGCTCGTCGCGCAGCCGCTGATGCCATCGCAAGTCTTCGACGCTCGTACCCGGGCGCCGCATCCAAGAAACGAGCAACCGATGAAAACCGAAACTGACCTCACCGACGCCCTGGTACGCAGCTTGGACAACAGTCCCGCTGACCTCGACCGACTACACGATCGTCTCGCGGTCCTGGCCGAAGCAGAAGGCCTCCTCGACGTGGCGTACCGCACGATCGACACGCCCGTCGGCTCCCTGCTGCTGGCCGCAACCGAGCTCGGACTGGTTCGCGTCGCCTACGCGAACGAGGACCACGACGCAGTTCTGCAGGCACTCGCTGTCCAGATCAGCCCGCGCATCCTTCATTCCAAGGCACGGCTCGGCGAGACCGCTCGCGAGCTCGACGAGTACTTCGCACGACGCCGCCACACCTTCGACATCACGCTCGATTGGCGCTTGTCGAAAGGCTTCCGCAACAGCGTCCTTCATGTCCTGCCCGGGATCGGCTACGGACACACGGCCAGCTACGCCACCGTCGCGCAACTTGCCGGCAACCCGAAGGCTGTGCGAGCCGTCGGATCTGCGTGTGCCACCAACCCGCTGCCGGTCGTCGTGCCGTGTCATCGTGTCGTGCGCTCGGACGGTGGCATGGGCGGGTATCTGGGCGGTGTCGAAGCGAAGCGCATCCTGCTCGACCTCGAGGCTGCAGCATGACGGCCGTGCACACCGCCGCCGACGTCTACGACGACCGCGTGGTCGCCGCGAGGTGGGACACGATTCACGCAGAGCTCGATGACTACGGCTGCGCGCTGATCGGTCAATTGCTGACCGGCGTCGAGGCCGCCGACATCGCGGCGCTGTACACAGACGACACGAGGTTCCGGTCGACCATCGACATGGCGCGGTACCGGTTCGGTGAAGGCGAGTACCGATACTTCACACCCCCGTTCCCCGAACCGGTCGTGGCGTTGAAGCGGGCGCTGTATCTGCGATTGCTGCCCATCGCCCGCGACTGGTGGGCAAGGCTGAAGCGACCTGCGCCGTGGCCGGACAGCCTCGACGAATGGCTCGAGATGTGTCATGCCGCCGGCCAGACCAGATCCACACCGATCCTTCTCAAGTACGGCGAAGGTGGCTGGAACGCACTGCACCGCGATCTGTACGGCGAGTTGGTGTTCCCCCTCCAGGTTGTGATCAACCTCAGCGCCGCCGGTGTGGACTACAGCGGCGGAGAGTTCGTCCTCTACGAACAGCGACCGCGAGCGCAATCGCGAGCGACCGCGATCACGATCCCGCACGGTCACGGATTGGTGTTCACCACCCGAGACCGACCCGTCGAGTCCAAGCGCGGTTGGACGGCAGCCCCAGTCCGCCACGGCGTCTCGGTGATCCGATCCGGCGAGCGCCTCAGCCTCGGTCTTGTCTTCCACGACGCGACGTGAAGGAGGTCAGCCTGCGTTCAGCTGGCGTTCAGGTTCATCGCGCGAGGCTGGTAAGACAAGACACGGTGGCGAAAGGTCGCGTCCATGAAGATCCTGCTCGTCGAGGACGACAAGAAGATCGCCACCGTCGTCAAGCGTGGGCTGGATGCTGAGGGATACACCGTCGAAGTCGCCTTCGACGGAGCTGATGGGCTGTGGCTCGCCACCGAGGGCAGCTACGACCTGATCCTGCTCGACATCATGCTGCCGCACCGCAACGGCTTCCAGATCTGCAGCGACCTGCGCAGCAAGGGCATCTGGACTCCCATCATCATGCTCACTGCCAAGGACGGTGACCTCGATGAAGCCGAAGCGCTTGATGCAGGTGCCGACGACTACCTGACGAAACCGTTTTCGTTCCCCGTGCTCATCGCCAGAGTCCGATCCATGCTGCGACGCGTGGGCGGGCGAACGACGCCGGTTCCAGCCAGTGCGGGCGACCTCAGGATTGATCCGCTCGGGCGGCGGGTCTGGCGTGGCGACCGCGAAGTGATGCTGACCGCTCGTCAGTTCGATGTGCTCGAGTTCCTCATCCGCCGCGCCGGCCAGGTCGTGACCAAACAAGAGATCCTCAACGGCGTCTGGCAGTACAACTTCGACGGCGACCTCAACATCGTCGAGGTCTACATTCGTCGACTCCGTTCGGCGATCGACGACCCGTTCGATCGTCGCTCCATCGAGACGATCCGCGGAGCCGGCTATCGGCTGGCGGCGGACGGCGGGTAAGCGTCGTGCGGCGCACCATCCGGTTTCGAGTCACAGCGCTAGCGGTCATGCTGTCCGCGGCGCTCCTTGTCGGCGTAGCGATCCTCATGACGTCCGTGCTGCGGTGGCAGCTCGCTGACAACCTCGACGAAGGCATCAGCCAGCGGGCCGACACCATTGCTGCCGTCATCGCGAGATCCGTGCCGCCCGAGATCTTCGCCGACGAGGACCTGGTGGTGCAGGTCGTCGACCCGAACGGTGCGGTGATCGGCTCGTCGACGAACCTCGCCGGTGCGGCGGCGATCACGCATCTGGGTGCAGGCTTCCACACCATCTCCGACGTTCCCGGCCGAACCGAGAGCTTCCGCGTGCTGGTACGTCAGGTCAGTGCCGGCTCTGAACTGGTGACGTTGATCGTCGGCGTCAACAACGACGACGTCACCGAACCCGTCACGATCCTGTCGCGGCTCCTCGCGGCCACCGTGCCTGCTGTCGTCCTACTGCTCGGTGCGCTCACCTGGTGGCTCACCGGTCGAACACTGCGACCGGTCGAGAAGATGCGGATCGAGCTCGCGGAGATCAGCGGCGCCAATCTGGGGCGACGAGTGGCCGAACCCGACACCGGCGACGAGATCGACCGTCTCGCTCACACGATGAACGAAACACTCGATCGGCTCGACGACGCCATCCGCCGACAGCGACGCTTTGTCGCCGACGCATCGCACGAGCTCCGCAGTCCCCTCACCCGGATCCGCACCGAGCTCGAGGTCGATCTCGTGTCCGGTGAACCCCTCGATCCATCCACCACCGAACGAAGCGTCTTGGGCGAAGCCATCGATCTTCAACATCTCGTCGACGATCTGCTGCAATTGGCGCGCGGCGATGACGGTCTGGCCGCTGCCGACTTCGAACCCGTCGACCTCGATGACATCGTGCTGCGCGAGGCACGCCGCGTGCGTGAGCGGGGGCGAGTAGAGATCGACGTGCGGGGCGTGACAGGCGCCCAGACGTTCGGCGACGCACGCCAACTCGCACGAGCGGTCCGCAACCTGTTCGACAACGCCGAGCGGCACGCCACATCCATGGTCACGATCGGGCTTGATGAGATCGGGGATCGTGTCCGTTTCACCGTCAGCGACGATGGCGACGGGATCCCCCTCGACGATCGTGCAGTCATCTTCGAGCGTTTCACCCGCCTCGACGATGCGAGAGCACGCGACAACGGTGGGACCGGGCTCGGTCTGGCCATCGCTCGCGACATCATCCAGGCCCACGACGGCACGATCGTTCTCGACGACGTCACCGAAACCCGCTTCGTCGTCGAACTTCCACTCGTGCCCTGACCTGCAGCTGGTGACGAGTCAGCGTGGCGTCAGGTCGTGTTTCGTACCCTTTTCGCACCCGACCGCAAAGGAGAGGCCGATGAAGCGCTCAACACGAATCGCGATCGCAGGAGCCGTGGCGGTCGTAGCACTCGGCACCGCGGGAGCTGTCGCCGTCGGCGCAAGCCAGAACGACGACGACGAGACCGACACACCAATCGTCGGGGCAGACCTCCAGCGCGCAAGCGATGCAGCACTTGCCCACACCGGACAAGGACGGGTCACCGGCACCGAGGTGGGCGACGAGGAGAGCTACTACGAAGTGGAGGTCACCCTCGACGATGGAAAACAGGTCGACGTGCAGCTCGACAAGTCCTTCCACGTCGTCGACGCCAACGCAGATTCGGACACTGACTCGGATCTCGACGACTCAGGACTGACCGCCCGACGGCGACAGACGCCAGTGATCAACGCTGGCCGATGTCGAACTCGTTGCCCTCCGGATCTGCCATGGTGATCCACTTGATGTCGCCGAGGCTGCCCTCGCCCAGACGGCGGGCGCCGAGCGCGATCAGGCGCTCGGCTTCCGCTTCGGGATCGGCGACGTGCAGATCGAGGTGCATGCGGTTCTTGACCTGCTTGCTTTCGGACACGCCCTGAACCAGGAAGACCGAGCCGGCATTGCCAATCAGCGGGACGAGCACGTCGTATTGCTCGAGTCGATCCACCCGGCGATAGTGAAGGGCCTCGACCCAGAACTGCGCCACCAGGTCGGTGTCGACTGCGTCGAGCACGATGAAAACCTCGGGCGGGTCGATGGTCTCACCGTCAGCGTTGGTCATGCCGCGATTCGACTACGCACGCATGCGGGTGAGGGCGGCGGTCAGTTCCGCGTCGAGGTCGCCGTGACGAAGCGCCGTTCCGGTGACCTTGCCACGATTTGTATTGGTGCCGTGCATCAGCACAGCCAGGTCTTCGACGACGATCTCGTGGGCACCGGTCCAGTTCGTCGCCACCAGCCATGCATCGACGACGTCCCATTCGGCTTTGGTCGCGACATGACCCTCGAAACAGCACCTCATGATGTCTCGCAAACCCATACGTCGACACCGGAAAGGTCGTGCATCACCAAGCTCCTGACCCCCCCGGGTTGCGGCTCAACCCGGCCCTAGTGTGGCTTGACCACAGGGTGCGGTCAAGTTGATCTTTTGGGCGGTTGGAATATTTCCGTAACCCCAGGTCAGCTGGCCAGGCGGACGGTGTTCTTGCCTGCATGCTTGGCTTCGTACAGCGCTTCGTCGGCGCGGCGAGCAAGCATCGAGGGGATCAGGGGCTGCGCACCGACGGCCACACCGACCGAGGCACCGACGGCAAGATGGAGCCCATTGGTGATCAGTGGTAGTCGGATTGCTTCGATGATCCGATTCCCAACAGCGCGACCTTCGGCTGGATCACTCATCCCGGCACACACGACAGCGAACTCGTCGCCGCCCAGCCGTCCGACGGTGTCGTGCGGCCCGATGACACCGGCGATACGGCGGCCCACCTCTTGCAGCACGAAGTCTCCCACCGGGTGGCCGTGGGCGTCGTTGATCGGCTTGAAGTCATCGAGGTCGATGTAGAGGAGGATGAGTTCGCCGCAGGACGCCTGGTCGAGCCGTCGTGCAAACTCCGCACGGTTGGCCAAGCCGGTCAGTGGATCGTGGGCCGCTGCCCACCGAAGACTGCGCTTGGTGCGATGATCAGCGATCGCCAGGGCAGCCAGACACAGCGCGACATGCACCGGCGACTGAGTCGGGGCTTGGAAGTCGATCGTGGAAGCGCTCCACGCGACCATTGCACCAAGGATCTCCGGGCCGGTCGGGGCTTCGATCGGGACGATGAATGCACCCCGATAGCCGGCCGCAGCAGCCAGTTCGCCCGCGCCGTTGAGGAGCGGGTCGTCGAGGTCGGTCACGACTTGGGGTGACGTGAGGTTGTGCGTCCAAACCGCCCGGGCAACGTCCGCAAGCCGCGGATCGAGCGGGGGCATGCCCGCAGCGCTGACGATCACCATCTTGTCGTCGTGCTTCCAGGCGATCGCGGTGCGCACCTCGGCGCCCCCCATCGACTTGTCGGCGAGACGTGCAACGATCGGGAGCACATCGTGAACCTCGGACCCGGACCCGAGCATTTCGATCACCCGAGACAGATCAGACCGGTCGTAGACGCGTCTGCAGGTGCAGAGCACGCCTCGCACGTCCCCGTCCTCCAGATGGTTCCACGTCGTCGTCTCGAAGTGATGCCATGTGCCGTTGACGTCTGCGACCCTGATATCGGCCGATTCGGGGGCGAACGTGGGGTCCAGCCCTTGGTGACTGGCACTCGTTCTGACCTGGATCATCGTGTCGAGAACCAGGCCAAGGTCGTCAGGGTGTACGAAGTCCGTTCCGTTCCGGCCGGTGACGTCACCCCAGCCGAGAATGTGCGACACCGACTCGCTGTGCCACAAGATGTCGAAGTTCTCGTCCAGAAGCAGCGTGAACTCGCCTTCTTTGCGGCTCATCGAGTTCAACGCTCGCTCTGCGGGGTTCACACCACACCATCGGCGCATATGCGCGGTCGCTTGAGGCGAATCACCCAACAGCGTTTGATGGTTTGCGCCCCGCATCGGTGCCGGAATTGTCAAGCGCACCTGCATGCCGGATGCGTTTGATGGTTTGCGCCCCGTATACGGGCCGCAGACGTCAAACGCCGAACACGTGCCGCGCAGCCGACAGTCCGCGTTCGAAGAACTCGATCGCTTGTTCGGCCGTGGTCTGCTGTGACCATGGCATGGATGCGCCCCATGCTTCGTTCCACTCGGAGTGCGGCGACAGGCTCCAAGGCCCGACATAGAGGTAGGGCTGGTCGTGGTCGACGTCGCCGGGCGAGCCACCGAAGTTGACTTCCTGCATCGTGACGGCAAGATCGAAATGGTGCGGGAACAGCTGCGCGATCGTTGGCCGCTCGGCGGCGTGCCGGCGCCGGAACTCCGCCAGTGCCGAGTCCGTGAGTGCGAAGAACTCGGCCAGCAGTTCGGCATGCGTCGCGTCGATCTCGAGAGCCTTGTCGGCGTCTGGCGCATCGCTCGGCAGCGAGACTGACGCAGACGTCTGCCGCAGCGCGCAGCGTCGTCAGCGGTGCCCACTCCTCGTTCTCACCGTGTTGGACGACCAATGCGGTGCCGTCGATGCGGATCCGTCGTTGCAGTCCGTCGACCAGCCGCTCGGGTTGCGCGAACCCGCCATCCTCGGCCCGCAGCGTGACGAGCTCGGTGGTGCCTTCCAGGTCGGCGGCGAGCACGAAGCGAGCCAGGTCGTGCAGCGCCTTGCGGGTGTCGACCAAGGAAGACATGGCCGCCACGGTAATGAATCTGGTGGCCGCCTATCACGACGGTTCACGGTGCGAGACTGGAACTCGTGCATGTTGCAGAGCACTCGGGCGAGCGTGGTGACGGTGTCACCTGAGCCAGCCCCAACGCGCGCTGTCGGTCCGTCTGTTCGGCGAGCTGGAACTCCGCCTTGGAGACGAGCTGCTGCCTCGGCTGGAATCGGCGAGAGCGCGGTCGCTGCTGGCGTTCCTGATGTTGCATCGTCGGCGCGCCCCGATCGCGACAGCGGCTGGCGTTCATGCTGTGGCCGGACTCCTCCGAGCGCCAGGCACGGACGAACCTACGTCACCTCATCCACACCCTGCGCCAATCGGGTCCAGACCTCGACGAGTATCTGGACGTCACGCCGCAGACGCTCGCATGGCGACACGATGCGGCGAACTGGGTGGATGTCGTTGCGTTCGAGGCGGCGCAGCGGGCAGCCGATGCGCCGGGAGTCTCGTCGCGTCATGAGATGGAGGCGCTCCGCGACGCCATCGACCTCTATCGCGGCGACTTGCTGGATGGCTGCTACGACGAGTGGGTGCTGGATGTACGCGAAGGCCTTCGCGATCGGTACCTCGCGCAGTTGCATCGGTTGGCGGACGTGCTGGCCGATGACGGCGAGCACGCAGAAGCGATTCGTGTTGGGCGCGAACTGCTGCGCTGTGATCCGTTACGAGAGGGCACCTACCGATTCTTGATGCAGGCGCATGTCGCGGCCGGGGACCGTGCGGCCGCTGTGCGCGTGTACCACGAGTGCGTTTCCATGCTGCAACGTGAACTGGGTGTCGAGCCGTCGCCCGAGACCGTCGCCGCGTACACGGCCCTGACGAATTATCAGCCGAGTAATGAGGTCGATACTTCGCCCCGCCTCGGCGCATCCAGGCTTGTTGGCCGCGACACGGAGTGGGAACGACTGACCGATTGCTGGCGCGACGCCGAGCGCGGTCGGGCGCATCTGGTGCTGATCACCGGCGAGCCCGGAGTGGGCAAGACGCGCCTGGCCGAGGAGTTGACGGCGTGGTGCCGACATCGCGGCGCCATCGTGGCAGAAGCGCGCTCGTACCCGACCGAGGGCGAGTTGGGATACGGCGTCGTGATCTCCTGGCTACGAACCGTCGATGTCGGCGCGCGACTGCGCGAGCAGACCGCCGCCATGCGTTCCGAGCTGGGAAGGCTGCTGCCGGAGTTCGATTCCTCGTCGGCCAGGCTCGCGCCTGCCGATCTCGACGTCGCCGAACAGCGTCAACGACTCTTCGATGCGATCGGGCGCACCCTGGCGCCACCAGATCGGCCCACGGTGTTGATCGCCGACGATGCACAGTGGTGCGATGCGCAGAGCATGCAGGTGGTGCACTATCTCGTTCGACGCGACTCGAGCAGCCCGCTGCTGGTCGTGGCAACAGCTCGCAGTGAGGATCGTGACGCCCGAGCCATCCACTTCGTGCGCTGATGGGTGCCCTACGGATCATCGACCGGACGACTGAGATGCCGCTCGACAGGTTGACGCGGCTCGACACCGAGGAGCTCGCCCGCAGCGACAGCGACGACCGACATGGAGGGCGACTTCGACGGGCTGTTCGCCGACACCGAAGGCAACCCGTTGTTCATCGTCGAAACGATTCGCGCCGGCTGGACGGGCGCCGTGTCGAACACCTCCACACTCACTCCGAAGCTCCAGGCAGTCATCGACTCCCGATTGCGACAGCTGTCGCAGCCGGCACGCGACCTGCTCGAGATGGCGGCGACGGTCGGACGTGAATTCACCACCGATGTGCTCGACAGCGTGTTGGCGCCCGGTGCCGCCGACGTCGCCAGCGCACTCGACGAACTCTGGCGCCGCGGCATCATCCGAGAGCACGGCACCGACGCCTACGACTTCGGGCACGGCAAGATTCGCGATGCCGCGTACGACTCGATGAGCCCAGCAACCCGCCGCCGAAATCACTGTTCGATCGCGTCGACGCTGATCGAACTGCGCCATCGGGATCTCGACTCCGTCAGTGGCGAAGTGGCACGTCATTTCGATCGTGGCGGCCAAGTCGACGAGGCGGTCACCTGGTACGAGCGAGCTGCCGGTCAAGCCCAACGCATGTACGCCGACGTCGAAGCGACCCGGCTGCTCGGCAGGGCGTGCGAGCTCGCCGTAAAGATGCAGCCGGAACGGCGACTCGGGCTGATGTGTGCCTTTGCCACGCCTCTCGCCGCCACCGAAGGGTTCGCGTCACCACGTCTTGCCGACGTTCAGCGCACGGCGCTCGATCTTGCCGCATCGCTGGGCGTCGAGCCCGAGCCTGCGTTGTTGCGCTCGGTCGCGATGTCGAGCCTGTGTCGCAAGGAGTTCGAGGAATCGGGTGCGGTCGCGGGCCGTTTGCGTTCGCTCGCGGCGCGGAGCAATGACACGGTGCTCGGCATCGAGAGTGAATATCTGCTCGGCATCGGAGCGTTCTGGGGCGGAGCGCTCGACCAGGCGCGCGCTCACTTCGAGCGGGTCGTGCACGACTTCGACCCCGACCGAAGGGTCGAGCACCTCGTTCGCTTCGGCCAGGATCCAATGGTCGTGTGCATCAGCAGGCTGGCCAACACACTCTGGTTCCTCGGTCAAACTGACGCGGCGCGCGCCCTGCGCGAGGACGCGCTCACGGTGGCCACCGAGGTCGGCCACCCATTCAGCAAAGGAGTAGCGCTGGTCTTCGCGGCCCTGCTGAGCGTCGACCTCGAGGACATCGATCGCTACAGGGACCTCGCCGAGGCGTTGGGCACCGACTCGCAACACCACCCGTTCACCGTCGCAAAGGATGCCCTGCTCGGGTACGCCGAGGTTCTCGATGGTCATACCCAACGCGGCATCGCACGCATCCGGCGCAGCCTGGGCGTGAGCACGGTGGATCACGCGCCCGGCCAACGTGCGTCACACACCCGTCTCCTGCTCGCTGCGTACGACGCTTCGGGTGATTCAGAAGGCGGTCTGCAAGCTGCCGACGAGGCCCTGTGCGCCGACGGAACGCGACTGTGGGAGTGCGAGAACCGGCGACTACGCGCGGTGTTCCTCCACAGGCTCGGGGCGCCGTCCGACGAAGTCGCGGCCGAACTCGCGCGCCGCGATCGACGTGGCTCGACAGTCGGGCGCCGTCGGCCCACGGTCGCGAGCTGAGAGTACGCGCTCTGAGCTGGGGCTCAGCACCTGAATCCATTGGAACGTCCGGTGGAACGCTTGCGGAACGTCGGTCGGCGCACGATCGTGCCGACCAACCGCAACGGCGAAGGAGAGATGTGATGTCCCAGGAATACGACATGATCGTGGTGGGTGCGAGATGCGCAGGCGCGCCGACCGCAATGCTGATGGCACGCAAGGGCTACAAGGTGCTGCTCGTGGATCGGGCGGGGTTCCCGAGCGACACGGTTTCAACTCACGTCATCCACGCGCCCGGCATCGACGCGCTACGGCGATGGAATGTGCTCGATCGGATCGTCGCCAGCGGGTGTCCGCCCATC
The DNA here is from genome assembly GCA_963746365.1 of Ilumatobacteraceae bacterium. Taxonomy (GTDB): domain Bacteria; phylum Actinomycetota; class Acidimicrobiia; order Acidimicrobiales; family Ilumatobacteraceae; genus JAENVT01. Next base: position 76,535 of record CAVVBH010000025.1, on the reverse strand, counting down.
GACAACTACTCCCTCGACTTCGGACCATTCACGATCGCGGGCACGCCGCGGCCTGCGAACGGTTTCTCGACTGCCTACGCACCACGTCGGACAGTGTTGGACAAGATCCTGGTTGACGCGGCAGCGGACGCCGGCGTCGAAGTGCGCGAGCACTTCACGGTCGAAGATGTCGAGGTCCGCGAGGGTGCGGTCGTCGGCATCCGCGGCCACGGTGAAGGTGGGGCGACGGTCTGCGAACGCGCCCGAGTGGTCGTTGGTGCGGACGGGCGGAACTCGCGAATCGCGAAAGCCGTGCAGCCGCACCAGTACAACGAGAAGCCGATGTTGCTCTGGGGCTACTACACCTACTTCAGCGACCTGCCCGTCAGCGGATTCGAGACAATCGTGCGCCCGAACCGTGGCTGGGCCGCAGCTCCCACCAACGACGGCCTCACCATGGTGGTCGTCGGTTGGCCCGCGGCCGAAGCCGAGCGCGTATAAGGCAGACGTCGAGACCAACTACATGAGAACGCTCGACATGGCGCCCGAGTTCGCCGAGCGCGTCCGTGGAGCGACACGTCAGGACCGATTCACCGGCGGGGGAGTGCCGAACTTCTTCCGCACACCGTACGGACCGGGCTGGGCGCTCGTCGGCGACGCCGGCTACACCCGCGACCCGATCACCGCACAGGGAATGACCGACGCGTTTCGTGACGCCGAGCTCTGTGCAGCGGCGTTGGACGAATCGTTCACGGGAGTGCGCTCCTACAACGAGGCGATGGGCGCCTACCAACAGGCCCGCGACGAGAAGGTGCTGCCGATCTTCGAGTTCACCACTCAACTCGCCACGCTGGAACCGCCGCCGCCCGAGATGCAGCAGTTGCTCGGGGCCGTGCACGGCAACCGTTCGGCGATGGATGACTTCGTCAGCCTGACTGCCGGCACCGTCTCGCCGGTCGACTTCTTCGACCCGAGCAACATCGGGGCGATCATGCAGGGAAGCCTTCAACGCATGGGCGCTGGGGTTCCCTAAGGAGGATCGGTCGGGAAGCCTTCCTCCGGCAACAGTCCATTCCGCATCGCGAAGAGGCTGGCGGCAGCTCGGTTGGAGGCGCCGATCTTGGTGTAGATGTGTTCGATGTGATTGCCTGCGGTCTTTCGTGAGATCACGAGGCGCAGCGCGACCTCCTTGTTGGAGAGGCCGCAGGCCACCAGGCGCAGAATCTCGACCTCGCGTGCGGTCAATCCGGCCGGTCCTTCGCGCCGTCGCAGGACGCGGTGACCGGCCGCGGCGAGCACCGCCTCCACCGAGCTGGATTCGAGACGGCCGGCTCGTACGTCCGCCGCGGAGTTCGGCTGCAGCGCCCGTCGCCGAGTACGGGCGCGACGGTGGGGGCGGGCTTCGCGCATCGCCTGGTACGCGTCGGCTGCGCCGAGGATCAGCGCGTGAGAGGAGATTGCAGTACCGCTCAGGCCTCGCGGGTAGCCGCTTCCGTCGAGCCGCTCGCGGTGCTGCACCGCGATTCGTGCGAGCGGTGCGAGCGTCGGTGACTGCTGCAGCATCCGCTCGGTGAAGTACGGGTGCAGGCGTATCCGCTCCCACTCGCCGGGGCCCAGTGGGCCGCGCTTGTCCCAGATCGAGTTCGACACGCCGAGACGTCCGAAGTCGTGCACCAGACCGGCTCTGTACAACGTTTGTACTTGATCCTCCGCAAGATCGAGCTGCTGGCCGGCGGCGGAGGCGAGCTCAGCGACGGCGATGGAGTGCCCCACCGTGTAGGGGGACTTCAAGTCGACGAAGCGGCTGATCGCGAGGAGCGCCTCATCGCATTGCGTCGCTGTGAGCGCAATCGCCAATGACGGCTCGGCGTCAATGACGGTCTCCCACGAACTGTGGTCGTCGAGCTGGCCAAAGATCTTCGCCGCGTCGAACACCAGCGTGTCGACGAGCGACGGGTCGAACTGCGTGCCCCGTCGTTGTTCGGCAAGCGCGACTGCCGCGTCAATGCCACCGACGCGGTGAGCCACCTCCGCGTACTCCGCAAGCTGGACGACTTGGGATGCCATCGGGATCTTGTCGCCGGCCAATTTGCCGGGCCAGCCGCGACCGTCCCAACGCTCGTACGACGCGGCGAGCGCGTCGAGCACCGTGTCGGCGAGACCGAGTTGTACCCCGAGCTCGCGGGCCAGCGCCGCATGCCGGGCGATCATGTCGTTCATCTCACGATGTCCGGAGATCGCGAATTCAAGGCCCGTTCGAAAGCGGTGCAGTGGTGTGGAACCGGACCCGAGCAAACGCAGCATGGCGAGGATGTCGCGGACGCTGAACGGTTCGTGTTCGTACTTCGTGGACTTCAGCGCGATGTCATCACCGAACCACTTGGCCTGTTCGTGCGCATCGCTGTGGCAGCCCACGTTGACCAGGAGCGCCGTGTAGTAGATGGTTGCCCGTTCGACTTCGTCGAGACCCAACTGCTCGCCCAATCGAAGGGCGATGAGGCATTGACGCAGGACATGCTCCATGGGTTGGCCGAAGCCCAGGTCGATGCCGAGGGACAGCGACGCGACGAGCTCGGCCAACCGGACGGTTGCAACCTCCGGGGGATTCCCCATACGCCGAGAGTACTCGGGACGTTCATCGCCGGGGTCTGAAGATGAGGGGAATGCCCCATGACGCCGGCCGGTACGAATTCGTATGTTGACCATGTCCGCTCGCATCAGCGCCATGGGGAACGAGCAGGAGGAAGCCATGTCGAAAGCGACGAAGAAAACCACACCGATATCGATGGACCTCGAGATCGCCGAGGATCGTGCGTGTCAGCTCGAGGGATACACGGTCAACTTCGTGACCATCCGTCTCGACCACGACCTGGCGCCGATGTTGGCGACCCTGCCCGGCGGCATGTGCCACTGTCCGCATTGGGGCGTCGTGTCCAAGGGTCGCATGACGGTGCGCTATCCGGATCACGAAGAGGTGCTCGAAGCTGGCGACGCCTTCTACATGCCGCCGGGACACACGCCCGCAGCGGCGGCCGGCACTGAATTCATCATGTTCAGTCCCTCCGACCTCCTCGCCGAGACCGAGGCAGCGATCGCCAAGGGCATGCAGGACGCCTCCAACTGACTCAGTCCAATGTGGCGAGCACGTGAGGCACTTCGTCGAGCAGTTCGCGGGCAATGAAGCTCATCGTCCCGAGACGTTCGCTCAGGCGGTCGCCGGCTACTGCGTGAACGTACGTCGCCCAGCATGCCGCTTGTGCGGGATCACCGCATCGGGCCGCTGCGCCGGCGACGAGCCCCGCCAGCACGTCGCCCGACCCCGACGTGCCGAGCCCTGGCGTCGCGTCTGCAGCCCGCCAATGTCGCCCGTCATATGACGTCACGTCGCCGAAGCAGGTGATGACCGCGCCCAACTCCTCCGATACGGCTCCCGCCGGGTTGTCGGCCTCGGCCTCGATGGCGAGCGCGTCGACGAGATCGTTCAACTCGTCGCGGTTCGGTGTGAGCACGAGATGTTCAGCGACCGATCGGGTCGCGTCGCGGTTCGTCGAACTGATCGCCTGAAGTGCGGCTGCGTCGACAACGAGAGTCGCCTCGGGTGACATCCGCGTGCACACCGTGTTCACGATTGCGAGGATGCCGGCGGGTCCGCTCATCCCTGGACCGACCAGAATTGCCTGCGCCTCGGCAACCTGCTCACCCAGCGTCTCTTCTGCTGCATCTGCCACCACCTCGCCCTCGTCGTCGATCGCGAGCGCCAGCACCATGGCTTCAGGCATCGCGATGGAGAGTCCCATCGAGATCGGCGCGACCGTCGCGATTTGCAGGCGGCCTGCACCCATGCGCAGGCCGGCCATTCCTGCCAGCAAGGCTGAGCCCGCAGTGGTGGTGGATCCGGCGATCACCAGAACGGTTCCCCGCGTCAGTTTGTCGCCGTGCTCGTCGACCGGCAACGGCCAGGCGCGCAACAAGGCTGCATCGAGCGCGCCCGGAGCGTCCGTGCGTCGGTCAGCGCGGCGCGACAGGTGCATCCCGTTCCTCCGTCACCGGCTCGTGAGCCTCTTCGATTGGTGCGGTCCAGCCATCGAGCTCGAGCCGCGGAGTTCCGTCCTGTTGCGTGATGTAGCTGGTGAGGGAGCAGTTCGCGATCCTGCCTCCTCCGAGCGAGAGAGCCTGGGCCTCGTTGAGATCCTCCAACAGGTAGCGCATCAAGACGATGACCACTTCGTGGGTGACGAGCATCACCCGACGACCGCCGTGTTCTCGGCCGATCGAGTCCCGCAACGACCGCAGGCGCAGGGCGACGTCGACCCAGCTCTCACCGCCCGGCGGGCGATGGTAGAACTTGCCGAGACGTTGGCGGCGCATGAACTCGTCGGGGTAGCGGGCTTTCACGCCTTCGTGCGTCAGCAGGTCGAGGATCCCGAGTTCGCGCTCGCGGAGGCGCTCGTCCTGATGGACCTTGAGGTCGAGGCCGGCTGCTGCCAACACCCGTTCCGCGGTGTCGACCGCACGCACATATGGTGATGACAGCACGACATCCGGACGATTGTCGTCGGCCTGTGTCGCCAGCCACTTCCCGAAGGCATCGGCCTGACGCCGGCCGAGGTCCGACAGCGGAACGTCCATGTCGCGATCGGCGATGTCCAGGACCTTGAGGCCCTGGCCGCGGGCGGCATCGCGGATCACGTTGCCCTGGCTCTGCCCGTGTCGTAGCAACCAGATGGCAGCGGGTTCGGTCGGCATGCTCCTGCTCCCTGCGGTCGTTCGGGCCGGCGGATACGCGTGACCCGCGGCGACCTGGCTTCAAACCCGGCGCGTCGCAGCCGCGATTTCGCGGGTCAAGGCGAAGACGAACGGGTAGTGGTCCCGCATGGAACGTGACACTGACGTCATCGCCAGTCCGGAGACGGTCGACGACCCCGGACGCGGTCGAGAGGCGACCGAGCCCACCGACATCCCGGCCCGTGGCTGGAGGGACGTCCTCGCACGAGTCAAGATCGAGGTGAAACGCGACAGGGTCACGTTGCTGTCGGCGGCCGTGGCATTCCACGCGTTGCTCGCACTGGTTCCCGCCCTCGTGGCATTCGTCTCGCTGTACGGGTTGATCGCTGATGCGTCCACGATCGATCGTCAGGTCAACGACTGGCTCGGCACCGCGCCGCGTGAGGTCCGCGACCTGCTGACGTCGCAGCTGCAGTCGATCACCGAGAACGCCGGCGCCACCGCCGGGCTGGCCGTCGTGATCGGCATCGTTGCCGCATTGTGGAGCGCGTCGAGCGGGATCGCTCACCTCATCGAGGCAACCAACATTGCATACGACGAGGAAGAGACACGTGGGTTCGTCGCTCGCCGAGGACTTGCACTCGCGCTGACGGCGGGCGCGGTGCTGTTCATGTTGTTCGCGTTGGTGTGCATCACCGTGCTCCCTGCCGTACTCGCCGACACCGGCCTCGGGTTGTTCGGCAGGGTCCTGGTCGGGATCCTGCGGTGGGTCCTGCTGATCGTCGGCATGATGCTTGCCCTGTCGGTGCTCTACCGCTACGCGCCGGATCGCGACAGCCCGCGTTGGTCGTGGACTTCGCCCGGCGCGATCTTCGCGACGGTGCTGTGGGTGATCGCCTCCGCGGTGTTCTCCATCTACACGGCGAACTTCGCCAAGTACAACGAGACCTACGGCTCGCTCGGTGCCGTGGTCGTGCTGATGTTGTGGCTGTACTTCACCGTTCTGTGCGTGATCGTGGGCGCCGAGCTGAACGCCGAGATCGAACGACAGACCACACGCGACACGACGGTTGGATCGCCACAGCCGCTGGGTTCGCGAGACGCAGAGGTCGCCGACACCGTCGGGGCAACGGCTGAAGAGATCAGCCGGAAGAAGTCGTGATTCGCCGCCGAGCAGATACTGCGTCGAATTGTTTACCCGGGGGTGCCATCGGGCACACCCGTGGAGCACCCGCCGCCCTTGGCGGTGTTTCGGACTAGGAGGTCTGTACAAATGGGAGCACTCAGCCTTTTGCTGATCGCAGCAGGAGCAGTCCTGACCTGGGCGGTCGAAGACAATTCGACCGGCTTCGACCTGCGCATGATTGGAATCATCCTGCTCGTGGTTGGCATTGCCGGTTTCTTGGCATCGCTGGTCCGTGGCACCATGCTGGGCTTCCGCAGCACACGCGAGAGCCACGTATCGTCTGACGGTCGCACGGTCGTCGAACAAGAGCGCGTATCAGGCATGTGATATCTGGTCTGGGTCGCCGAATTGTCCGCGGCAAGTCGCTGGAGTAGTGACATGCGTGTGGGACGTAGGCTCACGGCATGCCGGCGACGCCGACCACCGAAACCGAAGCGATCCAGCTGCTGGGCGCCGAGGGTTATGGCGACGGCATCGAGGTGTCGGTCGACGGAATTTGGTGCAAAGGCTGCAGTCGGTTCCACGATGTGACCGGTGTGGTCCAGGAGCGGATCTACAGGTTCGAGGGGAACAGCAATCCCGACGACATGTCGATCGTCGTCGGGGTTCGTTGTCAGATCTGTGGGCGGACCGGCATCATCGTGTCTGCCTACGGACCTGATGCTGAGCCGCGCCTGTTCGATCTCCTGAATCAGATGCCGATCAACCTCAGCGCCCACGACCCGTCGTGATGAGAACTCACCGGTAGCCGCCGACGACGGTTGCTCCCATCGCGACGGGCGCGACGTCGCAGCGATCGGCAATGTCGGCGACGAATGCCTGAAACGCCGGCACGGCCTGGAGCGAGTCGGGATCATCGACATCGTGCTCGATCACGACGTGTACGAAACTGACACCGTCCTCGAGCCGGAAGACCTTGTAGGTGAATCCATCAGGCTGGCGTGCCTCCAGATCCTCGAACACCGCCTCGATCAACTGTTGATTCTCGTCCGCTTTGTCTGCCTTCGCCTGATAGCGCACCACGGTTGCCTTCATCGTCATCTCCGTTCGTGTTGCGACGCCTGCTCCGAGCTCAGGCTGCTCAGCTCGGCTCGATCGTGGCGGTCATCACGCAGTTGCCCTTGCCCTTGGGTCGCTCGTACGTGAAGCCGGCCCGCTCGTAGACGCTCCGCGTCAGGTTGTACAGCCACGAGTTCGAGATCTTCTTTCCCTCCGGGATGTCGTGCGGATACCCCTCGACGACGCCACCGCCCGCCTTCGCGATCAGGTCGAGTGCACCACGCAGCGCGGCCACCGCGACCCCCTTATGTCGGTAAGCCTTGTCCACGAAGATACAGGTCAGCCGATAGTCCGGGAGTTTGACCAGACCCGCCTCGTAGTCCTTGCGGTGATGGATGCCCGGCAGCTCCTCGGGGCTTCCGTACTGGCACCACCCGACGGCCGCATCACCGTCGAAGACCAGTGCCGCGTGCGCTCGCCCCTGGTTGACAAGTCGCTCCTTTCGGGCGGGGCCGTTATCACCATCGGGCTCTCTGGCGGCGTCGCGTGGGTGGAACCAGAGGCACCAGCAGCCGGGCGCGCCGAACGAGGCGTTCCCCTGTCGCTCGATGAGGCGAGCAAAGTCGTCCCACGTGTCGGGCCCGAGCGGTTTGATCAGGTACTCGTTGATGTCGGAACCATATCCGCGGCGACTCAGCCGGGTGCACTCTCCAGACAGATGCAGAATTCGTTGCCTTCAGGATCGTGCATGACGCAGAACCAGTCGTCCTGTGCGTCGTGCAACCGAACCTTGGCCGCGCCAAGCGACACTGCGAGATCGATCCATTGCTCGGGCTCATCGACGAACACGTCAAGGTGCAGGCGGTTCTTGCCATTCTTTGACTCCGGAACGTGTTGCAAGTTGATGACTGGCAACCCACGGGGAGGCTCGAGGTGCACCCAACGAGCATCGTTCGCACCGATCACCTGATAGCCGAGGAAGTCACACCAGAACGTCGACTCGAGAACCGAATCGCTGACATCGATGCAAACTTCAACAGCTCGGACGGGCTTCATCCGAACCTGCATACCCACTGTCGACCACTCCCAACCCTCGACAGCATCGCGAGCGTCTGATGACTGGCGCCCCTATGCGGGGCCGCAGTCGTCAAACGCTGTAGCGCTCAGGCTGTCATGAAGTCCTTCAACGCTGCGCCGAGCGCGGAGATGCCCTCCACGATGCGCTCCTCGGTCTGCATCGAATAGCTCATCCGCGGCATGGTTCGGCCTGTTGCCGAGTGGAAAGAAGGTGGCTCCGGGAACATATGCGACCTTCGCCTGCGGCAGCGCATGATCGAGCATGAAGCGCTCGCTGTCGAACCCTTCGGGGAACGTCAGCCACGTGAACATGCCACCTTGCGGATTGGTGAAGGTGATCTCGTCGGGGAAGTGCTCCCGCATGGTTTCCAACATCACGTTCTTCTTGCGTCGGTAGGTCTGCCGGATCGTCTGGATGTGGCTCTCGATGTCGTAGGTGTCGAGATACAGCGAGACGGCGGCCATGTTCAACGTGCTGCATTGCGTGTCGGCCGCAAGTTTCAGCAAGCGCGAGGTGGTGGATGACATCGGGCGAGGCGACCGCCCAACCGAGCCGCAATCCCGGCGCGAGGATCTTCGAGAACGTTCCGAGGTAGATGACACGTCCCTCGGTGTCGAGACTCTTCAGCGTCGGCAGCGTCGTACCTTCGAACCGGATCTCGCGATAGGGAGAGTCCTCCAGCACCATGACGTCGAAGCGGTTGGCCAACTCGATCAGATGCTTGCGCCTGGCGAGCGACATCGTCACTCCGGCTGGATTCTGGAAGTCGGGAATCGTGTAGATGAACTTGGCACCGGGGTTCGCCCGAAGCGTGCGTTCGAGTGCCTCGGTGTCCATTCCTTCCGCGTCAAGAGGCACGCAGGCATAGGTCGGCTCGCACGGATTGAATGCGATGAGGCCACCGAGGAATGTCGGGTCCTCGGTCACGATCACGTCGCCCTTGTTCACCAGCATCTTGGCGACGAGGTCGAGCCCCTGCTGGCCGCCCTGCAGGATCAAGATGTCGTCACCCGTGCAGGAAACGCCGTCGCGTTGCATGCGCCTGGCAATCTGGTCGCAGAGGTGCGGGGTGCCGGTCGACACCGTGTATTGCAACGACTCGCTGCCGTGCTCGGTGATCGCTCGGCTGAAAACCGCGTCGAGTTGGTGCAGCGGGAAGAGCGATGCATCGGGATAGCCGCCGCCGAAGTTGATGATCGCCGGATCCGCGCCGAGTCGCAGCAGTTCGCGGATCGCCGACGGCTTGACACGATCCATGCGTGACGCCAGCGGGATGATCATCGCGACGAGACGATAGCCCTGCGCCCGATCGACCGTCGGTGCCAACCTGGTGCCATCGGCAACACTTTGCGACATGCCGCTACTCGACCGTCTCCGACACATCGACACCGCAAGTCTTTCCGATGCCGACAAGGGCTTGCGTGTGCTCCCTTCCGCCATCCGTCGCCTCGCCGCCGGACAGCGCATGGTCGGTCGGGTCGTCACTGCGGAAGCGAACGGTGATCTGATGTCTGTCCTGGAGGCGCTCCACTTAGGTGGTGCCGGCGACGTCCTGGTGGTTTCGGCCGGAGCGCCCGATCTTGCCGTCGCCGGTGAGCTGTTCTGCACAGAGGCCGCGCGGCGCGGGATGACCGGTGTGGTGATCGACGGCTTGTGCCGTGACAGCGCACTCCTCGCGCGGCTCGGGCTTCCCGTGTACTCGCGAGGAACGACGCCACGCGCTCCCGGGGCCAAGGCGGTTCCGGTGGTACAGGTGCCCGTCAGGATCGGTGACATCGACGTTCGACCCGGTGATCTCGTGCTCGGAGACGACGATGGAATCGTCGTCGGCAGCGAGGCTGAGTTCGAGGCAGCCGTCGACGCAGCCGAAGCAATTCAGACGAGGGAGAAGGCACTTCGTTCTTCGATCGAGCTGGGTCGATCTCTGTTCGATTCGCTCAATTTCGCAGAGCACGCCGAGCGACTTCGAGCCGGCGTCGACAGCGCTCTGACGTTCGACGCGTAGTCGCGTCGGTGCATCACGCTCAGGTTTCGAGCACGCCGAACGCATCGCGAACGAACGCCGCCGTACGTGACGCCATGTCTGTGAAATCACCGGGGTCGATCCGGTCCTCGGCCGCAGTTCGCAGCTCTGTCGTGGCATCGTGAAGTTGCTGGATGCGCGCAGCGCCAAGCCACGGACTCTCGTCGATCAGCTTGTCGATGTCGGCCTGCACCAGATCGAGCGCGTCGAGCACGCCCGCCTCGACCGTGTCACCCGTACCCGTCATTGCCTGGTCGTACTCGATCGTGAGCGCCTCGAGGCGGGTACCGAGCGTGTCGCCCTTCGTTCGCACATCATGTGCCGCTTCCGAGGCGGTGATGGCCGTCGATCGCCCGACCACCACACCAACGATCAGCCCGACGAGCAACGTCGCGAGCGCCACGAGTGTTGCGTTGCGACGACGTCTCGACAGTGGGATGTAGTCGACCATGTCAGGTTTTCCTTCCGACGATCAGCAGTCCGGATTGGCCGTTGGCCTTGTGGAGTGCGGTGGCAGCCTCGATCATGTCGCTGCTCGCGAGCTCGGCGATCCGCCCCTCGCTGATCCACCAGATCGTGGGTCGCAGCGTGATGGGACCGCGCACGCGTGTGAGCCGCTCGACGGTGTCGCCGAGTTCGTCGATCGTGCAGCGGACGCCCTTGACAGTCGCGACAGGATCACCGAATCGATCGATGATCACGATGGAGCCACGACGCGCGACGAGCCAGAACGCGCCAACGCTGGTGATCTCCGCATCATGCGGTTCGCGTGCCGCAAGCGACTCAGCGGTGATGATCTCCTGCCCAGGCAGGGCACCGCTGCGCAGACCGACCGTGCCGGTCGCGATCGCCCGCACCGTTCCCCGCTCTGGCAACTCCTCGATTCGAACCTCGACGCTGCCCGGTGCGGCGCCGGCGACGAGGGCTTCGTTCTCCGCCTCGTCCGACAACTGACGCACGATCTCGGCGGTCAGCGAGTGAACGGTGCGCTCTCGCTCGGCTCGAACCATCGACAACGCGTCACCGATCGACGAAATGATCTCGGCATCGGGCGGAACGGTGCACGGCAGGCCCATTCGTGACGCAACGAATCGACCGAGCCCACCAGCGGCACCACCCACGGCAAGGATCACAGGTGCTCGAAGCTTTTGGGTCGAAATGAGTCGATAGACCAACTCGCAGACCGCCTCGCTAGCAGCTGCCATCATCCGCTCGGCGACCTGTCGGCCGTCGAGACCGCAGTACCGGCCGGCGGCGCTCAGCGCCGCGAGACCAGCCTCGTGAGATGTCGGCGACCACGCATGGTCGCCGGGTTCCGTGATCCCCAGGGCGTTGGCAGCACAGGTCACGGTCACGGCGGCGCGCGATCCGTCGGCGAGCCGCAATACCAAGTGATCGTTGTCGTCGCCTTCGCGTGGAGCCACCACGACGCCCTGTGCATCGGCGAGACGTTCGGGCTCGATGAAGCAGGCGTACTCCAGCCCGGCGATGTGAGCGCTGCGTGGACCGACCGCGTGAACGTGCCGCTTGCGTACACGCAACATCGAGCCCCCCGCGACACCGACGACGCGCACGTCGATCGCCCGTAGAGCGGTGGCGTGCGATGCAACGGTCACGTACGACAACAACGGCCGGCCGTCGCGGATGGCTGCGACGTTCGTCGAGGTTCCGCCGACCTCCACGATCACGCCATCGGTGATCGCCCCGGACCGAAGGGCGCCGGCAACTGACGCGGCAGGTCCGGAGTACAGGGTCTTGGCCGGCGCATCGCGAAAGCCCGACAGGTTGGTCGCGCCGCCATCGCCACGCATCACCATGACTGCCGAGGAGATGTGCGCGTCGCGCACGCCCTGCTCGACGTACTGCGCCGTGCGAACCGCGATCGGCAGGATGGATGCGTTGACGGCGGCGGTCACCGCTCTCAACTCGAGGCCGTAGAGACCCGACAGCTCTGTGCTCGCGCATGCCGGGAGGCCCATTTCGCGTGCGATCTGCACGACGGTCTGCTCGTTGCGATCGTCGTCGGGCGAGAACGCCTCCGCCACGGATATGGCGCCGATGCCTTCGCTGACCATTCGCCGCATCGCATCGCGCACGTCGTCGGCCGAGAGACCGTCGGTGACATCGAAGAACACCGGTGAGGTAGGAAGCCGCTTGCCCGGTGAGAGGTCGACGCCGGCGAGCGACGTGCGACGCCGAACCTTGGCGAGGTCAGGCTTGCGGCCGAGGCCGAACACGCCCACGGTGACGACGTCACCTTCGAGGAGCGCATTGACGGCCTGCGTGGTCGAGTGGGTGACGAGCTCGATGTTGTCGGCGCCGACCTCGGCCGCAACCGTCGCGACACATGTGACCACCCCTTCCGCCACTCCCGCTGGCGCGCCGTGGGTCGTGGGCAGGACGCACCGGGCGACGAGTCGGCCGGTGAGACCGTCGATCGCGACGGCTTTGGTGAACGTGCCGCCGACATCCACACCAACCCGCAGACCCATGCTCGATGTCCGTCAGGCGGCGGTGACGAGTGCTGAGGGAGTCATCGGCGTACTAGCGCGATGGCGTCGTGGTCGGATCACGAAGGCATAGACCGCGCCGATGGCGTAGATCGCGAGCAGCACGATCTGGGCCACGATGCTTTGCAGCGTCGGCCAGTACCCGGTGACCTGCGACAAGAAGATGGGCAAGCGGGGCCAGTTGTCGAGCCGGTGATACGCGATCAGGTCGCCGGCCTGGAGGGCGTGGACAGCGTTTCCGAGGAACGTCACCGACGTCAGCATGACGCACGCCACTGCGATGTTCATGAACTGCTTGATGGGGATACGGCGTCCGAGGCGGAACATCACGAGGGCGACCGCTGTCAGCGCGATCAGTCCAGCGAACAATCCGGCGAGCACCCAGATGCCGAGACCTGCGCCGAACGACCAGAGGGCCTGGTAGAAGAGCGCCGTCTCGAAACCTTCGCGATACACCGCAGTGAAGCCGACCATGATCAGCGAGAAGGTCGAGCCGATCGACACCGCGCTCCACAGCCGGGCCCTGACGAACTCCATCCACCGCTTGTGCTCCATGCGCGCCACGAGCCAGAACGAGACGTAGAACAGCATGACCACGGCGATCATCGCGGTGATCCCCTCCAGCACCTCGACCGAGAATGGCAACGACTGGAACAGCAGTCGCAGCACGATCACCGTGAGAACCGTCGCAACACACGCCAATCCGATTCCGATCAGGATCGGTCGGATGAACGCGGTGGATCGTGCCGCCTCGAGATAGCCGAGGAGGATGCTGACCAGGAGAACGACCTCGAAACCTTCGCGGAAGATGATGAGGAAGCTCTGTCCGAAGATCAGGGCAGGCGCAGCGGCCCCGGTAGCAGTCAGCTTTCGCTCGATCGTGTCGAGAGCGCCGCGCAACTCCACCAAGGCATCACGAACGCGCTCGACCGGGGCGTGGTTGCGGATGAGTTGCCGGATTTCCGCGAAGCGACCCTCGGTGTCGATGGTCAGGTCGTTGTCGATGATCCGCAGCGGCACTTCGACCAGTTCGAAGTGGTTGAGATAGCCGTTGGCGGCGGCGTCGAACGCTTCTTCGCTCTTGCCCTGCTTGATCAACGACAGCGTGAGGTCGATGCTGATCCGAACGTTCTGAACCTCTTCGATCGCATCGTCGCGGCTGGTCGCTGCGGCGGCCGGCGTGCTGGGCAACGCCGCCAGGAAGGCAGCCCCAGCCACGACGCCGGCGAACGCAACCACCAGTCGACGAATCATCCCGGGTACTTGGTCAGGTACTGGTTGAACAGGTCGGACAAGGCCGTGGCGCTGGCCGTCGCGGCCTCGGTCTCGCCGGCCTTGATCTGATCCAACAGCGGGTCGAGCTGATCTTCGATCGCCAGGTAGAGGTCTTGATCGGTGTCGCGGACCGTGCCTTCGAAGCTTTCCCACTCCTCGTGGACCTCGTCGGCTTTGGCCTCTGCGTCGGGCGTGCCGATGGCGGCGATTGCCGATGCGATCGTGGCGGGCAGCTTCGTCATTCCGGCGGTGACCACCGCGGGGGCGACCTTGATGTCTTCCGGGGCGACGCTTTCGTCAGAGGCCGCAGCAACGGTGGTGGCCGCATCGTCGTCGTCGTCACCGCACGCCGACAGGGCGACGACGCTGACCAGGGCGAGACCGGCGATGCAGCCTCGGATCGTACGAGTTGGCCGGATCGACCGACTTGGCCAAATCGACGGAGTAGGGAGGGAGTTCTGGCGCACGGGCACCCTTTCTGGTTGTGCAGGATGAGACACATTCAACCCTGCCTCATCCTGCATGTTAGGTGGAGTGAACATAGCGCGAACTGTTTGCCACACTCAAGTCGGCGGCGAACCGCCCCGACTTGGCGCGAACGGGCATCGATTCCTTCCCGGTTGGCCGGGCAGTTCGACATCGTGCGTGGGACCCGTCGGATGGAAGATGGGCACATGGACGAAGAGCAAGAGAATCAGGCCCCGCCCGCCCCGCCCGATGTGTACTTGATCCAGGAATCAGGGTTCACGCCCGTGTTCCCGAAGGTGGGTGAGCCCCTGACCTATTACTGGTCGGAGGCCAACCGCGGTGGGCAACACCCCGACACATACCACGCACGCGTCGTTTTCAAGGTCGACGACCAGATCATCGACGACATATCGGTCGATTGCGCGCCTCTGGCGACGAACGACAGCGCCTATCGCACGACCGAGCTGTCATCGCCCGCCCAGGAGGGCATCGGCTACTCGATCGAGCTGTGGGCCGACGTCGACCATCATTCGAACTTCAGCGAGGGATACAACTACGCCTACCACGCGGTCACAGTCGACGACTGAACCCGAGGCGTTGGATCGGCCGGTCAGCTGCTCGTGCTCGAGCTGTCGGAGGAGCTCGACGGGGTCGATGCCCGAGCAGTTGTCACCGTCGTCGCGGGTGTCGCCGTCGTCGCAGGGTTCGTCACCGTCGTCGAGGCGGTGGTCACGGCAGTCGTTGCAGGTGTCGTTTCCGTCGTCGTGGTTGCGAGGGCCTGGGCTGTCGTCGCGATCGTGTGAGCGGATGCCGTGGAGGAGGACTGACCGGCCGCCATGTAGCCGACCATCAGCATCAGCCCAGATGCACTTGCTGCGCCGGCCACTCGGCGTGCCCTCCTGGCGGGATGCGGTCGGCGCCGCCGAACCGGTCGTGGGGTCGTCCGTGCCGGCGGCGGGGGAAGTGGCTGGGGGTTCCAGTTGTCGATCATGTCGTCAACCTGTCCGTGAAGTGAGTCGAGCAACGCCTGGCGACGCGGCTGAAGGGGTGGATCGACGGTGGTCCGATTGCATCGCACGTATGGCGCTTGCAGTCGTGATCGTGGCAACGGTTGCCAGCACAGCGCCGCGGAGCAACGGCGTCGAGCTGTCGGTCCCGACACTCAGCAGGTGGATCGTCGAGATTGCGAAGAGCGGGAAGCTCAGGAAGTGCGTTCGTCGCCAAGCACGCTTCGAGAGCCGCTTGCGCAGCAGCGAGGTCACTTCCACCGCGAGCGCCAGGTACATGGCGATGACGCCCCATGCCACGGCCAGGGGCTGATAGGTGGTCGCCCCTGGGACCAGTACGTCGAGCCAACTGAACGACACGTACGAGTCGAGCACGAGCGAGACGATGTGGGTGCCGATGAGCACGACCGAGAGGCCGCCGAGGAAGCGGTGAAGGTCGAGCATCCAGTTCGGCTTGGCACGCTTGCCGAGGAAGCGACTCGACAGGGCGAGACCCCAGAACATGCCGAGGGCCATGATGCCCCAGGCGACGATTCCGCTGCCACGCGCTACGTACCACCAGATCTGCTGGTTCATGGCTGCCTGCGATGGTCGAGTTCGACGCTGGCGGGCAACGCGGCGCTGCCGAGGAACGTTGAGAAGGCATCGCTGCCCGTGATGATTCCCGCGTGGTCGACGATGACCGACGCGCATGAACTGTCGAGCAGATCGAAGGCTCGGGCGCGGCCGCGCAGCAGAGCAGCCTTGGCCAGTGCCTCGGCCTGCCAAGCCTGGCCGGCAATGACCGAGGCCAGCGCGACGTCGGATTCGCTCGGCTCGCCCGTCGACGGATCGATCAGGTGATGACGCTGCTTGCCACCTCGGTTCCAGACCCGTCGGAGCACGCTCGATGTCGCGACAGCCCCCTCGACCAAGCCGACCAGGGCGATCGGGGTCGCGGCAAGCGGGTGTTCGATGGCGAGCGTCCAGCCATCGCCGCAGGGACTGTCGCCGAGTACACGAAGATCGCCCCCGATGTTGACGCACACGCCGGCAACACCTTCTCCGATGAGCTCGGAAGCCACCAGGTCGGCTGCGAGGCCCTTGCCGATGCCGCCGGCGTCGAACCCGAGCCCGGCCGGCACGGTCACGGCCTGGCCGTCGACCACGATGTCAGTGCATGCCGGGGCATCGATGGACCGGTTCCGGCGACTGCCGTCGCGCGTCTCGAAGTGGTTGGCGGATAGCTGCTCGAAGGAGCGGTCGTAACCGGCCCGCAGGAGATCGGTGAGGACGGTTGGGTCGAATGCCCCGCCTGTCAGGCGCCATGCCTCTGTTGCACGCTCGACCAGCAGTCGTGTGTCGGTCGAAACAGCGACAGGGCGCCCGGCGCTGTTGTTGAGCGCAGAAACCTCGCTGTCGGGTCTGAAGCGGCTCCACCGACTCTCGAGCTGCTCGATTCGATGGACAGCGCCGGCCAGTGCCTCGGGTGATCCGCCGACGAGCACCAGGTGGACGTCGGATCCCATGGCCCGAAACCGCTGGTCAAGACGTCGTGCTGAGAGCGTCGTCGAGGGCATGCCACGAAGGTACGACGACCAGGTTTGGCGCCTCTAGGTGCCGCGTAAGAATCCGGTGAGAGCCGCCGCCCCACGATTGGAGGGTTACGGAGCGACGAGGTCTCCCACCGGAACGACCGTGACGCTGAGGGGATCGACCGTGATCGTGACCCCGCTGGCGAAGCGGGTCATCACATCGCTGTCGCCGATCACGGCGGGGATGCCGAGTTCGCGGGCAATGACCGCGGCGTGCGATGCGAGTCCGCCTGTGGCCGTCACGAGTGCGCCGGCATACGCAAGGATCGTGTTCCACGATGGACTGGTGCACCGTGTGATGATCACGTCGCCCGGCTCGATCACGTCCATTGCAGTCGTCGGGTCGCTGACGATCACCGCCCGGCCGGTATACGAGACCGTTCCGATCCCGACGGCTCCTGCAGGAGAAGCCGACATGTGCTCGGCGGCAGCGAGCTGCGCGGCGCCGATCAACGCGAGTGACCGCGGCAACGCATCGAGCGGCGGGATGGCGAACTCCGGCCCGAGCCTGAGCGGCGCCTCGAGTTGCGACCGGCGGAGGCGATCCGCCCGGCGCCGTGCGACATCGAACGTCACCGTCTGCCCATCGGAGCGCAGGCCTGAGATCAGTTCGTCGGTGGTCATCTCGACGGCGAGATCGGGCGTGTGGAGCTGCAGTCGGCGACCGGCCTCGAGCATGGCTCGTCGCAGGAGGCCCATCGGCCATGCTCCGGTGATGGCACCGTTGTCATCGCGGAGTGGCACTGCGGCGCGTGCATCCTCCACGAGACGGTCGAGTTCGTCGTGATGTTCGACCGGCACGAGCGCTCGCAGGTCGAGCGGTGCGATGTCGCCGTTGGGGGACCGCACGGGCAGATGGCGTGCCATCTCGACCCATGCGCGGCTGTCGAGGTCGTAGCCGGTGACCATCTGCCAGGGAGCAGGAGGAATCGTGCCGGCCGACAACGGAGAGGCACCATCGAGCGTGCGCATTGCCGTGGCCGGCGCAACTCCCCATTCCGAACATCGGGCGATCAGCAGACCGATCGGCAGCAGGTCGTCGCCGTGAAGTTCGAAGTGCCGGCTGTATCCGTCCGACGCCAACGTACGACAGGCACGCAGATGATCGATCAAATCGATCGATCGTCAGTGACGCCGGGTCGATCGACTGCATCTTCTCGTTGCGTTCGCACCACGTCGCCCGTTCGCTCTGGAACCAGTGTGCGGCGGTCGCCCGCCACGGCCGCTCGGCGAGGGCGCGTCGAGCCGCGCGGTTGCGTCGGCGGAACTCGGGGTGCAAACGCGACATCAACCAGACAGCAGCCCGCGGTGGTTGGCGGCGTAACTCGCGTGGGCCGGCGAGTGGCACCGGCGTCACGTACAGATGTCCGTGCACAAAGGCGACATCCAGACCGCGAGCGAGCACGCCGTATCGAGCCATGTACTTGGCCATGCCTGGCGGACACGTCTCCGCGTACAGCCGTTGATACTCGGCGGTGAGTGCTCCGGGAAAATGGTCCGAGAGGCTCATCCAGCCGCCCTTGCCGGGTTGTTGGAACCCGAGATCTTCGACGGTGATCGTCATTGTCGACCCTTTCGTGTGCCTGGTGTTGGTGTGCCTGATCTTCGTGTGCCTGATCTTCGTGTGAGAGCTGATTGTTGCTTGGTTGCGTTGATCAATGCGTCAACCGCCCACAGCGAGGCATCGACGGCTTGGTCCACATCGAGGTCTTGCCTGTCGGTCAGTTCGACAACGGCAACCGATCCGCTGATGAGCAACAGCAGTGAGATCAAACGTTCCCCGGCAGGCGACTGGGGGTCGATGCCGAAGCGGTCGAGGTAGGTCGACAGAGCCTTGCGGCTGTCGGCCAGCCGGGCACGTCGCATCGCCCTCCCGGCCTCGGACGACAACTGGTGGCGCAGCAGAGGAAGGTTCTTGGAGAAGTCGTGCCACATGCTGCGTTGGTACGCAGCAAAGTCATCGTCGCCGTGGTGCCTTGGGACAGGCCCGTCGGCGAGCACTCGGCGGGATGGTTCGGCCGCGGCAGCAACGAGCAGGTCGTCCTTCGTCGGAAAGTACCGGTAGATCGTCGCCAGCGACACGCCGCTGTGGCGCGCCACGGCGGGCACTGACAGTTCGTCGAGGGAACCATCGGCGACGAGTTCGAGCACCGCCTCGAGCACCTTGTGCCGGGTGAGTGCTCGATGATCTTCGCGAAGTCCCATGCCGGCATTCTGCACAAATGAGATGATCGTGTCAAGTTAATACGATCATCTCATTATCGAGTCCGGCGAGGTGGTCAGGTACCCCTGGAGATGTCGTCGACGATGTCTTGGGCGACGGTGCGCAGCTTCGTGTTGGTGTGCTGGGACTGCTTCACCAGGAAGTTGAAGGCCTCCTCGGCGTCGCATCGCATCGAGCCCATGATGATGCCCTTCGCCTGTTCGATGACCGCACGCGAAGCGATGGATTCGCTGAGCTGCTCGCCCAATGACCGTGCATCCCAGTACGCCTGGGCGTTGGCCAGCACGATCGACGCCTGTGACGCGAACAGCAGGGCGGTCTCGATGTGCCCGCCGTCGTAGGCGTACTCATCGGCGGAATACAGGTTCATGGCGCCGAGCGAGGAACCACCGACTGCCATGGGTAGCGAGAGCGTGCTGTGAATGCCGTGGGCGAGGCATGCCGCACTGAATTCGGGCCAGAGATTTTCCTGCTTGGTCGAGGGGACCACGCGTATCTCACCGCTGCGAAATGCGTCGAGGCACGGGCCATGGCCCGTGTCGTACTGGGTCTGGTCGATTTCCGGCGACTCGGGGTCGGTGAAGACTGCCGTGGACGGCTTGTCGTCGACAAGCATCGTCAACCCGACGAACTTCGTGCCGGGCACCGAGTCGGTGGCGAGCTCCGAAACCTGCAGCAGCGTTTCCGACATGGTTGCTTGCCCGACGAAGAACGACGACAGTGCATTCAAGCTTCGTCTGAGAGGCGTGTCTTCAACCATTTGCAGGGACTCTTTCCGTACGAGGTGGAAGAGCCCCTCGTATGGTCGAAGGGTTCCGACAACTGCATGCAACGGTAGCGGTACGGCGCACCGTTTCGCCGTTAGTGTGCCCTGAAGTGGGGTCCCTACCGTGGCATCGTGCGTCTGAACTGGTGCCGGCCTGGGTAAACCCGGCGCCGTGACCCTACGGTCGTCGAGCGAGCGCCAACCGCGCCGGCACCGTGACTATGCAATCGTCGTTTCCGCGAGGGGTTTTGCGTTCCTCGGTTTGTTCGTCGTCGCAACCCTGATCGCAGTGATGGTGGTGCAGCGCGCTGGGCCAGGTGTTCGCAATCCTGGGCGCGGCCGTCACCGTCGCGGTGATCGCAGCGCCCCTCGTACGGGGCCTCGCAACGTGGATGCCTCGCGGCGCGGCGATCGTGATCGTCACCCTCGTCGGCATGTTCGGCACCGTCGCCGTGCTGGGAGTCGTGGCGTGGGATCTCGACCGGCAGGCATCGGAACTGTCGGACTCGTTGCACCGAGCTGTCGCCGACCTTCCGGAAGGGAGCACCGCCGCGGAGACTGCAGCCGACCTAGAGCTCGACGATCGGATCGACCGCGTCTTCGACGGCGCCGCCGCCAGGCTGGTGCTCGGTGACACGAATCCGTTGGCCGTGGCGGGGCAGATCGGCAAGGTTGTCATCGTCGGGGTGCTGGCAGCTTTCATCGTGGCTGGCGGTCGTCGTGTCGTCGCCATGGGTCTGCGGTTCATTCGTCGAACCTCGATCCGCGAGGAGTTGCACAATGCTCTGTCCTCCGCGATGGCGTGTGCCGGCCGATACCTCCGCCGAACGATTGCGGTCAGCGTGCTGCACGGAATCGTCGCGGGTCTGGTGTCGTGGGTACTCGGACTGCCGGGCCCGATCACCGTTGCTGCCTGGGTCGCCGTGGCCTCGACGGTGCCGATTCTCGGTGGAGCGTTGGCGTGGCTTCCCGTCGTCGCCCTGGCCACGGTCAACGACGTGTCGCTGGCGGTCGCCGTCGTGATCGCGCTGGTGTGCATCGTCGCCGACCGGTTGGCACGCGCCCGATGGGTGCATGGTGCACTGCGAGTCGGTCCATTGCTCTGCTTGTTCGGAATCGGCATCGGTCTCAGCCTGATCGGTATCTCCGGCGCGCTCCTGGGACTTCTCGTCGTCGCAGTGGTCAGCGCGCTGTTGAGCTACCCCGGTCAATTCGGCGCAGCGATCACCGATCTCATCGAGGATCCCGACGACCGCGCCATCGAGGGCGCACAAGACGTCGACCACGTGGAGGAGTCGGTGATGGCCGAGCCTCGAGGTCGCGAGGCGTACCTGCGATTGCATCTGTCGGGTCGAACCGCCGCCACCGCAGTTGTCGCCGCGGCCGGGGCGGTCGCATTGTTCGACATTGCACTCGCGATGCAGTCACTGATCGTGTGGTTCGCTATCGCCGGGTTCATCGCCGTCGGCCTCGATCGTCCGGTCTCGGCGATGCACCGATCGTGGAAGATGCCACGCTTCGCCGGGACCACGATCGTGCTCGGCTTGTTGGTGGGGTTGGTGGCTGCAGTGATCGTGCTCGCCGGTCCGTCGATCACGAACTCCGCGGCGACCGTCGCCCGTGACGCACCCGAGGCGGTGCGGTCGATGGAGTCGTTGCCGTTCGTCGGTCGACTGCTCGAGCGCAATGGTGCGCCCGAGAAGGTGGAGGACTTTCTCGGCACGCTGCCGGACCGGTTGCGAGAGTCCGACTCGGTCGAGCGGATCACGAAGGCGGCCGGCGACGGCGTAGCAGGAGCCTTCTGGACCATCAGTTTCATGCTTGCCATCCTGTGGGACGGTCCGCGGCTGGTTCGGGCGGTGCGCGACAAGGTGCCACCGGCCAAGCGTCGCCGAGTTGTGCGCTTTGGCCAGGCTGCGTACACCGCCTTGTCGAACGTGGTCGCCGCAGCGGCCTTCGTCGCTGCGCTCAACGGCACTGTGGTGATGCTGCTGGCCATCGCTCTCGGGATTCCCCTGGCCCCCATACTCGGGCTCTGGGCCGCGACGTGGAACTTCATCCCGCAGATCGGCGGTTTCGTCGGCGCCCTGCCTCTGGTCGCACTCGGCTTCGGCCAGGGACCGTGGGCGGGCCTCATCGCGCTCGTCGTGTTCGTCACCTACCAGACCTTCGAGAATCACGTGATCCAACCGATGATCGGCAGCAGGGTCGTGAATGTGCCGCCCCTCGTTCTACTGATCGGCGCGTTGTTCGGCGGTGCACTCTTCGGGTTCGTCGGTGCGCTGATGGCCGGACCGTTCCTCGGCGTCGGCAAGGTTGCCCTGAACGAGATCCGTCAGGGTGATGAGGACCGGATCGAGGATCGTACGAGTCACGCGCCGCCTACGCCCGTTGCCCCCGTCTGAGCGCGGGTCAAGCGCCGGTGACGCTGATCCGGATCGAATAGAGCGAGGTCGTCGCGGTGATGAAGAGTCGGTTGCGTTGGGGCCCGCCGAAGGTGAGGTTGGCGGCCGCTTCGGGCAGGTTCAGCTTGCCGATCAAGGTGCCGTCGGGGTCGAAGCAATGCACGCCGTCACCGACGCCGGCCCAGACCCGTCCCGCGTCGTCGAGGCGGATGCCGTCGAAGTGACCGGACGTGTTGTCGGCGAACACCGCACCGTCACCGAGACCGCCCCGTTCGTCGACCGGGAACACGCGAATGTGGTTGCGCTGTGTGTCCGCGATGTAGATCTGCGACTCGTCGAGCGAAAAGGCGAGCCCGTTGGGACGCCCGAAATCTGTCGCCACGGCGGTGACGTCGCCCGATGCCGGATCGTGGCGATAGACGTGGCATGCGCCGATCTCGCTGGTCGCGCGGTGACCTTCGTAGTCGCTGTCGATGCCGTAGGCGGGGTCGGTGAACCAGATCGAGCCGTCGGATCGCACGATGACGTCGTTGGGACTGTTGAACCGCTTACCGTCGAACCTGTCGGCGATGACGCTGATCGATCCGTCGTGTTCCGTGCGAGTGACTCGGCGATTGCCGTGCTCGCACGTCACGAGCCTGCCCTGCCGATCCAACGTGTTGCCATTCGAGTAGCCAGCGGGATGGCGGAACAGGCCCACATGGCCCGACATCTCGTCCCACCGCAGCATCCGATCGTTGGGGATGTCGCTCCACACGACGTATCGGCCTGCGGGCACGTAGACGGGGCCTTCCGCCCATCTGCAGCCGTCGAACAGTCGCTCGAACCGCGAGTCGCCTCGAATTGCGGCGAAGCGATCGTCGATGACTTCGAACGTCGCTGGAATCGTCTCAGGCTTCACGGTGATTTCGATAGCCGCGAATGCTATTGCTCGCGCCGATCACGTCCCGGAAACGACAATATCCGGCTGACCGCCACCGGGGGCGACGGCGGTCAACCGGACAGAGGTTGCATCTCGCAGTCAGCTGCGAGGTGCGGCAGTCACTGTCGGCTATCGATGGGTGTGCAGCCGACGACCATTTGCGGCGCGGTACACGAGCAACGCGATGATCGAACCGACAATCGATCCGATGATGCCTGACGCCTGGAAGGCGCCATCGTTTGCGTCGTCGCGGAAGAGCACGTAGCCGAGGAAGCCACCGACGAACGAGCCGATGACGCCGAGCAGCAGGGTGGCGCCGAACGACATCGGGTCGGCTCCGGGCACGAGTGCTCGCGCCAGGAAACCGCCGATGATGCCGACGATGAGCAGGAACAGAATGAAACCGATCATGAAAATTGCCTCCTATTGGAATTTGGAATCCACGGTTCCCCGGTCCGCCAGGTTCCAAACGAACCGATGTGGGTACAGGAGGTGCCATGACAGCGAGCGGCAACGGTAAACATCGTTCAAGGCTTCGTTTCGGGTCCGACGAGGAACCCGGGATTCGACGTCGCGGCACCAAGCGATTCACGTACGTCGACGAACGAACAGGCAAGCAGGTCTCATCGTCCGCCGTGCTCGACCGGATCAAGCGTCTGGCCGTTCCACCAGCGTGGACCGACGTGTGGATCGCCGCCGATCGCGACAGCCATCTGCAGGCGACCGGCCGCGATGCACGGGGACGCAAGCAGTACCGATATCACGACGTCTTCACGGATGATCGTGCCAACCACAAGTTCGCCGACCTTGCCGGGTTCGGTTCGGCCCTGGGGACGCTTCGCAGACGTGTCGATCGCGACCTCCGTCTCGACGAGCTCAATCACGATCGCGTGGTGGCGACCGTGGTGCGATTGCTCGACGCCACGAGCCTGCGAGTCGGCAATGCGGAGTACGCCCGCAGCAACCGATCGTTCGGGTTGACGACGCTGCGCAACAGGCACGCCGTGGTCCGCGGCAGCACGATCCACCTCGAATTTCGCGGCAAGTCGGCCCACAACTTCGACGTCACCGTCGACAATCGTCGCCTCGCCAAGATCGTGCGTTCTTGTCAGCACCTACCTGGCCAGCAACTGTTCGAATACAAAACGCTCGATGGCTCCATTCGCCGGGTCGACTCCAGCGACATCAATGACTACCTCGGTGAATACGCGCGGCCTGGAGCGACCGCCAAGACGTTTCGAACATGGAATGCAACCGTGCGCGCTGCTGAGGCTCTCTTCGCCGCGAGCCAGCAGGAGGACACACCCTCGAAGGCCGTGTTGAACGCGGCCATCGATCAGGTCGCGGATCATCTCGGCAATACGCGATCCGTGTGTCGCAACAGCTACGTGCATCCCGCCGTGGTCGACGCGTATCTCGAGGGAACCCTGGAGCGTCGCTGGCAACGTCCAGTCAGCCAGCGCGCGAATCGGCTTTCGATCAGCGAGAAGAAGACGATCCGCCTGCTGAAATGAGCTCAGCTGAAATGATCACGCCGGCTGACGGCGTAGCACCAGCATCGCCATGTCGTCGGTCGGCGGTGACTCGAAGGCGCCGACGACTGTGTTGCAGATGAGACCGGCGAGGCTGTCGGCATCGAGCTCGCTCCGCGCGATGAGGGCCTTGAGGTCGGGCTCGCGGAACCACATGGATTCGCTGTGGCGTTCGATCACTCCGTCGGTGAAAGCGACCAGTGTGTCGCCGGGGGCCATCTCGACGACGACCTCGGCGGCTCCGACCGTCGGGAAGTATCCGAGCAGGCGCCCAGTGGCTTTGATCTCTTCGACGTGGCCGTCGGCGCGCCGCAACATGGGCGGTGGATGACCGCCGCAAGAAACGATCACCTGCGAGGTGCCGTGGTCGACCGAAGTAGCGTCATCGTCCGCGCGAGCGGTGAAGGCTGCAAGCGCGATGGTGCAGTACACGCCGGACGGAAGCGCGCCGGCGCCATTGAGCATCGCGTTGTTGGCATGATCGATGATCTGCGACGGACCGAGTCCCATCATCGCGGCCGACCGAATCGTGTGACGCACGAGACCGGTCGCGGCTGCGGCCTCGACACCGTGTCCCGTTACATCGCCGACCACGACCAACCAGTTGCCCTCGCCAGCCGAAACGACGTCGTAGAAGTCACCGCCGACCTCCAGGCCTTCGCCGGCCGATTGGTAGCGGGCGCCGATCTCGAATCCGGGAATCGTCGGTAGCGACGGGGGCAGCAGCGCGGCCTGCAGGCCGTGGCTGACTTCTTTGCGCTGCAGCATCAGGCGGCCATTGTCGAGCAGCACAGCGGCGCGCTCGCCGAGCGTTCTGGCCAACCGTCGATCCTCATCGCTCATGACTCGCGGGCGGTAGTTGGCGAACACGCAGGCACCCAGCACCCGCTTGCGGGCCAGCATCGGGACGATGATCCCGCCGCCCAGATTCAGCGCCAGCAACGCAGCACGGTGCTCCTCGTTCCGGCTGATCTGGTTGATGAAATCCTCGCCGTCGTCCCAGGCGACCTCCTGGCCCGTGCGCAGGGCGAAGCCAAGGCCATGCTCGGCGGTGAGATCTGCGCCGAAGGCATTCACTCGATTCGTCGAAAGCAACTGTTCGTCCGCGCCGAAGGCACTGGCAACGAGCCGTGACTCGCGCGGCGAATCGAGCAGGTGGATGCTGCAAATGTCGACACGCTTGGGCGAGACCAGACCGACGAATCGCTCGAGCGCCGCATCCATGTCGTCACCGGCTTGGGCGAGCACTGTCGAAGCGTCGGCGAGCAGAACGAGATCGGCCTGGCGGCGAAGCGCTACTTCGTAGAGATGAGCTCGGTCCAACGCGATCGCACACTGCGTCGCGAGGGCCCCCAGGAACGCACGATCGCCCTCATCGAATTCGCGTTCGCCGTCGAATCCGAACACGATGGCCCCGAGGGGCGTGTCGCGCGTGATCAACGGCAGCACCGCAGTGGCCCCGTCGCCGCCCGTGTTGGCGAAGATGGGATACCGCTCGGCTCGTTCCTGCTGACTGTGTAGGTAGATCGGTGACCGTGATCGAACCACATCGGAAGCAGGCAGCGGCGCGTCGAGAGGGAAGATCTTCCACGAATTCATCATGTCGCTGTCGTAGCCGTTGTGTGCAACGACTTCGAGCGACAGCCCGTCGGCGGTGAGCAGACAGAGGGTGCCGCGATTGGCGTCGATCGCGGTGAGCCCGACACCGAGCACGAATCTCGCGATGGAGTGCAACCCCATGCGCTCGGCCAAACCCGACGTCAGCTCGTGCAGAACCGCAAGGCGGTTGGACTCGCGCTCCATGGGGATCACACGCCTTTTGTCAAGACGTCGTAGACGCCCGTGGTCTCCAACGTGCGCTTGGTCATTCCATGTGCATTCGTGACAACGATGCTTCCGCCGGAAGGCAGCAATCGCTCGCGCGTCGTCAGCAGCAGACTGATGCCGACGGAGTCGATGAATGCGCAACCCTCGAGGTCGAACGTGAGGTGCACAACACCGCTGTCGAGAAGATTGGCGATGTCGCCGCGGATCCTCGCGGCGCCTTCGAGGTCGAGGTCGTCGTCGATGGTGATCGTTGCCGTATTCGTGTCAGTACCCGCCTCGGGCTTGCGGGATTGGTCATCTGCGTCGGATGACCCATCGACGTCTGCGAACGGTGACTCACGCCACGGTGTCGGCGCCGCCCCGTCGCGGATCTGTGCGACGAACTCGCCGAACAGCCAGCGGCGAAAGGCCACTGCCTCCGGCGGGCTGACCAGCGTCAGGAGGTCGCCGGTCCTGCAGTAGTCGTCGACCTCGTCCAGGGCCGCGCCGAGCTGGATGGCTGCTTCCGCGGCGTCCGCCGGCACCTGGTATTGGATGTCGATGTGCGACTCGTCGCCCTCGATGGCACTCTGCAATCTCTGGCGTGGAGCGTCGTTGAACGCGGCATACCGCTGATCGAGGTGCTGCGACAGCCAGAGAAGACGAGCCGGGGCAACGCCTCGCTCGTCGGCCGTGTGCACCAGCGCCAGTTCGCGCACCAACGTGAGGTTGTGCTCCTGGGCGCGGCTGAGGACGGCGAGTGGAAGCTCACGGAGCTCGATGACGAAAAGCTCTTCGGTCACGGCAGGCCCCCGGCAATTTCGAACCAGACCGTCTTGCCATCGCGCGAAATCTCGACACCCCACGCCGACGTCAGATGGTCGAGCAACATCAGGCCGCGGCCGGTCGGAGACGAGTGGCCGGGACGGCGTGCCACGGGTGCTGTCTTCGAACCGTCGGTGACCTCGACGCGAACCTTCTTGTCGACGACTCCACCAGTCACGACGATCGGCGGGCCGGCGTGCAGGACCGCGTTGGTGACCACCTCGCTCAAGCACAACAACAGGTCATCGAGCCGCGGATGATCGGCGAAATGCGCTGCGAACATTCGACGTGTCGCGCGTGGCGAAGTCGAGTCCGGGCCGACCCCCAACTCAATTGCGTGGCTCCCCGAGCGCGTCACTCGCAGCACCCTATCCGGTCGGTCTATTGCGACCTGGCTTGACGTTTGTGGTGACGAAAGCGAGACTATGTGCGTCTTGATTGTTCAGGCGAGTCATCCCTTTGTGGAGGGTTCAATGCAGACACCCGGCGACGGTCTCCAAATCGATGTGTCCCACCTCGACGGGCACGCGGTAATGGCGATCCGGGGCGAGATCGATCTGGCAACGGCCCCCGCGTTCGGAGCAGCCATGGAGCAAGAGTTCCAGGACGTCGACCTGGTCGTCTTGGATCTCGCGGGTGTGACGTTCATGGACTCATCCGGACTCAATGTTCTGGTGTCGGCGGCGGGACGAGGGTCCAGAAGCGATGGGGTGCGCATCCGCAACGCTCCGGTCAGCATTCGCCGCTTGTTGTCGATCACCGGTCTCGACGAGGTCGTTCGCATCGAAGACGATCCAATCGAAATGGACAAGTCGGCGAGCTGACGCTCGGCCGACCAGATCGCGATGTCGACCGCGACGTCAGACCGCGTCGAGCCACGAGATCATGTCGTTCAGTTCTACGAGCACGACGACGAGTTGGTCACAGCTGTCACGCGTTTCGTGATCGATGCGATGCAGGCAGACGAAACAGTCATCGTCGTGGCTACCGCCGATCACGCCGCCGCATTCGACGCTGCCCTCACCAGCGCCGGGGTCGACGTGGCTGCAGCACGCGTGTCGACGGAACGTTCATCTCGTTCAACGCCGACGATGCCCTCTCGCGATTCCTTGTCGACGACTGGCCCAATGCCGATGCCTTTGCCTTGGAGATCGGCAGCGTGATTC
Source organism: Ilumatobacteraceae bacterium (assembly GCA_963746365.1). Taxonomy (GTDB): domain Bacteria; phylum Actinomycetota; class Acidimicrobiia; order Acidimicrobiales; family Ilumatobacteraceae; genus JAENVT01. The sequence continues at coordinate 48,065 of CAVVBH010000025.1, read as the reverse complement.
GCCGGCTCGTCGAGGCCGGGCGCGGAGTCAGGGTGTTCGGCGAAATGGTTGCGGTGCTATGGGACGCCGGCCACGTCAGCGCGGCGATCGAACTGGAAACGATATGGAATCACCTCGGCGGTGAGGTTCCTTTCACGTTGTTCTCCGCGTATCCGATGCACTCAGTCTCCGCGGCCGCTGGCTACGACTCGTTTCAACGTGTGTGCCACTGCCACTCAGGCGTGGTCGGCGATGTATCTCTCGACTGGCAGGAAAACCCGCCACCGTGCGTTGGGCGAACCGAACAACAACGCTCGTTCCCCGCCGAAGGCAGTGCCCTCAGCGCGACTCGGCACTTCGTCGCCAGCACGCTCGAGTCGTGGAATCTCCATCACCACGTGGAGGACGCTTCGATGGTGGTCAGTGAGCTCGCCACGAATGCCGTCATCCATGCGCACTCCGCGTTCACTGTGTCCCTCTCGTTCGACGGTGGCACGCTCCGGGTCTCGGTTCGCGACTCGAGTCAGGTCGTACCCGTGGTGCAGAGTCCGATTCCAACGACCGTATCGGGCCGCGGACTGATCCTGGTGACGTCGATTGCAACCAGATGGGGCACCGAGCTGGTCGACGACGGAAAGCTGATCTGGGCCGACATCGACGCGTGATGGCGACTACCCGGTGACGGTGATCGTTGCTGCCATCCGCGGGTGAATGCCGCATACGTACGCGAACTCGCCGGCGCCGTCGAACGTATGCTCGAAGGTGGCGCCCTGCGCGAGGTTGTCACTGTTGAAGCTGACATCGTTGGCAACGACGCTGTGCTCGACCGAGTCGGCGTTGGTCCATGTGACGGTCGTTCCTGCGCTGACGGTGAGGGCCGCTGGGTCGAAGGTGAAGTCGGCGATCTCCACGCGGTTCGCGCCAGTCTCGTTGCCCAAGCCATCGGCGGTGTCGGCGGTGTCGTAGTGAGCTGCCCAATACACCCCGAACCCCACCAGCGCGACGGCCGCGATTGCAGTCGATATGCCGAGCAGCGTTGCGGACGAATCACCATCGTCGGTGACGGCTGGCAGGAACGTTGCGGTCAGCAGAACAATTGTCGCGATCTCGACGACGAGGGCGATGATCGCCTGGGGCGATGGTTCGAGCCCTTGCTCGCGAAAGTCGAACAGCCCGTCACCTTGACGGCTGACGATGAACGCAATGATGGTGCCGACGGCGAGGCCGATCCCGGCCAATCTGACGAACCACTCCTCGCGAGCGACCAGGGCGGCCGCGATCAGTCCAGATGCAACGGCATTGAGCAGGAAGCTCGGACCGATCTTGTCGATCGACCGGTACCCCTCGAAGTAGAGCTGTAGGTGAACGAGTCCGCCGATGAGCAAAGCGATCGCGGCGGCAATCCTGAGAGGTCTTCCAAGGTTCATCCGGTGTACTTTCTGGGCAGGTCACAATGTTCGTTGCCGTTAGCGACGTGGATGGCCGAATTGTAGAAGATGTGTCAGGAGGCGCGCCCCGGCCGCATGCCCACGTCGACGAGGGCCGGCGCGAGCTTCTTGCTGAAGAAGTCGAGGAACTCCTTCTGGTCCGGACCGACCTGAGTCAGGTACACCCGGTCGAAGCCGGCATCGACGTATTCCTTGGCCGCTGTCACGATCACTTCGACATCGGGTCCACACGGCATGTGCTCCGCCATCGATTCGACTGTTACCAGTTCGGCAGCTTCGTCGAAGATCGAAGGCGTACGCAGATCCTGCGCCAATTGACCCGGCAGACCGCTCGTGCGCCACAAACGGTGGGCGAGCTTGGCGCATTCGTCGCGGTCGGGTCCCCAGCAGACCTTCAAGGCGCCGTCGATCGTTCCCTTGCCACCCTCGGAGCGGTACTGCTTCACGAGATCCTTCCTCGGTGATGTTGTCACGTAACCCTCCGCGATCCGCGCCGCAAGCGAGGTCGACTTCTCACCGAAACCGCTCATCAGGATCTTCGGCGGTGTGTCCGGGAGGCTGTAGATACGAGCGTCCTCCACGCAGTAGTACTTGCCGCGATGCGACGTCTCCTTTCCCTCCCACAACTTGCGCATGACGTCGACAGCCTCCTCCAACATCTCGAGACGTTCATCGGTGGTCGGCCATCTGTCGCCCAGGATGTGCTCATTGAGGTTTTCGCCACTGCCGACACCGAGCTCGAAGCGACCATCGAGCAGGACCGCCGATGTTGCAGCGGCCTGAGCGATCACGGCAGGGTGAATCCTCATCGTCGGACACGTCACCGCGGTGGTGACCAGCAGGTCTGTGGTTGCTCCGATCGCTCCGATCACGCTCCAGACAAAGCAGCTCTGACCTTGATCGTCGAGCCACGGATGGAAGTGGTCCGAGATCCACACTGACTCAATTCCCGCATCCTGCGCCATGCGGGCATGGTGCACCAGGTCCTTCGGCGTGTGCTCCTCGCTCGAAAGGGTGTATCCGATCTCGACCACGTTGGCACCTCCACAAATTGAACGAATCGAGGCCGCGACTACCCAGTGACCTGCGGGTCGAAACGTGACGGGTCGACCGCCCGACTGGCGCGCCTATAGCGTTGGTCGTCGTTTCGACGAGATCGTCCCGGTGTCGAATCCCGCCATGTGCAGACCTCCGCGGAACCGCGCGTGCTCGATCTTCAGGCATCGGTTCATCACTGCGGTTCGATCCGCGGCCGTGACGATCTTGACGGCCTCGGGCGAGTTCAAGCCCAGCTGAGCCCAGAACGTCCGCGTGCCGGGCAGCGCCACGAATTCCTCCGCAAGAGCCGGAAGGTCGTCGGCCCGGCGGAACACGTCGACCAGATCCGGTACGCCGGGAAGTTCGGCGAGCGATGGATACATCGGCCGCCCGAACACCTGCCCGCCTTTCGGATTGACGAACCACACGTGCTCGAACGAGCAACTCGACGACAGCAGATACGTGGCAACGAAGTAACTCGCGCGACTGGGATCGGCCGACATTCCGACGATGGCCACCGTGGCGGTCGACCGAATGATCTCCAGTCGTTCGCGTGCTGTCGGGTTGTGCCATTCGGTCATTGCGTGGCCTTGGTCGCGATGTTCAGTGCCTGCTCGATGTCCCAGACGATGTCGTCGGCATCTTCGATCCCTACCGAGATTCGGATCAGGTCGGGCGGCACGCCGCCAGCCTCGAGCGCTTCGTCGGACAGTTGCCGGTGGGTGGTGCTGGCAGGATGGATGACGAGGGTGCGCGTGTCACCGATGTTGGCGAGGTGGCTGCACAGTTCCAACGCTTCGATGAACGCACGGCCGGCGTCGCGACCGCCGGCGACGCCGAACGAGAACACCGCACCTGCGCCGAGCGGCAGGTAACGGGCGGCGCGCTGGTGGTGAGGATGGTCGGCAAGCCCTGCCCAACGGACCCACGACACGTTCTGGTTGGCGCACAGCGCGCCCGCAACGGCGCGGGCATTCGCGAGGTGGGCATCCATCCGCTGGGGCAGCGTCTCGACGCCCTGCATCAGGAGGAACGCGTTGAACGGCGACAACGTGGGTCCGACATCGCGGAGCTGTTCGGCGCGTAGTCGGGTGCAGAAGGCGTACTCGCCGAAGTTGCCCCACCACGTCAAGTTGCCGTACGACGCCACCGGTTCGGTCATCCGCGGGAAGTTGCCGTTGCCCCAGTCGAATTGGCCGGACTCGACCACGACACCGCCGAGTGACGTGCCGTGACCTCCGAGGAACTTCGTGGCGGAGTGCACGACGATGTCGGCGCCCCACTCGATCGGCCGGCACAGATACGGAGTCGCCACCGTCGAATCAACGACCAGCGGGACGCCGGCGCCGTGCGCGACTGCGGCAAGGCCCTCGAGATCGGCCACGGCACCGGACGGGTTGGCCACGACCTCGGTGTAGACCAACTTCGTATTGGGCTGCAGTGCAGCGCCGAAATCGGCGGCCTGATCGCCTGCAACGAACGTGGTGGAGACACCGAAGCGGGCCAGCGTTCCCTCGAGCAGAGTGCGGGTGCCGCCGTACAGTTGCGCCGAAGCAACCACATGGTCGCCCGTCTCGCAGAGCGCGCTGATGGTCAAGAACTCGGCGGACTGCCCGCTTGCCGTTGCGACCGCACCGATGCCGCCTTCGAGACTGGCAACTCGTTCTTCGAACGCCGCGACGGTTGGATTGCTGATGCGGGTGTAGACGTTGCCGAACTTCTGCAGCGCGAAGAGGTTGGCCGCGTCGGCCGTGTCTTCGAACACGAAGCTGGTCGTCTGGTAGATCGGTACGGCGCGAGCCCCGGTGATGGGTTCGGGACGTGCACCGGCGTGGATTGCCCGTGTGCGAAACCCCCACGACCGGTCGCTTCGATTCGTTGCTGGTCCTTCATCCTCTGACGGCATCGTGGGATTGTCGCGCACGACGCGATCATGTGTGTTGTGGAATCATGAACTGGATCGCAGAGAGCGCCCGACCACGGGTGCCGGGAGGCCGAGATGTCGACAGTGATTCCGACCACGTCGCACTGGGGTGCGCACAGTGTGCGCGTGGTCGACGACGAGATCGTGGAGGTGCTCCCGCATCCCAGTGATCCTGATCCGTCGCCGCTGCTCGCCGGCGTTGTCGGGGCGGCGCGTCATCGCACGCGCATCCAGCATCCGGCGATCCGCCGAGGATGGCTCGAGAGCGGGCCTGGACCCAGCAACGACCGGGGGCGCGATGAGTTCGTCGAGGTCAGCTGGAGTGAAGCCATCGAAGCGGTGGCCTCCGAGCTGAATCGGGCGCGCACGACGCATGGCAACGAAAGCATCTTCGGCGGTTCCTACGGCTGGGCGAGCGCGGGGATCTTCCACCATGCCCAGACGCAACTGCAGCGAATGCTCAACCTCGTCGGCGGCTACACGCGCTCGATCAACTCGTACAGCAACGGAACGTCGGTCGTGATCCTGCCGCACCTCGTCGGCAGCGCGGAAGAGGTGCTCCGTCGGCCGACGTCGTGGCCCACGATCGTCGAGCACACCGAGCTCGTCGTGGCGTTCGGTGGGATTCCGGCCAAGAACGTGTTCGTCACCCACGGAGGTGTGACCCAGCACCACACCGCTAGATACCTCGATCAAGCTGCGGAACGGGGCGTCGAGTTCGCTCTGATCAGCCCGGTTCGCAACGATCTCCCTGCGGGCGTGCCGGCCACTTGGTATCCGATCGTGCCCGGAACCGACGTGGCGTTGATGCTGGCCTTGGCACACACATTGTTCGTGGAGAACCTGGCGAACCGCGAGTTCCTCGATCGGTACACCTCGGGCGCCGACATCTTCGAGTCGTACGTCCTGGGCACGGCCGACGGTGTGGCGAAGGACGCCGACTGGGCCGCCGAACGCTGCCAGATCCCGGCCGACGCGATCCGTCAGCTCGCTCGCCGCATGGCGGCCGTTCGCACGCTCGTCACGGTCACGTGGTCGCTGCAACGGATACGGCACGGCGAACAACCGGTGTGGGCAGGGCTCGCGCTGGCTGCGTTGCTCGGCCAGATCGGTCTGCCGGGCGGAGGGTTCGGGCACGGCTACGGCTCGATGGGCGATGTCGGCTCGACGGGCCCGGCCGTCGCCCTTCCGCACTTGTCGAGGGGCACCAACCCGGTCCGCACCTTCATCCCGGTGGCTCGGATCTCCGACATGCTGCTGTCGCCCGGCAAGGAGTTCACGTACGACGGCGACACGTACACCTATCCCGACATCCGCGTCGTGTACTGGGCGGGCGGCAATCCGTTCCACCACCATCAAGACCTCGATCGGTTGCGTCGAGCGTTGGGAGCTCCCGACACGGTGATCGTCAACGAGCCGTACTGGACAGCGATGGCTCGCCACGCCGACATCGTGCTCCCCACCACGATTCCCACCGAGCGAGAAGACTTCGGCGCCGGGCGCCGCGACACGCACCTCAACGCGATGCATCGGGCAACGTCGGCACCGGGGGAGGCGCTCGACGATCACGAGATCTTTCGACTGATCGCCACGGAGATGGGCGTCGGCGATGCGTTCACCGAAGGCCGGACGCCCCGCCAGTGGCTGGAACATCTCTACGAGAGCTGGCGCGCCCGCATCCAAAGCGGCGACACGGCCGGCGTCCCGCCGTTCGAGCAGTTCTGGGAGCAGGGCGGCGTTGCGATGCCGTTCCCCGACGAGAACCTGACGATGTTCGAGAAGTTCCGCGGCAACCCCGACGAGTTTCCCCTCAAGACACCGAGCGGCCGGATCGAGCTTGCGTCCGAGGTCATTGCCGGGTTCGGCTACGAGGATTGCCCGGGTCATCCGACGTGGATCGAGCCGACCGATCGTGACGACGATTCGTATCCGATGCACCTCATCGCCAACCAACCGTCAACGCGGTTGCACGGCCAACTCGACGTGGGCGCAGCGAGCCTGGCCAGCAAGGTGCAGGGACGCGAACCGATCCTGATCAATCCCGGTGATGCGTGTGCGCGCGGCATCGGCAACGGCGACGTCGTCCGCGTGTACAACAGCCGCGGCGCGTGCCTCGCCGGGGCAGTGGTGTCGGATGCCGTGAGGTCGGGGATCGTCCAACTCGCCACAGGGGCGTGGTATGACCCGCTGCAACTCGACGACGGCACGACGATGTGCGTGCACGGCAATCCCAATGCGGTGACGGAGGACCGTCCGACATCGAGCCTGTCGCAAGGATGCGCGGGTCAGCAGGCTCGCGTGGAGGTCGAGCTGTTCGTCGGTCCGCTGCCGCCCATCCGTGCCCACGAGCCGCCGACGATGGTTGCCCGCAGCGGGGCGGGGGTCGTGTGACGACGTTGGCCCGCCGGACCTACAGAACCTCCGCGGCCGGCGCGGCGAACTGGGCGTTGTAGAGGTCGAAGTACGCGCCGCGCTTCTGCAGCAGTTCTTCGTGAGTGCCCTGCTCGACGATGTTGCCCGACTGCATGACCAGGATGAGATCGGCGTCGCGGATGGTCGACAGCCGGTGAGCGATCACGAAGCTCGTCCGTTGCGATCGCAGTGCCGCCATGGCCTTCTGGATCAGCAGCTCGGTGCGGGTGTCGACCGAGCTGGTCGCCTCGTCGAGGATGAGGATCGTGGGGTCGGCGAGGAAGGCACGGGCGATGGTGATGAGCTGCTTCTCACCCGCGCTGACCGTGCCGCCTTCGTCGTCGATCAATGTGTCGTAGCCGTCGGGCAACGAGTGAACGAAACGATCGACGTAGGTGGCGCGCACCGCTTCGTGGAACTGCTCCTCGGTGGCCTCGAGGTTTCCGAACACGATGTTGTCGCGGATCGTTCCGCTGAACAGCCAGGTGTCCTGCAGCACCATTCCGACGTTGGCGCGAAGGTCGTGCCGCCTCATGTCCGCGATGTTGATGCCGTCGAGTGTGATCCGTCCGCCGTCGATCTCGTAGAAGCGCATGATCAGGTTGACAAGGGTGGTCTTGCCGGCACCCGTCGGGCCGACAATCGCGACGGTTCTGCCCGGCTCGGCAACGAACGAGAGGTCGGTGATGAGAGGGTTCTTCGGATCGTACGAGAAGGCAACATGCTCGAACTCGACCCTGCCGTGTGCGTCGAGTTCGAACGGCGGCGTCGCAGGGTCAATGCTCTCCTCGTCGGCGTCGAGCAACTCGAAGACGCGCTCTGCCGAGGCGACGCCTGATTGCAGCACGTTGGCCATCGAAGCCAACTGTGTCAGCGGCTGAGTGAACTGCCGCGAGTACTGGATGAACGCCTGCACGTCGCCGAGGCTCATCGTGCCCGACGAGACACGGAGACCGCCGATCACCGCGATGGCCACGTAGTTGATGTTGCCGAGGAACATCATCGCCGGCTGGATGATGCCGGAGATGAACTGGGCGCCGAAGCTGGCGCCATACAGCTCGTCGTTCTTCTTGCGGAACCGTTCCTCGACCTCGTGCTGTCGGCCGAACACCTTCACCAAGGCATGACCCGTGAAGGCTTCCTCGATCTGTGCGTTCAGCGCGCCGGTGTGTCGCCATTGGGCAACGAACCGCTTCTTCGAGCGTGACGTCACGAACCGAATGATGAACAACGACGTCGGGATGGTGACGGCGGTGACGAGTGCCAGCAGCGGCGAGATCACGAACATGATCACGAGCACGCCGATCAGCGAGAGCACCGAGGTCAACAGCTGGCTCAGCGTCTGCTGGAGGCTCTGGGAGATGTTGTCGATGTCGTTCGTGACCCTGCTCAACAGGTCACCCCTGGGTTGGCCGTCGACGTAGCTGAGGGGCAAACGATTGATCTTGTCCTCGACATCGGATCGCAGCCGGTACACGGTGCGTTGCACGACACCGGCGAGCGTGTACGACTGCAGGTACGACAGGCCGGCGGCGCACACGTACAGGGCCAGGACGGTCAACAGCACGCCGCGCAATGCGGGGAAGTCGATGCGGTGGCCTTGGCGAATCGCGTTGAAGATGAGATCGGTCCCATGGCCCAGGACCCTTGGGCCCAGAACGGTGAGGGTCACGCTGAGGAGCGCGAAGAACAGCACCGCGATCGCCCGGACCTTCTCTCTCCGCATGCGCGCCAGCAGCCGCTTCGTGGATCCGCCGAAGTCCTTCGACTTCTCGGCCGGCATGCCGATGGCGCGCAACGGCCCGGGGCTCGCTGCGGGTCGTGCGTCGGGTGGGCGCACGACGTCGTCGTCGTCGGGCTCGTGATCCAGCCGCCGATTGGTCGTGTTGCTGCTCATGCCGCCTCTTCGACGGTCATCTGCGACTCGACGATCTCGCGGTAGGTGGGGCATGTCTCGAGCAGTTCGGCGTGCGTGCCGAGGCCGACGGTCTCGCCGTCTTCGAGGACCAGGATCTGGTCGGCGTGCATGATGGTCGACACGCGCTGGGCGACGATGATGACAGTGGCGTCGGCAGTGTGCGGCGCAAGTGCGGCACGCAACCGGGCATCGGTGGCCAGGTCGAGCGCGGAGAACGAATCGTCGAACAGATAAATCTCCGGGTTGCGCACCAGAGCCCGAGCGATTGCCAACCGCTGACGCTGGCCACCCGAGACGTTCGACCCGCCCTGTGCGATCGTGGCCTGCAACGCGCCGGGCATCGCCCGCACGAACTCCGCTGCCTGGGCGATCTCCAGTGCTTCCCACAGCACCTCGTCGGAGGCGTCGGGGTCCGCGAACCGCAGGTTGCTGGCAACGGTGCCTGAGAAGAGATACGGCTTCTGCGGGACGAGACCGATGCGACCCCAGAGTGTGTCGGGGTGGAGATCGCGCACATCGACACCGTCGACCAACACGGCACCCGACGTCGCGTCGAAGAGCCGGGGTATCAGGCTGAGCAGGGTGGTCTTGCCAGAACCGGTACTGCCGATGATGGCTGTCATCTGCCCGGGCTCGGCGAGCAACGAGACATTGGTCAGCACGGGTGCCTCGGCGCCGGGGTAGTGGAATCCGACATCGCGTAGCTCGACCCTGCCGGTCGCGTGCACCTCGGTGACCGGCGCTTCGGCAGGCACCACCGAGGACGGGGTGTCGAGCACCTCGACGATCCGCTCGGCGCACACCGCGGCTCGCGGCACGAGGATCACCATGAAGGTGGCCATCATCACCGCCATGATGATCTGGGCCAGGTAGCTCAAGAACGCGATCAGGGCACCGATCTGCATGTCACCCTTGTCGATCCGGCCGGAGCCGAACCACAGCACCGCGACGCTGGAGGAGTTGAGGATGAGGATGACGATCGGGAAGAAGAACGCCTGGAGCCGCCCGGCTTTGAGCGCGGTGCTGGTGAGGTCGGCGTTGACCTCGCCAAAGCGCTTGGCTTCCGCCGGTTCGCGAACAAACGCCCGGACGACGCGGATCCCCATGATCTGTTCGCGCAGGACCCGGTTGACCGTGTCGATGCGCTCTTGCATCTTGCGGAACTGCGGCACCATGCGCGACACGACGCTGAGGATGCAGATGATCAGGAGTGGGATGCACACCGTCAGGATCCACGACAGCCCGCCGTCCTCGCGAATGGCCATGACGATCCCGCCGACCGCTGTGATCGGCGCCGCGACCAGCAAGGTGCACGTCATCAGCACCAGCATCTGCACCTGTTGCACGTCGTTGGTGATCCGTGTGATCAGCGACGGCGCGCCGAAGTGCCCCATCTCCCGTGCGGAATAGTCGGACACCTGATGGAAGATGCCGCTGCGCACGTCCCGGCCGAAGCCCATCGCCGCCTTGGAACCGAAGTACACCGCCGACGCCGCGCAGACGACCTGTACCAGCGTGATCAGCAGCATCAGTCCGCCGGTCGACCAGATGTAACTGGTGTCGCCTCGTGCGACGCCCTTGTCGATGATGTCGGCGATGAGACTCGGCAGGTACAACGCCGCGCCCGCCTGAGCAGCCTGCAGCACGACGACCCAGATCAGTAGCGGCTTGTAGTTCCTCAGATAGGTCCGAAGCAGGCGGATCAACACGGGGCGTGTCCCGTCTGGCGAGTGCGGTTGCGCAGACCGTCGAGCAGCAACGAGACGATCTCTTCGGGTGCGAGCGGACCGTCGTCGGTCGTCAGTGCCGGGTGCGTTCCCGCCAGTGTGAGGCCGCGCAACAGCTGCGCCGCGGCCGCCGGACTGCGGCGCAGCCGGTGACGGTACGGCTCGAGCAGTGCAACGAGCGCGGCGACGTCGGGACGATCGAGCCGCCTGTCGCGCGCCGCGGCCAGGGCGGCGGGCTTCGGGACACCGGTGATCGACATCAGCTGCCAGACGCTGGTCAGGCGGTTCTGCAGAATGCGCACGCCCTCGGCGAGGCGACGTTCGAACGAAGCGTTGGGGTCGATCGCGGCGAGCTCCCGGGCAACCTGCGCGGGATCGTAGGCAGCATCGACCGTGGCCTGAACCAACGACTCGATGTCGGGAAATGCACGGAAGATCGTTCCCTCGGCGATACCTGCGGCCTCGGCGATCTGTCGGGTCGTGATGCCTGGACCGTGCTCGAGCAGCAGCGGAAGCGTCGCCGCGATGATCGCAGCCTGCCGCTGGGGCGGAGACATGGGTGCAGCGCGACCCTTGCGCACGACGTCGATCTCGACCGGAGGGTGATCGAGATTCTGGCGAGGCACTTCGGCAAGGCTACATGAGTGAGAACTCACTCATACGTCAGATATTGCCGATTACCGGGCGATCAGCACCGGGATGTCGGCTTCACGAACGACCGCGCTCGAAACAGATGGCGCGAACAGGCTGCTGAACCAGCTTCGAGCGTGTGCGCCGACGACGATGACGTCGGCCTTGTGGTGATGAGCCGCCGTGATGATGGCGGTCGCCGGATCTCCCACCTCGCCGACGACCTGCGGAGTGGGCAGGTGCGCCTCATCGGCGACGTCGCGGGCGACTTGAATCGCGGCGTCGATGGGTGCGTTGTCGACAACCGCCGCCGCCGCGTCGGGCTCCGACGAGTCGGACCGCGTGCCGACGATCTCGGGCGGCGCTACCGACGTCATCATGATCGGGTAGCCGACTCCCCATGCCAAGGAGTCACCGCCCCACACGATCGGAGTCTGGTCGGCGACGTTGACCACGGTGTACTCGGCGGTGTCACCGAACAACGCGTAGGCGATGCGCGCCGTCTTGATGGAGGATTCCGAATCGTCGACGGCGATCAGCACTTGTGTCATGCCTGTCGGTACCCGGTCCGGCCGTCCGACAAACCTCGGGCGAGTGCGGCCGGCGCACGTGGCCTGGGTGTTTGTGGGTCGACCGCGTCGGGTACCGCACTCGCATGACGAAGCAGCGACATGACGATCCGGAACCGGACTCCGACGACGACGATGCGAGTCCCGCAGAGTTCATCGACGAACCCGAGAACCTGCCAGGTGATCAGGAGAAGAAGCCCGAGCCCGAGCGGGGGTGAACCGGCGATGTGGAGTGTTTCACGCCCACGTGGGTGCGCCGGGACACTCCACACCGGCGATGTGGAGTGTTTCACGCCCATGTGGGTGCGCCGGGACACTCCACCCCGGCGATGTGGAGTGTTTCACGCCCGCCTGGGTGCGTCGACGCACTCCACAGGGGCAGCAGCGGGCGATTAGGCCTGCGGCGCCGTGAACTGCACGTCGATCTCGACGTCGATCTTCTTGCCGAGGGCAAACTTGTCGATGCCCAACGGCATGTTGAAGTCGATGCCGAAGTCGTCGCGCAACACCTGAGCTGTGGCGATGAAACCGCTGTGCAGCTTTCCATCGCCTGGGTGCTCGGTGGCACCGGTGAACTCGACGGCCAGGGTGATGGGCCTGGTGATGCCGTTGATCGTCAGATCGCCGTCGGCTTCGTATTCGTCCTGGCCCGAGCTCGCGGATCGAGGTCGACGTGAACGTCATGTCGGGGTGTGCGTCGGTGCCGAAGAAGTCGGTCGAACGAAGATGGGCGTCGCGGTCGGCCTGGTTGGTGTCGATCGTGGTGAGGTCGATGGTCGCTCCGAACCTGGTGCTGGCCAGGTCGTCGCCGACCTCGAGCCAGGCGTCGACGCCGTTGAATCGGCCGCGAACGTTGGTCAGGCCGAGGTGGCGGACCTTGAAGTTGACGCCGGAGTGGTTGGGATCGAATGCCCAAGTGCCGGTGGCGAGGGGGAGTGTTGCAAGCATGGTGTGTTCTCCTTGTTGCTGGTGAAGCTGGATAGCGCAATAGTAACAGCAGTAACTATTACTTGCAACACAATCTCTGTTGGTACACTGATCCGGTAGCCTGGACGTCATGAACATCGAGGTCGCTCGGAGCCGTGGACGTCGCGCGTGGACACGGCGACATTCCTCATCGCGAGTTGCTCGAGCTGTCGGCCAGGTTCTCCCATCTGTTCACGAGTGGCTCGACGCAAATTCGCCGGGCGGGCTCAGCTACCCACGACTTCGCCTGCTCGAAGCACTGCACTGCCAAGGTCCGGCAAAGATGAAGACCCTCGGCGACGCGCTCGGGCTCAGCGCTCGCAACATGACCGCTGTGGCCGACTCGCTCGAAGGCGAAGGCTTGTTGCGGCGAGTTGCACACCCCAGCGACCGTCGCGCGACGCTGCTCGAGCTCACCGCCGACGGCCAGGTCGCTGCGGACCAATCGCTGGTGCCGAGACTGGCCGAGATCAGCCGCCTGTTCGACGAGCTGTCGCCCACCGCCCGCAACGACCTCCGCGGCAACGCTGGCCAGGCTGGTCTCGGCGATGGAATCCGGCTGCAGCGCAGCAAGGTGCGTGCTGACAACCATGGCGACCTTGCTGGAACCCGTTCGCCGCTCGGTCCTCGACCTGTCGGTGCTCAACGACGATCAGTCGAGCGCCGACGCCCTGCGCACCACGACAGCCTTGGCCAAGCGCGCCGACGAGCTCGGGTACACCCGCTTCTGGGTGGCCGAACACCACAACATGCCCAGTGTCGCGTGCACGTCGCCCGCCGTGCTGATCGCTCACCTTGCTGCGACCACGTCGAACATCCGGGTCGGTTCTGGGGGAGTGATGTTGCCCAACCATGCGCCCCTGGTGATCGCCGAGCAGTTCGCGATGTTGGAGGGTCTGCATCCCGGACGCATCGACCTCGGCATCGGGCGTGCACCGGGCACCGACCAACGCACCGCGGCCGTGTTGCGGCGCACGTCGGGCCCGCTCGGCGAGGACGACTTCCCTCGCGACTTCCTCGATCTCATGGGACTGCTCGGCGACCCGCGCACGTACCAGCGGCTTGTGGGACCACTTCAACGCAACACCTGTCGCCACGTCGTCGCCGGAGATCTTCCTGCTCGGCTCCAGCGGGTACAGCGCCCAGCTCGCCGGTCATCTCGGCTTGCCGTTCGCCTTCGCTCACCACTTCGACACCGGCGGCACGATGCAGGCCACCGAGCTGTACCGCCACGCGTTCCGACCGTCGGTCGTGCTCGACGATCCGTACATGATCGTGACGGCCAACGTGCTCGCCGCCGATTCCAAGGAGGATGCCGACTGGCATTCTGCGCCAGGTCGATTGACGTCACTCGGGCGCCGCACGGGCCGGTTCATCCGCCTGCCGTCGCCACAGGACGCGGCCGTGCACCCCGACCTCGATCAGGCCAATCGCCTCCCGAGCAGCCGGATCGTCGGTGAGATCTCCACCGTCATCAGAGACCTCGAAGAGCTCGTTGACTCGGACTGGCGCGAACGAAGTGATGGTCACGTCCGTCGCCTACGACCTGACAGCGCGCATCCGCAGCATCGAACTGCTCGCCGAGCACTGGACCGGCACGAGCTGAGATCAGCTCGAGAAGTCGGGTACCGCGCCTCGCGTGTTGTCGGAGCGACCCTTCGGTTCCTCCCACTCCTCTTGACGGCCCAGCACGGTGAGGTCGAGGAAGGCATATGACCCACCGAGCCACTCGGTACCGCGGCCGTACACCGAATTGGTGTGGAACACCTGGCCGTCGACATCGATGAACGTGCTGTAGCCGGGCTGCTCGGTCGGCTCCTCCAGGGTCCAACCCAGTCCGTGAGCTGCGAGCTCCTCGGGTCCGCGGAAGTTGAACTCCACCGGTGCCACCGACGCATCGAGGCTGACATGGAAGTCGTAATTGAAATCGCTGCCGAACGACGAATACCACGGAAACGTCCAGCCCCGTTTCGCCTTGTACTTCTCAAGCTTTTCCAGTGGCGCTCTCGACACCACGGCGAACGAGGTGTCCCTGACGTTGAGGTGGCGAATCAGCCCCTCGGAGAGCTCGTCCGACGCGCCGGTGCAACTCGGGCAGCCGTCCTCCCAATTGGGATCGAACATGAAGTGCTGAATGATGAGTTGGCGTCGGCCTTCGAACATGTCGCGCAGGCTGGCCGGGCCGTCAGGCCCCTCGAACTTGTACTCCTTCTCGATGCGTACGATCGGCATCATGCGACGCTTCGTGCTGAGCGCGTCACGCGCCTTGGTCATGGCCTTCTCTTCTGCGAGCAGCTCGATGCGCGCTGCGTCGCCACTCTTCACGGTCGACGATCTCGGGCAGGCTCATGTCACGAATCTACTCAGTGGCTGGAGCGCCGTTATCCCGACAGGTGGTCCCCGAACCAGGTGATCATGGCCTGGTAGGCCTGCCCTGCCTGCTCGGCGTCGTAGCGCTGGCCGGTGTCGTTGAAGAAGGCGTGGTCGACGCCTGGAAACACGCGGATCTCGTGCACCAGGTCCGCAGCTTCGAGCGCGGCTCGCGGCCGTTTCCTGCGAGGCGTTGACCCGGGAGTCGAGCTCGGCATAGATGCCCAGCACCGCTGCGTTCGGTGAGCCGGCGAAGTCGGGTTCTGCCGGTGCAGGGCCGTAGAACGGGACAGCGGCCGACAGCCGGGGCTCACCGGCCGCGAGCAACTGCCACGTCATCCCGCCACCGAAGCAAAAACCGATCGTCGCCAACTTGGCGTCGGGTGCACGACGCTGCGAGTTCGTCGAGCCCTGCGCGCAGGTCGGCGATCATCCGCTCGGCCGGCGCATTGCCGAGAGCAGCGGTCGCGTCGCCCTCACTCGCCATCGACGCAGTTCCACCCTCCTCGGAGAGCAGGTCGATGGCCAGTGCGTTGTACCCATCGGCCGCAAGGCGCGGCGGGATCGAACGGATGTGGTCGGTCAATCCCCGGTTCTCGTGGATCACGAGGACGGAGCCGCGCGGATCCGTCGGCCCCAGCGAACACACCGATCAGTTCGCCCTGCGGTCCGGCGAATCGGATCTCTTCTCCAAGTGCCGCGTTGGACGAACCGCTGGTGTCGGCGCTGCCGGTGGGCGCCGTGTCGGCAGACGTTGCTGGAGTGCTCACAGACGACGCTGCTGCCGTGCCCGGTGACGTCGTGTCCGGTGCTGACGTTCCCGTTGCCGCGGTGTTCGAGCCTGTGGTCTCTGGCGTCGACGAATCGTCGTCGTCGCCGCATGCCGCCAGCAAGGTCGCAGCAGCCGGCGCCGTGACGCCGAGCAACATCAGGCGGCGGAGAGCTTCACGGCGGCTGAAGATCCCGTCGGCGCAGTCGAGCACGATTTCCGAGGCAAGGTAGTCGTCGAGTGCCATGACGGAATCGTACGGGCCGATGGGTTCACCGTTCCCGCGGGCGCGCCCCTGCAAATCTTTGCGGTCGTGTCGAAATGCGAGCGTGCGGTTCGTCGGTGTGCTGACAGAACAGAGGTGGTCGCAATGGACGACGCAAAGGCATGGAAGCTGATTCACGAGGAGCGGGCCGCGATGTGCGACACGCTGGCCACGTTGAGCAACGAGCAGTGGAGGCAGCAATCACTGTGTGGCGGATGGACCGTCCGCGAGACAGCGGCTCACATCGTGCTCGGTGCCGAGCAGACGACGATGCACTTCTTGAACCGGATGGCGGCACATGGCTTCCGGTTCAACACGATGATGGATCGTGATGCTCGGCGAACTGCGGCGCGGCCACCCGACGAGCTCATCTCCCGCCTGCGGGCGCGGGTGACGACGACCAATCACCCACCGGGCGCGCCTGTCATGACGATGCTGGGCGAGGTCGTCGTGCACAGCGATGACATTCGTCGACCGCTGGGTCTGCGCAGCGACGTCAGCCAGGAAGCGATCGTGGCGTGCCTCGAGATGTACAAGAACGCCGGCTTCCCCTTCGGGACCAAGAAGCGAATCGGCGGGCTCCGCCTGGTGGCGACCGACGTCGACTGGACGCACGGCTCGGGACCCGAGGTGACCGGACCCGGCTTGCCGATGGTGATGGCCATGACTGGGCGAGCCGCGGGGCTCGATGAGCTGGGCGGCGAGGGGTTGGCAGCGCTTCGTAGCCGCATGGGGTTGTCAGCGAACTGACGTAGCGACAGTTGCTATCGCCGGCTTCGCCGTACTGCCTCGCACGATCAGTTCGGTCGGCAGCAACACATGCCGGACTCGCGCCTGTGTTGCGGAGCCCGACCGAGCGCGAGCGATGGCGGTGGTCAGCGCTGCGGCGGCAGCGTGACCCTTTGCGGCGACGTCTTGGCGAACGGTCGTCAATGCTGGTCGCATGCGCTTGGCAAGTGGGTTGTCGTCGAATCCGACGACCGACAGATCGTCGGGAACGCTGAGATCGAGGCTGTTCGCGGTCTGCACGACGCCGTAGGCGATCACGTCACTGAAGCACAGGATCGCGGTCGGCCGATCGTCGGCGTCGAGCAGCAGGTGTGCGGACTCGCTGCCGGGGCTGTCGTCGGACGCTCCCTCCTGCACCACGGTCGGCTCGATGCCCGCTGCATGCAGGGCGTCGAACCAGCCGAGCAAGCGCTGCTTGATGACGTGGTTGTCCGCCGCACCCAGGGGATCCCTCGACGATCCCGCACTCGCCGGAGATGTTCTCCGTGATGATGTCGACCCGTCGATGCCCGAGATCGACGAGGTGTTGGGCCGCGGCGCGGGCGCCCGACCGGTCGTCGATGTTGATGCTCGGAATTCCCGATGCAGGCACCTGGTCGACGATACACCAGCGGCAGTTTGCGCCGCTTCAACCATTCGACCGCAGTTGATTCCATGTCGCACGAGTAGACGAGGGCTCCGTCCATCGGCACGTCGCGAGCCGGGATCATCGGACCGTGGTCGGTGGCCAACAACAGGGTGAGCGCGAGCCCGGTGGGCGCGAGCTCCTCGGCGATTGCACCGAGGAACGTGGTGGCCACCTCGTCGGTGAACGCATATCCGATGGAGTCGGTCAGCAGCACCCCGACAGCGCCGGTGGTGCCGCGTGCCAAGGCCCGCGGCAGACGGGTCGGGCCCGGCGTAGCCGAGCTCTTCGGCGGCGCTCAGAATTTCGTCGCGCAACTGCGACGACAACTGGTCGGGGCGGGAGAACGCATTCGAAACCGTCATGCGGCTCACCCCGACCCGATCAGCGATCGTCTGCAGTGTCACTCTCGCCATCCCCCGATTCTGCTCTGTATCCGGTGAGGAAACGCAGATCGCTCCGAATTTCGGTCGCGATCAGCTCTCGTGGCTGAAGCGGGTCGGCCGCAGATCGATGACCGGGCGATGTGCCGGGCGGCGAATTCTTGCGACCAGGTGGCGGAAGCGACGGCGTGGCTGGATGTAGGGCTGCACGGGTGCGTCGGGCAGGGCGCTGAACGCAACCTTGTGCAGCGAGTTCCGTGCGTACTTGTCGGCGAGGACTGTGAACGATTCCATGATTGACTCCTGTTTCTGTTGTTGTGCTGTATCGGTACAGTACACAAATTACTGTACCGATACAGCCCGTCGAAGTCCAGTCAATATCGTGTGATGTGCGTCATAGCGATCGGCCCGAAAACAACGACGCGGGCGCCGAAACGGTCCTGCGTGGACCGATTCGGCGCCCGCGTCGCTTCTTCAGTCGGCGAGCCGTGCAGCGATGGCCGGGATCACGACGAACGCGGCGAGCAGGTGGGTCGCCTCGAGCACGATCCGTGTGGCCGTGGTGGCATCGACCAGCAGGGGTGGGACCAGCGACACCGCGGTGAGGATCACTGTTGTCACCACGAAGGTGTGACGTGGATGCCGTGCCCGGCGGGAAAGTGCTGCGGCGAGGACGACACCGACGACAACGGCCATCAACGTGACCTGCGGGAACCCGAGCAACGGGATCGCCTCGTCGCTGATCTTCAGGTCGACGTCGAATTGGCGGGCAGTGGCGACAACGGCGAGGTTCGCCACGGCGGCAGTCAAGCCGGCAACGAGACCGGCTCGGACGTAGCGTCCGCTGGACACGGCGCCGTCTGTGATGCTGACCGGATGCGAGACGAGTGATGTGTTCATTGCTGACTCCTTCGAGGAAGCCGGCCCGTTGCCGGCCTTCACCCCTCAAACGAACCAGCCATGCCCAAATCGACAGCCCGACAGGATTTTCTCGACACTCTTCCGAATGCGCGCGTCGACTAGTGCGACGGGGTGCCTTCGTGGTGGCCGAAGTCGATCCCTTCGGCAAAGTTGTCGGGTAACACCAGGTGCTCTCGTTGTCGTTCCTGACGAACGGCGATGATGACCACCTGCAACGCTCCCGAGACGGGTACCGCGAGGAGCGCACCGAGCAGCCCGAACACCTCGACGGCGAGCAAGACACTCAGCAGGATTCCGAGCGGGTTGACGTTGACCTTGCGGGCCATGATCCACGGATACAGCACACCGTTTTCCACCTGCTGGTAGACGATGAAGAAGATCAGCGAGATGATTCCGGCCGTCGGGTTGTGGAGATATGCGGCGATCACACAAACGGCAGCGCCCAGTGTCGCTCCGACGAGCGGTATCAGATCGGCGACAGCAACGAACAGTGCGAGCACCACCGGGCTCGGCACGCCGAGCGCGACCAAGCACGCGAACGCGGCCACGCCCGCGATCAGGCTGATGATGAGGTTGCCGATGACATAGCCGCTGACGGCGGCGGCGGCATCGGTTGCGATGCGTTGCGCTGACGCCCGCCTTCGGTACGGAATGAGGTTCTGAGCAGCCCGGCCGATCGCGTTCGATTGGCTGAGGAACAGGAAGGTCAGCAAGATGATCGTGATGAAGGCGAAGGCCGCCGCTAGCACCGTCTGGAGATACTCGAACGACGAGTCGCTGAGACGCGCTGCAGCGCTCGCAAGTTTGGTTTCGTTGTCCTGGACGTAGCTCTCGATGTGCAGCTTGTGGACGATGTTGCCGACTGGCCCCTTGCCGTCAGCGGCATCGTGCACGGTGCCGGGGAGGTCCGTGATGATGTCGACGAGTTGCGTCCTGACCGGCATGATGAACAGGGCAACCACACCGGCAATCACCACCAGCGTTCCGACCACCACGGTTCCGGTTGCAAGGTTGCGCCGGCCATGCAGCCGGCGTTCCAATCGAGTGACGAGTGGCGCCAGGACGATCGCCATGAACCCCGCGATCGCGACCCATGTCACGATTCGGATGGCGGCAAGCAGAAGGTAGAGCAACAGAAAGGTCGCAACGACGACGGCGACTGCACCGATGATGGTTCGCCACGGCACGTCGGCCCAGCTGTTGCCGCCGACCGTCGGAGCAGGTTCCGTGATCTCGTGGCCTGCCGGCACGGCGCCAGGTATGAAGAGGCCGTCATGTTCAGACGACCCCGACATATGGTGCACGGTACCAACAGTTCCCTCGCGGCGGTTCATCCAAACGCGGGCGACGCCCGCAGGACTGCCTAGCGAACGAAGCCGCCGACCACGTTGATGACGATTCCGACGATGACGGTGCCGAACACGTATGACAGCAGTGCATGACGGATGACGGCTCGACGAATGGGGCGCTGATGGATCCCCGTGTCGGACACCTGGAAGGTCATCCCTATCGTGAACGACACGTACATGAAGTCCAGGTAGTCCGGCGGTTCCTCGCTGCTGGGGAACTCGATGCCGCCGACGGAATCGGTGTAGTAGAGGCGCGCGTACCGGAGGACGAACAAGGTGTGAACGGTGAACCACGACAGGAACACCGTGAACACGGCAACGCTCGTCAGCACCGCTGCAGCCGCGCCACGTTGTTCATTTGCGCGGGCAAGACCCAGGAGGACGCCGACGAGGCTGATCAGGCACGCCGCGACCATGACGACGTCGACGAGCGCGCGGCTGTCGTCCTCGCGGCTGGCGACACGCTTGGTTGCGGCGGAGTCGAGGACAGGGATGAACGTCCAGATGGATCCGACGATGAACAGGGCGGCTGCGTCCCACCCGACCAATACGGCGAGTTGCCACGATGCGATCACCGCCGTCGTCGTTCCCGCTGCAACACCCAGCGCCGCCGCGATGAGCATTCGCTCGCGTTGATCGAGCTGCACGCCCCTAGCCCGAGCGATTCGGGACTCGGCGGTCGGCGCGCGATCCCGACGAGTCACCAGCTGCCCACCCTGTGCACGGGCGCAGCCTAGTTGTGCGTCCAGTTCGGTTTAGAGCTACTGAACATCGGGTATTCACGAATGCGCATGCCTGCCCAGCACACCCGCTGAGCGGTGTTTCAAAAGTCAACAAGGAGAAAAGACACCATGACGTTCACTGAAGGTCCCCTCCACGAGCGCAACGATGTCGTGGTCCAGGAGCCGGCGGCGGCCGTGGTCGACGTCCCGGTCAATGGCCAGGTAGTCGTGCCGGCCGCTCCTGTCACCGCCGGCCATGTGCGCACCTCGTACGCGTCGCGATTCGCTCCCGATGCAATCATCGCCGGCATTGCCGGGTTGGTCATCCTCGTTGTCGGTCTCATCGCCGTCGTTCGCGGTGGCTTCGACAACGACATGAAGGATGTGGTGGAAGTTGCGGGCTTCACGCACACCACCATTCTCGGCTTGATCGAGATCGCGATCGGCCTCGCATTGCTGCTCAGCGGTGCCACCCGCTCGCGCAGCGGCGAGATCTTCTTCGGCACGGTGCTCGGTGTTGCCGGGTTCGTCGGTGCCGTGCAGACCGAGTCGTTCACGGAGTCGCTCGCCCTGGAATCATCGATGGCGTGGCTCGCGGTCGTCGTCGGCCTTGTTGTCGTGCTGGCCGCGCTCGTACTGCCCCGCTACGCACGTCAGTCGACAGTCGTCGCCAACGTGTAATACGCAATCAAGCACCTAGTGAGCCAGAAGGGCGGCCGTGCGAACGGCCGCCCTTTTAGATTTTCTATTCCCTTCGGTGCTCGCTAAGACGACTCTCGTCGCTTCCGGCAGCGAATGCTGATCTCGTCGCCAGAAGTGACAGCGGTGATGTTGTCCATCAGGTGACGCACGATTCCCAGGCCACGACCCGACGGTTCGTCAGCGGCGGCAAGCCTCCACATGTCGGGTTCGGGGAGCGTGTCGGGTGGGGTCATGGAACCGCCGACAACCTCCACGTCCCACCAATCGGGATCGGTGACGTCCAAGTAGATGCTCAGGTTGGAACCGTTGCCATGTTCGATGATGTTGCTCGCCAGTTCGCTGACCGCCAGTGCGTAATCACTGATGATGCCCGCCGAGGCTCCGTGCAGGCACAACGTCTCGCTGACGAACTGTCGGGCCGAGCGTGCGCTGACGGGCACGGGCTCGAACGACCGGTGTTCGCGATCGACGGCGCTGGAGTTCATGTCAGTAGCGGTCTGACGTAGTTGCGCACTTCGGAGACTCTCGACATCACGGCCAGCTTGATACCCCGGTGCGCAGTCATCGAAACCTCTGTTGCGAGGTTTCATCGAGCTGGTGATCGGGGTATCACAACGTGCGCGTACTCTGGTACGGACGGACGGAGAAATGAATTGCGAGCGGATAATCGGACTTTTCCTACCACGGCAGACTTGGGTTGATCGTTGTCTGTAGAACCGCGACACGTCGAGCTCGCGTCGCGACCTAGCGAACCCCAACAACGACCGGGCGGGCGTCTCCGGGAGTGGCTCTTGGGGATCGGCCTGCCGGGTGTCATCACCGCGTTGCTGGCGCCGATCGACGACCTCGCCGCATACCGGCCAGGCGTTCTCCTGCTGTTGGGGTGCGTCGCCGCGGCGCTCCTCGGTGGGTTTCGCGCCGCGGCCTTGTCGGCTGCGCTCGGCACGCTCTCGCTGTGGTGGGCGTTCACGTCGCCCACTCGGTCATGGAGCGTCGAGAGTGGAGACGACTTCGTTGGCATCATCGTGTTCGTCGTCGCTGTGTCGGGTGTGGCTCTGCTCGCATACCGGCGCGACGACGACGACGATCGCGACTCGAAGCATCGGGACCGCGTCGAGCTGGGTTTGCACCAGCAGCTGAGCGACAATCAGGACGAGAGCGTTGCCAGCCAGGTCGCCCACGAGATCGAGTTCCGCCATGCGCTCGACGCAATGCTCGACGATGTCGACGTTGGCCGCGCCGTGCGAGATCACAGTGGTGAGATCGTCGACTTCGTCATCGAGTTCGTCAACAGTCACGGCTCGACCGGCGCGAGGCGCGGCACGGACGGACTTGTCGGTCAACTGCTGTGCGAGGTGCATCCCGACTGGCGCGAGTCAGGCATGTTCGACAAGTTCCGCGATGTCGTCACCACCGGGATCCCATACCAGGGACACCGCGTGCAGTACGCCGATCCGGGTCTCGCCAAACCGGGTCTTGCGGGCAAGCGGAGACAGGCGTATTGGACGGTACAGGTGGCCAAGTTCGGTGACGGGTACATCTCCGCGTCGCGCGACATCACCGAAGTCGTTCTTCGCGGAGGAAGCGACGCGGGCTGTGGCGCTGCAGGCAGCCGCCGAAAACCGCCATCGCACTGTTGCAGGCTGCCGCGCTGCCGAGAACACTTCCGCAACTACCAGGGGTCAGTATCGCTGCGGTGTACGAGCCGATGGATCCCAGTCAGCCCGTGGGTGGCGACTGGTACGACGTCTTCGCACTCGACGACACGCATGTCGCGCTGGTGATCGCCGATGTTGCCGGCCACGGTCACAGTGCAGCGATCTTCATGGTGCAGGTACGGAATGTGTTCAGGGCCATTGCGGCCGAACATACCGAGCCCGCCGACGTGCTGATGCGTGCCAACGATGTGACCACACGGTTGAACGAGCCGGACGGACCGTTCGTGACGTGCTGTTTCGCGGTGCTCGACATCGCCGGGCGAACGTTGCGATGGGCCCAGGCGGGCCACTTCTCGCCGCTGCTCGTCATGGCCGACGGCACCTCCATGTATCTCGACGAGCGGCCGGGTGCGCCCCTCGCGTTCTTCGAGGGCGAACACTACGAATCCTCGTCGATCGAGGTTCGTCCGGGCGATCGTGTCGTGATGTTCACCGATGGAATGGTCGAGCGGCGACGCGAACATCTCGACACCGGGCTGGCCAGGTTGTCCGACCTGGCGGCCTCGCAGGCGCAGCTCTCGCCGCAGGAGTTCGTCTCGACGCTTGCCGCGTCGGTCACCGGCCGGTACGACGACCTTGCCCTGGTGTGCGTCGATTTCCTGGGCGTCGATCTCGCGGCTGATTAGCCAGCGGGTCGCGTCATGGCCAACAGAGCGTCGGCGATCGATCCCGAGTCGGAGCCGTCACCCTGCGCCTCGATCAGCTCGGCCAGCGACACACCCTGCTCCTCGGCCTGGCGCACCAATCGCGTCGCTGCGTCGTAGCCGATTCGGGGCGCCAACGCAGTGACGATCGCCGGTGAGCGTTCTGCGTTGCGACGCATTCGATCTGCGTCGACCTCGATGCCGCGGATGCAACGGGTGTCGAGCAACGTGGCGGCGCTGGCCAGCAGCTGAATCGATGACAGAAGACTGCGAGCAGTGATCGGCATCGCTGTGCTGAGCTGAAGCGTCGACATGGTTGCTGCGAACGTGATGGTCGCGTCGTTGCCCACGACCTGAGCGGCAACTTGTTGCACCATCTCAGGGATCACCGGGTTGACCTTGCCGGGCATGATCGAGCTTCCGGCCTGAAGCTCCGGCAGCACGATCTCGCCGAGCCCGCCGTTGGGTCCTGACCCCAACAGTCGAAGATCCCCGGCGATCTTGAACAGCGACAATGCGACAACCTTCAGGGTTGCGCCAGCTTCCACCATCGAGTCCTGGCTCGACTGGGCTTCGAAGTGGTTGGCCGCCTCGACGAACGACAGGCCGGTACGCGCGCTGATCCGCTGCGCAACCATCGCGCCGAAGCCGTGTGGTGCGTTGAGGCCGGTGCCGACCGCGGTTCCGCCGAGCGGCAGCGCGGCGAGTCGTTGCATCGTCGACTGGATGCGCTCGACCGACAGCTCGATGCTCCGCGCCCAGCCACTGACCTCTTGTCCGAACGTCATCGGGACCGCGTCCATCAAGTGGGTTCTGGCCATTTTGACGGTGTCGACGTGCCGACTCGAGAGATCCGCCAGCGACCCACGCAGCGATTCGAGCGCTGGGAGCAGGGCGGACGTGAGTTGCATCACGGCGGCAATTCGCGCCGCCGATGGAAACGTGTCGTTGGAGGACTGCGACGCGTTGACGTGATCGTTGGGATGCACAGCGTCGCCCAGTATCTCCGACGCTCGATCGGCGATGACCTCGTTCATGTTCATGTTGGTGCTCGTACCGGAACCCGTCTGAAACACATCGACGGGGAACTGGTCGGCCATCTCTCCGCTGACGATCTCGTCGGCCGCCTGGCGGATCGCGTCGGCGATCGGGGCGGGGACCGTCCCCAGCTCACGGTTGACGTTGGCGCTCTCCGACTTGATCATCGCCAACGCCTCGATCATCGACGACGGGATTCGATCCCCCGACACCGGGAAGTTGTCGATTGCCTTCTGGGTCTGTGAACCCCAGCGGGCCGGTGACGCTTCGTCCAAAGCCGTGTCAGCTGTCGGCGAGCGTCAGCGCTTTGACGTCATCAATGCCTTTGATCTTCGCGAGCTTACGCACGTGTGCAGCGGCGTCGGGCCACGCAGCGGTGTTGGTCAGCAGTGTCACGACGCCATCGCGCACGGCGAGGTCTTTCAACGCCGGGTCTCGTCGCAGCACAGGGTCGGACGTCACCGCGGCGCGGACCTTTGCCTCCGTGATCAGGTCGCCCAACGGCCTGGACTGGCGTTGGGACACCGCTCGCCGGAGAAACTCGGCCCAGCGCTTGACGTCGTTGCGGTTGACCCACGCAGCGGAAGCCAGAGCAGCCAGCCACATCGGACGTATTCGTCGCTTGACGATTCGGGGGATCATGATCGGCCTTTCGTAGTGGAATCATTGGTTCGCGCCGCGTTTCGGCTGCTCTTCGCAGCGACTGCCCGAGCTGCACCCATCGCAGAATCCGCGCCGGCATTCGCCATCCCGCCGGCCCAGTCGGCCAGATGCGAGCGGACGAACCACTGGTATTTCTCGAGGATGCCGGTCTGATCGGTCAGCAGGCTTTCCGACACGTGGTCGACGCGACTGGTCTGCTCCATGGCTGCACGATGGTCGCGGATGATGCCGTCGTACACGACGTCGAGAGCCCCGAGATGGGACAGCGAGTCAGCGCGGTCGAGTTGGTAGTCGGTCCAGGTGCGGTCGCCGACGAGTCGCCCGGGAAGCCCGCTGGGCACGCCGCCGAGCGTCGCAATGCGCTCGGCGAGATCATCGATCATGGCCTGGACGCCCGCGTAGTGCGGATCCAGCATCTCGTGGACGCTGATGAAGTTGGGCCCGACCACGTTCCAGTGGATGTGCTTCAGCGTGAGGCCGAGATCGAGCAGGCTGATGAGACGTTGCTGCAGGATCTCGGCAACGGCGCCTCCGTCGTCGCCCGACAGCGTGGGAACCGTGAACGATGCCTGCCGAGCCGAGCTGACATTGCGCTTGTGGACGACGGCTGGGGCACCATTGCTCTGTTTGGTCGTCGATGCCATCGGTGGCTCCTTGGGTGCACGGTAACTCAGCGGCAGGTTCCCTGTACCCAGGCGGGCGTCTCCTCAAACGGCGATCGACCTGCTCAGCACCTACTCCGTGCGGGCGAGATGCTCAGTCCGACTTCGGTGACTCGTCGCGGAGGTGCTCGCGGAGCTGCGCCAGGCTGGAAGCAATCAGGCGCCCGACGTGAACCTGACTGGTGCCGATCTGCTCGGCGATCTGGGCTTGGCTCAGCTCGTCGAAGAACCGTAGGTACAGGATCTGGCGTTGGCGCGGGCTGAGCCGATCGAGGAGTCCGGCGATGACCTGTCGATTGAGCACCTCGTCGAGATTCGAATCGACGGCAGGAACGTGCCGACCCGTTTGATCCAGCGTGCGGGATCGGTACGCGTTGTTGGCTTCGAGCGTCTCGATCACGGTCTCCTCGGGGAGCTTCATGCGCTCGGCGATCTCGGAGACTCGCGGTGACCGCTGCAGTTCCTTCGACAAGGCTTCCGATGCGGCATTCACCGCCGGCCGGAGATCCTTTGCCCGGCGAGAAACGTGAACGCCCCACGTGTGGTCGCGGAAGTAGCGACGTAGCTCGCCCATGATCGTCGGTGTTGCGAAGGCGCCGAACGGGACTCCTTGGGTCGGGTCGAACCGTTCGATCGCGTTGAGCAGTCCGATGCGCGCCACCTGTACCAGGTCGTCGAAGGGCTCTCCGCGGTCCGCAAATCGCCTTGCTCCGCGTGTTGCGAGCCACGACGTGCTCTCCGCGATCTCGTCGCGGAGACCGACGTCGTGGCTCCTCGAATAACCCTCCAGCGATTCCAGTAACCATCGGTCGTGGTCACTCTCAGGGTGACTGTTGTGCGGCGCGTTCACGTGATCGAAGCGTGAGCCACTGCCGCCCAGATGTGCGCGTGATGATCGACCAGATCGATGCCGTGCTCGCTGCACACACTGGCCAGGACTGTTCGACACAGGATGAGATCCGGATGGTCGACGTTGAACGTGTTCGTCTGGGTGTTGCCGCGAACCATGAACGAAGGTCCTTCGATGGAGAACTCGACCTCGATCGACTCGCCTGCGCCATGCTCGATCAGCGCGAGCAGCACCTCGCTGACCGCGATCTTGACGTCGTCGATCTCGTCGACGGTGAAGCCGGCCATTCCCGCGATCCCACTGGCTGCAAGTCGAACGACGCGGCGACAGCGGCGGGTCCGGCGGCAGTCGAAGCAGAACCGGTCCGATCGCTACAGGCTCATTCACGACTGTTCTCGATGGAGAAGTGCTCGGTTGTGCCGGTGATCTCGAGCAGACGCAGCACTTCCGACCCGATGTTGCGCAGAACGACGTCGGTCTTGCGGGCCCGTGCCCGCCGACTGGCACCAGGAGGCTTCGGAGCCCTGATGAGTCGATGAAGTAGACGTCACCGAGATCGATGACGATCGGACCGTCGTGCTCGCGAGCAAGAATCGCAGCGTCGAGAATCGGACCGCCGGCTACGTCGATGTCGCCGTGCACCACGATCTCGCCACCAGGACCATCGTCGACACTGAGTGAATCCTGGTTTCCCATGTCAGTCACGGGGTGATCCTCCTGATGGCTGAAGCTGCGGTGTCGACTGGAACCGGTTGAGCAACACGTTACGTGCAACGCGCCGAATCGCAGTCGCCCAAGAATTTCTGGTGACGATGTTTAGATCACCGCCCATCGAGGTATTAGAACCGCCAACTACTGAATTCCACAAGGGAGCACAGAATCCTGTCTCGTCGTTACCCGTCCCCAACGGCGACAGGCACCGGGTCACGACGATGGCTTTGGCATCTCGTCGAAGCCATCGTCATGACCTCCTAGATCCGCAGCAATCTCGCTGGACCCCCACCGAGCGCTGAGCCCCCGTCAGCGATCCCCAAACGTGCCCGCCCGCACCGTCCCCGGGCCGGGCACGTTTGCGATTTTCGACACAGCGGAGTGTGCTGGGATCGTCAGGGCTGGTTGCTCAGGGCCGTGCGCCCATCGCCTTCAGCCATCGACCGTGGGATCTCACGGCCTGCCAGGGGGTTGCATGGCTGTGAATCGTCAACTGACACTCGGTGCAGGCGCGTTGTAGGCGTGCGGCCACCAACGGATAGACGGTGTGCGGCAGCCGCGGGGCCAGGTGGTGCTCGACCTGGAAGTCGAGCCCGCCCATCAACCAATGCAGTGCCCGACCTCCGAGCTTGGTGCGGCAGTGCACATCGACGGTCGTTCGCAGTTGGTGCGCGACGAAGTCGGGTCCTCGCCGTTCGGTGTCTGCCGCGGGAAACTCCGCGAGCTGGGCGCAGTGGGCGAGTTGGAACATGGTTGCCAGTAACAGACCGACGGTCCACGAGATCGCCAGGTAGAAGGTCAACACGATCCACCAACGGTGGTACGCCAACGGCAGCGCGATCGCCCACCCGATGTGCAGGGCCTTGCCGACCGCGATCATGCCGATGTCGCGTCGTCGGGGCTCGGCGTGCGAATCGTTGGTGACCGATCCCGTGGTTCTTCAGATCGACGAAGTCGGAGATCAGGAACCACTGCAGCGTCAAGAATCCGTACAGCACCCACATGTACAAGTGCTGGTAGCGGTGCCACGGGCGCCACCTTTGGGCGGGCGCGAGTCGCGCAAATGGGGCTTGGTCGATGTCCGCGTCGATGCCCACCATGTTCGTGTTGCCGTGATGCAGGTTGTTGTGCTTGAAGCGCCAGATCCACGAACTGGCGCCGAGCAGGTCGCCGGTGTAGCCGGCCAGCCGATTGACCAACCGCGAAGTGCTGAACGAGGCGTGGTTCCCATCGTGGAAGACACACGTGGCCGCTGCCGTCAGCGACACGACTAGCACGATCGCTGCGGCGATGTTCGTCACCACCGATGAGCGCGTCGCGACGAGTACCCAATAGCCGCCGAGGCTCGATGCGGCAATCACCACTGCCTTCAGGTGGAGGTAGCGCCGAGCGACGACGAGCTCGCGTGCTGACGGCCTGACAGCCTCGGTCAGCGAGCGTTGATCGCCACCAACGCCCTGCAGGGAGAGCCGCTCGATTGTCTCCATGTCCTCGCTCCGTCGGCACTCGGCCGAATCGCCTGCCGAGGTTTGGAGCGGGCAGCCACTCGTGAATCGAGCAGCGTTAGCACCCTATCTCTGTCCGGGCACAGAATTACCTGCAGCGTCAAGGCCGATGACCCCACAGCGGTGGTATCGTGCCGCGATACGACTTCGCAGCGATTGATCCGGCCCAGACCCTGCCCTCCGCGCTGTGCGAAAGCAGGAAGCAGTGGTCAGCGCAGCACCTCAGTTCATCGCGGCGGACGCCTTCGCGTGAACAGCGAGCAGTCGAAACGAATCGCTGTTGCATTCGCTCGAGCCGTTGCTACACCCACGTCCGGATTGTGCACCGCCTGCATCGAGGTCTTGGACGTTTCGGGTGCCGGGATCACGGTGATGAGTGGAGGTCAGGCCGGTCCGCTGTGGGTTTCGAGCGAGCGCATGGCGACCTTGGAAGACGTGCAGTTCACCATGGGTGAGGGGCCGTGTCAGGACGCCTACGTGTCTGGCCGGCCCGTGCACGCTCCCCGGCTCGATGCGGCGATCTTCGCCCGCTGGCCGTCATTCGTCGGTCAGGCCCGCGATTCCGGCATCGGTGGAGTTTTCGCCTATCCATTGTCGAGCAATGGTGCCAAGATTGGCGTGCTGACCTTGTACCAGGACCGCGAGGGCGAGCTCAGTGCGGGTCAGCACGAGGACAGCGTGGCCATGGCTGATGTGTTGACCGAAACAGTTCTCAGCCTGCAGGATGCCTTTCCCGCCGGCGTGCTGGCCGACGGCCTCCAGGATGCTGTCGCCTATCGCGCCGAGATTCATCAGGCGTCCGGAATGGTTTCGATCCAGTTACGAATTCCCGTCGCCGAGGCTCTCGTGCGAATTCGTGCTCATGCTTTTGCGAACGAAATACCCGTCGGCATCGTCGCAGCGGACATTGTGGCGCGTCGACTACGTCTCAGCGACGACAGACAAGAACCAGGAGAAGGGGTGTAAACCTGTGTCAAACGAAACCGAACAACGAGCAATTCAGCGGCAAGCGCTCACCGCAACAACCTTCGTCGAGATCGTCGACACACTTGTGGATGATTTCGACGTCATCGATGTGCTCACCCAGTTGACGTCGCGAAGCGTCGAACTGCTGGAGGCCGCTGCTGCTGGGATCCTCCTTGCGGACAGCGATGGACATCTCCGGGTGATCGGTGCATCGACCGAGCAGGTCGGCCTCCTCGAGCTGTTCCAGATCCAGAACGACCAAGGGCCGTGCCTCGACTGCTATCACACCGGCAACGTCGTAGCGAGCGCCGGCCTCGACGCTGCATCGCCGTGGCCACAGTTCGCAGCGGAAAGCGTCCGTGCGGGCTTCCCCTCGGTGTGTGCGGTACCACTGCGGTTGAAAGACCTGGTGCTCGGCTGTCTCAACCTGTTCATGTCAGAGCCCATCGCACTCTCCGCCGCCGAGATCTCTCTCGCCCAGGCACTCGCCGATGTGGCCAGCATCGCCATTGTGCAGGACCAGGCCAGTCGCCAAGCCGCGATTCGTGAGGGTCACTTGCAACACGCTCTCACCAGCCGGATCTTGATCGAGCAGGCAAAGGGCATGATCTCCGAACGCGGCCACGTCGACATGGACGAGGCGTTCAACAGGCTGCGGGCGTATCGCGCGCAACAACAACCGTGGCCTCACAGAGGTCGCCGAGTCGCTGGTGGCCGGCACGATCAACATCGACGCCGTCTGGGACAGGCGCCGAATACCGCCACCGCCGCCCGCCACTCAACCGCGCCGGCGGGCAGGGGATTGATCGTCGCCCGTTGTGCCGCGTGCCATTCCGGTGTACGGTGCTTCTCGGAGAGAAACTTGGCTCCAGCCGCGTGGCTCTGGTCCTTGGTTACGCCCTCGTCAACGAGGAGAAACCAACGTGCGCACCAGGGACATGCGTAACGATCACGCGACGGCTCCGCTCAACGGGAAACTCGCTCAATGGGACAACGCCATACAACGGATTCGTGTACCTGCCGTTCTCACTGAGCGTCTCGATGCGAGGCGATCGACGTGTGGTACAGATCAGCGGCGAACTCGACATCGTCACCCGCACCCAAGTGCGGCAGGCGTGCCTCGGCGGGCTCGACAACGTCGAGGTGGAGATGGCAGACACGACCTTCATGGATTGCTGCGGCTACGGCGCACTGGTTGCTGCCCGCCTGGCACTTCAGGAAAAAGGTGGCTCGCTGACGCTGTGCCACCAAGCGGGCCAACCCGCCGAACTGCTGACGATGCTGGCAACGCTCGAAGTCGTCAGCTGACAAACTGCCGACAACCGCAGGGTCACATGTCGATGGCGTTGCGCGTGGTCTCGATCAGCTCGGCGAACTCCTCGAGAGCCGGTTCGCCGATCGAACCGTAGATCGGCGCGACGATCCTCGACGTCAGACGTTCCGCTTCGGCCCGCGCCTCTCGGGCCCACGTTGCGTCCTCGAAGGGGCCGATCCAACCGAGGTGCTCCGCCCACACCGGCCCGCTGCGGGGTGGAGGCGCCGGTGACGCGAGCACAGCGTCGAGCGGGGTGATCCCACAGGCGTTGACAGCGATGATGTGTGCGCCGCCGCGCATCTCGCGCAGCACGTGCATGGTCAGAGCAACCCGTGCGTTGACGTCGTCGGGCTGAGCCTGTGCTCGCCAGCCGGCGAACACCGCGCCGATCGAGGCGTCGGCGGCGTCGGCGATTCGGCGACCCAGTTCGTCGAGCCGCTCCATGCGCTGCTGGTCGAACTTGGCGAGCTCGGTTGCGCCCCACCGGCAGCAGAGGGCGGCATAGGCATCGGCCACTTGACGATGAGTGAGGCCTTCGGGAAGTGAATCCCATGCCTCGCGGACGCGGGCTGGTGACAGGAACGCAAGACCGGCCGCGGCGACATCGGCATCGCTGTCGCCGAGCACTCCGGCGCGCCCGACGATCCAGAGATCGGATCCCGACTTCATCCCGAGGTCAACGGCGAGCCGATCGGTGGGTGCGCCGGTCATCCACCCGCGCACGAACTGCTGGATGGGCTTCAGCACCCTTTCGACCTGGTCGGCAACGGTCGCTGTCGTCATGATGCAACGCTCCTTCGGGATATGGGTCTTGGTTGGGTCGTTCAGCTCCGGGCGACCGTGGAGACGATGTCGATCCAGTGGATCCACGCTGCGAGGTGCTCGTCGGGCGTCGCGTAGCCGCCTCCCACCGTCGAGACACGAAGATGCGTCGCGCCGAGCGCCTTGAAGGCTGACGCGGTGTCGATCCACGATTGCGGATCGTCGTCCCTACCGATGCGCATACCGCACTCGATGCCCAGCGCGTTCGGATTGCGACCTTGCTCGGCTGCGTAGCCGCGGAGGCGAATCAGGGCGTCGGCCAGCTGATCGCCGGGCGGGAACTGCGGCATCCAGCCGTCCGCGAGGCGACCGGTGCGCTCGAGGACCTTCTCGACGATGTTGCCGACGAACGAACCCATCCAGATGGGGATCGGGCGCTGCGCCGGAAGGGGATTCACGCCGATGCGGTCGAGATGATGCCACTGGCCCTCGAACGTCACCAGTTCATGCGTCCACAGCAGGCGAAGGACTTCTACCTGCTCCTCGAGGCGGCGACCACGATTCGAGAAGTCCTGATCGAGCACCTCGTACTCCATCCAGTTTCGTCCGATGCCGACGCCCAGTCGCAACCTGCCCCCGGTGAGGAGATCCAATTCCGCTGCCTGCTTGGCGAGCAACACGGTCTGGCGTTGCGTGCTGATGATGATCGACGTGGCCAGTTCGAGGCGAGTGGTGACCGCCCCGAGAAACGACAGGAGCACCAGCGGCTCGTGGCACGGAACGTCGTACGTGTGGAGCTTCTCGCCCGGGCGTTGGCGATCGGGATGACCGCCGACAACGTGATCGTTGGTCAGAACTCCGTCGAATCCCGATCCCTCCAGCGATTGGGCCATGTCTTTGAGAAAGATGCTGTCGTTGCCGATGTCGCTGGTGAGAAGCATGGCTCCGAGTCGCACGGATCAGGAACGTAGCAAAGCGACTGTGCTCAGCCTGGAGCCAGCAGGAGGAGGAGCTCGTCGGCGCTGTCGACGCACTGCACGCCGAGCTCGGTGAGTGCCGGACGTGCGTCGACCGGCAGGCCGTGTCCCGTGTCTTGGTTGAGGATGCCACCCATGAAGATCCTGCCGCTCCAGCCGTCGTCGCGCGCGCCGACCGGCGAGGCGTTCGCCGAGCGCCAACGCGTTGCCGTTGTAGACACCGAGCACGATCGCGTCGGCATCCTCCTCGATTGCCGCCCGCATGATGCCGTCGATGGGCGCGTTCGCACCCAACAGGATCACCTCGGCGCCCGCATTGGGCAACACGCGAGCCAAGGCGTCGCGAACGAGATCGTGAACTTCGAGCACGGCCAGCACGACGCGCACGCCGTCGAGGCGTGGCGCAAGCGCGTCGAGACGGTCGGCCAGCGCGCGAACGTGTGAGGCCTTCCACGGCTCCAATCGCGCGATCTCGCTGGCAGCCTGCAGATCGACGCGCCGCTCGAGCTCGGCCATCGATGTGCGTCGCAACGCCAGCAACACCTGTGCGGCATCGTTGACGTCGACGCCATCGTCGTCAAATGCGGCGAGGGCGCGATCGCGGAACTCGATCGCGTATGCAGCTGTGATCGACCCGAGGTGTTCGAGTTGGGCCCAGTCGTACAGGTCTGGCGAGTCGCGTACTTCGCGCTCGAGTTCGCGAGCCAGCAGATGGATCTCGACGATCTCGGCGGCACTCGGGATACGTTCGGCCTCGGTCAGCGGTACCGGGTTCACCGCATGACCGGTCGGCCGTCGCAGCTGCAGCGCGATGTCGCACCGCAACTGTGCCTCGACGACAGCGATGTTGCGCGCCCGGTCACCTGGCCGTTGATCGACCGTGTTGCCGTAGACCATCGAGCCGATCGAGTCTCGACCGCGGAGGTCGTCCAACGCGAAATGCACGACGGCTCGGCTCTCCGGGCTCTGGATCGTGTTGCCGTAACAATGTGTCAGCCGGGCACCGATCAGATGCTCGACCACATACAGCTCGAGCGCTGCCCAGCCGACGTACCCTCCGAAGTGCGAGGCCTGCGTGGCAGAACCGTCTTCGAGGTTCGAATGGGCGAGCGCGCCGTGATCGCGCAGGGCTGCGATCGCGGCGAGGGCTCGCACCGTCTCCTCGGTCACCAGGATCTCGTCGGAGCCGCCGACCAGGTCGTAGGCGGTGTACTGACCGACATTCCCGATCGTGGTGACACCGGCGCCCAACGCCCGGAGCGTGTTCTGGAAGCCCGCCGGGAATCCGATCATGTAGTCGCCGAGGTGCGGCTGGATGGGCACTGCCTCCCCGAGCCTGCGCCACTCGTCGGGCCCGAGGCGCGGTCCGGTCTCTTTCACCGTGAGATGACGCTCGGCCTCCGGTACACCCATTGCCCGGTCGAGCGCGAGCCCGAACCGGTGCACCGCGTGGCCATGGGACGGCGAGGGCGGCATGAACCTCGGCGAGCGCTGCCTCGGTTGCGTCCCACGTGGAGAGGCCGATGTGCATGTGGTACATCACGCGGCCGTCGTCGCGGCATCGCCGTTTGAACTCAGTCTCGGACCGCGCCCCGTTGGCGCGCAGGAACGCGGTCGGCGGAGCCGGTGCGGGCGCGGCATCCCGGCCTTCGGCGATCAGTTGTGCGCCGGTCAGCATGCGAGGCACGCGGTCAACCTAGCCCGACACCATCGCTTCGAGGACGAAAACGCCACTCAGATCGCGGGCAGGATCGGCTTGTTGTTGGCCAGGTCCTTGCCCAACATCACGACGATCGTTGCCTCGCCCAGCCTCGCCGGACCCCCGGTGATCGACACCGGCACCGGCATGCGTGTGACCACGATGCCGCCCATCACTCGACCGATCGATGTGGCAACGTCGGCGCCTGCCGGAAGGAAGTACACCTTGCTGACGTCGAGCTTCTCCTCGACGCCGGCGGAGTTGGTGGCATCGGCCATGTGGAAACCGAGCGCGCTGAGCTCTTGGGTCAGCAGCGCCGCTGCGCCGGTGACGCCCGATGCGTTGGCCACGATTGCCACCGCTCCCTCGGTGATCAGCGGGATCGTGGTCGTCGTGGTCGGCGGGATCGTGGTCGTCGTCGTGGTGGTCGATGTCGTCGTCGTACTGGTCGTGGTCGGTGGGATGGTGGTGGTCGTGGTGGTGGTCGACGACGTCGTTGTCGTTGTCGTCGTCGTGGTCGGCACCGTGATCGCGGGCCCGAAGGTGCACCCGGCGAGCAGCAGGAAAAGCGCGGCGATCAACGACATCCTCTGGCCCATTCGCTCATCCTGTCGAGTCGTCGCGGCACAGACAAGTCGGGCGCCAAACACTCCACGCCGACCTTGTGGAGTGTCTGGGTGCACCCAGGTGGGCGTCAGACACTCCACACCGAAAGACGATGACGACAGGGCCCTTCCGGAGTGACAGAATCACGCCACAACTCACAGGGGGTAGTTCATGGCGATGGATTTGGTCATCGAGGTCGACAACCGGCCGGGCGCGCTCGCCAAGATCGCGGCCGCAATCAGTGACGCCGGTGTCAACCTCGCCGCGGCGACCTGTGTGGGCGTCGGCGATCGTGCCGAACTGCACATCCTCGTACCCCACGCCGAAGCCGCCAGGCATGCGTTGGCCATCACGCATCAAGCCGTCGTCAGCCGCGAGCGCGAGGTGGTGGTCGTCGACGTCGAAGACCGTCCCGGCGCGTTGGCCGACCTCGCCAGAACTGTTGCCGAAGCCGGCGTCGACCTCGATCTGGTCTACGTCGCCACCCACAATCGGGTGGTGTTCGGCTCCCAAGACCTCGAAGGATTGAAGAAGGCACTCGGCAAGAAGCACTGACGAGCAGCGGAGACATCAGATGGCGGCGAAACGAATCATCGCGGTCGTCGGCTGCCAAGCAGAGGGCGAGCAGGGCGATGTGATCACGGGCGGGGTGCTGCCACCTGCCGGCGACACGATGATGGCCAAGAAGGTCGCGTTCGAGCGTGATCACGACGACATCCGCCGCCTGTTGATCTGTGAGCCGCGCGGCTCGGTGGCGCGTCATGTCAACCTGATCGTGCCGTCGACCCGCGACGATTGTGTTGCGGGCGCCATCATCATGGAGCCCACCGAATACCCGCCGATGTCGGGTTCCAACACGATGTGCATCGCGACCGTGTTGTTGGAAACCGGTGTCGTCGAGATGGTCGAGCCGGAGACCAGGTTCCGCCTCGACATGCCTGCCGGCCCGGTCGACATCGTCGCCGAGTGCCGCAACGGCAAGTGCGTGTCGGTCACGTTGAAGAACGTGCCGGCCTTTGCATTCGCGCTCGACGCCCCGCTGGAGGTCGACGGTCTGTCCTCGTCCATCACCATCGACATCGCCTATGGCGGGATGATCTACGCGATCGTCGATGCGGCAGCGCTCGGCTTCGACATCGCTCCCGACGAAGCTCGCGAACTGGCCGTGCTCGGCGAACAGATCAGGATGGCAGCGCGCGAGCAGCATCCGGTGACGCACCCCGAGCTACCCGACATCGCCAACGTATCGATCGTGCAGTTCGCCGGTCCGTTGACACACGACGGCAACCGGGTCAGTGCCCGCAACACGTGCATCGTGTCGCCGGGCCGATCCGATCGTTCGCCAACCGGCACCGGCACCACCGCCCGCATGGCGGTCTTGCATGCCCGCGGTGTGTTGGATGTGGGCGGCGGGTTGACGCATTCGTCGATCATCGGATCCGAGTTCCACGGCACCATCGTCGGCGAGACCTCGGTGGGTCGGTTCCCTGCCATCGAGGCCACGATTCGCGGCAGGGCTTGGATCACCGGACTGCATCACTACTTCGTCGATGCCGATGATCCATGGCCCAGCGGCTACACGCTGTCCGACACGTGGGGTACGTCGACGTCGGTGTCGCAGTAGTCGCGGAGTCGCGGCACCGGTCGGGTTGCTCTAGGGCTGTCGGCCCGTCCACGCCACCAGTTGGTCGATCAACGGTGCATCGAACGGCACGGCGACTGCGTTCGCGAAGGGTGGGTCGAACTGGAAGTTGGCAGGCGCCGTGGCCTTGAATGCATCCCACATCGGCGTGCGGTCCTCCATCGGCAGATCGCGGCGCATCGCGTCGAGCCCCAGTTGGCACACGGCGTCGTCCCACACGGGATCGCTGGCCGGTCGCCTTGGCGATGTCCCACGAGTGCGTCGTGATCTCGCTGACGTACATCGACAGCACGTCGGCGCCGGTCATGGTGGCCCAGGGGAGCACCACGGTCTCGCTGAGCTTGCAATCATCGGCCCACGCAGCGTCGACCTCGGCAGCCGCGGCGCGCCAGTCGGCCGCATAGTTGACGTGATCGACCGCTGCGCCGGCCATGGGGTTGGGGGAGAAGGCATCGTCGCCTCGCCCGAGTGCTGCGACGCGGCGCAACACGAACACGAGGTGATCGAGGAGGCCCTTGACGTCGAATTCGACGCAAGGTGACGGGAGGGCGAGCTGGTCGGGACGCACGCCGGCGATGATGGGCTCGGCGACCTGCACAGCCGTGGTGAAGAGCGGTCGTGGGTCGCGGGTCTTGTTGGCGGGGGACAGTGTCTCGGTGGTCATGATCCGAGTATGCGCTCCCAAACAGGTCACCTGCTGTCCGGTTTGTATGGGAAGATCTCGACATGCGTGCTGACCGTCTCGTGGCGATCCTGCTGATGCTGCAGACAAAGGGCCATGTCACGGCGGCGGAGGTGGCTGTAGAGCTGGAGATCTCCGAGCGCACGGCCCGGCGGGATCTCGACTCGTTGGGTGTGGCCGGGCTGCCGGTCTATTCGATGCAAGGGCGCAACGGAGGGTGGCGCCTGGCGGGCGACGGCCGCACGGACCTCACCGGTCTGACATCGGCGGAGGCGCAGGCGTTGTTCCTGCTCGCCGGCCCACGCGCCACGACACCCGAGCTGCGCGCCGCGCTGCGCAAGTTGGTCCGTGCCTTACCGGAGCCGTTCCGTGAACGCGCCGCGGCAGCATCGGCAGCGGTCTTCCACGACGCCACCGGCTGGAGCGGCGCTCCGGTCGATCGCGCCGAGCGCCCGCCACCTGTGCATCTCGACGCCGTGCAGACTGCGGTGATCGCGGGTCGCCAGATCGTGCTCGGCTATGTCGCCCGCGAGGGTGCGCCGACCACGCGCACCGTGCATCCGCTCGGCCTCGCCACGAAGGGTGGATCCTGGTACCTCGATCGCCGAGACCGACGCTGGTCGGCGAACGTTCCGCGTCGATCGCATCCAATCGGTCGAGACGACCGACGAGCCCGTCGTTCGACCGGAGGGCTTCGAGCTGGCCGATGCGTGGCAGATGATCACCACCGAACTCGAACTCGTGCGCCTTCCGATCGTGGTGCGTGCGCTCGTCGATCAGCGAGCGGTATCGCTGGTGCGCTACTCGTTGGGTTCGCGCCTGCGCATCGCGATGGCCGTCGACGACGGCAGGGTCGAGGTCGAGATCCGCAGTCACAACGAGTACTCGATCGCAGGGGAGCTCGCCGGTTTCGGAAACCTCGTGGAGGTAGTCGAGCCTCAGTCCGTGCGCGATCGGTTGGCTGCGCTCGCCGGTGAGATCGCCGCGCTCTACCGCGGTACTGCCGCGTCGGCGAACTCGGCCATCGACGTGAACCGCCACGTCGGCGACACCTCACCCGATGGTGTCGCGGTCGCGCCGCTGCCACCCTTGTCGTGACGGCGATGGATCCACACCGACGGCAGGCCCAGCGCGGCGGCCGGCTGGTGATCGTGGAACAAGCTCTCGGCAACGTGTACGAGCCGATCGCGGGCGACACCGAGGCGTTCGATCTCTTCGAACAGCCTGTCGAAGTGGCCACGTTGCGGTTTGTACGAACCGACGTCCTCGGCGGTGATGATCGCATCGAACGTGACGCCGAGGCGGGGGTTCTTCGGCGATCTTCGGCGAGTGAGGTCACATGCAGACGCAACGCCTGACGCATTTCCTCGAAGCGCTGGGCCAGGTGGCCGACTTCATCGCGTGAGGTGACCACAATGGCATGATCGTAGGTGCCCCTGGCCACGGCATTGACGCCAGTGACGAGCTGTTGAATGGGCCTGGCAATGCGCAGGGCCAGGAACACCGCGCTGCCGGTGCCGAGCCCGATGGCCAGGAGGCCGAGCAGAAAGAGCCCCTGGCTGGTTTTGCGAATTTCGCTTCTGGCATCGGCGAGCGACAGGCCGAGGCGGACTGTCCCCCACTTACGCGTTCCTCCCGCAGCAAAGACCGGAATGGATACCTCGTATCCTTCGCCACCGAGAGCCTCACTGCTTACGACTTGTAGAAAAGCCTGGTCTGCCTGCAGGGCCTGGCGGCTGACCGGGTCGTCAAGGACCTGCCCCTGTGTCTCGGGATGCCCACTATAGGCCGCCACCTTGCCGTTGTAGAGCTGGACGATGACGTACGCCACGTCATCTTGCGCAGCGATCTGTTCGACCGTTTGCTCAAGCTTCACAAAGTTATAACTCAGCATATAGCCTTCGCTTAATGCTGCCAGGTTGGTGGCCAGCGACAGAGCCCGCTTGCGCGACTCATTCAGAATAGTCTTGCGCTGCCGGTGCTCGATGACCACGGTCACCAGCCCCATCACGGCGAGCTGGACAATGACGATGACGATGATAAATTTTGCTCGCAGGCTTTTCCCTGGTGGGGCACAAAGCCGGAGCAGTTTCTGGAAGTATGTACCACGCACCGGCAGACTCCTTGCATCTCGACTGCCGTAGCACTGCGTACGGCTAATTGCCCCGCCCTACTGGCGGGGGGATGCTGCCCACCGCAGGTGCCGCCTTCTGCAGCCAGAGTTTTTTCATGGCAATGTAATGCGCCCCCAGAGCATTGATTTCTACCCCCTGCACATAGGGCTGATAGAGGTATTCAAAGACGCCATGATGTTGACTGATCCAGGGAGCATCTCGGAGGACGAGCTTTTCCACCTCACGATAGATCGCAATGCGGCGCGGATAATCGGTCTCACGGCGTGCCTGTTCCAGGAGCTGATCCACCTGAGTGTTGTGATACAGGGTGCGGTTGGTTTTGCTGCGCGAAAAGAGCAGCGGGAAGAAAAAGTTGTCCGGGTCAGGAATGTCAGAATGCCAGCCGAGGCGAAACATGGCGGCTCTCCCCACGGCCAGCATTTCCTCCATGCTCGCCCAGTTCGCTGCCCGATGAATCTCGATAGTCACGCCAAGCGCTGCCAGGGACTCACGGTAAGCTTCCAGTTCCTGGGGCGTACTCTGCTCATTGGAGGTATACCAGAGTTCGAGAATGGGTAACCCCTTCCCCCCCGGATACCCTGCTTCGGCCAGGAGCTGCGCTGCCAGGCGCGGATTGTAGTCATAGCTCGTGAGGTCAGGATCATAGCCCGGCATGCCCGGCGGCAGAACGCCTTTGGCGATCACGCCGCGGCGTTTCCTGATCTCCTGGACAATCACTTCTTTATTGATCGCATAGTTGAAAGCCTGACGTACTCTGGATTCGGTAAAGGGTTCTTTACGCATGTTAAACCCGATATACAGCAGATGCAGGGTCGGTTTGGTGCGATAGCTATACGGACGATAGATGGGGTTGTCCCGGAGCTCCTCAGCCTTCGTGCTCGGCACGATGGTTTCTTCTAGCTCACCCTGGAGGAAGCGACCCAGGTCTTCTTCAGCCTTCTCGCGTGCACTGACTTCAAAGACAATCTGGTTCAGAAAAGGACGCCCTTCGTAGTAGGCATTGTAAGCCTGTAAGACGATCTGGCGTTTGCGTTCCCAGTGCAGCAATTGGAAAGGCCCGCTGCCGACCGGCCGCAGGGCAAATTGCTCTCCGAGCCTTTCGACCTCCTCGCGTGGCACGACCTTGGCATTGACCATGGCCAGGATGGAAAGAAATGGGGTGTATGGCTCTTGCAAAGTAATCTGTAAGGTGTAGCGTTCCAGAGCCCGTAGCCCTTCGACGTGCGACGCGGTGCCAGCCCGAAACGCCGCAGCACCACGGATGTGCATGAAGTGGTTGGCCAATGGCGACTGCACCGCTGGCGCGAGCAGGCGGGTGAAGGAATAGACAAAATCCTCGGCGGTCACTTCCCGACCATGATGAAACTTCACCCCCTTGCGCAGCGTAAACGTCCACGTCAACCCATCCATGGAGGCCTCCCAGAAACCCGCAATAGCCGGGACAAGGTTGAGGTGGCTATCGAACTGCACCAGGCCGTCAAAAATCTGATTCACCACTGTATTGGCATACACATCGGTGGTCTGCGCTGGATCGAGGGAGGCGGGGTCACTGGCGAGAGGCCGCCGGTACACACCACCGAAGCGGGGAGTATGATACTCTGCTTTGGGAGGTGCCGCTGTCACCTGCAGACAGGAGCACACCAGGAGCACCAGCAACGCACCAAGGATCCCAAAGTACGAGCATCGACTGCGGCTCTGCACACTCTTCTCCTTCGTGAGAAGTGACTCATGCTAGTGACTTGCCATACGATCTTCCTGGCGCTTCTTATCGACAACCTGTCTTGAAAACCTTAGAAACTTTTTTGGGCGAGCGTCTGGGACAGCGCAGGATGGCAGAGTGTTGCGATGCCTTATGCCCTCTCCCAGCGGGAGAGGGATCGGGTGAGGGACTTCCACGGCCTGTGGCATCCCTCGATTTGCTTCATGCCTGGGAGCTTCACAACCTGCTCCCAGTGAGAGAGCGCACCGGTATTACCGCAGCCTCCTGGCTCTCTCTACGGCGCGTGCCGCATCGATCAGACCAGCACCCTGTACTGCTGCAGGGGCACCGAGATCAACCGCAGTGTCCTGCAGAATTCTGCCGCACCTGCGCCGGAGTAAGTGCCGGGTTCACACTCCGCATAAGGGCGACCACCCCTGTGACGTGTGGAGCCGCTTGACTCGTACCGCGTGCGATGGCATAGAGACCGGAACTTTGGCTCATGACACCATCCCCGCCTTCACTGTCCCCACCTTCACTGTCTCCGCCTTCACTGTCCCCGCCTTCACTATCGCCACCTTCACTATCGCCACCTTCACTATCGCCACCTTCGCTGGCGGCTGCCGTACTGTTGTCACCTGTGCTCGTGGCGCTGCTCTGTGCTCCAGCCCTGACAGTGGTGGCAGCCGAGACTATCTGGCTCTTTTGACGTGTGCCACCTGGCGCCACAAGGTCCACATGTGGGCCGGTGATACTGTAGTAGGTTACCCGAGCCTCACTGTCTGTGGCCCCTACGGCAATGGTGCGCCAATAGACTGCTGGATATTTGATCTCCTGCATTTGGCAGCCCTCTGGACTCGTGCCCGC
This sequence comes from Ilumatobacteraceae bacterium, assembly GCA_963746365.1. GTDB lineage: Bacteria > Actinomycetota > Acidimicrobiia > Acidimicrobiales > Ilumatobacteraceae > JAENVT01. Next base: position 5,418 of record CAVVBH010000025.1, on the reverse strand, counting down.
GTCGCTGTCGCCACCTTCGCTGTCGCCACCTTCACTATCGCCACCTTCACTATCGCCACCTTCACTATCGCCACCTTCGCTATCACCGCCTTCACTACTGGCGGCTGTCACATCACAGTTCCCTGACGAGGCTACCAGCACCACACCTGCATCGTAGAGCTTCCTGATGATCTTCTCGATTACTTTGCTACCGTTGTAGAATCCCAGACTCATGTTGACCACGCTGATGTTGCCTTTTTGGTAGACCCAGATCAAGCCGTTGATCACGTCTGAGAGGTAGCCTTTGCCATTCGCATCGAGGACACGCACGCCGTACAGAGCTGTGCCTGGAGCGACGCCTCGCATGACCTGCGCGACTCCAGACGCACCTGCTGCGGCAGCAATAATGCCAGCCACATGGGTACCATGCCCATTGCGATCTTTATAATCCGTTTCATCTTCGCGGACCCGAGCGTTGTAACCGCCTAAGACCCTGCCGGCGAGGAGGGGCTGAGAGGGATCGATACCAGTATCGAGTACGGCAACCTGTACTCCTTGCCCCTGCACCTGCCAGGGGACATGGTCGAGAAGGATCTGACGCAAATTCCAGCGATATCCCTCTGGCATGGGGGTCGGATTAGTCTGAGCCACGAGGGACTTCGGCGCGCTATCATCTGGCAACGATACCTGGAAATCAGTTTCAAGTGCCTCAATCTCGAGACCAAGACGGCTGCTGAGGAACGAGTAGGCCGTCTGGACTGTGGACTGGGTTGAAGGCAGTAGAGACCCTAATCCCAGCGTGTTCGTAACCGTAGACTGCATCCCTATCAGTGGCCCTGCGGGAAGTTCAAGGACGACCGCATTGACGACAGGGAGCCAGGTCACTACTGTAGCGTGACTTCGCGTTATAAGCTGCCGCTGTATCCATGTCGGCGTGCCGTCCCGAAACATGACGATCACGCGGGCGGTATCTGCCGATGCCCCAGCAGCACCCAGGGTAAGGAACAGGGCCAGCAGGCAGGGTAAGATCAGCAAGCGCAAGAATCGCCCTGGACCCAGGCGATGCCAGAAGGAAGGCTGCGCCAGACAGGCATCTAGCCACTGGCTCACTCCTCCAGGACTTCCAGTCTTCTTTGGAGATGCTTTGATCATTGTTCTCTCCTCTATCTCTCATCACAAAGGATCAAATTGGTCTTAATAAAGTACAATCGAGCTCATCACACGATAGTTCTATGTTTGCATATTTATTGAAAATGCGGCAATAGAACTTTTTAATGAAATCTTGTTTCAAAAGTATTGGAACTTTATATAGAAATACTAACCTAAGAATATAGGTATAAAAATTATTGAAACTTTATATAGAAAGATAAAACGCGAAAAAGTATTGAATAGTCGAGCCTTGGACTAGAAAAAAGCTATTGGAACGTATACACCTGACCATGAACCTCTATGACGACTACAGCTGATTGGGAGGGCTTTTGGAGTGTGATGAAGAACACATCTTGATCGTGATAGAGCGCACATCTTTACCAGTCAGCTCCATCAGGGCATCGGGCCTGGCTATCATGCGCCCATCCATAATCTGAGCGGCCTGAGCCCGACGGCCCTGAGCAGGCGGCGGGTGGCTGGCGCCCTGCCAGGCGGCCTCGCGGGGGGAAAACGGCTGGGGGGCACGTGGGTACGGTGTTGACCACAGCTGGCTATCCCGAAGGTCTGCCATGCAGTCCTCACTGAGCACATTGTGCGCAGGGCACAACGCCCAGCAAGCCTCACAGCTTGCTAGTAGTGTGCTATCGGCCTTGCAGCTCCTGTACGTTGACGGCACCATCGCCGATTGTGTAGGTCTCTAACGACGCCCAATCGAACCACGTCATCCTGGCACGAGCTCTATACGCTGCTGCCCCACAGAGTGCTGCACAACGTGCAGCAGGTGTGCTCATCTCATGGGGGGCCAGTGTAATCCTGTACTGGGCATAGGCCAACTGCCACGATTATGGAGCTCCGGCCAGGCGTGATCCGTATCACAGCGCGCTATCCGCACTCGTCATATCATAAAGTGTCCGGGGAACATTTCAGCGTGCTATATTTATCGTAAACAATACATAGCCAGGAAGGATTTGTGCCCTCGACAGCTCCTCCCCGGCACAGGTTGAATGATGTATCTCAGCCTCGATTGGTGTTGTAGCGCCCACGCTACGTGCACCATGCTAACCCTGGCGTTGACGCGACGACTGGCGTGTGTCTCTCTTCGCTCCAGCCTCCCTCTCCCTCGGTTGCAAGGTAGTCACAGAAAGAAAAGCTTGGCGCTACATGCTCGGCCGCTACCGGTCTATCTCGCTATGTAGGAGGGAGTCTGATGCTAGCAATTGCCTTGATCGTGCCAGTGTTCGTACCCTTGATGTTCCTGCCTCGCACTCGTGTCGCCCCGCTCCAGCGTGAGGTAACGCCAGGAGCCTCCCTGCTAACCTTTGGCGTAGCCCTGGAGTGAGGTGTTATTATGAACGACGAATCCCAGTCTGTTCTCTTACTTCCCTCCCAGGAGCAACCTCTTCCTGCCACCTGTCTGGACGTGCCAGACGCGTCTGTGTCCATCCCTGTGTCGCGCCCACGCCCCCGCAGGCGTTGGCTACGGTGGTTGGTCGCCGGGCTGTTCAGTGGCTTGTCTCGTAGCCCTTATCGTACCGTGTGTTGCGTTCTTACGCGAGGAATTGCCGTCCTCTACTTACCAGGCGCACTATCTTTCCGCGCTCGGGAAATCTTTGATCTTTCAGGTCGAGCCTGGGCCGGGACTGGCCTGCGTTATCCAACCGACGGACCGTACGATCGACGCCTGGGCTATGTGGGCTTGCCAGGTTTTCTCGAACGCTTACGCACCCTGGGTTTTGACCTTACCACCCAGGCGCACTGGGCCCCCAGGCTGGCCCAGGTAGCTACTATGGCCTGTTTCTCCCTTATCACGAAAAAATGCAGGCTGGTCTGCGGCTGCGGGACCGGAACGGGCAGGTCCTCTTCAGCACGACGTACCCAGGGCGGGTCTATCGCACGTTTGACGACATCCCCTCCTGGTGCTGCAGACCCTGCTCTTTATCGAGAATCGCGAGTTGTTCGACATGCGCTATCCGCAGCGCAATCCAGCGGTAGAATGGGATCGTTTTGGGCTGGCCGTGGCGGATACCATGGCGCGGTCCGTGGGGATAAACGTACGCCGGGCTGGTGGCAGTACGCTCGCCACACAGTTGGAAAAATTCCGTCATTCCCCGGAGGGGCGCACAGGGTCGGCCCTGGAGAAGCTGCGGCAGATGGGGAGTGCTTCACTCCGCGCCTATCTCGATGGGCCTGAGACCCTGGAGGCGCGCCGCGGCATTACCCTGGCGTATATGAACTCCATGCCGCTTGCCGCAGTCCCCGGCTACGGCGAAGTGCATGGCCTGGGCGACGGCTTATGGGCCTGGTATAGTGCAGACTTTGCCACCGTCAACCGCTTGCTCGACCAGAGTGCTCAGTCGCCAGACTCCGCGCCAAGCCAGGAGCAGGCGGCCGCCTATCGGCAAGTTCTTAGCATCCTCCTGGCGCAACGGCGCCCGGCCTATTACCTTGAAGAGGGCCACGGCGACCTGCAAAAGCTGGCGGATAGCTACTTGCGCCTGATGACCGCAGAGGGCGTCATTCCAGCTACCCTGCGGGACGCTGCCCTGCAAGTACACGTGGTGCAGCAGCCCTACGCGCCGCCGAAGGAGACGACCCCGTTTGCCAGTCACAAGACACAGAGCAGCATGCGGGCTCGTCTTGCCCATGATCTGGGAGTCACCAACCTGTATGACCTCGACCGTCTGGACCTGACGGTCACCAGCACGCTCGACCAGACCACCCAGCAGGCAGTGACCGAGGTATTGTACGCACTCCGTAAGCGTGAACAGGCGCGGGCCATTGGTCTCCTCGGGGAACGCATGCTGGGCGAGAAGGACGATCTCAGTCGTGTGGTCTATAGTGTCACCCTGTACGAACGCACCCCGTATGGGCAGGCACTGCGCGTGCAGACAGACAATTACGATCAGCCCCTTGACATCAATGAAGGCATACGGCTGGATCTGGGGTCCACCGCAAAACTGCGCACGCTGGTGCATTACCTGACCCTGGTCGCCGAGTTACACCAGCACTATGCTGGTCAGCAGCCCAGGGCACTGCGGACTCTGGCCCTGGACAAGCGGGACCGTCTGGCGCAGTGGGTGGTGGAGCGCTTGCAGAGCAATCCACGTCTGAGTCTGCAAGAGATCTTGTCAGCCGCCCTCGAACGGCGCTATGCCTCCGGCGCTGGCGAGGGGTTTTTTACGGGCGGGGGGCTGCACTATTTCGCCAATTTTAATGCCAAGGATGACCGCGGCATGATCTCGGTACGCGAAGCCCTGCGTGATTCCGTCAACCTGCCGTACATCCGGATCATGCGTGACATTGTGCACCATTCCTGTACCGTCCTGATGGCATTGCGCAGCAGATGGATCTCAATGACAAGGCGCAGCGTCAGGAGTATCTGCAACACTTTGCCGATAAAGAAGGGCAAGCGTTTCTGCGCCGTTTTTATGCGAGCTACCGTGGCAAGTCTCCCGAGCAGGTGTTAGCCCATGTGGTACAGCGTGTGAAACCCTCCCCGGTACGCCTGGCCACAGTGTATCGCTCGCTCTATCCGGCGCATGATCTGGGTACTTTTGCGGCTTTTCTCCACGCTCAGAAGCCGCTGCGTGGGCTGTCAGACGGGGAGATCGAGGAGCTCTACGACAAGTACGCCCCGGCCAATTTTGACTTGCACGACCGTGGCTATATTTCCCGCCTCCACCCGCTGGAGCTCTGGATGGCTGCGTATATGGCGCAGCACCCACAGGCCAGCCTGAAGGAAGTCATTGCGGCCAGCACTGCAGAACGCCAGATGGTGTATCGCTGGTTGTTGAAGAGTAACCGGACGCAGGCGCAGAACACCCGTATCCAGAGCCTGCTCGAGATAGAAGCCTTCCAGGAGATCCACCAGGTCTGGAAACGCCTGGGATACCCGTTCGAGACGCTGACGCCGTCGTATGCGACGGCGATCGGTGCTTCTGCGGACCGTCCGGCAGCGCTGGCCGAACTGGTCGGCATCCTGCTCAATGATGGGGTACATACACCGCGTGTCCGCTTTAACAGTGTGCACTTTGCGGCGGGTACCCCCTATGAAACGTTGCTGACACGTCCGCCAACGCCTGGCAAGCGCGTGCTCCCTGCGGAGGTGGCGGCGGCGGCCCGTAGTGCGATGATCGATGTGGTAGAGGCCGGGACAGCCCGGCGCCTCAAAGGTGCCTACCAGGGGCCGAACCGTCAACCTCTCCAGGTCGGTGGTAAGACAGGGACGGGCGACCATCGTCGTGGCAGCTACAGAGCCGGTGGGCAACTGCTAGGGGAACAGGTGGTGAG
>CAVVBH010000024.1:0-95749 GCA_963746365.1 Ilumatobacteraceae bacterium | reverse complement strand
TGCTGCAGTTCGTCCATCAACCAGATCGCTGTACATCGCCTGCTGCCCGATGGCACATGTGCACGCCGTCGGGCTTCCGTTCTGGCACCTCCTCGCCGTTGAAGTCCTCGACGAACTCCGGTCCCCAGACTCGGATCGAGTGTTCAAGACCGACGCATCACCGGGCGGTCGCCTGCCACCTCCGTCCATCACGCCGTCAACGTGCCGAACTGGTCGCGTCCGCCATCGCGGCGCAGCGGCCGGACGGTGATCAGCGCCAGCCGAGCACCCGTGAGAATCACATACAGCCGGCGAAGCGCTCGTAGGCAAGCACGTTGCTGGGGTCGACTGTGCCGAAGTCCCACAGCGAGCCTGATAGGCACCAGATCGGGCTTGAAGTTGGCCACCGCTTTGTCGACTCCTCGGCTGGTCCTCATTGGTACTTGGCGTCGAGCAGCCCTGCCCCGGGCGAGACATAGCTGCCGATGGCGATCTTGCCTGCATACATCGCCGCCGCGACAGCCGGCCACTCGTCGAACGCCACCGAGTCGCCCGTCATCAACACCCGGCTTGTCGGAGCGAGCAGTGTCGGAACCGGCGCGAATCGAAGTGGTCGTGGCACCGAGTGTCGCTGGCTCGCGGCGGCGATCGAAGTCGGCGCCGATAGCGAGGGGTTCACGCTGGATGCAGTCGTGGACGGGAGCGCTGCACTGGTCGGGGAGGCGGTCGTCGACGCCAACTGGTCGAGCGAGAAGATGGCGGGTGCCGTCTCGGGTCGAGGCACCAGCACCCAGAACGCAGCAACACCCAGCGTCACTGCTACGAAGGTGGCGACGCCAGCACGGCCACGTGCCCACATCGCCCTGAACCGGACTGTATCCTCGACGACGACCTTCGACACAGCCGCAGCGGCGAACGAAACGGCGAACCGGAGGCAGAGCAGCGACCATCCCGACATGCCCGTGCGTTGCGGAGACAACAGCGTATACTGGCCAGCGCCACAGGTACAGGCTGTACGACAGCACACCGGTCGACGCGCAGAAGCGCCCACCCGATCCACCTCGACACCGCTGCGGTCGGCCGCGCCGCGATGCCGCAACCAGAACCGCCGACAGCAACGAATGTGCGAACAGATCCACCACGGAACAACCACGACGACGATGGACCGTCGATCAGGAACTCAGGACAGCCCGATCGTCACGGCGACCATCGCCGCGACTCGTGAATGCCTCGCCCAGTCGGGAGGTCACGTCGAGAACACAGAGCGCAGTGGCGCAGTCGCGAACAATGCACCGAGCAGCAGGCTGCTGGCCCGGGTGTCGGTGCCGATGTACACGCGCGTGGGATCGGCGGTGTCGAACAACGCGATCATCCAGAGCAGCGAGGCCACCGAGGCGGATACGCAGAACACCATCACAGTGCGATGGACATGGCGAGTGCGCCAGGCGATGAGGCCGACGATCATCGGCCACACCAGGTAGAACTGCTCCTCGATGGCCAGGCTCCACAGGTGCCCGAACATGCGCGGCAACTCGAACGATGCCCAGTAGTCGCTCTGGCGCGGCAATGTCATGCCAGTTGGCGATGTACGCCTGTGCCCAAGGACCGTCGTTGAGCGTCGCGGCGCGTTCCGGCACGCTTGCAATCGTCGGTCGTGATCACGGTGACGGCGACCAGCAACAACAGCACCGCGGGTAAGAGCCGCCGGAACCGCCGTGCCCAGAACGCAACGAGCCGAACCCGTCCGGTGAGGTCGACCTCGGCGAGCAGCAGCGACGTGATCAGGAAGCCCGAGAGCGCGAAGAACAGGTCGACGCCCAGGAAGCCGCCTCGCAACTTCCCCGCGTGGAAGAACAGGACTGCGATGACCGCAAGCCCACGGAGGCCGTCGAGTGCAGCGATGTGGGCACGGGGGTGCTCACCGCCCGGCACCGGCCGCGGTCGAGCCGCAGTCGCCAGCGCCATCTAGGACCGCTGGGCGACGACCAGCAACGACTGACCGATCGGCGGGCGCACGAAGCGTTCGACTCGACTGATGACCGGGATGAAGAAGCGGTCGTAGACGGATGCGAACCGACCCGAGGTGGGGGAGCGTCCGAAGAGGCGGACAACGAGCCACCAGGCGAGGAAGCCGGGCATGTTGGTGTACGCGTGGTGACCTGTTGGAACCCCACCTTGTGGACGAGTGCGAGCAGCTGATTGCGCTTGTATCGGCGATAGTGACCGATCCGCTGATCGAACTTCCCGTACAGGGCCTCGAACGCCGGCACCCACAACACCATCTTGCCTCCCGGGGCGAGCGCCTCGTAGATGTCGCCGAGTGCCCGATGATCGTCGGGAATGTGTTCGAGGACGTTGAGGAGTACGACCGTGTCGTACGAGCCAGGCGCCGTCGCACCGTCGAGCTGGGCCGTGATCACGATGGCGTTCGAGTCCTTCAGCCGCTCCCGCAGCGCAGCACTGTGCGCTTCGGATGGTTCGAGCGCGGTGAGGTGTCCGTGGTCGGCGAAATACGTCGAGAAGGTGCCCCGACCGGCGCCGACCTCGAGAATGCGGCCGCTGATGTGCGGACCGATCAGGTGGAGGATCCACGCCGAGTAGTTCTTCGCCTGCTCGAGCTCCTCGAGAACCTCGAGCAGATCCTGATCAGCGGCGTCGAATGCGGCCGGTGTGCGCTGGAGCGGAGCGCGACGAAATGGGTTTCTCATCGTGGTGATCGCATCAATTCTGCCGATGAACGCACGAAGTCACGATAGTTGCTCGTCCTGCTGGTCCCGACCATCGTCGGCAATGGTCGATGCGAGCAGCAGCACCACGACGAGCAACCCAAGACGGTGCAGGTCGTCGAATGCAGCCGGCCACGACGGGTTGGCGACGAGTCGATAGCGGAGCTGGCGTCGCACGATCAACCCGGCCAGAGCCGACATCAGCACCACCGCAGCGGCGCCGGCAACCATCGGGCGCCTGACCAGCACCATCACGACACCGACCACGGCAGCGATCAGCCCGTACTTCGGGGAGATCGTCAGACATGCGAGCGCGACCAGTGCCGCAGCAGCGATGACGGCTTGCCGACGCCCGACCGGATGAGACGGCCAGTCGGGAACCGGCGCGTCGAGCACCGTTGCTTCGCTACGCGCTCTATCGCGCCAGATCAAACAGCACACGCGACCACCGCGAGCAGAGCCAGGAACATCCCGATCCACATCGTGCGTTGCGGCGTCCATGTCATGGTCACCGTCACAGGCGAATCGGAACCGGGAAGCCACCAGCCGTTGAAGCCGCCCGAGATCTGTTGCGGTGGACCGAGATCGGTGGAACCCTGCTCGGCTTGCCATCCGTCGTTGAATCCCTCGCCGAGGATGAGCCAACACCCTGTGGGGCATTTGGTGACGGTAGCCGTGGTGTCGTACGTGTGCGCTGCACGCTGACGGCTGGCGGTGCCCGGGAGGGGCAGGGGGTGCCGCGGCATCGCGCAGGACGACCCTGTTCACATCGATCCCCGTGATCCCGCCGGGTGTTGTTGTCAGGCGATGTGTACCGGCAGCCACATTCAGCTCCGCGGGGTCGCAGGCCTGAACCGTCGCCGTCCCGCCCGCGAGCAACTGGCGGTGGTCTGGGGCCGATCTCTACTGCGAGAGCCCGTCCGTCGAGCGTGACCAGGTCGGTTCGACAGACCGGTGCAGCGGCAAGAGGTATTGCTGCGGCGATCGACGGCGCCTCGATCTCGCTGATCGCCGCCGGCAGAACAGTTGTCTCCGCATATCGCCGATCGACCGTCGTACGTGGCTCGATGCCGTCGATCGTCAACGACAACGAGCTGGCAGCCGCCGCGGCAAACGAAATCGTGCTGCGCCCGTTCTGGTCGGGTGGAGGAACCGACACCACGCTCGACTGGTCGCCGACTGTGATTGACACGGCCGTGATGCTGCTGTGCCGCTGGTCGACGGGCTGCGTGATCACCACCGACGATGTGGGTGTCGACGGATCCAACGGGATCTGTATCCCGCGACCCGACGACGTTGGAGAACGGTGTCGTCCATGCCGTCGACGTGTCGCCGTCGATCGCGCTTGCCGCCGTCGACTGCGGATCACCCGTCAGGCGCCGGTTCGAGGTGGCCGTGGTCGACAGCTGCCAACCCGTTCAGCACCTCGTCGGTTGCCCGATCATTGCGGTGGATGGTGAACCTGGCGGCGAAGTGCGATCCGTGCCGACCGTGACATCCCGAACCATTTGCGGTTCCGGGTCGCTTCGCCAGCGATTGAGCGGATCGGCCCGATGCCGGGTCAGCACGACGGCCAGCGGAGTGTCGGCGGCAGCTCCCGACGCGTCGGTCGGCAGGCTGACCACCTCGGGGTGCGCACCCAGGCCGAGCTCGGCGAACCCGACAGCGGATGCCCCGGGATCGGTGCCGTTCGGCCAAGGCCGTGACGCCGGCAATGGTGATCCGTGCGAATGTCGAGTTCGCCGGTACCCCGATGGGCTGGCCACTTCCGACCAACGATCGTTCGTCGAGGTCGACGACCTGCGACGGGGCGTTGTCGAAGGCGATCTCCACTCTGGAAATCGATCCGTGACGCCCCGATTTGCTGCGACTGCAGCAACGTCAGTTGCGACACATCGCCCGTCAGTTCGATGCTCTGTCCGATCGGATCGAACCGGTCTCCGACGACCCACGCGGTCGACGGATCGCCGTCGACCGCCATCGCCGGACGATCCTCCGGCCGATAGGCGAATGGCTCGCCATAGCCCGTGGCCCGCACCATCCAGTCCCTCGACCGCCGCGGTTGTCTCGTGCGCGACCTCCTGGTCGGCGAATACGGGGAGACGTTGATCCGCCGTATCGGGTTGCAACACGTCGGCCGCAGGTCCGCCAGTCTCGGTGAAGCCGACGACATCCTGCGTGCCGCGCCACTGGTGGGCGCGATCGCGATTCGAGTCGGTGATGATCACGAGATCGGCATTGTCGAGGGCTCGTCGAGGTGATCGTCGCTGCGGAGGTCGGCCGTGTACAGCACCGCCTCGTCGCCGTGCAACAGCCCGCTGCCGATGCGTCGACGATGCCATCGCCGCTGCCGGCCAGCACGACAACCCGTGATGCCGCTCGCACCATCGCCGCCGGGTCGTCGACCGCCACGAGCTCGACCGGGGGCAATGGCGCGCCGATGTCGGCGTCGGCGAGCGCTGTCTCGTCGAGCATCTCGAGATCCGGAACATTGGGCTGGGGCAAGCCGAATGCACGCGGGGCGGCGAGGCCGTCTGGCTGCGCAGCGAACATCGCGTGGGTGAGCTCTGGGACGCGGCGTACGAAAGCGGTCGAACGCCATGTCGTTGCTGACCCAGATGGTGTCGGCGCCGAACAGGCGCGCCACGGGAGCGATGGCGGCAGGGTCGAGGGTGTTGGACTGGGCGCGATCGTCGAGCGCGTACAACAGGTCCATCGCGGCGGGGGACCCCAGCGGCAGGAGGTCGCGCGTGATCAATGGCTTCGCAGTCAGCCCCGGTAGGGAGGATCGACCGTGTATCCCCAACGGAACGCGCCGAACTCCGCGCCCGGCAACTGCATGACGCGATGCTCCGTCGAACCCGCGTCGAGCACTGCGGCAGCCTCCGTCCACGCCGACGGAGGATTCTCGTCGCGCTCGAGGGCGGGGTCGACGAATCCGCCGTCGAAGAGTGCCGGCAGGTTGAGGATTGCCAACCCCATGACCACGCCGGGCACCAGCAGCTGAAGTCGAGGCCGGCGGCTAGCCAGGACGGCGGATGCCGCGGTGACAAGCGCGCCCGCACCGAGCGCGAGGCCGAAGATGCTCAACGGCAACGCCCTGGTGCTGCTGCGGATCGCCAGTGCGAGCGTGGAGCGCGACGATGTGGCCAGTTGCGACATCAGCGGCGACGGATCGGCAATCGGGTGAACGCCGACGGCGAGCACGATTCCCACGAAGACCAGCAGCGCCGCGTACCTGCGCTGGCTCCAACGTGTCGAGCGCGATTCCTGCGATGCAGCACAACAACAAGGCGAAACCGATGACGATGACGCGGCCTGACTCGAGGTAGTCGGCCGACGCGCTGGTGGCGAATCCCGATGGATCCCGGATGTAGAACAACCAATATCCGAGGCCACGTAGCGTTTCCGTGCTGACCGACGTGAACGACACAGCCTCGAGCGTCTCGGAGTACGACAGCACGTCGGCGCCATGACGGGCCTGCACGACGAGCATTGCGATCCACCACAGCGACACGCCGAGACAGAGCCCGCCGATGCGCAGTGCGGTCGTCAGTGCCCGCCGCCAGGTGATCGAACGCTGCCACGCCGCATGCAGCAGCCACAACACCGGCGCAGGCGCGATCATCGCCAGCGCCGTGGCGTTGGGGGAGCCGACGGTGAAGATGACCAACGCGAAAATGGCCGCGATCGCGCCATTTCGAACGCGTCGCGGAACGGATCGTCAGGCCGACCAGCCAGCCCACCGATGCCCACGGCAGGAGCATCAGCGATGTTCGCGAGAGGTAGGGCAGGACGTAGGGCGACAACTGGTAGACGAACGCCGCCGTCAGCGCGCCCGTCGCGGCCAGCCCGAGATGACGGGCGGCCCACCGAACACCGAGACCTCCGAGCAACAGCAGCGTGGCGATCCACAACCGGTGGGCGATCCAGTCGGGCACCGGAGTTGCTCGAACAGCCAGTACCAGGGTCCTGACGGCCACAGGTAGGTGACCGTTTGATGGGCACCCAACCGGCGAACTGCCGGTTGTCCCACGTGTACGGGGCGTCGGAGATGAGACGGCCCGGGTCGAGATAGAGGTAGAGCTTGGTGTCGCTCGGCATGCGGCCGGGAGCCGCGAGCAGCGCGGGGAGGTAGGCCAGCAGGGCCAGCGCCCACACGCCGAGCCATTGGCCCGACGCGTAGCGCCGCCATGTCACGGAATTGCCCCGAAGACGCCGTAGAGAGCGGTGAGGGCGACCAGGCCGGCGCTGCACGCGCCGATGACGTACGGCCACCAATCACGACGGTCGGAATGCAGGAAGGCACCGCTGCGGAGATGAAGAGGGGAAACGCCGTGTACAGGAAGCGCGGACGGGCTGTGACCGTGTTGGGGATCAGCATGAAAACAAGCACCCCGATGACGTAGGCGACCATCGGCAGTGGCAACCGTCTGCGCCATGCGAAGTAGATCATCAGCGCCATCGCCATGACGGTTGCTGCGGTGACGAGGTTGGTCGGCGATGTGAGTGGACTGGTGAAGGCTTCGATGGTCTTGCGGATTGCGGTCAGGCCGTAGCTGGCCCCCTCGCCCCAGGCCTCGCTCTGCACACGGAACCAGACACCCGCCTCACCGGCGTGATGACCGAGCCACAGCTGAAAGGCGATGAAGCCTGCGGGTGCGAGGACCGGCGCGGCGAGTGACTTCCAGTCTCGTTCGCTGCGGATGGCCAAGAACGAAGCGACAGCACAGGCCAGGACCAGCGCCAAGCCGTTGGGCCGCGTCGCGGTGGCAAGTGCGGCGAGGAGGCCGGCAGCCACCCATCGCTTCGACATCAGGCACCACAGGCAGCCCATCGCCAACACCAGCAACAGTGCTTCGGTGTAGGCGAACGACAGCACGAAACTGCCCGGGAACATCGCGCCGAGCACCATTGCCTTCGCGGCAACCTGCTCGCCGTACAGCTGGCGGGCCAGCACGCCGAGCAGAAAGATGGCGACGGCGCCGAGCACGAAGTTGGTGAACAGCGCCGCAAGCGTGTCGCCGCCCGGCAGCACCCTGTCGACACCTCTGACCAACATGGGATACGCCGGAAAGAACGCGGCGCGGGCGTCGGTGACGAAGTACGTCACATTCTCCTGCACGTGCCGCGGATATCCGTTGCGGACGATGTCCATGTACCAGATGCCGTCCCACGACGACAGCACGTCGCTGATGGGTCCGACGGCCGACGACGGGAGTGGCCGGTTCGTGATGTTCGGATCCGGGAAGGGCACGTTGGCCAGGCCCTTGACCTGATTGATGTCGACCTGCAGTTCGGCGGCAACGATGGCTGCGCCGGCGAGCACGCACAGGCGAGAGTAGATGTAGACCAACCCGACCTTGCGCAGGATGCGATACCAAGTTGCCGACGTGTCGTCAACGGCCGCCTGTTGTGGTACGAGAGTCTCTGTCATTCTTGATCGACGGGCCCTGACGGCCGCACGTGAAGCTAACAGAGGCACTCGTTCACCACCGTGCCATCGGCAAGATGCGCTGGCGCGGGCCGAAAGCGGGTGGACGGTGGCCGTCGAGCGACAACAGCCGAATCACTCTGCCGCGCTGGCCGGCGTACGGCGAGAGCAGCTCGAGCATGCGTTCATCGGTGCCACGTGGCTCGCCGGCGAGCGCGGTAGAAACCAGGTTCTTCAAATGGAAGTCGCCCACCGCGACGGCATCGGGATCGCCCATGGCCGAAGCCATGACGGAACCGACCGTCCACTGCCCGATCCCACGCAGCAGCGCCAACTTCGCGGCGACGTCGGCAACCGGGAGCTGCGCCCATCCCCACAGCTTCTCGGCGTGCTTCGCAACTGTGCGCAGCGCCTCCGCACGCTTTGCCTCGACGCCGAGGGGGTGGAACCACCAGGCGGGCTTTCCGGCGAGCGACGCGGGCGAGGGTGGCAGCAGCAGCCCCACCGCGGGGCCCGGCGCGGGCTCGCCGAGCCGTCGACACAATCGGTGCCACTGCTTGATCGCCTCGCCGGCCGTGATCCGCTGGCCGAGGATTGTCGGTATCAGTTCGTGGTAGAGCATGCGACTGGCACCGAATCGGACGTCTGGATGGTTGCGCTGGGCGCGGAGCACCGCCGGATGAGCATCGCGAAACTCGAACCCCGGGTCGTGCTCGCCGACCATCGGCGTCACCTGGTCGAGCATCCACTCTCGGCCTGCGCCCCACGCCTGTCGCTGGATCTGGCCGGTGTTCCAGGTGATGCGAAGGGTGGCCACGCCGGCGGGTGTGAACGACGCCCGCCAGAACTCGCCGACACCGAGCCCAGTGGCCAGCCGGGTGGTGGGATCGCCGCGACCGAAGCGGTATGCCGACAGGCACGCGGCGATCGACCCATGACCGCCCGCTGAGCTGACACTTCTCGCCACGAGCCGACGGTAGCAAGCCGGTGTCACACAACTGTCGACCTCGGGTGAGCACTAGCCTCGCCCGGCGTGGGGCCGAGCGCGGGAGATGGGCGAGATCCGCGCAGATCGCGCCTTCCGAACGCGCCTCGTTGCGATTGTGGTCGGCGGCGCCGTGCTGCGGGCGGTTCGGCTCGTGGCGAGCAAATGGGATCAGCCGCTGGGCCTCAACGATTCGTTGTACTACAGCGCCCAGGCACGTCAGTTGGCTCATGGCGTGTGGTTCCGCGAAGCATTCGCCGATCAACCCGGCGCAGAGCACGGGCCCTTGACGTCGGCCTTGATGGCCGTGGTCAGCTGGGGGAACGATCCGATCAACCGACAGCGGATGGTGACGGTTGCGTGTGGGATCGCGACGATTGCGGTCATCGGCATCGTCGCCCGCCGCGTGGCCGGCAATCGAGCTGGTTTGATCGCTGCCGGGATCGCCGCGGTGTACCCGAACCTGTGGCTCAACGACGGCCTGGTGATGTCGGAGAGTGTCAGCTGCCTCTTGATCTCGCTGGCGCTGTGGGCTCTGCTGACCTGGAGCGACAAGCCGACCCTTCGCGCGGCAATGTTCGTTGGCATCGCCGCCGGTCTCGGCACGTTGGCGCGCAGCGAGTTGGTGCTGTTCGTGCCCGGCGCCGCAGTCGTCATGTGGCTGATCTACGCGAGGTCCGGCACGAGGTCCGGCGTGAAGCGGTGGACGCACATCGTGACCGCCGCCGGTGTCGCCGTCGCCCTGCTGCTGCCGTGGGTCGTCTTCAACGTCGCCCGCTTCGATCGCCCGGTGCTGTTGACGACGAACGAGGGACCGTTGTTGCTGGGTGCCAACTGCGACGAGGCCTACTACGGCCCTGCACAGGGTGGCTGGTCGCTGTTCTGTGTCGTCAATGACCCGTTCACACGACCGGACGAGGATCCCTCGACCCGGTCCGCGCGGCAACGCCGCGAGGGCCTCAGCTATGCGCGCCATCACCTCGGCAGGCTCCCGATCGTCGCCGTCAAGCGCGTGGGGCGCTCGCTCGATCTCTTCGCCCTCGGTAACCTCGTGCACCAAGACGTGGGCGAGGATCGCGAGCGTTGGGCGTCGTGGGCCGGTATCGGCTCGTTCTGGGTATTGGCACCGCTGGCCGTGTTGGGTGCTGCCAGGACGAGGCGTCGGGATCGCGTGGTGTTGCTGATTCCGGTGATGATCGCGTTGGCAACGACGGTGGCCTTTTACGGCGGCCATCGCATCCGGTCGTCTGCGGAACCGGCGATCGCGGTCTTCGCCGCGATCGCAATCGATCGCCTGATGTCACGTCGGCGTCAGTTGAGTGATTCGCTGCCGAGCTGACCGACCGCGACCGGCACGTTGTCGCCATCGACGTCGTCGCCGTGAATCGGGTGGTGGCAGGCAACAAAGTGTGCGGTGGCGATCTCGCGTAGTTTCGGCTCCTCGGTGCGGCACCTGTCGGTCGCGGCAGGGCAGCGGGGGTGGAACCGGCATCCTGGGGGCGGCAGAACTGAGGAGGGCGGCTCGCCCTCGATTGCCGTCTTCATGGCGGCAACCGCGGGATCTGGTACCGGGATCGACTCGAGCAGCACCGCGGTGTAGTGATGGGCCGGCGCCCGGTAGAGATCGTCGCTGGGTGCCACCTCGCAGATCTTGCCGAGGTACATCACGGCAACTCGGTCACTGATGTTCTTCACCACCGCCAGGTCGTGGGCGATGAAGATCAAGGTCAAGCCGTACTTGACCTTGAGGTCTTCGAGCAGGTTCAGGACCTGCGCCTGCACGCTGACGTCGAGCGCGCTGACGGGCTCGTCGCAGATGATCAAGGTCGGGTCGAGCACCAGCGAGCGGGCGATGGAGATGCGCTGGCACTGCCCCCCGGAGAACTGGTGCGGTTGGCTCTCGGCGGCCCGAATCGGGTCGATGCCGACCTCCTGCAGCAACGCGTCGACCTTCGCGGCCTGCTCGCCCTTGGTGCCACGCTTCCAGATCGTCAGCGGCTCCATCACGATGTCGCGCACCTTGCGCCGAGGGTTGAGTGACGAGATGGGATCCTGGAAGATCATCTGCATGCGGGTACGCGCCTGGCGCATGTCGTCGCGACCCATCTCGGTCAACTGCCGGCCTTCGAACATCACCGAGCCGCTTGTGGGACGGGGCAGTTGCATGATCGCCCGGCCGGTGGTGCTCTTGCCACAGCCGGACTCGCCGACGACGCCGAGGGTCTCGCCACGCAAGACATCGAGACTGATGCCGCTGACCGCGTTGACGGTGAGGCCGGTGTGGCCGACAGGAAACTCGACCACGAGGTCGTCGACGCGCAGCAACACGTCGGCGGAGTCGCGCAGGTGTGCCTTGCCGGTACCCGCCATCAGGCCGCTACCTCTGCTTCGGTCAATGCCGCTGCCTCAGTCTGTCTCCGCGCCTTGGCCTCGTGGTACTCGGGTGACCCGACGGGGTACCAGCACGCGTAGACATGGCGTGGATCCTCGACTGTGGGGATCAGCGGTGGCTCCTCCTCCTGGCAGCGCTCGCGGGCGTACGGACACCGCGGCGCGAACCTGCAACCGCGTGGTGGGTTGACGAGATCTGGTGGTCGACCCGGGATGACGTTGAGACGTGTGTGGCTGGGATCGGTCAACTTCGGGATGCTGTTGAGCAATGCCTCGGTGTACGGCATCTTCATGTTGGCGAACAGCTCGGCGGTCGTCGCCTTCTCGACCAACTTGCCGCCGTACATGACGGCGATCTCGTCCGTGCGACCTGCCACCACACCGAGGTCGTGTGTGACCAGGATCAGCGACATGTTTCGTTCACGCCGTTGCTCGTCGAGGAGATCGAGGATCTGTGCCTGCACGGTCACATCGAGCGCGGTGGTGGGCTCGTCGGCGAACATCAGCGTGGGGCCGCACGACATGGCCAACGCGATCATCACGCGCTGTCGCATGCCACCGCTGAGCTCGAACGAATATTGATCAAGGCGACGGTCGGGGCTCGGGATCCGCACGTCCTGTAGCAGCTTCAGCGCCGTGGCGCGGGCGTCGGCCTTCGACATGCCGAGGTGCATCCGCAGGCCTTCGCCGATCTGCTTGCCGACGCGCATGACGGGGTTCAGCGACGTCATCGGATCCTGGAAGATCATCGACATCTCCTTGCCCCAGATCGACTGACGCTGGCGCAACGACATGTTGATGAGCTCTTGGCCCTCGAACACGACGGACCCTGACTTCACGGTGTTGCGCTTCGGTAGCAAGCCCATGATCGACCGCGACAGGACCGTCTTGCCCGAGCCCGATTCGCCGACGATCCCCAGTGCCGCACCGCGGTCGAGCGTGAAACTGACGCCGTCCACGGATCGGACGAGGCCCCGCGCCGTCTTGAAGTGCGTGTGCAGGTCGGTGACCTCGAGCAGCGGCCCCTCTCGACCGCGGAGTTCGACTTGGAGCTTGGCCTTCATGCGATGACCTCGCGCGTGTTGAACCGCTCGGCCAGCACATCGCCCAGCAGGTTGATCGCGAGGATGGTCAGGAACATCACCAACGCCGGCATGAGAGACGGCCACCAGATGCCCGTTACGCAGTCGCTCCTGGCCCGACGAGATCATCCGCCCCCAGGTTGGCAGCGGTGCCTCGACCGACAGACCGAGGGCGGCGAGCGCTCCTTCGGCGACGAGCAGCAGCGCCAACCCGGTGAGCGCGAACGAGAGCAGCGTCGGCACGATGTTGGGCAGGATCTCGCGGAACAGGATGCGTTTGTTCGGTGCACCGATGCTGCGCGCCGCGACGACGAATTCGCGTTGCGCGTACATGATGGTGTTGGCCCGAACGAGGCGAGTCAGTGGCGGTACGGCGAGGATCGACAGCGCCATGATGATCGGTCCGATCGAGCGCGTGTCGCCGGCTGAGGACGTGCTGTTGGGGTTGTCGCTGAACGTGACGATGAAGATCGCCAGCAGACAGCGCAGGAAAGGCAAGGAGGATGTTGGTCACCACCTCGATGACTCGATCGGCCCAGCCGCGGTAGTAGCCGGCGATCATTCCGAGGATGGTGCCGAACAGCAGACCGAACGTGATCGACAGCGCTCCGATCAGCAACGAGTTGCGGGCGCCGAACATCGATCGCGAGAACAGGTCGAAGCCGTTGCGGTCGGTGCCGAATATTCCGACGCGCTCGGGGCCCTTGCCGATCTGCTTCTCCGGCTCGGCGAACCATGCCCACGCCGGCGGCTTCTCGATCTTGAGCAGAGAGCCCTTGACGTGGGTGCTGCATTGCGTCGCGACGGCGTACTGGTCGCAGCTGTGCTTGATGTAGGGCAGCCAGTTGGCGCCGATCGCAGAGATGGTGATGAACGCCAGCCAGACGATGGCGATCCACATCGTGACCCGACCGCGTCGGCGCAGCTTCTTCGTCTTGATCGGCACCGCGTCTGCGGGGGCGCCTGAAGCGACCTCAGGGACGGTCATCGTGGTCATCCCAATGCCCTCCCGACTCGGACGCGTGGATCGATCCACGCGTAGGCGAGATCGATGAAGAAGTTGACGATGACGTAGATCAACGCCAGGACGACGACGGCGTATTGAACGGTCGGATACTCGCGACGGAAGATGCTCTCGACCGTGAGCCTCCCCATTCCGTTCAGCAGGAAGAACTGCTCGACGATGACGACGCCGCCCATCAGCGCCCCGATGTTGACCGCCGCAGAGGTGACGATGCGAGAACAGCGAGGGACGCAGGGCATGCCTGAACAGGATGCTGCCGGTGCCCACGCCGCTTGCCCGCGCGGTCGTGATGAAGTCGCTCTGCAGCGTGGCGATCATGTCGGAGCGCAGCAGTCGCATGTAGCCGGCATACAGCGGGATCGCGACGGTCACGACCGGAAGCACGAACGCCTTGAAGTGGGCGACGGGATCACCGAGGCCCGCATAGATCGACGGGAACGGGACCCATTTTCGTTGAACACTGAACAACGCCATGAGCACGGGCGCGACGATGTAGTTGGGCGCCGACAACAACCCGAACGCGGTCGTGGTGCCGATCCGGTCGAACTTCGAACCCTGTCGATACGCCGACCACATCGCCACCGGTACCGCGAACAGCAATGACAGCAAGCTGGGCGTAGACCATGATGTACGCCGAGATCGGGAGTGCCCGGACAACCTCGGTCTTGATCGACTGGTTCGTCTGGAACGTGAAGCCCCAGTCGCCGGTGACGAACTTCTTCATCCAGTCGACGTACTGCACGACGATGGGCTTGTCGAGGCCGAGCTCCTCCTTCACGGCCTGGGCCTGCTCCGGCGTGGCCCCGGGCCGGTCTTGAGCGCGACGACCACGTCCGAGCCCCCCGGCAGGAACCGGAGGGCAACGGACGTGAGAAACGTGACCGCGAAGATCACGATCGAGCAGCTGTATCAGCCGGTTCACCACATAGCGCATGGACGGGCTAGCTCTTTCGTGCCTCGCAGCCTTCTGGCGGTCATTGACCGCCGCGCCAGACGGTCATCATCGGGAACGTGCCCGCAATACCGGCACCCGGCACACCTTCGCTGCCATCGGGCAGCGCGAAGTTGCCGACGCCCTGCACGTCGGCCTTGTGCGGAACGCCCCAGATCGTGTAGGCGCCCCAGAGGTTGTAGCACTGCGTGGCGAAGAGCCTGTTGACCTCCTCGGCGATCGCCTTCTTCCGTGCCGGGTCGGTGCTGGCCCGGTTCTCGTCGAGCAATGCGTCGAGTTGCGGGTCCTTGATTCGGCCGAAGTTCAGCGCCAGTTGACCGACGGGCAGCGAGCTCGACGAGTGCCACCAGTGGTACTGCATGTCGAGGTCGATGCCGCCGTGGTTCCGCCACTGGAACACCTGGAAGTTGCCGAGAACGGCGGTGAGGATGTAGTTGCCCTGGTCGATCTGGTCGATCGTGACCTCGTCGACGCCGGCTTCTTCGAACCACTGCTTCTGGAACTGGGCGATGGTCAGGTTCGTCTCGTCCTGCGTGGTCGCCAGCGACAGGTTGAGCGGACCCGGGTTCTCGGCCTTGTACTCGGCGATCAGCTCCTGTGCCTTGCCCATGTCTTGTGCCATCGGGAACCCGGTGTCCTCCAGGTACCCGACCTGGTCGGGCGAGAACGGGCCGATAGCGAGCTGGCCGACGCCCGCAGAGATCGAGTCGATCATCGCCTGCTCGTCGGTTGCGTACGCGAGTGCACAGCGGACGCGGACGTCGTTGCAGCGGCGACCCTTCCTGGGTGACGTGCAGCAGCGTGTAGCCGGTCTCGGCGGTGTTCGTGATCTCGGCCATGGGGAACTCGCCGGTCTCACGGAACTCGGCGATGGTCTCGCCGTTCGTCGTGTGCAAGCAGGTCGATCGTGCCGCTCTTCGAGCGCGTCGCGTCGGTTCGAGTGCGTCGGGGATCGGGCGGAACTCGATCGCGTCGAGATACGGGAACGGCTTGTTCCAGTAGTTCGGGTTCTTCTTCATCTTGAAGTACTCGTTGGGCTTGTAGTCCTCGTACACGAACGGACCGGTGCCGACCGGCTGCGATCGCAGTGCCTCGTCGGCGTCGCTGGCCAGCAGCCACGCCGGCGACGCCATGTAGCTGGCCTGACCCATGAGCGAGAACGGGAACGCTGCCCAACTGGTGTTCATCGTGATGACCACCGTCATCGGGTCGGCCGGGTCGACGGCGACGCTGTCGATCGGCCGGAAGATGTTGCCGGTGAGGGCGCCGGTCTTCGCTCGTGTGATGTTGTCGACGATCGCGGCGCCGTCGAACGGCGTGCCGTCGTGGAACGTGACACCTGAGCGGGCGGTGATGGTCCACTCGGTGAAGTCGTCGTTCGGGGTGATCGATTCGGCCAGGTATGGCGCAGCCTTGCCATCCGCCGTGGGCATCGCCAGGGTGTCGTAGATGTTGCGGATCACCTGATGGCACGAGATCGCGCACAGCATTTCGTACGGGCGCCACGGACTGGACGTATCAGCCTCGATCCCCATGACGATCGATCCACCGGCTACGGGCTCGAGACCCGCCTCGGTCGTCGGCGCAGCTTCTGTGTCGGTCGGTGCTTCAACGGTGGTGTCCGTCGATTCCGCCACCGTGGTGTCGGCAGCTTCGGCCGTTGTCACGTCGGCGGCCTGTGAGATCTATCGGTGCACTGTCGTCGTCGCTGCCGCACGCTGCGGCAACCAATCCGAGACTCAAGACCGCCGCCGTAATGATTCGTCTGCCCGAGCGTTGCCTGTTTCGCACCATTTCCCCCTCTGTATCGATGATCTTCATGTCGGAGCGTGGCAGGGAAAGATGTGACCCCCATCACACGCCGCTGTTGGCACCTTAGTCACGCCACGCGGGTTGTCAACGACCCAGGCAGATACCGTTGCGAATCGTGGTGCAACTCCGCGACGAGTACCTCGAGCAGCCCCACTCGCAGCGGCTGTCGCCGCAGCATCCGCGCTTCGCGGAGATCATGACGCGCCACTCCCAAGCGGTTGCAGCGGGCGAGCCTTGCTACGACGATCCCGCCACGGGCCTCAGCGTGTTCACTGCGGAGTTCCTCGCCGAGCGTGGATACTGCTGCGACAGCGGGTGCCGGCACTGTCCGTTCGCGATCGACTGAACTACCGTCGCAGGCCATGGCAGCCAATCCCGTCGCCGAACTCCGCGTTTCCAAGCCGGAAACGTTCCAGCTGAAGAAATGCGATCCCGACAACAGGCTCGGCTGGCACAAGGAAGAGGCCATCGCCGAACTGCAACACGTGAAGCTCGAGCTCGACGAGCTGCAGCAGCGCCTGTACGCCGAGAACAAGCGCAGCCTCTTGCTGATCGTGCAGGCGCTCGATGCGGCCGGCAAGGACGGCACCATTCGCACGGTCTTCTCCGGTCTGAACCCGGCGGGGGTCAGGGTGACGAGCTTCAAGGTGCCGGCCGGCCGCGAAGCGGTGCAGGACTACCTGTGGCGGGTGCACGCCGCCTGCCCCGCCCACGGCGAGATCGGCGTGTTCAACCGCAGCCACTACGAGGACGTCCTGGTGGTGCGGGTGAAGAACTTCGCTCCGGAGTCGGTCTGGAAGAAGCGTTACCGGCACATCAACGAGTTCGAGCGGATGCTGTCGGACGAAGGCACGACGATCGTGAAGTGCTTCCTGAACGTCTCGAAGGAGGAGCAGGCGCAGCGGCTTCAGGACCGGCTCGACAATCCAGCGAAGAACTGGAAGTTCCGTTCGGGCGACCTGGAGGACCGCCAGTTGTGGACGAAGTTCCAAGCGCGCTTACCAGGACGCCATCAGCGAAGACATCGACCTCCGACGCGCCGTGGTACGTCGTGCCGGCCGATCACAACTGGGTACGAAACCTGGCCGTTGCCAAGATCCTGTTGAAGACGATGCAGGACATGAACCCGAAGTTCCCCGATCCCGAGCCCGGGATCGAAGACGTCAAGATCGTCTAACCAACCCCGAGTGGAGTGTTTGGCGCCCGCCTGGGTGCCTCCAGACACTCCACTCGCGGTCTGCGGGCGTTTACCAAATGTAAAGTCGCAGGTTCATGAGCGTGCTGATCTCGACCACCCTTGCCGAGGCCCTCGGCGCGCTTGGCCGCCGAACCGTCGTCGATGGTTGTGGCCGGCGGCACCGACGTCATGGTCGAGGTCAATGCTGGGCATCGACGACCCGACGCGGTGATCGCCGTCGGCCGGGTTCCCGAGTTGCGCACCTGGTCGCACGACGCACAGACGTCGACATTGCGCATCGGCGCCGGGAGTGACCTATGCCGAGATCGAACAGGAGCCATTCCTGCGATGGGTCCCAGCGCTCAGCCAGGCCGCGCGCACCGTCGGCTCGCCGCAGATCCGGCATGCGGCGACGCTCGGGGGCAACGTGGCGACCTGCTCGCCCGCTGGTGACGGCTTGCCGGTGCTCGCTGCGCTCGATGCAGTCGTGCACCTGGTCTCGGCAAACGGCTCACGCTCGATGCCGTTCACCGACTTCATGACCGGTCCGAAGCGCACCGCGTTGCTACCGGGAGAGCTGATCGAAGCCGTGTCGGTGCCGGTGCTCGGCGGATGGCAGGGGTACGCCAAGGTCGGTGTACGCAACGCGATGGTGATCTCCAATGCCGGCGCGTGCCTGGCTGTCGACGATGCCGGCCGCGTGCGGCATCGCGCTCGGATCCGTGGGGCCCGTCATCATCCGTTGCACCGATGCCGAATCGTTCGCGTCATCGGTTGTCGATGCCTCGGCCCGGTCGGTCAGCGATGCCGACGCAATCGAGTTCGGGCGACTCGCCGCAGCCGCCGCGCGGCCGATCGACGATCATCGTTCCACGGCCGAGTATCGACGGCATGCGATCGCCGTGCTGGCGCGCCGTTTGCTGCGCAGGGCGTTCCCCGATGGCTGAGAATCAGCACTTCCAACTGCACGTCAACGGCTCGTCGCACGAGATCCGCGACGCCTGGGTCGGCGAGAGTCTGCTGTACGTGCTTGCGCGAACGGCTCG
This sequence comes from Ilumatobacteraceae bacterium, assembly GCA_963746365.1. Taxonomy (GTDB): domain Bacteria; phylum Actinomycetota; class Acidimicrobiia; order Acidimicrobiales; family Ilumatobacteraceae; genus JAENVT01. The sequence goes on along the minus strand of CAVVBH010000024.1, from coordinate 77,141 downwards.
GCATGCTCGGTTCAGAAGGGCGCGTGCGAACAAGGCGAGTGCGGCTCGTGCAGCGTGATGATCGACGACGAACTGGTGTGCAGTTGTCTGGTGTTGGCCGCATCGGCAGTTGGCCAAGAGATCGTCACCATCGAGGGCATCGCGCCACTCGGGTCACCGAGCGATGTGCAACGGGCGTTCGTCGATTGCGGTGCCGTGCAATGCGGGTTCTGCACCCCGGGGTTGATCATGGCGGCACACGCCCTCCTCGAACGCACACCCGAGCCCACCGACACCGAGATCCGCGAGGAGTTGTCGGGCAACATCTGCCGTTGCACGGGCTACGGCCGAATCATCGAAGCGGTGCAGCAAGTGGCCACCGCGAGGGCGGCGGCCAAGGACGACCAGCAATGAGCACGGCCACTCGGGAGGGTGTCGTCGGCGGTCGCCTGGGTGGTCGGCTCGGTGACAGTCCGGCGCGTCCTGATGGGATCGCCAAAGTGCAGGGCTCGTTCGCGTTCTCGGGTGACGTGTCGGCAGACGGCTTCCTGTGGGGCGCAACACTGCGCTCGCCGCATCCGTCCGCGCGGATCGTGCGGATCGACGTCGCACCGGCGTGGCTCATCGACGGTGTCGCGGCGGTCATCACGGCGGACGATGTGCCCGGCAAACCGACCTACGGGCTGATCAGCAGCGATCAGCCTGTCTTCGCCAGCGACGTCGTCCGCTACGTCGGCGAGCCGATCGCGGCGGTCGCTGCAGACCACCCGGAAACGTGTCGACGGGCGCTGGAGGCGATCGTCGTCGAGTACGAGGTCCTGGCGCCCCTCACCGATCCCGAGCGGGCCATCGACGGCACCCATCCACCCATCCACCCGTCCGGCAACGTCATCCGCCATCAACGCATCGTCAGGGGCGACCAGGCTTTGATCGGCGAGGTGGTCGTGGAGGGCACGTACGAGATCGGAATGCAGGATCAGGCGTTCCTGGGCCTGGAGGCCGCGTTGGCGCTGCCGGATCCTGGTGGGGCAGGCATCGATCTGTTCGTCGCGACGCAGTGGTTGCACGAGGATCGAGCCCAGATCGCCGCCTGCCTCGATCTCGACCCGGAGAAGGTCCGCCTGACGCTCGGGGGAGTGGGCGGCGCGTTCGGTGCTCGCGAAGACATCAGCCTGCAGGTCCACACCTGTCTGCTGGCGCTGCGCACTGGCCGCCCGGTCCGTATGGCCTACAGCCGTGAGGAGAGCTTCCTCGGACACGTGCACCGGCATCCGGCCACGATTTGGATGCGTCATCACGCCACGTCGGAGGGTGTCATCCAACGGATCGAAGCGCGGATGGTGTTCGACGGTGGCGCATACGCATCGACCTCCTCGGCGGTGTTGATCAACGGCATCACACACACCCAGGGGCCGTACAAATGCCTCAACGCCACCGTCGACGGATACGCCGTGCGCACCAACAACTTGCCGTGCGGGGCGATGCGCGGCTTCGGTGTCGTGCAGGCATGCTTCGCCCACGAAGGTCAGATGGACAAGTTGGCTGCCGCCTGCGGGCTCGATCCCGTCGAAATCCGGCTGCTCAACGCAATGGAAACGGGTGACGCGTTGATCACCGGGCAAGTGATCGAGAACGTCGCGCCGGTCGCCGAATGCATCCGCACGACCGCCGCATTGCCCCTGCCCGACATGCCGGTCGGTGGTGTGGATGGCGATCCGATGCACCTTCCCGGAGGCGCGGGGCTGACCGCCGATTCGGTCCACATCCGCCGCGGCATCGGTTGGGGGGTCGCCATCAAGAACCTGATGTACTCCGAAGGGTTCGACGACTATTCCACTGCCCGATGCCGACTCGCCGATGGAGTCGCATCCTTGAAGTTCGCGACCTCGGAGGTCGGGCAGGGGTTTGTGGTGCTGGCACCTCAGATCGCGCGCGCTCGTCCTCGGTGTCGACGACGTGGTGATCGAGCCGATCGACACCACCATCGGGTCCTCGGGCTCGACCTCAGCCTCGCGTCAGACGTGGATGAGCGGCGGTGCCGTCGACGGCGCCTGCCGCCTGGTCCGCGAGCGGCTGTTCGAGCACGTCGGCGCCCGGAACGACATCGATCCTGTGCGGCTGGCGATCGACGGACGCGACGTTGTCGACACCCTCGGCACGCTGCGCATCTCGGTTGCGGAGGCGAGCGCGGGCGTGGTCTTCGAGGAGACCTTCGAGCACCATCACCGGCCTACCGAAGACCTCGACGAGAACGGTCAGGGCAACTGCCACACGGCCTTTGCATTCGTCGCCCATCGGGCGGTCGTCGACGTTGATCCCGAGCTCGGCCTCGTCAAGGTCGTACAGGTCGCCACCGCTCAAGACGTCGGAATCGCACTGAACCCGATGAGCGTCCTCGGCCAGATCGAGGGCGGGATCTCACAGGGCCTGGGCTTGGCCGTGATGGAGGAGATCATCGTGACGGATGGCCTGGTGCGCAACGCCAGCTTCACCGACTACCTGCTGCCGACGATGCTCGACATGCCCACGGTCGTTGCAACGATGATCGAGCATCCGGATCCGATGGCACCGATGGGCGCAAAGGGCGTCGGCGAGCCACCGTGCATCTCGTCGACGCCGGCGATCGTCGCCGCCATCCGCGACGCGATCGGACGCGACCTCTCACGCGTCCCGGTGCGACCCGCCGACATCTGCCTGCCATAGCGCTCACGAATCCGCATCGGAGTGTCTGCGACACGCACGGGGTGGCCGCAAACACTCGGTCGGCTAGGTTGGCCGCCGTGGTGAATGAGCGCGAAATCATGACGTGGGAGATGTTCGGGGATGCGTCCCGAGACCTGTCCCAGATGGTGGCCGACGACTACGAGCCCGACATGATCCTGTCGATTGCCCGCGGCGGCCTGCTGATCGGTGGGGCCATGGGCTACGCCCTGTCGGTGAAGAACGTCTACACGATGAACGTCGAGTTCTACACCGGGGTCGACGAGCGACTGGAGGTGCCGCGCATCCTGCCGCCCGCTCCCGATTTCGTCGACGTCAGCGACGCCCGCATCCTGATCGCCGACGATGTCGCCGATACCGGCCACACCCTGCGCAGCGTTCAGCTGTTCTGCGAAGGCAAGGTCGCCGAGGTGCGTACGGCGGTGTTGTACGAGAAGAGCCACAGTGTCGTGCAATGCGACTACGTCTGGAGGCGCACCGACAAGTGGATCAACTTTCCGTGGAGCGACAAGGCACCTGTCGCCAAGCGCCATTGGTCCGTCAAGGATGCGTGAGCCGACACGCCTTCGGCGTGTCGTCCACCCCAGCGTCTTCACCTATCTGCCGTCGGTTATGCAGTAGCGGCTGAGAACCTGCGACCTACGTCGGCCCAGTTGATGATGTTCCAAATTGCTTCGGTGTACTCGGGCTTTCGGTTCTGGTACTGCAGGTAGTAGGCGTGCTCCCACGCGTCGATCGCCAGCAGCGGCACGGCACCGAGCGTCGTGTTCATGTGATGATCCTCGAGTTGCTCGATGATCAGTCTTCGTCCGACCGGCTCCCACGAGAAGATGCCCCAACCCGAGCCCTGCACCGTGTTCGTGGCCTCGGTCATGTGCGCCTTGAAGGCGTCGAACGATCCGAAGTGCTCATCCATCGCGGCTGCGAGATCACCCACGGGCTTGTCGCCACCGTCGGGTGACAGGTTGGCCCAGTACATCGAGTGGAGCACGTGGCCACCGAGGTTGAATGCGAGGGACTTCTCCAGGCCGACGATGCTGTCGAACTTGCCCGTTGCGCGGGCGTCGGCGAGCTTGTCGAGCGCGGTGTTGGCACCCTTCACGTAGGTCGCATGGTGCTTGCTGTGGTGCAATTCGACGATCTGCCCGCTGAGGTACGGCTCCAGGGCGCCTGGGTCGTACGCGAGGTCAGGAAGCATGTATTCACTCATGGGCGCGAAGTTACCCAATTCGACGCCTAACTAACCGTGACGAGCGAGAATGCACATGGCCGCGTTGCGCCCGCTGGCGCCCCAGATCCCGGCACCGGGGAACGTTGCCGCTCCCGTCAGGAACAGTCCCTTCACGGGCGTCTCGTAGCGCGTCAGCTCGGGGTTCTTGTTGCGCAGCGCAGCCAGCGGACCGCCGGCGAAGCTGGTGGCGTGGCCACGCGGGAGGTGGAAGTCCTGCTCGTACCGGTCGGGTGTCATCGATCGCCATTCGATCAGCGATTCGAGAAATCCCGGCGCCAGCACGCGTTGCAACCTGATCGAGCCAGCGCCTCGGTTCGCCGCTGCCGGCCCAACCACCTGCGAGACCGTACGGCGTGTACAAGACCTCGAGGCTGAAGACGTGCCGGCCGTCCGGCGCCAGGGTCGAGTCGAGTGCCGACGGCGAGTTCACGAGCATTCCCGGTCGATCCAGCACGCGGCCAGTTGCCATCAAGGAGTGGCCGCGGTGAATTTCGGCCAGCGATGGCGAGATCACTGTTGTCGCGCCCATCGCTCGGCCCTCTGCCAAGCGTGGTTCCCGATCCGCTATCGCGTCGACCTTCGACTCGTATCCATCGTCGTGGCGGATGGTCCTCCAACGATCGACGAGTGAGGTCGCTTGCGGCGGTGGGTCCTTCAGCCAGGCCAGAAAGGTGTCGTGCGGGTTGCATGCCGAGACCACGATCGGTGCCGTCACCTCGGTGCCATCTGTGCATGTCATGCCGCGAATGGCCGGGCCGTCGCACGTCAGATGGGCAACCTTGGTGTCGAGCATCAGCGTGCCGCCCGCCGCCTCGAACGCACCTCGCAGCGCTTCTGGCACCATCCCGCTGCCACCGACCGGTCTGCCGACACGCGCGACGTGGCGCAGGGCGTACGTCAGGGCGCCGAGACCCGTTCCGGGCAACTCGGGAGACACGCCCCAGACCATCGGTCCGGTGACCATCGCCGGGCCACGCAGTGCTTCGTTGGTGAAGAAGCTGCGCATCACATCGGCAGCGCTGCGCCGGCTCCACCGCAGCAGCGTGGCTGCGCCTCGACCACCACGAACGATCACCTTGCGGCCGATCGTCCTCAGCGATGGGGGATCGTTGGCGTTGTCGAGCACCATCCGCACCGCTGGGATCGCGGCCTTCAGGTACCGGCGATAGCCGTCGACCTCCTCGGGAAACGTCTGTGCGATCGACTCGATGGTTGGCTCGACGTCGTGGAAGATCGTCCACGGCGCGCCGCCTTCCCACGACATGTTGTGTTGCGCAGGATCGATCTCGATGTACCGCAATCCATGATCAGCGAGACCCAGCTCTTCGATCACCGGGGTCGTGCGGAAGGTGATGTGGTCGCAGTTGCAGATGTTGACGGTTCCACCGGCGAACGGCTCGCTCGATGCGGTGCCCCCGACCGACGACCGGGCCTCGACGAGCAGCGTTCGCAATCCCGCTCTCGCCAGGTAGGACGCGCACACCAGGCCGTTGTGACCGGCGCCGATCACCATCGCGTCGTAGTCCGGAGCGGTCACGGGGCCATTCTGGCGGATCGATGCCGGGGGTAACGTGCCCCCGTGACATCGAGCGAGCGTTACTTCCCCAACCTCACCGGTCCCCAGATCGCCGAGCGGCTCACCGATCGCAGCATCATCGTCCAACCATTGGGAGCCATCGAGCAGCACGGCCCGCACCTGCCCCTGAGCACTGACTCGTTCGTTGCGTCGGCGGTGGCCGAGGCCGCGGTCGCCGACGTCGGTGACGAGCTGGATGTCTGGCTGATGCCGACGTTGCAGTACACGAAGTCCAACGAGCACGCATGGTCGCCCGGCACCGTGTGGCTCTCGGCCACCACGTTGCTGGCCGTCCTCGACGACATCGGCCGATGCATAGCCACCACTCCCGCGAAGCGGCTCGTCTTCCTCAACGGTCACGGCGGTAACAGCTCGTTGCTCAGCGTCGCGAATCGCGAATTGCGACTGAAGCACGGCCTCATGACGTTCCTGGCCCACCCTGGCATGCCGGTGGATCAAGGCGGCACGTCGCCGGCGAGCGAGCTCGGGATGGGCGTGCACGGCGGCACCGACGAGACCTCGATCATGCTGCACCTCGCGCCGCACCTGTGCGACATGACCCAGGCCCAACGCCGGGTGCCCGACAAGCTCACCGAGAACACGTACGTTCGCTTCGGTGGACGAGTGAGCTTCGGCTGGCTGTCCAACGACTTCCATCCCGAAGGCGTGATCGGCGACCCGACTGCGGCAACTGCCGAGCGCGGGGCCGAGCTGTTCGCGGGATCCGTCCAGTCGTTCTGCGAGGCGCTGCGCGAGATCTCGACCTTCGACTTCGGACGGTGACCATGGCTGAGACGAACAAGCATGACGACTGGCACGACCTCCGCGTCGACGGGTCCCGGCTGTGGCAGCGCCTCGAGGCGCTGGGTGAAATCGGGGCCGTGCACGGACCGAACGGCGAGCGAGGATGCGCGCGGTTGGCGCTCACCGACGTCGATCGTGAGGGCAGGGATCTGGTGGTGTCGTGGATGCGCGATCTCGGCATGGAGATCGCCATCGATGCAATCGGCAACGTGGTGGCCACTCGCGCCGGCAGCGACACCGGCGCGGCAGCGGTGATGGTGGGTTCGCACATCGACACGGTTCGCACCGGAGGACGATTCGACGGGAACCTCGGCGTGCTTGCCGGGTTGGAGATCGTCGAGACACTTGCACAGCACGACCTGACCACCCGGCGTCCGATCCAGGTTGCGTTCTTCACCGACGAGGAGGGCGCCCGCTTCGCGCCCGACATGCTCGGCAGCTTGGTGTACGTCGGCGGTCTGGCGGTCGAGGAGGCGCTGGACGTGGAGGCAATCGACGATGGCGCCCGGCTCGGCGACGAGCTGATCCGGATCGGATACGCAGGCCCGACGCCCGTGCCGGCGGCGGGGTTCCCCTACGCCTACGCCGAGCTTCACATCGAGCAGGGGCCGGTCCTGGAGGACGAGGGAATCACGATCGGCGTCGTCACCGGGGTCCAGGGGATCTCGTGGACCGAGGTGACGGTGACTGGGCAGTCGGCCCACGCCGGCACAACGCCGATGCCGTTGCGCCACGACCCACTCGTGGTTGCCGCCCGCGCGATCCACGAGGTGCGCCTCGTCGCCAGCGAACGAGGTGCGCCTCAGGTGGCCACCGTCGGACGCGTCGATGTCGTTCCGGACCTCGTCAACGTCATCGCCTCGAACGTGGTGTTCAGCGTCGATCTTCGCAACACCGACGAAGCGGTGCTGAAGCAGGTCGAGGCCGAAGTCTTCGATTCGTGCCGGATGTTCGCGAGCGAGGAAGGCTGCGAGATCTCGATGCGAACCCTTGCCCGCTTCGAGCCTGTCGAGTTCGATGCCGAGATGATCGACCTCGTCGAGGCGACGGCGCAGCGGCTGGGCCTCTCCACTCGGCGCATGCCGTCGGGCGCCGGTCACGACGCTCAGATGCTCGCCAGGGTGTGCCCCACGTCGATGGTCTTCGTGCCCAGTGTCAACGGCCTCTCACACAACATCGCCGAGTACACGACGCCCGACGACATCGAGGCAGGAGCCAACGTGTTGCTGCAGGTGGTGCTGGAGAAGGCTGTCTAGCTGGACAGGCTTGAGAGCGGTTGAGGGCGCCGGCCGAAGCCGACGCCCTGCAACTTGGAACCGCTCTGACGTTGTCTACAGATGGTCTACAGGTGAATCGAGTCGTCGATGAACTCGTTCGTGACGATGTCCTCCGCAGTCAGGCCTTCCTTGGGTGGGCTGTCCTGCGCGGTGTAGAACGGCATCGGCCTTGGTGATGAGGTCGGTGACCCGGTCCATGTCGAACTTGCCCATGACGCCGTCGGCGCCGTTGGCCACCAGCCCGTCATCCTTGATGGTCTTGACGGCGTAGTCCGCGGTGCCCTGGTCGTAGACCCAGCCGAAGTCCTCGCCGAACGCCTCGACCGCGTCGAGGATGATTGCTGTTGCACGTGTCGGATCGTTGATGTAGTCGACGCTGGCCTGCTGGATGATCGGGACCAGCACCTTGAAGCAGTCGGCGTACTCGGTGATGTTCTCCGGCTTCGTGGCGATCGACTCGGCGTAGTTCTCCCAGCCGATGTCGTTGATGTACTGGAACTTCACGGGCTTCAGCCAGCTGGTGATCACGTGCTCGTACAGGTACGGCTCCGCGGAACCGAAGCCCTGCTGTGCCGCCTTGCCTTCGTCGGTGACGTAGAGGCTGGGGTCGCCCGTGTATGAACCGTCGACCTGTTCTGGCTTGAGGATGCCGGAACCGGTGAGGTAGTCCATGTACGCACCACCGAGAAGTAGCGGACGAGCGCGTCGGTCTTACCAAGGTCGGCAATCGTCTGCACGTCGGGGTACACCGTCGGGTCCCACATGATCATCTGCGGGTTCTTGTTGAACCCCGACTCGATGGCGACGGACGGCTTGTTGGCCGAGTTCTGGATCGCCTCGTCGGTGTAGACGTATGCGAGGAAGTGTCCTCGTTGTTGTACATGATCGTGCTCGGGCTGTCGAAGTTCTGAGCAGCACCGCCGGAACGGATCTGGAGCTTGACGCCTGTGTCGTTGCCGTCGGCATCGATCACCGGCCCGGTGACGTAACCCTTGGCCTTGTCGATCTCATAGCCCTCGCCGATCATCTGGTACACGAAGCCGTGCTCGGCTTCCGGCATCCAGTCCGTCTGCAAGACCATTGTCTCGGGGCAGATACCAGCCAGCACTCCGCTGCCGGTTCCGGCCTCGCTCGTGTCGGTGGATTCCTCCACCGTTGTGTCTGCTGCGACCGTGGTGTCGGCTGCCACCGTCGTGTCGGCGGCGGGTGCGGCGGTATCGGCTGCGGGTGCGGCCGTGTCGGCCGACTCGTCGTCGTCGGAGCCGCATGCGGCCATGACGAGACTGGCGCCGATTGCCATGGCGAGCAGCGATTTGCTGCGTCGGAATCTCATTCTGTTTCTCTCCCTTTGGTTGGTGTTCACGCTGTGGATGTCTGGCTGTCTATGTCTAGTTGTCTATGTCTAGTTGTCTATGTCTCCCGCTTTCCGGCATCGAACCAGTTGCCGATGACGGCCTTGCCAATGAAACCGAAGAGCAGGAAGGTGAGGATGCCGATGAGGCAAGCGATGATCACGCCCCCATACAGCGGCGCGTAGATCCCCTTGACCCGGTAGATGTCCATGACGATGCCGACGCCCGGCTTCGATCCGGTGCGGAAGAACTGCTCGCCGACGACGGCGCCGATCACCGACAGGCCGGCAGAGATGCGGAAGCCGGTGAAGATGTTCGGGAGCGCAGACGGGAGCTGCAACTTGACGAGCCTGGTCCAGCGCGACGCATTGCGAAGCGTGAACAGATCGTGTTGCCCCGGGTCGGCCGAGTTGAGGCCGAACAGGGTGTTGGTGACGATCGGGAAGAAGGCGATCATGATGCACACGAAGAATCGGGGCGCCAATCCGCCACCGAAGACCGAGTAGATCAGCGGGATGACGGCAAGCACAGGGACCGCTTGCAACGCCACCAGATACGGGTAGACAGCGCTCTCCACCCACTTGGCCTGTGACATCAAGATGGCGAGGGTGCAGCCGATCACGATGGTGATCAGCAGGCCGCCGAACGCGACGATGCCTGTCCACTTGATGCCCTCGATGTACCGGTTGCGTGCGATCGGTCGCACGAACGTCGCATCCCACACCTGCAGCGGTGTCGGCACGAGGCGTTTGCCGTCCTTGTCGAAGAAGAAACGCAAACCCCAGTAGTGCATCATGTACCAGATCCCGATGAACACCGCGAGGAGCACGAGCGGTGCGATCACCTGGCTCATCGCCAGTCGCTTGCGCTTCGCCGGTTGTGGCAATGCTCCGAGATCGTCGATTGGCGGGCGGCAGATCGTTGGCCGAGGAGGACGGGTTGGCAATGGTGGTGCTCACGAGTGGACTCCTCCTCGCAAGTGGGTCGACACCTCGCCACAGAGCTGGGCGAATGCCGGGTCGAAGCGCAGTTCGGGCCGGCGTGGGTAGTCGAAGGGAATCTTGAAGTCACCGACGATGCGACCAGGTCGCGGCGCTCATCACCAGCACCCTGGTCGACAAGAACACCGCCTCGCTGATCGAGTGGGTGATGAACAGGCCGGCGAAGCCCTTCCGCTGGAACAGTGCGATGCACTTCGTCGTTCAACCGTTCGCGGGTGATCTCGTCGACGGCGCCGAACGGCTCGTCGAACAGGAAGACCTTCGGCTCGAGCACGAGGGAGCGAGCCAGCGAGGCACGCATCTTCATGCCGCCGGAGAGCTGCTTCGGGTACTTCTTCTCGAAACCCGTCAGGCCGACGAGTTGGATCGCGTCGTCGGCACGGCGCCTGCGATCCGAGGCCGACATGCCTTCCAGCTCGGCGAGCAGTTCGACGTTGCGCTGCACGTTGCGCCACTGCAGCAACGTGGCGTCCTGGAACACGTAACCGAGGCTGGTGCGATCGATGGAGACGAAACCGACCGTGGCCCTGGTGAGGCCGGCGGCGATGCGCAACAAGCGTGCTCTTCCCGCAACCCGAAGGGCCGACCACGGTGACGAACTCGCCGGGGTGCACATCGAACGTGGTCTCCGCAAGTGCGTGCGTGCCGTCGGGGAAGACCATCGAAACCTTGTTGAAACTCAGAGCAGGAGTTGCCCCGACGTCGCCCATCTGCTCAACCGTAGTCGCACCGGGTGAGGCGCCGAATATTCCCGCCGTGCTCAATGCATCACCATCCCACCGGTCACGTTCATGGCCTGGCCGGTGCAGTACGAGGCCTCGTCGGAGGCCAGGAACACGGCCATGTTGGCCACGTCGGAGGGCTCCGCCAGTCGCCCGAGCGGCGACTTCGACGACCACTCGCGCACCATGTCGTCGGTGCGCGTGGCCGCACCCATCTCGGTCAACACGTAACCGGGACAGATGCAGTTGACCGTGATCCCGTAGGGGCCGAGCTCCTTCGCGGCGACCTGCGTGAGCGAGATCACCGCTGCCTTCGACGCCGCGTAGTGGGCCTGGTTCGGGACCGCCCACCTTGCCACCCATGCTGGCCATGTTGATGATCGTGCCCCGACCGTTGGGGATCATCGCCTTGGCCGCGAGCTGGATCGTGACCAGCATTGCGCGCACGTTGACGCGAAGGTCAGGTCCCAGTCGGCGGGTCGATCTCCAGCAGTGGCGCCATCTTCAAGATGCCGGCGTTGTTGACGAGAATTTCCATGCCACCCAGCTCGTCGATGGCCTTGCTGACCACCTCGACGGTCGCCTCGGTATCGGCGAGGTCGACGCCGTAGACCTTTGCGCCCAGCGCCTCGCCACGTGGTTGTCAGCCGCTCGATGTTGATGTCACCAGGGCGAGCTCGGCTCCTTCACGGTGGAACGAGGCTGCGATCTCGGCGCCGATGCCACGGGCTGCACCGGTGATCAGTGCACGCCGTCCGGCGAGCACGACCCTGGTTTGTCCCCATGGCGTCGGAGTGTAGAGCAGGGATCCCGACGGCTCAGTCGCGATCGTGTGAACGCTCTGTTTCCGAAGTCGAAGACCACGCGGACGACCAGGCGATCGGCCGGGCCGAACGCGATCGCCTCGCGGATGGTTGCGGCTCGAACCGCCACACGATCCTGGCTGGGCCCCGAGCCCGATGGCCGTGCGTGCGGCGACGCTGACCATGTCGAGCGCGTCGGCGGGCAGCAGGTGAGCCGCCATCACCATCAGCCCGGCCGTCTCGAGCGGGTCGCCGCGACCGACCGGATTGAACGGATCCTGCAGGTTGTCGGCACCGGCGGCGACGTTGACGCCGGCCGCACGCAGCGCCTTCACCGCGGTGACGCGCCCGCGGCATGCACGACCTGGTGACTCGCGGCCCTGCAGGAACAGGTTCGTGTGGGGGAGGGCGATGACGCTGATGCCGGCGGCGGCGACCTGCTCGGCGACCTCGCTGCTGGCGGGCCTCGGACTGCATGCCCAGGCTGACGCAGTGGCTCGCCGTGACGTGATGGGGGAAGCCGCGTCGCCACGACGCGCTCGGGCGAGGTCCTCCACGCCGAGCATCGTCGGATTCGAGCGTCTCGTCGGTGTGCAGGTCGACGGGCAGGCCGGCCTCGGCGGCGATCGACAGGAAGTTCGTCGTTGGCGGCGTGCGGGTCGGTCTCGAGGTGCGGGCAGCCGCCGACGACGTCGACGCCCATCGCGATCGCTTCGCGCAGCAGGGCGCGCTGGTCGGCGCCCTCGGCTCCGATGATCGGCCAGCGCGATCAGCGCGCACGACCTGGATCGTCGACGAGTCCGCGCAGTCGCTCGCGCACCTCGATCAGCGCCTCGACCGACGTGCAGCCCGCTCGGCCAGCGTCGAGATCGGCGTGGGTGCGGATCGCGGTGCGTGCCGTTGGCGAGCATCAGCCGCGCGGCACGCTCGGCGCGCTCGATCGTGTCCTCGACGGTGATCGTGTCGGCGCGCTCGTCTCCATCGCGAGGATCGCGCCCATCAGATCGCCGGTCGGGTTGGCGACGCGCTCGGCGAGGAACGCCTTGTCGAGGTGGGCGTGCGGCTCGGCGAACGCCGGCAGCAGCGAGGTAGCCGTCCGTCGGCAAGCGTCTGCTCAGCCGGAGTCACGCTCTCGACCGTCGGCCGATCGCCGACGCGCTCACACAGTCTGCGCTCAGACGAGCGGGTGAACCGGTGAGCGGACGGCGCTCGATCGGCTCGCCGAGACGCGGGAACACCTCTTCCGCGACGAGGTGCATCTGCTCGTTCATCTCCTCGCGGGTCAGGCCCGGGTAGTCGAAGAAGAAGCAGATGTGCTTCAGGTCGAGCAGGTCGCGCCAGAACCCGATCGCGTCGACGGCGTCGTCGATCGAGCCGACGATCTGGATCTTCTGCGCGTTGCTCTCCTCGACCGTCGGGCAGTGGTCGAACGGCGACCTTCGAGCCGTCCGGGATTGCGGTAGCTGCTGAACCGGCCGTACGGCGAGAGGAACTTGTTGAACTCGTCCTGGCCCGGGCCGACCCTTGACCATCGCCTGCTTCGCGTGTCTCGGCGACGTGGAGGTTGAGCACCAGGCAGCGATCCTCGCCCGGGCCGACCGGGTTGCCGACCTGCCTCGCGGATCTCGGCGTAGCGGTCCCACTTCTGCTTCTGGCTGTCGGCGTTCTGCAGCCAGTAGACGGCCTTGTGGCCGGCTCGCGGCACGTACTCGATCGTCTCCGGCGAGGTGACCGGCTGGTAGATGTCGACGACGCGGCGGGGCTTGGGGATCAGCGTGAGGTCGTTGACCATGCGTGCCGCGGTCGGGGACGTCGTCGGGCGGGAAGCACGAACTGCTTGCCGCGGTAGCTGAACCGCTCCTGGTACCAGGCCAGCTTGATGACCTCCATCGCCTCTTCGAAGATCTCGCGGTTGATCCGGTCGTGCTCGGCGGACATCTCGTTGTCGCCGCTGGCGACCACGGTGCCGAGCGCCCACGCCTCGCGGGGCACCGTGCCGCGGCCGACGCCGAACTCCATCCGCCCGCCGGTGAGGATGTCGGCGATCGCGAAGTCCTCGGCGAGGCGCAACGGATGCCACTGCGGGCACGACGTTGAACATCTGCCCGAGGCGCAGGTCGCTTGGTCAGCATGCGCCAGGTGCATGTCCGAACATGATCAGGTTGGGCAGCACCTCGTAGCCCTCGTACTGGAAGTGGTGCTCGGTGAGCCACATCGTGTCGAAGCCGAGCTCGTCGGCGGTCCTGGCCCAGTCGACGAGGTTCTCGTAGCACGCGATGACGGCGTCGTTGCCGTAGCGGCGTGCTGTCGGGGCGACGGCGGGATCGCCGGCGTCGGGCATCGGCACCGTGCAGAAGAAGTTGGAGTCGACTCGCATGCACCGAAGTACTCGTACGTGTCAGATGCCGGCCGGCTGTACCGACCATCGTCCGTGGGATCCGCCGCCCCGGCGCGGAACGCCGTCGTGTGTCGATCGAGCGATCGCATGAGCGTGACCGAACCCGCTGTCGTACGGCGGTCTGCCTTCGACCTTGTGCCCGCGTGCGGCGAGCCCGGCCATCCAATCGTCGGGCGCATGTCCCTCGACCGTCACGGTCGGTGCCTCGCCGCTGGTCCACGTGTCGAATCCGGTGGACCGGTCCTTGCAGCGCCCATCGCCCTGCGGACACGGCCGCAGCCGGCGATCTGGCCGTAGTGGAACAGCCGGGCAGCCACCTGCAGCAGGATCTGCGGTTGGGCGTCGCCACCCATCGTGCCGAAGACGCGCGGCAGCAGCCCGTCCGAGGTCGCCATCGCGGGGCACAGCGTGTGCGGCGGCCGATGCCCGGGCAGGAACTCGGCAGGGTGTCCCTGCGCGAGGTTGAAGCCGAGGCCGCGGTTGTGCAGGTTGATCCCCGTGTTCGGCTCGACCAACCACGAGCCGAATCCGGCCGCGTTGGACTGGATCAGCGAGACGCCCATGCCCTTGCCGTCGATGGCGCACAGGTAGGTCGTGTCGCCGTCACGGCCTGGCGCCCAGCGTTGCGACGACCGCTCTGTGTCGATCTGATCGATCCGCTGGGCGATCGACGCAAGCAGGTCGTCGCCGTTCGCCGTGTCGCTGAGCACGTCGGGACGGTCGAAACCGGCGGCGGTGGCGACCTCGATCAGGAGATGCGCGAAGAGCACGTCATCGGGATCGGCCGGCAGGTCGAGTCGCCCCGCCAACTCGGCCGCGGCCAAGGTGAGGTAGCCCTGCGAGTTCGGAGGCAGCGTCCACAGGTCGACGCCGAACGCGCGGACTGTCAACGGTGTCACCCACTCGGCACTTGGCGTGGAGAGGTCGTCGTCGGTGTACAGCCCGCCGCCCAATTCCTTCAGCCCCTTACCGAACTCTCCTTCGTAGAACGCGTCGACGACCACCCTCGGCGATCTCGGTCATCGCCCTGGCCACACCGGCGCGAACGACCCGCGCGCCGGGGCGGGTGAGCTGACCGATGAGGTCCGAGAGGTTGGCGCCGGCGCCTTCGTCGGCGCGTGCGCCGGCTCCGACCAGCAGCGGGCTCGCCGGGAATCCGTTGGCGGCGAGCTGGATTGCGGGCTGGAGCAGCGTGTCCAACGGCAACGTGGCGAATCGTTCGTGCAGGGCTATCCAGCCGTCGACGCATCCGGGCACGGTGACCGACCTGATGTCGTGCCTGAACGGCATTTCGGTGCGGCCCTCGGCGCGCAGAGCCGCAGCGTCGGCACCCGCGCCGGCACGTCCGGTGGAGTTGAGCGCGAACACCTCTCCGTCCCGATGAACGAGTGCGAACAGATCGCCTCCCATGCCGCACAGGTGCGGCCCGGTCACCGCCATCACTGCGTTGGTCGCCAACGCCGCGTCGACCGCATTGCCACCGAGCACCAGCATCTGCACGCCTGCCTGAGTGGCCAATTGATCCGCGCTGGCAACCAGACATTTCGGGGAGCGGATCGAGTGAAATCGAGGGGAGGGCATATCCGGAACCTACGCTGCCGCGGTGCAGCGGATTCTCATCGGGCGACTGCTCGCGACCGTTGGCGCGGCCGTCGGTGCGGTCGGCACATTCGTGCCCTGGCTGCGTTCGGGCACTCGGCAGCGAAACAGCTACGAGATCTTCTCGCTCGTCGATCGACTGGGGTTTTCGGAATCCAGCGTGATCGGTTGGGGGCTGAGGCTGTGGCCCGTGCTGCCGTTCCTCCTGGTCCTCGCGGTCACGCTGCAATGGTTCAGACGTCGATGGATCACCGGTCTCGTCGCGATCGTCGTTGTCGTCTACGCCGGAACGGTCTCGCTGGCCGTCAGGTCGGCGCCGTCGTCGTCGCTGATCACGATCGAGCCCGGCTCGGTGGTGACCCTGATCGGCATGATCGTGCTTGCCGCCGGTGCCCTGGTCGCCAGCACCCTGGTCACCAAACCCGTCGGCTCCCTCCCGAATCGTCCGTGACGAAACCCGCCCTCGCGACCGCCTGCGTTTGACGTTTCCGCCACGTATGCGGGGCGCCCGGCGTCAAACGCAGCTACGAGTGCCAGGAACCGCGGGACTCGAGGACTTGGCGCAGGACCACGGGGCGGTCGGTCATGAGGCCATCGACACCGAGGTCGAGCAGTCGCTCCATCTCGGGTGCGTCGTCGATCGTCCACACGTGCACCTGCAATCCCAGCCGGTGCGACCGCTCGACGAAGGCACGGTTCACCACGGTCAGTGGCCACTGCTTCACCGGTACCTGCGCGGCCAGGCCAGGCGGGTGCCGGCTGAGGCCGAATCGCAGCAGGGCCAACTCGCCCGGGCCGAGAGAGCTGCACAGTTCGCTGCCGAGGGCATCGCGCAGCTTCCGAAGCCGCGAATCACTGAACGCCGCCACGCACACCCTCGACAGTGATTTCGTGCGGCGCAACGAGGCGATCAGCGCCGACGATCGCGGAATTCGACTTGCAGTCGATGTTGATGCGCGGCATCGGGCCATGCAGCCAGCAGATCCTCGAGCAGCGGAATGTGCGCCTTGCCCTCGACGAGGGCCTTCGAGACCTCCGACCACGGCATCTCACTGATCTTGCCGGCTATCCCGCACGTGCGTTTCAGATCGTTGTCGTGGAAGGCCGCCAACACTCCGTCAGACGTCACCTGTACGTCTGTTTCGAGATAGTGATAGCCGAGGTTGATGGCATATTCGAACGCCTCCATCGTGTTCTCCGGCACGTCGCTGGCCCCACCTCGGTGGGCGAATGGCAGGGGTCCATCCCAGTCGAGGAACGGATGACGAGGGCTTGTCATGGGGCAAGTATCGTCGGTTGACATGGCTCAGACGATCACTGTTCGCTCGCCGTATGACGATTCGGTCATCGGCGAGATCCCGGCTCAGACCGAAGACGACGTGGCGGCCGCTGTCGCTGTTGCAAAGACCGCACTGAAGACGCCTCTGCCGCTGTGGAAGCGCGCAGCGGTCCTCGACAAGGCAGCGCAGCTGCTGACCGAGCGCCGCGACGAGTTCGCCACGATCATCGCCAAGGAGGCAGCGAAGCCCATCAAGACCGCTCGCGCTGAGGCCGAGCGCGCTGTGGGGACGTTCCAGTTCGCGGCCGCGGAGGCACGCAAGTTGTCGGGGGAGATGGTGCCGCTCGACGCGTTGGCGGCGGGCGAGGGCAAGCTCGGCTTCACACTTCGCGTACCTATCGGGGTCGTCGGTGCCATCGCTCCGTTCAACTTCCCGCTCAACCTCGTCGCGCACAAGCTGGCTCCGGCAATCGCCGCCGGCTGTCCTGTGGTGCTGAAGCCGGCCAGCCAGACGCCGTTCAGCTCGATCACTCTCGCCAAGATGCTGATCGAGGAGTGCGGGCTGCCGGCGGAGTACCTCCACGTCGTCACCGGCAGCGGCAGCACCGTCGGCAATGCCATCGTCGATCATCCCGACATCGCCCTCATCACGTTCACCGGATCGCCCGACGTCGGGTGGGGCATCCGCGCCCGAGCACCGCGCAAGCGCGTCGGGCTGGAGCTCGGCAACAACGCTCCGGTCATCATCGAGCCTGACGGCGATTGGAAGACCGCCGCAGCGAAGATCAAGGTTGCCGGGTTCAGCCACGCCGGTCAGAGCTGCATCTCCACCCAGCGCATCTACATCCACAGTTCCATCGCGGACGACTTCACCGCCTCCCTCGTCGAGCACGTCAACTCGCTGGTCGTCGGTGACCCGCTCGACGAAGCAACCGACGTCTCGGCACTGATCTCCAAGGGCGAGCGCGACCGTGTCGTGTCGTGGGTGGCCGAGGCCGAAGCCGCCGGCGCGAAGGTGCTCACCGGTGGAGCCCTCGACGACGACGGCGTGTTGCGTCCGACGGTCATCACGAACGCCAAGCCCGACATGAAGGTGTGCTCGCACGAAGTCTTCGGACCTGTCGTGGCCATCGCCGACGTATGACGACCTCGACAATGCGTTCGAGCTGGCCAACGACTCCGCGTTCGGGCTTCAGGCAGCAATCTTCACCGCCGACATCGGCAAGGCGCTTCGAGCAATACGCACGCTCGACTACGGCGGAGTGTTGGTCAACGAAGTACCGACCTGGCGCGCCGACCAGCAGCCCTACGGCGGCATGCGCGACAGCGGCAACACCCGCGAAGGTCCCGCTTACTCCGTCAAGGAGATGACCGAGATCAGGATGGTCGTGCTCGGCGCATGAGCGTGGTGAAGTGATGCGGTGGGGAGTCTTCGGCGGGTCGAGCCGGATCTTCAAGAGCTCATTGCGTCCCGCGTTCGAGCAGATCGGTCATCCCGTTGTCGACGCACCGAGCAGACGCGGTGACGACTTCGCGCCGTACGACGAGATGCTCGCCCGAACCGACATCGACGCGGTGTACAACCCGCTGCCCAACCACCTCCACGCCGAGTGGAGTCACCGGGCACTCGACGCGGGGAAGCACGTGCTGTGCGAGAAGCCACTGACACTGACTCCGAAAGAGAGCGCGAGTCTGTTCGATCACGCCGAGTCTGCGGGGCTGACGATCCTCGAGGCGTACATGTGGCCACATCACCCGCGGGCTCGCAAGATCCTCGAGCTGGCCGCTGGAAACTCGCTGGGGATCTTGCAATCGGGGCGGTCGTCGTTCAGCTACCCGATCGACATGAGCAGTGGCGACCACCGGATCGACGCACGTGGCGCAGGTGCGTTGTTCGACATCGGCATCTACTGCATCGCTCCGTTCCTGCTCCTCGCCGGGCGCGATCCTGTCGGGATGGCCGCGACCGCCACCCGTAACGAGCTGGGAGTCGACATCGTCATGTCGGGCTGGATCGACTGGGGCAGGAGCCCCAGCGGTGACGGTTTCAGTTCGGCGTTCGACGTCTCGTTCGACGCTCCGCAGCGCAAGCAGATGTCGCTGACCGCGAGCGCTGGCCTCGTCAACGTTCCCGGCGAGCACGTGCCTGGTCCGATCGACGCGAACAACTTCACGATCGAACGGCGCGACGGCTCCGTGGAGACCGTCGAATGCGCTGGCGCAAACGCATATGCGGGCATGGTCGAGCACTTCGAGGCGGTGGCGACCGGAGGCGCCGAGCCGATCTTCGGTCGGACCGAGAGCCTGCGCCTCGCGTCCATCCTCGACGAGCTGCATCGCCTCACGGCTCGCTGAAGCCTTTCAGATGGGGGCAAGGGAGAGTTGGTCGGGAGCAGTTCGGGGCGATGCTACGGTCGATGACGAACACTCATCCTAGAAGGAGGTCAGAATGAGCATCGTTGTCCGCTTTCCTGTTTCGAATCTTAAGCGGAGCCAATATGACTCTGTTCACAAGGCGCTCAAAGAGTCCGGGAATTGGCCTGCTCCGGGGTGCCTGTTCCACGTCTGCTTTGGTGACGAGGGAGACCTTCACATCAGCGAGGTCTGGGAATCTCAGGAGCAGCTCGCGGCGTTTGGCGAGACGATAGGGCCACACCTTGAAGCAGCCGGGGTCCAGATGTCGGGCGAGCCTGAGGTCTTCGAGGTTGTCAACTTCGAGTCGTTCGCGTCCGCCTAGTCGAGCGGCGTTCTCGTCGCGCAGTATTGAGCACGCCCGAGCTACCGCTGGCCCCACGGCGGGTGATCGGGGTCGTAACCCATCTTCGCTAACTCCTCGCGTTGTAACAGCCGCTTGTAGAGCTTGCCGGTGGGGTGCCGGGGCAACTCCTCGCGGAAGTCGATCGAGCGCGGGCACTTGAGTCCGCGAGCTGCGACCTGCAATACGACATCAACTCGTTCGCGAGGGAAGCCTCTGCTTCCGGCGTCGGCGGCATGGTCACGGGCTGGACGACCGCCTTCACCTCTTCGCCGAAGTCGTCGTTCGGCACGCCAAAGACGGCGACGTCGACGACCTTCGGATGCGTCACGAGGACGTTCTCGATCTCCTGCGGGTAAATTTCACACCGCCGGAGATGATCATGAACGCCTTGCGGTCCGTGAGGTAGAGGAAGTTGTCGTCGTCGAGGTAACCGACGTCGCCGAGCGTGCTCCAACCCTTCGGATGACGCGACGACGAAGTCTTCTCGGCGTCGTTGTGGTACTCGAACGTCGCGCCGCCCTCGAAGTAGACCGTCCCCGGCTCGCCGCGTGGCAGCTCCTCGCCGTCGTCGCGGCAGATGTGTACGACGCAGTTGATGGGAGTTCCCACGGTGCCCTCGTGGGCTAGCCACATCTCGCTGTTGCAGTACACGAAACCGTTGCCCTCAGTGCCCGCGTAGTACTCGTGCAGCACGGGTCCGAACCACTCGATCATCTGCTTCTTCACCGGAACCGGGCACGGCGCTGCGGCGTGGATGACGCACCGCATCGACGAGACGTCGTAGGCGTTGCGCACCTCGGGGTCGAGCTTCAGCAGACGGACGAACATCGTCGGCACGACCTGAGTCACCGTGGCCTGAAAGCGTTCGATCAGCGACAAATATTGCTCGGCGTCGAAGTGCTCCATCGCAACAACGGTCGCACCCAGCGTCTGAGCTGCCATGCAGAACCGCAATGGAGCCGCGTGGTAGAACGGCGCGGGGGAGAGGTAGACGCTGTCGTTCGCAGCGCCGAAGAGCATCTGCAGAATGGGCGCAACCGAGCCGGGCGTTGTCTCCAGCGGCAGTGGCCGTGAATGGCCGGGTGACACCCTTCGGACGACCGGTGGTGCCCGACGAGTAGAGCATGTCCGTTCCCGCGACACGGTCGCCCTCGAGTGGCTCGGGCGATTGGGCAGCGACCGCCTGCTCGTAGCGACTCGTACCCCTCGATCGTTCCGTCGAGCATCAACCGCAGCTGCCACATCCGGGAGTGTCATCGATGATCTCCGCAGCCTGGTCGGCCTTGTACTTCGACGTGATGAACACCTTCGCGGCGCAGTCATTGATGATGTAGCGCAACTCGCTGCTCGTCAGGCGGCTCGAGCACGCCGTGTACACGGCTCCGGCGTAGTGGCAGCCCCAGACGACCTCGAAGTATCGGTCGTGGTTCTCCATGCAGATGGCGACGTGGTCTCCGGGCTCGACGCCGGCGCGACGCAGCAGCCTGCTCAACCGATTCGCGGCAGCATCGAGCTCGGCGAACGTCTGGGTGAATCCGGAGCCGGCCATGACGAGCGCAGGCTTGTCGGGTTGCGAATCGACGAAGGCGCCCGGGTACACGAGGCTGAAGGTAGTCGACGATCGATCGATCAAGAGGAGCGGTCGGGCGATACGTTGCAGTCAATGGACCCCGTCGCACGGTTCGCCGAAATCGTCAACGGAGCCTCGGCCGATCGACATCTCGACCTGCTGTGCGCACTCGCCGCGACAACCGTCGATCACACCGCCGATGTCGGCGCGATCATCGTCGGTCTCGACAAGGTCGCGGAGTCGTGTCCCGCATCGTTCGACGGGATCATCGACACCCTGTTCTCGTCGGGCATGTTCGGCGGCGACGGTGATGACTACCACCACCCGCGCAACTCGTCTGATGCACGAAGTGTTGGTCCGTCGCAAGGGCATGCCCGATCACGCTCAGCGTCGTCGCCATCGAGGTCGGCAAACGGCTCGGTGTTCCGATCCGTGGCGTGGGTCTGCCCGGCCATTTCGTGGTCCGCGACAAACAGTCCGGGACCTTCGCCGACCCGTTCGGTCATGGTCTTCGGTACGACGAGGCGGGGATGATCGCGTCGTGGAAGCAGCGGATGGGCAACGACGCCGCGTTCCGGCCATCGATGCTGATCCCCACTGGCGCACACGAGATCATGCTGCGGATGCTCAACAACCTGAAGCACAGCCTCGTCACCCGCGACGAACCGGTGCTGCTCGCACGTCTCGTGCCACTGCGCGCCGCCTTCCCGGAACTTGCATCCGAACGCGGCGAACACCGGCGGTGGATGAGACACTTCAACTGATGATCGACCCCACGATCAAGCGCAGCCTCGGGCAGATGATGAAGGGCGTCCAGGTGGTCGGCGCACACCACGACGGCGTCACCCGCGCCTACTGCAGCCACTGGGTGTGCCAGGTCAGCTTCGAGGAACCGATCGTGATGGCCAGCGTGTCGCCGAAGCACGACACCCATCCGCTGATCGCCGCCAGCGGTGAGTTCTCGGCGTCAGCATCCTCGCCGGCGACCAGGTCGACGTCGGGCAGTACTTCTGCTATCCGGGTCGCAGGTTCCGCTACATCGCCGACGAGTACCTCGAGACGATCCCCGGCACCGAGCTGCCCGTCGTGCGCGAACTGCATCGCCTGGCTGCGCTGCGAGACGTTCGAGCGTCAAGCCGATGGTCGACCACGAGCTGTTCTTCGCCAGGGTCGTCGAGGTGGGCGCGGGCCGATTGCAGCGAACCGCCGCTGCTGTACACCAGCCGGCTCGGGCTGGCGGGTCACCGGAGAGAAGGCCCGCGAGCCGGGCCGCAGCATCCGCGACGAGCTGCTCGGACGCCTGGCGGCGGCCGGATTCGACGCCGACGACGACGAGCCGACGATGGCAGAATGACGGGTGAGTCCCGGCTGTAGCAACGGCCCAGCTATCCGGTACTTGTATCGCGTCAGTACGTTGGCGAGCATGACGGCCACAGAGACTCCAGCGCAAGAGCCCGACGTCAGCGGAAGATCGCGTCGACGACCTCGTCGACAACTGCTCGAGGAGTACCCGCCGAAGACCACCGACGCGACGACGTTCCTCGGCGCCCAGTTCGACAAGGGCCTGGCGTGGGTGCACTTCCCGGAGGGCCACGGCGGCCTCGGCCTCAACCCGAAGCTGCAGCAGATCATCAACGAGCGGGTGTTCGCCGCAGGCGCACCGAACCCGACTACCGCAACCCGATCGGGTACGGCATGTGCGGCCCGACCGTCGTCGTGTGGGGCACCGAGGAGCAGAAGCGGCGCTACCTCCGCCCGCTGTTCACCGGCGAGGAGATCTGGTGCCAGCTGTTCAGCGAGCCGGGCGCCGGCTCCGACTTCGCCGGGCTGTCCTCGACGGGGCGTCGAGGACGGCGACGAGTGGATCGTCAACGGCCAGAAGGTGTGGACGACGCTCGCCCACCTGTCGCGCTGGGGCCTGCTCGTGGTGCGCACCGATCCCGAAGCCGTCAAGCACGCCGGCCTCACGGCGTTCGTCGTCGACATGCACGCGCCCGGCGTCGAGGTCCGCCCGCTGCGCCAGATGACCGGCGAGGCCGAGTTCAACGAGGTCTACTTCACCGACACCCGCATCCCCGACAACGAGATGCTCGGCAAGCCCGGCGACGGCTGGCGCGTGTCGCTCACGACGCTGATGAACGAGCGGGTGTCGATCGGCGGCACGATCCCGCAGAAGGGCTCGGGCACGATCGCCGCATCTCGTCTCGACGTGGCAGAACCTGCCGGAGGACCGCAAGGACGCCGCCATCGCTCGACGAGGTGATGAAGCTGTGGATCGCGCGCCGAGGTGCTGCGCCTCACCAACATCCGCGCCAACCAGAACCGCAAGATGGGCGACCCGGGCCCGGAGGGCTCGATCGGCAAGATGGCGTCGGCCGACCTCAACAAGGACATCTACGCCAAGGTCGATCGACCTGCTCGGCGCCGACGGGATGCTCTACGGCAGCTACGAGATGATCCGCCCGGAGACGGCGATGGGGTTCGAGCACGCTGCAGAAGGCGTTCCTGCGCAGCCGGGCCAACTCGATCGAGGGCGGCACCACCGAGGTGATGAAGAACATCCTCGGCGAGCGGGTGCTCGGCCTGCCCGGCGACGTCCGCGTCGACCGCGACGGTCCCGTGGAGCCAGGTCCCGCGCAACTGACCGAGCATCGGCCGCGCACGTAGCCGAGTCAGGCACGTGCAGCGCGGCGAGCACGTCGCTGCCGCGAGCTGTGATCGTCGCATCGGTCGCCGAATCGGCGACCGATGCCGCCGAGCAGGGCAGCGGCAGCGGTCTCCGATCGCCGCCTGCAGTTCGCGGATGTTGCGCGGCGGCGGGAAGTACTCGTCCTCGTCGGTGACCTTCACCGGCTCGACACCGTTGCGCGGGGCGAGGTAGCGGATCACCTCGTCGACGAGCTCCTCGGGAGCCGATGCGCCGGCGGTGACGCCGACCGTGCCGTGCAGGTCGTCGGGCAGCTCGTCGGCGTGGTTGACGCGGAACACCTGCGGACATGCCGGCCTCGATCGCCAGCTTCTCGAGCGCGCGCGTGTTGGAGGAGTTCGCCGAGCCGATCACGACGATGGCGTCGCATCGCGGCGCCATCGCCATCAGCGCCGACTGGCGGTTGGTGGTCGCGAAGCACAGGTCGCTGCGGCCCGGCGTCCACGCGTCGGGGTAGCGTTCGCTGTGACGGCATCGGCGACGCCCTGCCAGTCGCGGTGGGAGAGCGTCGTCTGGGCCAGGAGTGCGACCGGCTCGGTCGAACTGCGGGCAGCGCATCGACCTCGGCGACGGTCTCGACACGGCTGATCGACGTCGGGCGCGACCGCCATCGTGCCGACCGCCTCCTCGTGGCCCTCGTGGCCGACGTAGACGATGCGGTAGCCCTTGCTCGGCGCGCACCTTCACCTCGTGGTGGACCTTGGTGACGAGCGGGCACACCGAGTCGACGACGTAGCTGCCACGCGCGCGGGCCGCGGCGACCACCTCGGGCGCCGATCCGTGAGCCGACAGCATGATCGGGCGAGCCCGGTGGGACGTCGGCGATGTCGTCGACGAACACCACGCCCTGCTCGCTCGAACCGGTCGACGACGAGCTGGTTGTGGACGATCTCGTGGTAGCAGTACACGGGCGGCTCGAAGGTGCGCACCATCCACGCCAAGCGCCTTGATCGCCATCTCCACGCCGGCGCAGAAGCCACGTGGCTCGGCCAGCAGCACCCGGTCGACGTCCACGCTCGCAGGCTACCCGGGGCATGCCGCCGATAGCCTGGGCAGCCATGTCCGCACCGGTGGTCGTCAGCGTCGCGCCCGGGTCCGCCGCCGAGCGGGCCGGGCTTGTGCGCGGGCGACGAGGTGGTCAGCCATCAACGGCCATCGTGCCCCGCGACGTCATCGAGTGGCAGTTCGCTGGCCGACGAGGCCGACATCGAGCTCGACGTGCTGCCGCGGCGGGCTCGACAGTCGTCGCTCGAAATCACCAAGCGCGCCGGCGAGCCGCTCGGCGTCGAGGTGTCGAGCGCGGTGTTCGACCGGGTCCGCACGTGCGACAACCACTGCGAGTTCTGCTTCATCTACCAGCTGCCGAACGGGCATGCGCCGCAGCCTGTACCTGAAGGACGACGACTACCGGCTCAGCTTCCTGTACGGGAACTTCACGACGCTGACCCGGTTCACCGAGGCCGACCTCGAGCGGGTCGTCACCGAGCGACTGTCGCCGCTCAACGTCAGCATCCACGCCACCGATCCCGACGTGCGCGCGCGCATGCTGAAGAACCCCCGCGGCGGGATGAGCCTGCGCTGGCTGCGCGCGCTGCTCGACAACGACATCGCCGTGCGCGGCCAGATCGTGCTGTGCCCCGGCGTCAACGACGGCGCAGATCTTCGATCGCACGATGGCCGGACGTGCTCGACGAGTACCCCGATCTCGAATCCGTCGCGGTCGTGCCGCTCGGGCTGAGCAAGTTCAACAACGAGTCGGCGATGCGGCTGCACACGCGCAGCGAGGCCGAAGCGATGGTCGACGCGATCGAGGACTGGCAGGACGTCTTCCTGCACACCGCTCGGCCATCGGATGGTGTTCGCCGCCGACGAGTACTACCTGATGGCCGACCGCCCGTTCCCCGCCGAGGACACCTACGAGGGCTTCTCGATGCACGAGGACGGCATCGGCATGGCGCGCACGTTCGAGCATGGAGTTCACTCGGCCGCGCTCGACGCGCCGACCGGGCCGCAGAGCGGGCTTCTTCGCGGCGGTCGATGTCCGCCGCCGAACCCGGCGGCGTACACCGGTCTGCGTGCTCGCACGTGCAGCAGCAGCGAGTCCGCACCGTTGACGCTGTCAGCGCCCGTCGCGATGCGCCCATCGGGATCCTCACCGGCGAGTTCGGGGCCAGGGTGATCGGCCCGCTCGTCGACGATCTGCACCGCCCCGACGTCAGAGTGATTCCCGTCGCCAACGAGTTCTTCGGTGGCAACACCGCGGTGACCGGGCTGATGGTCGGTCACGACCTGCAACGCGTCCTGGCCGACGAGCCAACCGGCCATCGATACCTGCTGCCCGACGTGTGCCTGTCCGAGGGACGCTTCCTCGACGGCATCACCGTCGACGAGCTGCCCCGCCCGGTCGAGATCGTCGCGACGGACGGCATCTCGCTGCGCAAGGCTCTGGAGCACACGTCATGACGCTGCCCTCCGTCGTCATCGTCGGCCGCCCGAACGTCGGCAAGAGCACGCTGTTCAACCGGATCGTCGGCGAGCAGGTGGCGATCGTCGAGGACCAGCCCGGCGTCACCCGCGACCGCAAGGAGACCGAGGCCGATTGGCTGGGCGTTCACTTCCTGCTGGTCGACACCGGCGGCTGGTTGCCCGGCGGCAACGACCTGGATGCGAAGGTCAGCCGTCAGGTCGAGGCGGCCGTGAAGACGGCAGACGTCGTGCTGTTCCTGGTCGACGCGACCGACGGGCGTGACCGAGGACGACGAGGCCCTCGCCAGTTGGCTGCGACGGATCAAGGCGCCCGTGCTGCTGGTCACCAACAAGGCCGACAACGAGCGGCGCGAGAACGACCGCTGGGAGTTCCTGGCGCTCGGCGCCGGCGATCCGTATCCCGTCAGTGCACTGCACGGCCGCCGCGCCGGTGACCTGCTCGACGAGGTGATCTCGCTGCTTCCCGCGATCGAAGACGAGGAGTCGGCGATCGGCGTCGATCTCGAGGACGCCAGCGAGTTGTGGAAGGCCGGCGACACAGCCGCCACCGCGCGTCGCCATCGTCGGCCGACCGAACGTCGGCAAGAGCACCCTGTTCAACCGTCTCGTCGGCGAGGATCGATCGGTCGTGCACGACATGCCGGGCACGACCCGCGACTCGATCGACACGCTCGTCGAGACGCCCGACGGGCCGATCGTGTTCGTCGACACCGCCGGCATGCGCCGTCGCAGCAGGATCGACGACTCGGCCGAGTACTACTCCGTCGTGCGTGCCCTGCGCGCGATCGACGGCAGCGACATCGCTCTCCTCGTGATCGACGCGACCGACGGCATCACCAGTCAGGATCAGCGACTGGCCGAGCGCGTCGATGCCGCTGGTTGCCCGATCGTGGTGATGCTCAACAAGTGGGAACTGATCGACGATCCCGAGAAGCGGTTGCAGGTGCAGGCCGAACTGAAACGCAAGCTGTACTTCGTGGGCGATGCACCCGTGCTGAAGATCTCTGCGCTCACCGGCAAGGGCGTCAACAAACTCCAACCGGTACTGCAAGAAGCGATCACCCAATACCACCGACGCGTACCGACACGCGACGTCAACCGCGTGATCTCGGACGCGCAGCAGAAGCAGCCGGCCGGTCATGGCGTGCGCGGTGCTGTACGCGCTGCAAGGTGCGACCGATCCGCCGACGTTCACGTTGTTCGTCAACCGGGAGCTGCCGCAGACCTACATGCGCTACCTCGAGCGCAGTATCCGCGAGGCGTTCGAGTTCGGCAGCACTCCTTTGAAGCTGCGAGTGAGGAAGCGGACCGACTAGTGCCCTGGTGCGAGGACTGCGCCAAGTACTGGGCGCCGGCGGCGATGAACGAAGACGGCACCTGTCCCACCTGCGGACGACCTGTCGAGACGCCGGCCCGACAACCGATCACCGCCAAGAACCTCGACCTGCGCAAGCTCGCGGCGGGGGAGGACGGCGAGGAAGCCGTCAAAGCTCCGTGGCACTTCAAGCTGCTGATGGTGCTGTTGGCGCTGTATCTCGGATGGAGAATCGTCCAGCTGTTCGCGTAGGTCTGTTGGCGCGGGCTCACGACGGCACCAGTTGGAGTTGTTTGGACTTGGTGAATGCTGGGCCGCGGCACGGTGCGGCAATCAACGAGCCGTCCGGTTTGCGGAGCCACAAATCATCAGCCGTGCCGACGTATTTCCAGCCGTGATGATGGAGGTAGTCGTGATGGGTGGAACAGGTCAAGCACATCTTGTTCAAATCCGTCGGGCCGTCGTCGAGGAACACTTCGTCGATGTGATGGGCTTGGGTCCACCCCGGTGGCCGGTCACATCCCGGCCATCGACACCCGCCATCACGAGCGACCATCGCGTAGTACTGCGAGTCGGAGGCCAGCCTTGTGGTGGTCCCGTAGTCGAGGATCGTCGATGCGCCGCGGGTGACGACCCGGTTCAGTTCGGCGTCGCAGCACATCTTGCGCACCGTCTCACCCGACACGGTGGCAGTCGACGCCGATGACCGTCCCCCGGGCGGCGGCGCGTTCGACGACGGTCTCGAACGGGACAACGATCATCACTTTCGGGCGTTCGCGGCCGCCGGTCACCGTCCCTGAGTTGTATGCCTGGCACAGTTCGACGAGGGCGTCGGCGATCCGGGTGTGGTGCGGGCGGCCGGTCTGATCGGCGTAGGCGGCACCGGCGATGTGCCCCAGCGCGGTTTCGATGTGGGCGACATCTTCGGGCATCAGTAGCCCTTTGACGTCGACCATCCCCTCCCCATTCGGGCTGAACGTCAGATGCCGCTTCAGGCGCAACCGTTCTTCGCGTTCGGGCTCGCCGGGTTGGTCGGCCATCGCCAGCCATGACTCCAACCCGCGACGGGTGTCTTTCGGTGACCCGGAGGCCATCTCGATCAGCAGCTCGGCGTCATCGTCGAAGTGCTCGTTGCCGACGACCGTGCCGAGGAGGCGGGCGTTGTCGACGGAGAGGTCGCCGTCGGCCATCTTGTCGGCGATGATCGGTGCCGCGGCCAGCGTGCCGGCGAGGCGGACCTGGTCGTGTGCCGAACGAAACGACACCTGCGTCTGGTCAGCGAGCCAGGCTTCCATCGACGACGCCCCCGCCGCCCGCCACACCTCACCCTGCGAAGCGGCGTGCACCGCCCGGGCGATCTCGGCCTCCAACCGGGTGGCGATACGGCGCAGATCGACCACCAACTCAGCGATCTCGGGCCCGGACAACAGCGTCAGGTCGGCCGCGGCGCACTTCGAGAGTGCGGTGTCGAGGGCGGTGACCTGCGGTTGAGCCATAATCTCCCAGTTATCGTCTCGAACACACGTTCGCAACCCCAACCGAAAGAAATTTCGAGAAAATTTCTTGGTCAGCCAGCAGGTTGCAAGACCGGCTGCGGGCGGCGCCATTGCGTGATCGCTCCCACCACGCAGCTCGCCGGCACGATCAGCAGCGCCCGGCGAAGCCCGATCGAATCGGCGAGCACTCCGAGAGCCAAGGGTCCCAAGGTGATTGCGACTCCTGCGGCGAGGATGCAGATCGCCCCGAGCGACACCGAATCGATCTTGTGCTCGGCCGCCAGGTACAACCGGTCGACGTCGAGCGGATAGAGCGGGCCGGCGCCCACCCCGACGATCGTCAGGCCGAGAACGCGTGGCAGCAAACCTCCGCCGAACACCATCAGCAGTGATCCGATCGCCAGGATGATGAAGCAGCTCGACACGGCTGCATCACCGAACCGACGAACAATGCGCGGCACGACCTGACGCGACAAGAACATTGCCACGCCGAACGCGCCGGCAAAGGCCGATGCGAGGCCTCCAGAGGCGTGACCGACTTCCTTGAGATAGGTCGTCGCCCACACCGCGGTGGCCATCTCCGGAAAGATCGCGTTGAGGAGATGCAACCACGGCACGAAGACGTCGCGGTCACGAAGGTGGGCGAGTGTGAAGTTGCTGTGCCGGGTCGACTCGGGCACGGCCACCGGCCATGCGACGGCCATGAGAATCAGCACGATGATCGCGGTGAGGATCAGATAGGGCGGACGCCACGACCAGTTCAACGCCAGCGCTCCGCCGACCACAAGGCTGAAGGTCACCGCAGTGAGGCCAACAGCACCATTGACCGCGGCGAACGCGGCAGCGCGGTGCTCGCCGTGATGATCGCTGATGAGACCCGGCATCACAATGGCGAGCAGGGAACCGCAGAGTCCGGCGATCGTTGCGCCGGCCAGCGTCACTGGCCACGCTGGGCCGAGGCAAAAGGTGGTGATGCCGATCGTGATGCCCGCGGCAGCCACCAGCAGCGAAGTACGCCGACCGAGCCGATCGACGATCGGCACGCCGAAGTATCCGAGGATCAACGCGGACACTCCGAAGACCGAGCCGTGGAGCGCCGCGGTGACTCCGGAGAGCTCGAATTGATGGCGTAACTCGCCGAGCACGAAGCCGATGCTCTGCCCACCCGCCAGCAGCGCATAACCGAGCGCAGACGAATATGTCAGCCGATCCCACCGGAACTTGGCGGTCGCGGCAGGGCTCGACGTCACGCCATCTCTTGTATCAGGAAAACGTCTTGAGTCAGAAAGCGCCTCACTCGCGGCGACTCGCGGGCAGCACGGCAAAAACGTGTGATGCCCGACGGGTGAGGTCGGGCATCAGACACCCCGCTCAGCGGGGAACAATCCTCGTCCTGGCTGCCTGAACGCAGTCGGACTTGGTACACCCCCTGCGCCAGCGGGGAGCATCAACCGTTCGGTACCCACCGCGCCTTCGGCTTAAACCTGTCGTAAACGTCCAAGCGCGCTGTCAAACGGCGTTGCCGACGCGTACCGGCGGCCAGTACCATCCCGGCGCCGAATGATTTCTTGCAACCCGCCAGAACTGACCGCCCCAGCAGTCGCTCAGATTGGTTCACGAGTTGTGTGGAAATCAGAATTTCGGCAAAAGCCCTGGTCGAAGGGCAACCGCAAATTGCGGGCTGTAGCGCAGCTTGGTTAGCGCACTTGTCTGGGGGACAAGGGGTCGCAGGTTCAAATCCTGTCAGCCCGACCCTGAGAAACTGACCACTGTCAGCCCGATCCTCAGGGCTTCTGGCCTAGCAAGTCACCGAATCTTCGGACAGACCGGATATGCCGTGACCTTCCCCCGGTGACCTGCCCCCGGCCATGAGCACTGAAGTGTTCGGGGCCGTGCTCCTCTATCGCCCGCTCATAGGTCTCGAACGCGCCTGGCTCGCGGACGTCGATCAGCTTCATGACCGCGTCGGGCGCGAAACCGGTACTGGCCGTACTCACACCGCGCCCGACCTGGCCCAACGGGTTCGATGTCGGTACTGGCAGTACCGAAATCGCACCCAACACCATGCCGCTGGCTGGCACGCGCGTACCCGGCGATATGTCCGGCAAAATTTCAGATCCGGTTCGAACTCCATCTCGTCAGCCCGACCCGATAGAGGCCCACGTCAGAGGGCGCACCCTCCGACTTCGGCTCGTGGCACTCGAACGACGGGCAGATCCTCACGCAGGGATGGCGGTGACGACCACGTTGCTGCGATAGCTGCGGACTTCCTCCTCGAACTCACCGCCGCACGTGACGAGACGCAGCAAGCGCTCCCCCTCGCGCGCGAAGACCCCGTTGACCGCGACAGCCGGCTTGGGCACCAGTTCCACCGCCGACGCGATGAAGTCCTGCTGGGAACCGTCGTCGTAGACGACCGTGATCGTCGCGCCGACCGGGATCTCGTCGAGCCTGGCGAAGATGCCGGTCGCGCCGCGCCAGTTGAGGTGACCGGCGATGACCGCCGAACCGGGCTCGCCGGGCGACGGCCCGTGCCGATACCACACGAGGGTTCGTGCGTCGGGCGGCACGTCGAGCTCGCTGGCGGCGTTGACGCCGACCGGGATGCACGGGTCCGTCGATGCCGAGTGCGGCGATGATGACGCGGATCGGTGCGGCGACGGGGCTCGGCGCGAGGACGCTGATGTCGGCGAGGTACGTCACGATCGGCGTGATCGTCGTCGTCGGAGCCGGCGCCGTGGTGGCAGTTGTCGTCGTCGTCGTCGTGGTCGTCGTCGACGCGACGGCTGGGTCCGCGCGGTGGCACGTCGCCGCATCGGGCGATGGCTGCACGGTCGTCGTCTGCGGTCGTCGTCGCGGTCGGGACGGTCGATGTGCGCGCCGCGACCGACGTGTAGTCCGGGGAGGATGTGCTCGCGGCGCCCGGCATCGGCGATCCCGCACACCGCGATGCCGCCGACGAGGACGGCGACCGCCGACGCCACGGTGCGCCTCGTCAACGGTCAGCCCACGAATCGGCGCGACCGCGAGCGGTACAGGACGGAACCTGCCACCACCGCCATCGCCGCCAGCAGGACGACGGTGCCGCGATTGTCCGAAGACGACTGCTCGGTGCTGCCGTCGCCGGTCTGGATCCGCGTCGGGGCGGTCTCCAGGTTGCCGATCTGGACGGCCGCCCAGCCGAGCGTGTTGTCGGCCTGGGAGCCGATGAGGTACATGAAGTTGGCCGTGCCGTCGGGGTACTCGACGTTCTGGGGAGGAGCGAGCGGCGCGCCACCGGCGAGCGCCGTGACCGCGATCTCGTAGGGGCCCGAGGGGACGACCGCCGAGGCCTCCTTCGCCGGGGCCACGTCCGTTGAGCGCGGGTTGGGCGTTGAGGAGGACGTCGATGCCCTCCGCCGCGGCGGCGTGCCGGACGACGAGGCGTGACGTACCAGCGGGCACGGGGGTCAGGTCGTCGGCGAAGACGCTGAGTGTCGGCGCTCCGGATCTGGTCCAGGTGCGCAACCAGCGAGCCCTGGAACCCGGCGGGCACCGTGACGGTCTGCGTGAGCAGTGCCGCCTCGGTGATGGCCGCGCCGGCCGCCCGGATCTCGATCAGATGGTCGCCGGCGGGGATCGCGAGCGGATCGGTGCTGCGTTCCGGTTGGAACGTCGGGAGCACCAACGTGCCGTCGAGATAGATGTCGGCCACGAGTCCCCGCAGGCCGTGAACGACCCGGATGAGGCCGCCCGACTCGTCCTGCGCGTGCGCGCGCAGGAGCCCTCGCACCCCAGATACCCACCAAAGCCACCGCTAGCGACACGCGCGCCAGCACAGCTGTGATCCGCCTGTTCTTCATTTTCTCCCGCTTTCTGGGTCCGCCGACCGGTAGACGTGACACTCTACGTGTTCGATCGCTTGATGTGAAGTAGAAGTGGCACTCTTCGTGATTATCCTTGACGAAATTGACAGTGAGCACGTCGGCGGCGTAGACAAGGTGATCTCGGCGGACCGAGAACATTGGTGGAAGGTGGCATGGCGTGATTGTGGCGGCCGCATTGGCGATGCTCGTTGCGGTCGTCGCCGGCGGCGGCTGGCGACACGCTCGTCGTCACATCGGTCGACGCGTCGGCCTACCCCGAGGTGGTCGTCGACTTCGTGCTTCCCGAACGGTTTGCGGCCGTCGAGGTCACTCCGGCGATGGTCGCCGTCGACGGGGTGCCGGCCGCGGCTGTCGTTCCCGTCGATCCGACAGGTGTGGTCGTGAGCCTCGTCGTCGACGACGGTCCGGCGGTGCCGGCCGACGTCGTCGGAGCGTCACAGGGCGGCGCGATCGAGTTGGTGCGCACCATCGACGCAGGCACACGGATCGCGGTCGGCACTCCGAGCGGCCTGCAGACGGCGTTCACCGCCGATCCAGGCGCGACCATTGCCCGGATCGCGGGGATCATCGCCGGCGCGCCGGCCGTGACGCCGTTGCCGCAGCTGATCCTCGACGCGGCCGCCGCGCTCGGTACCGACTGACACGCCCGATCGGCATCTCGTGGTCGTGCTCGGTGGACCGCTCGGCGCTTCGGAGGCAGCAGCTGGCCCGACTCGCCGATCTCGTCGCGTCGAACGGAATCGCGCTCCACCTCGTGAGCGCCGCCGGTGCCGACCGAGCCCGCGTTGATTCCGATCGCCGAGCAAAGTGGGGGCTCGGTCCCGATCGCCGGGGAAACCCTCGCCTCCTTCGACGCGATCACCGCTGCGATCTCGAACCGCTATCGGGTGACGACCACGGTCGGTACTCCTGGTGAACACGTGCTCGCGCTGACGATGAATGGCGAAACGATCCAGGCGGTCGTGACGGTGTCACCGCCGACGCCAGCCGCGGCGACGCCGACGACGGTGCCGGAGCTCGCCTCGTCGCCCCCTGTCCCGTCGGCACCCACAGTTGCTGACGAGGAAGTGCCGAACGACGTCGAAGCCAACCCCACGCCGACGACGGTCGAGGCGGTAGCCGCGGACCGACGCGACAGCGCCGCCCGATGACAACACCTCGCCGCTCAACGTCATCGCGATCGCGCTGATGGTTGTACTGATCGCCGTCGCCTCCGGATACATCGTGCTCGGACGCCGACGCGGACGCGAACCGCACGTCGATGCCGCTCGCCTGCGACTGACGCCAACCGGTGGGCGCCCGGCCGCTGCAACCGATGAGACCGAGCCGGCAGCACCCGCCGTCGCCGAGCCGGTTGAAACACCGGGTGCGCACTCCCACCCAGTGATCGAGTCGGAATCAATGCGCGAGGCGATCCCGGACGTCGTGCCAGACCCGGAGCCGGACCCGATGACGGATCTCGAGACACCGCCGGAACCCGAGCCCGAGCTCGAACCCGAGCCGGAACCGGAGACCCGAACCGCGAACCGGAGCCGGAACCGGAACCCGAACCCGAACCCGAGCCCGAGCCGGAGCCCGAGCCCGGAACCCGAGCCCGAACCTGCATCTGTCACCGATCCCGATCCCGAGCCCTCTGGCTGCGCGTTCGGAGCACGCGCCCGACGCCGGCACATCGGACTCGTGGTGGAGGGCGCAGCGAGCCGCAGCCGGCGCGTGTTGCCGCGGAGCCGAGCACCGAGCCCGAGTGGCTTGTTTCTGGCAACCTGCGGTTCTGTCCCGCGAGCGGGGAGGTGTCGTCGGGGCGCTATCAAGTGCATCTCGCTCCCCAAGAGGTCGCGATCCTCCAACT
Source organism: Ilumatobacteraceae bacterium (assembly GCA_963746365.1). Taxonomy (GTDB): domain Bacteria; phylum Actinomycetota; class Acidimicrobiia; order Acidimicrobiales; family Ilumatobacteraceae; genus JAENVT01. Next base: position 42,351 of record CAVVBH010000024.1, on the reverse strand, counting down.
GCTGATGACCAGCGGAGACCGTGGCGCCACACAGGACGACATCATCAAAGCCGGGAATCTCGATCCGACAGGCCGCGATGTCGCACCCATGCTGGCTCGGATCCGACGCAAGACCGGAACGAGAAGCCAGATGGTCCGCCGCGAGCGCGTGACGGTCTACATCTTCGACGACGAGGTCGAAAGCGACGCCCAAACGAGCGTCGGTCGACGTCCGGCTCGCCCACCCGCGCGCCGCTGACGGCAAGTCACCGAATGTTCGGCCAGACCGGATCCTTCGTGACTTGCCGCGGCGATGAGCGTCACCTCAACGGGTGATCTTCAGGCTCGCAGTTTGAACGATGAGGTCGTCGGGTAGCTGCTCGCCCTCACACCGGGATCGACCAAAGGAAAGTGCCCATGAATGACCCAATGACGATCTTGAAAGCCGACCACCGAGAGGTCAAGAAGCTGTTGACCGCACTCGGCGACTCGGAAGAAGGAACCGAACGTGAACAGATGGCCGCCGAAGTGGACGCCGCACTGAGACTGCACATGGAGATCGAGGAGACCTTTCTGTACCCAGCTGTCGCCGAGTACGTCGGCGAAGAGGACGAGGAGGAAGCCGAGATCGAACACGGTCTCGCTCGCGAGGGCCTCGCCAAGATGGTCAGCATGGTCGACAAGCCGGGGTTTGGCGCTGCGGCCGAGATGCTCCTCGGCGGTATCGAGCACCATGTCGAGGAAGAAGAGACGGAGCTCCTACCTGCGCTGAAAGAGGCGCTTCCTCGCGAAGAATGGCTAGCGCTCGGTGACACGATCGCGCAGGCGAAGGCGGATGCCGGTCAACCGATCGCCGCCCCGAAGCGCCGGCGCTCACAGAAGCGGAAGGCGACGAGTAGCCGCTGATACTTGTTCGTTCTCCCGACGGGACGCGGGGGAACCCGCTGCGCCGGCCCGACGATCGTGGCAGCCGGGCCGGCGTAGCTCTCATCCGACTGCGAGGTTGACGTGTTAACCCTTGGGCGGGTTGGGATCGTTGCCATAGCTGTTACGGCTGGCGATTTCCCCATCCGTGTTGTGGATCAGATGTTCGGTCTTGTCACGCTGGGCGGCCTCGCGGCCGGCGGCTTGGGCGGCGGCCTTCGAGTCGTAGGTCTCTTCGCCCCGCGTGGCGCCTTCCCGTAAATTCGTCCATCCTCCAGCACTGTCTGGGACCGTGTGTATCGGCTCGTTCGGCATCGCCCTACCTCCTGCACTAGTAGCAGCAACCGTGCCCACAACGCGGACAAATCAACCGCCTGCGGCAGCTTTCTCAGCAGTAGAACCGTCGGCCTCGAGAAGTTCGCTCAGTCCTGCGATTTCGAGAACACGGCGCATTCCGACCGAACTGTTTCGGATGTGCAGCGAGCCGCCGGCCTCGCGCCTCGACATCAGCTGGACGACGAATACGTTCAGGCCGCTCGAATCCATGAACGACACGTTGGCCACATCGACCAATACAGCCTGGTCGGCGCACAGTTCTTCCAGAGCACAGCGCAGCAACGGGGCGGAAGCGATGTCGATCTCGCCTTCGACCGTCACGGTGAGCTCGTCACCATGCGAAACCTCGATACCGAGATCGCTGTCAAACGTCGCTGCCATGGTCGCCACCCCTTTGCGATGTCTTGACCAACTGTTGGCGTTCCAACACCCCACGTCAACAACTCGGCGGCTGAATGGGCCGTTCGACCTACGGCTGGCACCCGTGCCCACCAGGGATTATCAACAACCATCAATTCTGTCCAGCTGGGCTTCAGGGCCCCCCATCGGGGCCGATGGTCAACATGGAGTGACCACTTTCCTCCACGAGCACTGATGAAGAGCACCCGCACACCCAACACCACGGATGCGGCCCCCATTTCGGGGAGTTCGCTGCCACGCCCTCGACACCGCACGCTCGCGCGGCGTCTGCTGCTGGCGGTGACCGCGCTGTTGGTACCTCTCGTGGTTGTCACGGTCATGGGCGTTGCCATGTTCCGGTCCTCGATCAGCGCGCTCGAGACGTTCCGGCGAGAGACGATCGACGAGACGGCGCAGGTCAACGAAGCCAGCGAGCTCGTGGCGCTAGCGGACGACGTCGGCGAACAGTACGTAGAACAGGGCGACGCTGCCGCCGGCACGGAGTTTCACGCGATCAGTGGAGACATCGAGCGCACCCTTGATGGACTCTCCAACTTGAGGTCGGAGGAGGAGGTCGCCATCGTCGTCCAGGTTCGCGCACAGTGGGCAAAGGTCCACACCGAGCTTGACGAAGCAGCAGCCATTCCGCACGACGACCAAACCGACGCGATCCTCGACGTATTTCACGACGACCTCGACGATGCCCTGTCAATGCTCGTAGGCCTCAACAATCTTCACGGTGTGGCTGTCGCCGACGAGATCGCCACGATGCGACAGACCGAACAGCAGCAACTTGTCGTCGGGTTGGCCACATTTCTCGTCGGCCTCGCCATCGCAAGCCTGCTCGTTCGTTGGGTGCGGCGGTCGATCACTGCGCGGCTCGCATTGCTCGAGGCTGCTGTCGTCCGCTTCGGCTCGGACGACTTGGCCCATCGGGTCGACATACGGGGTGACGACGAGCTCGGGCGCCTCGGTGGCGCCTTCAACACGATGGCTGTTCAACTCACGAGAACAAGGGACGACCTGCAGCGCCAGGCCTTCCACGATCCGTTGACGGGTCTGCCGAATCGTGCGCTCTTCATGGATCGAATCGGACACGCGAAGGACATGGCGCTGCGGCACGGCGGATGTTTCTCCGTGCTCTACCTCGACCTCGATGGCTTCAAGTACGTCAACGACACGTTCGGTCACCACGTCGGCGACGAACTGCTGCAAGTCGCAGCGACGCGCATGCGGGCGTGCCTGCGAACAGAGGACACTCTGGCCAGACTCGGCGGCGACGAGTTCGGCGTTCTCCTCGAGCAGACCGACGCAAGCACCGCTTCCGACGTCGCGGACCGCGTTGTGCACGCCGTCGGCGACACACCGTTCACCGAACACAACCTGTCGATTGGCATAAGCGTTGGAATCACCACCGGGGGATCCCACGACGACATCGACCATCTGTTGCGAAGGGCCGACGCCTCGATGTACTCGGTCAAGGGACACGGTGGCGGAGCGTGGCAGGCATTCGATCCCTCTGTTCATCGTGACGGAATCAGGCCGAAGTCGCTACGTGCGGAATTGATGCGCGCCGTCGAACAACGCCAGTTCTTTGTCGAGTATCAGCCTGTCGTATGTCTCGACACCGGAATCGTCCAGGCCGTCGAAGCTCTCGTTCGGTGGCAGCATCCCGAGCGAGGTGCGCTCCTGCCCGCGGAGTTCTTGGCCGAGGCGGAGGCGACCGGACACGTCCTGTTCATCGACAACTGGGTCATGAACGCGGCGTGCAAGCAAGTCAAGGCATGGCAGACAAGCGTTCCGGGCGCAGCGAATCTCGCTGCTTGGGTCAACATCTCCGCAAGCCAGCTGCGTCACCCGGGGCTGGCGAGCGCGGTCGCGGAGGTGCTTCAGTCATCCGGGCTGCGACCGCAGGATCTCGTCCTCGAGCTGACCGAACGATCGCTCGTCGACAACATCGAGATGGCAGCAACCGAGCTGCACAAGGTGCGGGAGCTGGGCGTTCGCATTGCGCTCGACGACTTCGGTACCGGCTACTCGTCGATGACCCATCTTCTGTGCTTCCCGGTCGACATCATCAAGATCGATGGCTCGTTCGTGGATGCGATGCGCGCAGACGGTCGGAAGTCCGGCCTTGCCGAGGCGCTGGTGACGCTCGGACGGTCGATGGGTTTGCAGACGGTCGGTGAAGGCATCGAACGAATGCATCAGCTCAACACCCTGCGATCGCTTCATTGCGACCTCGGCCAGGGGTTCCTTTTCGCCAGACCGTTGAGTGTGGACGAGCTCGGCAAACATCTCCTCCGCAGCGTCACGATGTTCTCGGAGCAGCCCGCACCCGCGCCGGCAGCGTGATCGACTCCTGAGTTCGCGGGACGATGTATCTGAGTCAACGCAACCGGCTCTGTACCAGTATCTGCATGGATGCGCAGGGAAGGAGCTTTCTATGTTCACCGATCAAGACGTCGAAGTCGTGGCCGACCGATGCAAGGCATGGGCCGGCGTCCTCGCGGGGCTCGCTGACCCGCAGGCATGTCGCCAACTATTGACGGTCCTCGATGGGGCCGACGGTAAGGGGCTGCACGAGCTGATGGACGGCTGGAGGTTCCCCGGCGAGGTCGGATGCATCGAGATCGTCGACACCATCACCAGATTCGTCCACACCGGCGACTTCGAACCAGTCGAGAAGTGTGCATTCGTCAACAAGCTCCGGCCACCAAATCCCAGCACGACGAACGGCGTCGGCTATCAGCTGCCCGACGGAAGCGTGCTGTGGCTGACAGAGTCGGAGTGGTGGCAGATGATGGATCGGGCGGTCAACGACGAGGCCTGGCGTGACCAGAACCACGGACTGCTGGTCGCAGTTGGCATCCTCTTCTGCACGTTCGAGATGGTTGCGACCATCCAGCGCTTCGACTTCGACAAGCGCTACACGATCTGCACCCCGACCTGGGATCCGAGAGCGCGACGCTGAGCGAGCGCAGCGCAGCAAAATTGCCGCTCAGATGGCCCTTGGACGTGCCGATAGAGGTACGTGGGACGACAGGGACAGGTGGCCACAAATCGATGGCTCGGACGTCCGTGGTTGTCGCGCGTGGTTCGACTCGTCGTCTACGCAGCGCCGTTCGCCTGTTCCATCGTCGCGGCGCTCGTCCTGTCGAAGCTGCTACCCAGGGCACACAGTTGGCCGGTCGCCGGCATCCGTCTGATCGGTATTGCGGCAGCTTCGACGATCGTGCTGTACGGCGCGGACCGTGCGACGCGCCGGATGTTGCCGCTGGCCGCACTCTTGAGCTTGACACTTGTCTTCCCGGATGAGGCGCCTTCACGATTCAAGATCGCCATGCGCTCGGGCGGCACCGCCGAGTTGCGGCGGCGGTTGGAGGAGTATCGGCGCATCGGCGCAGATGAGCCTGCACTGGCCGCGACCCGATTGTTGGAGCTTGTCTCCGATCTCAGCGTGCATGATCGGCTGACACGAGGTCACTCGGAGCGCGTTCGCGCCTACTCGCAGATGATCGGCGATGAGCTCGGACTCACCGGCGACGAGATCGATCACCTGCGTTGGGCAGCGCTGTTGCACGACATCGGCAAACTCGAGATCCCGTTCGAGATCCTCAACAAGCCCGGCGCGCCTGACAGCCGCGGAGTTCCAGACGATCAAGCGTCACCCTGACATCGGCGCACGGTTGGCGGCGCCGCTGGCGGGCTGGCTTGGCGAATCCGTTCGCGCGATCGGAGAACATCACGAACGCTGGGACGGCAACGGCTATCCGAACGGGCTTCGAGGCACCAACATCTCGCTCGCTGCGCGCATCGTCGCCGTAGCCGACGCGTTCGACGTGATGACGTCGGTCCGCTCCTACAAGAAGCCCGGCACGGCCGCGGCGGCGCGCGCCGAACTGGCGCGATGCGCCGGCACCCAATTCGATGCCAACGTGGTGCGCGCATTCCTGAGCATCTCGCTGGGCAAGCTGCGCCTGGCGATGGGCCCGCTGTCGTGGTTGACACAGCTGACGTTCCTTCCCTCGGGACTCGCCGGTGCGACGGCCGCAGCACCGGCCTTGATGGCAGCTGCCGGAATGACCGCGGCAGCGGTGGGCACGGCGGTGACTCCGAACACGAACGAGAGCCGACAGCGTCCGGTTGCCGCGGTGTCGGTCGTCGCGCTCGTGGAACCGAGAGACCAATCGAGCGTGATCGTGTCGGTGACGAGCAACGCTCCGTACCCGACGGCCTTGCCGGCGCGCATCAACCACGGAGAGCCCACGGACCTGAGTGGCTCGACCGACTTCGGGCCGCCTCCGGTGGCGACGCAACCGCAGACGGACGCAGGCACGACTCTGCCGCTGGAGCCGGCTGACCCGACCGGAGACGTGGTGGACGACACCGTGCCGGTCTTTCGGCCGGCGACGACACCGACGTCGGCGGCCACCACTGTGGCGCCGCGCTTGCCACCGCCAACTGCGACGCCCACTGCGCCGCCCAACCACGCCTGCAACGACTTCGCCACCTACGACGCCTCCCACCACGGCAGCACCTCCCACGACACCGCCGCCGACACCGCCGTCTACCGCGTCGCCCTCGACCGCTATCTACTTGCTCGGTTCCTCCGCCGTCGGCAATGTCGCCTCGCAGGCGATCTTGCCGCTGGTTGCCCGCGCCCCGTCGAATGCAGCACTCCCGAACCTGGACACCGATCTCGACGACAAGCGCGGCCGCGTCCTCGACAAGGACTCCACTTTCAGCTCGACGACTACAGAAGAGGTCCAGCGATACCGTCTCGATCCCGCCGGCACCTTTCAGTTGAACGGACCCAGCAGCCTGCTCCTCTACGCAGCCGCGAGAGACTTCCACCGCGACCGAATTCAGGCGCAGGCCGCGCTCGCTGACTGCGACCTCGCCCGCCTGTGCACCACCTTTGCCACCGCCACGGTCGACTTCACCGGCGCCAACCAGTTCACGGGCGTGACCTTCGATTTCGGCAATCAATCCCACAGCTTCCCTGCCTCCCACCACCTCGAGCTCTGGATCATCGTGACCAAGGCATCCGAGCGCGATATGTGGATGGCATACGACACCGTCGGCTACGAAAGCGCGCTCACCATCACGTCGTAGGGCCGGCCCGGGGATGAGTGCGGCGCCATCGCGAGTCCGGTCGCACGGACACTACGGTGGGAGTCGATGTGCGGCCGTTTCGTTTCCTCCAGCTCTGCCGAGAAGATCGCCGACTACTTCGGCGCGTCGTTCGACCCGCAGACCACGCTGCCCGAGAACTACAACACCGCGCCGACAAACGACGTCTACGGAGTCGTGGCCGGTCCCGATGGCAAACCCACGTTGCAGGTTTTCCATTGGGGCCTCGTGCCGGTGTGGGCGAAAGACATCAAGATCGGCTCGAAGATGATCAACGCGCGCTCAGAGACGATCGCCGAGAAGCCGGTGTTCAAGTCGGTGTTCAAGAAGCAACGCATCATCATCCCGATGGACGGCTTCTACGAGTGGGCGCAGGGGAGCGAGGGCGCCGCGCTGACCAAGGCTGGCAAGCCGAGCAAACAGCCGATGTTCATTCATCGCCTCGATGGCGAGCCGCTCGCCGTGGCGGGGCTGTGGACGACGTGGCGCGACAAGACGGCAGGGCCCGACGCGCCGTGGCTGCACAGCTGCACCGTGGTCACGACTTCGGCCAACGCGACGATGGAGCCGGTTCACGATCGCATGCCCGTGATGCTGCCGGCGACGGCGTGGGACGAATGGCTCGATCCGGACAACAGCAATGTCGAGGAGCTGCAGAGACTGCTGGTACCTGCACCCGACAACCTGTTGACCATGCACAAGGTGTCGACCGAAGTCAACAACGTGCGCAACAAGGGTGAGGAACTGATCGCGCCGATCGATTAGGCCAAGGCGGCGCGGATCGCTGCGGCGGCCGCTTCCATGTCGTCCCGATCGACCGACGCTGCGGCATTCTCGAACGACAGTTGGCCCATGTTGTCGGTCGGAATCACGTGGATGTGGGCGTGCGGCACCTCGTAGCCGGCGACGATCAAACCGACCCGCTCGCAGTCGAACACCTGCTGCTGCGCTCGACCGATTCGGTGAGCGACGTCGAAGAGGTGGCCGACGAGTTCCGGCGATCCGTCGATCCAGTGGTCGACCTCCTCGATCGGCACCACGAGCACATGCCCGCGAGCCAGGGGGTTGATCGACATGAACGCGACACAGCGATCGTCGCGGTGCACGAAGGTGCCCGGAATCTCGCCGGCGATGATGCGACTGAAGATGGTGGTCATGGTACGAATGTACGCTCGACGCGCATGGAAGCGCTGGCGCCGAACCGATACCTCACGGTCCCCAACGGTTCACGCTGTTTCGACTGTGCTGCATCCCGCTGTTCCTGTACCTGCTGTTCGGTCGCGACAACCGCGCCGGTGCCGCGTGGCTGCTCGGCGGACTCGGCGCAACCGACTGGGTCGACGGTTGGCTGGCGCGTCGCCTGCACCAGACGAGCGAGTTCGGAAAGATGTTCGACCCCACAGCGGATCGACTGCTGTTCATCATCGGTGTCGGGGGAATCATCATCGACGGCGCAGCACCACTGTGGTTCTGCTGGGCGGTCGTCATCCGCGAAGTGCTCGTCGGCGGAACGGTGGCAATCTCCGACGCTGGTGTTCGGCATGAAGCGCTTCGACGTGTCGTGGTGGGGCAAGCTGGCGACGTTCCTGCTGATGTTCGCGCCTGCCGGGTTTCATGCTCGGCTCGAGCGACTTCCCCGGCCATCAGGGGTTCCAGATCGCCTCGTGGATCCTCGGAATTCCCGGACTGATCCTGAGCTACTACACCGCGTTCACGTACATTCCGACCATCCGCAGAGTCGTTGCGCGAGGGACGCGAAGACTCCCCGCTAGTCTGCGGGGCCATGACGGTACCTGCCCAGCTGCTCTACTCCAGTGATCACGAATGGGTCGCCGTCGACGGCAACCGTGCCCGCGTCGGAATCACCGATTACGCCCAAGAGGCGCTCGGCGACGTGGTCTTCGTCCAGGCCCCAACCGTGGGGGCGAAGGTGGCAGCCGGCGACAGTTTCAGTGAGGTCGAGAGCACCAAGTCGGTCAGCGACATCTATGCCCCGGTCTCGGGAACCGTGGTCGCGGTCAATGAAAAGCTCAGCGACGGACCAGACGTGTTGAACTCTGATCCCTACGGAGCGGGTTGGATCTGCGAGATCGAGATGAGTGATCCGGGCGATATCGATGGCTTGCTCGACGCCGTTGGCTATCAAGCTCTCATCGACGGTTAGTCTCCTCCAAATGGCCTACGTGTTCTGCAACCAATGCGGCCACCGGAACCCGCCAGATTCCGGGTTCTGTTCGTCATGCGGCAATGTGCTCGATCGCATCGCCGACCACACGCGTCACCCTGGCGAAGGTTGATCCCGTTGCAGGATGCGGCTGGTACGGAGGACGACGTCGTGGTCAGTGTCGGCGACCTCGACGCAGGTGTCGCGTCGTTGATCGTCCGGGCAGGTGCGCAGGCCGGCGACGCATTCGCGTTGCACGATCAACTCACCCGCCTCGGTCGTCATCCCGACAGTGAGATCAGCCTCGACGACATCACCGTGTCACGTCGCCACGCCGAAGTCGAGCGCACCGATAACGGCTACGTCGTGCGCGATGCAGGATCGCTCAACGGCACCTATCTCAACGCCGAGCGGATCGACGACGAGGTCGTCCTGCAACAAGGCGACGAGCTGCAGGTGGGCAAGTTTCGCCTCGTCTTCTTCGAGCGGTCTGACGGCTGATTGATGATCATGCAAGAACGTCCCTACCTGTCCATCGGTGAAGTATTGGGTCTCCTGCTCGAGGAGTTCCCCGACGTGACGATCTCCAAGATCCGGTTCCTCGAGAGCCAGGGCCTGATCGACCCCGAGCGGACGGCCAGCGGATACCGCAAGTTCTACGACAACGACGTCGATCTGCTTCGAGTGATCCTGCGCGAACAGCGCGAGAACTTCCTTCCACTGCGGGTCATCCGCGATCGGCTCGAGAGCGGAGCGATCGAGGATCCGACAGGACCGACGACACCACCGCGGGGCATCGACACCGTGCAGTCCATGGACGGGTCCGATGCTCATCAACACATCGACCCTGTCAACGCGGCGACCACGACGGTCACGCGGTCCGGCGACGACAGAACGGGTGAGGTGGCTCGACCGGTCGCGGCAGCTGCTGCGCAACACCCGATGGATTCGTCCCACCGCCACGACAGCTTCGCCGCGAGCGACCTCTGCGAGATCGCCGGACTCACTGAACCACAGCTCGAGGAGTTGGAGTCGTACGGACTGTTGGTCGGCAAGGGAAGTGGTGATGCAACGATCTACACCGCAGGAGACCTCGCCATCGCGCAGGCTGCCGCCGGGTTCATGCAACACGGTGTCGGCGGACGGCACCTGAAGGCGTGGCGTCAGGCAGCGGAGCGCGAAGCGTCGCTGTTCGAACAGATGATCCTGCCTCTGCTTCGTCAGCGCAACCCGCAGGCCCGACAGCAGGCCGTTGCGACGCTGACATCTCTCGCCGAGCTCGGCGGCGAACTGCGTTCGGCGATCGTGCACTCCGCACTGAGCCACCATCTCGATCGGGTGATTTCGGCGACTGAGGGGCGTAGCCCAAGCACGACAGGGTACGCTCCGAGCGTGATCGCGATGGAGCTCGTCGGTGTTCGGGTGGAGGTGCCCGCCAACACGCCCGTCGTCATCTTGCGGGAGCAACCCGAGCCCCATCGAGTTCTACCGATCCTCATCGGATCTCCCGAGGCGTCGGCCATCCACACGGCATTGTCGGGCATCGTCGCACCCCGACCCATGACACACGATCTGATCGTCGAACTGCTCCGCAGCACCAGTGCCACGCTCGACAAGGTGGTCGTGACCGAGATCCGGGACCACACGTTCTACGCCGAACTGCACCTGCGCATCAGCGGCAACCAATCCGTCGTGTCGTGCCGTCCGTCGGATGCGATCGCGGTGGCGTGCCGCACCGGTACCACGATCTATGCCGAAGAATCGTTGCTCGACGAGGTCGGGCTCATCGCCGCAGACGGTCTTTCCGACGACGAGCCCGAAGACGAAGCCATTCTCGACGAGTTCCGCGACTTCCTCGACGAGATCAAGCCCGAAGACTTCGACGCCTAGTCCGCACGGTCCGCGCGATTGATCGCGCGTGTGGTGTTTGACCTGGGGATGATCGTGGCGTAGCCTGGGCGGTCCTTACATTGCCGTAGTTACGCGGATGTGAGTCGGAGGCAGATCATGAGCGAAGAGGGATATAGCGGCACGAAGGCGGCCACCATTGTCGGCATCACGTATCGCCAACTCGACTACTGGGCTCGCACCGATCTGATACGGCCATCGCTCACCGATGCGAGCGGCAGCGGAAGCAGGCGTCTCTACAGCTACCGAGACCTGTTGGAGCTTCGGGTCATCAAGAGCCTGCTCGATGCCGGCATCAAGCTCGAGTCGGTTCGTACCGCGTTCGAATACCTCCGCACCCAGATCGAGACCGACATCGTCAGCGCGCACCTCGTGATCAGTGGCAGCGATGTGATCCTGTGCGACGGCGAGCAGTTGATCGACGTCATGCGTCGCGGCGGGCAAGGCGTGCTCAACGTGTTGGCCATCGGGGGAGTCAAGGACGGGCTCGACTCGACCATCGTCGAACTCAACGATGCGTCGGCCGACGCATCGACGCGCCGCGCCATGTGATGGAGGAGTTCGAACACAGTTCGCTCGATGCCGTGCATCGCGGACTCGATGCGAAGATGGTTCCGTTCGGCGGATGGGAGATGCCGCTGTCGTATCCGTTGGGCACGATCGACGAACACATCGCCTGTCGCAACGACTCGGTCGTGTTCGACGTGTCGCACCTCGGCACCGTGCGCGTCGAGGGCGGCGATGCCGACGAACGGTTGCAATTCGCGTTGACCAACGACCTTCACAAGATCGCTCCCGGACGAGCCCAGTACACGCACCTGCTCGACGAGACCGACGCTTCGGTGCTCGACGACATCATCATCTGGTGGATCGACGACGAGGTATTCGACGTCATGCCCAACGCATCGAACACCGATCGCGTGCGCAGTGCGATCGGCGGTCACGAGACCACACACGATCGCGCCGTGCTGGCGGTGCAGGGCCCGCGCGCGAAGGAGCGATTGGCCACGGTGTTCCCCGACGCGGCCGCCGTCGGACGCTTCAGGGTCAGTCGACTCACGTGGGAGGGAATCGATTGTGTCGTCGCCGGCACCGGGTACACCGGCGAAGCAGGCGTCGAGATCGCGGTGCCCAATGCAGCCGCCGCGCGACATGTGGACCGCGATCACCGGCGCCGGCGTCACGCCCGCCGGCCTCGGTGCTCGCGACACGCTGCGACTCGAGGCAGCCCTGCCACTGCACGGTCACGAGCTGGGACCCGGCATCACACCACTGCAGGCCGGTCTCGAGTGGGTCGTGGCCTGGTCGAAAGACGAGTTCCGTGGGCGCGAGGCGCTTGCAGCCGAGCGCGCTTCGGGCGTCACCCGTCGACTGATGGGCATCGCCACGGAAGGACGGCGGCCGCCACGCTCCGATTGTGCCGTGCTCGTCGATGGTCAGCCCGTGGGCGTGATCACCAGCGGCAACTTCTCGCCGGTCTTGGGGCACGGGATCGCCCTCGCGTTCATGCCGCCGACCACCGAGGTCGGCACGCCGGTGGTGGTCGATGTCCGCGGCAGCGCCCTGCCCGGCACAGTCGTCACAACCCCCTTCGTCACGAAACAGCGCTGACCGGGTTCCTGGCGTGGTCAGGACTTCTTGGCCGCCTTCTTGACCGCCTTCTTGGCGGTCGCCTTTCGCCGGGTGCAGTCTTCTTCGCCGGGGCTCTTCTTCGCCGGGGCTTTCTTCGCGGCCGCCTTCTTCGCCGGAGTCATCTTGGCGACCGCGGCCTCGGGCACGGGGACGATGATGGCAGGCGGGGCTATCGGCACGGGTGGCGGGGGAGTGCCTCCCAGCAGTGAAGCGAACGGGCGCAGGCCGCCGAAAAGGCTGCCGGCCGAATCGGCCATCTGGCCGAGTGGTTGCAACCGGCGAGCGAGGTCGGACAGCGTGCCCATGAACTCGCCGAGGTCAGTCGGCAGCGACGTGAGCGTAGGAGACGAGAGCACGTCGGCCAGCCGAGCGAGGCCGGGCGCGACCCGGTCGATCGGCCCGGTCAACTGGTCGACCATCGAGTCGGCAGCCTTGACGATCTTGTTGAGCTGCGGAACCAGGGTCCTGATGGGTTCCTCGACGGTGTCGAGCAGGCCGTTGACCCGCTCCGCGACGCCATGCATCTGCTCCATCGTCTTGTTGAAGTTCTCGACGGCGGACAGGAAGTCGGAGACGCCGCGCTGGAACTGACCGATCGACTTGGTGATCGCGTTGAACGGGTTGGCCCCGCCGAACAGACCGAGAAGGTCGCCGATGCCGGGGGGATTGCTCTGCGCCATGGTCGAACCGTAGCCCTTTCTCAGTTCGAGGTGGCGAGCACTTCGAGTGGTTCGCAGCTGCAGATCAGGTTGCGATCGCCATACGCAGCGTCGATCCGCGAGACGGGCGGGAAGTACTTCGACGCGCGCAGTGCGGCGAGGGGATACGCGCCGAGCTCGCGATCGTACGGCCGTTTCCACTCGCCGATGAGATCCTCGGCCGTGTGCGGAGCGTTGCGAAGAGGACTCGAACCCACCTCCCACGATCCGGAGGCGACCGCATCGATCTCGCGCTTGATGGCGATCATCGCCGAACAGAATCGATCGATCTCGAACAGCGATTCGCTCTCGGTCGGCTCGATCATCAGCGTGCCGGAGACCGGGAAGCTCATCGTTGGCGCGTGGAAGCCGTAGTCGACCAACCGCTTGGCGACGTCGTCGACGGTGACACCCGTCGCCTTCGTGATCGGGCGCAGATCGATGATGCACTCATGGGCGACGCGGCCGTGCTCGCCGGTGTACAGCACGGGGAAGAATGGGTTGATCCGCGTGGCGATGTAGTTGGCATTCAGGACTGCCATCGCGCTGGCATCGGCAAGACCGGATGCACCCATCAGGGCGATGTACACCCACGAGATCGACAAGATGCTTGCCGAGCCGAACGGAGCGGCCGAGACGGCGCCGACCGGACAGCCGGACGACGCCAACGGATGAGCCGGCAGGAACTCGGCGAGGTGGGCGCGCACCGCGACCGGCCCGACGCCGGGCCCGCCGCCGCCGTGCGGGATGCAGAACGTCTTGTGCAAGTTGAGGTGGCTGACATCGGCACCGAACTTGCCGGGTTGCGCCAGCCCGACCATCGCGTTGAGGTTCGCGCCGTCGACGTACACCTGTCCGCCGTGGCGGTGAACGATCTCGCACAGTTCGCCGATGTGGGCCTCGAACACACCGTGCGTCGATGGATATGTCACCATCGCTGCGGCCAGGGCATCACCCGCCGCGGCAGCCTTCGCCTCGAGATCGGCGAGGTCGATGTTGCCTTGCTCGTCGCAGCGCACGACGACAACCCTCAACCCGGCCATCACCGCGCTGGCTGCGTTGGTGCCGTGCGCGCTCGATGGGATCAGGCACACGTCCCTGCCTGTGTCACCACGACTGCGGTGATAGGCGTGTATGGCGAGCAGACCGGCGAACTCACCCTGACTGCCGGCGTTGGGTTGCAGACTGACAGCGTCGTATCCCGTGATCGCCACCAGCATCGCTTCGAGCTGGGTGATCATCGTGCGGATCCCCACGGTTGCGTCGTCGGGAGTGAACGGGTGCATGTCGGCAAGACCCGGCCAGGTCAACGGCTCCATCTCGACCGTGGCGTTGAGCTTCATGGTGCACGAACCCAATGGGATCATCGTCCGGTCGAGCGCGAGGTCCTTGTCGGCAAGACGACGCAGATAGCGCAGCATCTCGTGTTCGGTGTGATAGCGGGAGAAGACCGTTTGGGTGAGGAAATCGTCGGTGCGCCGTCGGGGAAGTCCCTCGGTGTCGGTGTCCGAGATCTGGTCGAGATGGGTGCCTGCATCGAACACGTCGAGCAATGTGGCAAGGGTCGCGGTCGTGGTCGTCTCGTCGAAGCTGAAACCGATCGTCGTGTCGTCGACGAACCGCAGATCGAGACCCGCAGACGCGGCGCGAGCGAGCACCTCGCTCGCATTGCAAACAACCTGCAGCGTGTCGAACCAGGTGTCGTTGACCAACACGAATCCAGCAGACCGCAGAGCGTCGGCCGCCATAGAGGTCAACCGGTGCACCCGCTCGGCGATCCTGCGCAAACCCTCAGGGCCGTGCCAGGTCGCGTACAGCCCAGAGATGTTGGCCAGCAAGACCTGGGCGGTGCAGATGTTGGATGTCGCCTTCTCGCGGCGGATGTGCTGCTCGCGGGTCTGCAGGGCGAGACGCATCGCGGGCCGACCCTCGGTATCGGTGCTGACACCCACCAGTCGACCGGGGAGGGCACGGGCGATCGACTCCGATGCGGCGATGAAGGCGGCGTGCGGGCCTCCGAAGCCCATCGACACACCGAAACGCTGTGCGGAACCGATGGCGATGTCAGCGCCGAGGTGGGCCGGTGGCACGGTCAGCATGCAGGCCAACAGGTCGGTGGCAACCACCGCCAGTCCGCCGACGTGGTGCACCGACGCAATGGCCTTTGCCCAGTCGGTGATCGCGCCGCTCGACGTCGGCAAGCTGAACAGTGCACCGAAGCAGCCGCCGGCGATCTCGTCGATGTCACCCACGACGAGCTCGATGCCGACCGGCTCGGCCCGTGTCGCCAGCACGGCAATGGTCTGCGGATGGGTGTCGCGGTGCACGAAGAACCGGTGACTGTCCGAGGTCGACAGTCGACGACACATCGTCATAGCCTCGGCGGCGGCCGTGGCCTCGTCGAGCAGAGACGCGTTGGCGAGATCGAAGCCGGTCAACTCGGCGACCATCGTCTGGAAGTTGAGCAGGGCCTCGAGCCGACCTTGGCTGATCTCCGGTTGATACGGCGTGTAGGCCGTGTACCACGCGGGGTTCTCCAGCACGTTGCGCACGATGACGGGCGGCGTGATGGTGCCGTAGTAGCCCATGCCGATCAGGCTCGTACGCGGCTTGTTCAATGCGGCGAGGTCGCGCAACTCACCGAGCACCGACTCCGGCGAACGTGGCCCATCGAGGGCCAGCCGATCGGCCATGCGGATCGACGCCGGCACGGTGTGAGACAGCAGGGATTCCACCGACGTCTCGCCGATCACCGCCAGCATGTGCCGGCGATCGGCGTCGATCGCGGACGTGTGCCGGCGTGTGAATTCGCTTGCATCGATCAACTCGTCGAGCTGTGCTCTCATGACTTCTCCCGGGGATCGCAGAATCGAGGTTCCCCAGCTGTCATCGGTACCTGAGAGCTTCTCCGCACGTGGTTCGAGCGGATTTCCCCTTCGGCGAGCGGCACTGTGCCCCTGCTTTCCAGCGTTGCCTTCCCGAGCGGTCCGTTTGCCTGAGAGATTCCGGGGAGGTTGCTCCTTCGGCGCCGCAACGCTGGCTGCGTTGAAGGCTCTCCCGATCGGGGTTGTCGGCACCTCGAACTGTAGCGGGCGCGCGGGCTAGCCGGCGGGAACCCCACAGCCCGATTGCTCGACGGTGATCTCGGCGTTGGGCGACCCACGGAGGGCATCCGCCTGCACCCACACGCCACCGGCGATGTCGGGGGAGTCTCGCCACTCCATCAATCGCACCTCGTCGATGTCGAGCGGGAGCGATCCCCTCGGAACGATGACGTACGGGAGCACCGCGTTCGGTCGAAGGGCGCCGGACCGCTCGTTGAGAATTGCCGAGAGATCAACCTCGACGTCGCGCCAATCCGTGCTGTCGCGAACAAGCAGCGGCACCGAAGCGTCCTTCAGCAGCGTCGATTCGGGTTCGGTCGTGGGATCGGTGTCGTCGACGTCGTAGACGGCGAGTTTCAGAAACGCCTCGGTCACAGCCCTCCCTCGCGTCCGCATCCGCAACGTGTACTCGGGCTCGCCGTCGACCGGCTGGAACTCGGCGTCGAACCAACGGTGGAGGGGCATGGTCGACCTCGCCGTCGGTCTGGCCGAGGTGCCGCGTACCTGTGTCGGAGATAGCCGAAGGAACTGGTTCCCGTCCTCGACGTCGGCCGTGACATTTCCCGCCAACGACCACAGCGCGGCCCCGTCGGTGTCGTTGTCGGCAGTCGCGTCGTCGAGGTCGCCCCATTGCAGCAGGTCGAACCCGAACTGCACATTGAACGAGTCGGTGCGAACGAGCGCACATGGTGGCAGCGACACCAGGCCATCGGCATCCAACTGATAACTGACTCTGGCACTCTCGCGCCTGTCGGTGATCTCGCCGGTCATCCCGTCGTCGAAAATCGTTGCATTGCCGGGCAGGCGCTGATCGATGACAGCACCGATGATGCGAGGCTCGATGCGGTCGCTGTAGGCGGCGAGCGCCGACCTGGCATTGATCAGTCGAATGACACGGGTTGCCGCGGCACCAGCGACAGGCATCGGCTGATAGCGGTCGATCACGAGAGGGATGACCCTGGCGTCGATCAGCCGGTCTCCCTCGAAGATCGTCCGCAGGATCGCGCTGGGAAACGTCGACAAGAAGTCCTGGTCGAACACGAAGTTGCCCAGCGAATAGGCGATGAGGTGACCCTTGTACCACTCGAAGCCCTGCAGAACGTGTGGATGATGTCCAACGACCAAATCGGCTCCCGCATCGATCGCCGAGCGCGCGGCTCGCGCGGCGAACTCGCTGGCGACATCGGAGAACTGGAAGCCGCCGTGGATCTCGACGATCACGAGGTCTGCTCCCTGTGACCGCATCTCACCGATCGACGCGGTGACGGCAGCGGATTGGAACGGTGCAGCCCCGCCGTGTCCACGTCGAGCAACCCAGTCCTGCAGCTCGGGGTAGACCTTCGCCATCGACGCCCACAGCGCGGCTGACTGGTCGTCGTCGAGCAACGACTCGACCTGCTCGAACGCCGACCATGCGACTCCCGGGCGGCGCATCGCCGAGGCGATGTATGCGACGTCACCGACCTTGCCAAAGCCGAACGTGCGCGCCTCGTACTGCCAAGCGTCTCGTGCGGGCACGTCGGAGGCCTTCTCGTCGTCGGCCCCAGGAAGGCTGTCGTTGACAAAGTCGCCGTTGACGGTGGTCGCCGACACCACGCCGACCTTGGTGCCACGAACGTCGATCATCCGTCCGGCTCGAGCCTGCTCGACTGTCGTACCCGCGCCCGTCCACGCGATGCCCGCACCGTCGAGCGCTGCGATCGTGGAAGCGACACCCGGACCCTGCCAGTCGTAGGCGTGGTTGTTGCCGAGGGTCACGAGGTCGACGCCGAGCTCGTCGAGAGCGGCCAGCACGACCGGCGGCGACTGCAGCAGGAATCGCTTCGCCGGATAGGCGCCGCTCGCAGGAAGCTGCCCGACAACGGTTTCGAGGTTCACGGTCGAGGCGTCGGCCGCGGCCATGATCGGCGCGATGTGGCGCACGATCGACCGGGCTCCTGCGTCGGTCGTTGCAATCGGCGTATCGCTGCGTTCGACGGGTTGTTGGTACCGCCGTCCCATCATCACGTCGCCGCCGAACTGAAACGACAGACGGTCTGTGCCGCTCGACCCTCTGCGTGCGAACAGTTTCACAGTGATCGACGCGTCGTTCGGGTCGATCACGAAGGGCTCGGCGAGATACCCATCGGCCTCGATGGTGCCCGCGACAGGCTGGTCGATCTTCAGCTCGCGTGTACCCGGAATGGCGATCGGATCCGAGTTGCCGATCGCCATCATCACCGCCGAATTGATCGGCTTGCCACCCTCGTCGACCACCGCCACTTGCACCGTCGACTTCGACGGGCGAGCGCGTTGGTTCGCGGGTTGACAGGCAACACCGGTTCCCATTGCGAGCGCCACCACGATCGTCATCACGAGAAGTCGACGCCGTCCCATGGGGGATCGAGCCTAGGAGGCTAGGTTCCATTCATGGCAAGCACAGCGGAAGTGGTTCGTGCGCTCGCTGGGCCAGTAGGCGACCTCGGCGGCCGATGGATGCTCGATCGCGAGGTGCTCGGTCCGTCGAGGCTGTTCGGATATCCGAACCGGTACGCGTACTACCTCGCCGGACGCGGAGGAGTGTTGGGTGAGGTCGACGCCGACCAGCAAGCGGGCTGACGCGCCCTACTCGACCGTTCCGTACGCGCCTTGCTCGCCGCGATCGCGACCGTGCACTACCTCGTCGAGACCGGCCCGCAGGTCACGGACGAATGCATCGATCTTGTCGTCGTGAACGACACTGACGGTGCAGTGCAGCGATGGGGGAGGCCCCTGCCGATCGACGTACCAACCGCTCGTCCGCAGTGCGTCTGCCAGCGCGAAGACGTCGAGTCGCGTCTCGTCGGCGGCGCCGAATGCCAACAAGGTCGCGTCGGGATCAGCCCTGAGAATGAGCTCGGGAATCGCGCGGACTTCAGCAGCCAATTGCAGACACGCCGCGCGAGCAGCGGCGGTCACCCGCATGTAGCCGTCGTTTCCGAGGTAGCGCATCACGGCCCATGCAGCGGCTATCGACCCGCCGCCTTTTGTGCCGAGCACACCGGACGAGCCGTACATGCCACCGAGCCAGTTGTCGGTGACGAACGTCTGGTAGCCGCGCAGCTTCTTGTTGCGGTGCATGATCACCGACGCGCCCTTCGCGGTGTAGCCGTACTTGTGTAGGTCGACCGAGATGCTCGTCACGCCTGGCACGGCAAAGTTCCACGGAGGAACCGGCTCGCCGAGACGGGCGAGGTAGGTGAGGGTGACGCCACCCATGCACGCATCGACGTGGCAGTTGATGTTCCGGGCCGCCGCGAGAGCGGCGATCTCGGGGATGGGATCGATGACCCCTTGCGGGTATTGCGGCGCCGACCCCACCACCAACACGGTGTTGTCATCGATCGCGGCCTCCATGGCCATCACGTCGGCACGCCAGTCGGGACCGACCGCCACGCGACGGCTCTCGAGACCGAAGTAGTAGCACCCCTTCTCGAATGCCGCGTGGGCGCTCGTCGGGAGCACCACGTTGGGCACGGTGATGCCGAGCTCTCGCCGGCCGCGCTCGCGCGCCTGCCTTGACCGCCATCAGGATGCTCTCGGTCCCTCCCGATGTCATGAAGCCTGCGCCCTCACCGCCGGCATCCAACCATTCGCCGACGAACCCGACGACGTCGGCCTGCAGGGTGCGCAACCCAGGAAACGCGTCGGTGTTCGAGCGCGTTCTCGGTGGAGTACCTGCGGTAGGCCTCCTCAGCCACGGCCAGCACGTCGGCCCCGCCGTAGTAGACGAGGCTGAACACCCGCCCATCGCGCCACCGCACATCGTCGTGTTGCAGTTCGTCGAGGTGCGAGAAGATCGCCTCGGGCGACATGCCCTCGTTCGGTAGAACCATGCGGCGAAGGTAGCCGCTGGGTGTTGCTGGTCTAGGCGCCTACTCCGGCAGCCGCAACGGCCAGCTCGATCACGGGCAGGAGATCGTCGGTGTTGCGTGGCTCCTTGCCGCTGACCAGGATCGCCACCGTGAGACCGTCGGGCCTGTTGACCACCACCGCGTGGGTCGACTCGATGGTGCCCGTGTGGCCCCACGAGCCGTCGCTGAACAACATCAGTCCCATGCCGTAGCTCCACCCGTTGAGAGGCGGAGGATCCTCGACAGGCACCGAGCACGCGGATGCGCATCGCGTCGACCGCCATTGGGTCGAGCAGTTGGTGATCGGATTCGTCGCGGAGTGCCGCAGCGAGCTTGGCGATGTCGAGCGGTGAGGCGACCCATCCACCGGCCGGACCGAGTACCTCCATGTAGTTGCGACCGGGGGAGGACGCATGCAGTGCGTCACCGTGTGTGGTGTCGAACGTGGGAGCGAGGTGGGCACTGATGCCGATCGGTTGCAAGACCCGCTCCCGTATGACAGTTTCGAAGGGCTGGCCGGTGACCTTCTCGAGCAGGAGGCCGAGCAAACAGAAGTTGGTGTTGCTGTATTGAAACGCGGTACCGGGGTCGGCTTGCAGCACCTCACCCAACGCGCTCTGGGCGGCCTGGTGCCATGTCTCGGCGCCGCGGCGGAAGAAGATTCCCTGCGCGGCACTGAAGCCCGACAGATGAGACATGAGCTGTCGCACCGTGATGTTGGCGATGCGTGGATCGGTGAAGGGGCCATCGACCCCAAGCTGTCGGGCGAACGGCTCGTCGAGCTCGATCGATCCCTCGTCGACCAGTTGCATGATCGCAACGGCCGTGAAGACCTTCGAGATGCTCGCGATGCGGAAGCGAGTGTCGACCGTCGCAGCTCTCGACTCGAATGGGTTCTCCATGCCGAGTGCAGTGGTGTGCAGCAACTTGCCGTTGCGCAGCACAGCCACCCCGACAGCGATGTCACCGACGTCGACGGTGGCCGCAGCGACCACGGCGTCGAACGCATCACCATTGAACGTCCCCGTGTTCTGACGAACGGTCGTCGGTGGTGGCAGCGTGGTCGTGGTCGAGGTCGACGTCGTGGTGTCGGGGACGGTCGACGTGGCAGGCGGCGTCGAAGTGGAGCTCGAAATCGTCGTCGTGGTTGCCGGCGGCTGAGACGCGGTCGTTTGATCGACGATGGTCGCAAGGGTTGCCACCGTTTTGGCGTTGGTTTCGTCGGATGAGCTCGGGGCCCACACGAGCGCGACGACGAAGGCCATGCACAGTGCACCGATCAGCCAATAACGCCTCGCCATGCAACCATTCTCGCTGCTGCGATGGTCAGATCGGCGGCATCTCCTGTACGCCGTAGGTGAACCGCAGCACAACGCCCATTAAGGTCGGCCTTCATGGCCGAACGACCGACGATCACAATTCCCGACAGCGAACCTCCCGCCGATCTCGTCATCGAGGACGAAACGATCGGCGATGGCGAAGAGGCGGTGGTCGGCAAGCGCGTCTCCGTCCACTACGCAGGTGTCGCGTGGAGCAACGGTAAGGAGTTCGACGCCAGTTGGAACCGTGGCGATGTGTTCGACTTTCGACTGGGGGCGCGCGAAGTGATCGAGGGTTGGGACAAGGGCGTCGCCGGCATGCGCGTCGGTGGCCGTCGCCGGCTCACCATCCCGCCAGACCTCGGCTACGGCGCCAGGGGAGCGGGTGGCGCGATCAAGGGCGGCGAAACCCTGGTGTTCGTCGTCGACCTGGTCAACGTCCGCTAGTTCATCAGGCGCCGTGGCGGCCCTCGCCGGCCGCGAACCGGGCGGCGCCTTCGCGCGTCTCGCCGCTGCGGATCGTCGCCAGGCCCAACTCGGTCTCGTTGGACATCGCCTCGTCGAACGTGAGCCCCCACTGATCGAAGCTGCTGCGACGATCCGAGCGCAGGCAGCGCTGGGGGAGTGCGGCGATCTCCGTGGCGAGCGCCACCGCAGCATCCAAGGCGGCTCCGTGGGCCACCATTCGGTTGGCAAGACCCATGCGCATCGCTTCCTCGCCCGACACGCCTCTGCCGGTCAGGATCATGTCGAGCGCATGGCTGTGACCGATCAGGCGGGGAAGTCGAACCGTGCCGCCGTCGACAAGCGGCACACCCCATCGCCGGCAGTACACGCCGAACACGGCATCGGCCGCTGCGATGCGCATGTCGCACCACAACGCGAGTTCGAGCCCGCCGGCGACGGCGTAACCCTCCACCGCGGCGATGACGGGTTTGCTCAGCAGCATTCGAGTCGGTCCCAGCGGCCCGTCCTTCGACATGTCGACCTCGACACGGTTGCCGTTGCCGGAGCCGATCTGCTTGAGGTCTGCGCCGGCACAGAACACGCCGTCCAGCCCGTACAGCACGGCGACGTTCATGTCGGGGTCGTCGTCGAACGCTCGAAACTCCTCCGCTAACGCCCTGGCAGTTGGACCGTCGATCGCGTTGCGCGCCTCGGGCCGGTTGATCCCGATCGTCAAGACGTGTTCGGCGGGCTGATCAACGACAATGCTCATCGGCCCATTGTGACCGACCTCGGATGTCAAGCCGTAGACGAATGAACCGCCGCTTCGTTGCTGGGAGGAATCACCTCGGCGATGTGCTCGGCAGCCTCAACCGGTTGACCGAAGGTCAACAGGCGCCCACCGAACGCGATCGAGCACAGGGCGAACCATCCCCAGCCGAGCAACAACCCGGCGATCACATCGGTGAACCAGTGCACACCGAGGAACACACGCGTCATGGCGACGAGAACTGCAGCTCCGGCGGCGATCGAGGCTCCCGCGATCTTGACTCGGCGGGATCGGTGGCGAGTGACCAACAAGGCGACGGCGGCCAAGGTCGCAGCCGCCGCGGTCGAGTGGCCTGATGGGAACGAGGACCCCGCGAACCCGGTGAGTCGGCTGAGATCCGGCCGGGCCCGCTCCACGAGATATTTGATGCCGTTCGACAGGGCGAACTGACCACCGACCGCCAAGGTCATGAACAACAGGATGGACCGGGAGCGTTGGCGGACGAACTCGACAACTGTGGCGATCAGGGCGATGACGACGACACCGGTCGTGCCACCAAGTTGACTGATGTTGCGCATCACGTCCGTCGACGATGTGGTCGCGTGTTCGGCGCCGAAACGTGCGAAACGAAGATCGAACGACGACAGACCCGACTTGGTCCGGATCATCGCGACCACGATGCCGATGCCGACCGCCGCTGCACCGACAACGGCCGTCGCAATCGTGAGCGCGATACCCGTCTCGGTCTTTGGGTTGAAATGGCGGCGGAGATGATCGGCGAGCTTCGGGTGCTGCACAACCTCCTCGGCCAATTTCCCGCCCGATACGCGAGGAGCTTCGATCGCTGGCCACCGGCGGGCCAGCAATGCAACGGCGCCCGCGACGGCTGCGCCGGCGCCGACCACGAAGAGCAAGATCATCTTTCTGCGTTTACCCAAACCCTCGAGGGGGTAAACGCCCACGATGAGCGGTGTGTTGCCAGCCTGGTCGGTGTTGCATGCACACGCGTCGGCCGATCTGTTTGACGACGACGGGGTTGACCACTTCGCCAACACCCCGCGTGCCAGAACCATCGCCTTCCGGGTGGTCGTCGGCGCCGTCGTGTTGATCGGCAGTCTGGCGATCGTCGGCACCTTCATCACATCGACCTCGTTCGCCAACGGACTCAGACGCTGGGACGAATCGATCAATGTGTCATTGGCTGCCGATCGCGACAGTGGCATCGTGGACGTCGCCGAGTGGTTCACGGGAATGGCTGACACCCGCCCGATCCTCGGCATCATGGCGCTCGTGACCCTCGTGCTGGCCCTGTGCCGCCAGTGGAAGGCGATGCTGTTCATACCGATCGCCATGCTCGTGGAGATCTCGGGCTTCCTTGCCGTCAACTACATCGTCGGCCGCCCGCGCCCGAACGTCGAAAAGATCGGCCCTCTCCCCGGAACATACAGTTTCCCGTCCGGCCACGTAGCGGCCACACTCGTCTGCTGGCTGGGTCCAGCATTGCTCCTGCTCGCCTTTGGCCGCACCCGGCTGTCGCAGGCGGTCGCGGCGGTGGGTTCCGTGATGGTGGTGTTCACTGCGTGGTCGCGCGTGTACGTGGGGATGCATCACACGCTCGACGTCGTCATGGGACTGGTGTTAGGGATCGCAGCCCTTGGCATCGCCATCAGATCGCTCAACATGCAGGTGTACACAGCGGGGGAGTGAGGACCGGACATGTGCCGGGGGGTGCGCCTACTCGGTCCGAAGCGTCTTTGCAAGAGGCAGAACGGCGGCCTGGCGACCCGGCCAGATCGCCAGCAGGAGCGTGATCACCATCGAGGCGGCAGCTATCGCGACGACCAGGGACGGCGTCGTCAGCGGTCCAGGAGCGACCAGCGCGTCCTGCGCGAGTCGGGCGAACGCGACGCGCGCGGCGATCAGCCCAAGGGGAAGGCCGATGGCCAGCGAGATGGAGGCAATAGTGAGGGCCTGCCACCGCACCGTGCTCGCCGCCTGACCGGGCCGTAGGCCGAGGGCCCGCAGCACCGCCAGTTCAGCTGCGCGCCGTCTGGGCGTCATCAGCAGCGCATTCCCGACGAGCGTCAGCGCGAGGGCGCCGAAGAAGACCGCGAGGGCCAGCGGCACGGGCCGCAACTGGGTGATGTGGGCGATCTCCATCGGGGGATCGGCAAGGGCATAGGAGGTCGGCGTCATCCTGTCTGCGCCGATCACCTCCGCCAGCCGCGAGTACAGGACCTCTGGAGTGATCCCCTCGGCCGCGCGCACAGCCACGCTGACAAAACTCTCGCTGACGACGACGCGCTCGAGCCCCTCCGTCGTCAGGAGCACCGAGGGTGAGGCAAGTTGCTCGGTTTCGTTCGGGTACAGCGTGGCGATCCCGACGACCGTGATGGGGAGGTCGCCCGTCGGGGACGCCACTCGGATGATCTCTCCGACCGCCCCGTCGGTCTGCCGGGCAAGCCCGGCGCCTAGCACGGCTTCGTCGGGCGACACCGGCAGCCGTCCCTCGCGCAGCGTGAGGGGGACCGAACCGCCGAGGACGTCGAAGGACATGGCTCGGCTGGGGATGCCGTCGACCTGCGTTCCCACGTCTGTGATCAGTGCCCAACCGGCGATGTCGTCGCGTCCGTTGGCGATCGTGTTGACCTCGGGAATGGCATCGTCGAAGACGTCGAGGAGCACACTCCACGTCCAGCCCCAGCGGGGGGCGTCATCCTCGAGGTCGCGCAGATTGCCGGCGTAGGCAAGGCCGCCCACGATCCCGGCCACTCCCAAGATTCCGGCGACCAACGCCGACCGCCCGGGAGCAGGTCGGGTACCAACACTGCGGGCGAGCGCGAACCGGATGCCGGCCGCGGCCGCCACCGGTGCCGCCAGCCAGACCCCCGGGCTCGTACTCGTCCGCGGCTCCTTTGTGCCTCGAGGGCGGGATGCCACGATGGCCGCCGTTGCCGCAAGGGCGACAGTGAGGGCCGCCACGGCCGCGCCGGCCGCGATGAGCATGAGCAACCCGGGCGCGGCACCTACATCGGGATCGACACGCCGTGCGCTCGAGCCGAATGGTGTGAAGCGGGCGAGAACGAGAGGGACAGTGCCGACGAGGATGCCGGCCAGCGCGGCGGCCGGGAGCGTTTCGGCCGTTGCGAGGCCGACGACCGTCCGCCGGGATGCACCGATCGAGACAAGGATGTCATGGTCGCCCCGGCTGCGGGCCAGATGCCGCGTCACGCCGACCGCAATGCCGGCGACGAGGGCTAGACCGGCGACGACGACGAAGACGAGTGCACCCGCCGCCAGCATCCGGTTGCTGCGCTTCAGCGGGTCGGCGAGGTCGTCCATCGCCTCGAACGACAGGTCGGGCGACGACGCGCGCGCCCTGTCGGTCACGTCGGCGATCCTGCCTGCGCCATCTCGGTCGAGCCAGAGGTAGCCCCAGCCGCCGAGTCCTGATGGGCCGCCGAGATGCCCGGCCTCGGCCGCGTGACGACGGGAGAACGCCGTGGAGACATAGGCGGTGGCGTTGCCCTCGGAGGTCAGTAGTTGATCGACCGTGTAATCACCAATGCCGACGATCGTCAGTCTCAGCTGCGGCCCCGGTTCGAACTCCTGATCGCCCGCAGCCACACCCGAGAAGAAGTATTCGAGCTGGGCAGGCGATGGGGCAGCGAACATGAACACCTCACCAACCCCGAGGCCCAATGTGTCGGCGAGATCCGTCGTGAGGAGCGCCTCATCGGAGGCCCTCGGATCGGGCAGCCGTCCCTGCTGGAGATCGATGAGATCGATCGTGCGCCCGATCGGCTCAGGTGCCACCAGCAGAGTCACGTCTGCGGACGACCCTTCGACCCTCCCGGGGTACATCTCGAATGAATGGACCACGCGTACACCGGGCAGCGCGGCCAGCACCTCGAGGGAGGTGTACGAGTCAGAGTCGACCCGCGCCGCCGGCGGATCCGCGGCAGCGAACGCCCGCGAGAGCGCCGTGCGCGTTCGCTCCGCTCCGAGCAGTGCGGTCACGACGATGGATCCGCCGAGGCCAGCGACCAGCGAGATGAACAGCAGGCTGCCCCAAGCGCGCCGAAAGACGACGCCAACCCAGACCCTCGCGACGGTCACCGGTTCAGTTGACCACAGAAGGCCACCGAGACCGAGTGCGCAGCCCCGTGTCTGACGGGGGTGCCAGCCACACCCAGCAGCAAAGCTGACAGGGCGTCCGGCTAGAGCACCAGCCGCACAATCGACCGCTTTCCTGCGGATCTGATTCGGGTGAAGCCGCGCCGCTCGAAGGTCTCGCGGCGCCCCATGAAGTCGGGACTGTCATTGGGGTACGCCTCGATGGACGCAGCTCCGTGCCGTCGCGCCCACTCAATCGCCGCGTCGACGAGGGCGGTCCCTACACCCGATCGCTTCCACCGCGGGTCGACGTAGAAGCAGACGATCGCGAAGACCTGCTGATCATTGTCGCGGGGCTTGTACTGCGGGGAGCGCAAGAGCTGAGCGAAGCTGTCACGTCTGCCGACCGACACCCAGCCGACGGGAACACCGTCGGCGTATGCGATCAGCCCCGGCTCGTCGCCACTGCCTACGAGCGAGCGCATCGCGCGCTTGTTCTTGGTCGAGTCGCCAGTCCGTCGGCGCCACCACATGCACCAGCATGAGCCAGGCATCGGCGTCCCGCCCCGGGGACCGGGACGCTCGAACAGATCGACGAGATCCGGCCATCGATCGGGGGACAGCGGATGCACCTGGATCAGCCGCGTCGCGTCGGGCTCGATCCTGACGCCATCAATGCCCCTCTCGACGCTCATGTCGATTTCCTGCCCCGGAGACTGCCGAACGCCACGCGGAAATCGCCGCGTCACGGTTGCGGCCCTTCCGGGCATATGTATTACCAGCAACGGGCGTTGCTGTCGAGCGACTCCGGGACAGTCGCCCCCGGGGGGTTCGACGTGCGAAGAAGGGAGCTCGGACATGAACCGTCGAGGCATTGGCGCCGTCGCCGTCGGCTTACTGGCCGCCGGAACGCTCAACATCTGGGTTGCACCCGCAACCGGACATGCCGATCCGCGTGTGGCTCGCAACCCCGGGGTGATCGTCGAGTGGAACCAGATCACCGAACGCACGTTGATCGAGAACGCACAGCCGGTCCCCACGTCGATGGTGTTCTACGGGTTTACAGCGCTGGCGATGTACGACGCCGTGGTCACGATCGAAGGTCGTTTCGAGCCGTGGTCGGAGCTGCCCCGCGCCCATGCGCACGCCTCGCCGGAGGTCGCTGCGGCGACAGCGGCGTACAAGGTGCTGAGCCACTACTTCCCGAACTCGGCCACGGCCCTGACCGCCGACTACGAGGCTGCCCTGGCCGCAATCCCCAACGGGGTCGGCAAGGTGCACGGGATCCGGGTCGGTGAGGATGCGGCCGCCGCGCTGATCGCACGGCGCGCCAATGACGGCATCAACGCCGCCGGTGCCCCAACCGCAGGACGAGCCGCTCGAGGCGGGGGAGTGGCGACCGACACCGCCAGGTTTCGTCCCGATGGTGGGGACATGGCTGGGTTTCGTCGATCCGCTGCTCATCCCATCGCCGACGCACTTCCCCCTCGACGGCCCGCCGGCATTGGACAGCGCCGAGTACGCCGCCGATTTCGCCGAGGTCCGCGACTTCGGCGGCGCGGTGTCGATGCGGTCCGACGAGCAGACCGCGACGGCGCTGTTCCACACCGTCGCCCCCCGGTTCCAGCACATCGAGGCGATTCGCGATCAGATCGCCGACCGTGATCTGGACATCGCCGACAGCGCCCGCACGCTGGCGGTGTTCACCGGCAGCCTTGCCGACGTGTCGATTGCTTGCTGGCGGGCGAAGTACGACTTCAAGTTCTGGCGCCCGGTGACGGCGATCGCGCTCGCCGACACCGACGGCAACCCCGATACCAACATCGTGCCCGGGGGATGGGCATCGTTGCGGCCCACGGCGCCGTATCCGGACTACACAAGCGGCCATGCCTGCTTCACGGGCGCTGTGTCAGGATCGCTCGACAACCTGTTCGGTGCCGGGCAGCTCACTCCCGCCTACACGATGCCGTCGCTCGTGGACGGTGTGCCCGACCGGTCGTACGCAACCACCGACGCCCTCGACATCGAGACGATGAACGCCCGCATCTGGAACGGGTTCCACTTCCGAACGGCGATGACCGACGGCAACGCACTCGGCCACGCGGTTGCCGACTACGTCGTCGCCAACAGCTTCCAACCCACCGACTGAACCCGCCGCGGCCCCAGAGCGCCTACGGCGTGGCGATGGATGGCACGCCGAGGGCGGCCAGCTTGTGCCAGGAGCGCTCGACGATCAATTGATAGGTGTGGAGGTAGTACGGCAGTGCGGCGCAGGCCTGGTGGATTGCTGCTCCGCGGCTACGAGCGAGCGTCGCGTCGTCAATGCCAAGCGTTGCAATGAAGACACTCCGAGACGTCTCGGTGAAGAGTGGCGACCAGACGACCTGCACGTCGACGGCCGGGTCACCGACGCATAGTGAACCCCAGTCGACGACTCCGCACAATCGGCCTTCGCGCACGAGGCAGTTCCCCTCGAGGTCGCCGTGAACCCACAGTGGTGGGCCATCGAAAGCGGCCGCCGCGAGCGCCTCCTCCCACACGGCCGTCGCCGCGGTGGCGTCGATCAAGTGGCTCGCACCGTCGATCGCCCGACGCGTCGATTCGTCGTAGTGGCTCAGCGGCCGCGCCCGACCTCGAGCCGGGGGAGCGGTGGCGTCGACCGGTATGCGTTGGAGTCGCCGGATGGCTTCGGCGAGGTCGACGGCGAAGGCGACGGGATCGTCGATCGTGTCGGGTCCGGCAGCGTCGCCGGGAATCCACTGGTGCACCGCCCACCGGTACGGGTAACCCTCGGCCGGCTCGCCGATGGCGACGGGCACTGGAACAGCGACGGGGAAGAGTGCCGGCCGCAGGCGGGGCAGCCACATCGCTTCGTGTATGACCTGCCCCTCTGCGCGGCCAATGCGCGGCAGCCGCACGACGAGATCGTCCCCCAGGCGCCAGATCCCGTTGTCGGTGCCCCATGGCTCCACCCTGGAGATCGGTCGACGCGCGAGGTGGGGCATCTGGGTTGAGACGAGTCGTTGGACGAGCGCATCGTTCACATCGACCTCGTCGCCGTGCATTCGCGCCGCCACGATCCTCAGTGTCGCCGATGCAGCCAGGCTTTCCAGCGATCGTCGACCGCCTATCGATCGTCGATCGCGTCTACGGTCGCGGCATGCCCGCGACGCAGGCCGTCGACACGAAGTTGCCTGCCCGTTCCGACCGGGCGCGTGCCCTGCCAGTGCTCGTTGGGCTGGTGGTCGGCGCCGCACTGGTGCGCCCCCTTGTCGCCGACGGTCTCGACGCAGACGCCCTCCAGAGCTGGGCCACGATCTTCGTCGCGATACTGTGTTCAGGCGCTGCCCTTTCTCGTGCTCGGCGTTGTGGTCAGCGGCGTCATCGCGGCCTACGTGCCTCCTGCAGCGCTCGCGCGGGCCCTGCCCGCCCGTCCGAGCCTCGCCGTGCCGGTCGCAGCGGTGGCCGGAGTTGGCCTGCCGGGCTGCGAATGCGGTTCGGTGCCGATCGCCGGGCGGCTCGTAGCCCGGGGCGTGGCGCCGGCCGCGGCGCTGACGTTCTTGCTGTCCGCGCCGGCAGTGAACCCGGTGGTGCTCGTTGCCACGGCTGTCGCTTTCCCCGGTCAACCCGAGATGGTGCTGGCGCGCTTTCTCGCCAGCCTTCTCGCGGCGTGCGTTGTCGGCTTCGTGTGGATCGCGAAGGGTCGCGACGAGTGGGTCGAGAAAGCCCGACGCAATGAGCGCGAGGAGGGGTCGCGCTTCGGCACGTTCGTGGAGACCGCCGAACACGACTTCCTCCACGCCGGCGGGTTCCTCGTCATCGGTGCCGCGACGGCCGCATCGCTGCAAACTTTGGTACCCCGCTCAGTGCTCGACAGCGTCGCCGATCGCGGTGCCGTCAGTGTGCTGGCCCTGTCTGGCCTGGCCGTGGTCCTGGCCATCTGCTCAGAAGCGGATGCCTTCGTGGCCGCCAGCCTGACGCAGTTCTCGCTCACGGCCCGGCTGGCCTTCATGGTCGTCGGTCCAATGGTCGACGTCAAACTCATCGCCCTTCAAGCCGGGACGTTCGGTCGCCGATTCGCGTCGTTCTTCGCACCGCTCACCTTCTTCGTCGCCGTGAGCGCCGCGTTCGCCGTCGGAGCGTTGCTCCTGTGAGCCGCGACGCGGGCGCCGCCCTCACTGCGGTCATCGGCGTGGTCCTCGCCCGGCTGGCCGTCGAAGGCACGTTCCGGCGTTACGTGCGACCCGGGATGGGCCCCTGGCTCGCCGTTGCCGGTGTGCTCCTCGCCCTACTCGGCGCCATTCTCCTGTGGCGTCATCGACGCGGGGACGATGATCACAGCGACCACGAGCACGGTGGCGAATGGGTGGCGTGGCTCCTCCTCGCCCCTGTGCTGGCATTGTTGCTCATCGCTCCCAAAGCCCTCGGCGCTTATTCACTCGGCCGCACCGGGTCGGCGGTGTCGGTGAGGAGCGGTGGGGGGGTGTACGCGCCGCTCGACCCCCAAGCTGAGCCCCACGAGATGTCGATGCTCGAGTTCGACCAGCGCGCGTTCGAGGGGACCCAGGGTGCGAGTTTCAATGGTGTGACGGTGCGCCTGGTGGGCTTCGTGGCGCCGGCCGACGGCGAAGGTTTCATCGTCGCCCGCTATTCCATCGCCTGCTGCGCTGCAGACGCGCTGGCGGCTACCGCGCACGTCGTGGGCTGGGACGGCCCGATTCCGGCCCGCGACTCGTGGGTCGAGGTCGAGGGAACTTTTGAGCCGGGGGGCGAGGTCAACCCCCGGCTCGTGACAAAGTCGGTGACGCCGATTCCCGTGCCCGACGACCCGTACGAGTGATCCTCAGGTGCCGGTGATCCGGTTCACCGGTGGGTTCGGCACTGCGCCGGGCAGGAACGAGTTGAAGTAGGCAACCAGTGCGTCGATGTCTTGGGCCCCGCCCACCGCGTTGGTGCCCTGGTTGAACACCGTGAAGCCGTCGCCGCCAGATGCGAGGAAGTTGTTCATCGTCACGCGGTAGGTGGCGGCGGCGTCCACCGGCGCGCCGTTGAGCGTGAGCCCAGAGACCTTGTCGGCGCACACTGGCGCGCTGGCATTACGGGCATAGGTGAACCCGGCCGAGATCTGCAGGATGCGCGGTGGCGTGGGGCCACCGCACCCGGCGAACTGCTGCTCCAGGAGCAAGTGGATCTGCGCCCCGGTCATGGTCTTGGTGACGAGGCTGTTGCCGAAGGGCTGGATGGTGAAGGCCTCGCCGTAGGTGACCTCACCCGGAGCTTCGAGACCGGACGGGGTGAACAGGAAGCCGTTCGTGGCGCCGCCGCGGATCCCGCCGGGGTTCATGAACGCGATTTGGGCGCCGCCCAGGTTGGCCGGCTGCGTTGCCACGAGCTGGGCGTCGGCGATCACGTCGCCCGATGGGATCTCGCCGAGCGCGTTCGCAGTGTTCAGGATGTCGGCGCTGACCTTGCCGATGATCTGGTTGGCGAGTGGCGCCGAGGCGGTGACGTACTGCTGCACGACGTCGGCCACCTGCTGGTCCTTGGGCAAGTCGAGCAGCGGCACGTCGGTGGAGGCTGTCCTCGGGTTGCTCGAGTTCCGCACGATCGAGTTCGCCGCGCTGGCTGCGACGAGCTCGCCGGACTTGTCGTCGATGGTGAGCGTGATGTCGGTGAGGATGCGGCCGAAGGACGACGCGCTGGTGATCAGCCGCGTGACACCGTCGGGCGTGGTGATCGTGCACCGGTACTCGGCATGTGTGTGGGCCGACACGATGACCTTGATGCCCGGATCGAGCCGCGTCGGCGATCTCGGCGATGTCGCTGCCTGCGAGGTTCCCGGCACATCCGTTGAGGCTGGCGGTTCCCGACTGGAAGCCGCCCTGGTGGATCACGAGCACGCTGGTGTTAACGCCCATGCGCCTGAGTTGCTCCACCGCAAGGTTGGCGGCGTCGGCCTCATCCTGGAAGGTGAGTCCGGCCACGCCCGCGGGGGTAACGATGGTGGGGGTTGCCTCGAGCACCTCACCGATGACGCCGATCGTGAACTTCCTACCGCTGTCGCCCTTGATCTGCCGCGTGCCGAAAGCGGGGAACAGCGTCTGCCCATTGTCGTTGCGCACGACGTTGGCCGACAGGTACTGGAAATCGGCGCCGGGGTAGGTGTTGGTGGTGCCACCCCCAACCAACGCGTACGGCGCGGCGGTACAACCGACGTCGGCCCGGCAGCCACCGTTCTGGATGCGGAGCGAGCTCGGCCGAGCCCTTGTCGAACTCGTGGTTGCCGACCGAAGCGAAGTCGGCCCTCATCAGGTTGGTGACGATCGTGGACGGCTCGCCGAAGAAGAGTCCGTCGACGAGCGGACTGGCGCCGATGTTGTCGCCGGCGATGACGCTGATCTGCTTGTCGCCGTACTGCGCCTGCTTGTCGTGCGCCGCCTTGGCCAACCATGCGGCGCCACCGGCGAACTGGCCGTAGATGTTCAGGCCGGCTCCGGCCTCGAGGTTGCCGTGGAAGTCGTTCCACGCCAGCAAATGCACGTCGGTGGTGCGGCCCTTGGAGGCCTTGAACTGCACCGAAACCTCGTCAGCCAGCGACTGCGCCCCGTCGATCGTCGTGGCTCCCACCGGCGTCGATGACGTGGCCAGCGGTGCTAGAAGCACCGTGCCGATAGCCACCACGGCGAGCAGCCCGACTCCAGCAGAACGGTTCCGAATCGCAAGACGACGTTGTCCCATGACGCACACTCCTTGAGGTCGTTTCTCTCGCCCGGGCCTCCAGTTTTCCATACGGACCCAGGTGGGTGTCGAACTCAGTTGCCGGTGAGTTCGACAGCGGGGTGGAATCAAACCTGTGGAGTGTGTCGAGGTACCCAGGTGGGCGCGGAACACTCCACGGTCCGTGTCGCCGCTACAGCTCGGGGGAGTGCCGGTCGGCTGCGTACCGCACCGTCGCAGACTGAGACAGGGTCCCGTGAACCTGACATAACGATGACTGGCGGGCCAGGTGGGGTGTCGCATTTGGGCGACATGTCTGGTGCGGGGGAGGGGGCTGTTGTATCGTTTGGTACCCCGGTTGAACGTTCGCCCGGGACCGTGTTTCCTGCGGAACACAATTTGTCGTCCAGCACGAGCTACCTGCCGTTGAGTGGCAGACGGGGTTCGATGGCCACCGACCGGATCGCAGCACTAGCGAACGTGCGCGAGGTGGCTGCTGTGTGCGGTGTTGAAGTTGATGTTGATGTTGATCGGTTCTATTCGGATGTTCTGTGGGAGCTGGGCGTGCTCGCTCAGCGCGGTGGTTCAGCCGTCGGCGCTGCCGCGGTAGTGAAGCGGGTCGCGCTGGCGCACGGTATAGCGGCGGCTGACTTCGTGCCGCTGCCGAGGCTGAATCGTGCTGAGCTGGCCGCGTTGGGTCGTGCTGGTGTGAGTCGTGAACGTGCTCGACGGGCGGTGCCGCGTGGACGTTGAGACATACGCACTAGAGCGGGAGATGATTGACACATTGGCGTTGGCTGATGTGCGATCGCTGTTGCAGGCTCGAGATGTTCTGGACGTGATGCTGTGCGATGCGATCGACTCGGCGTGGGCTGCTGGCGTATCGAGAGCTGCCTTGTCTCGGTTGCTGGGTGTGCATCGGTCGGTGCTCTACCGGCGCATGTCAGGTTCCGGTGGTCGGCTGTGAGAAAGCGTGCGGTGCGTTGGGCGGCTACTGGGGCGGCTGGTGACTGCGAGCATCCTGTCGAGGTCTATGACGAGGTGACTGGACTGAATCGGGTGTATGTACGGTGTCGTGCGACGAGGGCGTCAAAGTGCTCTACGTGCGCGGTGCGACATCGGCGGAACGTGGCCCGAGTTGGGCGTTCGGGCTGGCTGGATCGGCCGACAGATCGGGGCTACTTCGTGACGTTGACGGCTCCGGGCGAGGACATCCTGCCTTGGGATTCGTCACAGTGCCGGCACGGTTACGAAACGCCGTGTTCGGGTTCGATCGGTTGTCGTTGTCAGTTGGCTCCGTTGCTCGCTTGGAATGAGTCGCTACCCATGCGGTGGTCCCACTTTGTTGAGTACGTGCGTCGGGAGATTCGGAAGATTGATCCTCGGGCAGATTGCCAGTTCTTCAAGACCTACGAGCCGCAGAAGCGGGGCGCGCAACATGCGCATGTCATGTTCCGTTTCACTGGTGTAATCACTGACGAGACAATTCGTCGAGTGCTGCGGAAGTGCGCTGATCGGTGGGAGTTCGGAAAGCAGCTGAAGGTTGATGTAGTGGACCTGGGCAACGGTTTGGCTGTTGCTCGCACGGCTGGCTACTGCGCCAAGTACGCATCGAAGTCGGCGGACGCTGACCGGGCGATGATCGACACGACTACGGGCGAGATCGTGAACGTGCATCTGCGGCCCTGGTCGAAGTCGGCTCGCTGGGGTGACTCCATGAAGCTCATCAGGCAGCGACAGCGGCAGTGGGCGAGTGCCGCCGGTGGAGCCCGCCAGGGCGTGCCGGTGGTGCCGCCAGGCGGCGCAGCCGCCCTTGATCTCAATAGTGATTTCTACACAGAGACAGGACCGTCCACGCTGCTCTGCGATCACGTTGGGGCGCCTACCGCTATGTGACGATCAGCCGCCACTAGCTAGTCGGAGCGTGTGCTTACCCGCTCCGGCTTCGGCGCGCTCCTGGGGTTGGCTCGGCTACACAAACGGAGCGTGTCAACCGAGCGATAGAAGCAGGAATTCAGGCGCAGAGCTTGCTGACAATTCGACCCAGCCGGAGACCGATGCAGCGACGTTGACACAGCGGTCAGAACTGATCGGACAATGCAGCAAGGCCCACCTCGGGGGGCCTACAAAGCAGCGCCGATCGGCAGTATGGAGCAGCAATCCCCACAACGCTCGTCGCCGCAAAGGGGGATACGGCGGTCCTGATGCCCCTGAAATGGCTAGTCGGCTACGGAAGAGGGTACTGATAGGTATGACCACGTATGCCAAGTTCGAGGAACGTGCCAATCGTATGAACTCCGACCCCATCTACAGCGCCGGGTTTAAACAAGGACTTACAGGGAAACCAACACCCAAGCACTACATTTTCGCGCTGGATCGAACGTCGTGGGCGGATGGTGTGCGCGACGGTGCCACCGAATCCAAGCGCACCGGTGATGCCATCAAAGACTGGATGTCGCGGAGCCAACCGCCTCGCCGTTGATGACCTCGGGTGATGATCCGCTTTGACAACCCCCGTCCTCGGTGCTGAGTATTGTTGATCCTGGCGAAGCCCAGACCTCGCGACGCTGGATCCGTATGGCGGGTCTAAAACTGTGGGTGTCTGACCGTGGTACGTGGAGGCGTCCGTGCACGAATTGTGTGATGTCTGTAACCAGGGGATCGTCCGCGACTACCTCCGTCCTGCCTACGACGCCTTCCCAGTGGCGGAATGGTTGGGCGTCTGTGGTTGCGTCAACCGCAAGTGGCGCTGGCGGTCGGTTAACGGCAACGCTCCGTGGGAGCTGATTGGCGACGTAGAGGAATAACTAGCCAACAACGCCTGGCCGAATACCGGTACGGCGCTCCGACCCCGCAAGGTCGGACCCCAAGCGCGTCGGCGTCACGGAACGTCACAGAGAGTCACGGGTCGTCACGGTTTGTTGTACGGTCGGCGATCGTGGGAGTTGGGCGCAGGCGTTCGGTGAGTGAGTACCCGTGCGTGGAATGTGGGCAGGTCATCTCCGTCGGATCGAGGGCGGTCTACTGCTCGGGGGCGTGTCGATCGGCTGCCTACCGTCGCAGATTGAGACAGGCCCCGGTTCAAACTGACATAACGATGATTATGGGCGTTGGGTGCTGAGCTCCCGGTCTCGGATCGGGCGGGCCGACTCGAGCAACCACTGCAACATGTCGTTGACCTCCTTGGCTGCTGGGGCCTTGCCGGCGGCGGCCAGGTCGCGTTCAACGTCGTCGACAGCGCATGCCAGGACGTACAGCTCGTCGTGCAGATGATCGAGCTCCGCTTTGGTGATGATCAGTTCGTCCTCGTTCAGTTGCAACTCGCGTGCCCGCTGACGCCCGACCCAGTCCCACTGGCGGCACGCCTGACTGCAGAAGACCCGCGGTCGACCCATTTTCTGCTCAGGAAGGACTCGACGGCACCAACGGCACCGCGACCGCTGCTCCTGTGTGTCAGGGTCTACTTTCGTCATGACGAAAGTCTAGGTGATCGACCCGGTCGGCGGCGACTATTCTCCGGCGATGGTCGACTACTTCTTGAAAATCGACTCGGTGCCAGGCGGCAGCCAGGATGCGCACCACCGCGACGAGATCGACGTCATCGCGTTCTCGTGGGGCGAGACGAATCCCGGGTCGATGGGGTTCGGTGGCGGAGCCAGCTCGGGCAAGGTCGCGATCGAGGACTTCCACTTCACTGCGCTGACTGGAATCGCTTCCCCGCGCCTGATGCTGCTGTGCGCCAATGGCAAGCATGTGAAGAGCGCTGTGCTCGTGGGACGGCGCGCCGGTGGCGGGCAACAGGATTACTTCAAGCTCACGTTCAGTGATGTGACCGTGACGGCGTACCACGTCAGTGGTTCAGAGGGCGATGTGCCGGTCGACGAGGTCTCGCTGAAGTTCGCCAAGGTTCAGATCGACTACCGACCGCAGAAGGCAACCGGCGCGTTGGGTGTTGCCGTGCACGCTGGCTGGGACGTGAAGCAGAACAAGGAGATCTAGCGCTCCCCCACCACCGGCTGTCTCAGTCCGCGTGAACCTCCACGATCACTTCGATCTCGACAGAGATGTCGAACGGCAACTCGGCCATACCGACCGCGCTGCGTGCACCTCGGCCGGCCTCGCCGAAGACCTCGATGAACAACTCAGAGCATCCGTCGATGACTCCGGGCGTGTTGTTGAAGCCGGGCGCACAGTTCACCATTCCCAGCAACTTCACGATGCGGGATACTGCGTCGAGGGAGCCGAGCTCCTCATGCATCGCCGCGAGCAGTTGCAGCCCCACCAATCTGGCGGCGTCCCTCGCCGTGGCGAGATCGATGTCGGTGCCCACCTTGCCGCGCACCATGCTGCCGTCGGGACGAATCGGCCCGGCCCCCGAACAGAAGAGCAAATCGCCGACGCGTACCGCGCTGCGGTACAGGCCGGCCGGCGGCATGAGGGCGGGAAGCTCGATCCCGAGCTCGGCGATTCGTGCTTGTGCGGACATTTTCTTAGTCTCGCGCAACCGTCCACAGGGATATATCCCCAGCGAATCCACAGGTAGTTGGCACTGACGATCCACAGGGTGGGTCGTTCACAATGGCGCCATGGCGATCAGTATGCGGGACCCGGCTCTGCGACCTCGACGTCATCGTGAATGCATCGAGCCGGTCGATCGTCGTGCGCTCGAGCGGGCCGGCTGGCGCACGATGATGGACTACCGCGAAAACCACGTGCGCGGCGCGACGGCCGACTGATCGAAGTGGAAGCTGTCTGGATCGCCGAGGCCGAGCGGTTCGACGGGATGATGGTCGTGGCATCCGCCACCGGCCCGAACGTCGAAGAAGCGTGGGCTACGCTGCGCGACGACATCGAGGGCTTGCGCTACCAGACGCTGTCGCGAATTCGCTTGATGGAACGCTGAACGGAATAGGTAGCGCCTCGCAATTGTTGTGAGAGCAACAAAGGAGTCGCCATGTCCGTCACAACCGCATCCGTAGTCCGTCTCGTCAAAGCACAGCGCGCCGTCGAAGGCGACGGCTTCGTCGTCCGTCGACCGTTCCCCACATCCTCACTCTCCTACCTCGATCCGTTCCTCCTGTTCGACCACATGGGGCCTGTTGAGTTCGGACCAGGCGAAGGCACTGGCACGTCGTGGCACCCGCACCGCGGCTTCGAAACCGTGACCTACCTGCTCGAGGGTGACCTCGAGCACCGCGACTCGCTTGGCAACCAGGGGTACCTGCACGCCGGCGACACCCAGTGGATGACCGCCGGTTCGGGCGTCCTGCACAAGGAGGGGCCTTCGGTCGAATCGCAGCAGACCGGTGGGCGCACTCACGGCTTGCAGCTGTGGGTCAACCTGCCCGCAGCGCTGAAGATGACCGCTCCTGCGTATCAGGATCTCCGCGCCGACGAGAACGCCGTCCGCGGACAAGCGGCGCGACCGTCCGGGTCATCGCCGGTGAACTGTTCGGCCTCGACGGCCCGGGCCGCACCCATACCCCCATTTCGTACGCGCACGTCACCCTCGATCGCGACGCCGTCGTGTCGACCGCGCTGCCAGCGGGTCACACGGTGCTCGTGTACCCGCTCACGGGTGCCATACGAGTCGGCGACACCGACGTCGACGAAGGTGTGCTGGCGGTCATCGATGGCGAGCAACTCACCGTCACCGGCGCTGCGGCCCGATCCGAGGTCATCGTGCTGACCGGCAAACCCCTCGGCGAACCCGTCGCCCGGTACGGCCCATTCGTGATGAACACCGACGCAGAGGTGCGTCAGGCCTTCGTCGACTTCGACCACGGACGGTTCGGTACTCCCCTGCCAGACTGACGCGATGTCTGCGCTCGCACATCAACCTGGAACACCGAAGGCATGAGCCCTCGAGACACGATTCGAGTCGGGCTGGTGGGCACGAGTTGGTGGGCGGAGGCGATGTACCTGCCGGCACTCGCAGACCACCCCATCGGACGCATCACGGCTCTGTGCGGTCGCGACCTCGACCGCACCCGGAGCGTCGCCGACAGCTGGAAGATCCCGAACGCGCACGACAACTGGGAGGCCATGCTCGACAGCGGAGAGATCGACGCGGTGATCGTCGCCACGCCCAACGAGACGCATTTCGAAATCACCATGGCGGCGCTCGAGCGCGATCTGCCCGTGCTCTGCGAGAAGCCGCTCGGCATGAACGTCGCCGAAGCGCGCAAGATGGCCGACGCGGCCCGTCAACGCAACGCCATCACGATGGTGCCGTTCACGTATCGAAACATGCCGACGAACCAGTTCGTCAAGCAACTGATCGACGACGGCTACGTCGGCAGGCCGTACCACCTCAGCATGCGCTACTTCGCCGGATACGCACGCGACGGTGAGTACGCGTGGAGGTTCGACGAGGCCAAGGCAGGCACAGGAATTCTCGGTGATCTCGGCTCACACTGGCTCGACATGGCCAGATGGTTCCTCGGCGAAGTCATGCTGTCAGCGCGCACCGCGACTTCTTCGTCGATCGGCAGCCCCGGCCGGATGGCACGAGCTACATCCCTGTCGAAGACAGCGCCGTGATCTCCGCACGATTCGAGTCCGGTGCGTCGGCCACCCTGCAGGTCAGCGCGGTGTGCTGGGAAGGCACGCCGTTCGGTCAGATCCATGAGCTCGATCTGCACGGCAGTGGCGGAACGCTGCACGCGCTCAACGATTGGGACACCGTGCAAGAGGTGCGGGGTGTCCGCGCCGGCGAGCCCGGCCCGGCCAAACCGCTTGTCATCCCCGACAGGGCATGGACCGGAGCGCCCGCGATCGTGTGCACGACACGTATCGTCACATCTTCCGACGTACCGAAGCGATGACGCGCCAATGGGTCAGCGCGATCGCCGCGGGCCAACCCGTCGACCCCGACTTCGACACCGGGGCGCGGGTGCAGGAGTTGGTGGAGGCCGCCGTCACCAGCGCCGCGACTGACGGCTCATGGCAGGCCGTTCGAGCGACTTGAGAGCTACCGCTCGGTGAGGGCGTTGCTGACTCGCCACGCCGCCTCTGCTCGATCGAGCCGCTCGGTGGCAACGCCGCGAAGGAGAATTGCAGCACCCCACCAAGACGTTCATCAGCGCCAGGGTGCCCACGTGGCTGTCGAACGGCCCGGCACCTGCCGCCGTGACGACGAGCGTGCGCTGGGCGCATGCGGCGACGGGCGACAACACGCTGTCGGCGATCGACACCGTCCACACGCCCGCTTGCGCAGCGGTGCGCGCCGCTTCGACGAGCCATCGGTCGTAACGGCGAAGGTCGATCGTGACGAGCACGTCGGTCTCCTCCATCAGCGCCACGGTGCGACGGACCGCGACGTCGTTGCCTTCGACCATCGTGACGTTGGCACGCAACACGTTCAGATCCCCGACGAACTGAGCGGCCACTCCCCTCGACGCATCCCCCGACAGGACGTAGACACGTCGGCTCGGATCGGCGAGATGTGCGACCACGTCGGCGAGCACAACCTGGTCGATCTCGCTCAGCGTGGTCTGGACGTTGCCGAGTTCGAGCTGCAGATGCGTGTTCAGCGAGTCGTGCGCCTCGGGATCGCGGATCCGCTCGGCTGCAGGGCGCAGTTGATTGGCGAGATCCTGCTGCACCGACGCCTGCAGCGCGCTGAACCCTTCGAATCCCAGCTTGGTGGCGAGGCGAACCACCGTCGCCGCTCCCGAGCCGGCACCCTCGGCCAGGTCGGCCGCCGTACCGATGCGACCCGCTGCGGACTTGCGAGCACTACCTCTGCGGCGCGACGTTGGCGGTCGTGAGGGTCGTACTGCTTCTCCCAATGCGATCGGCCACTTCCACGGCCGCGGATCATGGCGCTTTGCGCATTCTGAACCATTTGTTTCCGATATGCTGGGGTATGGAATATTTGTTCCAGACCTTCGCGTAACCCGAAACGGACGGCATGACAACCCTCACACAACTGTCACCCCACGTGGCACACCATGCGGCACCCCATGTCAAACCACGTGCGGTCGGCTCGCCGACCTCGCCCGCGATGCACGTCCCGTCGTACTCCGCTGACACCATGACCTTCCTTCGGGCCGCCGGCCATGCGGGCAGGCTGCTACCCGAAATCATTCACGACGCGCTGATCGACTTCGCCGACGGCCCCGGCCAGTCGGGCGCACTGTTGCTCCGTGGGCTGCCCGTCGGCGACCTCCCACCCACTCCCCCGAATCCCACCGCGCCGGCCGACAAGGATTCGGTGAGCGAGTTCAGCCTGTTGACCGTTGCCCGTCGTCTCGGCCAACCCGTGGGCTACGAACCAGAGCACGGTGGCGAGCTCGTCCAGAACATCGTTCCGACGCGGGGCGCCATCGACCGTCAGGTGTCGACGTCGTCGAAGGTGCAGTTGAAGTTCCACACCGAGGCGGCGTTTCATCCGCACCGACCGCGCTACCTGTTACTGCTGTGCCTGCGAGGCGATCCGGCGGCGCACACCACGTTGTCGTCGATCTTCGAAGTCATGCCTCACCTACCGGCCGAGGTGATCGACATGCTCTTCGAGGCTCGCTTCCGAACGGCGATCGACGAGAGCTACCTGCACCGGTCAGCGACAACGTTCTCGGGAGCCCGATGGCTGTCCTCAGCGGCGAGCGACTTCACCCATCGATGGTCTTCGACGCGGACCTGATGGTCGGTATCGACGACGAGGCCGATGCTGCATTGCGGATGCTCGGCGATGCGACGGCTGCATGTCACGCCTCGGTGGCACTCGAATCCGGCGACCTGTTGGTCATCGACAACACCGTCGCGGTGCACGGGCGCAGTCCGTACACGCCCCGCTTTGACGGCGCTGATCGATGGCTGCAGCGCAC
>CAVVBH010000023.1:0-148517 GCA_963746365.1 Ilumatobacteraceae bacterium | reverse complement strand
ACCGACGACGTCGGTCCAACATCCTTCGGAGTTCATGCGGCTGTGGCATTGCCCATCGAGGTCTTGCGCGTCGAGCACGAAGCGAAGCGCAATCCGGCCGAGACGTCGCGGCGGGCCCGTGTCGGCCTCGCGCGCGGTGATGATGAGCAATCGCGCGTTGTCGTCGGTGCAATAACCGTGCTCCTCGCGACGGGTCGGGCCGGAGGCATGTTCGAACAGACCTCGCTCGTCGGACAATCGCTCGACGTGATCGAAGCGAGATCGTTGAGCGGACCTCATATCGCTACTGACGCGCAGCGGATCCGACATCTCGTCGACAAAGTCATTGCAGGGAAGAGCAAAGTGCAAGACATGGTCCATCCTCGAATCGGGGTCGCGTGTGTGCAGTGCGGCAGTGCTCGCGGCGTTCCTACCCAAACGAGGCGAATCGTTATGAAGAGTCGTCATGCTAGCGGCTCAATGCAGCGAGAAGATCGCCTTGCGCAGCTCGGTGATCGTCGCATCGAGCAGATCGATGGTGTTCTCGATTCGAGCCTGGGTTGGGCCGTCGACGACCTGACAGGTCGCCTTGAGTTGCAGCCCGGCCGCGAAGAGTCGGTGGATCACCGAGTCGTAGAGGTCGTCGGCAATTCGTTCCCGGTCGTCGGCTACCGCGCTGGCGCAGGCTTCGCGACGAAGCGTTTGCTGGGTCCGACGCACCGGGTGTTGATCACCCGCGGCGTGCATCGGGAGCGTGGCCAATCGCATCTCGGGGCCGCCAGGCCGAATTGCGGACTGGTCGTCGTTGATCCTTCGGCCATTTTTCTGACTGGACGCGACCACGGGGGGAGGCTCGGCCTCCAGCGTCGTTGCCGAGCTTGCACGCAGTTCGTGGTTGCACACGACGAGCTCCTCATTGGGGCGAGGGCGCAACCAGGGGTCCGGAGCAGCGCAACTGTACGCGGATGACTTTGCAGCATGGTACACCCGCGCATTGTGCCGCGCCCAGATATCGCCGATCTCAGGCGTCGGCTGCGGGGAGGATGAACTGCACG
Organism: Ilumatobacteraceae bacterium; assembly: GCA_963746365.1. GTDB lineage: Bacteria > Actinomycetota > Acidimicrobiia > Acidimicrobiales > Ilumatobacteraceae > JAENVT01. The sequence continues at coordinate 147,483 of CAVVBH010000023.1, read as the reverse complement.
TCGAGGCTCAGCTTCACCTCGTCGCTGACCAGCGGCACGAATTGGCTGATGCCATATGAAGTTCGGCTGATCAAGCCGGTGGCAGCAAAGCCGAAGTGCGTCGAGTCATCGACCGGGAAGGTGTTGGAGCCGTTGAAGGTGACGTCGAAGGTCACGGATTGGGTGATGCCCTTGATGGTGAGGTCGCCGGTCATCGTGTAGTCATTGCCCGCCTCGACGATCGACGTCGACCGGAAGTTCATCTGGGGATGAACGGCGGCGTCGAGGAAGTCAGGACCCACCATGTGCTCGTCGCGACCGCGATCTCCGCTGTTGATGGATCCCATTTCAGCTTCGACCGACACCACAGTGGTGTCGAGGTCATCGCCGACGTACAACGCGCCGCTGTATCGGTCGAACGTGCCACGGACGATCGAGATCCCGAGGTGGGTGACCGCGAAGCCGAGTTGTGAGTGGATGGTGTCGATGCCGTAGCTACCTGGTGCGATGGGCAGAGCCATGAGGAATTCTCGCCCGAAACGGGGCGGGTTGGCAACCGTGCATGAAAGGTTCGAGACGACTGGCAATGGGTACTGGATCACGATGACAAACAGCGAGCCCGCGCCAACCATGGACGAGACCGGGAAACGACAACAATGGCTCGACCACAAGCGCAAGCAGGTCGAAGACGAGCAGGCGAGCGGCAGGTGGCGCCGCGGGCTGCTGCCGGGCGGCTCCATCGCGTCCACGCACGCACCCGGGTGGGAGCAACGTCATTGGACGAGTCGCCTGCTGCACCGCATGGGCGACGTCGCCGGCCATTCCATTGCCGGCATCGTTGCGGCGGTCCTCGTCGTGGTGTGGGTCGTGGTCGGAGCTGTCTCGGGCTTCGCCACGTGGTGGCAGGTGGTGCTCTACAGCGTCACCGGATCCGTCACGTTCATCATGGTGTTCGTCATCCAGCACGCTCAGCAACGCCAAACTTCCGGGACACAGCGCAAGCTCGACGAGCTCATCCGCTCGTCGGCGCCTGCCGACAACGCATTGATTGCTGTGGAGGAGGCCGCCGACGAACACCTACAGGCGCTGACTCACCTCAATCTGGCTGATCGAACGCGCGCAGCCGAGGCGGACGCCGACTGACGTAGGCGTTGCGCTCAGCGACCAGCGCTCGTACGGTGCGGGGATGCTTCCGCACGGAAACCTCGATCTGGCGATGGGGTTCTACTTCTTTCCGCGTGGCGGCAGCGCTCAGGTGGCCCGTTATCTGTGTCGCGCGCTGACGGGCACGCGGTGGAAGCCGAAAGTGTTCTCGGGTTCGATGGGCACTCGCGCCGACAACTCGAACGCCCGTCGGTTCTTCGAGGGAGTCACGTGCGAACCACTCGACTACACCGCAGCGCAATCCGAATGGCGCGGGGGTGGCGACGCAATGAGCACGGCGGTGCCGATGCCGGCGTCCTTCGAGGACAAGGCGGGCGTGCCGGATCGGATCATTCTCGGTCTCGATGACGATGCATTCGATCGACAGGTTGCCAGCTGGACACGCTTCTTCGCCGGAAGCGCCGGACGGCGTCCCGACGTCGTTCATCTTCATCACCTCACGCCGATGCACGAGGCTGTCGGCAGGGTGTGGCCCGGCGTTCCGATCGTCACGCACTTGCATGGAACCGAACTGAAGATGCTGTTGGCTGTGCACGACGGAACGATCCCGTCTTCTCCGGGAAGGTTCAACCGCGAGTGGGTCGCACGCATGCAGCGATGGGCAGGTGGATCCGACCGAGTTGTCGTTGTTGGCGCACACGACGCGCAACTGGTGCAGACGTTGCTGCCCGTCGACCCGAGACGTGTCACGAGCATCGCCGGCGGGGTCGATACCGACGTGTTCTCGCCTCGTGTCCACAGTCCCGCCCAACGCATGACGATGTGGCGACGTTGGCTCGTCGACGAGCCACGGGGTTGGCGTCCGGGTGAGCCAGAAGGTTCGATCCGCTACAGCTCCGACGATCTGTCGGCATTCACCGACGGTCATGGCCAACCTGTGCCGGTGGTTTTGTTCGCCGGGCGATTCATGCGGTTCAAGCGACTGCAGTTGCTCATCGAAGCGCATCATGTGATGCGATCGACGACGGACTGCCGTTCGGTGTTGGTGGTGGCCGGCGGGTTCCCCTGCGAGTGGGAGGGCGAGCATCCGTACGACACCGTTCGACGGCTCGGAGCGGAAGGCGTCTTCTTCGCCGGATGGCGAGACCATCACGACCTCTCCGACATCCTGAGTTGCAGCGACATCTTCGCCGCTCCCGGCGTCGACGAGCCGTTCGGCCTCGTGTACCTCGAAGCGATGGCGTCGGGTGTTCCCCCGATCGGCAGCGCCACCGGCGGACCGATGTCGTTCATCAACGTCGATCCCGATCAGCCGACCGGATGGCTGGTACCTCCCGACGACGTCAGGGCCACGGCCGAAGCTCTCGCCGAGGCGGTCAGCAACCCAAGACTGCGCTCCGAGCGCGGCAGACGATGTGCCGAATTCGTCCGCGAGAACTACAGCTGGGCGGCGTCGGCCAACGCGTTCGCTCGCATCTACGACGAACTGGCCGATGCGCCGATGGGCTCGAGGCCGTCGGCGAGCATGGCTACTGTTGTCGACATGATGCCGAAGATCGGCGTCGCATAGGAGTAGATGGTGCTGATCCCGTCGTCAGGCATGACGTGCAGGATCAATTGCTCATCGCGCACCTCGGCCCACAGCGGGTTATGGGTCGCGACCCGGCCTGACGGCGAGTAGACGGGGAACGGCACCTCGCGCTCCATCTCCAACGTGTCGACGTCGAGCAGCCCGAGGCCGCCGAGCCAGCCGGGGCCCGTTGCCAGAGCCACCTCCGCAACACCGCCGCACAGCAGGTGACCGCCGCCGAGCCATTGGCAGTCCTGGTGATCGACGAAGAACCCGGGGTTGGTGCGAGCGTCCAGGAGATGACCATCGACGGACCAACGGTAGAAGCGCCTCGATCCCCACGACCACCCGACGAGGTCGCCGTCGACACCGCATCGCGCCAACGCACCAACGTGGTCATCGACGTCGAACGACCGCTGCGGCGCTTCGCCTGGCCGCATCCGAAACACCGTCGTCGTCGAGTCGGGTCGGTACTCCGCACACGCGATCCAGAACGCGCTTCCGTCGAAGTCCATGCCGCCGGGGTGATAGCGCCACGAGTCTCCGACAGGGACCTGTTCGACGAGGTTGCCGTGACTGTCGGCGGCCATGATGAGACCGCGGCGGGACTGCCCATCGACCGTGGAGATCCACCACGTCGAGTCGACCAGCGCCATCCCTTGGGGATGATGCACGTCGAATTGCAGCGGCAACTCGTCGACGAGCGTCCACGTCGTCGTGCGTGAGATCGACGCAACGGCTGCAGCCACCGCGGCACCCGTGCGTGTGTCCTCGCCCAACATCTGTGAGGAATTATCGCTGACGCGAACCAACGCATCGTTGATACCCCAAGACGTTCTCATGTCCACACGGTGAACATCGGCCGTTTCGTCACCGAGCCTGAGCCAAATGGTGCGTTCGACCCATGCGGGCGCGAACGTCGTCGCGAGCGTCTGTTCAGGCGCTGGGAGCGGCGTCGAGCATCGATCGCAATGCTTGAGCCGCGCCCAACAACGCAGCGCTCTCGAACGGCACCACGATCTTGGTGTTGTCGCTGTCGGCGAACTTGGCAAGCGTGTCGAGTTGCAGGATCGCGATCAGAGCCGGGTCGGGGTTGGCAGCGCGGATCGCGTTGTACACGCTCGCGATTGCTTCGGCTCGGCCCTCTGCCTCGAGGATGAATGCCTGCCGGTTGCCCTCGGCGCGAAGGATCGCCGACGCTCGTTCGCCCTCGGCTCCGCGGATGGCTGCCTTGGCAGCGCCGTCGGCGATGTTGATCGCTGACTGCTGGTTGCCTTCCGACTGCAGGATCTTCGCCCGCTTCTCCTGGTCCGCCTGCTTCTGCAAGGCGAGGGCTTCGAGGATCTTCGGCGGGGGAGTGATCTCGACGATCTCGATGCGGGCGATGCGGATTCCCCACTTGTCGGTGACCGCTTCCATCTGCGACTGCACGTCGGTGTTGATGCGCTCTCGTTCCGACAACGCTTCGTCGAGCGACAGTGTGCCGATGACCGAACGCAAGGCCGTGCGAGCCAGCGCGTCGATGGCGATGCCGAAGTTGGCGACGCTGAAGAGCGCCTGTTTGGCGTCGACGATCTGGGTGAAGATCGTCGCATTGACCGTGACGACGACGTTGTCCCTCGTGATGACCTCCTGCCGATCGCCGGGCACAGGGATCTCCCGCATGTCGACGCGCTGGAGTGAATCGATGAACGGCCCGATGATGACCAGGCCGGGTTCGTGTGTCCTGCGGTACTCGCCGAGGCGCTTGACCACGCCGACCTCGCCCTGCTGCACGATGTTGACCATCTTGCGCAGCATGAAGAGCAGGACCAGGACGACGAGGACGGCGACAACCAATCCGCCAACGGCGGTGTTGTCCAATGCAATCATGTCAACTCCCAATGTTCTTCTGCGGCTCTCACCGTCAGAGTTGTGCCGACGACGTTCGTGACGATCACTGCAGTCGAAGGCGGTATCAAAGATCCATCTGCGGTCACCGCGAGCCATGTCTCGCCGAGCAACCGCACGTGACCGGTGGCGTCGACGCGCACTTCGTCGACGGTCAAACCTCGTGCCCCGATCAGGCCACCATGCACGCCGCGGATCGCCGTGCCAGGTCCCCGTCGATGAAAGGCCTGACTCATGTGCGGGCGTACCAGCACCACGCCGGCCGTCGCAACGCCGACAGCGACGAGAACCTGTGGCACGACGGCCGAAGGCGCTGCGACAGCGACTCCCGCGGCGGCGGCCGCGCCCGTGGCACCGAACATCGCGAAGAATGCCAGATGATGCAGTTCGACCCCGACGAGCACCACGCACAACACGATCCACACGAGGGCCAATACAGCCACCTCCGTCAAAATCATATGCACGGCGCTTCGACAAACGTGCGGGGACAGGCAACAATCGTTTGCAATTGTGTGACGTTGCGCACGTGCCAGACGATGCCTGCGAACGAGGGAGAATTCGAACCATGGACGAACCTGTCGACGGCGACGAGCGCAGCGTGTTGCTGGGGTGGTTGGCATTCCATCGAGCGGCTCTCGCGGCGAAGTGTGCGGGACTGACTGCGAGCGACTTGGTGACCGCTTCGTCGCCTCCGTCGACGTTGACGTTGCTCGGACTCGTGCGCCACATCACCGAGATGGAACGGGTCTACCTCGTATACGCGCTCGGACCGAAAGGCGATCTCACATTCGTCTATGGCGACTACGAAGACGGCGGGCCCGAGTGGGACTTCGATGTCGATGCTTCGATGGTCGACGCTTCGTTCGACAACTGGGACCGCGAGCAACGCGCCGCTGATGCGCTGGTGCAGAGCTACGAGTCGCTCGATGCGATCGGCACCGGGAATCGTCGCAGCGTGCGTTGGAACCTGCAGAAGTTGGTCGGCGAGTATGCCCGGCACAACGGCCACGCCGACTTGCTCCGCGAACGAATCGACGGCGTTACCGGCGAGCAGTGACAGTCAGTCGACGGGCAGTTGGGCCAGGCATGCGTCGAGCGCGACTTGGAGAGGGTCGAGCACAACCAGCTTGGGCCGCGCCTTCGTCAGGATCTCCACGACGTGCGAGAAGCCGGTGCCGCCGAGCGCGACGGTTGCAGCATCACGTAGGTGCGACACGAGTGTGGCGACGTCCATGCTGCGCAGATCGTCGCCGGTGAGCTCGCACACCGGTTGGGCCGCTGACGCGATTGCCGAGCGCAGGGCCTCGCCCGCGCCGACGACGGGGATGTCGACCAACTCGCGCGCTTCGGACACGCCGGGGTCGGCTGTGCAGTCGACGATGACCGCGTCGAAACCTTCGTTCGCTGCAGCGACGACGGTCTTCACGACGAAGGGTGCGGCGGCTCGGGCATCTCTCGTGCTGCGAATCTCGGAGGGCCCCTCACCCGTGCAGCGATAGGTCAGCTCGACGCCGGGGCGTGCGAGGCGTGCCAGATCCGCGTTCACCTCCGAGGCGATGGACGTCCACGGCGTGCTCGTCGGACCGACCAACAACACCTTGACCACGTGTCAATCATCGCACAGGTGAGGTCGCGAGCAGTTCGGGCAGCTCGGTGTACGAAAGCTTTGCCCCCGCTGCCATTGCCTCGGCGACTCCCGCGTCGCCGAGTTCGGCGGCTGCTGCGGCGAGGGTCGCCTCGACGAGATCCTTTTCGTCGGGCGTGGGCAGGTAGCCGAACAGCGCACTGACCGCTTCGGTGTTGCCCAGCAGCCGGGCGGCCATCTCGGGATCGGTACCGACCAGCACCTTTGCCAATGACCTGGCCGCCAGCATCACGGTCCAGGGGAGGCCGACCTCTACCGCGAGTTGAATTGCTGTGCGCAGGTGCTCGGCCGCTCGGTCGGTCTCGCCGAGCCTGCTGTGGAGGATGCCGATATGACGATGGTCCATTGCGGTCTCGCGCTGCATCCCGACCCGCCGGTGGATCACCAGGGCCTCGCCGAGATGCTCGGCAGCTGCAGCCGGCATGTTGGACCACGTCTCGGCCGCCCCGAGTGCGAACAGTGCCTGAGCACGGATCACAGGGTTGAACGGTTGGTGGGCGAGTGCAACCACCTCCTGTCCGAGGCTGAGCGAGCGTTCGTCCTCGCTGTTGCGCCCCGTGAGCCAGCACAGCACCGCGCGTAGGACGGTGGCCGACATGAACCCATTTTCGGTGTTGACCTCGAGAGCCGCGGCCATGGCCGACGTCGCGCCGGCGATGTCGCCGCGCAACTCGGCCACCTCGCTGTACTCGATCTCGAACAGCGCTGCCGTTGTCTCATCGCCGAGCTTTCGCAGCGCATCGATGGCTGCGCGGAGCTGTGCCATCGATGTCACCAGATCTCCGGCGACGTAGTTGGCCATCCCCCGCAGCGCCTCGACCATCGCGATGTGCCACGAATCATGGAGTGATTCGGCGAGCGCGCCGGCCTCCTCGTTGAGAGGGTGCAGCACGTCGGGAAGCGAACCGACCGCGGCGAGGTGCAGTGAGCCGATGACGAGTGCTTCGAGCAACAGCGCGGGATCGCCCACCGCCCGTGCAGCGGCAATCGCCTCGGAGGTGATGCCGGTTCCGTCGGCCATCGCCTCGGGGGCCGACGCGGCTCCAGATCTGGCTGCTGTTCGAGCGACGTCGAGGGCGTCCATGGCCCACGTTCGCTTGACGGTGCGCCCGATGCTGAGCAATCCCGACCACATCAACGCCCGGCAGCGCAGGTCAGCCGGCGCATCCCGAGCTCGCTCGAGCAATGCAAGCATCACCGGTTCGTCGTTCTGCACGTTGGCACTCAGGAAGGCGTACCAGCCGAGGTTGACTCCGATCTGCAACGCATCGGCGGGATCGCCGTCGCCGAGCCCCCAGTCGGCCGCGCGAGCGAGATTTGGCAGTTCGGTGTTGCCCAGGCGCGCCCATGTCAGTCGATCGGGGCCGCGCAGACCGGCCGTGAGCCCGGCCGTGATGTCGATGAGCCATCTGGTGTGACGAGTGCGAATCGTGGCGGTCTCGCCGGACTCGTCGAGACGTCCAGCGGCGTACTCGGCAACGGGTCGCAGCAGCCGGAAGCGGGCCGTGCTGCCCGGCCTGCGCTCGGTCGCCACCAACGACTTGTCGACGAGCCGGGCGACCAGCACCTCGATGTCTTCGGCAGTCAACGCGTCGTCGGAACACACCTTCGAGGCTGCGTCCAGGGTGAACCCGCCCGCGAACACCGACAGGCGGGTCAGCAGGCGCTTCTCGTCGTCGAACAGCAGGTCGAAGCTCCAGTCGACCGCGGCGTGCATCGTCTGCTGACGTTTCGGTCGCCCGCTGTTGGCTGTGCTCACGATCCCGAACCGATGGTCCAGGAGCTCCGCGAGCTGATGTGCCGAGAACGCGCGAGTCCGCGCCGCAGTCAGTTCGATGGCGAGGGGAAGCCGATCGACGTTGGTGCATATGGTCGCGACCGATGGCGAGGAGTCATCGTCGAGGACGAACTCGCTGTCCGAGTCCGCTGCCCGGCTGGCGAAAAGTTGCATCGCCTCGTCGAGCTCCAGCGGCTCCAACACCCGCACCCGTTCACCCGACACGCCGAGTGGCTCTCGACTTGTGGCCAGGATCGACACGCCGGGGCACGACCGCACGATCGCCGACGCGACGGCCGCCGCTTCCGCCAGCACGTGCTCGCAGTTGTCGAGCACGATCAACAACTCTGTCGTCGCCAGCCCGTTTGTCAGCCAGTCGATGGCTTCATCGCCGGCGGTGTGCCCGAGGCGCGGACCGAACGTGCGATGGAAGGCGGAGGTGACCGCTCGCTCGCCGGCCTCGACCCCGAGCTCGACCAGCCAGGTGCCGTCGCGCCAGACCCGACCAGGGTGCACTGCGATCTCGGTGGCGATACGGGTCTTGCCGATGCCACCGGGCCCGGTGATGGACACCAACCGGCGGGTCTGCAGCAGCTCGACGATGTGGGCGACGTCGACTTCGCGACCGATGAACGAGCTCAACTCCGGATGGATGTTCGAGAGGACCTGGGGCGCGCGGTTGACAGTCTCGGCGGCCGGGGCGGCCAGTGCGGCGTCGTGCGAGAGCACCTGTCGCTCGAGCTCGCGCAGCGCCGGACCAGGGTCGAGCCCGAGCTCGTCTGCGAGGAGATCCCGCGCCCGTTGGAAGGCACGCAGACTGTCGGACTGGCGATTGCAGCGGTACAGCGCCACCATGAGTTGGCCCCACAGCCGCTCTCGCAGCGGATGCTCGCGTACCAGGCCTTCGAGCTCGGCGGCAACCGCTTCGTGGTGGCCGTTGGCGAGATCTGCATCGACACGATCCTCCAACGCTCCGAGTCGCAACTCCTCGAGCCGCGTTCGTTGCGACTGGGCGAACTCCTCGAAGGCGAAATCCTCCAACGCAGGCCCACGCCACAGCGCAAGCGCGTCGCGCAGCGTGTCGCCTGCTTCGGAGTACCGTCCCGCAGTCAGGAGCTCGTGTCCGGCCTGGGCGAGCTGCGTGAAGCGCGCTGCGTCGATTTGCTGGGGATCGATAGCCAAGACGTAGCCGCCGTCGCGCCCTTCGAGCGGTACGTCGGCCAACAGCTTGCGCAGCTTCGAAACCTGAGCCTGCAACGCGTTGACCGAGCCGCTCGGGGGCGATTCACCCCACAGCAGGTCGGCCAGCCGATCGGCTGACACCGGCTGGCCGGCGCGCAACAGCAGAGCCGCCAGGAGGGTGCGAAGCTTGCTTCCTCGCAGCTCGACGGGGTGGCCCCCGTTGTCGAGGACCTCGAGTGTTCCCAGCACTCGGAATTCCACGTGGCAACGCTAGTGCGGTGCTGGTCCGTCGTGCTACGAGCGCTGGTCGGGCTACGACGCCTCGCGCTCGTTGAACCATCGTTCGACCACGGTCAATGCGGCGGCGTCATCGGCGAATTCGTCGACATGCTCGGCGACGAGCGCCGCCGCCCGCCGGCGATCTCCGTCGACGGAGAGCAGGAGGATCTCGACGAGTTGCCGCTCGCGTCGTGTCATGCCCGACCGAACCTGCCGAGCGAGGCGGGCGCGCCGGGCAGCACTGCCGGTCGCTCCGGCGAGCGACATGATGCAGGCCGCATACGCCTGCCCGACGGCGAACTCGCTGCACGATTCCAGGTGACCTTCGAGCTCGTGTGCGCTGGCCTGAAGGCGCGCGACCGCATTGGCCGCCGCGGCGTAGGCATCCGCGGCGGCCGCGTCGGCACCGGTGAATGTGGCACTCATCGCCATCTCCAGCGGCGTTGGATGCGGTGATGGCGCCCGTCGACTACGTACTCGGGGTGGCGGCGCTGGTTCTCGATGGTCAGGTGCAGCAGGTACTGGTTCATGCCAGCACTGTGCTCCCGCCCCCTGAGCCGGCGCTGAGTTCGCAAAACGCAGCGTTTGTGAACTGGAGCCCCGCATCGGGGCCGCAGACGTCAAACGCTGGCGGTCGCTCTGGGTGCCCGCGCGGTGAGCCTCGGCTTCGATCATTTGGGAGAGGCGGCGGCGGAAGCGAATCCCGCCACTGTCGGTGCGCAGGTTGATGTTGGGGGTGGTCGACGCCGAGAGACCCCGCTGCGAGGCCTGGAGGATGACCTTGTCCTCCTCGAAGGCACTGCGTACCGAGTCAGCGAACCGCCGCGAGACGTCGGCGTCGTCGGGCGCGACGTTTCGCATCTGGAACCAGAAGTACCGGGTGCTGGTCTCGTCGATGGGCGTCAGGAAGTTGAAGCTGTCCATGATGAACGTGTCGGGGTGCAGGGGTTTGTCCTCGCCGCCCGCGCCGGCGGGGGATATGTAGGCCTTGATCAATGCGTTGCTGGGGTATCGCACCTCGTACTGCTGCTTGCGATCACAGTTGCCCTCGAACTGCAGGTAGGGCGCATAGAAGGGCGCAGCCGGGGTGTCCAACATCCACCGCCAGGTCGTGACGCCGTCGTCGCCGATCGTGACCTGCAAGGGTGTCTTGTCGGCGCCGTCGCCAGCGAACGATCCAGGGTGCACCCACGCCACATGCGAGGGATCGAGCAGGTTGTCGGTGATGTTGAGGTAGTTGCACGCAACGACCATGTCGTCGCCATCGGTGGTTCCCCACGCTGGATCGCCCCAGTGCTCGGCCTCGAAGATGTCGTCCGGGTCGGCGAGAGATGCATCCCCCATCCAGATCCACAACAATCCGTAGCGCGGCACGATCGGGTACGACTGCACCTGAGCGCCCTGCGGTGGTCGTTCGTTGCCAGGCACGTGGACGCACAGCCCGCCGCAGTCGAACACGAGGCCGTGGTAACCGCACTCCAGGTCGTCGCCGCGCACCCGGCCCATCGACAACGGCACCTTGCGATGAGGGCAGGCATCGGCGAGGGCCGCGTACTGGCCGCTGGCGCCTCGATAGATGGCCACATCGTCACCCAGGATGGTGGTGGCGTACGGAGCGTCGCCGACGTCGCGCTCCCAGGCCGCTGCGTACCACGCATTCCGAAGGAACATCCGCCGGATCGTAGTGCGCGAGCCGCCGGTGGCCTTCATGAGACTCGGCCTATTCGTCGGGCCGCTCGCACGTGGTGTTGGCGATCAGCACGTCGCACGGTGCGCGGCGGGCAACGTCGGTTGCGATGGCGCCGAGCAGGCGCGACGCCCCTTGAACGCGCCGGTTGCCGACGACGATCATGCCGGCCTCGAGCCGCTCGGCCTCCTCGCACAACGCAGTCACGGGATCTTTCAGGCTCACGGTTCGGGTGATGGGTGACGCGGGTAGTTCGCCGACCAGCGCATCGAGGAACTGCTCGGCCGTCGACAGCCAGTCGAGATGCCACCGGTCGGATGCGCCGACATTGACCTCGACCGTCTTGCGACGATTGACCGCCATCACGACGTGCAGGGGATTGCCGCAGGATTTCGCCAGGTTTGCCGCCGCAAAGGCCGCCCGCCGTGCGGTGTCGCTCTGATCCACGCCGACGATGATGGTTTCCACTATGGAGATCCTCCGGTTCTGCGGTGCCGCCGCGCTGGGCCTGACACTGGAATCATCGACCCGACCGGTCACCGACGCGTCACGAAGCGGCTGGACTATCGTGACGCGACCGTGACAGCGCCGAAGGCAGGCTTCACGACATGGGAGTAGGCAGCGACGTGAGGTTGGGGATCCTCGGACCAATCGAGATCTGGGACGATCGCAACGAACCGGTCTCGCTGACGCCGCAGCTGCGAAGGCTGGTCGGCCTGCTCGTCAGCGCCAACGGCTCGACGGTGCCGACCGAGAGAATCGCCGACCATGTAGCCGATGGTCGAGTCGAGGGCTCGGTCATTCGCACCGCAGTGTCGCGGCTGCGCAAGTCCTTCGGCGACAGGATCGAGACGACTGCGAATGGTTACCGGTTCGTCGCCCACAGCGGCGAGATCGACGCGGACCGATTCGTCGAGCTGTGCGAGCTCGCCAGATCGGCAGCGCCGATCGATCGGCGCCTGCTGCTGACCGAGGCACTCGGGCTGTGGCGCGGCCCCACCTTCGACGACCTGGGCAGCGAGACGTGGGCATTGGCGACGGCGAGCAGGTTGAAGGAGATGCGCGCCGTCGCCACCGAAGACCTCGGCGAGGTGCTGATCGAACTCGGTCGAGCGACGGAGGCGGTCGGTCTCCTGGAAAGCCACGTCGTCGAGCAACCACTTCGAGAGCGTCCCGTTGCATTGTTGATGCGAGCACTCGCCGCGTCGGGCAGGATCACCGAGTCGCTGCGTTGGTACCAACGGTTCCGCACGACGCTGCGAGACGAAGTCGGGATCGAGCCCACATCGGCGCTACGCGAGCTCGAGGCCGAGCTGCTGGGTGGACTCGACCCGACACGCGACGTGCTCGCTCCCGCTCCGCGACTGCTCCCCGTTGGAACCGTCACGTTCATGTTCACCGATATCGAGGGCTCGACCGAACGCTGGCAACACGACGAGCTGGCCATGTCAGCAGCCCTGGCGAACCACGACCTGACCATCCGCTCGGTCGTCGAGCTGCACGACGGATCGGTGTTCAAGCACACCGGCGACGGGGTGTGCGCCGTCTTCACATCCGCACCGGCCGCGGTCGCAGCAGCCGTCGCAGCCCAGGATCAGCTGTCGCTGCCGGTTCGAATCGGTGTGCACACCGGCGAGGCAGAGCTACGCGACGGCGATTACTTCGGGCCGACGATGAACCGAGCTGCGCGAGTGATGGATGCCGGGCACGGTGGGCAGATACTCGTGTCGTCGTCCGCAGCGTCGCTCGCCGTCGACTTCGAGTTGGTGGATCTGGGCGAGCACCACCTGAAGGGCCTGGCGACGCCCGAGCGGCTGTTTCAGGTCGGCACGAAGAACTTCCCGGCGCTACGAGTCGCCCGCCAGCGTCTCGGCAACATCCCTGTCGAACTGACGACGTTCATCGGTCGTGGCGACGAGGTCTCGCAGTTGGCCGAAGAGCTCGGCGAGAGCCGGCTGGTGACACTGCTCGGAGTCGGTGGGACAGGCAAGACCCGCATGGCAGTCGAGGTGGCACACGCCACCGCGCCGATGTTCCCCGATGGATGTTGGCTCGTCGAGCTCGCCCCGGTCGCCGTCGAGGATGCCGTGCCATTCGCATTCGCTGCCAGCCTCGGGATTGCCGCACCGACCGATCGTGACATCGTCGACGATCTCACCAGGCGATTGCGGCAGAAGCGCGCGCTCGTCGTGGTCGACAACTGCGAGCATGTGCTCTCGGCGGTCGCCGATGTGGTCGAGAAGTTGGTGGCAGAGTGTCCGTGCGTGACGGTGCTGGCCACCAGTCGCGAACCCCTGATGGTCAGCGGTGAACGTCTCGTGCCGGTGACGTCGCTGGCCCTCGCTGACGCCGAACGCCTCTTCGTGGAGCGAGCGCACAGCGAGGCGCCGGATCTCGTGATCGACGCCGAGCAGGCCGCAGCAGTCAGCGAACTGTGCACCCGGCTCGACTGCCTGCCACTGGCCATCGAACTTGCGGCGTCACGAGTGCGGGCGTTCACACCGGTCGAACTCGTCGCCAACCTCGATGAACGCTTCCGGCTGCTCGTCGGCGGGCGGCGCTCGCGGATGGAACGCCATCAGACGATGCGCGGAACACTCGATTGGTCGTACGAGTTGTGCAGCGACGTCGAGCAGGCCGTGTTCGATCGGCTGTCCGTGTTCCCTGCGGGTTTTGACCTCCGCTCGGCCCGTGCCGTGGCGGCTGTCGATGGTGTGAGCGAACTCGACGTCGTCGACCTCGTTCCACAGTTGGTCGATCGTTCGCTGTTGCAGCGATCCACTGTGGGCGACGGCACCACTCGCTACAGGATGCTGGAGACGATGCGCGCCTACGGCCGCGAGCATTTGCAGCATGCCGGCGCTGGGGACGCGATTCGAGAGCGTCACGCTCGCCACACGTTGGAAGCCGTCAACCGATTGGCGCTTCGATCGTTCGGTCCTGACGAGCGTGCTGTGCGACAGCGGCTGTTCGAGTTCCTCCCCGACGTGCAGGTTGCGCTCGAGTGGTTCATCGACCGCAGGGACTGGGAGCAGGCGATGGAGGTCTCGTTGACCGGGCAGGGAATCGCGGAGCGCGCGTCCAACGAGATGTACGCGCGCCTCCATGCGGCGATCCAAGCGTCGGGCGAGGAGGTGGACTTCATCGACCTGCTGTCACACGTCGATCTCGCGCAGTCGGCAACCGAGCCGGAACCCGTCGTCAACGCCAGGGGCTGGCGCATGGTGCGTGCGGCACGCCCCATACCCCGCGACCGCTTCTCGCTGCCTCCGCAACTCTCCCTGGCTGCTGCCAGTGTCAGTCTGGCCGAGGCCAAGGAGCTGGTCGCCAGCCTCGTCGTGCTCGACGGCGCCCCTCCCGCGGTGAGGTATCTCGGCGAATGGGCAACCGTCCGCTGCCTGATCTTTTCCGATCACGTCCACCTCGTCGATGAGCCGCTCGCGCGATTCGAACAGCTGGTGAGCACGTTGGACAGTGCCAGCGCAACTGGAGGGATTGCCGAGCTGCGCGGTCACCTGGCAGCGGCCGAGGGTGACTGGGTCGCGCGCGTCACGCTGGTTCTCGGAGGCAGCCGCTGCACAGGCCAGCGATCATCCGAACTGGTACCGGCTCGCAGTCTCGTGGCACGCCCTGACCGCGAAGGCAATCGCCGGGGAGCCAATCGCAGGTTCCGAGCTTCGTGAGCCGTGGCAATGGTTTCGCAGCGAGTCGATCAACGTTCTGGCGTGGCATGGTTTGGTCTCGACGGCAGTGGCGATGCATCGACTGCCTCATCGCGACCTCGCCGAGCGACTGGTGCGCTGCGCGCGGTCGAACCGATCCGGGGGGAGTCATGCCGCGCTTCGAGCGCACCCTCGCATCCGCCGGGCTCGTTGTCGACGAGGATCCTTCGTCAGACGATGAGCTCGAGGCGTTGATCGACGAGGTGATCGGAATCGCCGACCAGATGGATCGGCACGGCCAAATCGTGTGACATCGAAGCCCGTGTCGCTTCCGGCGGGCGAGATGTAGGATTTGGGGTCTATGGCCACCGCCAAGCTCACCCCGCTGCAGGAACTCGAAGCACGTCGCAATGCGCCGGCCGGACCAAAGCGGGTGATCTCCGAGGAGGAGAAGGCCACGCGCAAGGAGCGTGTCGCCAAGGCCAAGGATGCCTTGGCCAGGTCGGTTGGCGCACGTGGCGAGCAGGTGGCACCGGCCCGCGCTGCGCTGAAGACGTACCTGCAGAAGCTCAACGATCCGAAGCAGCCCGACGATGCACAGTTCGAAGTGCTGATCGAGGCACCGTTCAAGGTGCCGCCGCGGAAGAAGACCAACGACCGTCGATTCTGAGACTTCGGCCCAGGGCGATGAAGTTCGCCCTGTACGGCCTGCACCGCGGTAGCGGCATCGATCCCGACACGCTGCGCCGCCGCGCGATGGCGGCCGAAGACGCCGGCTTCGAATCGATTTGGGTCGGCGATCACGTTGCGCTGCCGCGGGCTGACGATTCGGGGAACTCCGACCCACGGCTCGAGGCGCTCGTCACGCTGACATATCTGGCCGCAGTGACGCGTCGTGTCCGGCTGGGGGTCGGTGTGATCGTGCTTCCCCAGCGCCATCCTGTGCTGCTCGCGAAGCAACTCACGTCGATCGACGTGCTCAGCATGGGGCGCCTGACCGTGGGCATCGGGGTCGGATATGTCGAGGCGGAGCTCGACGCGTTCGGTGTCAGCCTTGCCGAACGCGGAGCGCGAACCGACGAGTACCTGGCCGCGGTGTTGGCGCTCTGGGACGAGGCGGCCCCCGACTTCGCCGGCAGGTGGGTGTCGTACTCCGGTGTCGTCGAGGAACCGCTACCGGTCCAGTTGCCGCGGCCACCGATCGTCGTCGGCGGGCATTCGGAGGCTGCTCTGGCTCGCGCGATTCGGTTCGGCGATGGATGGTTCGGCTGGGACCTCGACGCCGACGAAACTGCAACCACTCTCGACCGCCTCAACACACTGCGCAGCAGTGTCCTGCGTCCGCCGCACCTTCACGACCTGGAGATCACCGTCAAGCCCAAGGGGACTGTCGACCGCGCCCGTGCGCAGGAATTCGCGGAACGCGGCGTCGATCGACTGGTGCTGCATCCACCGAGCGTGCACGGATCGTCCATCGACGAGCTCATCGCCGACGCGGGCGAGCGTCTCATCGGCAAGACCTGATTCACGATGAAGTCTCCCGTCGACAACGTTCAGGAATGCATCGATCGTGTTGCGGTCCACGACGAGGCGATGTCGATCGCGTACCTCGCCGCGTCGCGACGACGAAGCGCTTCGGGACGCCGCCCGCGTGGACCGTTCGCTTTCGCTCGCCGGAGAAGTGCTCGTGGTCAAGGCGTGCTTCGACGTTGCCGGATGGACGACTCACGCGGGGTCCTCCGTGCTCGCCGATGCCCCTCCTGCAGAGACCGACGCGCCGATGGTGGCAGCGCTGCGATCGCAAGGCGCCGTCCTTCTGGCGCAAACCAACATGACGGAGTTCGCCTACGGCGCGCTCGGTCTCAACAGCACCTATGGCACGCCGACGACGCCGTTGCGGCCGGGAGAGCGTCGAGTTGCCGGTGGCTCGACGTCCGGTGGCGCGGTTGCCGTCGCTCTGGGTGCCGCCGACATCGCCCTCGGCTCCGACACCAGCGGATCGATACGCATCCCGGCGGCGTTCTGCGGCATTGCCGGGTTCAAGCCGTCGCAGGGCCGGTACCCATCCGGTGGGATGATTCCGCTCGCGCCCAGTTTCGATGCACCCGGTCTCATCGCCTCAGCTGCCGCACACCTCCGGCGTCTCGACACGGCGTTGGTCGAGGATCCTCGTCGCCAGTCGGCCGACATCGCGATGACCGACGTTCGCTTGCTCGTACCGCTCGACGCGGTCCACGCCGGCGATACCGATCAGGTCGTCCTCGACGCGTTCCAACAATGGATCGAAGTGCTCGCCGACGCAGGTGCGCAGATCAGCTACCGCGACATGCCGATGCTGACCGAATCAAGCCTCGCGGCACGCGCCGGCTCCGTCATCGCGGTGGAGGCGTACGACTGGCACCGCGTGTTGATCGCCGACCGGTTCGAACGGTACGACGAGCGTGTCGGTCCGCGCATTCTTCACGGCGCCTCGGTCCTGGCCGCCGACTACGTAGCGGCCCTGCGGACGATTCACGAATGCAGGCGCCGGTACGACGCTGCCCTCGCCGACTTCGACGCGATTTTGACACCGGCAGTCCCGATACTGCCGCCGAGACTCGACGACCTGCAGACGATGGATTCCTATCTTGCGATGAACACCGAGGTCCTGCGCCTCACCGAGTTCGCCAACCGGCTCGACCTGCCGAGCATCACGTTGCCGGGGGACCTCGATGACCGACAGCCGATCGGCCTGATGGTGACCGGTCGGCGTGGCGACGATGCGTGCGTGTTGGACCTTGGAGTCGCCATCGAACGGTGTCTCAACGGCGGTGGTGGCTGACTAACTTTCGGCGCATGATCATCGTCCGTTCGCAAGACATCGCCAACTCCGCTCGCCACGTTTCCGGTCCCGGTTGGGACAGCAAGCGAATGATCGTGCGAGACGATGGAATGGGGTACTCCGTGCACGAGACGCGAATCCTCGAGGGCACCGAGAGCCATCTCCACTACAAGCACCACCTCGAAACGAACTATTGCGTCGCCGGCGAGGGTGAGGTGGTCGATGTGGCGTCGGGGGAGACGTTCCAGATCCGTCCCGGAACGATCTACGCGCTCGATCAGCACGACGAGCACATCCTGCGAGCGACAAAGGGTGACCTGCACCTGGTGTGCGTGTTCAACCCGCCGGTCACCGGCACCGAGACCCACAACGCCGACGGCGGCTACGAACCCCCGACTTGATATGCGGCGTTTGGCGCCGCAGGACCCGTAGAGGGTCCCCAGACTCCAAACGGTGGGCTGGGGTTGCGGCGTTTGGCGCCGCAGGACCCGTACAGGGTCCCCAGACTCCAAACGCAGCTATTCGTGGATGTGCTGGGCGAGGTAGTGCGGCTCTCCGAGCTGGCGGACGAGCTCGAGTTGCGCCTCGAGCCAGTCGGCGTGGGATTCCTCCCCGACCAGGATCTCTTCGAGCAGCTCGCGGGAGCCGTTGTCAGCCAACTCGACGCATCGGGCGATGCCGCGGTTGAGGCGTCCGATCGCCTCGTGCTCGAGGTCGAGTGCCAACTGCAGCTTCTCGACGGGTGTCTCGCCCACACGAACGGTGCCGAGTCGCTGCAGGTTCGGCAGACCTTCGAGGTACAGGATCCGCTCGATCAGCTTGTCGGCGTCGTGCATCTCGTCGATCGATTCGTCGCGGAAGCGTTTGGCCAGACGCTCGTAGCCCCAGTTCTGGTACATCTTCGCGTCGACGAAGTATTGATTGATTGCAGTCAGCTCGGCGGTGAGGACCTCGTTCAGCAACTCGATGATGTCGTCGTGGCCCTTCATTGCACTCCTCCGGCAAGCGTGCGTCTGCTACGCGGCGCTCTCCGACCGAGTCTCGCGGACGTCGGTGAATTCAGCAAGAAGGCGCTGCAACTCCGGCCAGCACCCACCGCAGCGGCTGCCGGCGGTGCACAGCGAGCTGACCTGCTCGACCGAGCTCGCTCCCGCGCAGATGGCGGCGTGAACGGTTCGATCGGTCACTGCTCGGCAACTGCACACGACCATCTTCAGCCCACCTTGCGATGTTGGGCATCATGGCGGGGTGCGTGTGCCTCGCGGCGAGCTTCGACCCGTGTCGGTACACCCGCCTCGATCAAAGCGGTGGCGGTGCGAAGGGGAACTCGGATCGTACGCGGCAGGCGGTGCGTCACACCGGTGACCTCGGCGGTGGTGCCGTCTTCGTCGACGATCAGCCGCACGCATTCGATCCGGCGAAACCCGAGCGCGGACGCTGCGAGCGCGGAGGGTCGACGAGCCTCGGCATGAACGTCATCGGCCATCGGATCCTCCTCTCGGCAACCACACCTGTCCGAGTATATTAGGCATACCTAATACAGCTTGGCAACCGTGACTTTGCCGAAGAGGAGGATCCGCTGCTCAGCCACCCAATCTGAGTGGCGCTATCAGGCCTTCCATGAGCCGAGCGTGATCAGCCCCAGCGCTGCGGGTCGTCGGGATTCACGCCCAGGCACAGCTTGCCGATCAGTTCGTGGGCCAGGAGGGTGTTGCCGGGGTGGAAGCGGCCCATCCGCACATCGCGGAAGATCTGCTCGAGGCGGTTGCTCTTGAAGACCGCGCTGCCGCCCGACAGGTCCATGGCTCGATCAACGATGTCGTATGCCTGGTTGATGATGAAGTGTCGGGCACCCACCAACCGCACCGGCCAGTCGGCGTGGGGCACGCCGGTCGCCCAGTCGGTGGTGACTCGGTCGAGCAGGGCCTCGGAGGCGTCGAGGGAGATCCGCATCTCCGACACGTTGTGCTGCACCTCGGGGTGGTGCGCCATCGAGCGGGTCAACGCCACCGACGTGCGCTTCGGCATGCGATCGACCGTGATGTCGAACGCACGCTTCGCTGCGCCGAGGTAGACCGTCGCGAATCCCATCAGGGCCCAAGCGAAGATGCTGACCTGGAACATGCCTGCACCGGCGAAGCCGGCCGGGCAGACCAGCACGATGTTCTCGTCGGCGACGAATGCGCGGTCGAGAACGGTGTCGTGGCTCTGGGTTGCACGCATGCCCAGCGTGTCCCAGGTCTCGACGATCTCGTAGCCCGTGGCGTTGCGGGGCAGGAAACCGTGGACGATCTGCGGGTTCGTCGGGTCCGATGTGTCCATCGCATGGAATCCGGCAAGCGTCCACACGGGTGAGAGGCTGCCGAAGATCTTGTGGCCGGTGATCTCCCAGCCCCCGGGGACCTTCTCGGCCTTCGCCGACGAGAGCAGCAGCGGGATGTCGTTGCCGGGCTCGCCGTGGATTGCCGCGAAGATCTCGCCGTCAGCGGCCCGCTCCAGCATCCATCGACAGGACGTGTCGCCGGAGCGGAGGAGATCAGCGGCAACCCCGGTCCAGTACAGGTGCATGTTGACTGCGACGGCTGTCGCCGGCGCGTGGTAGGCCAGTCTGCCCTGCAGCTTTGCAACCTCGTCGAGGCCGAGGCCAGAGCCTCCGAACTCGGTGGGCACGGCAGACAGCAAGTAGCCGGACTGGCGAAGTTCGTCCCAATCCTCGTCGAAGAAGCGGTTCTCGCGGTCGTAGGTCGCTGCCCGCTCATCGAACCGAGCGAGCATCTCGTCGGTCAAGAGGTCGGTCGCGGTGGTCATGGTCGTCATGGTGTGTCTCCAGGTTCAGGGTGTGGTTGGTGCTGGTGACGACGAAATCTTCCCCGGTCCATCCGGGTTGAGCTGGTGTTCGACGGCGACGATGACATCCGCAGGAATCCCAAGACGTGCCGCTGCTTCGATGATGGCCTCCGAGCTGGGGGCCTCGTAGAGGCAGTAGGTCTTCTTCTTGTCGGCGGAAAGGAACGAGTAGATCCATCTGATGCCGACGTCTTCGTTGACCAGCCGGATTCCGGCATAGTCGAGGGCGTCGGGGTCGAGCTGCTCGGCAAAGTTCCGTTCGATTACGAAGAGGGCCATGGTCCATCCTTCGGGTGTCGTGATGCCTCCCACCGGGCCCGGCAGGAGGTGTCACGTCGTCGTCGAGCATGACTGTAAGGACTCTGCCTCCGGTTGTCATGACCATCTTTCGCCTTCCCCTCGAACCGTTTCGTTTGACTCAACGTGTTGTTGGTAGTCAGATCTGACTAGGAGGACGATCGGTGACCGCTGCGACCAGCTCAACTTCGACGATCATGTGCGCCGCCACACCCGCCCGCGAGCACCTGCCGCGGACTGTGGGAGGCCGCATCTGACGGCGCAGGACATGTGGTCGAAGGCGACGACGACCGGGTCATCGTTGCGTTCGACAGTGCGGCGGCCGCGGTCGAAACGAGCGTCGAACTGCAACATGCGTGCCCGGCCATGCGCATCGGCTTGGCCACCGGTGACGTCGTGTGGGCGGACGGCGGCTGCAGCGGTGCGCCGGTCGGCATCGCAGTCGCGCTGTTCGGTCGCGCTCAGCCGGGGCAGATCCTGGTCAGCAACGTGGTGAGGTGGCTCGCGGCCAGCGGCACGAGCGGCAACTACATAGGTGTCGGTCCGGTCGACATCGAAGGGATCAACGAACCGATCGAGACCTTTGCGGTCGAGTGGCAGCCACTGGTCCGCGTTCCCGGGCGTGGGCCGGACGGGAGCCCGTCGATCCCATTGCCGGCCGCGCTCGCCAGGGCGCCGCGCCAGCGGATGGTCGGCCGCGAAGCTCAGTGGAGCATCCTCGCCGACGCATGGGCACGCGCCGAGGCGGGAGCTCGTGAGGTGGTGCTGATCGGGGGCGAGGCGGGAGCAGGCAAGACGCGCCTCGCCGCCGAGTTCGCCCGGCAGTGCCATGATGCCGGCGCCATCGTGCTGCTGGGGAGCTGTGACGAGGAGCTCGCGCTGCCGTACCAGCCGTGGGTCCATGCGCTCGACCACCTGTTGCGGTCGCTCGCGGGATTCGGTCGACCGATCGACAGCGCATTGGACCTCGGCGATCTGCTCGCGCTGCTGCCTCAGCTCGAACGGTTGGTGCCGGGCCTACCCCGCCCAGCGGCGGCCGACCCGGAGACCGAGCGCTACCTGTTGTTCTCGGCGGTCGATCGAGTGCTGGCAAGTGCCGCGCGTCAGGCGCCGTTGCTGGTGTTGCTCGACGATGTGCACTGGGCGGGCCGCCAGACGCTCGAACTGCTGCGGCATCTCGTGCGCGCCGGCTCGGCGGCGAGGTTGATGATCATCGCGACCTTTCGCGACGGCACCGCCGATCTCGCCGATCCGCTGGCCGAGTCTCTGGTGGATCTGCAGCGCAGTGAATCGGTCACGCGGCTTCGGTTGGGCGCCCTCGACACCGCCAGCGTCGAACAGTTCGTCGCAGCCGCCCTCGATCAGGAGCTGGACAGCGACCTGCGTGTCCTGGCCGCTGCCGCAGCCGAGCGCAGCGGCGGCAACGCCTTCTTTCTCGGCGAGCTCTGGAGACACCTGCTTCACCACGGCGTCGTCACCCGGAACAATGACCGCTGGGCCGTGCACCGCGACATTGCCGTTGTGGGCGCTCCCGACTCGGTCAAGGACGTCGTGGCCGGTCGCATGGCCCGCCTCTCGCGGCGCGCCCGGCGACCACTCGAGCTGGCCGCCGCTGCCGGTCAACGCGTCGAGTTCCGTGTCCTCTCGCTGGCGGCAGACATGAATGCCGACGAAGTCAGTGCCGGTCTCGACGAGCTGGTCGACAGTGGCTTCCTCGTCAACGTCGGTGGTCATCTGCTCACGTATCAGTTCATCCACGCTCTCGTCCGCGACACCGTCGAGGAGGTGATGTCGCCATCGGTGCAGGCCAAACTCCACCTGCGGATCGCTGAAGCACTGGAGCAGATCTACGAGACAGATCCGCGGTCGGTCTACGCCGAACTCGCCCGCCACTTCGGGGCAGCATCGGCGGTGGGCGGCACGGAGAGGGCGATCATGTACGGCCGGTTGGCCGCCGAGCAGGCCAAGAGCACGGGTGCATACGACGAGGCGATCTCGCACCTCGAGGCAGTGCTGCGGTTGCTGGCCGAAGACACCGTCGAGGCCACCGACGTGCTCGTCGACATGGGGCAGGTCCAGATGCGCCGAGGTCATGCCTACAAGGCCCAGGTCACCCATCAGCGTGCCTTCGAGGCAGCGCGACGGGGCGGGTGGGCCCACCTGGCTGCACGTGCTGCTCTGGGGTACGAGGAGGCGGTGCATCAGCCGGGCGCGCCTGGTGGGCCTGCAGTTCGAATGGTCTCCGAGGCGATCGGCCTGATCGGTGACGAACAAGGTTCCCTCCGCGTGCGTTTGCAGGCGTCGTTGAGCCGCAGCCTGTACTTGGCGGGCGACCAGGCCGGCGCACTTGCGGCGGGCGAGGGTGCGTTGGCGATGGCTCGAGCTCTCGACGATACGGAATGCCTCGTCGCCGTGCTCCAGGCAGTGACGATCGTGACAACCGATACTCCCCGGCTGCTCGAGACCAGCACCGAGCTCCGTGACGTCGCGTCGCGGATCGGCGACAGCTGGAGCGCCGCCTACGCGACAGGCAGCATCATCCGGGCCCTGATCCAGCTGGGCCGGCTCGACGAAGCCGGTGAGGTTCTGAAACAGCACCAGATGCTCTCAGACCGCGGGCGGTTTCTCATCTTTCAATTCATGGGCCACGTCTACGAGGCCTTGTTGGCGCTCGCCGCGGGGAGATTCGACGAGGCCGAGTTTGCCGCAGAGAGCGCCCATGCCCTCGGCAACTCCAGCGAGACCGTCTACGACGCCGGGGTGTACGGCCTGCAGATGTTCGCGATTCGTCGTGAGCAGGGTCGATTGGCCGAGGTGCTTCCGCTGATGCAGGCCCTCTCCGCGCAGGAAGCGGAACAGGGAGTCTGGCGGCCGGGACTGACCGTGCTCTACGCCGAACTCGGCATGCTCGACGAGGCGCGCCGCGAGCTCGAGCTCCTTGCGCCTTTCGGTTTCGCTGCGGTGCCACGAGACTCGGTGTGGCCGGGGTGCCTCACGTTTCTCGCAGAGGCATGTGTTGCCTGCGAGGCCGTCGACCATGCAGCCACCCTGATGAGCGAACTCGATCGGTACGCGGGTCGCACCCTCATGGTTGCGATGAACATCTGCTTCGGTCCGGCCGACCGTCTGCGCGGTGCCCTCGCCCGGCTCCTCGGCGATCATCAGCAGGCCGACGTCTGTTTCGCGCGGCGATGGATCTCGCCGACCGCAGCGGCTCGCCGGTGTGGCGGGCCTACGTACAGCACGACTGGGCCGTGCTGGCCGCGGCGAACGGTGACATGGCCAACGCCAGGTTCTTGGCAGAGCAGGCGCTCGCCACGGCCACCGTGCTGGGGATGGGCACGATGATCGAGAAAGCCGCAGCGATCCTCGCACGCACCGCTTCAGGTCCGGCGCAGATTGCGACCTTCGACGGTATGTCGGAACGCGAGCTCGACGTTCTGCGCCTGATCGCCGAAGGCTGCTCGAATCGAGAGATCGGGGAGCGACTGTTCATCAGTCAACACACCGCGGCCAACCATGTGCGCTCGATCCTGCAGAAGACCGGATGCGGCAATCGCGCCGAAGCGGCCGCGTACGCGGTACACCGCCATCTGGTGCGCCAACCCACCCAATCCTGAATCGACGCCGGCCGCCGATCCAGCGCCGCGGCGCGGCTACCGTCGCGGGCCAATGACCTCGTTGGTGGGCAACGTGCATCCCGAGTTCCACGCGTTCTGGCATCCCGTTGCGTGGTCGCACGAGGTGGCGGGTGCTCCGGTCGCGGTCACCTTGCTCGGCGAGCCGCTGGTCGTCGTGCGACACCCGAGCGGAGCGGTTGCCGCGTTCGCCGACGAGTGCCCACATCGCGGCGCACCGTTGAGCCTCGGCCGGTTGGAGGGCGAGGAGCTGGTCTGTGCGTACCACGGATGGCGTTTCGGGTGTGACGGTGCAGCGACGCGCATTCCGGCACTCGGCGCGGGTGCTCCGATCCCCTCGCGAGCACGGCTGGGCAAGCCGGCAGACGTCGGCGAGCGATACGGAATCGTGTGGGTAGCACTCGAGCCTCCGCTGATGCCGATTCCGTCGTGGCCCGATGGAGACGACGCTGGTCTTGGCGAGTTCTCGCCGACCGCTCACATCAGTGAGGTGCTGGCGGCCTACCAGACCGACAACCTGCTCGATGCCAGTCACTTCCCGTTCCTGCATCGATCGTTGAGCTCCCGGAACCCGCTGATCGGCGAGCAGGAAGTCGTGGATCAGCACGACCTCGGCTTCTCGACGGTGCAGCGCAAGCTGGCCGACGACGATCTGTCGACAGAGGGCTGGCTGCGCTACACGCTGGTTGCACCCTTCACGGTCATGTTGCGCAGCGAGGAGCCGGACGGTCGACTGCGCAATTCGTTCTTCCAGGCCATCCAACCGATCGACGACCGGCTGACACGGTTGTTCTTCCACGTGCGGGTGCCCGAGACCGATCCCGCTGTGCTCGCGGGATTCCTGGCCGACGAGGAGATCGTGCAGCAGGAAGATGTGTGGATCACTGCGGCACTGCGCCGACAGGGCATGCCGCTGGGCGCCGGGACCGATCTGCATGTGCGCTCGGACGGGAACGCAGTTCTCTATCGTCGCGTGCTCCGCCATGTGCTGAATGCGGACGATCGAGCGAGCGAAGAGTGACCCGGTCACGACGACCGTGGTTCGTCGGCGCCTGGCGTCGTCGCTCGATCGTCGTGCCCGGCGGCCGGCCCACCGAGCCCTGCGAAGCGTGGTGGA
The DNA here is from genome assembly GCA_963746365.1 of Ilumatobacteraceae bacterium. Taxonomy (GTDB): domain Bacteria; phylum Actinomycetota; class Acidimicrobiia; order Acidimicrobiales; family Ilumatobacteraceae; genus JAENVT01. Next base: position 121,988 of record CAVVBH010000023.1, on the reverse strand, counting down.
TCCAAGCCGCCGACGCCTTTGTCGACGTCAGGGTCGCGAAACGGGGCATGGAGCACAACGGCCTGCCGTACTCGTCGACGCGTGCGTTCGCCGGGCGCTTCGAGATCGCCGCGGGCGAGGTCCGCTGGCATGTCGAACTCGACTCCGACGGACCCGTGCCGCGCACTGATCGCGCCGCGGCTGCAGGTTTGTTCATCGCGCCCGACGACCCACTGCTGATGATCGAGGACGCACCGGGACGATTTCGGGAGGAATGGCTGCAGCATGCCCCGCTCGGTGAGGTCGAGTGGGTACGAACCGCCGACATCGTGACGGTGCGCGTCGGCGAGATCACCGGGACCGTGTCCTGCGTGGACGGGGCGGTCAGTGGTCGGGTCTGGATCGGCGAGCGATCCATCGCAGTGGTCAGGTGGAGCGCGTCGATGTCGTTGATCAATGCGAGAAGTCCGAGGACCGCGATGAAGAGCCAGAGCCCGCGGACGGCAAATGCGTAGGCGCGAACGTTGCGCACTCGTTGCACCAGTTGCACGTCGCGCGCGAACGTCCAGAACGCAACCACGGCGAGGGCGAATGGCAGCACGAATGCTGTGCCAGGGAAGAAGACGATTGCCAGCAACGGAATCAACCAGCGTCGCGGGCCCCGGGTTGTCCAGGAGTTCGGGCGGGCGACGCGGTCCACGGACGCGCCGATCAGTGCGCCGAACAAGCCGGGCAGGGCAACGAACAGGCCGATTGCCAGCCATTTCGGCTTGAGCAGGTTGAAGTCGATCCCGTCGGCGTGTACGAGCATGGAGCCGGCGACGACGGCTGACGCGATGCCGGTTGTGAAGCGACGGAACCACAGTGGCCCGATCAGCCACGGCGCAACGAGCACGTAGGCACAGGCGCCGATGAGGCCGACCACGGCGCCGATGTGCAGGAGGTTGTACGTGCCCCCAAGAGTCACGCTTCCGATCGTGAAGCCGTCGTCGCTCTCGACCCCGCGCACCGAGGAGGGCGACGTGATGCGCAGGATGAACATCGCGACGCGACTTCCGAGGCCGACGATCACCACGCCGGCCGGTATGCCACCGACGATCAGCACCCGCATCTTCTCGATGATGAATCGACGTTGGTCGCGGGCCGTCGTGTGTGCTGTCGCAGGTTCAGATGTAGCAGCCGAATCCGGGTTCATCATCTCTACAGACGAACGACGCCCGGCAATGGGTGACACGACTCGCTGACTCGTGTCACCCACGATGTCGCCTCGCTCGTCTGTACATACGTGCTGCCCGCCGACGACTTCGTGCCAAGCTTCAGCGCATTGACGCCTGCACAGCGATGCCACGACGATCCAGCGGTGGACGGCTGAGGTTCGATGAGCCTGACTGCGATTCCGCTGCGTTCGACGCGAGGGGCTCCGTCGTTGTGGGCCGCCATCGCCGCGAGCATCGAGTCCGAGTCGATCAGCGTCGAGGTCGAGGCGCTTGTCTCGCAGCTGTTCCTCGCCGAGGGTCGATCCCTGGTGCGGCTGGCGCGTCTGTTCGTCGATGACCGCGATGCGGCGGAGGACATCGTGCAGGAGGCGTTCCTGCGTCTCGCGCGCCACGCCGGCAGGATCGATGCCATCGATCGGGCTCCGGCCTATTTGCGATCCATCGTCTTGAACCTCGCGCGCGACCACAATCGGCGTGGTCTGGTGTCGCTTCGCCATCACGCACCGGGCGGCCGCGAAGTCGATGTCGACATCGAGGATTCCGTTGGCGATCAGTTGGTGCGCTCCGAGGAGCACAGACGAGTGCTCGACGCGGTGCGCAGGCTCCCCGCCCGCCAGCGTGATTGCATCACGCTGAGGTACTTCGAGGAGCTCCCGATCGAGCGGATCGCCTCGACACTCGGTGTGTCGACCAACTCGGTGAAGACCCACCTTCGACGCGCAATGGCCGCCCTCGATCGACTGCTCGAGGAATCGTGAACAACACGGCGCTGGAACAACGGTTGATCGACGCCTTCGCCGACGCGCGGACGGCTGTCCACGAGAACCCCGACCTGTTCGCGCGCGTTACCCGGTCGCTGGAGGAAGCCGCTGCCCGACGGCGATGGCGTTGGAATCTGGCGGGCGTGATCGCGGCCTTCGTCGTCGCCAACGCTGCACTTGCACTTGCTCTATCCGATTTCGACAACAGGAGGATCAACATGGACTGGTGGGTCATCGAACTGATCACGAACATCGTGCTCGTCGCGCTCGCTGTCGGGCTTGGCCCGTTCATCAAGCGATTCGGTCGCTCGTACGCGGCAGACGTCTTTCGGGCCAATCCCCGCACCGGCAAGAGCTACTTGGTCTTGACCGACGTGGCGTACTACCTCATCTTCACCTCGTTCGTGCTCTTCACCGTCACGTTCGTCGAGCCTGATGATTGGATCGCATCGACGGGCGCGCAGCTGAAGGACGAGGTGGCACGCGTCGGTGGCATCTTGCTGATCATGGGCGTCCTCCATGCGGCAAACGTGGTGGCCTTGCCGATCATCGGACAGTTGCTGTCCAGCAGACACGTCGACGATGACAAGCGCAGCTTCTCGGCAGGTGGACTGTCGTCTGCTGTTGTACCGCCGCTCGGGCCCGGCACGTGGCTGTTGCGCATCGAGCCCGCGCCAGGATCGACCACGCCCGAACCGGAGCCATCACCGAGCCCTGAGTAGGGTCGGCGGCGTGAGGAACTTCACCGGCAAGACCGCTTTCGTCACCGGAGGAGCCAGCGGAATCGGGCTCGGGATCAGCAAGACGCTGCTGTCCGAAGGGATGAATGTCGTCATCGGCGACGTCAACGAATCGCACATCGAAGATGCCCGGGCCGAGCTGGCCGACGCCAGCGTGGAATTCGTCCGAGTCGACGTGACCGACCGGGCATCGGTGGCCAGGGCCGCGGAGGCCACGGTCGCGGCGTTCGGCGCAGTTCACGTCCTGTGCAACAACGCAGGCATCGCCGGCGGAGGAGCCGTTGCGGACCCGGGCTTCGCAGACTGGGATCGGGCGATGGCGGTCAACCTCGGCGGCGCGGTGAACGTGGTCAAGATCTTCGTGCCGCTGATCCGCCAGCACGGCGGCGGTGGCCACATCGTCAACACGTCGTCGATTGCAGGAATCACTGCGTTGCCGTACGAAGGGGGCGCGTACACGACAGCGAAGTTCGCGGTGCGGGGTCTCAGCGAATCACTTCGTCTCAGCCTCGCGCCGGAGGGCATTGGCGTGTCGGTGCTGTGCCCCGGGCTCACCCGCACACGCATCCTCGACGCACCCGATCGCGAGGATCCCGACGCCAAGCCCATGGCCAGCGAGGGCGACCCCGATGCGCTGTTCAACTCGATGGACGGTGCGATGGACCCGATCGAGGTCGGTCGCGCCGTCGTCCGTGGGATTCGGGAGAACCTTCCCTACATCCTTTCGCACGGCGAGTTTCGCGACGAGGTCCAATCGCTCTTCAACGAGATCCTCGACGCATTCCCCACCGATCAGGCCGTGCCGGAAGCGCGTGCTGCGTTCGAACGCGGCCGGCGCGAGCTCTGCGATGGTTTGCGCGGCCTTCCCGTCATCGACTAGCGGGATCTACACGTCACGCCGCGGCATGTCCTGCAACGGCAGGGCTTTCAACGCGGCGGCGAGATCGGCGGATGCGCCCGGGCGAAGGGTGGTGTGCACCAGTTCAGCGCCTGCGAACCGCTGCGCCTCGTGGTAGAGGGCGGTCAGGTCGACCTCGGTGGCAAGTGCAACCACCGTCGAGGTGTGCGGACGCACAGCCTCCTTGAACCAGTCGACCCATTCGTCGGGGATCCCGATGTCGACGACCTTCGCGGTGATTGCTCCGGCGCCCGCTCCAATACCCATGCCGGCGATCCAACCGATGGGGCCGGCGATGAGCAGACCGAGTAACCCGCTCCACATCGCACCTCTCACGGCCGTGCCGCCCGCTTGCAGGTCGGTGGTTTCGCGGACGCGAACGCTGTCATCGTCGGCCTTGTACAGCACGACGGCGTCGCTCAAGACGAGCGCGCCGCGTGCAGCCAGGCCACGGAGCGCGAGCAGAAATTCCTCGGCGCGGAACACGTCGTCGAACGACACACCGAACAGTGCCTCTGGCTCGCCTGAGTAGAACTCCTCGGTTGTCGTGGCAGCCGCCGGAACAGGAACGTCAGCCATGTCGGGCGGGGGCAGGTTCGTCACACCGTTGTGATTCCCACGGTCGGTTGGTGTCAAACCTCGGCGGAGGCGACTCACGTCACCCTGCGCCGGGATGACTCGGGCGATTCGAAAAGTCGCCTAATCCGGATTCGGCCAATCCGGATGTGGTAGCTCTCCGAAGGTAGGGCGATGAGAAACCGATTCTTCCTGTTCGCCCTGCTGCTGCCCATCATCGGTGCGTGCTCCGACGACGAGGGCAGCGCGTCCACCCCGTCCGTGACGGCGCCGATCTCGACGCCTGCGACCACTCCCTCGGTGAGTGACCAGGTCGCAGTGGCGATCTCCGACTTCAAGTTCGATCCCCAGACGGTGAACGTGCCGGTCGGCGGGTCGGTGGTCTGGACCAACAACGACGGTCAGCAGCACACGGCCACCTCGGCCGGGAACTTCGACGCTGGTGCCATCGACCCGCAGGCCTCGGTGCCTGTCACGTTCGACACGCCAGGCACGTTCACCTACATCTGCTCGTTTCACCCGTTCATGACCGGCACCGTGGTCGTCGGCTGATTCGCACTGATCTGGCCCCCCCGGAACCAACTCAAGGAGAAACATGCACATCACCACCCGTCACTTCCGATCACTCGCTGCTGACGTCGACGAGCTCCACCGACAGGGGATGAAGACGTTCGCAGAGGAGACCGCCGAGGTTCACCGCAGCCTCTACCGATCGCGGCGATCCGCAGCAGGGCTCGACGATCAGACCATTGCCGGCTACGCGCAGAGCGTCGAGCTTGCTGCCGTCGCTGCCTACAGAGCAGCCGCGCCCGTGCTGAGCGCGGGCACGCTGCCGGTTGCGCAGCTGTTCATGACGCACCACCAGCAGCATGCCGACGCCTTCGGTGCCGTCGCCGGGTCAAAGGCTGTGACTGCCCCGAACAAGACTCTGATCGAGCGCAGTGACACCGACACTGCAGGCCATCAAGGACGAGATGGGTGCGCTCGAGTTCGCGTTCATGCTCGAGAACCAGGCCGCGTACACGTACGCCGCAGCGTTGACGCTGTTGCAGGACGCGGCCTACGCCGCAGCCACCGCCACGATCCTGCCGATCGAGGCGCAACACGCCGTCGTGCTCGGGCTCGCGATCGGCAAGTCGGTCACCGACGTCTTCCCGACTGGAGCATTCGAGTCGGCCTCGCTCGGCGATGGCAGCGACCCGCTCAAGGGCCTCGACCCAGCCGTCTTCGCGGCCTGACCCAACGCCTCTCCCTGAAAGGACGATCCCCCATGACCACCAACGATCTGAACAACGACGAGATCCGCCGGCAACTTCGTGCGGTCGACCGAATGAACACCGCCGTCGTGCCGCGCTGGCGCGAGGCGCTGTCACGACTGATGGGCGACGATCAGCTTGGCACCGACGACAAGGCCACGATCCTGGGAGTTCCGTCCCCGAATCGCCGAGATCTCTTCAAGCTCGGTGGCGCATCCATCCTCGGTGTCGCGTTGCTCGCGGCATGCGGTAGCGATAGCGCCGACGCGCCCGCCGCCACCACCCCTAGCACGAGCGGTGGGGGATCGACTGCGCCGGCCAGCACCATGCCATCGGCAACGCCGCCAGCGCCGACGACAATGGCCGACTCCGGCGAGATGGATCTCGTGCTTGCCCGAACCGCCGCATCGCTCGAGAAGCTCGCGGTCGACGCGTATGGCGCGGCCGGAGGGCTGCTCACGACACCGGCGATCATCGATGCGGCGACGATGTTCGCCGGCCACCACCAGATGCACCTCGACGCGCTCAACGGTGTGATCACCGGCGCAGGCGGCAAAGCCATCACGCAGATGAACCAGGCCGTGTACGACGCCCTCGTGAAGCCGGCGATCGATGCCGCCAAGACCGAGGCCGATGCCGTCATGCTGGCCCTGGCGCTGGAAGAAGCCGCCGCGCAGACGTATGTGTTTGCCGGCGGGGCGCTGTCGACCTCGGGCCTCCGCTCCACGATCATGACGATCGGTGGAGTCGAGGCACGCCACGCAGCCGTGCTGCGGATGGCGGCACTCGCTCAGCCACCGCTCGACGTGTTCCCGTCGCAGCGCGGCTTCTTCCCTGGCGACAACCCGCTGGCCGGCATCGATGGAGCACTGATCACCGCGTGACCGGCACCGCACCACCAGCACGGCGTTTGACGTTTGCGGCCCCGTATCGGTGGCTGCGGGGTCAAACGCATCGCCGGTCTCGCGGCGTTTGACGTCTGCGGCCCCGTATCGGTGGCTGCGGGGTCAAACGCATCGCCGCCTGATGACCGCAATCGGTCCCGCTGCTCGACTCGATCCCGAATTGAGATTGCGTCGCACGGTCGGATTGACCAGTATCTGCGGGTGACGAAACGCGGGTGGGTGCTGTTCGCCGCGATGGCCTTCATCTGGGGAGTCCCGTACTTCCTGATACGCGTTGCGGTGAAGCAGCTCGACCCGCCCGTCGTCGTGCTTGGGCGCACCTCGTTGGCGGCGGCCATCCTGCTGGTCGTGGCGGGCAGGAGCGGTGGCATTCGTCCGGCACTGCGCAGGTGGAAGCCGGTGTTGATGTTCGCGATCATCGAGATGGCCATTCCGTGGATCCTTCTCACCACCGCGGAAGAACACCTCGCGTCGGGCCTCACCGCGCTGATCATTGCGTCGGTGCCCATCGTCGGCACCATTGCCGCGTTCGCGCTCGGCGACCGCAACGCGTTGCGTTTCGTTCGGATCGTGGGCATCACGCTGGGGCTCGGGGGCGTTGCACTGCTGGTCGGTAGAGATCTGAGCAGCGATCAGGCGCCACCGTGGTGGAGCGTCGCCATGGTCTTGATCGTGGTGATCTGTTACGCCACGGCCCCGTTCCTGGCCGATCGCCGGCTCGCCGATGTGCCGTCGCTCGGCGTCATTGCCGTCTCACTCAGCATCGTCACCTTGATCTACGCGCCACTTGCTGCCACCTCTCTGCCGGACGAAACGCCGAGCATCAACGCACTGTTGGCCGTTCTCGGTCTGTCGTTGATCTGCACCGGTTTGGCGTTCGTGGTCTTCTTCAGGTTGATCGACGAAGTCGGCCCCGCCCGCGCCGGACTGATCACCTTCGCCAATCCAGTTGTCGCCGTCGCGCTCGGAACCGTGTTCCTCGACGAGGCGCTGACCATCGCCACAGGAATCGGTTTCGTGCTGGTGATCGCCGGTTGCTGGCTGGCAACGCGCCCGCCACCCGAACTGGTCGACCATCCGGCCGATGCTCCGCTGCTCGACGCGGCCGCCGGAGGGCTCGAACACCGAAGTGCGTAATTTCCACGCACACAGTGCGCGTTGAGCCGACGCACTTCGGTCAGTCAGAGGACCGATCGGTCAGTCGAACGCAGCAGCGTCCGGGAGTTGGAGCGAGATGGGCCTCGAGACTCGGATGCTCGAGGGCCTCCACGAGACCGCTCATCAGCTCGAGGTTCATGCCACAGACGAGGTCGGTGTACTCTTGGGCGAGCGAGTGGAACGGGCAGTTGATCAGCGCCACGTCGGTTCCATCGGCGCGCGGTTCGTAGCCGCAACCGCTCAGCACGTCCTTCGCCGCGTCGACGAGCTTTGCCGGGCTCGGCTCTGCCCCCGCGTGGTCCCGTGCTTCTAGCCCGAGAGCACGCCCTGCTGTTCGCGAGACCTGTGCGAGCGCCTCGTCGATGCTCACGGCGTCGTGCTCGGTGGCGACGACGGCTTTCGCCAGGAGTCGCCCGACCAATTCGTAATCGCGCTGCGGAAGACTGATGGACAGCTCGCGAGACGATCGGGAATACAACTTGGCCGGTCGTCCCGCGCCCGGCCCCCGGCGACCCGGGGCGCGGGCGTACTCGACGGCCAAGAGCCCATCATCGAGCAGCTTGTCGAGGTGAAACTTGGCGACATGCCGGGCGACCCCCACACCCGCCGCGGCCTGATCTCGGTTGACGGGCGCGGGTTGGGCGATGACGTAGCGATAGAGCGCGCGACGCGTCGGGATCGTTCAGCGCGGCAATGCCGGCGATTTGGTTGTCGAACTCCAGGTCATCGGCTGGCATCGCATTCCTTCTAAAAGAGAATAATATTGACGAAATTCGCGAAGCGCTCTATAGTCCGTCATAGTATCCGATACAAAAGGAGTCTTCTGACATGACCGACACGCTTCACACAACCCGCCTGACCAGCACGTCCGGCAACGCCAGCGCCCTGATTCGCACCAACCCGGCGTTTCAGGCGTTCTGCCTGCTGCGCCTCGGCTTCACGGTCGCGCCGATCCTGTTCGGAATCGACAAGTTCGCCCACGTGCTGGTCAATTGGGACACGTACCTCGCGCCCCGACTGTCCGACCACCTGCCGGGGACGCCTCATCAGGCCATGTATGTCGTGGGAATCATCGAGATCGTCGCTGGCCTGGTCGTGGCGATTCGACCGCGCTTCGGTGGATACCTCGTCGCTGCCTGGCTGCTCGGGATCATCGTCAACCTGCTGTTGATCCCTGGATTCTACGATGTCGCGCTACGCGACTTCGGGCTGCTGATCGCCGCCGTCTCGCTCGCCCGACTGGCCACGGCCTTCGCTGCGCCGACCGCGTCCGCAGAGGTTCCGGCCTAGTCGTCGTTCAGTCCGGTGGCCAGCCGGGCGGCCTGGGTGGTGAGGTAATGCTGCTCGCGCAGGTTCGCCGTGCGGGCGGCCGCCGCCTTGAACTCGGCGATTGCGCCGGACGTGTCGCCGGCCAGCTCCAGCAAGTGGGCTCGCACGGAATGAAGGCGGTGATGATCGCCGAGCCGTTCGTCGAGGCCGTCGAGCAGGGCGAGGCCGGCGCTCGGCCCGTGCGCCATGGCCTCGGCGACGGCCCGGTTCAGCCTGACCATCGGGTTCGCCGGTCATCCGTTCCAGCACGTTGTACAGGGCCACGATCTCGGCCCAGTCGTGTCGGCGTGGCGTGGCGGCCTGATCGTGCACCGCGGCGATCGACGGCCTGCACCTGGTACTCACCCATTCGGCCCTGCCGAGCGCGTCGTGATGAGTGCGACGCCCTCGGCGATCAGCCGGCGGTCCCACCGGTTGCGGTCCTGTTCGGCGAGCGGCACCAGTTCGCCGTCGGCGGCCAGTGCGGGCGGGGCGCCGCGCGTCGGTCAGCAACATCAGCGCGAGCAGACCCGTCGACTTCGGGGTCCTCGGGCAACGCAGCGTGGATGCGTCGTGCCAACCGGATGGCCTCGCCTGACAGGTCGGTGCGGGCCAGGTCTGGTCCGCTACTGCTGGCGTACCCCTCGTTGAAGAGCAGGTAGAGCACGTGCAGCACCGATCGCAGCCGCTCAGCGCGCTGGTCGGGCGACGGGAGCGCGAACGGCTCGTTCGACTCCTTGATCTTCGCCTTCGCCCGCTGATGCGCTGCGCCATCGTCGATTCCGGAACGAGGAACGCGTTGGCGATCTCACGGGTGGTGAGACCACCCACCGCTCGCAAGGTCAGCGGGATGGCCGAGGCAGCCGTCAGCGACGGATGACAACACATGTACATCAGCTTCAGCGTGTCGTCCTGACCTGGAGCCTCGTCGGGTCGGGCCAGCGACCACGAGGCGGCAATCTCTTCCCTGCGCCGTCGGGCCTCGTCGCGTCGGTACTGCTCGATCATGTCGGCGCGACGCCACTCGAATGAGCCAGCCCAGCGGGTTGTCGGGTCTGCCCTCGGTCGGCCACGTGATGCTCGCGGCGAGCATCGCCTCTTGCACAGCGTCCTCTGCGCTCGAGAAATCGCCATATCGGCGCACCACCGCAACGAGGGCCTGCGGCGCGAGCTCGCGCAGCAGGCCCTCGGGGAACGAGCTTCTGGTGGTCACACTTCGGGATCGGGAGCGCTCATCACCTGGCGCACTTCGATCGGCTGACGAATCGGCTGACCGTTCTGGCCAGGGGCCGCCGACGCCTTCGCAGCGATCTCGATGGCTCGGTCGAGGGTCTCCACGTCGATCAGCCGGTAACCGGCGAGCAGCTCCTTGGACTCCGGGTAGGGCCCGTCCGTGACGACCGGGGCACTGGTGCCGTCGGAGACGACGAACTTGGCCTGCTCGGGCCCTGCCAGTCCCTGTGCGTCGACCAGCTCGCCGAGCTCGATGAGCTCCTGGTTCAACACGTGTTGGAAATCGATGTGGGCCTTGATGTCAGCCGGGGTCCATTCCGTCATCGGTGCACAGTCCGCCTCGACCTCGCCATAATTCTGCAGCAACATGAATCGCATCTCTTCATCCTTCCTGATTCGGCGACGCTCCGTTGCGCCGCTCACCCAGAGGTCGATGCTGTCGATCGCATTCTCGACATCACGGCGAAGGTTCTTTGCATCGAGAGGTGCGAGGTGACCGCGGATCGAGGGTTGGCCGCCGGCGACTTCTCCGCGTGGTTGGGGGAGATGCAGGCAGCAATCCGGGGCGAGCGTGCTTCCGATGTTCCGTGCGGCACCTGTACGGCGTGCTGCACGTCGTCGCAGTTCATCCACATCGGCCCCGACGAAAGCGACACGCTCGCCCACATCCCCGGCGAGCTGTTGTTCCCAGCGCCACGATTGCCGGCGGGCATGTGCTGATGGGCTACGACCAACGGGGTCACTGTCCGATGCTGGTCGACGGCGAATGCACGATCTACGAGCATCGACCGAGGACCTGCCGTACCTACGACTGCCGAGTCTTTCCCGCGGCCGGCGTGGAGCCCGACGACGACAAGCCCGAGATCGCCGAACAGGCAAGACGCTGGAGGTTCAGCTTTCCGACCGGCGACGACCGCGCGCAACACGATGCCGTCCGAGCGGCGGCGAAGTACCTCGGCGAACATCCGGATGCCTCGCCCAGCGGCGCTTCGCCGGGCGCGACGCAGCGTGCCGTGCAGGCGATCGAGGCGCATGCGTTGTTCGTGCGCGGTGACGATCCATCGCCTGACGCAGTTCGAGTCGAGCTGACCAGCCGGCCGCGGTCGAGGACCTAGTTGCTCGCGCCGGCAAGTGCCTGCAGCTCGGCGCTGAGGGCCTCGCGTTCTTCGGGTCGTCCATCGAGTGCGACGGGCGTGTTCTGGAAGTGGGCGATGCGCCATTCGCCGTTGCGGCGCACGGCGGCGAGCACCTGTTCGGCGTTCAGCTCGGGCTCGATGCGCGAGGTACCTGGGGGAACAAGCCCGGCGACGGCTCGCAACAGCGCAGCGTCGGGGCCCAGTGCGCGGATCTCCCGGACCTTCGAGACGTATCTCGGCTGTTGGTGGTCGGCGAAGATTGCGGAGAGATGCTCGCCGATCGAGCCGGCTGATTCGACCGCGGTTCCGTCGAAACCGACCAGGCTTCCGTCGTCTCTGAACAGTGAGCGAAAGCCGCGTGCATCCCCCTCGTTCCAGCGATCGAGCAGGTTTCGATAGAGAGTCTCGACTCCGCATTCCGACATGGAGGCATTCCTACCCGTCGGACTGCCCGGCCAAACCTGGTGAAAGCTGTTATCCGAGAAGGCGCAGTGCCAGCTCGGCTTGAGCCTGGGCGACCTCTTCGGCGGTGAGCTCGCCATCCCCCCGAAACCAGTACGCGGGTTGGTTGGAGATCGCCAGCACAGCGAAGGTCGTCATCTTCAGATCGCCAGGTCGGAAGGCGGCGGCCCGGGTCCCGTCCACGACGATCGACCGGATGATGTCTTCGTACTCGTCACGCATGGCGACGACGCGCGCCGCGTTGTCGCCGGTCAGCGAGCGGAGCTCGACGTCGGCAATGATCGCCAATTCGGGCGCGGCGAGTGTGATGAGCACGAAACGGCGTACCGCCTCGAACAGCTGTTGCTTCGGATCGTCCGCAAAGTCAGCGCGAACCTGATGGCCGCTCGAGATGAGGGGTTGCAGCGCGTCGCTCATCAACTCTGCGAGCAGGTCCTGCTTGCTGGGGTAGTAGTGGTAGAGCGTCCCCAGCGTGATGCCGGCGGCCTTGGCGATCTGGCGCAGACTGGCGCCGTGATAGCCCTGGCGAGCGAACACGTCGGTGGCCACGCGTCGGATGTTGGGCGCGCTCATCGGCGCGACCCACGTTCGGCGAGGATGCGGACGATCAACTCCCTGACCTCGCTGGTGACCACCTTGCCGTTCTGGTTTCGTGGCAGGTGATCGACCGTGACGATGTGGCGCGGGCGCTTGTAGTCGGCCAACGAATCCTCGGCGAAGCGATCGAGATCGAACGAATCGATCAACCCGGTCGTCACGACCGCGGCGGCGACGACGCTGCCGTACTCGTCGTCGGGCAGCCCCACGACCGCGGCTTCGACGACCGAATGGTGTCTGCACAAGGCCTCCTCGATCTCGAGCGGCACGACCTTCTCTCCGCCTCGATTGATCACGTCGTCGACCCTCCCGAACACCTGCACCATGCCGTCGTCGGCTCGCGAGGCCAGGTCGCCGGTGCGCAACCACCCGTCCTCGAACTTTGCGTCTGTTGCGGCTGGATCGCCGTGATAGCCGATCATGGTTGTCGACGATCGGATGAGCAGCTCTCCCGTCGCGGAGATTCGATCGATGGTTCCGGCAACGGCCACTCCGACGTCGGTGGCCGAGCTGCCGGCCGACACGAAGTTGATGTGGGTGATGCTGGTGGCTTCCGACAATCCGTAGCAGTTGGCCAGTCGAGCGTTCGGGAAGTGTTCGTGCAGCCGCACCATCAGCTGCGACGGCATCGGCGCACCGCCGAATGCCAACCAGGGTGAGGCGTCGCTGGGGGGCGAACCGGCGAGCCGTTCGACGATGCGGTGGTACATCGTCGGCACGCCGATGAAGTACGTGCACGTCCCACGCTTCAGCGCATCGGCAATTGGATCGGCATGGAAACGGCGGTGAGCCTCGATGCTGCCTCCCGCGACCAAGCTGTGACCGAGTTGGTCGACGAAGCCGGTGTTGTGACAGAGCGGCACGGCGACGATGGTGTGCATCGCCGGCGTGGATTGAAACAGTGCGGCGTATGTTTCCGAGGCGCGGGTGATGCCGGTGTTGCTGAGCAGCACTCCCTTCGGACGGCTCGTGGTTCCCGATGTGTAGGTCAGGCATGCCGGAGCATCGCCATCCGCCGGCCGTGCCGCGGCGTGCGCTGATGGCGGCATCGGGACCGACGGCTGCAGCACTCGATCGTGCCATCGTGTGGCCACCGCCGGCTGCGACGCCGAATCGACGATGATCACCAGCGGATCGGAATCGTCCAACAGGAGATCGAGCTCGTCGGTGGTCAGGCGAGTCGCCAGCGGCACTGCGATCGCTCCGGATGCGATCGCAGCGAGGAACGCGACGATCCATCGTGAGCTGTTCTCGGCGACGATCGCGACGCGGTCGCCGGCCACAACGCCGCGCCGGGCGAGCTCGGCCGACAGCGCCCCGACGAGGGACGCCGTCTCGGCGTAGGTGTACCGGTCCCCTGAGCTGTCGGAGATGAACAGCCGGTTCGGACTGGCGTGCTGCCAATGCCACAGGTAGTCGGCGAGCGACTGTGGTGGGACGGCCCTCCGTGTCACGTCAATCGGCCGGCCGCGAACGCTTCGGGGACCTCTCGCTCGACCCAGCCATATCCGACCTCGACAGCCGCGAGGTTCCGGCTGATGCGATCGGCGCGATGCGCCGGCACGACCGCCGTCATGCCCTTCGTGAGCGCCTCTCGTGAAGCGAGGCCGGTGAGCCTGGCGACGACGCCGGCCACCACCATGTTGCCCGCCCTGGCATCGCCCGCTTCCTCGGCCATTTCCGCGATCGGCAGGGCGAAGTGCTCGACGTCGCTGCGCGTGAGCCATGACCGTTCGATGTTGGCGACGTCGTACGCGAGCAGCCCACCTGGGAGCACCAGCGGGTAGTAGCGGTCGAACCAGTCGTTGTGCATCGCGCACATCAGGGAGTAGTCGCTGCGCAGCGGCACCCCCGGATCGTCGCGCGACGCGGCCAGCGAGCAGGCGATCTCGCCGCCGCGGATGAGAGCGCCGTAGACGCTGTACTGGATGGGGTTGTACCCCTCGGCCGACGCCGACCAGGCGAGCAGCTCGGAGCTGAGCTTCACACCTTGCCCTCCTCGACCGGTCAGCACGATCGACAGCACCGGGCTCATCGCTGCTCCGCACGTGTGCGATCGACCAGCACTCCGGTCGGATACACGGTCTTCACCGACTGGCTGATGTACTCCCACGCCTGTACGGAGTCCATCCGCCAGTGCGTCGGGCATGGGCTGAGCACCTCGACGATCGAGAGGCCGGCTCCCGAGCGCTGTACCTCGAAGGCCTTGGCGATCGCCCGCCGAACTCGTCGTACGCCGAGTGCGGAATCGATCGCTACTCGCTCGGCGTAGGCGACACCGCTGAGGGTGGACAGCATCTCGAGGAACGGCAACGGAGGCCCGTGCTGAGGACCGCGCCCTTCCGGTGTGGTGCTCGTCGCCTTGCCAGCCAATGTGGTGGCGGCCAGCTGCCCTCCGGTGTCGGCGAGCACTCCGTTGTTCAACACGATGATGGTGATCTGCTCGCCGCGTACGGCCGTGTGCAGCGACTCGGCCGCGCCGAGTCCCATGAACCCCCCGTCACCTTGCACGGCGCACACCAACCGATCCGGCTGCATGCGCTTGTAGCCGCTGGCGAGCACCGAGGTGCGACCATGTGGGCCCATCAACACGTCGCCGGGCATGTGTGCGGTCATGAAGTCGACACAACCGATGTCGACCATGAACACCGGCCGGCGCTCCATTTCCGTCACCACGTCCGTCAGTGCCAGCAGCACGGATCCGTATCCGCATCCTGGGCAGAAGTCGAAGCCGTGCGGTGCCAGAGCACTGTCGCTGGGCTCTGCAACAACCTTCATCTCGAACCCCCTCGTTGCAGCTCGCCGAACCCGTCGAGCACTCGTACGGCGAACTCGTCCGTCGACGGAGCACGACCACCGAGCCAGTTCACGAAGCCATCTGGTCGCCGACCGATCGCCTCGGCGACGTCGTGGATCATCTGTCCCATGCTCAATTCGGCGACCACGACCGCACCCGCGTCCGCGCATGCCGCGCGCACCGCTTCGGCGGGGAAGGGCCACAACGTGATCGGGCGGATCACGCCGACACGAATGCCGACCGTGCGTAACTGGGGGAGTGAGTACTCCGCGATCCGCGCCAGCGATCCGTACGCAACGATCAACAGATCGAGTGCGCCATCGTCGCCACAACGCTCCGCCCGCTGTTCGTCGCGCTCGATCGCTGCGAACTTCTGCTCCCAACGGCGGCCAACACGCTCGAGCGCGGCAAAGTCGCCGGCGGTCTCGTCGACGGCGACGAGCTCGGGCAGCACCAATCCGTTGTCCTGTCCGTACTCGACCACGCGCGGCGGTCGCTCGGCCGGGTCGGGCACGATGTATTGCTCGCTGGCGATGGCCAACAGCTGGTCGCCGAGCACCAGCACGAACAGGCCGTACTGCTCGGCGAGATCGAACGCCTCGATGGTCAGATCAACGAGCTCTTGGACGTTCTTCGGTGCCAGCACGATCATCTGGAAGTCGCCGTGACCACAGGCCCGCGTGGCCTGCTTGTAGCCGTCCTGGCCGGGCCCGAGGCTGCCGTCGCCGGGACCCCATCGCTGCTGCACGACGACGACGCCAGGGAGCTCGGTCATCCCCGAGAAGAACGACAGCGCCTCAGACATCAAGCTGAGACCCAGCGGCGCGGTCGCGGTCATCGCCCGGAACCCGGCGAGGCTGGCGCCAGCCACCATGTGGATCGCGGCGACCTCGCCTTCGGTCGGAACCATCACGCGGTTGTTCTCAGGGAACTTCTCGGCAGCGGCTTCGAGAATCTCGGTGGCCGGCGTGACGGGATAGCCGGCGAAGAAGTGGCAGCCTGCGGCGAGAGCCGCATCGATGACGGCCTCGTTGCCGCTGGCGAATCGCTTCGCTCGAACCGAGGTTGATGGTGTCGTCACTGTGGTCATTGCAGTCCTCCAACCTTGGTTCGTTCCTCGCGGTAGACGGTGAACACCCCGTCCGGGCACACGTCGGCGCACAACGTGCAACCCGTGCAACCGTCGGCCACCAGCGCAACGATGGGCCAGCCTTTGCTGTTGAGCTGTGTCGTCATCGCCAGGACATGCTCGGGACACACGACCACACACAGATCGCACCCTTTGCACAACTGCTCGGCGATGGTCACGGTGCCAACTGTCTTTGCCATGTGTCAATCCTTTGATCGCGTCAGAACAGAGGTGTGGTCGAATCGAGCAGGGCGCGGCCGATGATGACGCGTTGGATCTCGCTCGTTCCTTCTTCGATGGTCTCCAAGCGGGCGTCGCGGAACCACTTCTCGATCGGATGGTCTTCGACGTAGCCATGTCCGCCCAACACCTGCATCGCCTGGCTCGTGGTGGCCACAGCATTCTCGGAGGCGAAGAGCTTGGCCATCGACGCCTTGGTGCCGAACGGTTCGCCCCGGTCGGCGCAACGAGCTGCGTCCCACGTCAGGAGCCGCGATGCGTGGAGACGGGTGAGCGCATCGGCCAGCGGAAAACTGACGCCCTGGAAGCGAGCGATCGGACGCCCGAACGCCTCGCGCTGATTGGCGTAGTCGCGCGCATACTCCAGCGACGCGCGAGCGACTCCGATCGAGCACGCGGCGACCTCGATGCGGCTCAGCTCGAACGTTCGCACAGCACCGGCGAAGCCCGTACCGACATCACCGATCACATCGTGGTCGGGCACGAACACGTCGTCGATGAACACCTCGGCGTTGGTTGACGCGCGCCAACCCATGGTCCGGGCTCGGGGACCGTACGACAGGCCGGGCGCGTCGCCCCGCACAGCAAACATCGAGAGCCCCAGGCGTTCTTCGTCGCGCGTCGCGTCGGCGACGATCAGCAACGACTGTGCGAGGCCCGCGTTGGTGATGAAGATCTTCTGACCCGTGAGCACATAGCCACCGTCGACCTTGCGCGCCTTGGTGCGGATGCTCGACACGTCGGAACCGCCGCCCGGCTCGGTGCAGGCGAATCCCGCGGTGTGCGGCCCATCGGTGCACAACGGTGCGAGCCACCGTAGGCGCTGGTCGGCGTCACCGCACTCCAGGATCGCAGCGATGAACATGTTGGTGCCACTGAAGTACGAGTACACACCGATGCATCCCCAGGACAGCTCCTCGGCAACGATCGCCTGGGTCAACGCGGAGCCGGCACCCCCGCCGCCGTACTCGGAGGGAATCGCCAGCGTGAGGAGCCCGACGTCGAATGCCGACCGCAGCACATCGAGCGGTTGCAGGCGCTGCTGGTCGTTGTGCGCAGCCGACGGTCGGATGACGTCGCGAGCGAACCCGTGGGCCCACTGCTGCACCTCGAATTGATCACCCTCGAGTTGGCATGTGCTGACCAGCTGCATGTCGGAATGCGCCCCCTCCGAAGCCCCCGCCCATTGAGTCAGACGGACGACCGACTGTCAAGCGAACGCGTGCCCGTTCAACCGCGTACACCGCCCTTACCCAAGCGATTGGAGCCGGGGGACCCGTATCGGGTCGCCAGTTGCCAAACGCTTCGGTTGCCGGTCCGAAAGGGCGTCACGGATCACCCGTCGAGGCGACACGAGGGTCGTTTGGCCGGTTGACCTTGTGGGTAGCTCCAGCACTCCATCGACACGATCGACGAAGGGTCCTCGCCATGCCTCCGAAGTCAACTCCCGAACGCCGCGCCACCAGCAAAGCCCCTCGGGCTGCCAAGGCCCCGAAAGATCCAGCGGCGTACGAAGTCGGTTCGGGAGGCGAGACGCACCAGCGACGTGGCCCCGGCGAGGCCCAGCTGACCACCGCGCAGGGCGTACCGATCTCCGACGATCAGAACTCGCTGAAGGTCGGCGAACGCGGCCCGACGCTGATGAACGACTTCGTGCTGCGCGAGAAGGTGTTCCACTTCGACCACGAGCGCATCCCCGAGCGCGTCGTGCACGCCCGTGGCTTCGGTGCACACGGCTTCTTCGAGAACTTCGAGGGGTTGTCCGATCTCACCCGGGCCGAGCCCTTCCAGCGGCGAGGTCAGCGGACGCCGGTGTTCGTCCGGTTCTCGACAGTCGCCGGAAACAAGGGTTCGGCCGACCTGGCACGAGACGTCCGCGGATTCGCCGTGAAGTTCTACACGCAGGAGGGCAACTGGGACCTCGTCGGCAACAACATCCCGGTCTTCTTCATCCAGGACGCAATGAAGTTCCCCGACTTCGTTCATTCGGTGAAGGACGAGCCCGATCGCGGGTTCCCGCAGGCGGCTTCCGCTCACGACAACTTCTGGGACTTCGTATCGCTGGTGCCCGAGTCCACGCACATGCTGATGTGGGTCATGTCCGATCGCGCCATTCCGCGGTCGTTCCGGTTCATGGAGGGATTCGCCGTCCACACCTTCCGCTTCGTCAACGCGGCAGGACAGTCGCAGTTCGTGAAGTTCCACTGGAAGCCGAAGCTGGGCATGCAGTCGGTGGTGTGGAACGAGGCCGTCAAGATCAATGGAGCCGACCCCGACTTTCACCGGCGCGATCTGTGGAACGCCATCCAGACCGGTGCGTTCCCGGAGTGGGAACTCGGCATCCAGGTGTTCGACGACGCGTTCGCCGATGAGTTCCAGTTCGACGTGTTCGACGCGACGAAGCTGATTCCCGAGGAGATCCTTCCCATCCGACGCATCGGCCGGCTGGTGCTCGACCGCACGGTCGACAACTTCTTCGCCGAGACCGAGCAAGCCGCGTTCTGCACCAACAACGTCGTGCCAGGTGTCGACTTCACCAACGACCCTCTGCTTCAAGGCCGCAACTTCTCGTACCTTGACACGCAACTGAAGCGTCTCGGCAGTCCCAACTTCACGCACATCCCGATCAACGCTCCGAAGTGCCCGTTCGCAACCTTCCAACAGGACGGGCACATGGCGATGATGAACCCGGTGGGACGTGTCAACTACGAGCCGAACTCGTGGGGGAGCGACATCCGCGGACCACGCGAAGACGCGGTCAACGGCTATCAGTCGTTCGCCGCGCCGGAGGGTGGAGAAGCCCGCCGGGTGCGTGCCGAACTGTTCGCCGACCACTTCAGCCAGGCACGGCTGTTCTACATCAGCCAGACCCCGACCGAACAGGCCCACATCGCCGATGCGTTCGTGTTCGAGCTCTCGAAGGTCGAGCGCCCCGACATTCGCATTCGCATGGTGGGCAATCTTCGCAACGTCGACCAGGATCTCGCCGCGACGGTCGCCGACGGTCTCGGCCTGCCCGAGCTTCCACCGGCGTCGACGCCGGCACGCGCGCCCATCGCCGACCTCGCAGCTTCCCCGGCGCTGAGCATCCTCCTCAATGGAAAGGGTACGTTCGAGGGGCGCAAGCTCGGCATCCTCGTCACCGACGGCACCGACGCAAAGCTGCTCGCTGCGCTCACGGCGGCAGCCGAGGCGGAGGGTGCCGTGGTCGAGTTGATCGCGCCGAAGGTCGGCGGCATCGTCGCCACCGACAAGGTCCTGTATCCCGCCCATCAGAAGATCGACGGCGGACCATCGGTGGTCTACGACGCGGTCGCGATCATTCCCTCGGCAAAGGGCGTCGCTCAGTTGGCGTCGCACGGTCCGGCAAAGGACTTCGTCAACGACGCCCACGCGCATTGCAAGTTCATCGGGTATTCGGCGGCAGCGCAGCCGTTGTTCGACGCTGCCGGCGTGACTCCGCTGATGGACGCCGGCTATGTCGCCCTCGACGCGAAGAAGACCACGGCGACGAACTTCATCAAGGCATGCCGGCAGCTTCGGCACTGGGATCGGGAGCCGACGGTCAAGCGCAAATGAGGCATCACCGCATGGTCGTGGCCATTCCGGCCCGCGACGAGGCCGGCTTCATTCGCGAATGCATCCGGTCGGTCGATCAAGCCGCCGCCGAGGTTGCCGTTCCCGTGCTCGTGGTGGTGGCCGCCGACTCGTGCACGGACGACACGTTCGATGTCGCACGGTCGACATCGACCGAGTTCTGCGAGCTTGCGGTCATCGAAGGCGTATGGGGCCGTGCCGGCGCCGCGCGGCGCAGTCGCGGTGGAGTACGGGCTCGACATCGTGCCAGCCGACAGGGCCACCGTGTGGATCTCCAACACCGACGCTGATTGTCTCGTTCCGCCCCTCTGGTTGCGCGTCCAGCTGGAGTTCGCGATCGAGTCGGATGTGGTGGCGGGAATCGTCGAGCTCGACCCTGTATCGACTGCCCCGGCGCTGATGAACGCGTTTGCCGAGACGTACCTTCTCGATGGCGAGCATCACGGCCATGTGCACGGTGCCAACATCGGGATGTGCGGCGCGGCGTATCGGGCAGTCGGTGGCTGGTGTCTGCAGACCGTCGTCGGTGAAGACCATGTCATCTGGGAGGCGATGCGCGACGTCGGGCACCGCATGCGACAGACCACGCAACTGCGCGTGGTCACCAGCGCCCGCACCCGCAGCCGGGTAGTCGGCGGTTTTGCTACGGAGCTCGAGAAACTCGATGCCGAACCCCTCGGTCTGACCGAAGTGCTCGACGTTGCGTCATGAAGACCACCAGTCGAGAGTTCTTCGAGCGTATGTACGAGGCGACGAAGGACCCGTGGTCGTTTGCAACCAGCGAGTACGAGCAGAAGCGGTATGCCACCATTCTGAACTTCGTGCCCGACGGCGTCTTCCGGCGCGTGTTCGAGCCAGGCTGTTCGATCGGTGAATTGACAGCGCAGCTCGCCCAACGCTGCGGCTTCGTCACTGCCATCGATATCGCCGGCGCTGCGATCGAGACCGCACGTCAGCGGTGCCGACCCTTCGAGAACGTCGATGTGCATCAGGGCTCGCTACTCGACGACCTTCCACCGGGCCCGTTCGATCTGATCATCTTCAGTGAGATCGGCTACTACTTCACCAAGTCACAACTGATCGAACTCGGCTCGACACTCGCGGATCGCATCGATCCCTGGGGTCAGTTGCTGGCGGTTCACTGGACCGGGGTCTCGCCGGACCATCTCATGGGGGGTGACGACGTGCACGACATCCTGCGCGAACATCTGCCGATGGAGCACGTGCACAGCGAGTCCCATCCGCCGGGTGCTCACGAGGGGGCGTTTGGCGACGGCTTCGTGCTCGACATCTGGCGCCACTCGGGCGGGCACCAACTCGAAACCCCATGACAAGTTCCGGCAACCTCGAACGGGAGTTCCGCCACCAGCTGGACTCCGGACTGCTGACGCTTCCTGATCCCGCGAGTGGGCGTACCGCCGAGCGCCACAACCGTCTACTCGAAATCGGTCGGGCGGATCTGCAAGTCGCCCGCGTCGCCGAGGCTCACACCGATGCCGTGTCGATCCTCCACGAGGCGGGTCGATCGGAGATGCCCGGCGCCCTGTACGGCGTGTGGGCCGCCGAGGATCCGGCGTGCCGGCTGCAACTCCTGCCCGGCGAGGGACGGAAAGGCGGGTTTGTCCTCTCCGGCACGAAGGCCTTCTGCACCGGGGGAACCATTCTGGATCGGGCGTTGGTGACCGTGCGCCATGGTGGAGCCGCACATCTGATCGATGTCGACGTGCGCGACGATCGGGTGACGTTCGACGACTCGGGCTGGCGCACCCCGGCGTTCGCCGCGACGAAGACGTCGGTCGGCACGTTTCACGATGTCGAAGTCACCGACTCCGACATCGTCGGCCCGCCGGGGTGGTACCTCGAACGCGTCGGGTTCTGGCATGGCGCATGCGGCCCGGCGGCGTGCTGGGCAGGCGGTGCAGTTGGGCTCGTCGATCTGGCGGTGCGTGGGTTCATCGACAAGCAGCCGGACCCCCATCGCGACGCGCAGGTCGGTGCCCTCGTCGCGCTGAGGTGGCAGCTGCTGGCACTGGTAGATGCGGCCGGGCGCGAAATCGATCTGCATCCCCAGTGCGTCTCCGATGCGATGCAACGCGCGCTGATGCTCCGGCACAACGTCGAACGCGCGGCCACCGCGATCATCGACCTGTTCGGGCGTGCTCTCGGTCCGCGTGCACTGATCCAGGATCCGGAGGCGATTCGCCGCGTCGGTGAGTTGCAGCTCTACATCCGTCAACACCACGACGAACACGACCTCGCGTCGATTGGACGCGAGCTCCGTTCCAACAAGCTCCCCTGACTAGTTACGTCGATGGACACCGCTCATGAAGCCGCTCCGAACAGGCCATGCACGATGGGAAGGGCTTCGTCGGGGGCACTCACTTCCAGGGCCACGCCGCGGCCATCGATGGTGATCGCGAAGCTGAAGAACTGGCAGCATCCCTGCTCCGCGGAGGCGAGTCGCATCAACTCGTCGAGTGGCACCCCGGGGCCGAAGGTGGCCCGGATACCACCGGTGATGGTGTCGCGGCGGGTGACGTGGACGAGGAGCGCCTCCCACTGATCGAGCCGGTCGCTCATCGATTCTGTCGCGAGCGTGCAGACGATCGGAGGCCCGCTGTCGACTGCTTCGGACTTGGTGCCCATCACGATGCCGCCGCGTTGTGCCGCCGCGTCACGCGCCTCGGCGATGCAGCCGCACAGTAGCGCAGCGTCGCTGCACTGAAGCCCGTGCGCCGGGACACTTCCTTGATCTGATACGTCGTTGCCACGCCGACACGATAAACCCTCAAGTCCGCTTGAAGGTCAAGCGGTGGTCGCAGATTCGGCAGTGGTGCCGTCCGGGACCGACGTGGGCGTCGTTGAACGGCGCGCCGCGACTGGAACCGCGCATGCAGCGATGACGACACCCATGGCGATCACCAGGAGCCGATAGTCGACGATCGCGATCAGCGCGGCGCCCATCGCCGTCCCAATCGTCTGTGGCCCGTTCATCGCCATGTTCGAGGCTGACGCTACGCGTCCCTGCAGCGTGGCCGGTGTGAGGCGCTGACGCAACGTGGTGTACGCGACGATCGCCCACGGAACTGCGACTCCGACGATTGCTACGCACACGCACACGAGCGCGGTGTTGGGGATGGAGGCGACGCCGAGGCTGATGCCGAGCACGGCGAGCCCGACGCTCATGGCACCACGCTCACCACATCGCCCGACCAGCGCTGCGGCAGTGAGTCCGCCCAGCACGGATCCTGCCCCCTGGATAGCGGCGAGCACCCCGAAGAACTCACTGCTGCGGTGCAGTCCCTGATCCACGATTGCGAAGACAGCCGTGTTGGCGAAACCTGTGACCAGGAATGCCACAGCCAACGCGGTCGTGACTCGCGAGAGCACCGGGACCTCGCGAATGTGGCGGATGCCGGCGGTGACCTCTGGCCAGAACGGCTCGCGTTCGCCGGCCGGCGGCGTTTCGACCACGTTCACCGTGGCGATGACTGCAGCGGCGACGAGCAACACCGACGAGGTCACGATGGCGACCGCGACACCGCCGAACAGTCCGTACGCGCCGGCGCCGAGGAGCGGGCTGACTAGTTGGAGGCCTTGCTCGATGGTCGTGAGCAGCCCGTTGCCGCTGGCGAGCTGATCGTCGTCGAGCAGGTCGCGCACGAGCCCCGATTTGGCCGCGCTGGTGACGTAGGTGAGGCATCCGTATGCGAATGTCACCGCGTAGATGATCCAGACGTCGCCGCGGCCGTGGACGAAGACCAGCATCAGAACGACTGCTGCTTCGACGAGGTTCGCGTAGATCGCGAGTCGCCGGCGCGAGTGGCGATCGGCAAGTTGTCCGGCAAGCGGCGCGATCAACACCGGCAGGCCGAGGAACAAGAAGACGAGGCCGGCAGCGGCATTGCTGTGCGTGAGGTCTTTCACCCAGATGGCCAGCGTGAGATACAACACGCTGTCGCCGAGGTTGGAGAAGGTCCACCCGATCGCGAGGCGACGGAACACGGGCATGCGCAACAAGGTCATTGCCGCGCTCGTTGGTTGCGGCTCTCCTTGGCCATGTCGACGTGAGCAGCCGCGAAGATCCGGATAGGGCGCGCACCGGCCGGTCGTTGCTGCGGGTTGCCGCTTCGGCCCTTGAATCGGTCGGCGAGCCCTTGCAATGTGGCGCTGAGCTCCGTCAGTTCGTCGAGCGTTGCCCAGACAGATGCGCCGGCCACGGTCGAGGCCTGGGTCCAGGCGGGCGGTTCGGCGGACACCTCGGAAAGCCAGCGTTGGATGTGCTCGGCGGCGTGGTCGACGTAGACCGATGCCATTGCCTCGACCGCTCGAAGCGAGTCGGGATCATCGTCGTCTGGCCGGATCTCCTGACCGGGCGACGTGAGCTGCCACGGCTTTTCGCGCCCACGCCGCTCGGCCGGCTCGATGTAGCCGTACTTGGCCAGCATGCGCAGATGGAACGAGCAGCTGGCCACGCTCTCGCCGGTCAGCTCGGCGCATTGGGTCGCCGTTGCCGGACCTTCACCCAGCACATCGATCAACTCCAACCGCAGCGGATGCGACAGTGCCCGAATTCGTTGAGGGTCTGTGATGCGCCGCGCGGGCTCGGCCATGCACCCCACCATACATTCTAAAGATTACTTGCGCAAGATATCTTTAGAATAGGGATTCCTTCAGGAGAAGGCGTCTGTCGTGGCTCGTTCGTGCAGTCGGTGCAGGGTCTCCAGGTGGTCATTGGCAACTGCGACACGACGAGCCAGCTCCGCGTTGTCGAGACGCGGCTCAGCAGTGGCGACACGAAGCAACGACTCCCACAAGCCCCGCCTCGAAAGGACGCCAGAGGACATCAACTCCAGCTCGATGACTCGGCTCAGCGGCGAATAGCTGAGAATGCGACCGTTCATCTTCAGACGGCCGACTGTCACCCCTGCGACTGCCAGTGCCTCACCGACCTTGCTCAACCTGACATCCAACTGTCGGCAGATGTCGCGCAGCGAATCGCGGTCGCTCTGCACCTCGCTCGCGAGTCGCTGCAGTTCCGCAGCGTACGGGGTGCCTTGATTGGACTTGCTGCACCGGCGAAACAGTTCCACGCCGCCGGCGGATGCCGCTTCGTGATCACGGAGGTAGATGTGGAGGAGGTGTCGTTGGTCGGGCTGCGTTCCGGCCTTCGGGCCGCTTGCGGTCATGGTCATCGTGCACGCACCTCCAGTTTGCCGTCGATGGTCCGCACCTCGAACGACGGCTCGGGCACGGTGGCCGGACCGTGCACCACCGACCCGTCGGCCAACCTGAACACGCTCTGGTGCCAGGGGCACGTGACGCACGGCCCCTCCGTCGAGGTGTCGTCAAACTCGCCCTCGTTCAGCGGTCCACCGGCGTGCGTACACGTGTTGCTGATCGCGTACGGAACCCCGCCCGATCGATAGAGCAGCACGGGCACGTCTCCGAATTCGACACGCAGAGGCGTACCTTCGACGAGATCTTCGCTGCTCGCGACACTCGTCCACTCGGATGACGGGTCTTCCATCATGGTGTGGTTGACGCCGATGCCACGCACAAGGCTGAGGTGCCCGCCCAGGTAACCGCCGAGGCTCATCACGCCCATGCCCATCAGGCCGAGGGTGGTCGCGGAGAATCGTTTGCCCCGATGACGAGCGACGATGGACGCGGTGTAGAGACCGACGCCCGCCACGTTTGCGAGGGCATGGACCACGCCGACACGGCGACCGGGACCGTACGTGTCCGACCAGTCTGCGAGGCCGGCCGCCGCCGTGGGCGCCACCGAGATCACGCCGACGGTGGCCAGCAGGTTCGCCGCCGGTTGCAGGTTGCGACCGCCGACGAGATCGAGAACGGTCGCGCTGGTGAACGATCCGATGGGGATGTCAGTCAGGAGCGGGTGGAGTGGATGACCGAGCCAGGTACCGCTGAGCAGATCCTTCAATCGACCAGGCGGAATCAGCTTCTTCACCGCGTCGCCAATGGGATTGGCGATGGCATCGAGTCGATCGATCTTCTCGATTCGAATTGCAAGGTCGTGCGGGCTCATGGCGTACCTCCGTCACGCCCGTACCCGACGCCGAGTCTCCCCAAACCCTGCCGAGGTCAGTGATCGGCGGCCCGAGGACGACGAGGTGAGATGTCGCCTCTGGTGATAGCCGCTCGTGACGGCGCGAGGAACGAACCACCGAGCACTCGCGTCGTTGTCGCTGAGTCGAGGGCATCGTCGATGACCAGGGCACCGAGAGACTCGGAGGGTTCGATCACCAGCACGTCCCCCAACGCGTGACTTCGACGCAGCTCGCTGACGAGACGTCGAGTCGCAAACATCGAACAGGCGCGCCCGAGCGCAGAGTGCGCGCCCGTGCCGCTCATGGGGGAGACGATGACAGTGATGGTCGCGTCGCCATCTTCGAGCGCAACATCAGCATTGGTGGGCGAGACGACCCCACCATCGACCAGCAGACGATCGCCGACCGCAACCGGCCGAATGACGCCCGGGACCGCACACGACGCAGCGACGGCATCGGCGAGGTTGACGCCGGACTCGCGTTCGTACACCACCCGATCGCCGGTGGCGCTGTCGGAGCAGCAGACCGACAGCCGAACATCGGTTGGCCACGCGAGACCCGGGATGAAGGGCAGCTGCTGTGTGATGTCGAATGTGCCCGGTTTGACGAGGTGCAGCCACAGTGCGCGATACCGGCGAGTGGCTGCCAGTTCGGCGAACCGCACCATGTCGCGGGGTTTCAGGGGTCTCACGAGGCCGCGCAGATTCGGCGTTGGCGGCCTCTGCTCGCTGAACGTCAGGTCGTACGAACCGCCGGCCGGCGACATCCACTCGGGGGTTCGGGCGATGACGGCCGCAAGGTCTTCGCCATCGAGACCCATGGCGATCAGCGCACCGACGACAGAGCCGGCAGAAGTGCCCACCACGTGTGATGCCCGGCGCAGATCGACGCCGTGATCAATGGCCAGGGCCAGGAGGATGCCGGCTTCGAACGCAGCCCCCGTCGCCCCACCAGCGCCCAAGACGAGCCGGAACCGCGACCAATCGACCTGTCCGAGCTCTCTCCAGCTTGTCGGCCCGTCGTCCGTGCCGCTGATCCACCGCAGCGCAACATCCTGCCCTCGAGCTTCTGGCCGCGGCGCGATGCGCCGGGAGAACCGGTAGCAGACCGTCATGCCTCAAAGCTTTGCGCAGGCGGGATGCAATCCAATCACTGAAGCCCGCGATGTGACTGATTTCGGTCGCACGACTCCGTTCATCAGCTATCGGCAGGTCCGGGTTCAGACTTGAGGAGAAATTTGAACAATTTGAACTATTTCGATCGCGCCTGGTCAGGGCGCCAGAACCTGTCGAATCGGCGGGGCGGGAGGGTCCACGTGAGTTGCTCATGCGTCGAGGATCACGAGATCGAGATCCTGCAGCGTCTCGGTTGTCGCGATCATCTCGATCTCGGTGATCCTGCCGTGAACGATCGTCATCTCCCAGACCACGTTCGGCGACCCGCCCGGAGCCCACACGATGCCGGCGGACCCGTCCACGATCGCCGGCTGCGCCGCCAGTGCTCGGCCAGAGAACGTACCGGCGACAGCCGTGGCGCCGCGCACCTCTGCCGGTGCCCCCATCTGAACGCCGGCGGCGTCGGCTCGCAGGATGACATCGGGATCCAGCATCGCGACCAGTGCATCGAAGTTGCCGCTCCGCGAACGCGGCCAGGAACGCGTTCACCACCTCTCGTTGACGGCTCAGATCGGCCCCCGGTTCGACGGAGGATCCGCGTACACGTTGTCGGGCACGGCTTGCCAGTTGTTTCGCGGCGTTCGAGGATCGCCCCAGGATCGGTCCGATCTCGTCGAAGGGAACGGCGAACATGTCGTGCAGCACGAATGCCAGCCGCTCGGCCGGAGCCAGCATCCCGAGCACGACCAGCAAGGCAGGTCCGAGTGACTCCGCGAGCATGGCCTCGTATTCCGGATCGCCCGAGGCCGGTTCGCTTGCAGGCGGGTCGGGCACGTCGAGATCACCCGGCACTTCGCGTCGCGACGCGCGTGAGCGCAGCATGTCGAGGGAGACCCGCGCGACGACAGTCGTCAGCCAGCCCCCGAGATTCTCGACCTCGGTCGTGTCGGACCTACTGAGGCGCAGCCACGACTCCTGAACCGCGTCGTCGGCTTCGGGTAGCGAGCCGAGCATCCGGAATGCCACGGCCCGAAGGTGAGACCGGTGTTGCTCGAATCGGTCCGCCAGCCAGTCCTTTTCGTCCACTGTTACCTTCTTCCATCGCGTTCCGTCATATCACTGACGATCCAAACCGGGTCGATGTAACACCCAAAGCACAAGGAGAATTGCAGTGAGCTCAGGAATGAAGACCATCATCTATCCCGTCAGCAACCTCGGCGCAGCGAAGGCGCTCTATGGACGACTCTTCGGCGTGGCGCCGATCATGGACGAGGCCTACTACGTCGGGTACAAGGTCGACGGCCAGGACATCGGGCTGGACCCGAACGGTCACACCAAAGGCATGACAGGCCCACTGGGCTACTGGCACGTCGATGACATCACCGCAGCAATTGCGGCGCTTGTCGAAGCCGGTGCCGTGACGCAACAGCCGATCAACGATGTCGGCGGTGGCAAGATGGTTGCGAGCGTCAAGGACGCCGACGGCAACATCATCGGACTCCTCCAGGAGCAATAGGCCATGCTCGCAGCCAACAAGTACCACGATCGAATCGTCATCCGGCGCGCCGGTTCGCAACCAGGGCTTGCGCGTGGACTGGCGGACGTGCTCGTCGACTGCGTCGAGGCGGGCGCGTCGGTCGGCTTCATGCTTCCTCTCGAGGTCGAACGGGCAGAGGTCTATTGGACGGAGTCAATCGACAGCTCGATGCGCGGCGAGAGGGTCTTGCTTGTCGCCGAAGATGAGAGCACGGGCGAAATCGTCGGGACGGTGCAGGTGATCCTTTCCGCTCCGGAGAATCAGCCGCATCGCGGCGAGATCGCGAAGATGCTCGTGCACCGCAGGGCACGAAGGCGCGGTGTGGCCGAAGCACTGATGCGCGCAGCCGAGGCGGCCGCAGTGGATGCCGGCAAGACACTCCTCGTCCTCGACACGGCGAGTGCCGACGCCGAGCGTCTCTACGACCGGCTCGGCTGGCAGCGCGTCGGAGTCATCCCTGGCTATGCGTTATGGCCTACTGGCGGCTTGGTCGACACGACCGTGTTCTACAAGCTGCTCGCCGGCTGATCACCTCTTGGTTCGCGGCCGATCGCGCCTGCCGCGCCGACCGGGCTTTGCAACCATCTTGGTCCGCTTTGGGACGTGTCGCGCGAGAGAACTCCAAACGGCGACGCACTCGGCGAACTGGCCGTTGTCGTCCCGGCGTACAAACCTTGTGGCGCCTGGCGTGAGTTGGACGAGTTCTCGTTTGATTGCCATGCGTTTGGGTGTACCCGCTCGGCGCCTCGATAAACCGGACCGCTCGCCGGCACAACCGTTTGGCAACCTTGCGCAGCGGGTACGTCCGAGCCGAATGTGAGTGTGAAAGTGAGGATCGGCCGATGCCACAGCAAGCATGGAACGCCAAGCGAGCACGTCAGTACGAGCACATCAAGGAAGGCCTCGAAAAGCGAGGCGAGAGCGAAGACACCGCCGAGGAGATCGCGGCACGCACGGTCAACAAGGAACGGGCACGGGCCGGCGAGGCCAAGCAGGCGAGCCGAAGCTCGATCGAAGACATTTCGTCGAGTCGTCGCGGAGGCCTGCGCTCGCACAAGGGACCTGGCGGCCGGACGCGCGATCAGCTCTACAACGAGGCGAAGGAGCGGGGCATCAAGGGCCGGTCGAAGATGAACAAGGCCCAACTCGCACGCGCCGTCGGCCGATAGGCGGAGCAATCCGCACGCTGCCGTTCGTCACGGCAGGATCAAATGCATGTCGCCGAACTCGTGCCAGAGGTAGCCCTCCTCCAGGCTCGCTGCGTACGAGATCTCCAGCAGAGATCGACCGGCGACCGCTTCGAGCATCAACAGATGAGACGCCTCGGGTTCGTGCCACCCGGTCAGCAGCCCGTCGACGACGTGCACGCCGCGCTCCGGAGTGATGACGAGGTCGGTCCAGCCGTCGATCGGCTCGACCAGGCCATCAATGCGGCCCGCGGTTTCGAGTCCGCGGACGACGGTGGTGCCGACTGCGATCACCCGACCGCCATTGCGGTGGGTTTCGTTCACCCTGTGGGCCGTGCTGGCCGACAGACGAAGTCGCTCCGGGTAGGGCAGCTCGGTCGCCTCCAGTGAGGCGACGCCTGTGTGCAGGACCAGCGGTGAAATGCCCACGCCGTTGGCGACGAGTCGGGTGATGATCTCGGGGGTAAACGCTCGGCCGGCGCTCGGCATCTCCGCGCTGCCCGGCTCCGTGGCGTAGACGTTCTGGTACATCGAGATCGGCCATGGGCGATCGACATAGCTGTAGCGAATCGGCTTCCCGTGCACGCCGAGCCACGAGAAGACGGGCTCGGGTAGGTCGACCTGGGCGACCCACAGCCGCGTGCTGTCGAGGTACGGCGCGTCGAGCATGATGGTGGCATCGGTTCCGACACGGATCCGACGCGCGATCGGTCCGTCCCACCGTCGAGTCGTGTGACCATCGATTCGTCGCGGCTCGACGACCCAGCGCCCATCGTCGAGCCGAGTCGACAGATGGACGACCATCTTCGTTCCGTCATCAACCCACCCCGTGATGGCTGCGGGCACCACCGCAGAGGTGTTGATCACGACGAGGTCGCCGGCCCTGAGGAAGGAGGGGAGTGTGCCGAAGGTGGTGTGCGTCAACCTTTGACTGCATCGCTCGGCAACCAACATCCGCACGGCGTCACGTGTGAGGCCCCGTGCCTCGGGTGGCTCGGCGGCCTCGAGGTGGGCGGGCAGGTCGAACGAGAGCCGGCCGGGTCCGGTCTCCGAGGTGATGGTCGCGGCGTTCACGACGGCATCTGCAGCAGTTCGGAGGCACGGAACCTGCCGCTGGGTGGCGATTCGCTGAGCAGGCGTCTCAGCGCAGGCACGACTGAGTCTGGTAGCGGCCGGTCGGAGATGTCCTCGCCGGGAAACGCAGCCTGGTGCATCTCCGTGCGCATGTCACCGGGGTCGAACCAATACACCTTCACGTCGGGCTCCTCAGCGGCGAGCACGTTCGACAACTGCTCGAGCGCCGCCTTCGACGACCCGTAGCCACCCCACCCGGCATAGCCCTCGACGGCGGCGTCGGAGGTGATGTCGATCACGGTGCCGCCGTGTGTGCGCAGCAATGTCAGCGTCGCCTGAAGCAGTGCGAGTGGGGCGACGACGTTGACTGCGAGCACGTGCTGGAACTCGTCGAGCGGGTAATCGGCCAGTACCGGTTGAGGAGATGGGCCGAGGATGCTTGCGTTGTTGACGACAAGGTCGAGCCGGCCGATTTCGGTGACTGCCTGCAACAGCGCCGCGCGGTGCTGCGGGTCGGCCACGTCGCCGGCGATGCCCCGCACCGCTTGACCGTTCGAAACGTTGCGCAATGCGCCAACCGCTTCGTCCAGTGCCGACGGATCGCGACCGTCGATCACGACACTCCACCCGTCCTTCACGAGGCTCGTTGCCAGGGCACGTCCCAGACCTTTCGAGCCTCCGGTGATCAATGCTGCCTGCATGGTGATCCTTTCCCTCGCCGTCCCTCGATGACGCTACGTCGCCCACATCATTAAAGCAAGCAAATGCTTTCTTTATTCCGACGTGGAAAAATTGACTTGCCGACCGATACCGCTAAGGTCCGGCGAGTGGGAGTCGTCGAGCGACACGCAGTGCGCGAGACCGGTCGTGCCGACGGACGGCCGATCTTGTTCGCCCACGGTTTCGGGTGCGATCAGAACATGTGGCGATTCGTCACGCCGATGTTCGAGTCGAACTATCGAGTGATCGTTTTCGACTTCGTCGGAGCGGGCAACTCGGATCTCGCCTCGTACGACTCGGAACGCTATTCCTCCCTCGCCGGGTATGCCGGCGACGTCATCGAGATCTGTCAGGAGTTGGACCTTCACGATGTCGTTTTCGTCGGGCATTCCGTCAGCGCCATGATCGGCGCGCTCGTAGCGATCGAACAACCCCACCTGTTCGCCAAGCTCGTGATGGTTGGACCATCGCCGCGTTACATCGATGCCGAGGGATACCTGGGCGGGTTCACAGAGTCCGACATCGACGAACTGCTGGCTTCGTTGGAGAGCAACTATCTCGGATGGTCCAGCGCCATCGCTCCAGCGATCATGGCCAACCCGGATCGACCAGGTCTGGGCATGGAGTTGGTCGAGAGCTTCTGTCGCACCGATCCGGATGTTGCCCGCCAGTTCGCCCGTGTGACATTCATGTCAGACAATCGCGCAGACCTGGCCAAAGTCGAGGTGCCCACCCTGGTGCTGCAATGCCGGGACGACATCATTGCCCCGATCGGCGTCGGCGAGTACGTGCGACGAGCACTTCCCGATGGTGAGCTGGTCGTGCTCGACGCTACGGGGCATTGCCCGCATTTGAGCGCGCCGGAGCAGACCGCTGCGGCCATCGCAGCGTTCCTGCGGTGACCGAAGGATTCGGTCTGGAGTTCGATGATGCCGAGCTCTATGCCGAGGCACCGTGTGGATTGCTGTCAGCCGGATCCGACGGCTTCATCATTCGGGTCAACGACACGTTTCTGGCGTGGACCGGCTACTCGCGCGACCAGCTCGTCGGAGTTCGGCGTTTTGTCGACCTCCTGACAGTCGGTGGCAGGCTGTATCACGAGACCCACTTCATGCCGTCCCTGCAGATGCAGTCAACTGCTCGCGAGATCGCGTTCGAAGTGGTGTGCGCCGATGGCGAACGGATGCCGGTTCTCGTCAACGGCGTGCTCAAACGCGACGACAATGGCAGCGCGTGGGTCATGCGCACGGCAATCTTCATGGCGACAGACCGCCGCGAGTACGAGCGCGAGTTGCTGAGAGCGAAGCAGCGCGCCGAGGAATCCGAGGCCGCGGCCCACCTCATGGCGAGGACGTTGCAATCGACACTTCTTCCCCCGGAATCGCCGCACATTCCAGGGCTCGACGTCGGCGCGGTGTATCGACCGGCCGGATCAGGCGAGGAGATCGGTGGCGACTTCTACGACGTCTTCCAGATCGCACACGACGACTGGGTCGTCGTCGTCGGTGACGTCTGCGGAAAGGGTGTCGACGCTGCGGTCGTCACTGCGCTCGCTCGCTACACCTGCCGGGCCGCATCAGTGGAAGACCATGATCCCGGGCGGGTACTGACGGTCGTCAACCGGGTGTTGCTCAATCACGAGGGCCGACGTCATTGCAGCGCGGCGTTGGCGCGCGTCAGCCGGGTGGACCAGGCGTGGACAGTGTCGATCTCGCTCGCGGGTCATCCTCCAGCGCTCCTGCGACGCAACCAGGTCGCCGTGCCGTCAGAGTTCGGGCGATTCGGCACCCTGCTCGGGATCTTCGAAGACACGACCTTCGTCGTCGAGACGTGTTCGCTCGGCGCGGGCGACGTGGTCGTATTCCACACCGACGGCATCACCGAAGCGCGGTGCGGCGATAGCTTCTTTGGCGAGGATCGGTTGCGCGACTTGGTGATGCGAGGCGAGGGCTCCGCGCAGGACATTGCCGATGACCTGCTCGGTCATGTCGTGGACTTTCAAGACGGCAGCCCGCGTGATGACATCGCTGCTGTCGTGCTGCGCGTGCCATGACCTGCTGACTAGATCGTCGCGAAGGCTCGGACCGTGAACGTGCCGAGGCCCTCGATCTTGGGCGGGACCGCGGTGAATCGGAAGCCATCGCGAGGAAGTTGGTCGAGCGCCGTGAGGTGCTCGATGATGGGGATGTCGTCACGGAGCAGGGAGGTGTGCACCGGCCGACCAGCACCCTCCGGACCTTCGATGGCGTCGATGTTCAGCGAGTCGATTCCCACGCACGCGACGCCGGCGTCGACAAGTGCCTGTGCCGTAGCTGCCGCGAGATGAGGGTGCCGCTCGACATACGCAGGTGTGGCGAAGTGGCGACTGTGGTCGGTGCGGAAAAGCACCGCACGACCATCGAGATCCATGTCGGCCAGATGTTCGGGCCCGATGGTGTCGATGCCTCGACAATCGACGCAGATGCCCGGCACGTCGGCAACCCGTTCCAACGGAAGGCCGGTCAGATCGTGGCCGTCCGCGAAGCGGTGGTAGGGCATGTCGATGTAGGTCCCCGTGTTCGAGCAGATCGTGATCATGCCGATCGTGAACGTGACACCAGGGCCGTAGACGTCCTCCGCCGCCTCGCGGTCGAGGTGGTCGAAGATGTGGGGAACCGGAAGCCCCGGGTACGTGGACAGACCCTCAGTGACGGTATGGCTGAGGTCGATGAAACGGACGGACGATGGCACCACCACAGCTTTGCCGCGTTCGGCGCCTGCTGTGGTGGTCAGGTCGCGAGTGACGCGTCGAGCGTGATCTCCGGCACCGCAGCCAACGCCCTGCTGACCGGGCACCCCTTCTTTGCGGCCTCGGCGTGTTCTTTGAACGCTGCTTCGTCCATTCCGGGCACTCGACCGACCGTGACGAGATCGATTCGGTTGATGGTCGGAGCTCCGTCGATCATCTTCAGCGTGACGGTCGCGTCGGTCTGCACTGAGTCGGGCGGGTTGCCCGCCTTGGCGAGCATGTTCGACAAGGCCATCGAGAAGCACGCGGCGTGCGCGGCGGCGATCAATTGCTCGGGGTTCGAGCCCGGCCCATCCTCGAAACGCGACTTGGCCGTATACCCGCCGCTGAGCGAATCTCCCGCAGTGAACGTTCCCGAGCCTGTGGGCAGGTCACCCTTCCACTCGGCTTTTCCCTTTGCCGGCATGTCGGCCTCCTTGCTGTGATGCGTGAAGTTGATTGCGCGAGTGCAGTCTCGCGTCAGTTGCGCTCGCCGTCGCCAATGAGGAGTCAGGCGGTCGTTTCGTCGAGGTGGCCGCTCTCCACGCGGTAGACGAATCCGCGGATGTGTTCCTTGTGCTGGATGAAGGGATTGACCTGCAGGCGGCGGATCGACTGACGCACGTTCTGGTATGGATCTTTGAAGCTCTCGATTGCCCAGCTCGGACGGATACCCGTCTCCGCTTCGATCTCGTCCTTCAGCGTGTCGCCGATCACTTGCTGCATCCCGCAATCGGTGTGATGGAGCAAAATGATCTCGCGTGTGCCGAGCAGTCGCTGCGACAGGACGAGTGAGCGGATCACATCGTCGGTCACGACCCCGCCTGCGTTGCGGATGATGTGCGCGTCGCCGTGGGCGAGTCCGAGCATCTGGAAAATGTCCATCCGACTGTCCATGCACGAGACGACGGCGAGCTTGCGGCGAGGCCGCAGGGCGAGGTCATGGTCGGTGAACGTGTCGACATACTGAGCGTTGTTCGCCAGCAACTCGTCGGTGCTCGGCACGAACGATCCGTCACCTCTTGCAGCCACGAGGAGGAACCGTAGCCCGGTCGATTCGACAGTTACTATCTCCGTCGGGCCACGTCTCTCGATCAAGGAAGTGCCATGGCAGAGCTGCTCGCAACAGTGGAATCGTCGGTGGCGCGTCTCGCGTCACTCGTGCAAGGTCTCGCGCCGGAGCAGCTGAAGGATCAGTCGTACGCCTCGCAATGGAGCATTGCCGACGTCTTGTCGCACCTCGGCGCCGGAGCGGTGATCATGCGTCGCGGCATCGACGCCGCCGGCTCGGGCGACGCTGTCGAGGGCGGTTTCAACCAGTCGGTGTGGGACGAATGGAACGCCAAGGCACCCGACGCAAAGGCATCCGACGCGCTCGTCGCTGACCGGGCTCTCGTCGATCGCTTGACGGCGACTACTGATGACGAGCGCGCGTCGTTCATGTTCTCCTTGGGTCCGATGACCCTCGACTTCAACAGGTTCATGACGCTTCGCCTCAGTGAGCATGTCCTGCACACCTGGGACATCGACGTTGCCCTTCACCCCGACGCAACGCTGCTCGCCGACGCGATGGTCTTCGTCCTCGACGTCCTGCCGATGATCGCCGGCTTTGCGGGCAAGAGCGACGGCAACGTACGCGTCGTCGCGATCCGTACCGCAAACCCCGACCGCGTCTTCGAGCTGACAGTTCAGCCCGAGCGACTGTCGTTGGCTTCCGTGACCGATTCGGCAACGGACTCGGACTCCGTCGACATCGACCTGTCGTCAGAAGAGTTCGTGCGCCTGGTCTACGGGCGCCTCGATCCTGTACACACCTTTTCCGACGTAGAGAGTCCCGAGCTCGATCGGCTGCGCAGGTTGTTTCCGGGACTGTGACCGACATCGACGAAGCCGGCTTGTTTCGCTCCGTCGCCGAGCGTGGCATCGCGTACCGCGCCGCTCTGCGCGACGCCCGCGTGACACCGACTGCCACGCCCGACGAGTTGCGCGTCGCGCTCGGCGGACCGACTCCGCAGTGCCCCGCCGATCCGGCCACCGTGGTGCATCGCATGGCCGACGCCGTCGAAGCGGGCGGGCTGATGGGAATGGACTCCGGCAGGTTCTTCGGCTTCGTGATTGGAGGAGCACTGCCGGCGGCGCTCGCCGCGGACTGGTTGGTGACCGCGTGGGACCAGAACACCGGGTTGTTCGCGCCGAGCCCTGCGACCGCGGTGATCGAGGAGATCGCCGGCCGTTGGATGCTCGATCTGCTCGGTCTGCCACCCCAGTCGTCCTTCGCATTCGTCACCGGCGGTCAGATGGCCAACACGACGGCGCTCGCCGCGGCTCGACACCATGTGCTGGCGGCCGCAGGCTGGGATGTCGAGACCGACGGGCTCGCGGGTTCCCCTCCGATCCGACTTGTCGTCGGCGAGGAAGTGCACGTGACGATCCCCCGTGCGGCGCGGTTCTTGGGTCTCGGCACGAAGTCGATCGAGCAGGTTGCCGTCGACGCCAACGGCGCGATGCTGCCGGCCGACCTCGACCGTGTGCTTGCTCTCGACCCCGGACGGCCGACCATCGTGTGCTGCCAGGCCGGCAACGTCAACACCGGCGCCATCGATCCGACCGGCGAGCTTGCCGCAATCGCCCACACGCACAACGCCTGGCTGCACGTCGACGGCGCCATCGGGCTGTGGGCGGCCGCCTGTCGCGACCCGACCCGGCTCGCCGGTCTCGACCAGGCCGACTCGTGGTCGACCGATGCGCACAAGTGGCTGAACGTTCCATACGACTGTGGCATCGTGATCTGCCGGCATCAGGAATCTCATCGAGCCGCGATGACCGCGACGGCCGCATACCTCGTGCAGGCTGCTCCGGGAACCGATCGCGATCCAGTCGATTGGAACCCCGAGTTCTCGCGGCGGGCTAGAGGTGTTCCGGTCTACGCCGCGTTGGCATCGCTCGGACGTGAGGGCATCGAAACGATCGTCGAACGGTGCTGCGCCCATGCACGCCGATTTGCAGAGTTGCTCGGTGCCGAGCCCGGAATCGTGGTGCTCAATGACGTCGTTCTCAACCAGGTCCTCGTTCGCTTCCTCGATCCATCCGGCAACGACGACGACCACGACGCCCGGACACGCGCCGTGATCGCGGCGGTGCAGCAGGACGGCACGTGCTGGCTCGGCGGATCGAGCTGGCGGGGCCAGGCGGTGATGCGCATCTCCGTCAGCAACTTCGCAACGACGCAAGCCGATGTCGACGCGTCCGTCGCCGCGATCATCGCCGCAAGTCGGTGACCTGCCGTGGGGAGCTCGCAGCAGCCGCAATCGCGCTCAACCAGTGCTCCAACGACGAGCGCAGTTTCGCTCTGCTGAACAGCAACACCAACAGCATCCCGGTCATCGACTCCTCGGTCCGCAGTCGTGTGCGGCCATCGGACACGGGCTCCAGCACGTGACGGTGGACGACCTTGGCACCCATGGTGGTGCCAGTCCACGTGAGCTCGCGGTTGGGATCGACGACAGCAAATCTCGAAGCCAATCGTGCCTTGCCGTTGCGCCAGGTGAACCGGGCTCCCTCGACCACGTCGCCTGCCAGACGCACGTTGCTGATACGCGGATCCACGCCGCTCCACTCCTGTGGATGACTCAGGATCTCCCAGACCTGCTCGACGGGTGCGTCGATGATCACCTGGTGCGTCGCGGTGATCGGGGCATGGGGATCGATGCGGCGCCGCCTCGCGTACTGCTCGTACAGGGCGTCGATGGAGGGTCCGCGGTAGGTGAGCTGCTTCCAGCGGCTCGGCTGTCGCTCGTCTCGTTGCTCGACGATTGTGCTCATGGTCTCTCCTTTACTGCAACTGATTGTTGCGTTAGGCTACGAGCATGACACACCGTGCGCATTAATGCAACTAATTGTTGCAATGGAGTTGTTCGATGACCAAGACCACGACAAGCACGAAGAACCAGCGCCCCGGAGGACGCACGGCACGCACCCGCGACGCCGTGTTCGATGCCGCGCTGGCCGAGCTCGGAGAGAGCGGATACGCCCAAACGTCGGTCGAGTCCATCGCGCTACGCGCCGGGGTGCACAAGACCACTGTCTATCGGCGGTGGCGCACGAAGGGCCTTCTCGTGGCCGAGGCGCTCGCCCACGCCGCGAAGGCGCGCACCGTGGTGGTCGACACGGGGAACATCGATGCCGACATGCGCACTCTCGCACGCGCCGTTGTTGCAACGATCACCAGCCGAGAAGGCCTCGCGACGG
This sequence comes from Ilumatobacteraceae bacterium, assembly GCA_963746365.1. Lineage (GTDB taxonomy): Bacteria > Actinomycetota > Acidimicrobiia > Acidimicrobiales > Ilumatobacteraceae > JAENVT01. Next base: position 83,277 of record CAVVBH010000023.1, on the reverse strand, counting down.
TGCGGGCGATTGTCTCCGAAGCCGCCTCTCCCGAGTTGGGTGAAATGCTGCGGCAGTTCTGGGCGTCGCGACTTGCTCACATCGGTCCGATCATCGAAGCCGCCATCGAAAGAGGGGATCTACCACCGTCGACGAGCCCGACGGAACTCATGAAGTACGTGGCGGCGCCGCTGTACTACCAGCTGCTGATGACCGAGGATCCGCTGACCGAGGTTTCAGCCGACCGCGCCGCCGCCGCCGCCCTGGCCTCTGCTCGAGCGGGCGTGCTGAGCGCGATGGTCCAGGGCTAATCTCCGCGGACCGACCAAGCGGTTCATGGTAAAGGAGCAATTGGTGGCCTCTCGACTCAATCCCTATATCAGCTTCACCGACAACGCCAGGCAGGCCATGGAGTTCTACAAGGAGGTCTTCGGGGGCACCCTGGTCTTGAACACCTTCGGCGAGTACGGCGTCGCGGACGCTCCCGAAGCCAACAACATCATGCACGGCATGCTCGAGACCGAGCGTGGATTCACCATCATGGGGGCCGACACGCCGCCGGGGATGGAGCTCAATCGGGGCGACAACATCGCCGTCAGCCTCAGCGGTGACGACGCCGACGATCTGCGCGGCTACTGGCAGAAGCTCTCCGAGGGCGGCACGGTCACGTTGCCACTCGAGAAGCAGATGTGGGGCGACGAGTTCGGCATGTGCGTCGACCGGTTCGGCATCGCCTGGATGGTCAACATCGGTCAAGCTCCGGCTTGATCCGCAAAGACGTACCTTGAACCGCACCCGGCCCACGGTGGCCGACATCCGAGCCGCAAAGGGACAGCGTCAACTCAGCATGGTGCACGTCGAGAACCTCGACGAGGCACGCGCCTGCGCGGCGGCGGGCGTCGACGTCCTGTCGATCGACACAACTCACTGGGACCCGGCGATCCGCGAAGCTGCCGGCGACTGTTTCGTGCAGGTCGGCCTGGTCTACGGCGAGTTGCACACGACCGACGACTACCTGCGCGCAGCCCATCAGGCCCGACTGCTAGGCGGCGACTGCTGCTACTGCGCGGCCAGCACTCAGGTCATTGAACGGCTGGCAGCCGAGGGTATACCGATCGTCGGCCACGTCGGACTGATCCCGTCGCGACGCACGTGGACCGGTGGGTTCAAGGCAGTCGGCAAGACACTCGACTCAGCGAAGCTGATCTACCGACAGGTCAGGGATCTCGAGGCCGCAGGCGCATTCGCCGCCGAGATCGAAGTCGTTCCCGAGGCCATCGCCATTGAGATCGCCAAGCGGACGTCGCTGGTGCTGTTCTCCATGGGAGCAGGAGCGGGGTGCGACGCCCAGTACCTGTTCGCGTGCGACATCCTCGGGTACACCGATTGGCACACGCCGCGGCATGCCAAGCAGTACCGAGACTTTCGCACCGAGTACGAGCGACTGCAGCAGGAACGAATCGGTGCGTTCTCCGAGTTCGTCGCCGACGTCGGGTCCGGTGCATACCCGCAGCCCCAGCACCTGGTGGCCGTCGACGACGAAATCCGCGACCAGTTGGTTGCATTCCTCGACGACGACTCTCACTGACCGTGCGGCTCTCCCATAGGGCGAGGTCGGTGGGAATCGTGCTCGTGCTCCTCACTGCGACCGGATGTAGTTCCGACGAGGAGTCGGCGGCGACGAATGCGACGACGACGAGCGAGGTCGTCGTCGTCACGACCGGCTCGGAGACAACAGCGGCGCCCGACACAATTGCCGCTGCCACCGCACCGCCAGCGGCCGAGACCATCCCGGACACAACGGCCACGGCCGACACAACAGCAATCGCTGAGTACCGCAACATCGTCGAGACGCTCGCCTCCGATGAACTGGCAGGTCGCGACAACCTCTCGGCGGGTTCGGCGGCAGCTCAGGACTTCTTGATCTCCCAACTGTCGGAGTTCGCCCAGCCGTTGGTCGCTGGTGCGACGGGCCCGGAGGCGTATCGACAGGCGTTCGGTATCGGGACGAACGTGGTGGGGATCATTCCGGGCGGCGACCTGGCCAACGAGTACGTGATCCTGGGTGCGCACTACGACCACCTCGGTAGCAACTGCACGTTGAGCCGGCCCGGTGACACCATCTGCAACGGGGCGACCGACAACGCCACCGGCGTGGCCGTCGCGCTCGCGGTCGGTCGATCGATCGCCAGTCGCCCCGACCCACCGCGGCGCTCGATGATCATCGGCTTGTGGGACGCCGAGGAGGACGGCCTGCTCGGCTCGGCTGCCTACGTGACCGACCCGCTCGTGCCGCTGGAACAGACCATTGCCTACGTGAACTTCGACATTCAAGGCACCAACATCTCGCCGTCACTGAGCAACGTCACCGTGCTGGTCGGCGCCGAGACCGGCGGGCCAAACCTCGTCGCTGCCGCGCGGGCCGCCACGCGGGCATCGACATTGGACACCGTGCTGCTGAGTCTGTTGTTCGGGCAAGGCCGCAGCGACCACGCCAGCTTCGTCGCCGCAGGTGTGCCGACGGCCTTCTTCACCGACGCGACCCCGCCCTGCTACCACACGGTGGAAGACGACGCCGCCATCGTCGACTACCCGAAGCTGCGGCAACAGGTCCTGACCGCCGAGGCGCTGACCCGTGACCTGATGAACACCGACGCAGTACCCGATCCCGATCCCAACGCACCTGGCGCTATCTACGACGACGCGGTGTCGGTTCACGATCTGTTGCTCAGGGCCCAGCCCGACTTTGCCAGGTTCTCGGACGAAGACGAGGAGACGGCCAACCAGTTCGTTGCGGATCTCGGCGAGATCGTCGACGCCGGTCCGGATGCATTCGACGGCGCAGCCGTCAATGTGCTCCTGGCCGGCACCGCGACAGTTGTGACGGCGTGGGCCACCGGTGAGTGCGACGGGTTCCTTGGGGCGGGCTCTAGCGGTTGACCGGCGCCGCGCCGCGCTCAGGTGGCGAATCGGTTGGCCTCGGCAGGTATCGACGAACGCTGCGGACGTCGGCCAACCCGGCGCGCTCCCGTACGCGATCGAGGTTGCGTGCCGCCTCGGGGTCGGCAGAGATGTGAAAGCGGCGGAGCTCGTTGGCGGTCACTCTGTTCTGTTCCTCCGTGGTGAGCTGCCTCATGAGATGATCCGCGCCGAAGCGGGTGAGCCGACGCGGCTCGCTGTCGGATGTCGTTCGGGCACTCGTGAAGAGCGGCCCGTCGCGTCTGCGTCCGACGCACCGACGCACAGCGCGGGCACTGCGTGGATCGAGCACGATTCGCTTCGACATTCCTCGGCGGCGGATGGTGAGCGACATCCTCGGTGGACGGCCCGCGAGATCGGTGACGTCAACGGCGAGGGCTTCACCGAGCTTCAGCCCATCGGCGACCAACAGCGAGACGAGCGCGTCGAGGCGCGGATCCAGCGCCGCGGCGAGCGTTCGGTAGACGTCGACAGCATCCGCGGACAGCGCGACGGTTGGGCTCGGGTCACCGACCGTCGTTCTCGGTCTGACGATCTCGAGCACCGGGTTGGCAAGTGTCGCGTCCTGCTCGGCGCGCGAACTCGTAGAACGACGACAGCGATGACCATCGTCGTCGTAACGTCGACGCGCTGTCGCCGGCGGCGACGCGAGCGGCCTGAAAGGCCACCATCGTGGTTGCATCGGCACGAAGAGGAATCGAGCCGCGTCCGGCACACCATCGACTGAACGTCTCCAGATCCGTGCGGTACGCGGCGCGCGTGTTCGGCGAGATCCGAGAGCTCAACCACGCATCGGCGAACGACAGCTGCAACGCCGCGTCTGCCAACTGTGTCGATCGCTGAACCATGTGCGGATCATCACAAGAATTCGATCACTTGTCAACATAATTACGATCTTGACACTCAACATAATTGAGAATATTATGTTGAGTGCTCCGTGAACCGGAGCACCAGCATCAAGAAGTCAGCGAGACAAGAGAAGGAGTGTTGACATGATGCAGACCGATCCGTTCCGTGACCTCGAAACCCTGTTCAGTCGTGTTGGCGGCCGACAGATGAACAGTTCCGGTGTGATGCCGATGGACGCCTTCCGTCGCGGCAGCGACGTATGGGTTCACATCGACCTTCCCGGCGTGAAGGCGGAGAACCTCGACATCACCGTCGAGCGCAACGTCCTGACGATCGCTGCCGAGCGGAACTGGCAACGCCAAGAAGGCGACCAGTCGTACTTCGGTGAGCGTTACCGCGGCAGCTTCCGACGCCAGATTCAGCTGGGCGATGGCCTCGACTTGGAGAACCTCGAAGCTGACCTGCACGATGGTGTACTGACGATCCGCATTCCGGTCGCAGAGCAAGCCAAGCCACGCCGTGTCGAGGTCGGCACAGGTCGGGCCACGTCGTCCGACGCAATCGAAGCGACCAGCGCCGACGCCTGAGGAGCGCGAAGCCGGCCCGGCCGGCGACGCAAGCGCTAACCCAGCACGATCTTGACCTGGTGGGTCACGCCATCGTCGACGAGCGGAATGCTGTGGTCATTACCGGACAACGTCTGGCCGTCGAGCTCGGCTGAGACCACGCCGCCACAGACCCCGTGGGGGTTCTCCACCACGATCTCGTATCGCGAACTGTGGTAGCGGAAGTCGATCTCGTAGCCGGGCCAGGCGCGGGGGATGCACGGCTCGATCAACAGCGTCGTTCCACGCAGGCGAAAGCCGAGGATCCACTCGACGCCGGCCTGGTACATCCACCCCGCCGAGCCCGTGTACCACGTCCAGCCACCTCGCCCCACGTGCGGTGGTTCCGCGTAGATGTCGGCCGCGATCACGTAGGGCTCGACCTTGTAGCGGTGCACGCCGGCCCGGGTGCTGGCGTGGTTGATCGGATTCAGCACGGAGAACAACTCTCCCGCCTTGTCGCCATCGCCGAGGGCTGCAAATGCGAGGACCGACCAGATGGCTCCATGTGTGTACTGGCCACCGTTCTCGCGGATGCCGGGCAGGTATCCCTTGATGTACCCCGGGTCGACGTGCGAGCGATCGAAGGGCGGCGTGAACAGCAGGACCAGTCCGTCGCCGAGGCGGACGAGGTACTCGTCGACTGCCGCCATGGCTCGCTCGGCGCGCGCGCGGATCTGCGGCTTTCGACAGAACGGCCCACGATTGCGCGATCGAGTCGATGCGACACTCGGCGTTGATCGCCGAACCGAGCGGCGTGCCGTCGTCGAAGAACGCTCTGCGGTACCAATCGCCGTCCCAGCCATCGCGCTCGAGCGCGCTCTCGAGCCCGGTCATGTGGGCGCGCCAGGCGGATGCCCGGACGTGCTCGCCGCGCTTCGTCGCGATCGGCGTGAACGCGGCCAGGGCGATGTGCAAGAACCAACCGAGCCAGACGCTCTCGCCTTTGCCCTCGCGCCCGACCCGATCCATGCCGTCGTTCCAGTCGCCCGATCCGATGAGGGGCAGCCCGTGCGCCCCCACCGCCAGGCTCCGGTCGATGGCCTTGGCGCAATGCTCGAACAGCGACGCGGAGACCTTGGACACGCCAGGCTCGAAGTAGGAATCCGCCTGATCAGAACGCAGGAGAGGTCCCTCGAGGAAGGGCACGGTCTCGTCGAGGACATCCGAGTCGCCCGTGACGGCGAGGTAACGGTCGACGGCGTAGGGGAGCCAGAGCCGGTCGTCGGAGATCCGGGTTCGCACGCCCCTGCCCGACGGCGGGTGCCACCAGTGCTGCACGTCACCTTCGACGAATTGGTGTGCCGCAGCCCGCAGGAGATGCTCGCGGGCCAACTCGCGCTTCGGCGTCACCAGGGCGATGACGTCTTGCAGTTGGTCGCGGAATCCGTACGCGCCCCCGGCCTGGTAGAACGCCGCCCTCGCCCACAGCCGGCAGGCGAGCGTCTGGTACACCAACCAGCGGTTGAGCATGATGTCCATCGAGCGGTCGGGCGTCCGCACCTGAATCGTTCCCTGGGTGTCGTCCCAATAGCTCGCCACCGCGGCCAGCGTTGCCGTGTGGTCGGCGTCGCGACCTTTGCGGATCAGCTCGGCCGCCTCTGTAGGCCCGTCGGCCTCGCCGAGCAGGACGACGATCTGCGTGTGCTTTCCGTTGGCGAGCTCGAAGCTGGTCTGCAGCGCGGCGCAGGGGTCCATACCGGCACCGACAGCCCCCCGCAGGCGGTATCCGCGGTCGAGCGCCGCCGGCGCGTCGGGCGCACCATTGCGGCCGAGGAACTCCGTGCGATCGGCGGTCCAAGCCGTCTGTCGTCCGCCGAGATCGATGAACGCGACGCGACCGCTGAACTCGGTGTTCCACGGGTTGCGAACCAGTATCGCCCCAGTATCGGGGTCGAGCTCGGTGATGATCCGATGTGCTGCGGTTTCTCGTGAACTCCCCAGCGCCCATTCTGCGTACGCGGTGACCGACAGTCGTCGGGCGCGGCCAGATCGGTTCTCGATGGTCAGCACCGAGACCTTCATCGAGTCGTCGAGCGGCACGAACTGCGTCAGGGTCGAGCTGGATGCCGTCGTGCATGTGCTCGAAGCGGCTGTACCCGGCACCGTGACGGGCGATGTACGTTCGACTCCTCGCACCGGATCGGTAGCGCCGTCGGCCCCCACAGTTCGCCGCTGTCGTCGTCGCGGATGTAGATCGCCTCGCTGATGGGGTCGCTGACGGGGTCGTTCGACCACGGAGTCAGCTGGTTCTCGCGACTGTTGCCCGACCAGGTGTAGCCCGATCCGGACTCCGACACCTGGAACCCGAACGACGAGTTGGCGATGACGTTCAACCACGGCGCCGGGGTGGATTGTCCGGGTCCGAGGACGGTGACGTACTCGCGCCCGTCGTCGGCGAAGCCTCCGAGCCCGTTGAAGAACTCGAGCTCCGGCGCGGTGTCGGCGACTTCGCTCGCCCGGCTTCGTGTCCGTCGGATGTGCGCCGGGCGCGAGCGATCCGCTCGGGACGCTCGAGGCGGATGACCTGATCGGCGAGGCTGCCGCGGCGGCTCAGCAGAACGGCCCGCGCCGCGCTGCAGCAGGAGCGTGCGGTCCTCGTCGGACAGCTGATCGCCGCGCAGGATGTACACGCCGCCGTGGCGTCTGATGGCCGTCGTGGCCGAGGATCGACTGGCTCGTTCGCACCACCGCTTCGAGTGCGTCCTGGAGGTCTCTGGCGTACGTGGCGCCGTGCTCGTTGACGATCACGAGATCGACGTCGAGCAGTTTCAGCCGCCAGTACTCGTGGGCGCGGAGCAGCTGCCGGACGATGTCGAGGTCCTCCACCTCGTCGATTCGCACGACGACGATCGGCAGATCGCCGGAGATGCCGTGTGCCCACAGGCCCGGCGCGCCTCGCTCGTTGCTTGACCAGCAGGCTCGCCGACGGGCGCAGCGACGGGTCCGAGTAGAGGATCCGGTTGGCCAGCCGTTGGAAGAGGTGGGCCTCGTCGGACTCGATGCCGAGGTGATGGAGCTGCACCTGGGCCTGCGTCCAGGCGAGGATCGCCGCCCGCTCGAACGTCGCCGGCTCGCGGTACTTGTCGGCCAGATCGAGGACCTGTTCGCGTCGACTCGGCGACGACCGTGGAGAAGATCGCGTGGGCGGTCGCGCCCGGAGCGCAGCGTGACCCGGCAGCGGAGGCTGAAGATCGGATCCAGCACGGCGCCGACCGTGTTCGAGAGCGGACGCCCATCGATCACCGAGACCGGCGAGCGGACCGACCGGCCGCGGCCGAGGAACGCGGGCGCGATCCGTCTCGTACTGGATGACGCCGCCGGCTCTGCTCCTCGACCGCGGCGACGTGTGCGGCCCAGATCGGCTGGTCGTCGCTCGATCGCGGGCGGCGGGTCGCCAGCAGGGCACCGATACCGGGGACGAACTCGGTCTGCACGAACAGGTTCTGGAAGGCCGGGTGAGCGACGTCGGCGGCCTGCGGAGCGAGCGCGATCTCGGCGTACGACGTCAGCTCGATCTGGCGGGTCGTGCGAGCTGAGATTGGTCAGCGACACGCGGCGGATCTCGGCGTCGTGCTCGGCCGACACGACGACGGTCAAGCTTGGTCACGATCGAGCCGTCGCGCCGCGAGAACTCGGCACGGTCCTCCGAGTAGGTGACCTCGTAGCTGTCGGCCTCCGTGCCGCTCGGCTGGTGACCGGCCGACCACACCTCGCCGGTGTGCATGTCGCGCACGAAGAGATAGCTGCCCCACGAGATCGCGGGTGACGTCCTCGCGCCAGCGGGTGACCGCCACGTCGCCCCATCGGCTGTAGCCGGATCCGGCGGCCGTCACCATCACCGCGTAGCGCCCGTTCGACAGCAGGTGGGTCCGCGGGATCGGCGTCGTGCGGCGAGGTGAACCGGCGCAGGATCGGTGGCACGAGATCGCGAACGTCGGCGGCGCTCTTCACCTCCTCGGCCCGTGGCCGAGCCACGAGCACGTTGCGCGGCATCCGCTCCTGCAGGAGCAGCTCCGTCGCCTCGACGATCGGGTCGGCGTGGAAGCGGTCGACCATGAGCCGGTCGTGCAGGACGTTGCCGAGCGCCACCAACGCCATCCCCTGGTGATGGGCCATGTAGCTGTTGACGATCGCGACCGATGCTCCTTCGGGGAGCCGGCGCGCGCGTGTAGTCGAGCGCCTCCCGGAAGCCGTACCGGCCGCTTGCGCCGGCTTTGGTCAACCGCGCGAAGTTGCGCACCGCTGCAGCTCGGGTCGATCATCGCCGCGAGCGCGGTCGCGTACGGCGCGACCACGATGTCCTCGCTGAGGCCTCGCTTCAGGCCGAGGCCGGGCACGCCGAAGCTCGAGTACTGGTACGTCTGCTCGAGGTCGCGGGCGTTGAACCCCGATTCGGAGATGCCCCACGGCATCGCCGAGGCTCGGCCGCGTAGCGGATCTGGCGGGCGACGACCAACCGGTTCGTCTGGTCGAGCAGGCTGTTCGCGGGGGCGCGCATCACGAGGGCCGGCATCAGGTACTCGAACATCGACCCCGACCACGAGATCAGCGCGGAGCCACGGCCGACAGGCGTCAGCGAGCGACCGAGCCGGAACCAATGGTCCGGCGGCGACGTCGCCCTTGGCGATCGCCAGGAAGCTGGCGAGGCGGGCCTCCGAGGCGAGCAGGTCGTAGTAGCTCGGGTCCAACGAGCCGTCGTGGACCCTGAACCCGATCGAGAACAGCTTGCGGGTCGGATCGAACAGGAAGCGTGAAGTCCATCTCGCGAAAGAGCCGGTCGGCCTGATCGGCGATCGCCTGGAGCCGTCGGACGAGCATCGCCGCCGCCGTCGAACCGTCGCCGTTGCCCGGGACCGCTGCGCATCGGAGAGCTCGGCGATGGTACGCAAGGAAGGCTCCTGCGAAACCGGCTGGAGCACAGCGAGGTCGCGAAGGTGGCTGTCGACGGCCAGCTGTGCCGCCTCGGCCCACGTCACGAGCTCGCTGTCGGGCCCCTCGCCGCGCTCTGCGGTGAGCGCCGCGGCGACGTCGGACAGCGTTCTGGCGTGCGTCGAGAGCTCCTCCAACCGGGCCGCCCAGGCCTCGGAGCTCGTGGGTGCCTCGCCGTCGACGAGCGCGGCGATTTCCAGTGCTTCGTCGAGGTGGCGCCGAGTCAGCGTCTGGCTTCGGCGATCGTCGCCGATCTCGCTCGCGGCCTGGGAGACCAGCGTGATCGCGTCGCCGATCCCTGTCAACGCGGCTGCTGATCGGAAGTGGCTGGTCGATCATCTGACGGCAGGCGTTGGACAACGTCAACAGGTGCCCGGCGAGATTGCCGCTGTCGACCGACGACACATAGGCGGGCTCGAGCCGGTGCAGGTCGCGCGTGTCGTACCAGTTGTAGAGGTGTCCGCGGAAGTGTTCGAGCTTCTCGACGGTGCGCAGCGTCTCCTCGAGACGCTCGACCATCTCGAGCGTTCCGATCCAACCGAAGTCGCGAGCGGTCAGGGTCGCCAGGAGATACATCCCGATGTTCGTCGGCGACGTTCGATGCGCCACGACGGGCCGTGGATCGTCCTGGAAGTTGTCGGGCGGTAGCCCGTTGTCCTCAGGACCGACGAACGTCTCGAAGAACAGCCAGGTTCGTCGGGCGGTGAGGCGGAGCGTCTCGACATCGTCGGTCGAGAGGTTCTCTACGGTCGAGCTCGGGCGGCGGAAGGCTGACCCCCTGGCAATCAGGGGAGCGAACAACCACACCACCACGAACGGAGCCGCCAGCGATGCGGCGTCGGGTTCGAGGACCCACACAGCGCCAGCGGTGGCCGCGGCGATCACCACGCTGCCCGCCATCTGCCGGTAGAACCCGGCAAGCCCGACCTCGCCGCATCGACTTGGCCTGCGCGGCGGTCGTCCATTCGAGGAGGTTGCGCCGCGTGAAGTAGACCCGCGCCGAGAGTTCGCACGGTGGCGTCGAGCATCAGCCACGCCTGATGAGCGAGCAACGCGAGACCGAGGCAGACGTGAGCGAACGCGGTGGCCATGTCGTTGGCCACGTTCCTCAGGTGGCTGCGCTTGGAGATGCCTTGGCGTCGCGGCAGCAATCTGGTCGAGAACGGGCAGCGCTGTGGGGATGATCACGCACGCCAACGACGAAGGCCGTCCAGACGCCTGCCGGACACGGACGGCAGCGTCCAAGCAGCGACCAGTGTGGCCAGCAGTGAACGGCGGCGACAGCGTGCGGCGGAGGTTGTCGATCATCTTCCAACGGGCGATGCCGGCGATGGGACTGCGGCCGCGCTCACCGGTGGCGTCGCGCGCCACGCCGAGAATCCAGGGCAGGAGCTGCCAGTCGCCACGAGCCCAGCGGTGTTGACGCGTTGCCGAGACCAGGTAGTTCGACGGGAACTCATCGAACAGCTCGACGTCGGTCACGAGACCGGCACGGGCGAAGACCCCTTCGAACAGATCATGGCTCAACAGCGTGTTCTCGGGCACACGGTCCTGCATGGCCGCGTCGAATGCATCGACGTCGTAGATCCCCTTGCCCGTGAAGCTCCCCTCTTGGAAGAGGTCTTGGTAGACGTCGGAGACGGCGGACGAGTATGGATCGATCCCGGCGGACCCGGCGAAGATCCGCTGGAAGATCGATCCGCCCTGTTCGGCCGGAAGCGTCGGCGTGATCCGTGGCTGCAGGATGCCGTAGCCCTCGGTCACCCGGCCCGTGACATCGTCGAAGTTCGGTTGGTTGAGCGGATGAGCGATCGTGCCCACCAATCGTCCGACGGCGCCTCGCGGGAGTTTGCGTATCGGCGTCGAGTGTGATCACGTAGCGCACGTCGGTCGGTGGGGTCGACTCCGAGCCGTTCGCTGGTCATGAAGCTGGTCGTCGTCGAACCGCGCAATACAGCGTTCAGTTCCTCGAGCTTGCCGCGCTTGCGTTCCCAACCCATCCAGCGGCCCTCTGCCTCGTTCCACCGTCGCGTGCGGTGCAGCAGCAGGAACCGATCGCCGCCTCCTGGCGCCTCGCCGTGGCGCTCGTTGAGCTGATCGATGGCGGCTGCTGCGGCTCCCAGCAGGTCGTCGTCGCCCGGCACCTCCTCGGTGTCGGCGTCGAGCCAGTCCGACAGCAGCGCGAACCGAACATCACCCTCGCGGTTGGCGAGGTAGTGGACCTCCAGGCTGTTGACGAGATCCTCGACCTCTGACTCGTTCGTGAGCAGCATGGGCACGGCGACGAGGGTCCGCAGATGCGAGGGAACGCCATCGTCGAGATCCAACCTCGGCAGCGCTTTCGGGCCGAGAATCTGGGTGACCGTTCGATTGACGAGGTTGACAGCAAGGTCGGATGCCGGCGCGAGCTGCGAACAGCATCATCACAACGAGGCCCGCGCCATGGGCACCGTGTGATCTCGACACGAGGAGAGGCACGAGAACCAGCAGCCCGGTGATGACGGCAACGGTGCCGAGGTAACCGATTGCGGGGAAGCGCACGTAAGCCCGTCGCAAGCGGGCGACGATCGGGACCGCGCACGTGAAGAGAACGTTCGAGCGCCACCCGGCCGTCCGAGATGAGGTAGTAGCCGGGATCTCGCTGTCGAGCGGTTATCGACGGTTCGTTGCCGTCGCTCTGTCGCGCCGCGTTGGCCATCTCGGCCGCCGCTGTGGCAATTTCCACCTCGGGCACGTCCGCGCCGCGCGCCAGCTCCTCGACGGCCTTGCGATAGCTGTTTCGCGTCGCGAAATCCATCTCGCCGAAGGCACTCCGTTCGTGGAGGGCTTCATCGACGAGGCTGACGCTCTCGACGAACTGAGCCCAGTCGAACCACGAAATGAGACGCATGCTCGTGATGACGTTGCGCACCGTCACGTTCATGGTTGCTTGACGTTGGTGCTCGAGGCGAACCAGTTCCTCGGCGGTGGTCCCCTGTGATGCGAGGTACTCCTCCAACCATCGCAGGGCAGGGGTGACCGCTGGATCGAGGTCGCGTAGGCGCTGGAAGAGTTGGACGCTCGCAGCGGTCGGAAGCGAGGAGCGGGAGAGGCGCCGAAATGCCCGAGCGGCGATCTCTGCACTGTCGGGGCCGAGTGCGAGCAGGCCGTCAGCGAGCTCGTCTGCCATCTCGTGCGCGGCGCGACGGCCGACGATCTGGTCGGCGAGGCGGCGAAGGTTTTCCACGAGGAGGATTCGGAGGCTGATCGCGATCGCCCAGAGCTCGCCGATCGTCAACGGCGCGACGGCCTGGTACGCGCGCACCATGCGCCGAAGGCTGTCGGGATCGAACCGGCTGTCGGTGTGGGCGATGTATGCCCAGGCCATACCGATCACCCGCGGGTAGCCGGCGAGGTGACCTTCGATCAGCTTGGGAAGCTCCTTGTAGTAGTCGGGGGGAAGGTCGTCGCGTATCTCGCGAAGTTGTTCGTCGACGATGGGGAAGTTGTCGACGAGCCACTCCGCGGCGGGCGTGATCGATCGTTCGTCTTGGATTGCGCTGGCAAGGAGGCGATACGACTCCACCAGGACCTGCCCGTTCTCGCCGATCCGGGGCCTGATCGACTTTCCACGTCGTGCCTCGGCGCTGACCTGCTGGGCGTCGGCAAGCGTGCGGGCGTGATCCTCCAGCCGCTCCACACTGAAGAGCTCGGCGAGAATCGGCTCACGCAGTTCGGCGCGCGAGCGACCCCACCTAGGATCGCGGGCCAGTGGATCTCGGGTGGGCTGGTTCGGTCTCATCGGTTGGTTGAAGGACCCTACATCCATGCCCACCAGGGCGACCGAACCCGCCCTGATGGCTGCCGCCTAGATCGGAACTTCGACCCATTCCTGTCGTTCGGCGGACCGTTCGGTTGCATCGCAGACGGCTTGCACTCGCCGACCGTGCTGGAAGTCGGGCGACCACGGTCCGTCCGGCCAGGAGCCCAACAGTTCGGCGACCTGATTGACGAAGCTGGCGCCGTATCCCACGCCTTGACCGATCGGCCACCAGTGCGCCGCATACGGATGGCTGGCGTGTTCGGCGCGAATTGTTCGCAGGCCGTAGAGCGTCGGGTCCTCGCCGTCGGAGCCGTATCGCAATTCGTTGAGTCGCGCATAGTCGAACACCAGCGTTCCGTGTGTGCCGTTGACCTCGACGGTCATGTCGCAGGGTCTCCGCACGGCGGTCCTGCCGACTTCGAGGGTTCCCGCCGCGCCGGAGCTGAAACGGAGAAGTGCCGATGACGCCTCGTCAACCAGAACGGCGCGCGGGCCCTTCGGGGTCGAGCGCTCCCGGGTGAATGTGCTCGACTGCGCACTCACGCGCTCCACGTCGCCGACCATCCACAACGCCATGTCGAACAGGTGGCAGCCGAGGTCGGCGATCGTCGTTCCACCCATCGATGGGTCGAAGCGCCAGTCGAAGGGGATGGTCGGATCGGCGAACTCGTCGGACATCCAATTGGCCCTCCACAGCAGCACGTCCCCGACAGCGCCGTCCTGGATCATCCGCTGCATGAGAGCGAGGGCCGGCAGGCGACGGTAGTTGAAGCCGACCGCATTGAGGACTCCCGAGGACGTCACGGCATCGGCGGCCGAGACCGCGTCGGCGTAGCTCGCCGTCAGCGGTTTCTCGCACAGGATCGCCTTGCCGGCGGCCGCTGCAGCCATGCAGATCTCGGCGTGAGTGCCGGGCGGAGTGCAGATGTCGATGATGTCGATGGTCGGGTCATCGATGAGGGTGCGCCAGTCGGTCGTCCACGACGGGATCTCGTAGGCCCGAGCAGCGGCCTCTACAGCTGCGGCATCTCTGCCGGAGATCGCGGCCACGACCGGCCGCACCGGGAGTGTGTAGAGCATCGGCGCGACGCGATAGCCATAGCTGTGCGCCCTGCCCATCATGCCGTATCCGACGACGCCGACCCGGACCTCGCGCCGATCGCTGCTCATGCCTTCTCTCCTGTGATGTCGCTGGGACGGTCGATCGGAGCTCCGCTTTGGAAACTGCGGATGATCGATTGACAGATCGCAATGTCATGCATCGCGTCGTCGGCATCGGTGATCGGTGCGCGGCCTTCGACGACGCATTCGTGGAACGCCTGTAGCTCCGCCTTGAACGCACTGTCGTACGACGTGATCTCCTCCGTGCGCCACGAGCGCGCTGTTCCGTTGTCGCCACCTTCGATTTCCAGCAAGGTCGGGGCACTGCGCAGGAAGGGCGAGGGAAAGTTCAGCGTGACCCGCTTGTCGGGTCCATAGCACGCGAACTCCATCTTGTAGTTGGTGAAACCGGGCAGGTCGAGCCACTGAATGGAGACCGGCAGGCTGCCGAAACGGAGCAGCGCGGTGAGACTGGTCGACTGGAGGTCGACATAGTCGAGACGGTCGGGCTCGCCCAGCACGGCGCGTAGCGTGTTGAGCTCGTGGACGAGGCTGTCGACGAGCACGTAGTGATAAGTCCTGCGCAGGAACTCGTCGGCCTCGCCGATCGCCGTCGTGATGCTCGCCGCTGTTTCTGCCTGCCACCGGTCGATCGCGTCGGCGGGCACGGGAGCGACCGGTGCGAGGGGGTAGTGCCTGACATACGGCAGGAACGGCGCCTCGAAGGTGGTCACCCGCAGCAGTCGCGGGTCGGTGATACCAGCGATCTCCTCGCGGAAACGTTCGAATGCCGGGTCGTACCGCTTGGGGTACGCCACCATCAACACGACCCGTGCCTCGTCGGCCGCGTCGCGCATCTGCTTGCCTTCGGTCACCGAGAAGCACATCGGCTTCTCGACCAGCACATGCTTGCCCGCCTTCGCTGCTTCGACGGCAATTGGACAATGACTTCCCGAGGTCAGGATCACCACCGCCTCGATGGGCGCCGTCGCCAGCATCTCACGCCAGTCACTGAAGACCATCGGAATTGCGTACGACGCGGCGTTGAGCTCCGCGTTCTCCGGAGCGATGTCGCACAGTGCGACGACCTCGAAATGGTCTGCCAGCTCGCGCAGGTAGTGGAGGTGCATCACCTGGGCGATGATCCCCGCGCCGACCACGCCGACCTTCAGACGTCTTCGTCATGGGTGTGCGTGTGTCAGTGGAAGGCGTGGGTCGACCGCAACCTGCATTGCTTCTCCCGATTGGGCGAGCATGACTGCCTCGTGGGCACGGTCCATCGGAAGGATGTGGGTCGTGATGCTGGTCAACGGATAGCGATCCAGGTTGGCCGCCATCAGCCGCATCGATGGCTCGTACTCCGTCGCCAATTCGCCGCCGATGCCCAACACTGCGATGTTGCGGGTGCAGATGTCGGAGTTGGGGTTCATCTGCACCGGACCCATGTCGACAAAGGCGCCCGCCTCGACGACGACGCCACCCGTTCGCACGACCTTCAGTGCCTCGATGAACGTGGACTGGCACGCCGCTGCAGTCCAACACAACATCGACTCCTCGCCCGTTGGTGGCGTCGAGGATTGCTTCGGTCCGCTGGTCCTGCGTCGGTTCGCTGGCGTCCAATGCCAGATCGACGCCGAATTCGGCGGCGAATTGCAATCGTCCTGGCAACACATCGATGGCGACCACCATTCCGGCACCGAGCATGCCGGCTCTTGACCAGATGGCACAGACCGAGGGGCCCGTACCGATCACCGCAACCGAGAACCCGGAGCGTGATCCGCCCTGCAAGCCGAGCACGGCGAGCCGTTGTCGACCCCGTGCGTTACGGCCATCACCTCGGTGATGACCGCCACCTCATCCGGCAGGTTCATCCGGCACACGGAAGATCGGCGTCCCCGGCAGCAGGTACATGTACTGCGACCAGCCGCCGAACAGGCCCGGGGCCGGCCCACGATTGAGGCTGTTGCCGTAGTCCTCGAGGTGCTGGCAGAAGTAGTAGGGGATAGCTGTTGAGGCAGTAGTAGCAGTCGCCGCACGGCACGTTGGCGCCCGGCACGACGCGGTCGCCCTCCTTCAGAAGCGACGCCGTTCCTGTCGAACGCCGGACCGCCCATCGGCCACGACGGTCCCGACGTTCTCATGCCCGCAGATCAACGGGTACTCGAGGTCGAGTTCATGCGGCGTCCCGGCGTACTGCTTCGACTCGCCGCGAAACGTGTGCTTGTCGGTGCCGCATATCCCCGAGAGGTGCATCGCGATCACGACAACGCCGGGCTCGGGATTCGGGAATCGGGAACTCGCGCAGTGCGATCCGGCCGGGCCCTTCCATCACGGCAGCATGAGAGGTCGTCATTCTTCTTCGCTTCCTTATTGGCGAGGCTGATGGCCTCGCTCAACAACCGAGCCGCCTCCGGCACGCCGACCGAGGCCGGCACGAAAGGATCCTCGTGCTCGATCGAGACGACCTTCGCGGGCGATGCAGCTGAGGCGGCCGAATCAGACCGGCCCACCATGACAGGTCGTGGCCCCGGCCAGGAACCGAAAAGTTCCAGGGCATCGAGCTCGGGGGAGTGAGGCCAGCGGTGATCGAGAACTCCATTGAGCGCGAGGTTCTCCTCGTTGAACGATGTGTCCTTGCCATGCAGATGTGCCCGACTCGGTCGCATGATGTGTTCGGCGACCCGGTGTCCGTCCATCCCCATCCAGAAGAAATGGCTCGGATCGAGATTTGCCGAAAGGGATGGGCCCAGAGCCGACGAGCTCTTCGAAGGTGGCGACGTTGTACACGGCAGTCCCTGGGTGCAGTTCGATGCAGACCAGCAGGTCAGGGTTCTCGGCGCGGGCAAAGTCTGCAAGCTCCGCCAGTATGGCGCGACGAAATCCTCCCATTGCCTGTCATGAATCCCTCCAGGTACGGCAGCCAACCGCCGGCACCGAAGTGAGGGGTTTGGTCTGCGCCGGCTGCCGCCCGGGCATCCGGCCATGGCGACCACTCGGTCGGCTCCGAGTGCGGTAGCGAGCCGAATCGCTTGTCGAAGGTCATGGTCGTGGCGTCGGGCGAGGTCGGGCATCGGGGTGCAAGGGATTGCCCCAGGCGTTGAGTGCATCGAGACCCATGTCGTAGCGATCGAGCAGCGCCAAGCCACCGACGGCGCGCCTCCTCACTGGCGAGCAACTCTTCGACATCGCAATGAGGACTGCGGTGCGTAACCACCCGCGCCCACCTCGATCATCGATACATCGGGGCATTCGGATGGCAAGAAACTTCAACACGTCCTCGAGGCTCAGGTCGAGGAACGCCTCGAGGACCACGCCGATCCTCAGGTTCTCGGTTGTCGACATCGAGCTCTCTCCTGCTGTAGCGGACGCAGCCATGGTTGGCTCCGGCCGGCACCTGCCGAGCATTGATCTGGTTTCCTAGGTTGCCTTGATCTCAATCGCTCGGTGGCTCCGGCGCCGCGGCCCCGCTTCGATCCAATTCGTGCGCAAGGGCCCGTAGCTCGTCGCCCCCCGCCATCTCCCTGATGAGTTGGTCGACGGTGATCTCGCTGCGCCTGGCATCGAGGCTCATCCGCCCAATTTGAGGACGGCAGAAACTGATCCCCGATCAAGATACGCATGGTGGGGGTTGTGGGTGATGAAGACGACCCCGATTCCCGGCTCCTCGCGCGTTGTCGATGTACTTCAACACCACACCCGACTGGTTGACGCCGAGCGCCGCGGTCGGTTCATCGAGAATCAGCACCTTGGCGCCGAAATACACCGCCCGGGCGATCGCGACACATTGCCGTTGACCCCCAGAGAGCGTTCCGAGCGGCTGATTGACATCCGTCGAGGTGGATCCCGAGGTTGGCCAGTTGCTCCGAGGTCGTTGCGCGCATGTGCGCGATGTCGAGCGGCTTGAGCACAGCGCCGGCTTCCGCACCTCCGAGCCCAGGAAGAAATTGCGCCACGTTTCCATCAGGTCGACCACGGCGAGGTCTTGATAGACCGTCGCGATGCCCGGCGTTCAGAGCATCGCGGGGCGAGTTGAACTGGACTTCCTCGCCGTTGACCTTCATCACACCTGAGTCGACTGGTGAAAGCCGCCCATGATCTTTATCAGGGTCGATTTCCCTGCGCCGTTGTCGCCGAGCACGCACGTGACCTCGCCGGCCCGAACCGCGAGATCGACGCCGTCCAGGGCTCGGATGTGGGTGTACGACTTGGAGATGCCCGATCATCTCGATGATCGGCGTCGACATCGGCGCGGTCATCGCCGGATCCGACGCCGACATCGCTTGACGTTGAGGTTGAGCAGCACCGCACCAGCAACATCGACCCCCAGGAAGAACCGGAACCAGTTCGGGTCCCAGCCGGCGTACACAATGCCCTGGACGGTCATGCCGTAGATGAATGCGCCGATTGCTGACCCGATCGGCCGAGCCCGAACCGCCCGTGAGCGCGCAACCGCCGACCACTGCGGCGATGATGTAGAGGAACTCCCCACCGATCCCGGAGCCGGCCTGGATGGTCTTGTATGCGGACAGCTGGTGCATCGCGTAGAACCACGCCGAGAACCCGACGAACACGAACAGCCCGATCTTGACCCACTTGGTCGGCACGCCGACCGCTCGGGCGCTGGCCGCGTTGCCACCCGATGCGAGTATCCAGTTGCCGGTACGGGTGCGCAGCAGGATGTAAGTGGCAACTGCCACGAAGATCAGCCACCACAGGATCAGGATGCTGAACTGTGGGCCGCCCCGGCCGCCCAATTGCAGCCGGGAGGCGAAGAACCCTGCGGATCGATGCTGTAGCCCGGCCTCGCCCGATACATCGGACGTGGAGACCGTGTTGGTCACGAATTTCGTTCAACCCGAGGTTGATACCGAACAGCATGAAGAGCGAACTGAGCGTGATCAGGAAGCTGGGGATCCCGGTCTTGGTGACCAGCCACCCGTTGAAGAAGCCGATCAACAGGCTGCATGCCCAACGCCAGCGCCATGCTGACGAAGAGGTTCAGGCCGACGTTCACGGCGAAGATCGATGTGACCGCATCGACGCCGGTGACCACGGCGACCCCGGACGAGAGGTCGAACTCGCCGCCGATCATCAACAACGCAACGCTGACCGCCATGAGGCCGATGGTTGCGCTCTGGTAGAGCACGGTCGCCATCGCCGCCGACGAGCGGAAACGGCCGGCGCACCGACCCAGAAGAAGATGAAGATCGCCACCGCCGCAACGAGGGCGCTGAGCTCAGGCCTGGTCAGGATCAGTTTCAGAATTGACGGGGTCTGCGGCTTGGCTGGTACCGGTGCAGCCGCCTCCGGCTCAGCTCTTGAACTGTCACAGCGTGCTCCGATGTTCGCAATTC
This sequence comes from Ilumatobacteraceae bacterium, assembly GCA_963746365.1. Lineage (GTDB taxonomy): Bacteria > Actinomycetota > Acidimicrobiia > Acidimicrobiales > Ilumatobacteraceae > JAENVT01. The sequence goes on along the minus strand of CAVVBH010000023.1, from coordinate 63,676 downwards.
TAACGATGGCAGACGTGAATGGCTCGGGACGGCACGCGGCCGACTCCCCGAGCCGTCACTCATGAACGGAGGTTTCCTAGCGGGTTCCGTTTTGGGCAAACGGCAGGATCTTGTCGATGTTCGTCGAGTCAACGATCGACGGCCCCGTCAGAACTGCTCCGCCACCACCGAGGTCGTTGCCGTTGGTGTTGAACAGCCACAATGAGTCAACGGCCTCGTAGCCCTGTGCGTACGGCTGGGCGTCGACCGCCATGGCGATCGTGCCATCCTTGATCGCTTGGCAGCGGCGACGTTGAGGTCGAACGTCGCCACCTGTGGCGTCGTACCAGCCGTCGTGATCGCCTCGAGAGAAACGAGCGCGACCGGGCGCACCCATGGTCACGATCCAATCGATCGACGGATCCTGCTGCAGCTTGGCGACGATGGATGCGTTGACCGAGGCATCGTCCGTCCGTTGACCTGCATGTTCTCGCTCGTCGCGCCGCCCTCGCTCTCCTTGACACCCTTGCAGCGTGCCTCCAGAGCAACCGAGCCCTCCTGGTGGATGACACACAGGATGTGCTTGCCACCAGCGGCACCGATGCGGTCGCCGAGCGCTACTGACCGCCGACGTACTCGTCGGACCCGAAGTACATCTCGCGCCGAGCGCTTTCCAGTCGTCGATGCCCGAGTCGAACATGACGACGGGGATCTTCGCTGTCCTTCGCGGCCTCACCACGTCGACCGAGCGCCGACGGCCCTGCCGCGGTCATGGCGATTCCGTCGACACCGGAGTCGATGGCGTTCTGGACGAGCGCCGCCTGCTTGGTGAAGTCGGGATCACTCGAGTACTTCAAGTCGATGCCGTGCTGCTCCGCAGCCTGGTTGGCCCCTGCCTTGATGATGTCCCAATATGTGTCGCCCGGTGTCTCGTGCGTGATCATGGCGATCGTCAGACCGCCGTTCGTGAAGTCGCCACCGCCTCCAGCCGGTGTGGAGCCCGTGCTGGCCTTGTCGTCGTCGCTGCCGCATGCGGCCAAGCCGACGGCGAGCACAATTCCGACAATGGCAACGCGACGCAATCTTGAGTGTTTCACAGTTTCCCCCTGAGCCGTTGGTCGCCCCTCGGTTGGGAGTGTGGACATCGAAAGTGTGTTTGTCAAGCTCTCGATTTCAAGGTGGTCCCTGCACGATTGAATGCCGCGGCGAGCTCGGTGGGTCGACCTCGAAAGGTGTCAGATGGCATCGAAAGGGCTGGTCACTCAGGGTGCGGTCAGCAGCGGTGGGAGCACGTTCGTCGGCTTCATGGCTGCGCATTCTTCCGCCGTGCCGGGTCGTGCAGTCGCGGCGTCGATCACGACGGCTCCGGCCGGCAGCGGCGGAAGTGCGGTCTCGCTGTCGCCTCCCGCAGACGTCGCTGCGGTGATCGCCTTGTTGAAGGTGACGTCGGGAGGAACGCCGGGCACCTCGCCATCGGGCAGCGAAGCCGCGCTGGAGGCGATGATCACTGAGCCGGCGATGGGATCACCGTTGGCGTCGATGGGCCCGTTGCCGGCAATGACATCGAACGCCTCACCCGCGCCTGCTGGGACGGCCGCCACGTGACCGCCGGCGTTCGTTCCAAGTACGCTGCGAACTTGCGGAACAGGGAGGTCGACGTCGTCGTAGACGCACTTGATCGCGCCGTCGGAGTCGGCAGTCATCGCAATCACCGTCATGGTGCCCTTACCCGGAGTCGGGGCGTCTGCCATCGCGTGCGACGTGACGATCGCGCCACCGCCGACGGCCGTCGTTGCCAGTGCCAGCGCGCCTATCGCCGTGAGCTTCTGTCGAGTTCTCATTGGGGATGTCCTTCGGTCCGGCGCCTTCGGGGATGCGACGCGGATGAACCGTGCGCCTCGGCTGGCTGAACACAACCACGTACAACACTGAAAATGAGCTGAACCTCTCCGACGCGACGCCGCCGCATCGAAGCTGTGCATCGCTACGGTGTCGGTTCATGCGGGTTCTGGTGATCGAGGATGACGAAGCGATCCGCAGCGTTCTCGAACGAGGGCTGCGGGCAGAGGGTTTCGATGTCGACCTGTGCAACGACGGCCCGTCTGGGCTGTGGAAGGCGCTCGAAGGTGGTCATGCAGCGATCGTCCTGGATCTTCTTCTTCCCGGCCTCTCCGGCTACCTCGTCTGCGAGAAGCTCCGCGCCGAGGGCGTCACCACTCCCATCCTCGTGCTCAGTGCGAAGTCGGGTGACTACGACCAGATTGATCTCCTCGATTCGGGTGCCGACGATTTTCTGACGAAGCCGGCCAGCATCGCGCTGATCACGGCTCGACTCCGGGCGCTCATCCGTCGTGGTGCGACGATGTCGAGCAACTCGATCCAGCGAGGCGAGCTGCAATACGACCTGGCCACGCGGTCGTGCGTCGTGGGTGGTGTCGAGGTGGCGCTGACGAATCGTGAGGACCAGTTGCTGCGGGCGTTGCTGCTCGCCAACGGTGGTTGCGTTTCGCGCCAGGAACTGCTCGACGACGTCTGGGGTGCCGATTCGGGCACCGACGCATCGATCGTCGACATCTACCTGCGCAAGCTGCGAGGCAAGCTGGATCCGGTCGAAGTCGAGAACATACGCGGGCTCGGTTACCGGATCACTAACAGATGATCGAGCGCCATCACGTTCGGCCGTTGTCGGGCGTGCGCGGCCGTGTCGTGCTGACGGTTCTGGTCGTGACGGCGTGCCTGTACTCGTTGCTCGGCAGCATCGGGTTCGTCTACATCGCCAACAGTGGTCGCAACTCCATCCGGGAACGGGTGAGCAACGTCGTCGACCAGCTCGAGGCAGGACTGCGCGGTGGTACAGGCACCATCGGCATCACGACTCCGGACGGTGTCGAGGCAATCGCCGTCGAACCTGGGGCCGCACCATCGTTTCCCTCCGATGACATCAGTGTGCAGCGAGTCGTGACGATCGGCTCGAATTCGTTCGAGCTCGTCGGGCATGCCTCGCAGGCCCGGTTGACCGAGAGCCTGCGGTCGTTGTACCGGGGGTTGTGGGTCGGCGTGCCTCTGGGTGTGGTCGTCACCGCTGTCATCGCCGGGTTGGCGACGCGACGCGCGCTGCGACCCGTGTCGGTCATCACCGATCTGGCAGCCACCATCGACGCCGGTGACACGGCGATGAGGGTGCCCGTGCCCGACACCGACGACGAGATCGAGCATCTCGCACGCACCGTCAACGAGATGCTCGATCGCATCGCAGCAGGACGAACCGCGCAGCATCAGTTCACGTCCGATGCCGCTCACGAGCTGCGCACGCCGCTCATGGCACTGCAGGGAGAGATCGAGTTGGCCATCCGTGCGCCCGACAGCGCCGACGTCTCGTTCCTCCGCCGGCTCGAGGCTCTCGGCGATCGGCTTGCCCGCCGTGTCGATGACCTCGTCCTGCTGTCGACGCTCGACGAGGAGCCACCGCTCGATCTTCGTTCCATCGACGTGCTCGACATCGTGCGCGTCGAGGCAGCTGCCATGCCGGCCGGCGCCGACGCACCGAGCATCGAGATCGTGGGCGAGGATGTGCAGGCGGTGGTCGACGAACGCCTGGTGTCGCGTGCGTTGCGCAACCTCATGGCCAACGCGTGCCGCCACGGTCGCGAGGCTGTTCGAGTCGAAGCCGTCGTCCGCGACGGCAGCACGTGGATTCACGTCGACGACGACGGGCCCGGTGTTGCCGCAGAGGATCGCGAGGTCATCCTGCGTCGGTTCGGCAGGCTCGACCACGCTCGCGACTCGGATCGCGGCGGTGCGGGCCTCGGCCTCGCGATCGTGTCGTCAGTGGCTCGCGCTCACGGCGGCGACGTCGTCATCGGCGACTCCCCGCTCGGTGGCGCCCGCATCTCCCTACGGCTGCCGACCCTCCGCGATGAGAGATGAGCCGCCGGAGACCGCACATCTCTCATCGCGCTTGGGTGCACCAGCCGTGTGATGAGAGATGTGCGGCGGTGGGCGGCTCATCTCTCATCGCGGGGTCGAGTGAGGGCGCGATACTGGCGGGGTGAGACTTCGCGCGACAGTCGGGATCGTGCTGATGTCCCTGCTCTCGATCTTCATCCCGAGCGCGGGTCCTGTTCCGATCGTCGACGCGGCGATCGCCCTGACGGGCGTCGGTGGTCCGGCGACCGCCAACGCGGTTGCGCGCCGCCTGACCCCGCCGGGCCCCGGCAATCCCGGCGCGGTGCCGTTGCCCGACGAGGCACGGCCTGCCGACACCTCGCATCCCGATCAGGTGATCGGAACCGGCACGCCCGCCGGCTGCACATCGCAGGCGGTCGTCGACGCGGTCGCGCGAGGTGGGGTCATCACGTTCAATTGCGGTGCGGACCCCGTCACCATCGTGATGACCGAGACAGCGAAGGTGGTCAACACTTCCGCTGTGGTGGTGCTCGACGGGGCCGGCAAGGTGACGCTGAGCGGTAACGGCCAACGTCGCATCCTGTACATGAACACGTGCGATCAGGCGCAGATCTGGACGACCTCGCACTGTCAGAATCAAGACCAACCACAGCTCACGATCCAGGGACTCACCTTCACGCAGGGAAACAGCACAGGCGACCTGCGCGAGGGCGGCGGGGGAGGAGCTGTCTTCGTACGCGGGGGCCGCGTGAGGGTGATCGACAGTTCGTTCACCGCCAACCGCTGCGACTCGACTGGGCCGGATCTGGGTGGCGGGGCGTTGCGTGTGCTCAGCCAGTTCAACGGCTTGCCAGTGATCGTTGCGACAAGCACGTTCGGGGGGAGTCCAGCTCTTGGGAACGTCTGCTCGAATGGCGCGGCGATCTCGAGCATCGGCGTCTCGTGGCAGATCTACAACAGCGTCTTCACCCACAACAGCGCCGTGGGGAACGGCGCCAACCCGTCCCGTCCGGGTTCGCCAGGTGGTGGTAGCGGGGGCGCGATCTACCTCGACGGCAACCTGTTCACGCTCGACCTGGCAGGCAGCATCGTGCGCGACAACACCGCCAACGAGGGCGGCGGTGCGATCTTCTTCGTGTCCAACGATCGCACCGGCGAACTGCGCATCGTCACGTCGCTGCTCGAACGCAACCCGAGTGCCCGCTTCGAGACCGCCGGCTTTCCCGGCATCTTCTTTCTCGGCCGCGGTTCACCGCAGGTTGTCGACTCGACGATCAGGTGACGAACGGCGACTGCCGACCCTCCGCGATGAGAGATGAGCCGCCCAACGCCGCACATCTCTCATCACACGGTTGGTGCACCCGAGCGCGATGAGAGATATGCGGTCTCCGGCGGCTCATCTCTCATCGCGGGTTGGTGGCGGACCGATCACGGGGCGATAGGAGTCGAACTTCGATTCGACGAAGCCCTCGCCGCTGGTGAGGCCCGGCAGGTGCTGCCGAAGCTCGTGGATGCCGCTTGCTGGAATGAGACCTCGAAGGACGAACGAGGATCCGATCTGGGTGGGGGATTCAGGCGTCGCATGCAGGCTCGCGAGAACCCGAGCGATCGCGCCGAACGCCTCGGCGGGTGCTTCCAGATAGAAGCAATCCACCGGCTCGTGCACGATCGTTCCCGCCGTGCGCAGCGCCCTCCGGAGGACGAGCGGCGTCAGTTGCCGGAAGTCACCCGCTGTGCTCGACATGTTCTTGTCGAACGTCCCGTGTGCCCGGCTCTGTCGCGGCCAGTAGCCGCTCGATGTCATGGTGACGACACAGTCAGGAATGTCCCAACCGCGCAATCCGCGTCGCACGGTTTCGCGGGCCGCTTCTTCTACTGCATTGATGAACGCCATCGGCAACCTGCCTGTCTCGATGCCCGTCGAGAACGTGACGCCGGTTTCCGGCGTGGCTGGCTCGATGCGGAGCCCCACGCCTGCGAGGAATGGCGTGCGACTGGTCCTCCCCGTGGGCATCGGCTCGACTGCCTCGCCCACGCCAGCCAATCGCTCGATGTAGACCGTCGTCGTGTCGCTGAACTCGACCTCGATCCCAAAATCGCGGTCGAGCGTGTCGCGGATGACCTCGCGCTGAACTTCGCCGTAGAGCGACACCGAGAGCTCGCCGCGCGATTCGTCCTGCCTGAGGTTGATCAGTGGGTCTTCGTCGGCGAGTGCCTCCAGTGCCGAGTGCAAGGCGCCGCGGTCGCGGTCGTCGGTCGGCGTGACCACAGCCTCGAATGGCGGAGGCGCGAAGTGGTTGCCGTGAATCGCGGGCGATTCGCCGATGGCGTCGCCGATTCGAACGGCCCCGAGCCCGCTGACCGTTGCGATCTGACCCGCTGTCGCGAGATCTCTGACGGTTGTTCCGCCGCGTTCGTACACGGAGATCTTGGTGATTCGTCTCGGCCTGCCGCGCACCATTACTCGTTCTCTGGTCCGAACGGCTCCGGAGTACATTCGAACGACGGCGGAGCGCTCGCCGCTCGAAGAGCGTTCGATCTTGAAGACCACGCCCGAAACCGGATCGTCGACCGCGCGATCGAGGGCTGGCAGCAGCTCGGCGATGCCGGCCATCAGCGTCTCGACGCCGGCGCCCGTGATCGCAGATCCGGGAAAGACCGGGTGCACCATGGCCCGTTTCGACCAGGTGGCCAGGCGCAGCCGAAGCTCGTCGTAGTCGACGCCCTGATCGTCGACGACGTAGCGCTCCAACAGCTCATCGTCGTGGTCGGCGACCGCTGTTGTGAGGTCGCCGAGGAACGTTGCGTCATCTCGTCCGAAGGGAACGACCGTCGCCTCTCGTGTGCCCAGCCGTCCAGTCGTCGCCATCGCGACCGTCGCCGGTGAGAGGTTCTGTCTGATCGCGTTCAGCACACGGACGTCGTCCGCGCCAACGCGGTCGATCTTGTTCACGAAGATCAGCGTCGGCACACCGAGTCGCTTCAGGGCGCGCATCAAGATCCGCGTCTGTGCCTGCACGCCCTCGACGGCAGAGACCACCAGCACCGCCCCGTCGAGCAGGCTGAGCACGCGGTCGACCTCGGCGATGAAGTCGGGGTGCCCAGGTGTGTCGATCAGGTTCACGGTGATGTCGTCGATCACGAACGACACCACGGCGGACTTGATCGTGATGCCGCGTTCGCGTTCGAGCGCCAACGTGTCGGTTTGGGTGTTCCCGTGATCGACGCTGCCCACCGCGTCGATCACTCCGGCTGCGAACAGCAGCCGTTCGGTCAGAGTGGTCTTGCCGGCGTCAACATGCGCCAAGATCCCCAGGTTCAGTGTTCGCATCGCACGTCATGTCCTCCAAGAAGAGTGGCTTCGTCTTCATTGACATGAACGTGCGCCGCATCGTCGCTCCTTGGATCTGGTCTGGACGGGGCAAGTCAAGCACGCAACCGCACGGAGCTCGGTGCCATTTTCGCTGCGCTCGACGAACCGATCAATCGCTGAGCCCACCCTCTACGATCCGATCGTGATCGATGAACGCCTGGTGCTTCCCGTTACAGCAGATGAACGAACGTTGCTCACGTGCTTCCTCGACTTCCAACGCGACGCCCTGCTACGCAAATGCGCTGGGCTCACCGACGAGCAGTTGCGACTCCGGCCAGTTCCTTCCTCCAACGTCAGCCTGCTGGGTCTGGTTCGGCACCTGGCCGGCGTCGAGCGGTGGTACTTCCAATCGGTGATCGACGGGAGTTCCCCGGGAGGCTTGTACACGGCGACCGACGACTTCGACGAAGACTTCAACGACCTCGATGCTGCAACGGGCGATGCCGCAATTGCGACGTGGCGCGCAGAGGTCGAGCAGTCCCGCCTGATCTCCGACCGGCTACCCCTCGAGGCCATTGGCACCGTTCCACTGGATCCGGTCGCAGTCGCGGAGGGAACATCACATCCGACCGACGGCCGTCAGTACACGCTTCGCTGGGTACTGGTGCACATGATCGACGAATATGCCCGCCACCTCGGTCATGCCGACATCATCCGCGAAGCCATCGACGGCGAAGTGGGGGAGTAGCGCCGGTCTAGCGAGCAGACTGGGTGACCCACGACGCGGTGCGCGAACGTTCGAACAATTGGTACAGGGCTTCGGGTGCGACGGGGCGGGAGAACAGGAACCCCTGTGCGAACTGGCAGCCGAGGAGCTGGAGTTCGGCGAGTTCGCGATCGGTCTCGACTCCCTCGGCTACGGCGGTCATCGCCAACCCATCGGCGAGCGACAGTATCGTGCGCGTGAGCGCCTGATGGTCAGCGTTCGTGCCGAGATCCTGCACGAACGAACGGTCGATCTTCACCACGTCGACGCACAGCGATTGAAGGTACGACAAGGACGAGAAGCCGGTACCGAAGTCGTCGATCGCGATGCGGACACCGGCCTCTCGGAGGCGGCTCAAGATCGAGTGGGCATTCATCCTGTCGTCGACCAACATCGACTCGGTGATCTCCAGCATCAGGCGGCGAGCAGGGAGTCCGCTCTCGACAAGTGTGGCGACCACCAGATCGACGAATTGATCGTTGAGCTGCGGGGCCGACACGTTGACGCTCACATACGACTCTGCACCCTCGCCGGTCCACGACGCCGCCTCGGTGCACGCTGTGCGCAGCACCCATTCGCCGATTGGCTTGATCTGGCCCGACTGTTCGGCGACCGGGATGAACTCGACGGGCGACACGGCTCCACGAATCGGGTGGTTCCAACGCAGCAAGGCCTCGACGCCGCAGATCCGTCGCGTACGCGTGTCGAGGATCGGCTGGTACGCCAAGAAGAGCTCCCCGTGATCGAGTGCGACCGACAGGTCCATGCGCAGTTCGAGTTGGCGGTGGGCGATGTCGTGCATCTCCGTGTGGAACAGCGTCACCTTCGACTTGCCGTCGCGCTTCGAGGCATACATTGCGATGTCGGCCGAGCGCAGTAGCTCGACCGGATCGGCCGCGCCCTGCGAACAGACGACGCCGGCGCTGGCCTGCACGGCGAAGTCGCCGGCACCCATGCGGACCGGCAGCGCCAAGCTCTCGAGCGCCCGCTGAGCGAGTACCAGCGCCTCGACTTCGTTGGTGTCCTCGAGCAGGATTGCGAATTCGTCACCACCGAGACGGGCAACGGTGTCGCCTTGACGAACAGACCTGTTGAGCCGCTCGGCCACTGCGCGCAGCAGCTCATCGCCGGTGGTGTGACCCAGGCTGTCGTTGACCGCCTTGAAGTCGTCGATGTCGACCAGGACCACGGAGAGCCATGTATCGGCCGAGCGGCTCAGGCGATCGATCGAGTGTTGAATCCGGTCGAACAACAGAGCCCGGTTCGGCAGTCCGGTCAACGGGTCGTGCAGTGACTGGTGCCGAAGCTCGGCGGTCAACTCCGCCTGTTCGGTGACGTCGTGGGCGGTGATCACCCAACCGTTCACCTCCGGTGTCTCGAACTGGTTCGCGAGCGTCAGCTTCACGATCCGACGCGGATCGGCTTCGTTCGTCGAGCGGATCGAGCACTCCCAAGTCGCGGATTCGCCGGGACGCAGCAACGCGCAGCGCACAGCGAGATCGTCGATCCCGATCACGTGGCGGGTCAGCATCACGTGGAAGCGTTGCCCGATCCAGTCCTCCAATCGCACGCCGGCGATCCGTTCGATGGACGGCGTGAGGTATCGAATGGTGCCGTCCGGATCCGCGAGGCCGATGATGTCGCTGGAGCTGGCCACCATCGCAGTCAGTCTCCGCTGGTTCTCGGTAGCCGATGCCTCGCCCACCATGCGCAGCAGTCCAAAACACGTACACGAGTCATCACCAGGATCACCAGCCACGCGGCGGCCCACACGGCGAGGCTGACGATCGGGGTATTGCCGCCGACCTCGATCACGATCATCGTTGCCAACACGATGGTGACCACGGCTTGCAGTACCAACGTGTGCTTGATCTCGAGGTGAGCCAACCGCGTCGGCGCCCGTCCCGATGTCGAGGGCTGCCCACCTCTGATCAGGGCGGCGCCCATGACGACATAACCCACGACCCAGAACGTGTCGACCCGGCCGCCCGCCTGATAACCGGACCACAACGCGGCGACGGAGTCGGTGACGACCTGCAGCAGAAACGCGACGAGCAGCAGGTTGAAACTCGAGTGCCGGCCACGTGCGTTGATGACCATTCGCAGTGCCATCACCACCATCGCCACACCGAGCACGGCACCGCCGAAGCGCGTCAGCCAGTCAAGCGGGGTGTCGCGGCCGCCTCCGAAGATGGCCTCATACATGGTGCTCCACACGATGGTGCCGACAGCGACCGCCACTGCGACGGCGTCGAACCAGCCGAACTGGTGGCGCGACGCAGTCTGCGTCCGGAAGAGCAGCATCAGGCCTGATAGCTGCACCATGTAGGCGGTGAGGAAGAGGACGTCGATGGCAGGGCCGGCGTGCGGCCGGGTTTCCATCGCGATGCACACGAAATCGACTACTTCGCCGACGGCAGCGATCGCGACGCCGGCGGTGAGCACGCGCCACGCCACCGTGCGGGTGAATGGACGCGACGGACGGTGAGAATCCCGACCACCGGGGTCGATATCGCCAGCGCCACGAAGAGAACCTGGGTCTCGGCTGAGCGCGGCAAAGTGAAGTACACCGCACACGCGATCAGGCCGATCGCCATGTACAAGCGGCTGACGCGCGCTGCTGTGCTCATACCCACCATCCGCTCCTGCTGAGCCTGATCAACAGATCGGCAGGAACGGGCGTGAGCTTGAACCTCCGTACCGCCACGTATCCTCGTGTCATGGCACTCAAGGGAGAATACGAGCCGAGTCCGGCACAGTGGGTACGTGATCAAGTCGAGGCTTACGAGGCGTCGGGTGGCACCGAGGCAAACACCCTGCGCGAGACGGGACTGCCGATCATCATCGTCACGACACTTGGCGTGAAGAGCGGCAAGATCCGCAAGATCCCTCTCATGCGGGTCGAGCACGACGGCGAGTACGCACTCGTTGCGTCGAAGGGTGGCGCGCCGGCGCATCCCGTCTGGTACTACAACTTGAAGGACAACAACGGCCCGATCGAGATCCAGGACGGCCCCGCTCCGGAGGAGTTCGATGTGCGCGAGGTCTGGCGGCGAGGAGCGCGCCCAGTGGTGGGAGCGCGCCGTGGCGGCGTTTCCGCCGTACGCGGAGTACCAGGCGAAGACCGATCGACAGATCCCGGTTTTCGTCGCATCGCCCCGCCGCTGACCTCTCTCGAATGCGCCGCGAACGTGCCCGCCAAATTGCCCAAAGGTGCCAGCGTCGATGCCGTCCGATGGCGCAAGATCGCAGGCATGACGACGTGGAACCAAGCAGGCGGCGACATCTCCGAGCTGTGGGGAGACACCCTGCAGGAGCTGTACGACGAGATGAACGGATGGAACATGGACGAGGTCGGCAGGTGTAGCTGGCACCCGGTGCTGAACCTCAGTTGGGACGACAGTCAGGCGGTCACCGCAGCGACGCTGACCGTTGATATCGAGGTACTGGTGCCTGCGTGGGCAAAGCGCAGCGACGCCAACGATGCCGTGCGCACCGAGTGGGACCGCTGGTCCGACGCGCTGATGACGCACGAGATGGGGCACTACAACCTGGCCTACTCGTATCTCGACAACTTCGAGGGCACGCTGCTGGGCATGGATCAAACCGCGGCCTGGGAAGCCTTTGAACAGCGCAAGCGAGACCTGCAACAGGCCAGCGACGACTACGACACGTCGACAAACCACGGAATCTCGCAGGGCACGACGCTGGACACCAGCATCACCTAAGCCAACCCTGTCGAACGCTGTCAGCGAATTGGGCCGCATACGCCCGTTTCGCTGACAGCGATGCTCTGCGACGGCGATTACGGTCACGGAGGATGGTCAGTGTCGACGAGGCGGCTCGGATGGCGTTGGACTTGCCGGAGGTAACTCAGGGCGAGCGCTACGGACATGGCACATGGTCGGTCGCCGGCAAGGCGTTCGCCTGGGACCGGCCGTTCAGCAAGGCCGACCTGCGGCGATTCGGCGATGCCAGTCCGCCCGATGGCCCGATCCTCGCAGTACGGGTCGAAGACCTGGGCGAGAAGGAGGCGGTGCTGGCGATGCAGACGAAGGGCTTCTTCACGATTCCGCATTTCGACGGGTACCCCGCGGTCCTGATCCAACTGAAGACGGTCGGCAAGCGCGCACTGCGGGAAGCGATCGTCGACGGTTGGCTGGCGTGTGCCCCGCGAAAGCTCGCCGAGGAATACATCGAACGGGAAGCTGCTCGCCGGCGGCGTTGAGCCCGAAGCGGGCCGCTACTCCGAGCGGAGGGCCTCGGCGACGCGCAGCCGGGCTGCCCCCCGCGCGGGGAACGACGCGATGGCGTTCAGGACGATCACGAATCCGATCGCGCCGAGAGCGAGCAGCGCGAGCGGGAACGACGCGTCTGCCGCAACACCGATCGATGACGCTATGGCCGACCACACGACGCGCCCGACAAGGGCGCCGAGCGGCAAGCCAACTGCCAAAGCGATCAGGGTGATGGTCGTCGCCTGCCCCAGGATCACGGCGCGACGCTGTGCCGGCGCGAAGCCCAGCGCGCTGAGAACGCCGAGCTCGACACGTCGGCGCCGGACCGTGACGATCAGCGCGTGGCTGGTTGCAATCATGCCCAGCACAGCCAACGCCACGCCCGCCAGCAGTGGGAACTGCTGTACGTCGACGAGGCCCTTCACCTCGGGCGGCGAGGTCGGCGGGATGGCCCGGGCACCCGCCAGAGTTTCATTGCTCCCGAGTCCCCGCCGACTCAGTGCCTCGTCGGCGTCGACGCCCGCCGCCCAACGGACCACCACGTATGGCGTCCCGACGTCTTCGCTGCCCGTTCCGAGGAGGAGGCGGTCGCCGCCCTGTGCTGTCAGCGACGCGCCGATCGCGACCGCCGTGGGATCACCGATGGTCGGAAAGGCGATGACACCGACGATGCGGAACTCCTCACTCACCTGGCTGCGGGAGGTCACGGTCACCGCTGTGCCCAACGCGACACCCACATCCCGCATCGTGTCGCGGCCCACCGCGATCTCATCGTCCGCGCTCGGCGCACGGCCCTCGATGACCGTCGGCGCGAGGCCGCCTTTCACCGAATCCATGGTCATCGAGATCGCCTCCACGCCGTTGATGGTGATCTGCTCGTCCATCAGCACGATGGCTGCGGCCTCGATGTCCGGATCGGCGAGCAGTGCCTCACGGTCCGGTTCTGCTTCGGGGGACGGATCGGCCCCGAAGACCCCGGCGTCGATTGCCACGTCCCACGTCGTGCCCCATCGAGCAGGGACATCCACCAGCCGATGGAGGCTCGCGCCGACGACGGCCACGGCGACCAGTCCGACGACGCCGACGATTGCGCCGACAAGCGCCGGCCGAATGGGCGCCGATGCACGAGAAGGAGCGCTCAGTGCAAACCGCACGCCCGTGCCCGGCGCCGGACGAAGCGAGCGCGCCGCGCGGTCGACGAGCCGTGGCACCCGTAGCATGCCGGGCTCCAGGCGGCGTCCTACCGAGGCCAGTCGAGCCGCTGCGATCGCGGCGATGAGTCCGAGAACCACGACGAGCGTGATGGTACCGATCAACAGTGTCACGCCGTCGGCGTGCAGGCCCGGGTCCGGGTCGACGCGACGCGCCGTGCCCACCGGGAACAGCGGCGACAGGGCAATGGCGCCGAGGGGTGCCACCACCACCCCTGCGATGAGCGCTGGAACCACGCAGCCGAACGCGACAAGACGGCGCTCAGCGGCGGTCGTGCCCAATGCGCGCAGCACGTCGATGTCGGGGGCCGCCGCCCGTTGATGCCGCGCCGTCGCAGAACCGATCCACAGCAGGCCAGACACGGCGATGACCATTGCCATGGCCAGCAGCGCGGCCGTCACCACCGAGATCGAGTCGGCGATGGAGCTCTCTCCCTGCCCGACATTGATGCTGGGGAGATGCTCGCCGCCGTATGCGTCCGCGACGGTGGCGGTGAACTGATCGACGGCTCCAGGCTCGTTGACGAGGCGCACCATGTGGCTGCGAGAGCCGATGCCGATGTCGGGTCCGTACTTCTCCCAGAACGCAGGTGTGGTGACGGTGAGCGCGGTTCCTTCGCCGAAGGCGTTGAGGTCGAACCCGGTGCGGGTGATCCCGACGACCCGCAGTCGCAACTGAGGCCCGTCGAGCGAGGTCGGCACCTGGCCGCTGTTGAAGAAGTCATCGGCCTGCTGCCGGTTGAGCGATCCGAACTCGAACAGGTCACCGACGTGGAGGCCGAGCTTGGCTGCCGCTGTCTCCGACAGTGTCAGCTCGTCGGGCTCGTCGGGGTCGGCTCGGCGTCCGTCGAGCACCACGCCTCGTTCGACGTTCGTCCCGCGCCGCGACGTCGGCGCAAACATCACCCCGATCTCGTCGACGTCAACGAAGAGGAACGCGAGGTCGTTCGTGCTTTCGACCAGCGGACCATCGAGCAGGTCGAGGAAGCCTGGGGGCTCGGGACCGGTGACGTCGGCGGAGACGAACACATCGAGCGTTTGAGCGGCGTCGTGGAAGCGATCGAGCGCGCTCGCCGATCGGCGCGCACCGGCAATCGCGGCAAAGACGGCCGCGCCGGTCAGGCCGATCATGATCGCCAGTACGACCAGGGATCGCCACCGTGTCCTCCAATTGTGCATGAGGAACACTCTCGTCACGCGTCCATCCTCCTGCGTATAGCCAAACACACCGTGGCGAGGCCGCCAGGCGTGCTGACATGCGAGCAAGGGTGGTGGTGCCCTACCATCGCCATCCGATGCGAGCCGTCCTGCAGACGAAATACGGAAATGCCGACGTCCTCAGTCTTGGCGAGGTAGACCGACCAACGATTGGAGCAGGCGAAGTGCTGGTGCAGGTCCGTGCCGCCGGACTCGATCGCGGCACGTGGCACCTCATGGCCGGTCTTCCCTATCTCGTGAGGCTCGTTACCGGCCTCCGTGCGCCCAGGCGCGCTGTACCAGGCTTGGCCGTCGCTGGAGTTGTGGCGAGTGTCGGCCCCGACGTCACACGGTTCCGCCAAGATGACGAGGTGTTCGGCGTCGGTAAAGGTTCGTTCGCCGAATACGTCGCCGCGCGCGAGGACAAGCTGGCGCTGAAGCCTTCGAACCTCACGTTCGAGCAGGCTGCGGCTATCCCGGTCTCAGGACAGACCGCGCTGCAAGGGCTGACCGATGTGGGTCGTCTCGTCGCCGGGCAGAAGGTGCTGATCATCGGCGCCTCGGGCGGCGTGGGCACCTTCGCGGTGCAGATCGCCAAGGCCCTCGGGGCCGAAGTAACCGGCGTCTGCAGCACTGCCAAGGTCGACCTGGTCCGATCGATCGGTGCAGACCACGTCATCGACTACACCCGCGACGACTTCGCCGCTGGTGGGACGCTGTACGACCTGATTCTCGACATGGGAGGCAACTCCTCGCTGCGACGCCTTCGACGTGTGCTGACCTCCCACGGCACGCTCGTGATCGCCGGCGGCGAAGAGGGAGGCCGGTGGTTCGGTGGTATCGGCCGTCAGCTCCGAGCCCTCGCCCTGTCGCCGTTCGTCGGGCAGCGCCTGACGTCCTTCGTCGCGAAGGAACATGTCGCCGGCCTCGAGCGCCTCAAGGAGCTCGCCGAGAAGGGCCAGCTGGTTCCCGTGATCGAGCGTACCTATCCGCTCAGCGACACCAGGGATGCCATGAGGCAGCTGGCCGGTGGGCACGTGCGCGGCAAGCTCGTCATCGTGCCATGACGGGCTCACGTCTACGATGACCGGGTGACAGCACTGACACTCGCCACCGCAAACGTCGTCATCGAGGCTGCTCTTGCAGCGTCCCAAAAAGCCGGATACAAGCCAATGGCCGTCGTCGTGCTCGACGACGCGGGGCACCTCACGGCGGCGCAACGACAGGATGGAGCGAGCATGTTCCGCATCGACGTCGCCACCGGCAAGGCGTGGGCTGCGGTGGCGATGGGGGCATCCAGCCGTGTGCTCGGCGAGCGGGCCGCATCGAACCCAAACTTCTTCGTGTCGTTGGCCTCGACGGCGCAGGGGCGTTTCCTACCCCAGACCGGTGCCGTCCTGATCAAAGATCAGGCGGGCGCGGTGATCGGTGCCGTCGGTGCATCCGGCGGAACTGGGGACGAAGACGAGGAGATCTGCATCGCCGGCGTCACCGCGGCTGGCCTCGAGGCCGGCTGAACACCGACGTCAGTCGCCGGCGGTCACCGCGAAGCCCTCGAGCTCGTCCGACAGTTCGTCGGTGAAGCCATCGAGGTCGATCGCCTCGTCGGTGGATTCGCCGGTCTTGCCGGGGAGGTAGCGGGCAGCAATGGCGGCGGCGAACAGCACGATCCCGGCGCCGATGATCATTGACAGCTGCAGTCCATCGGTCCATGCCGACTTGGCCGCGTCGACGATCGCCGCGCCCTGCGTACCGCCAACCTGGTTGGCGACGCCGAGTGCGCCGGCCAACGAGCCCTCTGCGGTTTGTCGTGCGGCGTCGGGAAGATTGGCAACGACGCTGCCGAGGTTGGACGTGTAGCCCGACGACAGGATGCTGCCGAGTACGGCGACGCCAAGGGTCGTGCCGACCTCGCGGGTGGTGTCGTTCATCGCCGACCCGACGCCGGCCTTGTCGCGGGGGACCGACGACATGATCAGTTCCGTCATCGGGGTCATCGTCAGGCCCATGCCGGACCCCATCACGATCATTCCGAGCAGCACATGGCCGTAGCCAGACGATGGCGCCGAGGAAGCTGAGGATGAACACGCCCGCCAGCCGTCAGCAGCATCCCGGCGGTCACGACCGTGCGCGCCCCGAGACGCTCGACCAGACCGGCGGCGCGGGTGCTGAAGATGATCATCACCGGCATGATCGGCAGCATGCGCAGGCCAGATTCGAACGAGCCGTAGCCGAGCACGAGCTGGAACAGCTGGCTGACGACGAAGAAGAAGCCGAACATGGTCAAGAAGACGAGCGTCATCCCGATGCTCGAGACGCCGAAGCGGCGATCCTTGAACAGTCGCACGTCGATCATCGGTGCGCTGCTGCGCAGCTCCCACATCACGAAGACGGTCGAGCACGGCAATGCCGGCGCCGATGACACCGAGACTGGTGGCCGAGCTCCAACCCCACTGCGGGGCTTCGATCAGGCCGTAGACGAACAGCCCAAGTCCGGCCATCGACAGCACTGCGCCGGTGGGGTCGAGCTTGGACGGGTGACGGTCCTTGCTGCTCGGCACGAGCCGTGCACCGAGCACGAGCGCAATGATGTGCCACGGGCACGTTGATGGCGAAGGCCGATCCCCACCAGAAGTTCTCGACGAGCCATCCACCAAGCACAAGGCCGAGGGCGCCGCCGCCGCCGGCGATGCCCGACCAGATGCCGATGGCCTTGGCTCGCTCGTTCGCCGGGAAGGTGTTGACGAGGATGCTCAGCGTTGCCGGCATCACCAACGCCCCGCCGACGCCCATGAGCGCGCGGGCACCGATCACCTCGGCAGCCGAGTTGGCGAAGAACGTGGCGTACGCCGAGGCGGCGCCGAACAGCGCGATGCCCGCCTGCATGAATCCCTTGCGGCCGAAGCGGTCGCCGAGCGTGCCGGCGGTGAAGAGCATGCCGGCGAAGATCAACGAGTAGGCATCGACCACCCACTGCTGCTGGCTGTTGGTGAGCCCGAGCGCCTCAGACATCCTCGGCATGGCGACGTTGAGGGAGGTGTTGCCGATGACGATGATGATCAGGCTCGGCACAGCACGCCGAGGATCACCCATCGTCGCCTGAACACGTCTGCTGGGATCTGGCTGGCTTCGTCGTATTCGATGACGGCGGTTGCATCCATGAGGGGCCTCGCTTTCGGGGGATGTCGCCCATTGAACTGGCAGTTCTGCCAAAAGTCAACTGTGACAAAATGCACAACTGCCACACGGGGCCCGGTTCTGACGTATCGTTAGGGGCGTGAACGCCAGCACGACGCAGCAACAGGGCACGGCAGCCGCTCATGCCGGGTTGCGGCAGCGCAAGAAAGACTCGTCCCGCCAAGCCATCGAGGACGCGGCTTGGGAGCTTTTCGCCGAGCAAGGGTACGACGAGACGTCGATCAACGACATCGCCGAGCGCGCCAATGTCGCCCCGCGGACGTTCTTCCGCTACTTCCCCACGAAGGAAGCCGTGATGTATCCGCAGTTCGACGAACTCCTTCGATCGGTGCGCGACGAGTTCCGCAGACGTCCGGCCGACGAGCCGGTCATCACGAGCCTGTTCGAGAGCTTGGAGATGCTCGCCGGTTCGCTCGAGGGCGAGACATCGCGTGCCCGCCAACGCATGGCATTGATGAAACGGCCTGGGCAGCATCCGCCCGGGACGGAGTACTTCCGCGCCCGGTTGGCCGACGTGACCGCAGAGCTCGTGCTCGAACGAGAGGGCGACAGCGAAGAAGCTCGGATGCGGGCAAGGTTGGCGAGCGGCGTGGTCAGTTTGCTGATCGACACTGCGCACAGCTGCTGGATCGAGGCGGGGGCTCGCGAACCACTGCACGACGTCGGCGATCGTTGTCGTGGGATGATGGGCGACCTGATCGGCACCATGCGCCGGATGTGACGATCGTGAATCCTGCGCTGTCGGTTGTCATCACCAACCACAACTATGCCGAGTTCGTCGAACAGGCCATCGCCAGCGTGCTCGCCCAACGACGTGTCAGCGTCGAGGTCGTCGTCGTCGACGACGGGTCGACCGACGGCTCGCGTGCGGTCATCGAGCGCTTCGGTGGCGACATCGACGCGATCTTCACTGCTAACGACGGCCAAGGCGCGGCCATGAACCGTGGCTTTGCCGTGTCTCACGGCGACGTCGTGATCTTCCTCGATGCGGACGATGTCTTGGCTGACGACACCGGCGAGCGGGTGATCACAGCCATGAGCTCCGACCCGACCATCGTTCGGGTGCAGTTCGTTCTCGATGTCATCGATGGTGCCGGGCGGCGCACAGGAGAGACGGTGCCGCCTGCGCGAAAGGTGCTGTTCACGGGCGATGCACGGCCACGACTACTGACATGTCCCGACGACATCGTGTGGCAACCCACCAGTGGCAATGCCTTCAGTCGCGCTGCACTGAGCTCCGTGTTGCCCATGCCCGAGGTGCCGTTTCGGCTGTGCAGCGACTACTACCTCTCCAGCCTCGTGCCTCTGTACGGGACGGTCCATTCGTTGGCCGGCAGCGGAGGCGGTTACCGGGTCCACGGCGCCAACGCGCACTATGCCGGCCGCGAAAATCCGGATCGATTGCGAACCAACATCTGGCGAACCAATGAAACCCACCGGTGCCTCATCGAAGCAACCCGGCGGCTCGGACTCAGTGGTCTGCCGGCCGATCCTGCTGCCGTGCGATCCGTGTCGTCGGCGGCCAATCGGATGCTGTCGTATCGACTCGACCGCGAGCAACACCCGATCGCCGGTGATTCCCGCGCCGCGCTCGTTCGACTGGGCGTGTCGTCCTGTGTTGCGCGCGCCGATGTGTCGAGATTGCGGCGGGCCGCGTTGGCCGGGTGGTTCCTCGCGATGGCCTCGTTCCTCGGCGGTTGGTCAGCGTGGTCGCTCGACCCTTTGCCCGCCTCGACTAGTACTACGCCGGTGGCCGCTGATCGTGGCCGTCATCCTCGTCAACGTCGCCCAGCTGTGTCAGGGTCGAACTGCATGGGACGATCGCCTGACCGCGCCGCCCATCGCCACCCGGTGCGGCCTCGAGGTCGAGGTGGATCGCATCCTCGATGGAGTCGAACACGGACCACCCCCTGCCACCTCCACCACGAGCAAGCCAGAGCCCGATCGTGTAGTTGCCGGGACTGAGCGCGAGCGACTCGATCTCGATCTGCAGGCGATGTGTCCCGACGTCGAGCTGCAACGGGAGATCCCCATCGATCACGGGGTCCGCGGCGACAAGCACGGGACCACCCGGCATCGACACTCTGACGGCGAGGCTGCCGATCTTGACGCTGCGGTGGGCCTTCACGACGAGTTCCACTCGTCATCCGGCCGCCCGGACGGGGCAGACCCTGCGGGTCGTCGGGCCCGTCGTACCGGATGCGCTCGAAGCGCACCTCGCCGGTGCCGATGCGGCGGGCGTCGTTCATGTCGATCCACGAGCCCGCTGTGGCTGTTGCGACGTGTTGTTCGAGGTAATGATCGATGACATCGGCCGTCGGTCCGTCGGCGCGCATGCGACCGTTGTCGAGCCAGATGCTGCGCGGGCAGAGTTGCTTCACCGCAGCCAAGTTGTGGCTGACGAACAGCACCGTTCGGCCGTGTCCACGAGACAACTCGTTCATGCGGCCGATGCACTTGCGCTGGAACTCGGCATCACCGACCGCGAGCACCTCGTCGATGATGAGGATCTCCGGCTCGAGATGCGCGGCGACGGCGAAAGCGAGACGCATGTACATGCCTGTCGAGTACCGCTTGACCGGAGTCTGCAAGAACTGCTCGACGCCGGCGAACGCGACGATCTCGTCGAACCGTTCGCGTACCTCCGCTCTCGACATCCCGAGAATGGCTCCGTTGAGCAGAATGTTCTCCGCTCCGGTCAGTTCGGGGTGGAAACCGCTGCCGACTTCGAGCAGCGAGCCGATCCGCCCTCGCATCACCGCTCGCCCTTCGGTGGGTCGGGTGATCCGGCTGAGGATCTTCAGCAGTGTGCTCTTGCCGGCTCCGTTGTGTCCGATGATTCCGAGCACTTCACCGGGCTGCACGGCGAACTCCACGTCGCGCAGCGCCCAGGTGTGCGGTCGGTCGCTCGGGTCGTCATCCGCTCGCCTCACTCGGCCGACGAGGCGGCGAGGAGCGCTCGACAGCACGTCGCGCAGCGCTTGGTACTGCTCGCGCTCGCCGAGCAGGTACCGCTTTCCGAGCCCGTCAACTTCGATCGCAGCGGTGCTCATATCTCGTCCGCAAACGTGTCTTCCATGCGCCCGAACACGATCAGCCCGACGATCAGGATGACGACGGCGCTGAGTGTCGAGATCGCGATGTCCCGCCCAGGCAACGAACTGCCGAAGAACGCCCACCGAAATCCCTCCACGACGCCGACCATCGGGTTCAACGCGTAGACCCAACGCCATCGACCCGGCACGAGGCTCGAGGAATACGCGACCGGTGTGATGAAGATCCACAGCTGCACGAGCAAGGGGATGACATAGCGCACATCGCGATACCGCACGTTGAGCGCGGCCAACAATGCGCCGATCCCGATGGCAGCAGCCGAGGCCATCACGACGAACAACGGGACCCAGAGCAGCCCGAGTGACGGCGAGATGCCGTAGGCGAACATCATCCCGACGAGCACCACCGACGCCAGTCCGAGATCGATCACCACGCCACAGACAGAGGCGAGCGGGATGATCAGTCGCGGGAAGTACACCCTGGTGACCAGCCGTTCGTTCAGGATGAGACTGCCGGAGGCTTGCGTCAGAGCTGTCGAGAAGAAGGTCCAAGGAACGAGCGCGCAGTAGGCGAAGATCGGGTACGGCACGCCGTCGGACGGAAGCTTTGCCAACCTGCTGAACACCAACGTGAAGATCAGCATTGCCGTGAGCGGCTGAAGGATCGCCCACACTGCGCCGATCGCTGTCTGCTTGTAGCGAACCTTCACATCGCGCCATGTCAAGAAGTAGAGGACCTCTCGCGCCCGCGCGAGCGCTCGGAGATCCGGCAGGAGAACCTTGCCCGGCGGATCGTTGATGGTGACGATGGCACCTTTGTGAGCACGCCGGTCGTTGACAGGCGCGGCGCGTTGCGTGCTTCCGTTCGGTTCATCCATGGGCGTGGTTTCGTCGTGCTGGATACGAAACCTCATTCTGTCCAGTAGTTGGGGCTTGTCGTTCACTGTGGTGTCGTCGTCTCCCAGCGGATCGCGGGAGCGGGCCCCAAAGGCGTTCGGCGCCTGCGATCGACGACGGTTCCGTGGACGAAACCCGCGCCCGCGGCGAGCAGTCCCGCCACCACGGCCGCGGCGCGGCGCAGCCCATCTCCTCGTGCCGGACCGCGGATCGCCTGCGACAAGCCGGCGCGAACAGCACGTGGCAAGGTGCGGGTGGCGTACGCGCGCTCCGACGCGAGCCCGTCGCTGCGGCCCGCCAATGCGCTGACGACTGCCTTCGACAATCCCTCTGCGTAGCAACGACGCAAGAAGTAGCGGAGCGTCAATCGTCCGGTGGGGACCCAGTGGCGGACGATTGCATCGGGGCGGTACCAGATGTCGAATCCCGCGGCCCGCGCCCGAATCGACAACTCGGTCTCTTCGCAGCCCAGCGGAATGGTGCCGACGCGGCCGATCTCCTCGCGGAATCCTCCGACGTGTTCGAACACCGACCGCGGTGAACGCCATGTTGGCTCCGATCGGGTTTCGTATCTCCTGTGCCGCAGAGGGCAGCCCGATGTAGCTGCATCCGACGACCCACCAGAACTCCGGCGGCAGCCAACTCGGCGAAGGCTCTGCCCACTGCCGGAAGGATGTGGCCACCGACACCTCCAACGGATGCATCGGTGAATCCTGCGTTCAGTGCATCGAGCCACCCGCTGTCCGCAGTTGCATCGTCGTCGAGGAACGCGATGACATCGCCTGTTGTTTGGGCGAGACCGCTGTTGCGAGCACCTGACAAACCCTGGGCGAATTCGTTGGCGACCACTCGATGATGTGGCCACTCGGCAGCGCACATCTCCAGCAGTTCGACATTGTGATCGACGACGATCACGATCTCGACATCGGCAGACTGAGCGGCTACCGACTCCACTGCCTCTTGCAACTGTCCCCAGCGCTCGGTCGTGTACGCACAGATGACGACAGAACTCACCCAGCGAACTCCAAGTCGGCCACCACATCGACGACCTGGTCGGTGAGCTCACGCATCTTGGCGACCGGAACCGGACGCTCGAACACGCCGCCGGAGGAGGCTTCCAGCGCAACGAGGATTGCCGCCGCATCGCGCTGGGCCAACCAGACGCCATCGTGGCAACGAGCCACTCGGCCCGCCACGGGATGTCCGACCAGAACGCCCGCACCGCCTGTCAGCACTGCTTGCCGAACGAGGTCGGCCGACGGGGCGTCGTAGTCGGCGACGACCACGTCTGCGATGCTGAGTAGTTCGGGGGTGGGTTCGCCGATGAGGGTCGTGACCTTGCCGACGCGGCGACCCCCGTCGGAGACCACCTCGTGGGCGCGCGAAGCAACCTGTAGCCGTAACGTCCATCTACTCGCCGCGGAGTCGGCCATGCCTTCGAACGTCTGCAGTGCGAGATGTGCCATCTCGAGGTATTCGCCACACAGCATCAAGATGACCTTCGAGGGTCGCTCTTGCGACGCAGGCGCGGGACCACGCACGACATCTTCTGCGAGCCAGCACAACACCTTGCGAATCGCTCGTTGGCGTCTCGTCAGCCGGGACTGGTCGAACTCGGGGATGTCGACGATGAGCCGTTCGCGGCGCAGGCGGGCGACGAGCCCGGCCCACAACGCCAGCACGTTGTTCGCTCCGGCCCACAGCACGACGATGGTGAACTTGCTCGACCAGCGCAGCCCGAGCGCAGCGCTGCGCCGTCCCATCCAGATCGGGTAGCCCGCAATCGAATGACCCAGAACCGAGCCGGTGCCGGGCTGGCCGGGTAGCTGCGACTCGTAGGTGCGACGATGGGTGAACACGACCATCACCCGACCGGTCTCCGTCAGTCGTTGGGCGAGGTGTCGTGCATGGTCGGCGACCCAGTGGGGAGGACGTCCAGGCAACACCACCAGGCTCTTCATACCATGATGTTCCGTTCAGACCCGACGGGCTGACAGCGCACTGAGGCGCGGCCTCGCCGGACCTCCATCGTGGTCCTCGCGATCGATCGCAGCACCCGCCAGCCATCGCGTACCGCGTTGAGGTTGCTGACGCCGTGCACTCGACTGTATTCCCAGCTCGGCACCTCGACCATCGCAAGCCCGGCCGTCGCCACCGTCATCATCAGCCGTGTCTCGACTTCGAAACCCTCGACGTCGACCTGGATGAAGTCGAGGCAATCTCGCCAGAACGCGTTGTAGCCATAGCAGAGGTCCGAGAAGCGGGTCTGGCAGATGAGGTTGACGATCCCCGTGAACGTCTGGTTGCCAAGGGTGCGGATTCGAGTGAGATCTCCGCTGCCGCCTCCCGGAAGAAATCTGGAACCCTTGGCGAAATCAGCTCCGGCGAGAAGTACGTCGACGAATTTCTGGATCTCGCCGCCATCGGCGGATCCGTCGGCGTCGAGCATGACGATGATGTCGCCCGTCGCCTCGCTGAAGCCACGCTTCAACGCGGCACCCTTGCCCTTGGTCGGCTCCAACACGACTCGCACGTCCGGTCGCATCAGTGCCGCCGTCATCACGGTGTCGTCGGACGAGCGGCCGTCGACAACGATGATCTCGGAAACGCACTCGGGCAGGCGCCACATCGCGTAGGGAAGATTTCGGGATTCGTTCAATGTGGGGATGACCACAGAGACCTTCGGCTTTGCCGACCGCAGGGAGCGGTCGAGCCAGCGGGTCTCTTGCGGTATCGGTTCGACGGAGATCGGCTCGTCAAAAACCGATTCATCGCTTTCCGCCTGGAATGGTGTCTCCGCACTAGGGCGTCGAAGCCGTTGATCGAGCAAGGCAGATGCTGACTCGACCAATTCCGAAAGGTCTAACATCGCAGGTCTTTCCGTTTATCGCCGGAGCCGACGCCGCCCGTGCGCTCGCCTCCAACCTTCGCCGATGAGGAAACATCAAGAGTCCGTCCTTGACCTCTTGGTGCCTGACTTCGCTACCCGATCTTACTTATACCCAAACGAACCGTGAACTCATTCTGAACGAAAGGCGGCGTCGCTGCTCGGAAATAGGTCATATGACCTATTGGTTCTCAGGTTCATCCCGCCGGACCGAGAATCATGCCGCAACCCACTGTTTCGTGTGTCGACTCGTCGATCACGATGAAGCTGCCCGTGGCCCGGCAGCGGTGGTACGGATCGAAGAAGAGCGGCTGGGTCGTGCGCATCGTGACGCGGCCGATCTCGTTCATCGCGAGCTGTTCTGCCGTCTCGTCTCGATGCAGCGACTCCGTGTCGAGCCGGTATCGCAGGAGCTGCATCCGCCCGCGAACGGCGCGCGTGGTGTGCTTGATCGTGTACGTCGACGTCATCGACATCGGCCGTTCGTTGAACCAGCACACCATGGCGTCGATGTCTTGTCCACTGTGGGGACGGTTGCCCGGCCGGCAGATCATGTCGCCTCGACTGATGTCGAGCGGATCACGGAGTGTCATCGTCAACGAGAGGTTCGGCTCGCCTTCGTCGGCGCTCTCCCCGAGGACCTCGATGGACTGGATCGTGGTGGTGAAGCCTGACGGCAGGCACAGGACCTCGTCGCCAGGTCGGAACACGCCGGCCTCGACGCGGCCCGCGTAGCCCCGGTAGTCGGGATGGCTGCGCGACATCGGACGAATCACGTACTGCACGGGAAACCGGGGGTCGATGAGGTTGCGGTCCGACGCCACATACGCGTTCTCGAGGTGCCAGAGCAGCGTGGCGCCGCCGTACCACGACATGTTCTGACTGTGGCTGACGACGTTGTCTCCGTCGAGCGCCGAAATCGGGATGAACGTCAAGTCGGTGAACTCCAGCCGTTCGGCGAACTGCGAGAACTTGTCGCGCACGTCGTTGAACACCGATTCGTCGTAGTCGACGAGGTCCATCTTGTTGACGCAGACGACGAGGTGCTTGACGCGCAACAAGGAAGCGATCACGGCGTGGCGGCGGCTCTGCTCGCGCAGGCCGTTGCGGGCGTCGATCAGGATCAGCGCGAGATCAGCTGTCGACGCGCCCGTCACCATGTTGCGCGTGTAGTGCACGTGCCCCGGGGTATCGGCGATGATGAACTTGCGGCGCGGCGTCGCGAAGTACCGATAGGCGACGTCGATGGTGATGCCCTGCTCGCGCTCGGCGCGGAGACCGTCGGTGAGGAGTGCGAGGTTGGTGTAGTCGTATCCCCGATCGCGGCTGCTGCGCTCGACAGCTTCGAGTTGGTCCTCGAAGATCTGCTTCGAATCCAGCAGCAATCGCCCGATCAAGGTGCTCTTGCCGTCATCGACAGAGCCCGCTGTGGCGAACCTCAGCAACTCCATCAGAAGTACCCTTCCTTCTTTCGATCTTCCATGGCAGCCTCACTGAACCGGTCGTCTGCCCTGGTCGCTCCGCGTTCGGTCACGCGGCTTGCCGCGACCTCTTCGATCACCTTGTCGACCGTCGTTGCCGACGACTCGACAGCTCCAGTACACGTCGCATCACCAACTGTTCGGAAGCGAACGAGCATCTCCTCGGGCTCCTCGTTGGGCGCCAGGGTGAGGTGGCGCGTGTAGGCGATTCGCATCCCGTCTCGCATCACCACCGGCCGGCGGTGGGCGTAGTAGATCGACGGGATCTCCAACTTCTTGTCGGCGATGTACTGCCAGACGTCGAGCTCGGTCCAGTTGGAGATCGGAAACACTCGTATGTGCTCACCCGCCCGATGGCGGCCGTTGTACAGCGACCACAGCTCAGGGCGCTGGTTCTTCGGGTCCCACTGGCCGAACTCGTCTCGATGCGAGAAGAAGCGTTCTTTGGCGCGTGCCTTCTCCTCGTCGCGTCGCCCTCCGCCGAACACCGCTCCGAAACGGTGCTCCGTGATCGCATCGAGCAGGGTCACGGTTTGGAGTCGGTTCCGACTGGCCCGCGGGCCGATCTCCTCGACCACCTTGCCCTGATCGATCGAGCCCTGGACGGACGCCACGATCAGCTGCAGGCCCAGTTGCTCGACAATGCGGTCTCGGAACTCGAGCACCTCGTCGAAGTTGTGGCCGGTGTCGACGTGCATGATGGGGAACGGAACCTTGGCCGGTGTGAACGCCTTGATCGCCAGGTGCAGCATGACGAGGGAGTCCTTGCCTCCGGAGAACAGCAGCACGGGTCGCTCGAACTCGGCTGCCACCTCGCGGATGACGTAGACCGCCTCAGCTTCGAGCTCGGAAAGGGTGTCAAGGGCTGTCATGCCCACTCCATTCTGCAGATTCGTCCATGATCGCAGCTGTGCTCGCCGCGATGTTCGGCACCTCGGTCGGTGATCATCGCGATGACACGGTCCGCCAGGTCATCCGGGTCTGCACCTTCGGTTCGGAGATGCAGATCCGGGTTGTGCGGGGCTTCATACGGTGCAGAGATCCCCGTGAACTGCTCCAACTCACCTGCCATCGCACGGCGGTACAGACCCTTCGGATCTCGCTCGATGCAGGTCTCCAACGCCGTATCGACGAACACCTCGAGGAAGCGCAACCCGTCTTGCTCGTGGCGTTCCCGAGCGTGGCAACGATCGTTCGCGTACGGACTGATGATGGGCACGAGGCAGACAACTCCGGCGTCGGCCAGAAGTCGGGCCACCTCGGCAACTCGGCGACAGTTCTCCATGCGGTCGCTCGGGGAGAACCCGAGGTCCGAGTTCAGTCCGTGACGCAGGTTGTCGGCGTCGAGCACGTACGCCGTCGTGCCCGAGGCGGCCAGTTTGGCCAGAACGAGGTCGGCGATCGACGACTTGCCGGAGCCGGACAGACCGGTCAACCAGACCGTCAGGCCTCCGACTCCCGCACTGGCCCAACGCCGTTCGCGGGGAACGGCGCTCGGCTGCCACACCGCCCCCGACGTGCTGGGCGTCGACTCACCCGCTGCCGTCATGCCGGCGCCACCGTGAACACGGCGTTCAACCCGAATGGCTCGACATCGATCTCGGCGTCGCACGTCCAGTCCGACAAGCGGTAGCGGCTGATCCTGGTGGGCGCCTGTGAGGCGCCGCCCGTTCGTACCCACGACACGGTCTGACGCAACCGCGTCGGACGGATCCTGGAGAAGCCGACCCAACAGTGCTCGCCATCGATGAACACCGACCGGCACCAGCCCAGGATCGCGTCGTCATCGTCGCGCCTCGAAGGAATCCGCCCCAGCTTGTGCCGCTCCACCACTTGAAGCGTAGAGGAATCGACGATCGCCACACAGCCGTCCACCGTCGTGAAATAGATCAGCCCGTCGTGGACGACTCCGTCGTGGACGCGTTCGCCGCCGATTGCGATGCGCCGCCCGGGATCGTCGAGCGAGATGGCGTCTCGCAATTCGAACCGCGTCGCGAATGGCTCGCCATCGATGAAGAACACGTAGTTGGGATGGGCGCGGTGGGGTTTCAGGTCGACGCCCTGGCGATAGTCGATGTTGCGCGGGTGCGTCACCAGGCTGTCCTCACCCAGCACGTTCCATTCGCGCACAACGTCACCATCGAGGGTGACCTCGACCACGAGCTCGAGGCCCGAGACGGCCACCAGAAGCGTGCCCGATTCGGTCGGTACGACGTGATGCACGTCGTTGAAGATCGGCAGGCTGATGTATGCGATCTCCGTGAAGTCGGGTAACGCCAGGACGACCACCTCGGTCTGCGTGGTGCAGTACATTCGGTCGCCGACGACCGAGGCACTCTTGAAGAGCACCGCATCGCGGGGACCGTAGGTACCCGGGCGTGACGTGTACTCCATGGCTGTCGTCACACCCGACCCATCGATCTTCAAGATGACGGCCAGCCCGTAGCCGTACCAAGCGCCGGAGTCCAGCAACGCGCGGTCGCTTCGCTGACGCCCGCCGACGACGTAGAGCGGTCGGTCATCGAGGCGCGCCAACACCGACGGCGCCGATTTTCCGACGGCTTCTACGAATGGACTGGTCGCGCCTTGGCTCATGGACACCGGTACGTCGGGACGCGGGACGAACAGTCCGCGGCGAGGTGAAGGACGTAACTCATTGGGGTTGTCTACCCGTCGGGAGGCCCCACCAACCATTCGGCGCGCACATGGTCGGCATCGCGCCTGCCAGGGCGCGGAGGTAGGCCTCCGGTCTGGACTCACCCCGACCGATCGGGACGCCCAGCCGGGCGCGACGGCGGTGGGTGTAGACGGCGCGTTCAGCCCAGACCGCCGCCAGGACCGCAGGGATGACTTCGCGTTCGAGGCCGAGCCCGGCCAGTGCCCGATCGATTGCCATCCGAGCTGCGACGATGCCAGGGTCGGTCGCCACCCGGGTCGCGAACAGTTCCACGATGGCTGCTTCCTCGTCGCGCTCGGATCCGGACCGTGACACCTGGAAGTACCAGTACGTGACGAGGTACAAGATGTCTGCAAGGGGAGGGCCCAGGCAATCCATCGGTCGCAGGTCGTCGGTCTCCCAGTCGATCAACATCGGGTCGTTCCCGTCGATGTGCACGTTCCACGGACCCGCGTCGTAGTGCTGATGGACAGCGGAGTCGCCGACCCGGGTCGATTCCGCGATCCTCTGCGCCTCCATGAGCAACTCGACGACGGCCGGCAGGAAATCGATCGTGCTGATCGCCTCCTCGTAGATCAGCGTCCAGTCGCGCTCCGACTTGGAGGCATCAACTCGAGTGGCGATCGCGAACTCGGTGAGCCAGTCGACGACGACGTCGAGATCGTGGCGCTTGGCGCGGAGGCGCTGGCCCCACCGTCCCGCGGTCACGCTCATGGCCGGACCCGGGGCGCAACTCTGCACGCACGCTGTCCGTGCGATCAACGCGAACATCCCGATCGGTTTCGGCAGCGCTCGGCCTGTATGAGCAGGCAGGATTGCGTGCAGGTCGATCAGCCGCTCGTGCTCGCGCACTGTGCCGATCGTGGTCGTCGGGCTGCTTGCGACCTTGACGGCGAATCGGGGGAATGCCTCACCCGCTCCGAACGGAAGCACGACGGCTCGGCTCCCTTGGTCATATCCACTGGTCACCAGGATGGCTCGCTCGCCGCCTCGTGCCATCGGCACGCCGATCAGTGAGGAATCGTCGTCGACCGTGGTGCCGATGACCATGTACCGCACCGCGACGATCCCGAGGGCCGCGCCGGCCGCCGCCGGTAGCGCCAAGGCGCCGGCCAGGCAAGCGCGGATTGCTCGCGTGATCGGCGTACCGGCGACGAACAGCGCGCGAAGGTGCCATCGGATCGCTCGCGGATTGTCGAGGGGGAGGTATCGCCGAGGATCAGCGAGATCCGGGGTGACGATGTGAGCGGAGAAGACGCGGCACCCACCTCGGGCCAGCACCGCGCGAGGCCGAGCGCGGCCCAAGACTCCGACGACCTCGACGGTGGCGGTCGATCTCCATGTACAGCACGCCACCGGGTTGCACGTGACGTGCGATCCGCTCGACGTCGAACGGGCAGTCCTCCCAAGCGACCACGAATGCAGCGCGGTCGCCCGCCTCGCGTGGTCGGCGCCAGGACGCGGCGAGCCCGTGGTCGACGAGCGACTGGCCGAGCTCGTCGTCACCTCCCAGCATCAGCGCCTCGTCGAACGGCAGGACGGCAGAGGCGGGCAGCAAGAGCGCCCAATCCAGCCGCCGGCTCGGCGGGCTCATCTGGTCCATCCCCGTATCGCATCGCCGACGATTGCCCGCCAACCGCCGCTGGGTCGACTGCTCGTCCCGCGGCGCCGCGGGATCGAGCGCGGACGATCACGTCGCGGCAGATCTCTGCTGAGGCAATTGCAATCACGGCCAGGCGGAGGCGAACCAAGCCAGGATCTCGACCATGTCGCCTCGTGTAGCGAGCGAGGCTTCGGAACATCTCGCGTTGCATCGGCGCACGGTTCATCGCCGTGCTCGCTCCACCGACGTGGCCGATCGTCGCCGCCGGCGTGAACCGAGTCGGCGTTCCTTCGGCTGCGAGCCGGCGGCACAGGTCGACCTCCTCGTAGTACATGAAGTACGCCGGATCGAACCCGCCGACAGCGTCGAAGTCCCGACGCCGTACGGCCAGGGCGGCACCCAGCACCCACGGCACCGCTCCGGGCGCCTCGAGATCGAAGAAGGGCTGCGTCTTCGCGCCGAGCCGCGTCGATCGGACGGCCTTCCACAGACCGGTCTCGTGAACGAACAAGCGGCCTGGCGTGGGGAAGCGAGCACACGAGGGTTGCACTCGACACTGCCGGTCGACGAGACGGGGACCCACGATCCCGGTGTCGGGATGCACGTCGAGCTCCTCGATGAGCGCCTCCACCGCACCGGCGTGAAGCTGCGCGTCGGCGTTGAGGACGAGTGCGTACTCGCCGGAGCCTGCGGCAACGCCACGGTTCGCTGCACCGCCGTAGCCGACGTTCGTCGTCGGGCGCACCAGGCGCGCAGCTGGATGATCTCGCAGAACGCAGCTCGGCACTTTCAGGTGACCTGGAGTTGTCGACAACGATCACTTCCCGGACGCCTGTGGGCGAACGGGCAGGGATCGAGCGGAGACACTCGTCGAGCAACTCGGGCGTTTCGTAGTTGACGACGACGACGTCGAGGCGCCCCTCGGGCGCGACCGACCGTTCCGCGATCACCTCGAACCCGCCACAGTCACACGTGGATTGTACCCGTGCTGCCGGGCGGCTTCGCCGAGAGATACAGTCCGTACCAATGAGGGCGATCGAGGACGGCGATGCACTGTCGATTCTCTATGTCAGCGCGCGGTACCCGCCCTTCGTCGGCGGCACCGAGATCCACACGGCGGAGGTCGCCCGACGGATGGTCGCGAGAGGCCACGACGTCACTGTGCTGACGACCGCTCTGGAGCCGATGCCAACGGGGGAGCAGGTCGTCGAGGGCGTTCGTGTCGTTCGGCTGCGTGCGTGGCCCGCCGATTTCGACCTGTACTTCGCCCCGGCCGTGTACTCGTGGATCCGGCACAGAAAATGGGACATCGTCCACTGCCAGGGTTACCACACGTTCGTCGCTCCGGCGGCGATGGCCGCGGCGATCGCAGCACACCAGCGGCTCATCGTCACGTTTCACAGCGGTGGACACTCGTCGATCGTGCGACGGTCGTTGCGACCGCTGCAACAGATGCTGCTGCGGCCACTGCTGAAACGTGCCGATCGACTGATCGGAGTGTCGCAGTTCGAGACCGACTTCTTCCGTCGGCGACTACGCCTACCTGCATCCCAGTTCGCAACGATCACCAACGGTGTGTCGCCCGACTTCCTCGATGTCTATGCAGAGAGTGAGGGCACGCAGTCGATCATCTGCTCGGTGGGTCGGCTCGAGCGTTACAAGGGTCATCACCGCGTCATCGAGGCGTTGCCGAGCGGTCTGCAAACTCGTCCCGGATGTGGTGCTGTACATCGTCGGCGACGGTCCCTATCGTCAGCGCCTCGAAACGCTCGCTCGTCAGTTGGGCGTGCGCGATTCGTCGAGTTCATCTCGATCGACCCGTCCGAACGTCGGCGGATGGCCGAGCTGTTCCGGTCTGCCCAGCTGATCACGCTGCTGAGCGACTATGAATCCCAGGGAGTCGTCGGTCTCGAAGCAATTGCGGTCGGACGACCGTTGCTCGTTGCCGACGGCACCGCCTTGGCCGAGCTCGGCCGTTTCGGCGAGGTCAGCGTGGTTCCGCCGGCGGCCGACAAGCAAACGTTGGCGGAACTCATCGCCCGCAAGCTGCAGGAGAACCTTTCGCCACCTCGAAACCTCGTGCCGCTGTGGGAGAACACCGCCGATGAGCTCGAGAAGCTCTACCTCGATGTCTTGAGCTGACGGTACTGGTCTTCGAGCGCGGGCACGACGGTCGCGGCGGTGAACTCTTGCGAGCGTCGGCGTGCTGCCTCGCCCATGGCGAGCCGACGGGGGGGATCGGCGATCAGATCGGCGAGCGCGTGACGCAACGCCGGCGGCGTCGCCAGGCGCGACCAGTAGGCCCGAAACGCCGTGCTGGACGATCTCCGGTATTCCGCCGACGTCGCGATGCAACGACGGGCGTGCCGCCTGCCATCGCCTCGATCACGACGATGCCGAAGGGCTCCGCCCACACGGACGGCACCACGGCAATCGAGCTCCGGCGAAACGCTTCGATCACAGCCGCATTCGGCCATCGATCGTGAACGGTCACCCCTTCGGGCAGCACTGTTGGTGTGTCCGGCCACGACTTGCCGATCAGGACCAGCGGCAGTGAATCGGAAAGCCCGGCGTATGCCTCGAGGAGGACATCGAGTCCCTTCATCGGGCGCAGGTCGCCGGCGAAGAGGATGAAATCTCCGCCGGGAAGCAACGAGATCAGTGGGCGTATGTCGTTGGAGGCTGCCTGATCGGTCTCCGGGAGGAAGTTGGGCACG
Organism: Ilumatobacteraceae bacterium; assembly: GCA_963746365.1. Taxonomy (GTDB): domain Bacteria; phylum Actinomycetota; class Acidimicrobiia; order Acidimicrobiales; family Ilumatobacteraceae; genus JAENVT01. The sequence continues at coordinate 30,553 of CAVVBH010000023.1, read as the reverse complement.
ACCACGACCTTGCTCTCGTCGGGCGCGAGGCCGTTGCCACGGGCGACCGCCTCGCTGACAGCGATCACCTTGGCAGCACCTCGTCGTTCGGCGAGAGCGCCGGCTGCGTTCGCGGCGGCGGTGAAGAGCCCGGTCGCCACTCCGTAGTGATGGGCTGCACAGGCAAGGCACTTGCCGACGCCCGGGCCGCTGCAGGCGGTCTCCGCCAACTCGCCGTCGATGCGTTGCGTGCGCATGAGGTTCTTCTTGGCGCACGAGATCGTGTAGTAGTGCAACGAGGACACGAACCGCGTGCCGTACTTCTTCTCGCTCCACCGGCGAAGCGGCATGAACGAACGCGCCAACCAATCGTGGCCGTGGACGACGTCAGGGGGATCGGCCAGGATCATCTTGCGCAGTTGCCACGTGATGGCCGGGTCCGGAACCGGCGGCGCCCATGGCCTCTCCGGCGAACTGAACAGCCAGGGGATTCGCTGAGACATGCTTCGGAGACGGCGCACTCGCACGCCGTTGTCGTCCTCGTTGTCGGCCAGATCCTTGCCCGCCAGCGTTGCGACGGTCACCTGGTGACCGCGCCGAGCAAGCGCGTGCGCGAGCGAGCGAACGTGCTGCTCGACACCGCCGAGATACGGCCAGTAGAAGTCCGTGACGAGAAGGATTCTCTGCGGTTCGATTTCGCATATTACGCCGGGACCAGCGAGGCCGAGCATGCTCCGAGCCCGATGATCAGCCGGCCAGCCACCCGGTGACGTCGACCACGAGGTCCGTACCTGACTGCGAGAACAGCTGGATCGTGCCATCAGCGCCGACGGGCGCGAACACGGCGTTCGCTCTTGTTTGCCCCACGTCGGACAGGTTGATCACCGATGTCGTCGGGCGCGGGGTTCCCCCCGGCCACGCTGAGACAAAGCCGGCAGCCGTCGCGTCGGTCGCCGTGAGGTTGAGGACGACGTATGCCACGCCTGACGCGGGCACGCCCGCACGGCCGAGCACGGGCAGCGAGAGCGTCTGGCCACCGACGGGTTTGGCACCGGCGTACGCCATCTGTGGGCCATCGTGGCGAGTGTCGAGGATCCGTGTCGGCATCAGGGCGTTGAATCCCTTGGCGGAGACGTAGTAGCCGGCGACATCGGCAACGAGATGTGTGCCGGACTGCGTGAAGATCGACACCTTGCCGTCGGCGCCGAGCGGCACCGTGACCTGGTTCGAGGCGGTGGCTCCGGCCGACACGACGTTGACGGCCGACGCGAGCGGACGGCTCGTGCCCTGCGGCCAGATCGTGACGAAACCTGGCCCAGCGGCTTCCGTGGCGATCAGACTCAGCACCACTGCCGCAACACCATTGGCAGGCACCGGACCGACACCAGCCACCTGGAGATCGATCACCGCGCCGGCACCTGGGCGGTCGCCCGCGTACTGGAGCTGTCCGGGACCCGGACGGCTGTCGAGGATGCGGGTGGGATTGCTGGCAACGAATGTGCCGGTGGGCAGCCAACCGGCCACGTCGGCGACGAGATGACCGCCTGACTGAGTGAACAGACTGACCTTGCCATCCGCGCCCATCGGAACGGTGACCAGGGTCGAGATCGTGGAACCGATGCCTTCGACATTGATGTTCGACGCGGTGGGTCGCGGCTGGCCGGATGGCCACGCAGTGACGAAGCCGCTGCCCGCCGACTCGGTGAGGATGACATTCATCGTCACCGCGGCGACGCCTGACGTCGGCACGTCCGCACGTCCGGCAACCTGGAACGTGACGATGTCGCCTTGGGAGGGCTTACCCCCGCTGTAGCCGACCTGCAGTGGATACGGGCGTGTATCGAGGATCCGCTGCTTCGATATGGGCGGAGGTGACGGAATGAGGTCGGCGCCAGTTGCTCGTTGTATGCCGAGATCCGGCGCCGCGGTCGCGGTGAAGTTCTTGGACGCCAGGTCCGCAAACCTTGGATCGGTTACGACAAGCCCCGTGGCCGCACCGTCCTTGACCTGCGCGAAGGGTTGTCCCAGTGAGTTCCAAACCAGGTTGCGCCCCATGGAGAACGGCGCGTCGGCGTACATCACTTTTTCCTCGGCCCACAGCACATTGGACGAGAGGGACAGAATGTCGCCACCACAACCAAGGCTGCAGATCACCGATTGGCTGGCTGGGCCAGTCTGGTACGTCGTGTTGTTGACCACCTTCGTGCCCGACACCGGCCCGTAGGTCGTGTCGCCCGCTCCACGAGTCACGATGAACCGGGAGTAAGCCCGACCTGTCACGAAGAGGTTGTTGGTGAACGTGTTGTTGGCGGCCTTGACGGATGCACTGCTCCCGAGCTCAGAGAAGACCCGATCGTTGAAGGAGTTGTTGTCGTGAATGTTGTTGTTGCTGCCCTCGAAGATCTCGACCGAGTTGCTCGCGCCCTTGCCGTTGATGCATACGGCGGCGTTGTCGTAGAACAGGTTGTAGCCGACTTCGTTGTCGTTGCCGATGATGTTGACGCCCCACGCGCCGAGGTCGTTGCTGGTGCCGTACGACTGCAGCACGTTGTTGTTGTGGAACACGTTGGACATCAGCCGTGTCGCCCGCGAGTTGGAAGCGAGGTGCACACCTGCCGTCGACCCGGACGAAACCGAGTTGATGAGGATGTTGTCGTGAGCACCGTTGGTGAAGTTGAACCCGTAGTAGTTCCCGAGTGGTTGGCCACAAGGGTCCAACTGGCGCGGATCGTTCTGGGACTCCAGGCCGTCGAGCACGACGTAGCTGCCAGTCACCTTGAAATTCGTGTTGGAGGCGGCGTTCTTGACGATGGGGCGTGCACCATCGCCGTAGGCGCTGATCGTGATGGGAGCGCTGGCCGTGCCGTTCCACGGGATGTCCAATCGTTGCCCATTCCAGACGCAACCCCGGGCCAGAAGCAGTTGGCCACCCGGCGGAATGGCCGCATCGGAAGCGCGTGTCAGCGACCTCCACGGCGCAGAAGCAGTACCGGCGGCACCGTCGTTACCGTTCACACAGTTGACATAGAACGAGGAGCCGGCTGCCGACACCGGAGATTGCCCGACGCCGGTGGCGGCGGATGTCGCCAGAAAGGCACATGCGACCAGCAATCGCATGGGGCGGGCGCGACAACGCGCCACGAAGGAAAACGTCATGATGTCCCCTATATCGGCACCTTGGAGCCCGCTCTTGATGACTTTAGCATGTCGAACTTTACGCAATCGAAACAAACCGGCGACAGCAGCGGGTGACACCGTGTTGACCTCCGTACCTGTTTGAATCGACATCTCATGGGGAAGGACGGCGTGTGAAACTCGAACGGGCGGTCAGGTCCGTGCTCTATCCGATCACGAAACCGGAACACCGCCGACGACTGATCGCCGCCAGAGATACCGGGGTGTCGTTGATAGCCGCTGGTCGCAGCAAGGTGCGTTCGCAGCGTCCGCTACCCGATTTCATCGTTGCCGGAGTTCAGAAAGGTGGCACCACATTCCTCTACCAGGAGATGTTGCGCCATCCCGAAATCCGGGGATCACTGACGAAGGAGGTGCACTTCTTCGACGGGAACTTCGACAAGGGTGTCGATTGGTACAGCGGGATGTTTCCGCGTTCGTCCTCGAATGCACGGGTCATTCGCGGCGAAGCCAGCCCCGCGTACATCTTCCATCCGGCCGCGGTCCGTCGGATAGCGGAGACTCTGCCCGATCCGCGACTCATCATCGTCGTGCGCGATCCTGTGCAGCGCGCTCTTTCGCACTACAAACACGAGCGCCGCCTCGGGTTCGAGCCGAGCGCAACATTCGAAGCGGCGCTCGAGCTCGAGGAATCGCGCGTCGCCGAGGAGTTCGATCGACTGAGCGATGGATCGTTGGGCAGCAGCTTCGCAGTCGGGCACTATTCCTACACGCGCCGCGGGCTCTACGCCGACCAGCTCGAGCGTGCCGCGGCGTTGATCGGTCGGGAACGCCTGCTCGTGCTGATCTCCGAGGAGATGTTCGCTGACCCCGTCAGTGCGACGTCCGCCGCCCTCGACTTCGTCGGCGCCACGCGCCAACCGATCAACGGTGTTGGGTCGAACGACATGTCGTTCGAGTCAGAACCGATGCATGCCGAGACCCGGAGCATGCTGCGGGAACGATTCGCCGGGCCCAACGCAGAGCTCGCCGCTTTCCTCGGCCGGCAGCTGCCCTGGTAGCTGCTACGAGTACTTCGCGAACCGTGCGACGATGAGCACGAGTAGAACGCCGATGACCAAGGCCGCTGACGTACGCATCAGCGCCGGTCGCAGGCGGCGGGTCACGGTGAACATCTCGAGCCGGAACAACAGCAGCATCGCCAAGAGTGCGATTGGAACACCGACACCGGATGACAGCAACGTGCGAGTCATGTCGGCCTCAGTTCGAGCAACACGCTGTCGCCCACTTGGGCCACGATCTGATACCGGTTGGTCGCGAGCAACTCGGCCAGAAGGATCTGCATCCAGCCGGCGCTGCGGTCCTGCGATACGGAACCGTATGCGGCCTGGCTCTCGGTGAGGGCTATGTACACGTGCGAAAACCTCCGGAACCTCGTGAGCTCGTCCGTCACCTCGGCCGGTGTGCCATGCGGCAGCTGGCGGAATCGCACCTCGGCGACTCGTTCGCCGTACTTGATCGTCTGCTGCGATGCCAGGAACACAGTGGAGGAGTCGGGCACCACGTCGTAGAGCGTGCGTGCGAGCAAGACGTCGTTGTCGGAAAATGCCTCGAAGCTCTCGTTGCCGAAGCGGGCCGTGACGAAGAGCGGAGCAAGCGCGAGCAATCCGACACCTACGGTGATCCAGTAGCCCAATCTGGCGCGTCCGGCCGGCACCACCAGCTGCGCAATCAGGATGCACGCCGGCGGCAACGAGAAGTAGCAAACGCGCAGCGCCATCTCGCCGCCGTACGGTTGCAGGAGCAACATGGGAAACGGTGCAGCGAGCAGACACACCAGAGCGATCGGTGTCGATCGGCGAAGCCACTGAACGACAATGGAGACCGACGCCGCACCCCACGCAAGCAGAGCGAGACCGATGCGTGACGCGACCACCGCTTGGCGGCCCACAGCCTCGGATGCCGTCCGGTTGCTGACGTTCTGCGTCACCAGATTGCCGACCTTGCCGACTGATCCTGTGAGAGCGTCGAAGTGGCCGAACCAGTAGGTGCTCGCCCCGTATGACAACCAAGCCAGGAACACGACGGCGATGAACACCGGAAGAGCGCGTAGTCGCGTTGCGTTGCCCACCACGAGCAGAAGGGTTGCGCTCATCAAGATCCCAGGCGTCAGCTGGTGGCACATGACGAGCGCGACAACGAGCGCGTAACAGCCGCAGAGCACCAGCACCGCATCACGCCCGCGGAGGCCCTGGTGACGGTCCATCGCTGGTCGTGTGAGGCGCACGAGCAACCGATGGCCCCGATAGGGATCAGCTGGAAACGCGTAGAGGACCACGGTGACAAGAAAGAGGTAGAGCACGAAGGCCGTCGCCTGCGGAGCGAAGTAGTCCTGGCCGATCCAATTGAGGCAACAGAACAGCGCGGCGGCGACAATGCTCTGCATCTCGGTCGCCCGCAGTCGACGCGCAAGCAAGGCGATCAGCATGATCGCCACGCCGTTGTAGAACAGGGGGGCATAGCGCACGAGCCAGAGCAGCGACTCGGTGCCAGTCCACCGCTGTATCAATCCGCCGCCGGCGAAGAAGCCAGCCCAACTGAAGCGGGCATCGAGCGATTTGAGCAAGGTTCCGTTGGTTGCTATGTGCTCGGTGAACCCTGTGTGGATCCAAGCGACACTGAATCGTGGATTTGGCTCCAACAACCCCGGCAGACCGTGAAGTGCGGTCATCAATGCAACGACGTTGAGCCACGCCCACCGAGACACTTGGTGGCACGCAACCACGAGCCCGGCGATGAGGACTGCGATTCCGACCCAGAACACCGGTGACAACACGTCGACGAGACCGAGTATCCCGAAGTTCTGCTCCTGCGTGCGACGAATGCCGAACGCGACCAACGCATTGCCGACGATGACCGACGAGATGCAGAGCAGCGGTACGTAGTCGGGCACGACGAACTCGCGAGGCTCTCGTCGGACTCGGAACGCGGGGATGCGGGATTGCTGCAACATGGACGCAGTGCCGAGTGCGCAGCAGCCGGCACTGAGCGCGAGGCCGAGAGGGAACCATTTCCAGTTGCCGTACAGCACGAGCAGTTCGCCGAGGATGATCAACAACCCGACGCTGAGCCCGACAGCGCCGACGTAGCCGACGAGCGAGGCCGGACCCCCGAATCTTCTGAGGAGGGTCCAGCCCGGTACGAAAAGGGCAAAGACGAGCATGATCGGAGCGCGCAGCGACGAATCCGAATCGGTTCCGATCATGACGAAGGCGATGACGGCCAGGGCCGTGCAGGTCAGGTCGAGGAGGGTGCCGGCGGCCAGGGGAACGGCGCGCGCGACGACCTCATCCGGTCGATCTTCACGAAGCAACTCAGTAGTCAAACCCGCGACATCACTTCCGGTCGTCGATCGTCGGATCGAATCGTGTCGTGATTCCCAGTTCCGCGATGTTGCAAACAGCGGAAGCCGCGCGGCGCGATGCCACAACGGGTCCCGCCCTTGATCGATTGTCCCACCTTGGTCCCTTCATGAGCCGCTTGCACGAGCAGCCTATTCGCTGGCTGTCCCGGTCGCCTCGCGGGCTGACCGTCGTGCTGGGATCCGGCGTGATGCGGCAGCCGTCCGGCCGAGGCTCTCTCGCACCCACGGGAGGCGCCGCCGCCAACCCATCGACGAAACGACGCGTGGAGGCAGGTCGACCCTCGCCATCCGCGCCTCGAACGCCTCACCTCCGTCCCCGTCCGAGAACACGTTCCGAAGGCCGTTCTTGCCGAGGAACTCTGCATAGGTGGCGAAGCGCTGCGCGTGACCGTTCACCATTGCTGAGTAAGCCGAGTTGTCGTACCAGTCACGCGGGTCTGGATCAACAGACATGGAACGAACGGAAACGTGAGGTATCTCGTGATACCGAGCCAGTTCGAGCGTGCGTGAATCGTGCGCGATCAGATAGGCAGGCGTGCCCGCCAGCAGAGCGGCCATGCCGCCATGCAACCTGGTGCCGAACACGAAGTCTCGTCCGGCGAGATGCTCGAGCCAAGTGCGGGGATCGACGAAGGCCGTGACACGTCCGTGGTCGAAGAGCGCTCGATACGTGTTTGCTGGGATGCCACGGAGCTCGTGTGTCTGGTGCTTGATGCCCAGCAACAACGCCAGCAGGCTGTCGCGCTGCTGGGACACACACTCGACGTCGTCGTAGGCGGACACCGCATGCGCGATGACCTGTCCCATCTTGTCGAGCCCCGTCGAGAACTTGGCCTGCTCCCCGAAGGCGCTGATGTTGACGCTCAACCGGGTGGAGCGATCGAACGTTTCGATCTCGGTGGGCCGTCTTGAACTCCGCTCCATCCATGAACATCGATGGACAACCGATGACGTCGACGGCATCGAAGCCGAGGCTCTTGAGGTACTCCGCGGTGCAGGCTCCGCGTACCCCGATGGAGCTCGAGTGATCCAAGACTGCTGACACGAAGCGTTTCACGGGTTCGCGCACCGCCTGCAACTTCGCGAAGTCGTAGTCGAGGTCGGTTTGGCATCCGATACCCACGACCACGACGGGCACTTTCAGCCTGCGGATGGTCTCCGCCATCGCCACCAATCGCTCGCCGAAGTTGGGACGGAACTGGTTGGCGAGCGGCAGGATCAGCGCATCGCACTCGTCGTTGATGCGATCCGCGTCTTCGACCTTCAACCCATATCCGTTGCTCGCCAACTGGTGGTCGGGCAGTGAAAGAGACTTGACGACCGCCTGCTGGAACAGCATGTTGCCGACGTTGGTGCCCGTGACGTTCCGTCTCAGCGTGGTGAATGGGTCGACCCGCTGATCGGGAAGCTTGCCGCACCAAATCAGCAACCTAGACATTCGTGATCTCCGAGTTGAGGGCGTGGTCGGGCGGTCGGTCATGCAGGGAATCCAGCGCGAAAGACAATCGACCGCCGGCTCCGCGCAGGTTCTCCAGCTCGACGAATTGTAGTCGAACTCCGATCGCGGCGACCCGCATCCGACCGGGAACTCTGTGGTGCAGCTTCTAGTCTGGCGGTCGTGACAGCAGGAGACGAGCCCCGCGCCCGGACGTCTCCACTGGCTTCCTTGCGGTCGGCGTTCGACGGAACGAGCGGGTTGGCGGTCAATGGGGGCGCACTGATGATCAACGTGTTCGTGTCCGGTATCGGCGGGTTCGCTTTCTGGATCATTGCCGCTCGATCGGCCGAACCCGCAGTGGTGGCACAGGCGTCGGCGATGATCACCTCGATACTTGGTGTGACGACGCTGAGCCAGCAAAGCCTTGTTGCCAACGTCCCAATATTGATCGCCGGATCACCACGACCCCGCCGGGTAGCCGGACATGCCTACGTCGGTGCGTTGTGCGTCACAGCGGTGGCCGCGCTGCTGTATCTCCTCTTCGGAACACGGATCGCCTCTGGTCTCGAATACCTTCGCGACCTGCGCCTTGCGATCGTCTTCGTTGCCGGCTGCGTGATGTGGTCGATCTTCTCGCTCCAGGACGCAGTGCTCACTGGGGTGAGGCGGGGGAGGCTTGTTCTGCTCGAGAACACCGTCTGGGCAAGTCTTCGGCTGCTCTTCGTTCTGGCTCTGCCCGTGATCGGCCTCACGCTCGGCGTCGGATGGCTGGTCGCAACGTGGCTCGTACCCGCATCGCTACTGGTGGCGGCCATCACCTACTACCTGTTCGGAACTTCGACGTCTCCACTCCGCCAAACTCTGGGAAGCACTCAACTCCACCGGCGGTCGCTCTTTTCGTTCCTGGGCGTCGAGCAGCTCGGCGCAATCACGAATGGGCTGGTTCAGATCGTCACGCCTGCCGTCGCCCTGACGACACTCGGCGCCCGAACCGCTGCCCCGTTCCTGGCGGCGTACTCGCTGTTGATCGTCACCGAGAACGCGATGGCCACGTTCGCCGGCGCCTTTGCGGTGGAGGTCCGTCGACATGGACGGGCATCCCGAAACCTGATCGCAGTCACTCTTGCTCTGCTTGGTGGGGTGTGTGTGGTGGCCATCGTCGGCGCGCAGTTCTACGGCGACAACTTCATGGCGCTCTTCGGGCACGAGTATCGAGAGCCCGGCGGTGCGATTTTGGCAATCCTGGTTCTCGGCCTTCCGGCCAGCTCGATTCGCTCTCTGTCGAGTGCGGCGAATCGTCTACGGCAGGCCGGATGGAGGAACTTCGCGCAACACCTCACGTACTGTGCTGTGCTCTTTGCCGGTTTCAGCATCGTCCACATCGAAACAGGCCGATCGCTGGCGGTGTGCCTCGTTGTGGCGCGCTACGCGTCCGCTGCCGTGTCGTTGCAGAACCTCAACAACCTGCGAACAGGTCGTGCTCGGGCAACAGCCGCGGCAACGCCATCGGCTGTCTGATACAGACGTTGCAGTCGTTCAGTCCCGGCCGGACTGATGGTGAATCGGGTCGTCCTTGCGCAGATCCACGATGTGCCCCGTTCCCGTGGACAGCAGCGTGTCGATCGCCGCGCTGGCAACCGCCATCGAGTCCAACAGCGAACCTGGCGGCTCCTCGCCGAAGGCCTTCGTGCGCATCGGTGTGCCCGTGCGCTCCGGGTTGAGGCAGTTGACGCGGACGCCGAACGCGGCCCACTCGTCGGCCAGCGCTTGAGTGAGGTTGACAACGGCTGCCTTCGCCGATGAGTAGAGGCTGTAACCACTTCGACCGCGCGTGTACGAACTCGACGTGAACAGCAGGAGACTTCCTTGTGTCTCGCAGAGCAGGGGGAAGAACTCCTGCGCGATCACCATGGGGGCGATGTAGTTGATCTCGGTCGAGGTGTAAATCGTTTCGTCCGAAGCCTCCACCAGGGTTCCCCGCGGAAGCACTCCAGCGGTGTTGGCAACGAGATCCACGCGGCCGAACTGCTCGATGACGCTGCGCGCCGCTGCCGCGACCTCATCGCGTCGTTCGACGTGGGTCTTGGTCATCGACCGACTGAAGCACGCAACGTTGGCACCGTGCTTTCGTGCGAGGTCTGCGATGTCTGCCCCGATTCCGTAGCTGCCACCGAACACGACGAGCGTCTTGCCGGAAAGTGCCCGCCGGTAGTCGTCGTCGGTCAACACCCCTTCGGTCAGTGGATCCGTGAGTTGGAAGAGCTTGTCGGCAAGGTATACATCGATCGGTTGGGTGACCTTCATGTTTCGCTCTTCACCCTCGACAACAAGGATCGGGACATCGGGCATGTAGCGCAGCACGACCGTGCAATCGTCCGTTGCTTCGAAGCCTTTGTCGGCCGCGGCGCGGGCGTACGCCTCCTTGATCACCGAGGCTCGGAATGCCTGGGGTGTTTGCCCGCGACGAAGGTTCGCGCGAGGTGGGATCGCACGGATGGTGTTCTGCGGCGTCACCTCGATGATGGTGTCGGCCGATGGGATCGCGACGTCGACGGCGAGGTAGGTCTCCAGAGCTCGGAAGCACTCGCTGACGATGCGAGGTATCAGAAGTGGACGAACGGCATCGTGGAACAACACGTTGCAGTCCTGGTCGCCGAGGTGGTCGAGCGCTCGCCTGCTGGTGTCGTTGCGGGTCTGCGCACCCTCCAAGATCCCCGACACCTTGCTGTAGCCGCCCGAGTTGACGATCTGGCGCACGGCGTCGAGATGACCGGGCGCCATCATGATCAGCACCTCGTCGACATCGGGGTGCCCATCGAGGACTGCCAACGTGTGTTCCAGGATCGGGCGTCCGGCGATCTTGAGGAGCTGTTTGGGAAGATCGAGCCCGACCCGCGTGCCGACTCCCCCAGCCAGCAAGACCGCCACGTTCTTCCGTGAGCGCTTCATCGTTGTCCGAGCACCGACTGGCGGCGGCCGAGTGCCTTCAACTTGATGAATTCGCAGATGGACTCAGCCGGGTCCGGACAAACCGACCCCCAATAGTGCTCGCGCAGTGTGACGAAGTTGTCGGGCCGCGGAAGCGAACGGATGTCTCGTAACAGATCGAACATCTCCTCCTTTGTTCGTGCCAGCAACCCCGGCTGCATGGTCAGTGGATCTGCACTGAATCGGTCCATCGCAATGCCTTCGTCGACGTCGGGCGCGAACACGATGATGGGGCGGTCGAGCAACAGGAAGTCGGCTGCCACCGAGGAATAGTCGGTGATCAACACGTCGCACAATCCGAGGTAGGCATTGAGATCGCAGTCGGCCGGCAGGAACACGAGCGATTCGTCGGAGCCGACCGGGGTGGCGGACTGGTGGTGCGGCTTGAACACGGTCAGACCACCCTGATCGCGCACCGCACGGGCGATCTCGTCGAGACTCGGCGCGCCGTCCGGGAGTGCTTCGAACGAGTCGTATCGCCACGTCGGAAAATACCCGACCACAAATGGGTGTTGCTCGAGAAGCTCGTATGTCGTCGGATCGATCAGGATCGACGGCGGGCGAGTCTGTCGGGCCAAATGGTCGTTGCGCGGATATCCGAGCTGGACGCAGCGCTCGACGGGGAGGGCGAAGGGCGGCGCGAAGTACTGGCACATCGCAGGCGACGGTGTGAGCAGCCAATCCGGAGGACGGCGATCGTCAGCGAAAACTCGCCCGGTGATGCTCCGGTCGCTCGACCGCGTACATCCTGTCCCACGGCGCGCCCCGGTCTCGTTCGATCCTCTTCACCCCGAGCCCGTGCCAGAGGTTGAGGGTGACCGCGCCATCAACCAACCACAGATTGATGTCTGACGCCGCAAAGCTGTAGACGTAGAACGACGCGCGCGAACAGCGGCCCGGATTCCCTGCAACGACCATCTGCGGTGGGCCTCGTAGCCATGGCTTCGCAGGTGCCTCACCACCTTGTGCGAACCCGAGATCCAGACGCAGCGGAGCTCCTCGTCACGAGCCATCGCCAGAAACAGGTACGCCGAATTGTCGGCAAGACGGTTTCGCACCGAGCCGAAGACGATGAGATTCGGCTGGCGATTGACGAACCGTGACAGACCGCGGAAAGCGGCGCGCAGCGGCCATTGGAACAGGTGCTTCACGAACATGCCCCGGTACACGCCGAGCCTTTCGCGACCGAGACGTCGGAGACCGGTGCGCAGCGCTGCAAGGCGCGGTCTTCGGATTCGAGTGATCAGGAGGTCCTCCATCGTGCGCTGCCGACGAGGCGATTCTACATAGCGGCCTTCTGATGGTGCCTTCGTCGAGTGCGGTGATCACACAGCCGGAGGGAAGTATCCGTCGACATCCGCGACCAGATGCGTGGCTTCGGAGACGAACAGGCACACGTTGCCGCCTGTGCCGACCTTTGCGAGCACAGAGTTCGGCACACTTTGTCCAGCCACGTAGTTCAAGCTGGACGCCAATGGCTGCGCCTGACCGCACGGGTACACCGTGACGAATCCGGAACCGACGGCTTCAGTTGCCGTGACGTTCAATACCACGGTTCCGGCGTTCCCGGGAACACCTCCACGATCAGTCACCTTCAGTTCCACGGTTCCACCACGTGGCACGAGGCCACCTCCGTTGAAGGCTCCGTCGACGGTTGCCAAACCAGGTCCCGATCGGGTCTCCAAGAGGCGAGCCGGCAACAACGAGACGAACGACGCGTCGATGGTGAAATACCCGCTGACGTCGACAACCAAGTGTGTGGTCTCATTGGAGTAGAAGCACACCTTCGCCGGCACCGACCTTCGAGATCACCATGTTCGGAACTGTCTGTCCGGGGACGAAGTTCAGGTTCGACGCCAACGGCCGACCGCCACCGCACGGGAACACCGTCACGAACCCGGAGCTGGCGGGCTCGGTCACGGTGACGTTCAAGACCACGGCAACCGCGTCTGCGGGAACACCGCCGCGACCGTTCACGGTCAACTCCAGCGTCGAGTCTTTAGGCACGACACCGCCGCCCTGGGCCTGACCATCCACGGTCGTGAGGTCGGGGCGAGTTTCCAGCAGACGTGCCGGCACGAGCGAGAAGAAGGCCGATCCGGGAGGGAAGTAGCCGGTGACGTCGGCAACCAGATGCGTGCCCTCAGACACGAACAAACAAACTGCGCCACCCGAACCGACTCGCGCGATGACGGCGTTGGGCACGGTCTGACCGGCGACGTAGTTCAAGTTCGATGCCAGTGGTCGCTGGGAACCGCACGGGTACACCGTGACGAACCCGGAGCCGACGGATTCGGTCACCGTCACGTTCAATGCGACAGCTTCGGCATCCAGCGGGACACCGCCACGATCGGCAACCGTCAATTCGATGGTTTGGCCGCGTGGCAGCAATCCACCACCCTGGAACAGGCCATCGACCGTCGTCAGTCCGGGACGGGTCTCGAGCAGGCGGGCGGGCTGCAACGATACGAACGACGTGGGTGAGGTGGTCGGCGGTTGTGGCGGCTGCGGGCCGACCGTGGTCACCGGTGAGACCGGCGAGAACTCCGAGGTGTTGCCGTCGCCATCGATTGCGATGGCGGCGACGTTGTCGCCGATCGCGAGCTCGGTGATGAATGTGGAGAATGACCCATCGGCCGCTGCGTTGGTGACACCGATCAGCTTGGTGCCGACACCGCGGCCGCCACTGCTGACAGCTTTGTAGATCTCGACTCGACAATTGGCGCATGCGGAACCTGAAGCGACGGTGGTCGAAGCCGGGTCCAGCACGGGGAAGTTGAGGAGCTTGTTCACCCCGTTGTCGCCGTCACCAGCGTCGTTCGGAGTCGGACCGACGGGCGCCAGGTCGATTGCCAAGCCGCCGTTGGATCCGAAGGTGTTGCCGCTGAGACGGTTGCGGATCGACGTGCTGCTTGCATGGCCGGCCTCGAAGGTCACCAGAATGCCCCCGGAGGCGTTGTTGGCGAAGACGTTGTTGGACACCTGGAAATCGTGTCCTTGCACGAACATCCCGTGCTTCGCGTTGGGTATCGGCGAGCCGTTGAGCGCTACGCCGACGTGGTTGCCGGTGATGAAGTTGCGGCCATTGGTGTCGAACTGGACCCACAGCGCTTCCTGCTTCGAACCTCCAACGACGTTGTCGATCACGAAGTTGTCCTCGACATTGTCCTTGAACACGACACCGCGTTGGTTCAGGGTGAATGTCGCGGTTGCATTGCCGGCTGGAGTGGTTCCGATGAAGTTGCCGATCACACGGTTCCCGGTCGTTGGAGACACCTCTCCGTGTGAGAGGTCGACCCCATTGGCGAAACCGGCGCCGGAGATGACGTTGCGCTCGAAGGCACCGGGGCCGCCGACCAGGTTGAACTTCGCGCCGTGCTGGATGTCGACTCCGCTGAAGCCGAGCGCCAAGCCGGCCGCGCCGTTCGGCTTGAGGCCGAAGATGTTGTTCTGCACGACATTTTGGTTGGTGCCCACGTGTTGGATTCGAACTCCGGTCGACGGGGTCCCGCCGATCACGTTTCGATCGGCGAGGGCCGGTGTGCCGACGGAGTTGTGGTTCGCGCCGCTGACCATCGTGACCCCGGAGCCGCTCTCCGCTGCCCGTGGAACGGCAATGAACGTCGAGGTGGCGTCGCTGCCGATGAAGTTGCCGGCAATCACGTTGTTCGTGGCACCCGCCCCGGTGAGCTCGAACGAATTGAACAGGTTGTAGAGCGACAGGCCTTGAATTCGGTTGCCGCTGGTCGTGATCCTGAATGCGTCGATGCTGTTCGGATCTCCAATGGCCGAACCGTTGCCTTCGATCTCGACCATGACGACGGCGTTGCTGATCGAAGGATCGGTGTTCCATTTCGAGCCGGGCTGCGTGTACCCGTCGATCATCACGCCGGCCGGGTCGTTGAGCGTCGTAAGTGGGTTCACGAGGTGGATCGTCTTCACACCTCCACCCGGAATGTTGAAGTTGATGACATCATGACCGGGACTTGCGTTGGCCTCGTGGATCGCGGCGCGCAAGCTGCAGCCGCCACTGGCGGTCGCGCATATCCCGTTGCCGGGGTTGGAGTCGGGCTCATCGTTGTCCGTGGTGACAACCAATGGGCCCACGAGAGCCTGCGAAACGGTGCCACCCGCTGCACTCGCCGGCGCCGCGGCGAATTTTGCACCGGCCACCAGTTGCACGTCGGCGACATCGAGACAGCCGTCGCCGTTGGGGTCTGAGGCGCCGCCGAACGTGCACGCATCGAAGCGACGCGCATCGCTCCATGACGCCGCCATGTCGTACGCGTCGATCGCGGTGGTGTCACCGCTGCCGTTGAAGCCCAACGATGCGGCCCCGCTCGGCAGCACCACGGCTACGGGCGTCGACGTGAACGTCGGCGCACCCGCGTCGGCGCTGCCGACGTCGATCGAAACGTCGTGAACGGGAACGTCGACGTCGACGGAGTTGCCCCGGACGTCGACGAACTTCAATTGGTCGAACGACACGGTCAGATGGCCCGCCGTTGTCGGCTCGAGGCGCACCTTGACGCGCTCGAGCGCATCGCGATCGGAACCGTTCGGTGCAGGACACCCTTCGGCGAGGCACGTGTATGCGGAGTACGCCGCGCCGCCGACCGGATCGGTCGTGATGGTGTTGAGCACGTTGCCGGATCCAGACCCGCTGCCGAAGCGCACTCCACCGAACTCGGCCGCGGCCTCGTCATAACGGAGCGACGCCTCGAACCCGGCGACCGTTGGGGCGTCGTGCAACAGCACGTCGATGTCGATCGGCTGCCCGACGTCGACGTGGGTCGGTGCCACGACGGAGAGGCTGGGTCCGATCGCACTCGCCGGAGCGACTGAAGATGAGACGTTGAGTGTTGGTGCGACGAGCATTGCTGCCGTCGCCAAGAAGGCCGCCTTGAGCATTCCTAAATACTGCACCAATTCACCCTCCGCCAAACAACTCGAATGAGAATTTGAGCGCCCGATGTTTCCAGCGATCGCTCGATGGGCAATAGTTGTGGCCTTGGGAAAGCCGATGCTGCCTGACCGAATGGCCCAACGATCTTGGCTGTCCCGCGGATCTGTGGCGGCGATGTGCTGCGTCGCAGCGCTCGGGTTGCCGTTCGTGCTGTCGCAGGGACATTCGGGTGTGGTTCGACAGACGGTCATCCGGCCGGAACCCGACGCACCAGCGCCGACAGAGCCTGTACAGCCGGTCGAAACCCAATCCGCTTCCATCCCCGAGACGTCGACGGCGGATTCGACAACCACCAGTGCTGAGCCGCCGCCCACGGTTCCACCGACAGACCCCGCGACGATACCTGCGAGCGCGACGACGGCCGAGGCGCCTGTTCCTTCGACACCGCGTCAGCAGAAGCCCAAGCGCAAATATTTTGGCGTGCCGACCACCACAACGCCGGAGGCGGAGTCGTCTCCTCCCGAACCGCCTCCGTCGACAGTGGTTGATACCACGCCGACATCGTCGACCACCCCGGAGACCTCACTTCCGCCGCCTACTGACCCCACGACCACGACGACGCAGCCGCCGCCTCCTCCGACGAGCGAAGTGCCTCCGACAAGCATCGGCACGGAACCGACCACCACGACGATTCCCAAAGAGTGTAAGAAACGGCACCACTGCGGGTGATCCTCGGGTCGCACGACCCCGACCAGACCTTGTGGCCGAGACGTGCCGGGATGGCTACGTGATCGTGACGGCGTCGGCTGCGCTGGTCACCTTGCCGGCGTCGGTGTTGGTGACTGTCACGGCACGAGCGCCCACGGGTGCGGTGCTCGCTGCGGTCAGCGTGACGCGCAAGTGGGTGGCGTCGATCCTCGTCACGGGCCCGACGGTGACCCCCGTGCCCGAGATCGTGACGGTGACGCCCGTGTTGAACGTGGTGCCGACGATGTCGACCGCTACCGCCTGGCCGCGTGCGACCGTGCTCGGTGCGACCGAGGTGATGGTTGGTCCAGGGCTGACGGTGAAGCATCCGGCGCACGTCGCGCTGGCACCGCCAGGAACGGTGACGGTGACGTTCCCAGCTCCGAGTTGGGCGTTGGACGCAATGGAGATCTTCACCGTGAGGACGGTCGAACTGACCAAAACGACCGACTTCACGACGATCCCGACGCCGCTGAACGCGACGGTTGATCCTGCGAGGAAGCCACTGCCGTTGACCCTGATGTCACGGTTCGTTGCGCCCTGACCGCGTGCTGAAGGGGAGAGCGACGTGACCGTAACGCTTGAGGGTTGCGTCGGCGTGACGGCATTCGATGGGGCGGAGGCAGGCCCTGTGCCGACGGCATTGGTCGCCGTGACGGTGAAGGTGTAGCTGTCGCCATTGGTGAGTCCCGAGATGGTGATCGGGCTTGCGGCGCCGGATGCCGTTTGGCCTCCTCCTGCCGGGGCGGTCTGATCGATGGCTGTGACGGTGTAGCTCGTGATCGGACTGCCGTTTGCATTGCTCGCCCCGAACGAAACCTGCGCCGAGGCGTTGCCTGCGGTGGCAGACACGTTCGTAGGCGCGCTCGGTGCCGTCGGATCTGTCGGGCCTGGCGGGACGATGTTCGCGGCGAACTCCGACGTGCTCCCTTGCGGTGTCGTCGTCGTCGCCGTCAGGCGCGACGGCCAACCGGTCGGCGGCTGCCCGAAGCTGGCCGCTCCTGTGGCATCCGCGACGACGGTGCTGAGATACGTCGCCCCAGGGCCGAACGATCCGACTGGCGCGGTGGTGGCGAAGAGCTCGACCGTGCAGGAAGCGCACGTCTGGGCGACGACGGCGCCGGCCTGTGCTGTGAGGACAGGGACGTCGATGCCTTGTTGAAGGTCAGGAGCTCCACTGCCGTTCTGGTTGACGGTGCCCGATGGGACGATGTCGATGCCGAGGCCCGCCGTGGTGTTGATCGAGTTGCGGGTGATGGTGTTGTAGTGGGTCGGGGACCGTACGTCGCTGCGTGGATTCGCCGAGAGCGGAGTGATCTGGATACCTGGGTGGTTGCCGTCGACGATGTTGTCGGGTCCGACGGTGATGTGTGTGACACCTGCGGCAAGGCGGATGCCGAACGTGCCGCTGCCCACGACCGTGCCGTCGAGCGTTCGTCCGACCAGGTTGCGGGCGATGGTCGAATCGAAGGTGCCCTTGTCGACCAGGATCCCGCCCCAACCGGAGTTGACGATCACATTGTCGGTGACCGTTTCCTTCGACTCGTCGGGCGGGCATGGGTCGTCGAAGCAATCGGGCTTTCCTTCGAGACGAACGCCGACCTGATTGTTGACAGTCACGGACGACGCGCTGTTGCCCGTGGGATCGGTACCGATGAAGTTTCCGATGACCTGGTTGTTGATCGTGCCGGTTCCGTGCGAGATCTCGACGGCGGAGTTGACGTTGCCGGAGATGACGTTCCTCTCCTGAACGCCGGTGCCCCCGATGATGGTGCCATTGGCGCTCCAGTTGACGTCAACCCCCATGGACTGCGACGCCGCGACGCTTGGTGCCGGTCGGATCCAGGCCGATCAGGTTGTTCTGCACGTAGTTCTTCCACGTGAACTGGTTGTAGAAGGTGACGCCCTTCTCGTAACAGCCGGAGATGACGTTCCTGTTCTCGTTGCCGGGCATGCCGATGCGGTTCCTCGACGCCCCGTTGTTGATGTCGATGCAGGGCGAACCGGTCACATCGGCGTACTTCGGGTCGAAATCGCCATTGGGCAGCAGCCCGACGATGTTGCCTGTCACCGTGTTGAACTGCGCGGCGGTGCCGGTCATTCGGATCGCACGTTTGAATCCATGGAGAACAACGCCGCGGACCGCGTTGTTCGAGCCCAGGAAGATCAATCCGTCGATCCCGTTCGGGCCGGTCCCGGCGATCTCGATCAACCGAACTGCGTTGTCGACCAGGTCCGCAGTGTTGACCGCAGTGCCTGGCTGGGAGAAACCGTCGATGGTGATCCCCGCTGTGCCGTTGTCGATGAGCGGCAACCGCGTTGCAGGAGTGATCCGCTTGACCCCGGTTCCCGGGATGTTGAACTGAACGAGAACGGGGGAGGTCGTGACGGCATTCGCTTCGGTCAGGGCAGCACGCAACGTGCATTCGCCTGCCACTGTCGTCTGGCACGTTCCGTTGACGGACGTGTCGCCACGATCTGCGGTGGAGTTGACCACGAAGACGACAGTTGCGGCCCGGGCGCCTTCGACGGGAAGCCACACTCCCTGCAGCAACAGCAAGGCCGACGACACGGCGAGCACACGGAGGGCGTCACGCTTTTTCATGGAAGGTCCTATCACGTAGAAGTCGAATCACAGCTTCTTCGGCTGCGGTAGTCCGCTGTCGCCGGCCGTTCGCAGCCGCGCACCCGCGGCGCGAATGCGGCGACATAATGAACCGGGTGATCGCGAGAAGAGGTGTTGTGTCTGTCGCGCTGCTGGTGACGGTGGTCGCAGCATGTAGCGACGACGGGGATCCGTCGGGCTCCGCAGCCGGCACGGCGGGCGCGGTCGAGAGCAGTTCACCGAGAAACCCGACCGTTGCGACGCCCGCCACGGCGGAGACGCTACCGCAACGCGCGGTGACGACCACCTCGCGGTCAGCGGTCGAGACGACTGCGCTGGTGCCGAGCGAGCCCGACGTCGTCCCCCGCAGCCACGAGCACCTCTGCACCCGACGAGACCGCATCGGGTTCGTCGGCTCCGGAACCTACGCCTGGCGATGTCGTGCTGGTGGACATGGATTGCACGGCTCCGGAGGCCGACAGCGGGTACGACCTGTTGCACGTGACGGTCGAGTCGATCGCGTCGTCTCGGTATCGATTGACCGCCCAGTATTCAGGCGAAACCTTCCAACACGACATCCTGGTCTCATTCGATCTCGGTGCCTCGCAATACCTGGTGACCGCAGAGTTGTTCGAAGACGGGAGTGGGGTGCCTCGGATCTCGGATGCCGCCTTGTCCGAGGACGGCTTCCTCGACCCGCCGCAGACCATTTCACCGGGTCTGGTCGATCTGAGCATCCGCGGCGATCAGATCGCCAGGATCAGCGGGACTCGTTTCGGGGTCAGGGTCTCTCTCAAAGTCGATGGCGCGGACGTCGAGGCCTGCCCGGGCTGAACCGTCGCGAAACGTCTTGCTGTCAACCGCCCTCTGCGGCGGCGGTTGCGTCGTGGGGAACAACGTCGTGCGCTGCCCGGCCAACGTCGAGAGGTAACCGAGCGCGGCATTTCCGGCGCGGACGTCCTCGGCAAGCATGCCATCGCCGAGCAATTGCTCGTATCGACGCACGGCCAGTTCGACCCTGCTCGTCACCAGGAATATCGACCGGAACCGAGCGTCGAGACCAAGCGCAGTTTCGTAGCGCTCTACTGATGCACGAGCTGCCGTGGTTGCGGCGTGTTCGGCGTCGCAGCCGCAGAACAGATGGCCGAACCCCTGGTACCGGGTCTCCGCCGTCGTCAACCCGCGGACTGCCTCGTGCCAGTGTGTGACGAGGCGGATCATGTCGGCGAGCGGAACGCCACCTCGGCTGTACTCCCAATCGAGGACGTGCACCCGTTGGCCATTCCGGAAGATGTTCCAAATGGTGAAGTCACCGTGCTCCCAGACGAAGGGCAGCGGCGCGCCCGAGAGCTCCTTGGCGGCGGCGCGTGTCGCATCGAACAGTTCGGCCTCCTGACTCGACACCCCGAACCGTGAGACAAACGCGGACAGTGGTACATCCACGGCATCCGTCTGGCGTTCGTCGTCCCAGCACCCGTGACGAATCACGTGGTCGCGATGCAAGCGAATCAGCCACGATGTTGCCAATTCCAGGTCGTCGACCTTGGGCCGGAGAGAGCGCCCCCATCGACCGCACGACCGCGCCAGCGAACAGCCGGGCTGTGCATCCTCGACCGCGACAGACCCCCCTGACGCCAGTTCGAGTACTTCATGAGACCTCGGAATACTGTCGCCATCGGGGGGACCGAGGGCCTGGCGAATACGGCTGACCATCGCGTGTTCGTGCCGCGTCCGCCGATCGGAGCTCTCCTGTCTTGGAATCTTCGCGACGAGTTGCGGTACCCCGTGCGCTTGGGCCGGAAAGGCGATCTGAACGAGACGATTTCTCCCATGCGTGATCGTCGCCATCGAAGGCGGTGTGTCGAGCTTTCCGATTGCGCCGAGAATCGCGCTCGACAGAGTCGTCCCGGATGCCGGCGGGACCGTCGCGACAGTCGCGTGAAACGGGACCAGCCTTCCAATTCCGCGAGCGCTCGAACCGAGCAAGGTCCGGATCGCGATCTCCCCGATCAGCTTCGTGGGGGTCGACGCAACGTAGACACTCGACAGAAACCAGCGGAGAGCTCCCGACTCGTCGAGCGGCACGAAGATCTCGCACGCGTCTGGCCTCGGTCGTAGCACGTACTGGGCTGTGATCGAGGCACCGTGGGTGCTCAATCGGGCGGCCAAACGGCGCGGGGTCACGCTGCGACTGCCCCCTTGCCGGCGATCGACCTCGATGTAGATCGTCCCGCCGGGGCGTACTGCGTTGACGATCTGCCCTGGCACCACACGCGCCGGTGAGAGAACAGCGACGAGATCCGCGTCGTGATCGCCCAGCGTCGTGCTGACTTCCTTGGCGAGACCGATCGCAACAACTGCATGGCAGAGTTGATCGTCCGCGCCGATCAGCGTGATCCTGTCAAACGTGAACGTCGGCGGTGTCGGTATCAGATACCGCCAATCGAGCCGGCGAAGCACGGGTGCCGCTATCCCATGTTCGAAATCCATCCGGAGGCACCTGTTCCCGTCTGTTGCCTCGATCAATCAGCGTAGCCGCGTCGCGGAACGATGCTCATATCCTTTCTCGCTCCGCAAGGTCCAGTTGACGCCACAGCGTGGGTGCACGGCCACGGGCCGCGACCGGTGGCGGAGCAATCTTCGCCACATCGCGCGTGATGAGACGGTCGACGAACCGCGCCGCATCGCGGCCGGTAATCAGGTACTTGTAGAGCGGCGAGACGTCTATGAGCGCTGCGGCATTGCGAATCGCGTTGTACTCGTGCTCGTGGTGCCCTTCATATGCACTGACTGCGTAATACCCGGACCATTCCCGGTAATTGAGGCTTTCGCACAGCGCGAAGGTTCTCTCGTGAACGGCGGTTCCGATCGGCATCGTTGCTCGAATTATAGGGTAGAATCGCCGGGCATCCCGATGATCGACCTGCTCTGCTCGCGTACATCCGGCCTCTGATCAACGCGCCTTCCGGCGCGCATTTCCAGTTTCAGCCCGTTCAGCGTTTACGGTTCAGACTTCAGCGTTTCCGAGTTCAGCGTTTCCGAGAATGATCAAATACGATGTGATCGTGATTGGCGGCGGCCACAACGGGCTGGTCAACGCCGCCTACCTCGCGAAAGCCGGACGGAAGGTGCTCGTGCTCGAGCGCCGGCACGTGCTTGGTGGCGCGGCGGTGACCGAGGAGATCTTCCCTGGCTTCAAGTTCTCGGTCGCGTCGTATGTCGTTTCGCTGCTGCGCCCCGAGATAATCCGCGAGCTGGACCTCCCCCGCCATGGGCTCGAGATCCTGCCGCTCGACGGGACGTTCACGCCGATGCCCGATGGCAATCATCTCTGGCGCGTGAACGATCACGCGAAGACGCGCCGTGAGATCGCGCGCCATTCCAGGCTGGACGCCGAGGCTTACGACGAGTACGGCAAAGCGATGGTGGAGATGGGTCGATTCGTCAAACCCATCCTCAACATGACGCCACCGGACCCGACGTCTCTCGACCCGCGCGGTCTGATGAATCTGCTCTTCCTCGGACGACGGTTCCAATCGCTCAGCGATCAGGACAAATACAACCAGGTCCAGCTGATGACGATGAGTGCGGTCGATTTCCTCGACCAGTGGTTCGAGACCGACGTCCTGAAGGCGACGATGTCGGCGTCGGGCATCATCGGCACGTTTCTGGGCGTCCGCTCCCCTGGCACCGCCTACGTGCTGCTGCATCACTACATGGGGGAGATCGACGGCGCGTTCCGCTCGTGGGGCTTGTCGCGCGGCGGTACCGGCGCGATCTCTCTCGCCATCGCCGACGCCGCGCGAGAAGCGGGCGTCGAGATCCGCACCGAGACGCCGGTGTCGAAGATCATCGTGAAGGACGGCGCCGCCAGCGGAGTCGTCCTTGCAGACGGCGACTACATCACCGCGGACGTGGTGTCGTCGAGCGTCGATCCGAATCTCACGTTCCTGAAGATGGTCGGGACCGAACACCTGCCCGGCGAGTTCGTGGACGACATCAAGCGCTACAAATACCGCGGATCGTCGGGCAAGGTGAACCTCGCCCTCGACCGGCTGCCGGACTTCAAGGCCATGCCTGGCCCGGGACCTCACCTGCGCGGCGCAATCTCGATCTCACCGAGCGTCGAATACATGGAGCGCGCTTATGACGAGGCGAAGTACGGTCGCTATTCACGGCGTCCCTACATCGACATGGTGATCCCGAGCCTCACCGATCCCTCAGTCGCGCCTCCGGGACAGCACGTGATGTCCTGCTTCGTTCAGTACGCGCCTTACAAGCTGAAGGAAGAGGGCACCTGGGACGATCACCGCGAGGCGTTCGGCGACACCGTGATCAACACCATCGCGGACTACGCGCCCAATATCAAAGACGTCATCCTGCACCGTCAGGTGCTGACCCCGCTCGACATCGAGCGCGACTTCGGGCTGACCGAAGGCAACATCTTCCAGGGTGAGCTGACGCTGGAGCAACTCTTCTTCCTGCGTCCGGCGCCGGGGTGGGCGCAATACAGAACGCCCATCAAGAATCTGTACATGTGCGGGTCGGCGACGCATCCCGGCGGCGGCATCATGGGAGCTCCGGGCCGGAACGCCGCACAGAGGATTATCAAGGATAGGAGACAGTAGAGAGGAGACAGGAGACAGGAGACAGGAGACAGGAGAACACCAAGGCAGACACAAGACGAAGACAGAGACAGGAGAGGGAGTATGGATCGCAAACCGGCTGAGAAGTTTCAGGACCTTGTCGTCTGGCAGAAGGCGCATGCGTTAGTGCTGGCGGTCTACCGGCTGACGTCCACCTACCCCCGCGCGGAGATGTTTGGGTTAACCTCGCAGATGCGAAAGGCGGCTGTCTCTGTTCCGGCAAATATCGCCGAGGGCTTCAAGAAACGCGGGCGCGCCGACAAAGCGCGCATCCTGAACATCGCGGAGGCATCACTCGAAGAACTGCGCTACTACTTCATTCTCTCCACCGATCTCGGCTACGCACCAAAAACACCCGAGTCAGCCAAGGCCGAAGAAGTCGCCCGAATGCTCGGCGCGTATTCGCGGACTCTGTTGTCTTCTCCTTCGCGATGATTCCGTTCTCTGATCCTGCCTCCTGCCTCCTGTCTCCTGACTCTGTCTCCTGTCTCCTGACTTCCTGTCTGCTGACTTCACGATGTCCCACCTCCTCCTGATCGGCGCCGGCCACAACGGCCTGACGACTGCCTTCTACCTCGCCAAGGCCGGGCACAAGGTCACCATCCTCGAGCGCCGGGCCGTTGCCGGTGGCTGCGTGGCGTCGGAGGAATTCGCCCTCGGGTTCCGCGCGCCGCTCGCGAATGCGATCGGACCGCTGCGCCGGTCGGTCATTCGCGACATGGGGCTCGCGACGCGCGTGCAGTTCATCCACCCCGACCCGAGGCTGATCGCGCTCGCGTCGGACGGGCATGCGCTCGCGTTCTCGGCCGATATCGGCCGCACAGTCGAGGCGATCGGCGGATTCTCTCAGGCCGACGCGAAGCGCTATCCGGAGTTCTGCGAAACGATGAGACGGCTCGGGGGATTCCTGGCTGGCATCTTCGATCTGACGCCTCCATCCATAGACGCGCCGGCGGCGGGAGAGATGTGGGAGATGGTGAAGGTCGGGAAGCGGTTCCGTTCGCTGGGACGCACCGACGGATTCCGTCTTCTTCGGTGGGGACCGATGGCGGCCGCAGATCTCGTTGGCGAATGGTTCGAAACGGACCTGCTGCAGGCGGCCATCGCGACACGCGGCGTGTTCGGCACGGCCATGGGTCCGTGGTCCGCTGGCAGCGGCGCGGTGCTGCTGTTGAATGCCGCCGCCGACCCCGCTCCCGGTGGCAGCAGCGTCATGGTCAAGGGAGGACCGGCAGCGCTCGCAGCAGCGATGACGGAAGCCGCGCGCGGCGCCGGCGTTCAGATCAGGACGAGCACGCCGGTCGCACGCGTCCTCGTCCGCGACGGCAAAGCCGCCGGCGTCGTGCTGGAGGACGGCACGGAGATCCCCGCGGACGCGGTCGTGTCGAATGCCGACCCGAGGCGAACATTCCTCGGCCTTGTGGATCCGGTGGAACTCGACCCTGGCTTCCTGACGAAAGTCAGGAATTACCGGGCACGCGGCACGGTCGCGAAGGTGCACCTGGCGCTCAATGCGTTGCCGAGCGTCCGCGGCGTCGCAAATCCCGCCGACCTGCACGGACGCATCCTCGTGGCACCGGGGATCGATTACCTCGAGCGCTCCTTCGATGCGTCGAAATACGGAGAGCTACCGGAAGAGCCGTATCTCGACATCACGATCCCGACGCTCGCGACCCTTCTCTGGCGCCCGCCGGCAAGCACGTCATGTCGGTTCAAGTGCAGTTTGTGCCGTACACGCTCGCCAGGAACGGTGACTGGAACGCCGCACGCCAGGCGCTGGCGTCGACGGTCCTTGCCACGCTGGAAAAGTACGCGCCCGGCATCGGCGCGTTGGTCGAGACCGCGCAGGTGCTCAGTCCCGTCGACCTCGAGCAGGCCTACGGTTTGTCGGGGGGACACATTTATCACGGAGAGCCCTCGCTCGATCAGTTGTTCACCATGCGGCCGATACTCGGATGGGCGCAGTATCGGACGCCGATCGATAACCTGTTCCTCTGCGGTTCGGGCACGCACCCGGGCGGCGGGATCACGGCCGCGTCCGGTCAGAACGCCGCGCGCGAGATCGCCAGGTCGCTGAAGGCAAAATGATATGAACAGGATCGCCGCAGGGCTCGCTCTGCTGGTGGCGACCGTCACAGCGATGGCCGCTGCGACTGGCCTGCAGACGGACGGAGCGTTGTTCGGCTTTACGGCCGATCGGGTCCCGTCACAGCGCGCGCTCGAGAAGAAGCTGCTCGATTCCGTGTCCGCGCGACCGCATCCGGGACGCGCACCGGTACCTCGCCGGGAAACCACATGTCGCCGGCACGGCCAGAGACCGCGAGCTCGCCGACTGGACGCGCGATCAGTTCTCGTCTTACGGCCTCGAGCGGGTCGAGATTACGACGCACGAGGTCCTGCTGCCGTACGCGGTCGATGTCAGTGTCGAGATGACGACGCCCCACCTACTGGCGCGCCTCGATGCGCGAGGATCCCGTCGACGGAGACGAGTACACGCAGATCTCTCAGGAGGAAGCGGGGCTGCCGTATCACGCCTACTCCGCTTCCGGCGAAGTCACCGCGCCGGTCGTGTATGCCGGGAGCGGCAATCCATCCGACTACGACGCGCTCGCCAGCAGTGGCATCGACATCCGTGGAAAGATCGCGCTCGTCCGTTATTCGGTGCCGTACAGCTATCGCGGCTTCAAGGCGCTGACCGCGCAGCGGCGCGGCGCCGCCGGCATGTTGATCTACTCGGACCCGTCCGACGATGGTGCGGGTAAGGGGGCGGTGTACCCGAAAGGACCATGGGGGCCCGAGAGCCACATCCAGCGCGGTGGGATCGTCTACGACTTCCTCGTGCCTGGTGATCCGCTGACGCCAGGATGGGCATCGGTTCCGGGTGCAAGGAGGATTGCATCGAACGAGGCGGTGTCGTTGCCGCGCATCATCAGCGCGCCCATGTCCTTCAAGGACGCGCGGGTGATCCTCGATGCCCTCGGCGGTCCCGATGCGCCGGTGCCGGCCGGCGGGCTGCGCCGGGCCAGCGGTATCGCACCGGACCGGGACCGGCGACCGTACGTTTACGGGTGAAGAATGACGATGCGGTGCGGCCGATCTGGACGGTGACGGGGATGATCCGCGGCAGTGAGCGTCCTGATGAAGTCGTCGTGCTTGGAAACCATCGGGACGCGTGGATTTATGGCGGCGTGGATCCCTCGAGCGGTTCCGCAGCATTGATGGAGCTCGCCCGGACCATGGGGGATCTCGTGCGCACCGGCTGGCGCCCCAAGCGATCGATCCTGTTTGCCAGCTGGGACGCCGAAGAGTTCACGCTCACCTCGTCCACCGAGTGGGGGGAACAGCACGAAGCGTCACTCATGAAGAACGCCGTCGCGTATCTCAACGTAGACAGCGCCGCCTCAGGCCCGAACTTCAGCGCGGCGGCGGTACCGGCGCTCAACAGGTTGATCACCGATGCAGCAGCCGACGTGCGGGATCCCAGGACGCGCGCGACGATTGCTGCCTCGGTGCGCGCGCGCAAGTCCCGTGAGCGCGGGGTGCTCCCGACGGGGGGCGCGGGGGAGCTCGTGAACAACCGGCTTGGAAGCGGGTCCGATTACACAGTGTTCCTCAACTTCCTCGGCGTTCCCTTCGCGGACCTTTCCTTCGAAGGGCCATACGGCGTGTATCACTCGATCTACGACAATCACAACTGGGTGTCGCGCATCGGTGATCCCGGTTTTCTCTATCACGTGTCGCTCGTCCAGCTCTGGGGGCTGATGGCGATACGACTGGCTGATGCCGACGTGATCCCGCTGGATTACGAACCATACGGGATGCGCATCGAGGAGTTCGCGCGCGATTTGGAACGCCGCTGGTCCGGGGACCCGGCTCCGCTTGCGCGAGTGCGTGAAGCGGCTGCGGACCTCAAACGTGCGGCGGGGGAACTCAACGCGCGTCGCGCCACGGCGCTTCGTGAGGCGAACAAAGCGGACATCGATATGCTGAACAGCCGTCTGCTCGCTGCTGAACGAGCCTTTCTCGATCGTGACGGCATCCCCGGGCGCCCCTGGTATCGGCACCAGCTCTACGCACCGAAGTTCACCTACGCGCCGGAACTGCTTCCCGCGGTCTCGGAGGCGCTGGATGCCGGCGACAGGAGCCGCGCCGCGACACAGGCCGCCCGTCTCGCCGACATCATCCGCCGCGCCGCGGATACGTTACGGGGTCGCCGCTCGTAGTCCAGCCCTTCAGGGCTGCTTGACAGGCTAAAGCCCTGGTCTACCGCGCGCTGGTTAGAACAAATCTCCGTGCCAATAGAGGACGTCCGGCTCTGTCAGCGGCCGTCTGAGCACACCATCGCGCAGCGGCTTGACCATCATTGCCGACGCTGAAGCAACGGACCGCTCGACGACCAATTGCGGCGGCAGCCAGCCGGGCGGCAACGATGCCCGCATCATCACCGCTTCTTCAGCCGGCGTTCTTGCGCGCAGCACCTGAAGCATGGCACCGACGCGCGCCCCTTCAGGATCGCGGTCTCCGCACATCTCCAGCACCACGTCGTCGCCTCCCGCCGTCGTGAGGATGACGAACGCGACAGCCCCGGCCCCCTCTTCAACGATGAAGAACTCGACTGTCAGGGAACCTGGCGACGAGAGCCCGGCCAGCAGACGTTTCTTGCTGAGGCTATAGCGGATGAAGTCTTCACTCTGCCCCAGGGCGAAGCGATGAGATGCCGCCATTGCGATCGCCAGTTCCGTCACCGCTGGAATGTCCCGTTCTTCGGCTGCACGGACGAGAACCATCGGGGCGCCAGGCTTCTCGACAACAGACAGCGTGAGCTCTTTCTGCGGAACCGTCGTGAACCCGAGCCGCCTGTAATAGCTCGTGCCGATTTCTGAGAACAGCACCGCGAGCTCGGCGCCATCCCCTCGCGCGGCTCCAGCAAGCGCTCGATAATCAGCGCAGCGTAGCCGTTTGCGCGCTGCGCCTCCGGCGTGAAAACTGCGCCGATGCCGACCGCTTCGACCAGCCGTCCGTCTATCTGGACGGACAAGTCGTAGCGTTTGGCGCTCGTCAGCAGGTCCCCCTGGTCGTCGACGAGCGCGTAGCGGCGCAGCCGGCGGCGCCCCCACGGCGTGCGAAGCTGGCCGACGTTGTATTGCGCGTAGGCACGCGGACTCAGCCCATCGGCCCAGAGGGCGTGGGACGCGTCGAGGATCTGCTGGAGGAGGGGACCCTCTGCGTGGACCAGGTCCATCCCTGTCATATTAGAGGGGCTTTAACCCTGCCGGGGCCAGCCCGGTCTAACGGTGTGGAGACAGAGGTCATGAAAATGGGTGTTTTCCGCCGATTGCCGTATTCCGTTCTGGCGATTTCGCTCGCCTTCGTCAGCGTCACCACCCTGACCGCGCAACGCCGCGCGCCGGGCGTCCCCGCCTCCCCCGACGACAAGATGATCGTCCACGTGCTGAACCGGATCGGTTTCGGGCCAGCACCCGGTGATGTCGAGCGTGTGCGCAAAATGGGGCTCGCCGCCTACATCGAGCAGCAGCTCCAGCCTGAGCGCCTTTCTGACGAGAAGATCACCGGGCGCCTCGCTGGATTCGAGACGCTGACGATGAGCACGAGGGAACTGGCGGAGGAGTACTTCCTGCCGGCGGAGATGATGCGGCGGCAGGCCCAGCGCGCCAACGCGGGGACGCGGGCCACGCCGAACGATCCCTCCATGCAGCCCGGCAGTCCGGGCGCCGGACGGCAGAACCGGACGCCTGAGCAGATGCAGGCTGCGCAGGCCCAGCGGCGCGTCATCGAGGAGCTGACGCAGCAAAAGATCTTGCGCGCGGCTTACAGCGAGAAACAGCTGCAGGAAGTCATGGTGGACTTCTGGTTCAACCATTTCAATGTGTTCATCGGCAAGGGACAGACCCGGACGTATCTGACTGAGTACCAACGCGACACGATCCGGCCGCACGTGTTCGGCAAATTCCGTGACCTGCTCGGCACCGTCGCGGAGAGTCCGGCGATGTTGTTCTATCTGGACAACTGGCAGAGTGCAGCGCCGGAAGGCACCGCGATGGAAGGGGCGAACGACCGGCGCAACGCGCGACCCGATATGCGCCCTGGGCGTCCAGGGATGATTGGCCGGCCGGGCACCCTCGGTCGTCCTGGCGCGCGTGGGCGTCCGGGCGCGCTTGGACGCCCTGGAACGCCGGATCGCACGATGGCCGATCTTCCCCAGGGTCAGCAGAATCGTTGTCCGCGCGGGCTCAATGAGAATTACGCGCGCGAGCTGATGGAGCTGCACACGCTCGGCGTCGACGGCGGCTATACGCAGAAGGACGTGCAGGAGGTGGCGCGGGCGTTCAGCGGATGGACGCTGACGCAGCCGCGGCAGGGGGGCGGGTACACGTTCGAACCACGCATGCACGACAACGGCGAAAAGCTCGTGCTCGGGATGCGGATCAAGAGCGGCGGCGGTAAGAAGGACGGCGAGCAGGTACTCGACCTCCTCGCGAAGCACCCGTCCACCGCGAAATTCGTCGCGACCAAGCTCGCGCGCCGCTTCGTGGCGGACGATCCGCCGAAGACGCTAGTGGATCGCGCGGCCGCGACGTTTCTCAAGACCGACGGCGACATCCGTGAGGTCGTCCGCACGATCGTCACCTCGCCGGAATTCTTCGCGGCGGCGGCGTATCGGGCA